>CAVVDF010000006.1:0-621606 GCA_963746995.1 uncultured Actinomycetes bacterium
GTGCTGCTGCGTCCAGGTCCCTCATCCTCCGTCATGACGGTATTTGCTCCTCCCGTATTCGATCGAGTGGGAAGGTTCACACGTCACCGTCTCGTATCCGATGCTGACGCAATGCGTGCTGCGTAGGCGATCTTCACACGCGGGAGAGCTCGACGCCGAGGTGTAAGGCTGTAGGACGTTTCGGAATCGGCCTTCGTGTCCCAACGCGGAGGGTCGGCAGCGAGTGCCCTAAGCTCCGCGCAGGACCTCCGCACGTTCGAGATCAGACTCTGATGGCTGGGAACAAGGCTCTGAAGGGAGTGAGGACTGATGGCCGGGAAGGTGTTCTTCAGCGTGTCGATGTCGCTGGACGGATTCATCGCGCCTGAGTCCGTCGAGGACTTGATGGGGCAGCGGTGGATGGAGCTGCAGCAGTGGATCTTCCCGCAGCGGTTCTTCCGGGAAGACCTGAAGCTTGGCGAGGGCGGCGAGGAAGGGCGCGACACGACATCGTGCGGGAGACGTTCGAGCGCACCGGCGCGAGCGTGATGGGCAAGCGCATGTTCGACGCCGGCGAGCGGGCGTGGCCGGAGGAGGCGCCGTTCCACACGCCGGTCTTCGTCGTGACGCACGAGAAGCGTGACCCCTGGGAGCGCTCGGGTGGGGACCACCTTCCACTTCGTCAACGACGGCATCGAGCCCGCGCTCGACCAGGCCCGCGAGGCCGCTGACGACCGGGACGTCCGCATCGCGGGCGGCGGCGCAACCATCCTCGAGTACGTGAACGCCGGCCTGATCGACGAGTTCTCGATCGCGCTCTCACCCGTGCTGTTCGGCTCCGGAATCCGCCTGTTCGAGGGCGTGGACGCGCGCCGCGTGGCCCTGGAGCCGGTCCGTGCGGAGCCGACGCAGCGGGTGACCCACCTGACCTACGCGGTCCGAGAGCGGTAACTGTCTCGACCTCAGCGCTCCCGCGCCGAGGTCAGCAGCGTGGTGCTACACGATCGCGATGACGACGAAGGCACCGATGGACAGCTTGGATCAGACGTGATGGCTCGTCCATGCCCAAATCGTGCGAGCCTAGTCAAGGAGTGGACCATCCCCTCGAGAGGGCGATCCCTACGGACGTAAACGCTCCGAGTCACCTCAGGCGTTCTTGGTTCATGGAGTGGATGAGCCCTTGATCGGCGGGACGGTAGGGCAGACGACATCCGCGGCGACGTTCGAGGAGTTCTTCCTCAAGACGAACCGGGATCTGACCGGTGCCTTGTGGCTGGTGACGCGCAACACCCACGAGGCCGAGGAGATCGCACAAGACGCCTATTTGAAGCTGTGGGAGCGTGGTCGACGGTCGGCACGATGGACGACCCGGCGGGCTATCTGCATCGGACCGCCTGGAACCTCTGGCGGAGCCGGGGGCGAAGGGCAGCGGTCGCTCTGCGGAGGGTGGTTCACGCCATCCCAGCGGATGACGACACGTCGGGCGTCGAGTCTCGGGACGTCGTCATCCACGCGCTCTCCTCGCTGACACCTCGCCAACGAGCTGCACTTGTGCTCGTCGATCTGCTCGATATGACCTCGGAGGAAGCAGCCAAGGCGCTCGGCGTTCGGCCATCGACCGTGCGCGTCCTCGCCGCTCGGGGCCGAGCGAGCCTGAAGGAGGGGATGCCGACATGAACCGCAGCGACCTGGAGCGAGCACGATCGCTTTCTCCGATCGGCGACCTGACGCTCGAAGGCCTTGCTCGGCGGCGGGAGCGAAAGGAAGCGCACCGGCGGATGAGCACCCTGGTCGTCGTCGCGGTGATCGCTTCGCTCGCCGTCGGTGCCGTCTTCGCAGCCTACGAAGAAACTAGGTCACCGGCGCCTCGCCCAGGCACCGAGCCCTCGGTGATCAACCCTGTGGATCCGGCAGTGGAGGTCGCCAGGAGCTTTCTCGACGCGTTCGGAAGGTTCGACGCGGAGCGGGCGATAACCTATCTGTCCGACGACGCCGACCTCACGGGGATGGGAGGCTATCCCGAGGCGGACTCGGAGAGTCTGTCGGTGTTGACCACCTTCCTTGAGGCCTTCGGCTGGAAACAGACGATCACCTCGTGTGAGGCGCTTGAGGCTGCCGTACCCACCGATACCACGGTCGTGTGCTCGTTCGATTGGCAAGGTCTGCGATCCGATGAGCTCGACCGAGGCCCATTCAGCGACAGCGAATTCGTGATCACCGTTCGTGGCTCAGAGATCGTGGAAACCTCCTGGTACTGGAACATCCAGAAGTTCCACGTCCAGATGTGGGACCCATTCGCCGCCTGGGTAGCGAAGACATATCCAGAGGACGTCGAACGGATGTACGAGAACGGACAGACCAACTTCCGACTCAGTCCGGAGTCGATCCGGCTCTGGGACCAACACAGCCGGGAGTATGTGAAGGAAGTGCTGGTGACCGACGGAGAGGCGACTGCCTAAGTATTGCGTCCTCCGCGGATTCAAGGTGACCGAGGCCTGTCTCCCAGCTGCGCGTGTCACTCATCTAGGGATTGGCACGCGGACCCCGCCCGAGGAGGATTGCGCGGATCGGGTGAGGTTGCGAACGATGCTTAAGCCATGACCATTCTCAGGGCGGGCCGCCGGACTCTCGGCGGCATCGTTATGGTTTCCGGTGCGTTGCTCTTCGGTGCCGCGCTGTTCCTGCATGCGGGCAGATCACTGTCAATACAACGACCCCGCGCCCTCTCTTCCCTTCTTCTCTTCTCCCGCCCCTTCCCCCCCCTTCTTTGGCCTACACGTCCTTAGGGCACGCCCACCGGAACACGATGACTCATTGGCACGAAACGACGAAACGATGCGAGCTGCGGTCAGGCGGTCCCTTCTCTGTCGGATCACTCCCCCTGCCCCCCCTCTCTTCCCCACGCCTCCCCCCAGAGTAGAACGCCTTTCGACCCCCCTCTCTATTCTTCTCCCCCACCCGCCCCGCCCCCCCTCTCATCCCTTCTTTGGCCCCCCCCTCCCCCCCAAAAGATCAGCACCCCCCCTCGGTGCCGCCCCCTTCCAAGACCCGCCTCCACCAAGGGCGAGGTGCCACCCCGTCGCGCCTGCCCTGGAAGGAAAAATCACGCGCTTGAACGTTGGGTCGTCTTCGGCTCCACCTCGGGCTGACGCAGGTCTTGCGGAGTACATCTGCGTTCCTAAACGGGTTTGATCGCGACAGTGCCGGCCACGATCAAGCTCGATGAGGCGGCCCCCGTTCCAATAGGCGCATTGACCGCGCTCTACTTCCTTCGACGGGCCAACATCGCGGCTGGGAAGACGGTCCTCGTCTACGGTGCATCCGGCAGTGTCGGGACCTTCGCGGTGCAGCTCGCAACACACTTCGGGACGAAAGTCACCGCCGTGTGTGGCACGTCGAGTGCCGAGCTGGTCAGGTCCTTGGGTGCCTCCACGGTCATCGACTACACGAAGCACGACTTCACAGAAGACGATGCAACGTACGACGTCATCTTCGACGCTGTCGGTCGGGCACCCGATAGGCGCATCAAGCGCTCGCGTGTGTTGGCGAAGGATGGAGCCTACGTCTCGGTTCGGTCAACCACGGCATCGCAGGCGACCGAGGATCTCATGTTCATTCGGGACCTTATGGAAGCAGGAGAGCTTCGGGCTGTCATCGACAGGCACTACCGACTGGAAGACGTGCGAGACGCACATCGGTATGTCGAGACAGGGCGGAAGACGGGCAACGTTGTCATTACAGTCGCAGACTAGACGGAGCGCCCAACGCAGCTTGGAATGCCGGCTCTTGATCGTTAGGGCTCGTCCTCATGCCTCGCCAGGAGAAGGAACCGCTAACAGACTCGAACCTCTGACCGGTCGGAGGGCTGGAGTCCACAAATCGGCAGCTAGGCACAGCTACATCCCGCCAGACATCGACGACTTGAGTCCCGGCAACAGCCAGGGAACGAAGGGTACGAGCGCGGCCATCACGAGGAACGCGACTCCGACCACCTGCGAGAGTCCGGCGCCGTGCCGCCAGATCTTCTCGACGAATATGATCACCGCGAGGGCCACCATCGCACCGATGTTCATCACGCCGACCGCTATCAGGATGAGCATCAAGCCCCAGCAGCAACCGACGCAGTACAACCCGTGATGGATCCCGACCCGAAGATCCTTCGCCGGGCCCTGGAAGTTGCCGTAATGCAGCAACGCCGACATCGGGGAGCGACAGTGCCGCAGGCACGCCTGCTTCGCCGGAGTCAGTTGATAGATGCCGGCCACCACGAAGACGGCCGCCCCCAACCAGGGAGCGGAGCCGGGCCGCGCCTCGATGATCCTCTGCGTCCCCCACAGCGCCAGATAGGCAGCGACACCGAACGCCGCCCACGCCACGAGGTACCCGGCCACGAACGAGGAGAGGCGCCATGCCCGCCGCCATCCATCGCTCGTCGCGCGGATCACCTTCGACCACATGATCGCGACCGGCGCCACCGACGGGAACATCATGGCGGCCATCATCACGACCCAGAGTGCGAGGAAGGGAACGAGCGCGAGCCCCATCGTGCCGAGTCCGACGCCCATCCCGCGCGCCTGGTCGATCGTGACCACCCACGCGAGCACGGCGAGCAAGAGCAGCGCACCCCACGCCGGCGCGACCTGGCGGAACGGGATCGATCTGGCGGCCGCCGCCTCGCTCTGCTCGTGCTCGACGTCGGTCACGTCGTCGACCGGCTACACCTCGGCCCCGTGCTCACGTGGACCTCACGCGGCCCAGGTGAACTCCGACGTCGAGAGACCGCTCTTGCCCTCGAACTGGATGCCGAAAGCGTTGATCCTCGAGCTCTTGGCCTCTGCCATCGTGAGGTTCGAGCCGACCGGATGGAACATGCCATCGAACCGGATCGGCTCACCCGTTTCGACGCCGAACGGCACGATGTCCTCGATCTCGAAAGCGATCACGTCGCCGACGCGAACGCTGTGATGCAGACCATCATCGCTGACATCGATGGCGGCACGCTCCACACCGAGGATCTCGCCAACGAAGGGAGCGAGCGCCCCCATCGGTCCGCCGAGTTGTCCGCCGAACACCTGAACCAGCTTGTCGAACTGCTCGTCGGTGGCGCGCTCGTCGACGAACATCCCCAGCCGCCAGTTCCCCTCGGTCATGACCTTCGGGGTGTCCGCGATCGCCACCACCTTCATGCCGCCGACGTCCGTCCCCTCGATCTCACCCTCCCGGATGTTGAACACCAGGGTCACGCGACAGAAGTCGTAGGTAGCGCCGTGATCGAACGAGAGGTTGCAGGGGCACATCAGCTCGCATGAACAAGTCTCGGAGTAGCTTCCCTTCAGGTTCCAGGACATCGACCGACCTCCTCGCCGAGATCGATGAGTATGTTCCTCCCGCGGGAAGCGAGTCAAACGCCTCCAGCTTGCGCGATCATCTTGGCCTTTGACGAGACTAGCGGCTGAACGGCATCGAGATCTTGGTGCTTCGCGCCTCCTCAATGAGGATGCCCTCGCAGAGGGTGCCAAGCGGAACCAGGAGCCCACCTTCGGCCTGCGCCCTTCCAACGTCCACGAACCGGCCACGAAGCACCGAGCGCCCAACCCAGCCCTCCGCGGATTTGACCCGGTAACGACCGAGGCGTATGCCGGTATCTCGTCTGGACAAGGGAGGGATCCATGGCAACCGATCTCACGATCGCCCTGGAAGATCGCCCCGGCAGCATGGCGAGCGTCGGCGAGGCGCTCGGTGCCGCGGGGATCAACATCGAAGGTCTGGCCGGCATGTCCACCGGCGGAGGCGGCGTCGTCCACGTCTGCGTACAAGACGGTGCGGCCGCACGGTCGGCGCTCGAGGCCGCCGGCATCCCGGTCGAAGCAGAAGCCGACGCGATCCTCGGTCCTCCGGTCGCTGGCGCGAGCCAGCCCGGCACGATGGGTGCGATGGCGAGGTCGATCGCCGGCGCAGGCGTCAACGTGCGCGCGGCCTACCTCGCGACGGACTCACGAGTCGTGCTGGTCAGCGACAACAACGCCAAGGTCCTCGAGCTGATGACCAACATGTAGCACGCGTCGAAACGTCCCGGAGGGCTCGGTCGTACCGGGACGTTCGGCGGCCCATCTCCAGCGTCTCCGTGCGAGCGTGAGATCAGGAGGTGGTTGTTGTGCCCTACGACGTCTTGATCAAGGATGAACCGGACGAGCTCGTTGCCTCGATCCGGCGGCGCGTGAACTTCGCCAAGGTCGGCGACACGATCCCGGACGGATTCCGTCGGTTGTGGGAGTGCGTGGAACCGGTCGGCCACGGAGAAGGCATGCCCGGGATGGTGATCTATCAGATGGATGGCGGCGTCGCGGACATCGAGATGTTCGTGCCGGTGGCTCGCCCGTTCGATCCGTCCGACGAGATCACGGTTACGACCCTTCCTGGCGGAAGGATGGCGACGACCACGCATGTGGGGCCCTACGACGGGTCCGGGGCCGCGTATGCGGCACTCGGCGAGTGGATCACCGAGCACGGCCATCACGTCGTCGGACCGCCGCGCGAGTACTACCTGAACGACCCGCAGGTGGTCGGGATGGACAAGGCCGAGACCGAGATCGAGTTCCCGATCGACCAAGCGTGACTGCACCGACGATATCCTCACGTGGATGTCCGACTGGTCGACGGCCGCGCAACTCCTGACGGCCCTGGGAACGCTAGTCCTTGCGCTCGCAACCTTCGTTGCGGTCCGGGCCGCGAACCGCGCGGCTCGGACCGCCGAGTACTCGATGCAGATCGGCATCAGGCCGCTCCTGATGCCGTCCCGTCTCGACGACTCCGAGCAGAAGATCATGTGGGGCGACGAGCACTGGGCGAAGCTCAGTGGGGCCGGCGCCACGGCGGAGGAGACGGACGGGACCATCCATCTGGCGATGTCTCTGCGCAACTCCGGATCGGGCATCGCCGTGATCCATGGGTGGCACCTGTTCCTGGAGGAACTCCACGATCCGCACCCGCACGCCGAGCCCGAGGAGTTCCGGCGACAGCTGCGAGACCTCTACGTCCCCGGCGACGACATCGGCTTCTGGCAGGCGGCGCTCCGCGATCCTGACGATCCCGAGTACGAAACGCTCCGCGAGGCGGTTCGATCACCTCGTGTCTTCGCGGTCGAAGTCTTGTACTCCGACCACGAAGGGGGGCAGCGAGCCATCGGCCGATTCGCGCTCGCGCCCTTCGGCGAGGGTCGGTGGCTCTGCTCGGTCGTGCGGCATTGGAACCTCGACCGACCCGATCCGCGCGACACGTAGCGCTCGGCTACGCGGCGTCGATCGCCACCGATGACTCGTCGGCACGCAGCGCGATCGCGAGCACCTCGCGCACGTCGTCGACCGGATGGAACGTGATCTGCTCGCGCACCTGCTCCGGCACGTCGTCAAGGTCGCCCTCATTGCGCTTGGGCAGGATGACCTCAGTCAAGCCGGCGCGGTGCGCGGCGAGCACCTTCTGCTTCACGCCGCCGATCGGCAGCACGCGGCCCTGCAGGGTCACCTCGCCCGTCATCCCGACGCTCGCCCGCACCGGCACTCCGGTCAGCAGCGACACCAGCGCGGTGGTCATCGTGACGCCCGCGCTCGGGCCGTCCTTCGGCACTGCGCCCGCGGGCACGTGCACGTGGAATCGACCGCGCAGCTTCGAGGGGTCCACCTCGAGGTCGGACGCGTGGGACCGAACGTAGGACAGCGCGATCTGCGCCGACTCCTTCATCACGTCGCCGAGCTGCCCGGTGAGGGTCAGCGCGTCGTTCTGGTCCCCGTCTTCGCGCGTCGCCTCGACGAAGAGCACATCGCCGCCGGTGCCGGTCACCGCCAACCCGGTCGCGACGCCGGGCACGGCCGTACGCTCGGCGGCCTCGAAGAAGAAGCGCGGCCGACCGAGATACGTACGGACATCGGAGCCCTCGACGCGGATGGGGTCGGCTGCGTCGGCCGAGGCAACCGCGGTCGCGACCTTCCGCAGCAGCTTTCCGAGCTCGCGCTCGAGGTTCCGCACGCCCGCTTCGCGCGTGTAGTCACCGACGATCGCGCGCAACGCGTCGTCGGTCACCTCGACCTCGTCGTCACGCAAGCCGTTGCGCTCGATCTGTCGCGGCAGCAGGTGCTTCCGCGCGATCGCGACCTTCTCGTCCTCGGTGTAGCCGTCGATTCGGATGACCTCCATCCGGTCGAGCAGCGCCGGTGGGATCGTCTCGGCGATGTTCGCGGTCGCGATGAACAGCACCTCGGACAGATCGAGGTCGACGTCGAGGTAGTGATCGCGGAACGTGTGGTTCTGCGCGGGGTCGAGCACCTCGAGCAGAGCGCTCGACGGGTCGCCGCGCCAATCCGCGCCGACCTTGTCGATCTCGTCGAGCATCATCACGGGGTTCTTGGTGCCGGCGTCGGTCAGGGCGCGGACGATCCGGCCGGGTAGCGCGCCGACGTAGGTGCGCCGGTGCCCGCGGATCTCGGCCTCGTCGTGGATACCGCCGAGCGACACGCGGACGAACTTCCGACCCAGCGCGCGCGCCACCGACTCGCCGAGCGATGTTTTGCCCACACCGGGGGGTCCGACCAGTGTGAGGATCGCTCCCGAGCCGCGCCCGGTGACGTCGGCAAGCCCGCGCTCCTGACGGAGTTTGCGCACGGCCAGGTACTCGACGATCCGATCCTTCACGTCCTCGAGGCCCTCGTGGTCGGCGTCGAGCACGGTGCGTGCTTCGGCGATGTCCAACTGGTCGTCGGTCCGCACGGCCCACGGCACCTCGATCAACCAATCCAGATAGGTGCGGATCCAGCCGTGCTCGGGCGACTGCTCCGACGTGCGCTCGAGCCGAGCGAGCTCACGCTCGGCCTGCTCGCGGACCGCGTCGGGCATGCCCGACTCCTCGATCTTCGCTCGGAGGTCGTCGGCGGCATCCTCGTCGCCGCCATCGCCGAGTTCCTTTCGGATCGCGGCCATCTGCTCGCGGAGGATCACCTCGCGCTGACGCTTCTCGAGGTTCTCGGACACCTCGCCGCGGATGCGTTCCTTCAAGTCGATCTCGGCGAGCGTGTCGCGGGCCCATGCGAGCACCATCTCCAAACGGGTCTCGACGTCGATCGTCTCGAGCACCTCGACCTTGCGCTCGAAGCTGATGTCGGGCGAGTAGCCGGCCATGTCCGCGATCTGTCCGGGATCCGAGATGCCACGAAGGAACTCCGCCACCTGCGGCACCCCGCGCGACTCCACGATGTTCTCCAGGGTCGCTCGATATTCCCGGGCGAGCTCGGTGGCGCGCGCCGAGGGCTCGTCGTCATGCACCGGCTCGATCTGGACCCAGGTCGCCTGACCGGTCCCGGGCACGCCCACCCCGAGGATGCCCCGGTGCAGGCCGCGGATCACGACGGCGTCTGCACCACCGCGGACGCGGCCTTCCTCTTCGATCTTGGCGATCGTCCCGACCCTCGCGTAGCGGCCGTCGATCCTGGGGACCAGGATCAGCTCGCCGTGCGCTGCTGCCTGGACGGCGGCCTCGGCCTCGGGCGATTCGATCGTGAGGGTCACGATCATGCCGGGCAGGACCACGCCCGTCGTCAACGGAAGCAGGGGAAGGGATTCGGTGTGTAGCTCGGTCATGGCTGTCGGACCTCCGGATCGTCGTCGCACAGGTGAGAACGCTCGGCAGATCGGGGACATTCCGGTGTAATGCCGATTACTTGCTTTCTCAGTGAGCTTGCTGGGCGTCGGCCTGCTCCGCGAGTTTGAACCGTTCGGCCGCCTGATCCTCGTCCCCGCGCTTCTCGGACACCCGGGCGAGCGCTCGCCACGTCCATCCGGCGAGTTGCCGCTCCCCGAGCTCCTGAGAAAGCCGGATGGCCCGTTGGAGATCCTCTTCGGCCTCGTCGAGCAACCCCATCTCGCGCTTCGTCACGCCGCGTTCCGCCGTTGCGTCGGCGAGCTCCCATCGGGCGCCGAGGTCGCCGAACGTGGCGATCGCGGCGTCCAGCCGCGGGATCGCCTCGTCGAATCGCCCCATGTCGGCGTCCACACGAGCGCGCTGGGTCGTTGTCATCGCGACGCTGAACTGGTCGCCGATCCGATCGGCCAGCTCCTGAGCCTCGGTGATCAGCGCGAGCGCGACGTCCTCCTCATGCAGTTGCGAGTGGTTGATGGACAGCGACGTCAGCGCGCGGATCTCCGCCCACCGATCGTCCCCGTCGCGCGCGGTCTGAAGAGCGCGTCGCCAGATGTCGCCGGACTCCTCGAAGTTGTTTCGCGTCCACGGGACCCAGCCCTGGAACAGGAGCGAGCGCGCGATCGCCCACGGCTCGTTCAGACGGACCGCCGCGGCGACGGACCGCGCCAACAGCGCTTCGGCCGCCACCAGATCCGCGTCGACGTTGATCGCGATGTCTCCCCGGTAGCGAAGCGCCATCGCGAGCGTCCAGTCGTCCTCGAGCTCGGTCCCCAGTTCGATCGCGCGCTCGAGCGCCTCGGTTGCGACCGCGTATTCCGAGAGCCAATAGCGCGCCTCGCCGATCCCGGCGAGCGCACGCGCCTCGCGCACGCCCCAGCGATCCTCCGACCCGGCGAGATGCAGCGCGCGAAGGTAGAGGTCCAGCGCCGATCGGCTCTCCATGCGCCGACGAGCGCGATCGCCTGCAGCCACGAGGGCGTCCACCGCCCGGTCGATGGGGGCCCGGTTCGAAGGATCCATGTCATGTGCGGCGATCGCGGCGGCCTCGAGGTGCTCGGCCGCCCATGTCACGGCGCCGGCCTCCTGCAGCCGCTCGGCGATCGTCGTGTGCGACCGCTCCCGCTCCCGTTTCGGCAGGCTCGCGTACGCGACATCGCGCAGAACGTCGTGCCGGAAGCGCCACACGGGCGGGCTTGCGGCCTCCTCACGGACGATGATCTCGGCGTCGATCAGTTCCTCGAGCTCAGCTTCACCGACATCGGCGACGACCGCCACCTCGTCGAGGTCGAAGTCGTACCGATAGACCGAGAGCCGACGAGCGAGGTCACGCTGCTCCGGCGGCAGGCCGTCCAAGCGCGAGGCGACCATCGCCTGCACCGTCGGCGGGATCAACGACTCACCGTCGAGCGACGGACCCTCGCGCAGCAGCATGCCGGTGGACTCCACGATGAAGAAGGGGTTGCCGCCCGCTCGGCCGACCACGGAGCCTGCCTGCGCGTCGTCGAGCTTGCCCCCACCCGCCTGGCGAGCGAGTTCGGCAGCCTCGCCGTCGGGCAACGGTTCGAGGCGCACGCACACCTGGTTGCTCGCGCCGGTCCCCCACACGGGCCGTTCGTCCAGCAACTCGTTGCGGGCCGTGACCAGCACCAACACCCGCCCAGGACCTCGACGGCCACGGGCGGCGATGCGCTCGATCAGATCGAGCATCTGCGGCCGCAGCGCGTGCGCGTCCTCGAACAACAGGGTGACGGGCCGCTCGTTCGCGAGACCCTCGATCAGCGCCAAGAAGCCGGACCGCACATCGTTGACGAAGGCGGACTCGTCTCGGCGCGGCCCCGAGAGTCCCACGAGCGCCTGCAACCGATCGATCGTGCGGTCGTCGCGGCCCGGAACGCAGACCCGACCGATCAGCTCGCGCAGCCGCTCGGCGGCGACGTCGGTGGCGTCCTCGTCGTCGACCCCGGCGACCTCGCGAACCATGGCGGCGGCCGGCGCGAACGTCGCGCTGTCGGCACCCAGGTGGCTCCGCCCGACCAGGACCGTGCCCTCGGGGTCGAGCCCGGCGAGGAACTCCGCTGCGAGCCGTGACTTCCCGATCCCTGCCTCGCCGACCAGGGTGAACAGCAGCGGCGTCGAGGTCGCGATCACACGGGAGAACGACCGCCGGAGCATCGCCAGCTCGTCGGCCCTCCCGACGAACGGGATCGTCCGGCGGACCGAGCGCGTACTGAGACCCTCCACGTGGAACGCCGCGAGCGGCTCGGCGAAGCCCTTGGCCTCCACGCGCCGCTCCACGCCGAACATGACAGCGGTGTCCGTCAGGGCCCGCGTGGTGGAACCAACGAGGACCTCCCCCGGCGCCGCCGCTGTCTGCAACCGCGCCGCGGTGTTGACGACCGACCCGGTCACGAGGAGCTGGTCCTCCGGTCCCGTGCCCGTGGCTGCCTCACCCGATGCGACGCCGACGCGGATCTGGAGGGGCTCCGACAACCCGAGTTCCTCGCACAGGCGAGCGACGCGCGCCCGGATCGCGAGCCCGGCCCGCACCGCGCGGAGCGCGTCGTCCTCATGCACCTGCGGGAGCCCGAACACGGCCATAACGGCGTCGCCGATGAACTTCTCCGGGCGTCCGCGGAGTGCGGCGAGTTCGTCGACGGTGACGTCGTAGAACCTGCCGAGCACCTCGCGCGCGCGTTCCGCGTCGAGCCGCTCGGACAGCCCGGTCGAATCGACCAGATCGGCGAACAAGACGGTGACCATCTTGCGCTCGCTGGTCGCGGTCCCCTGATTGACGAGCGCGCCACAACTGGGGCAGAAGCGCGCCCCTTCAGGCAGCGGAGAGCCACAGACAGTGCAATCCATGTCACCCCAGGATAGGGGCATCCTGCGACATCTCTCGCCGACCGGCCGAGCATCGATCGTGCCGTTCGCGTGCAACCCCACGATGCGCTACGGTGTCGTTGAAGTGAGACATCCCCCGAAGCAACACTCCGCACGATCGTGGATGCACGCGGTGGCAGGAGCATCCGTCTTCGCGATGATGTGCGTCCTCGCCCCGGCCCAACCTGTCGTCGCCGCGCCACCCGAGCCCGCATCGGCCACGGACATCGCTCCGGAGGCCGGGCTGTCGCAGGTATCGAAGTCGTGGAGCACGAACGTCGGGGACTACGACGCCGACGGCGATCCTGACCTCATGTACGTCCTCCACAACGAGATGCCTTCCAAGCTCTACCGCAACGACGGCGGGGTGTTCACGGAGGTGTACGGGGGGACGTTCAAGCAACAGGACCGCCACGACTGCGCGTGGGGCGACGCGAACGTCGACGGCCGGCTCGACCTGTACTGCTCACTGGGCGCGAGCTCGGGAACCGGGACGAGCCTCAAGGAACTCTGGATCCAACAGGCCGCCGGTGGGTTCATCAACCGGGCTGCCCAGTTCGGGGTGACCGATCCGTACGGTCGGGGAAGGACCGACACCTTCCTCGACGTGAACCACGATGCCTATCCCGACCTGTTCGTGGGCAACCAGTACCCACGGCAGGACGGCATACCGGTGCCCAACCACCTCTACCTCAACGACGGAGGCACCGCGTTCACACCGGCTCCGAGCTATGGCCTCGACGTCGAGGTCGGCGGCCTCTGCGTCCAAGCCGCCGACGTCAACCGGGACGGCTGGGAGGACCTGCTCGTCTGCGGCAAGACGAAGCTGCACCTCTATCTCAACGACCATGGCACACGCTTCGTCGACGTGAGCGACGCGTGGGGCCTCACGGCGCTCGTCAACGGCCTGCACAACGCGCGACTCGCCGACCTGACAGGCGACGGCAAGCTCGACCTCGCACTCGTCACGAAGTCGAAGCTCAGGGTGCTGCCCCAGGGTGCAGGAGCGTTCGGGCCGGTGACGTTCTCGCGAACGCTCACGGCGGGTGAGTGGGTGGCCGCAGGGGACTTCCAAGGGGACGGCGCACTCGATCTGTACGTCGTGCAGACGTGTCGCAACAACCTGAACGACCCCGATGTCCTGCTCCTGGGCGACGGAACCGGCGCGTCCTTCAGCGAATCCCGCTCCCGCAAGCCACCCAGGGATGCGGCGACACGGTGGAGCCGATCGACAGCAACGGCGACGGGGCGGACGAGTTCATCGTCACCAACGGCTTCGGTCTCACCGCCAAGGGGCCGCTGCAGTTGATCTCGTCGGGCCCGCCACCACCATCGCCGTGCACGATCACGGGCACCGCGGCCGGCGAACTCCTGACGGGGACCGCTGGAGACGACGTGATCTGCGGACTCGCGGGCAACGACACGATCGACGGCCTCGGTGGTCGGGACACCCTGCTTGGCGGCGATGGGACGGATGTCCTCTTGGGTGGCAACGGGAACGACGCGCTGGACGGTGGCGCGGGGAACGACACGCTTGATCCCGGGGCTGGTGACGATTCCGTTGACGGCGGCGCCGGCAGGGACATCGTCCGGTTCACACTGCCGCTCGCGGTGACGGTCGACCTGACAGCCGGCACGGCAACAGGCCAAGGGACGGATGCCGTGACGGGCATCGAGGTCGTGCAGGGCTCCGCCGCCAACGATGTCCTCGGGGGAAGCTCGAGGGCCGAGACTCTGAGCGGGCTCGGCGGAGACGACCGCCTCACCGGCGGCGGCGGTGCAGACACGCTGATCGGGGGCGGCGGCGCCGACACGTTGCTCGGGGTCGACGGAGTGCAAGGCAACGACAAGCTCGACGGGAAGGCCGGCAGCGACACGTGCTCGGCCGATCCGCAGGACACGGTCGTGTCCTGCCCCTGATCGAACGGTCGGAGCTCAGCCGAAGGAGTAGCCGGGCGGTGGCGGGTTACAGAGCTGCTTGGTCTGCGCCAACAGGTTCGCCTTGACGGTCGCCATCGACGGATCGGCGTGCAGGCTGTTCATCTCCCACGGATCCGACTGCAGATCGTAGAGCTCCTCCTCGCCGGTCGAGTACCGGATGTACTTGTACCGATCGGTCCTGACCCCGCAATACGAAGGCGGATCCGTTGGGTCGACGAGCCGTTCGATCGCGAAGATGGAGTGGATCGGGCTGGTCCCGGACGACAGCAGCGACGCGAACGAGGCGCCGTCTGTCGCAGGCACCGGCACGCCGGTGAGGTCGCTGAGGGTGTCCGCGATGTCGATGTTGAGCACCAGCTGGTTGCTCGAAGTCCCGGGGTCGATACCCGGTCCCCACGCGATCATCGGCACTCGGATCGATTCGTCCCAGCCGACTTTCTTGGTCGTCCATCGGTGGGAACCACCGGACAATCCGTTGTCGGACGTGAACAAGATGATGGTGTTGTTGAGCCGACCCGTGTCACTTAGCGCTTGAAGCATCCCGCCGATCGCGTCGTCGATGGACATCATCATCTCCATCTGCCGCCGTTTGCTCCCCTTCCAGCCGGTGCCCGTCGCTGCCCGCTTCCGGATGAAGGCCGGCTTGTCCGAGACATCTGCCTCGGCCACGTTGGGTGGCATCGCGGGGTTATAGCCCGTGAGCGTGCCGGCATCCCGGGGCGCAGGTGTGTACGGACCGTGGGGACCGTAGGGCGTGAAGTAGAGGAAGAACGGGCTCGCCGGATCTGCCGACCGGATGAAGTCGCTCGCGTAGGTGCCCAACACGTCGGTGGAGTAGTCCGCTGCCGCCGACCCGTAGCTCTTCGTCGAGTGGCCATCGAGGTTGAGCGTGTAGTTGTAGTAGCCGATCGTCTTGGTCACGAACGCGACCCACCGGTCCCAGCCCTTCGGGACGTACGTCAACGAGTTGTAGCCATTGAGGTATTTCCCGACGAGCGCCGTCTGATAGCCGGCCGCATCGAACCAGGTCGCGAGCGTCGACCCCTCCTTCGGCTTGAAGGCGAGCCACCCGCCCTTGCCCAGCTGGTTCACGTTGTTCCACACGCCGGTGGTGTGCGAATAGTTGCCCGTGAGGATCGAGGCGCGGCTGGGACAGCAAAGGGAGTTCACGACGAACGCGTTCTTGGCGTAGAAGCCGTTGGTCGCCAGCCGTCCTTTGATCACGGGCAGGTACCCCTGCGGGAACGTCTCGTTGAGAGCCGTGGGGACACCTGCTTCGTCCCAGCGCATGTCGTCCGTGAGGACCAGGATGACGTTGGGCGGGCTCACCGCCTGCGCGCGCGAGACCGGCGACCCCGGGGCCACCGCCGGCGCCAGAGCGGCCAACACGGCCAAGCCGGCTACGACCGCGATCGATGCGATCCGCCGAGCGCCCCAGCGGGGGCCGGGGGCGTGACTGCGCGACATACGAAACCCTCCCTTTACTGATTAGGCATCACCCTGTCCCATCGGGACACATCCGTCAATCAGCCTACGGATGTAGAGGGGCGGACCCAGAAGACGACGTAGGGCGATCGCTCCTGCACCCCACGACCTTGACCCGATCCGTAGCCCGGCCCTACGATCGCGCAACCCCTCGCGGGCGATCACTCGCCCGCCCGGCCCCCTGGGAGGATTGTTGCGACCCAAGCGACGGCTCCGTCGCACGGCGGCGCTGGCGCTGCTGTTGCCGTTCGCATACGCAGTGCTCCCGGCCGCAACGCCATCCATCGCCGCACCCGCCGGATCCGCGCACGTGCGAGTGAACCAAGTCGGGTATCCGACCGCGGTCTCGAAGCGCGCCTATCTGCTCTCGACCGATGACCAGACCGGGGCGACCTTCACGGTCCGCACGGGCGCCAGCCCGGCGTTCACCGGCACGGTCGGCGCGGACCTCGGTCGCTGGAGCAAGACGTACACACACGTGTACCCGATCGACTTCGATGCGCTCTCAACCGCGGGCACGTACACCATCCAGGTGGCGGGCGCGATCCCGGCGACGTCGCCGTCCTTCCGGATCGGAACGGGAACCGAACTGTATGCGCGGAGCCTGACGAACGCGCTGAGCTTCTACCGGAACGAGCGCGACGGCGCGAGCTACATCCCGTCGACCCTCCGGACCGCCCCGGCGCACCTGCACGACGTGAACGCGATGACCTACCTCACGCCGCACGCGAACGCGAGCGGCCGATTCTCGGGCGATCTTCGCCGCTCGACAGCAGGATCGACGCGTCCGGCGGCTGGTGGGACGCCGGCGACTACATCAAGTTCGTGCAGACGACGAGCTACACGGTCGATCTCTTGCTGGCCGGCGTGCGCGACTTCCCGGCGCAGATGGGACGCGGGTCCTCGACCTCCAACTTCACCGACGAGGCTCGGTTCGGCGTGCGGTTCCTGCTGCGCATGTGGAACGACCGGACGTCGACGCTCTACTACCAGGTGGGGATCGGCTCCGGGAACTCGGGCATCGTGGGCGATCACGACATCTGGCGACTGCCGCAAGACGACGACGCGTTCGGCGGCACAGACGCACGCTATCGCTACATCCGTCACCGCCCGGTCTTCCGCGCCGCGCCGCCGGGCGCCCCGATCAGCCCGAATCTCGCCGGCCGCCTCGCTGCCGCGTTCGCGGAGTGCTCGCAGGTGTTCCGTGCGTCCAACACGGCGCTCGCGAACCGATGCCTCTTGGCCGGCGCGCATGTCTACGACCTCGCCGACACGACGCCCTCCGGCGACCTGCTGACCGTGATCCCGTTCAGCTTCTACCCCGAGGACGAGTGGCTGAGCGACATGGAGCTCGGCGCGACCGAGCTGGCGATGGCGACCGCGGCGACCGGGCTGCCCAGCCGGCGTGCCGCACACCTCGAGGGACTACCTGGAAGACGCCGCGCACTGGGCGTCGCAGTACATGCAGAGTTCGTTCGACGCGGCCGACACGCTCAACCTCTACGACGTGTCCGGGTTCGCGCACTACGACCTCCACCGCGCGATCCGGGCCGCAGGGAACCCCGCCGGTCTGGAGACGACGCAGGCGGCCTTGCTCGCCGACATCGCGAAGGCGCTCGACGGCGCGCTCGCGCAAGCGGCCACCGATCCCTTCGGGTTCGGGTTCCCGTGGGCATCGTGGGACACGACGTCGCACGGCGCCGGTCTGTCGGTGATGGCGAGCGAGTACGACGAGTTGAGCGGCACCGATCGGTACGCCGACTGGCGCGTGCGCTGGCTCGACAACATCCTCGGCGCCAACGCATGGGGAACCTCGCTGATCGTCGGGAGCGGCTCCACGTTCCCCCACTGCATGCAGCATCAGGTCACGAACCTGATCGGCTCGCTCGACGGGTCGCCCCCGATCCTGGCCGGCGCCGTCGTCGAGGGGCCCAACGGCACCCTGTACCAGGGCTCGCTCGCCGGCATGGTGGCGTGCCCGCCCGACGGCATCGACGTGTTCGCCGCCTTCAACGGCAGCGGCGCGAAGTTCCGAGACGATGCGGAATCCTTCTCCACCGTGGAACCCGCGATCGACCTCACGGCCAGCTCGCCGCTCGCGTTCGCGCGGCAGATGGCGGGCCGATGACCGAACCAAGGGAGGACACATGAAGCGCGCACGACGAGCGACGATCGTGGCGGCGATCGCCCTGATCGCGACGTCGATCGGATGGAGCCAGCCGGTGCTCACCGCCCACGCGGTGACGCCGGTGGTGGTCACGATCGGATTCGACGACGGCACGTTGGATCAGTTCGACGCACGCACAGTGCTGAGCGACCACGACATGAACGCGACCTTCTTCATCAACAGCGGCTTCATCGGCGACGCCGACCATATGAGCCGGAGGCAGCTGGAGCTCCTGGCGAGCGACGGCAACGAGATCGGCGGGCACACCGTCGACCACGCGAACATCCAGCCGCTCTCGGTCATCGACGCGACCGCCGAGGTCTGCGACGACCACACACCCTGACCAGCTGGGGGTTCGACGTGACCTCGTTCGCGTATCCGTTCGGTTCCTACGACGCGACCAGTGAGGAGATCGTGGCGTCGTGCGGCTACACAAGTGCGCGCACCGTTTCGGGCGTCTCGATCCACGTGGGCAAGAACAAGGTGGGCGAGACGATCCCGCCGGCTGATGCGTTCGCAACGCGCACGCCGCCCAACGCCAAGAAGGCGACGAAGCTCTCGACGATGGAGCAATTCGTGCTGAACGCGGAGTCCGTCGCGCAATCGAGTGGCCAGAGCCTGTGGATCCAGTTCGTGTTCCATCGCTACTGCGATGCGCACTGCGGCGCGTACACCGTGCAGCCGACGAAGTTCGACGCACTGCTCGACTTCCTGCAGACGGAGGAGGGCGCCGGCCGGGTCAGCGTGCAGACGACCGCCGAGGCGATCGGCTGAGCGGAGGCGTCACAGCCACGGCAGCCTGACCGAATGGCAGTACGCATCCCAGGAGGGGCCGAATCGCTGTGCGAGCTCGGCTTCCTCCCTTGGCGCGTATCGCCTAGTCGCGACGTAGAGCACGATCCCCATCGCGGCGCCCAGCCACGTATTGAGTAGGAAGCCGAGCCACGGGAGCACCAACAGCGCGACACCGGTGTAGAGCGGATGCTTCACCAGCGCGAACGGCCCGCTCGTGATCAGCTCGCCCCGAGGCACCTTCCACAGGATCAAGACGACGGACCAGATCCAGACCGTGACGCCGGGGATGAGGACGAGGACGGAGATCGCCACCAGCGCTTGCGACGGTCCGCCGACATCGAACATGGACGGGACCGTGACGTTGAGAACCAGTCCGACGAGGAGGAAGGGCAGCGCCAGGAGCGCGATCTTCTCTCCGCTCCCGACGAGATCCTTGAGGCCGATCGATCGCGTCGTGTCGGTGGTCATGTCCGTCCAGGCCTCCACCTCCATCGTGACAGTGGCGCCCGAGCGAGCTTCTGGAGGAAGGGCCCATCGCTCGAGGGACGTTCGGCGGCGTCCCTCGAGCGGCTAATCCTTGAAGTCGGGCTGGGTCCGTTCGACCATCCGCAGCATCGCGGCCCAGTGCAGCCGGCCCCACTCGAGCATCCCCTGGCCGGTGAACTGCTCTCGCGTGCGATCGATCGTCTCCGAAGCGATCGGTGTGAGCGGGCCGAGGCCCGAGGTGAGCACCTGGAGTTGCGCGGCCTTCTCGAGCATGTAGAGGTCATCCATCGCCGACCCGAGCTCGCGACCGGCGACCAAGATCCCGTGGTGGCGCAGGAACATCACCTCGCTGGTGCCGAGCACCTTGGCGAGACGCTCGCCCTCATCGAGATCCGCCAGGCCCTCGTAGCGCTCGTCGTAGGCGACACGATCGGTGAACTGGAGCGAGGTCTGGCTGATCGGCTCGAGATGCTGCTCCTCCTTGACGGCCAGGGCCGTCGTCCACGGCTGGTGGGTGTGCAGCACGACGGTCGCCTGTGGGCAGAGCCGGTGGATCGGCGAATGGATCCCGATCCCGGTGGCCGGCGCCGTCCCGCTGATCGGCGTGCCGTCGATACCGACCACCGCCAGGCTGGAGGCCGTCACCTCCGAGAAGTGCAGCCCGAACGGATTGATCAGGAACCGGTCGTCGTGCCCGGGCACCAGTATCGAGAAATGATTCGAGATCCCCTCATGGAAGTCGTAGAGCACGGCGACGCGGAATGCGGCAGCGAGCTCGATGCGAGCCTCGCGTTCATCGGCGGGTGGGTTCATCGGCGTCCTCCACGGTCAGGGTGACCCGGATAACGTAGCTGCCCGCGTACGCGCCCGCCACCTGCATCGTGGCCCCCTCACTCCCTCGGCGTCGGCGTGGCAGACTTGCCCCGTGCCTGACGACGAGCTGCTGACCCGCGCCGAACGGGCCCTGACCGAGATCAAGGTCAACCAGGGACTGTCTGAGGAGCACGAGGCGGTGCTGGCCGCGCTGCGCATCCGCCTCACGGGGAGCGACCCGACATCGCTCGAGGAGATGCTCGCGGCCGCGAGCGACGATCGCCAGACGAGCCTCGACGAGACCATCGCGGCGGTCGAAAGCCAGCCGAAGCCTTCCCTGGACGACCTGTTCGCCGAGGAGCCGAAGCCGCCTCCCGACTGGCCGTCCTGATGGCCGATCGCTCCGATGCCGCCGCCGTGTTGATCACCGGCGTGTACGGCACCGGGAAGTCGACGCTCGTGGAGGCGATCGCCGGCGAGCTCGAGGAGCGCAGCGATCCGCTACGGCGCGCTCGACCTCGATTGGCTCGGCTGGTTCGACCACGGCGTGCCCGGTGGCGGCCACGAGGCGGGCTGGCCCGTGAAGCTGAAGAACGTCGACGCCGTCGTCGGCAACTACTACGAGACAGGCGTGCGCCGGTTCGTGCTCGGAGGCTCGATCCTCACGCACGCGACGATCGAGGAGATTCGAGCCGTGCTCGCGATGCCGATGTTCGTCGTGCGCCTAACCCTCCCGATCGAGGAGATCGAGCGCAGGCTCTCGTCGGCGGTCACCGCGGGCCGCGAGGACAACATCCGCGTGACGCGTGCGTGGGTCGCCGAGGGACGCGGCGAGGGGATCGGCGATCTTGTGCTCGTCAACGATCGCCCGATCCTCGACGCAGTGAACGACGTGCTTACCCACCTGGCGTGGTGAGCCCGTCCGCGAGGAGCCGGGCACCGATCTCTCGCACGACCAGCGGCACGAGGTCCACGTCCTCGGGCCTCGTCCGCCAGTTCACCAGGGCCGGGCGGAACGCGACGCGGCCGCCGTACTCGGTAGCGCCGAAGAACACGCGCCCGTCGAGCAGCGCCGCCTCGCCGATCCGGCGGTTCAGGTCGTTGAGCTCGGGACCGTCCTGCCACCCGTCGGGGCGATAGCGGAAGCAGACGATGTTCAGCTGCACGTCAGCCAGGCGCTCCAAGTCGGGCGCCGCATCGACGGACATCGAGAGCCCTTGAGCGAGGTCGAGGTCGTGTTCGACGATCGCACGGTAGCCGTCGCGGCCGTACGCACGCAGTGTCGCCCACACCGGCAACGACCGCGCCCGCCGCGACATCTCCGGTCCGAGGTACCCGAAGTTCGGCTGTGGATCGTCGATATCGGGCAGGTACGCGGCGCCCGATCCGAAGACGGCCGGTAGCAGGGCCGGGTCGCGCACGAACGCGAAGCCGTTCTCGTAGGGCACGTTCAACCACTTGTGCCCGTCCGCGATCACCGACTCGGCGCGCTCGACGCCCTCCACGAGATGCTTCGTTCGCGGGCTCACGGCGGCGAACAGCCCGAAGGCTCCGTCGACGTGGAACCAGGCATCGTGGCGCGCGGCGAGGTCCGCCATCGCAGGCAGCGGATCGAAGTCGCCGGCGTTCACCTCGCCGGCGCTCCCGATCACGATCGCGGGCGCGCCGTCGAGATCCCGGAGGGCGGTCTCCATCGCGTCGAGGTCGACACGACCGACATCGTCGCGGGCGAGCTTGTGCACGCGGGACCGGCCGATGCCGAGCATCCCGAGCGCCTTCACGTCGCTCGGATGGGTGTACCCGCCACCGAGGACGGTGATCGGGGGCGCCGCGCCCACGCCGAGCTCATCGATGTCCACACCCGCGCGCAACGCGCACCAGCGGCGTGCGCACGCGAGCGCCACGAAGTTGGCCATCGTGGCGCCGGTGGTGAGGACGCCTCCCCACGACGCCGGCAGGCCGAACAGGCTCTTCAGCCAGTCGATGGACACCTGCTCGAGGCGGGCAGCCAGCGGGGTGGAGACCCACGCTCCCGGATTCTGATCGAGGGTCGTCGCCAGCCAATCGGCTCCAAGCGCCGCCGGGGTGGTGCCCCCGTCCACGAAGTGGAAGAACTTCGGACCTGCCGAGTGCACGGCCGCGTCGAACCCGCCGACGAGTTCCTGCAGAGCAGCCAACGAGCCGACACCCTGCTCGGGCAGGGGCCCCCCGAAGGTCGCCGCGACCTCGTCGGCCCGCGGATCGCGTACCGGGCGGTCGGCGAGGGTGTCGAGGTAGTCACGCGACTCGTTCGCCGCGAAACGGATGACGTCGGGAAGCTCATCGGGATCGGGTCGACTCATGGACGTCGATGGTACGCCCTGCGACGGTGGTCGATTCCCGGGCGAAGACCCGTCAACAAGGTGACGGAGGATATCCCCATCCACGCAGGAACCCGTCAATCGCTTGACGGGTGAGCGACGTCAACCGCCTGACGAGATCCCTCGTGAACACCCGCGACGCGCGTCAACCTGTTGACGGGATGCCGAGCACGTAGTCGCCGTCGTCGGCGTCCCACTCGAGCGAGACCACGCCCTGTGTTGCTGCCGCCTTCGCGAACTGGAGGAACCCTCCGTACCCGAACTTCTTCTCGCTGAAGTCGGGCTGCACCTTCCGCACCTTGTTCTTCAGGCCCGAGAGGTGTGCGACCTGACCCTTCGCCTGTAGATCGCCGACCACCGACTGGAGCACCGCGAACGCTTCTGTCTCGCCTCCGTGGGTCGGCAACGACACCTCGGGATCGCCCTTCACAGAGCCCGACGACAGCTCGATCACGTTGCGCGACGCCAGCAGCCGCAACAGTTCCCCGAACGCACGGAAGCCGTAGTCGGCCTCGCTGAACGTCGGATCCTTGCGCAGGAGCGCGCGTTTGATGTTCGAGGCGAGCACCGCGCCCCCCGACGTTCGCTCGAGGCCGGCGACCGTCTGGGCAACGCGCACCGCCAACTGATCGATATCGCCGGACCCCGCGTCATCAACCTGCTCGATCTCTTCGACCGCCGGCGCGGCCGCAGCCGCCTTCTTTGTCGCGCCCGACCCGCCGCGGCCGCCTCGCGACCTGCGCCGGCCCGCGCCCTCCGGGACGTCCACACCCTCCAACGTCTCGTAGAAGAGGAACTCGTCGCACGCCGGCGGGAGGAGCTTCGACGTGGAGTCCTTGATGCCGACGCCGATCACGCGCTTGTTCAGCTCGCGGAGCTTGTGCACCAGCGGCGTCAGGTCGCTGTCACCGGTGCAGATCACGAATGTCGAGATGTACTCACGTTCGAAGGCCATCTCGAGCGCATCGACCGCCATCTTGATGTCGGCGGCGTTCTTGCGTGACGTGCCCATCCGCTGTGGGATCTCGATCAGCTCGACATGGCCGCGCGTGAGCATCCGGCGGTCTTCCTCGAAGGCCGACCAGTCCGCGTACGCTTTGCGCGCGATCACCCGCCCGCGCTCGGCCAGCGCGTCGAGCACCGGCTTCAGGTCGAAGGTGAGGCCGCCGAGCGCTTCGCGCGCCCCGATGGCCAGGTTCTCGTAGTCCAGGAACAGCGCGATCCGTTCTTCGTCGGTATCCACGTGGTCAGCCTAGTGCCCGTCCATCGTTCAGTCGCGGGCATCGAGGAGCGCACGCACGGGCGAGAGATCGAATGGAGCGCCGCGCATCACGATGAGATGGCCCGCGCCGGCCTCCAGGTAGTCGTCGATCCGACCGACCTCTGCGCCGTCGATCAACACGGTGCGTTCGATCTCCGCCGGATCGCGCCCGACCTCCTCGCACCAGCGGTCCAGCACGGCGTTCTTGTGGGCGTACCGCTCGGGTGGCCCGAACCCGTTCCACGCGTGCGCGTGCTGTGCCACAAGCTTCAGCGTCACCTGCTCGCCGCCGCCTCCGATCAGGATCGGCAACGGGTCCTGCACGGGCGGGGGGTTCAGCACCGCCAGACGGGACTCGATCCGTGGCAGCGCCGCCGCGAGGTCTGCGAGACGCGACCCCGCTGTGCCGAACGGGTAGCCGTACTCGTCGTAATCTCGCTCGAACCAGCCCGCGCCGATGCCGAGCGTCACACGTCCGGCGGAGAGGTGGTCGACCGTGCGCGCCATATCGGCCAGGAGTTCGGGATTCCGATAGGAGTTGCACGACACCATCGCGCCGAAGCGCACCCGCTCGGTTTCGATCGCCATCGCGGCGAGCTGCGTCCAGCCCTCGAAATGCGGCCCGTCCGGCTCCCCGTAGAGCGGGTAGAAGTGGTCCCAGGTCCACAGGCTGTCGGCGCCCATCGCGTCGACCTCACGCCAGACCCGGCGAAGCTCGTCCATCGACGCGTGCTGGGGTTGGATCTGAGCACCGACTTTGAAGCGGGGCATGCGACCTCCTGACATGGGACGCGACGCGAGCTCTCTCGACACAGGATAGGGTCGCCCGCATGGCGACGTACGAACGCCGGCGCGAGGACGCGATCGCCGCCGGGATCGGCGCCTCGATCATCGTTGTCTGCGCGTTCCTGGCACGCAACGGCACGGTGGGCGATCTCGAGGCTCGCGTCTTCCGAGCGATCAACGGACTTCCCGACGCTCTCGCGCCGGTCATGACGAAGGCGCAGCTCCTGGGGGTGCTCGGTGTGGGGCCGCTCATCGCCGTGGTCGCGCTGATCGCTCGGCGGTGGCGCCTCGCCCTCGCGGCCCTGCTCGTGACCGTTGGCAAGCTCGCCGCCGAGCGGCTCGTCTGGCAGGTGGTCCAGCGAGAGCGGCCCGGCACCACGATCGTCGACGCGATCGTCCGAGGCGACACGCCACGCACAGGGCTGTCGTTCGTGTCGGGACACGTGATCTTGATCGTCGGCCTTGCCGTCGTGATCGAGCCTTACCTGCGCGGCCGGTGGCGCGTGGTTCCGTGGGCCGTCGTTGCACTGGTCATCTTCGCTCGTGTCTACCTCGGTGCGCATGCGCCGCTCGACGTCCTCGGCGGCTTCGGCCTCGGGCTCGTCGTCGGCGGTCTCGCGAACGTGATCGTTGGCGTCCCGGCCGACGAGCATCTGGGAACATCGCCCGCGTGAGCGACCCCGCCGTCGACCCGCTGCGGAACCATCGCCGCGTCCTGCTGTACTCCTTCTTGTTGTTGGCGGCGCTCGTGCTCCTGCTCTTGGGGGTCGGGCGTCACCCGGGCGAGCCCGGCACCACCACGACCCTGCCCGCCATCGGCACGTTCGACGGGAACGTCTACGAGTGGATCCAGCCGCACCGATCCGCCTGGCTGACGGCGTTCGCGAAGTTCCTCAGTTTCATCGGCGCGGGGCTCGATCACGATCCCCCTGCGCATCGTGGTGGCGGTCATGCTGGCGGTACGCAGACGCTGGCGCGCGTTCACGGCATGGCTGCTGACATGGGCGGTCGCGGAGCTGCTCCTCGAGTTCGCCAAGCGATACTTCGAGCGCACCCGGCCGCCCGATCAGCTCGTCGTGACGAGTGGGTACTCGTTCCCGTCGGGGCACTCGGTGGCGACGGCGTCGATCGTCGTGGCGCTCGTCCTGGCGTTCATGCCGGCGGGACCGCGCCGCCGCAAGTGGGAGGTGATCGCCGCGGCCGCCGCGTTCGTGATGGCGCTGTCTCGCGTCTATCTGAACGCCCACTGGTTCTCCGACGTGGTCGCCGGTGTGCTGCTCGGCACCACGGTCGCGCTCGCGTGCGTGGCCGTGATCCACGAAGTGATGCTGCTGTCGGCGCGGCGACGAACGCCCGCTTCAGCGGGCGGCGGCTAGCAAGGCCTCGATCGCCTCAGCGTTGCCCATCGCCTCGTCGCGTGCGAGGTGCCGTGGCTCCTCCAGACCCCTCAGCGCGCGGTGGATATGCCGGATCGCCGGGGTGAACGATCGCTCGCCGCTCGGCATCGCGTCCGCCGTTTCGACGACCTCGCCCTCGCGCACCACCGTGAGCGTGTCGCCCCCTTCCGGGTGGAACGGGTTCGTCATGACGAGCTCGCCTTCGGTCCCGCACACGCGCGTGGTCGTGTCGTACGCGCTGCGGAACCCGCACGAAAGCAGCAGGCGACGGTCGCCCGGGAACGTGAGCGCCCCCCACAGCTCGATGTCGACGCCTTCCCACACGGCATCGGCGACCGTACGATCCAGCCGCGGCTCGTCGTCGAACAGCAGCCGGGCCAGCCGGATCGGGTAGCACCCGACGTCTTGGGTCGCCCCCCCGCTGAGCTCCGCCAAGAGCCGCACGTCTTCGGGATCGTCGAGCGAGAAGTGGAACCGCGACACGATCTCGCGTACCTCGCCGATCGCGCCACCGGCGAGGAGCGCCTGCGCGTGCGTCATCTGATCGTGGAACGGGAAGACGAACGCCTCCCACAGCGGCGGGCCGTTCACCGCCAGCACGTGCGAGGTTTCGGCCGGCGTGGCACAGAGCGGCTTCTCCGAGAACACCGCCTTGCCCGCCTCGAGCGCAGCGATCGTCCACGCCGCGTGCAACCCGTTGGGGAGCGGGATGTACACGGCCTCGATGGAAGGGTCCGCGAGCACGGCCTCGTAGGACCCGACACCGCTCTTCACGCCATGCGCTGCCGCCCAGGCCGAGGCGCGGGCGGCATCGCGGCTGCCGACGACGACGGCCTCCCCGTCACCTGCCTCGGCGAGCGCCGGCAAGAAGGCGCCGGCCGCGATGCCGGCGGTCCCGAGGATGCCCCAGCGGATCGGCTCCATGCCGGCACCGTACCGGATGCGGGTTCCCGCCCGGGAGGCGATCGTGGGAGGATCCTGGGCGGGGGGTTCAGATGGACCAACGTGAGCAGGTGGCGCGCCCGTCGGCCGATGCGGCTGCGGCCACGCACAGGCGTCGTCGGCCCACGGGCGCACCCCCGCCGCTGCCCAAGCACGTCGGCTTCACCGGTGTGCTCTGGCTCGCCCTGCTGTTGGTGGTGGTGGTGGCCGGCTGCCTCTGGCTCCGCGCCGATCCCGCGACGCTCGACAGGTTCGACGCGAGGATCACCGACGCCGTCATCTCGATGCGCGCCGGCTGGCTCGACACGCTCGCCCGGAGCCTGCACTCCGCGGGCTCGCGGGTCGGCCTCGCCGTGTTGGGGCTCGCGCTCGTCGTCGCCGCCTGCTGGTTCCGGCGCTGGCGGCACCTCGTTGTCTGGATCATCTGCCTCGCCCTCGCCGGGGCGGCGGTGATGGGACTGACCTTGCTCGCTGAGCGAGCGAGGCCCTTCAGCATTCAGCAACTCGGGGCGTGGGAGGGCTACGCGACCCCTTCGATCCCGATCACCGCGATCGCGGTCTGCGCGATCGGCGCGGCGTACATGCTGGTCGTCGCCGGTCGGCCACGCTTCTGGGCGAAGGTCGCCGTCGCCATCGTCGTCGCGTTGGCGGGCACGTTGCGGATCTATCTCGGCGTCGACCACTTCACCGACGTCGTCTTCGGGGCGATCGTCGCGATCGCCATCCCGCTCGCGGGCTTCCGCGCATTCGCTCCCAACGACCTGTACCCGATCTCCTACGGGGCGCGGGGCAAGGCTGCGCACCTGGACGTAACCGGCCGACGCGGAGAAGCGATCCGGAACGCGATGCAGGATCAGCTGGGCTACACAGTGCACGACATCAAGCCGGTCGGACTTGGAAGGATCCGGCGGGTCGACGCCCTTGAAGATGACGGTGACCGACGAGGACGGCCGCGACCGGACGGTCTTCGCCAAGCTCTACGCCAACACCCACGTCCGCGCCGACCGCTGGTACAAGCTCGGCCGATCCATGTTGTACGGGCGGCTCGAGGACGAGACGCCGTTCAAGACCGTTCGACGGTTCGTGGAGTACGAGGACTACACGCTTCGCCTGCTCGGCGAGTACGGGTTCTCGACGCCGGCGGCGCTCGGCATCGTCGAGATCACGCCCGAACGCGAGTACCTCATCGCGATGGACTTCTTCGACGACGCCGTCGAGATCGGCGACGCCGAGGTGGACGACCACGTGATCGACCAGGGCCTCACCATGATCCGGCGGATGTGGGACGTCGGGCTGTCGCATCGAGACATCAAGCCCGCGAACCTGATGGTGCAGAATGGCGAGCTGCGGCTGATCGATGTCTTCTTCGTGCAGGTGCGGCCATCGCCGTGGCGACAGGCGGTCGACCTCGGCAACATGATGCTGGTGCTGGCGCTCCGCTCCGACGCGCACAGGGTCTACGAGGCCGCGTTGCGGTACTTCACACCCGACGAGCTGGCGGAGGCCTTCGCCGCCACGCGCGGTGTCGCCAGCCCCTCGCAGCTACGCCAACAGATGAAGCAGGACGGTCGGGATCTGCTCGCCGAGTTCCGAACGATGGCACCCGCACGCCGCCCGATCTCGGTGCAGCGTTGGAGCATCCGACGCATCGCACTGATCCTCGTCACCCTCGTGGTACTGCTACTGGCCGCGTTCACGGGCGTCGCGCTCTTCTTCCCGACCCGGGGCACCGTGAACTCGCCGACCTGCGGTACCGAGCAGACGATGCAGCTGATGGCCCAAGCGGTGCCGAGCGCGACGCAGCTGCCGTGTGTTTCGAAGCTACCGCTCGGCTGGGGTGTCGGCACCTCGGAGATCGTTCGGGGGCATGTCCTACTCGCCGTCGGTCTGAGCTCGGGCACTTCCACCGAGGTGACCGTGACCTTGACCGAGACGTGCCCCGAGCCGGTGGACGGGACCACGCAGATCCCCTTCGAGGGCGGCTGCGTCACCTACCACTCGTCGATCGATGACGCCACGGTTCCGTCCTTCGAGCCCGGTGGGGGGCTTTCCTTCGTCCAGCGGGAGGATCTCGTTCGGACCGTGGCCGACGACGAGGAACAGATCCTCTGCGGAGCAGGAGCTCCGCCCTGCCCGTAACCATCGCCTCACTGAACCTGCCACCGCGATTGCCGCGGCTTTCCTCAACTGCCTGGGGTTCCCGGGACGATACCTCTACCGAAAAGGGGGTATGGGGGATGAACACGTTGATGTCCAGTGGCGTCAGCATGCCGTCGGGCGGCCGCTCGCCGAGAGGAGCGACGGGATCGGGTCGAACCGGCGACGGCACGGCGGTGGTCGGCGAGATGACTCGGCTCGTTCGACATCGTGCGATGGGCACATCGATAGAGGTGCTGGGACCGGCTGGAATGCCGAGGGGGTATGAAGCCGTCGCATCGGTGATCCGGCGCTTCGAGGTCGAGGAACAACGGTTCTCGCGGTTCTGCGGCGACAGCGAGCTGTCGAGCGTGAATCGCGCGGCTGGGCGGCGGACACGGGTCTCGCCGACCTACGCAACCGTGCTGGGGCTGGCACTTGAGGCGGCCCGAACCACCGGCGGTTCGTTCGATCCAACGGTGCACGACGCCCTCACAGCGGCGCACGATTGCGGCCCCTTCCGCGAGGATCCGATCGAAGCAGTCGGCACCCTCCAGCCCTTGGTGCCATGTGGTCGCTGGCGCGAGATCAAGCTGGACGACGACACGGTCCTGCTACCGGAAGGCGTGCACGTGGACTTGGGCGGCATCCTCAAGGGGTGGACGGCTGATCGCGCAGCAGAGGACGCGCTCGCGTCTGGCCTGCCATGGGTGCTCGTGAACGCCGGCGGCGACCTGCGGATCGCTGGCGACGCGCCCATGATCGACGTCGGGATCGAGGATCCCCTACAGGCCTGTGCGGTCGCGCACACCGTTCGGATCTCCGCGGGCGCCGTCGCCACGTCGTCCGTGTCGAAGCGGGCGTGGGGATTCGGCCGCCACCATGTCATCGATCCGGCAACGGGCGCTCCCGCCGACATCGGGACGATCCAGGCGACGATGTGGGCTCCGACGTGCGCCGAAGCGGAGGTGCGGGCGACCGCGGCGTTGCTCACGGGCCGCCCGGCGCTTCGATCGACGCCTGGCGTACTGATCTCCGCCACCGAAACAATCGTCTCGTTCCCTGTGGAAACGGCTGCGTAAGGTGCGAGCCTAGCGACGATCGTCCGGCAAGCCGCCGACCGGGGGACAGGGGTCAAGGTCGAGCTTGAGTTCGAGCCGGATCTCTCGCTCCGGTCGATCGTGGTCAACGCCGGCTGTCCGGAACGCTGTCGGCGCGCTAGGTTCGATCCCGGACCCACACCCGGGAGGACTCGTATGGCTTTGCACACACCCACCACACCCGAGCACCCCGCGCTGCGCGAGCACGCGACACAACGCGCCGAGAGCGCTCAGAACCGCATCGCCGACGGGATCACCCGCTTCGCCGGCTCGATGTGGTTCGTCTATCTCAGCATCGTCTGGTTCGCACTGTGGATCGGATTCCGTGTCGAGCGCTACCCGTTCGGGCTGCTGACGATGATCGTGTCCCTCGAGGCGATCTTCCTGTCGACGTTCGTGATGATCAGCCAGAACCGCGCCGACGAGAAACGCCAGGTGCTCGCCGACAACCAGTGGGCGATCGTCCAGACGGAGGAGGCGCAGAACGAGCAGCTCATCGCGTTGTCCACCCAGATCCTGGAGCTCACGAAGGCGATCCACGAGCTGACGCTCGCCCACACCCAGACGGGTTCGCCGACCCCTCCCGCCGACACACCGTAGGCTGGATGGAGAAGGAGGGCTGACGATGACAGACGATGCCAAGCAAGCGTGGAGCACCGCAGGCGAGCGCTTCGGGGCGGTGGGCAAGCGCCTGGCCGACCGCTACCGGGAGGGTGGCAGTGACGAGGCTGCCGCCAAGGAGGCCGAGCGCAAGTTCGAGGAGATCACCAAGGAGCTGATCGACAAGGTCGGGCGCGCTGCCACCGCCGTCGACGGGACGGTTCGCGACGCCGAGTCGCGCAACGACTTCATCGAGGCGCTGAACGCCCTCGGTGAGGCGATCACCGCGACGGCGCGTGACGTGCAAAGCGCGGTGCGTCGCGACGGCGACACGAAGGACGAACCGCCTCGCCCTGACGACACCGCGTGACCGACAACGACCGCGGTGCGCCGCCGATCGATCTGAGCGCCGGGCGCCTGGAGGCGTTCAGCGACGCGGTGATGGCAGTCATCATCACGTTGCTCGCGTTCGCGCTGCGACCACCGCAGGACGGGTCGTGGGACGCGATCGCGGACAAGGTGCCGGGATTCGCGATCTACGTCCTGAGCTTCCTCTTCATCGCGATCTACTGGAACAACCATCACCACTTGCTGCGCGCCACCACGGTGATCAGCGGCGGCGTGATGTGGGCGAACATGACGCTGCTGCTCTGTCTGTCGCTGATCCCGGTCACCGCCGAATGGATCCGCGACGCGTACGAGACACAGCAGTCCGAAGCTGTCCGGCTCCATGACATCGAGGTCTCGGTCGCGTTCTTCGGTGTCGTCGGGCTTGCGGCGGCCTTGTCCTACTTCGTCCTCGTTCGAGCGATCATCCGCGCGAACGGACCCGACTCGCTCGTCGGCATATCCGTGCACGCCGACCTCAAGGGCAAGGTCTCCCTCGTCTTGTACGCGGTGGGAGCCGGCCTCGCATTCGTGAGCGTCTGGCTCGCCTACGCGTGCTACGCGGCCGTTGCCGTGATGTGGCTCGTGCCCGACCGGAGGTTCATGCACACGCACGACGGCGACGACACGGGCTAGCGACGGCGCCCAGCCATCCGGTGCGCGGCGGCCGACGCGGCGTCCATCGTCGCGCGAGCGAGTTGCGGCACCTCGCGGGCCGGCAGCCGATACGCCGGACCGGACACGCTGATCGCCGCGGTGGCGACCCCGTCGACCACGACCGGTGCGGCGATCGTCACCAACCCGTCCTCGAGCTCCCCGACGCTCGCCGCGTACCCCTGGCGACGCACCTGTCGGAGCGTCTCCACGAGCCGGGCGGCGTCGGTGATCGTCCGGTCCGTGCGGCGCTCCAGCCGCCCGAGGCCGCGTGCGGCCGCCTCGGGGTCGAGCCGCCCGAACGCCAACAGCACCTTGCCGCTCGAGCTCGCATGGACCGGGCTCCGTCGCCCCACCCAGCTCGCCATCACGACGGTCTGCGCCGGCGTCACCTGATCGACGTAGACGACGTGGCGGCCGTCGCGGATCGCAAGGTTCACCGTCTCCGCGGTCTTCCCGGACAGATGTTCCAGTTCGGGACGCGCCTGGCTCACGACCGGCAACCGCCCGACCGCGGCCGCGGCGAGACCGACGACCCGCGCCCCGATCCGGTACCGGCCGGTCCCCGCCTCACGCTCCAAGAGTCCGCCCGCGGCGAGGGTGGCGAGCAGCCGCGACGACGTCGATGCGTGCACCCTCAGCCGTCGCGCCACCTCGCGCACCCCCAGACCGTCGGGACTCTCACCCAACAGATCGAGTACGTCGACCACGCGCTGAGCACCGTCGGTGGAACGGGACATGAACGCTCGACCCCTTGCACATTCGTGTTGCCGAGACGGCAATACTAGCCTTGTCCCGGCCGACGGTGGTCCGTAGGGTCCGCGCGTGCAGCCAGGGGGGACCGAGACCGCGACGGACCACACCGCCGACCTCGCACTCGCGATGGAGCTCGCCGACGCAGCGGCTGCCGTGACGCTCTCGTGGTTCGGCAACCGTCTCCCAGTGGAGTTGAAGGCGGACGCCACGCCGGTCACCGAGGTGGACCGAGCGGCTGAGACGGCGATCCGGGCCCACCTCGCGACCTACGCGCCCGGTGACGGCGTCCTCGGCGAGGAGCACGGCCATCGCACCGGCGCTACCGGCCGCACCTGGGTGATCGACCCGGTCGACGGCACGAAGCTCTACGCGGAAGGCATCCCGCTGTGGACGACCCTGATCGGGCTTGTCGTCGACGGCCGCGCCGTGCTAGGCGTCGCCGATGCGCCGGCGCTCGGCGTGCGCTATCACGCGGTCCGCGGTGGCGGCGCGTGGCGGGGCGATCATCGGCTCGCGACCTCGGACGTCGGCACCCTCGGCGCCGCGTTCGTCGGCCACTCCCCCCTCGAGGAATGGATGTCCACCGGCGACGCACACCAGCTGGAGGCGGTCGCGGCGAAAGCCCGGCGCACCCGTGGCCTCTCCGATGCCTGGGCGCATCTGCTGGTGGCGCAGGGCTCGATGGAAGCGCTCCTGGAGCACGAGCCATGCTTCCCCTGGGACTGGACTGCGACCGAGGTCATCGTCGAGGAGGCCGGCGGACGTATGACGACGATGGAGGGCGTGGACCCGGCGCCCGGCACCAACCTGTTGGTCACGAACGGGCACGTCCACGACGAGATCGTGACGGTGCTCCAAGGAGGATCCGCATGAGGAAGCACCGCAGGCTCCTGATCGCGACGATCGCACTCGGGCTCACCGGGCTCGCCTTCACGCTGCCCGCACGCGCACAATCGACGTCGCCGTCGGACAGCGGCGATGACGTCGTGCTCCGCGTCGGCGTCACCGCCGACCTCGACACCGACAACGTGTTCGCGGTGAGCGGCGGGAGCGATTGGACGGTCGCGACCTCCGAGTACGACATGATGCGGTCCTTCGCGCCGGAGGATCTGACCGCCGCGCCCGGTCTCGCGATCGGTTGCACGCACAACGATGACTACACGGTCTGGACCTGCGACATCCAACAGGGCCTGCAGTGGAGCGACGGCGAGCCGCTCACCGCCGAAGACATCGCATTCACCTACCGATTCGTGATCGACAACAAGATCCCGCAGTACAAGAGCTACTTCCCGTCCAACCCCACATTCACGACGCCCGACGATCACACGCTCGTGTGGACGAGCGAGAAGCCAACCTTCGCCCCGGACATGCCGCCTTGGGTGTACATCGTTCCCGAGCACGACTGGGCGCCGTACAACGGGAAGACGCTGAAGGAGATCCGTGCGGTCGACGGTATGGACACTGCCGTCAGCGGGCCGTACATGCTCACCGAATGGACCCACGGACAGGGTTGGACGATGGAGAAGAACCCGTACTTCCGTGGGCCGGAGCCCGCGATCGACCGTGTCGACTACCACCTGTACACCAACCAAGAGGCGATGATCCAAGCCCTGAAGAACGCGGAGATCGACGTCGCCGACGGTCTCCAACCGTCGTTGATCGGCTCGATCGAGAACGCACCGGAGATCACCGTCCAGAAGGTCGTCTCGGACTGGTGGTTGAACCTTGCGTTCAACTTCGGTGGCCAGAACCCCGATGCGGACCCCTTGCCGGCGTTGCACGACCACGACGTGCGTCGTGCGATCTCGATGGCGATCGACAAGCAGGCGATCGTCAACAAGGTGTACCAAGGCGCGGCGACGACCGGCGACACGATCATCCGTCCGGCATCGACGTTCTGGCATCTCGATATCCCGGCCGACCAGGAGATCCCGTTCGATCCCGACGGCGCCAACGCGCTGCTGGACCAAGCTGGCTACGCCGACACGAACGACGACGGGGTCCGCGAGGATCCACAGACGGGCCAGCCGCTCGAACTGCGGATCCCCGCGTCGTCGGACACGACGGGTGCCGTTGAGTCCGGTGAGCTGATCGTCGGGTTCTTGAAGCGGATCGGCATCAAGGTCGATCTCTTGCCGGCGACGGACTCGAAGATGAACGACTACTGGGGCTCCGGCGATTTCGACGCGTACATCTGGTATTGGAGCGGCGATCCGGACCCGAACTATCAGCTCTTCGTCTTCACGTCCGAGCAGTGCGGCGCCTGGGAGGACGGCTGTTGGAAGAACGCCCAGTTCGACGACCTGTACGAGCAGCAGCGTTCGATGATGGATCAGAACGCACGTCAGCAGATCGTCAAGCGCGCGCAGCAGGTCGCCTACGACGACATGCCGGGCGTGGTGCTCGCCTACCCGAACTGGCTGGAGGCCTATCGCAACGACCGCTTCACCGGCTGGACGCCGTCGCCCGGGGCGAACGGCTACCTGCTGCCGACCTACAACTACACGACCTTGTTGACGGCAAAGCCCGTCGAGGGCGTGGCGACCGGCGGTTCGACCTCGTTGCCCGGGTGGGTGTGGCTGCTCGTGATCGCCGCGGTGGTCGCGATCGTCGTCCTGCTCGTCCGCCGGGGGCGTCGGGTGGCTCCGGACGAGGCGTAGGGTCGCGCGGTGGGGTCGCGGCGGTACCTCCTGAGCAAGACGCTCCAGGCGCTGGTGACCCTGTGGTTCGTGCTGACGTTCAACTTCTTCCTGTTCCGGATCCTGCCCGGTGATCCGGTCGCCACGCTTGCCCGCAGCGAACGGCTGACCGCCGACGACGTCGCGCGACTCCAGCACGAGCTCGGCCTCGACCGGCCGATGCTGCAGCAATACGCCATCTACATGCGCGAGATCCTCTCGGGTCATCTCGGCGAATCGCTCCGCAGCGCCGAGGACGTCAAGTCGATGATCGGGATCCGCGTGTGGCCAACCGTGCTGCTCGTGGGGCTCGGCACGCTGCTCGCGACCTACTTCGGGGTGCTGATCGGCATCCGCGGCGGGTGGTCACGCGGGAGCCGGTTCGATACGAGCTCGCAGTACAGCTCGCTGGTCCTGTACTCGATGCCCGAGGGGTGGCTCGGCATGCTCCTGCTGCTCGTGTTCTCGGGATGGCTCCACTGGTTCCCCGCGGGCGGCTACTCGAGCGGCGGGATGAGCGGTGTCTCGCACCTCGTCGACGTCGTCGACCACCTCTTCCTGCCACTGCTGACGCTCACCCTCGGCTACATCGGCGGCTACGCCATCATCATGCGGTCGTCGATGATCGACACCGCACACGAGGATTTCGTGCAGACCGCGCGTGCGAAGGGCGTCCCTGAGCGGCTGGTGCGCAAACGACACGTCGTGCCGAACGCCTTCTTGCCGACGTTCACGCTGATCTTCTTGAGCTTCGGGTTCGTGCTGGGCGGCGCGATCGTGATCGAGACGGTGTTCTCGTGGCCAGGGCTCGGCTACCTCACGTACAACGCGATCCGCACGCTCGACTATCCGGTGATCCAGGCAGTGTTCCTGATCGCGAGCGCCGCCGTGATCGTCGCGAACCTGATCGCTGACCTCACCTACGGCTACCTCGATCCGCGGATCAAGCAGGCATAGATGGCGACCACCGAGACCGTCGTACGCACTCGCAGGGTGAGCCCGTGGTCCCGACGGCGCGCAACGTTCGCCGGCCACTGGGCGACCTTCCGGTCGAGCCGGCGCGGGTTGATCGGACTCGCGATCCTCGCGTTCTTCATCACGGTCGCGATCACGTCACCCCTTCTCGTGTCGCCGGCGGATCTGGATCCGGCGCTCGCCACCGGCCCGCTGCACGCGCCGCCGCAGGCGGGGTATCCACTGGGCACGGACAACTTCGGACGATCGGTGCTCGACTTGCTGATCGCCGGCACGCGCGTCTCGCTGCTGGTTGGGATCACCGCGGCGATCGGGGCGATGGTGATCGGCGCGGTGGTCGGGATCTCGGCCGGCTATTGGGGCGGCACCAAGGTCGACACCTTCTTGAACGCGTTCACGAACTGGTTCCTGGTGATCCCCTGGCTCGCGCTCGCGATCGCTCTCGCGACCGTGCTCGGGGCGAGCCTCACGAACGTGATCATCGTGATCGCGGTCACGTCGTGGGCGAGCACGGCACGTATCGTCCGCGCGCAGTCGCTGACCGTGCGAGAACGCGGCTACGTCGAGCGCTCGCGCGCGATCGGCGGCGGCCAGTGGCACGTCATCACTCGCCACATCCTGCCCAACGTGTTCCCGATCCTGTTCGCGAACACGATCCTGATGGTGGCGCTCGCGATCTTGTCCGAAACGACGCTCGCGATCTTGGGACTGTCGGACCCGGTCGCAATCTCGTGGGGCAAGACGATCGAGGCGTCGTTCACGGCGGGGGCGGCAACGGCAGGCTGGTGGTGGTGGTTGATCCCGCCGGGCGTCTGCATCGTGCTCGTGACGCTCGCGTTCACCATGGTGGGGTACGCGCTCGACGAGGTCCTCAGCCCGCGCCTGCGGCAGCGCTGACCCGGCTCACGCCGGGACGAGCCGGTACACCGGACCGTCCAGCGACAGCACGTACACCTCACCGTTCAGGTCCTCGCCGAACGACGCCGGGGCATCCACGTGCAACCCGAGGTCGCCGTGGTCGACAGCGCCGTCGGCCACACGCAGCGTCTCGAGCTCACCCACGCACACGTCCGCGAACAGGTACGTCCCTGCCAGCGACGGGATCGCCGAGCCTCGGTAGACGTAGCCGCCCGTCACCGCGCACTCGCCGTTATCGTGGCCGTAGTCGTAGATCGGCGGCTGCAAGGCGTCGCTCGGATCGCCTTGGAACGGGTGAGTTCCCTCGACGATGTTCCAGCCGTAGTTCTCGCCGCCGGATGACGATGCGGGCTGCAGGTCGATCTCCTCACGGTCGGACTGGCCGACGTCCCCGATCCACAGGTCGCCGGTCGCGCGGTCGAACGAGTAGCGCCACGGGTTCCGGAGACCGTACGCCCAGATCTCAGGACGCGCGTCCGGTTCGTCAACGAACGGATTGTCCGAAGGTATGGCGTACGGCAGGTTTCCCGCCGGTTGCGGATCGATCCGGAGCATCTTGCCGAGCAAGGTGCCGAGCGACTGGCCGTTGCCCAGCGGATCGCCCGCGCTCCCGCCGTCACCGAGCCCGACATACAGGTATCCGTCGGGTCCGAATGCGAGGTTCCCACCGTTGTGGTTCGCGTAGGGCTGGGCGACGGCGAGCACCTGGCGGCGCGATCGCCGCACGGGGGCGTCTGCCCGCATCGTGAAGGCATCGATCGACGTGTCGCCGTTGCGATCCGTGTAGTTGACGAACAGCGTCTCGCCGTCCGGCGCGAAGGCGAGGCCCAGGAGCCCTTGCTCGCCGGCCGCTTCCGTGCGACCGCGCAGATCCAGGACCACGAGCGGCTTGGCGCCGTCCGTGTCGATCGCGACGACGGTGCCGTCTTGTTGGGCGACGTACAGCCGTGGGTCACCGGGACGCGTCGCCATCGCGACCGGTCGGTCCACGGTCGCGACCAGCTCCAGCTCGACACCCGAGCGCGCGGTGGGCTCGGCCGGCGAGGTCGCCGTCGACGTACACGAGACAACGAGCGCGAGACCGACGAGCAGCCACCACGTCTTCACATGACGATCGTACGGCCCGATGCGCTGCAGAAGCGGTCACAGTCTTGACGCCGGTCGCGGTCGATCAGCTCGAGCCTGCGACGATGAGGGCATCACCGAGCGCTTGCACGACGCGGTCGATGTGCTCGGGACCGAACGCCAGGGGTGGTCGGATCTTCAAGACGTTGTCCAGCGGGCCGGTCGATCCGACCAGCACCCCCCGATCGCGCATACCGTTCTTCACGGCGCTCGCGAGCGCCGCGTCTGGCTTGCCGCCGGCACCGACCAGTTCGACACCCGTGAGCAGACCGACGCCGCGCACGTCGCCGATCGCCGGCGCCCCGATCCCGAGGATCGCGGTGCGCAGCGCGTCGCCGGTCGCCGCCGCCCGGCCGACGAGACCCTCATCCTCGAGCACGTCGAGCACCGCAAGCGCGGCGGCACACGCAACCGGGTTCCCGCCGAAGGTCGAGAACCACTCCGTGGTCTCGGCCAGGCGCTCGGTCAGCTCGCGCCGGGTGACCACCGCGGCAACAGGATGCCCGTTGCCCATCGGCTTGCCCATCGTGACGATGTCGGCCGCCACCCCCATCGCAGCGAACGACCACAGGTGCGCACCGGTGCGGCCGTGCCCGGCCTGGACCTCATCGGCGACATAGACCGCGCCAACCTCGTGGGTCCGCTCGCCGAGCGCGCGCACATAGTTGGACGGCGGCGCGAGGATCCCGTCGGAGGTGAATCCGCCGTCGACGAAGGTGGCCGCCGGAAGCAGACCCCGCTCCTGCAGCCGCTCGGTCGCGCGGAGGAGATCGTCGGCCGCCTCGTCCGGCGGCATAGGTGTGCGATACGGATCGAGCGGGTCGAACACCTCGACGTGCCGAGGGCGGTAGCCACCGATCCATTCCTCCGGCGAGACGTCGCTGATCGCTTGGGTCACGCCGTGGTAGGCGTACCTCGTCACAAGGGCGCCTCGGGCGTCCGTCCACGAGGTGGCCAGACGCCAGGCCGTGTCGTTCGCCTCGCTGCCGGAGTTGACCAACAGGACAGTGTCCAGGCCCGAGCCGGCGGGCATGCTCGCGACCAACCGCTCTCCCAGCTCAACGGCCGCCTCGTGGAGGTAGCGCATGTTCGTGTTCAGCAGCCGCGACTGTCGCGCGATCGCATCGCTCACCCTCGGGTGGCAATGCCCAACCACCGGCACGTTGTTGTAACAGTCGAGGAACCGTTCGCCATCGACGTCGACGAGCCACACGCCGTCACCGCGAACCAGGTGCAACGGGCGCCCGTAGGTCAGCGGCGACAGAGCCGGCCCGAACACCCGCGTCCGACGGGCCGAGAGTGACGCATCCTTACTCGGTGACGCCGCGCGCAGCCGCGCGCGCAACGCGTCGCAGCCCTCGGCAACCCAGAAGTCGAGCGCAGGCCAGAGCGTCTCCTCCCAGCCGCGAAGATAGGCGTTGTCGGGATGCCGAGCCGCACGCCAACCGAACAACACCGCCACGGTCACGAGCCTCGTGGCGAGCAGGTCGGGCAGCACGTCCAACTCTTCCGGTTCGAGCGCGGTCACCGAGCGGTAGCCGTCGATGAAGCGCATCGCCATCGGCACCGTCTCGCGACGCGTCGCGACCGTCCAGCAGCGATTCCAGGGCGGAGGACAGGTCGCAGACGAGCGCCGTGTGGCTCATGTCGCCCCAGTCGATGATCCCGCTGATCCTCCCGTCGTCGTCGACCAGCGCGTTGTCGAGCGTCACGTCGCCATGGATCACCTGCGAGCGAAGCGCCGGCCACCGCGGCCACACTTCTTGTGCGAACCGCTCGAGGACGCGATCGACGAGTGCCCGCTGCGCCGGCTCCCCGATCGCATCCGCCATCGGCCGAAGCGCCGCCGCGTGCTGCACGTCCCACAACAGCACCCGCCCCGCCGACGGGTGGAAGAACGATCGCATCGCACGCCCCAGTCGCGCGATCGTCACCCCATGGTCGTATAACGCATCCCCGCCGAGCTCCCGAGGATCCGCCGACGCACGCCCGGGCATGAACGAACTCATCCGCACCAGATGCCCGGCGCCGTCCGCGCCCGCTACCTCGGTCACATACGCCCCGGGGCCATCCGCCGGATCCGCGCCTCGCAGTGGCATCGGTTGCGCGAGCGGCAGCGAGGGATCTGCCGCTCGAGCGTGTAACGCCGCCTCGGTCTCCATGTCGACGATCGCACGCTGCTCGGACGCGTTCGAGATCTTCAGGACGCCGGCCGGCCCGTCGGGCCCATCGATCCGAAACCCCTGGTCGCGTTCGCTCCCGAGCGGGTGAGCATCCCCGGCGCTGTCGAACAGGTCCAGCGCGAGCGCAGATGCCGCCGCCGGCGTGAACGCCGGCGGCTCCCCCCGAAGGACGTCGCCGTGCAGCTCCATGGCGCGGATGCTACCCGTCGGTCTCCGCGGGCCGTTCCTCGCGGCGTGCCAGGACGCGGGCTGTTGCCCGTACACTTCTACGGCCGCCGAACACTGGAGAACCTCGATGCCCCGCCCCACCCGACTGGCCCTGGCGACGGTCGTCGCAGCGCTCGCGCTCGCGTGCATCACACCCGTCGCGACCGCAAGCCCGCTGGCAACCGATGGGGCGACATGCGTCGTTCACCGAGGCGCCGTCGGCCGGGCGAACGGCCATCCGATCCGCGACCTCGTGTCGACGAGCGGCCCGGACACACTCTCCCGTTGGATCCGCCGCCACCCCACGCTCGCCAGGACCGCTGCGGACAGGATCTCCGCGACGACCACCCCTGTCACGATCCCGGTCGCGTTCCACGTGCTCCGTCGCGGCCTGAAGCTCGCGGGCGGCAACATCCCGCGCGGCTGGATCCTGGCGCAGATCGCCGTCTTGAACGACGCATACAGCGGTGTCACCGGTGGCGCGGACACGGGCATCCAGTTCACCCTCGCCTCGGTCGACCGCACGACCGACCCGGTGTGGTTCGAGCAAACCTCCAGCGCAGAGCGGAAGATGAAGGCAGCGCTGAAGGTCGGCGGTCTCGACACGCTCAACGTGTACTCGGCCGATCTCGGACCCTCGCTGCTCGGATGGGCGTACCTCGCCCAGGATGCGGCCTCGGTGGGTGTCCTCGATGGTGTGGTGCTCCACTACAAGACGCTGCCGGGCGGCCCGTGGGGCGTGCACTACAGCCAAGGCGACACGGCCACCCACGAGGTCGGCCACTGGCTGAACCTGCTCCACACCTTCAAGGGGGGCTGCAACAACGGGGATCTCGTCGACGACACACCGGCGGAGGCCTCCCCTGCCTTCCAGTGCCCGACCGGACGAGACAGCTGTCCGGCCGTTGGTGAGGATCCGATCACCAACTTCATGGACTACACCTACGACTCCTGCATGGACCAATTCACCGACGGCCAGGCGGTTCGCATGCAGCAGGCCTGGACGGCCTTCCGGGCACCCGCGTAGCGCCGCCTGTGCCACAAGGCTTCTGAGACCTGCCGCGGGCTCACTCAAGCCGTTCCTTCAGCCGCCGAAGCCTTCCGAGAGAACGATTCCGGGAAGGTTCGCGGGGATGGACGCAGCAGAGCTGCTTCGGTATGCGGTCGAACGGCGCGCCAGCGACGTCCACATCAAGGCCGGCAGCGTGCCCTTCATCCGGGTCGACGGCGAGTTGCTGCCCGCCCCGTTCCCGGAGGTGACACCGACCGAAGCACGTCAGATGGCCGATGCGCTGATGCCGCCGCACAAGGCGGAGGAGTTCTCGCGAACGCGCGAAGCCGACTTCGCGTACACGGCCGAAGGCATCGGACGATTCCGCGTGAACGTGCTTCGGCAATCGGACACCGTCGGTCTGGCGATCCGATGGGTGAGCCCGGAGGATCTGACATTCGACGAACTCGGACTCCCAGCGGCGATCGGAGGGTTGGCCGACGCCCGGCGAGGCCTGATCCTCGTCACGGGCCCGACCGGAGCCGGCAAGACGACGACGATCGCGACACTGCTCGGGTTCGTCAACCGGACCCGCCGAGCGCACATCGTCACGATCGAGGACCCGATCGAGGTCGTATTCACCGATGCGATGTCCGTGATCCGCCAGCGCGAGGTGGGTCGCGACACCGAGTCGTACGCGACCGCGCTACGCCAGTCGTTGCGGCAGGACCCTGACGTGATCTTCCTCGGAGAGATCCGCGATCACGAGACCGCGCTGGCGGCCATCCAAGCTGCACAGACCGGGCATCTCGTGATGTCGACAATGCACACGATCGACGCGGCCGAGACGATCTCGCGGATCGTGGAGATGTTCCCGCCGGAGCAGCAACAGCAGATGCGCGTGTCGGTGGCAGGGGCGCTCCGCGGCGTGGTGTCGCAGCGCTTGCTCGAGCGTGCCGACGGGCGCGGCCGGGTGCCCGCCGTCGAGATAATGCTGAACACTGGCCGGATCTACGACCGGATCTTGGACCCCGACCTGGAGCCGTCGATCCACGAGGTGATCGCCGAGAGCCGATTCGACGGGATGCAGACGTTCGACCAGTCGCTCCTCGACCTCGTACGCGACGGGCTCGTGACCTCGGAGGACGCGCGCGCGGTGGCCACCAACCCCCACGACTTTAGCCTCGCGCTCGCCACCACGGCGGCCGGGAGTGGGGATGGATAGCGCAGGCACCGCGACCGCACCCCCCGTCACCTACCCCGTGTTCGGCGCGGTCGCACTCGGGATCACGGGTCGGTCGGTCTACGACGTGATCGAGCAGGTGGGTGGCATGTTTGAGTCAGTGGGCGCGGTCTTCGAGGGGTCGCCCGATGCGCCCGGCACCCTGATCGCCCTCCTGCCGCCCTCTGAGGACGCCGCGATCCGCGCCGCCAGGATGGCGTTGCAGGCGCAGGCCGTGGCTCCGGCTCTTCGGATCGGGGTGGATGCGACCCAGGTCCGCGCGAAGAAGGAACAGGACGCGAGATGGCAGCAGGTGATCGACAGCGCGGTCCGGCTCCAGAAGGCGGCGCGCACGGGCGAGTCGATCGCGGGCGACGCTATCCGCGACCTCTCGGCCGGTGGCGCCGCGACGCAAGCGCTCGCGGTCGGCGAGGAGACGTTCCTCCTGCTCACCGGTGTCAGCGACGAGGTCGCCGCACCGCGGGCTGTGCCAACGGCTGCGGTCGCGCCCGCTGTCCCGATGCCCGAGCCTGCCGCCGCTCCGGCCGAAGCCGAACCGCTCCCGCCCCAGACCGCACGTGCGCCCGGCCAACCGCAGACGGCACCCGACGTCACCCCGGTTGCCGCCGACGACCCCGAGCCGGTCCCGATCCCTGTCCTCGAACAACCGGTCGCCGATTCGCCGTCCTCCGAGGTCCAGCCGAACGCCGGAACCGCAGCCGGAGGCGCGCCGCCTGTGATGAACCCCGCCGTTCGGTTCGCAGGTCCGTTGATCGGGCGCGAGCAGCAGCTGGCGGACCTGCGAGGTCGGTTCGACCGTGTCGTCACGGACCGCGCCGCCGCGTGTGTGGTGGTGACAGGCGAGCCCGGTGTCGGTCGGACGAGGCTGGCCGAGGAGCTCCTGCAGACCAGCGGAGCTGACGTTCGCCGATTCCGGGTCGGCTGCCTCCCCGTCGACGACGGTGGGGCGCGCTGGCCGCTGGCCGCGCTGATCGAGGCCTGCACCGACGTCTCACCGACCGACCCTCCCGCGCAGGTGCAGGAACGACTCGCCGCCCACCTCGCCGACGCACCCGACGCCGAGCGACTCATCTCGGAGCTGCTCGCTATGCAGGCGCTGGACGGCCGCCTCCAGACCGACGATGTGCGTTGGGCCATCCGCCGGCTCCTCGAGGTCTCGGTCGGTGACGAACCGACGATCCTCGTGATCGAGGACGCCGACCGGCCCGGCGCTGGCTTCATACGGCTGCTGGCAGATGTGGTGGCCGTGATGCGCGACAGCGCGTTGCTGGTGGTGCTCACCGCCGTCCGAGAGTCGGAGGCTGTGCCGGCGATCCGGCTCGCGCCACTTCCGCCGACCGAAGCCGCGGCGCTCGTCCGAAGCCTCCTCGGTGCCGTCGACCCCGGTGTGGACGATGCGATCGCCGCGCGAACGAGCGGTTCGCCGTTCGACATCGAGCAGACGCTCGCGGTCCTCACCGAAACGGGCGCGCTCGCGCCGGGGCAGGGAACCTGGATGCCGCTCGCGGACATGCGGAGCGTGCCGCTCCCCGACGGGCCGACAGGACTCGTGCGCAGGCGGCTTCAAACGTTGCACCCGCATGCGCTCGCCGTGCTCGGCATGGCGGCCGTCGTCGGCGAGATCGTTCAGCCCGCGAGCCTGCTCGAGATCATCCCGCCCGACGCGCGCGGAACGATGCCCGGGCACCTCACCACCCTCGTCGACCGCGGCCTCCTGGTCGACGTCGGCGATGGCGAGTATCGATTCCGGCATGCACTCGTGCGCGCGGCAACGACCGGCGGCGTGCCGGCATGGGCGCAGGCGATGGCGCACCTCCGGGTCGCCCGCGACCTCGAGATCGGCGCCGGGGACCGGCTCTGGCGTGTCGCCGATCGCGTCGGTGGACATCTCGCAGCCGCCTGCGCACGCACGCCGGATCCGCCGACGAGCGACCGCGACGACGCCCTCGAGCTCTTGACGTGGGCGGCAGCTGCAGCGGTCGAGCACGGTGACCTCGACGGCGCAGCCCGCCTCGAGTACCTGTCCGCGAGCCTCGTCGATCACGACCCGGTCCGCCGGGCCGAGCTGCTGTACCTGGCTGCGGAGCACGGCGCAACGGCGGCGCCGGAACGGCCCGCCGACCGTGAGATCGCCGAGGCCGCCCTCGCGGCCTCCGTCGCCGGCGACGACGTGGATTGGCGAGTGCGGCTCTTGCGAGCCCGGCTCCGCACCACAGCCGGACATGAGGACGCACTCGAGGGCGCTCGGGCGACTGCCGACGACGCGATCGCCGCGTTCGACGACGATGCCTTGAGCTGGGCGCTCGCGTCGGCGTGGGCGCTCCGCGGGCTCGTGCACGCGGCACGGGCACAGAACGGCATGGTCGCCGACGACCTCGCTCGAGCCGCCGACAACGCCGCGGCGGCGGGGCGCTGGCGCGAAGAGACCGCGGCGCTCCGCGGCGCCGCTGCGGCGTTGCTCGACGGACCCGCCGGCGTCGAGGACGCGGAGGCACGGTGTCGGGGATTCCTCGGACGCGTCCGCGGCCCGCTCGCCGAGCACGACCTGCGGGGTGCGATCGCGCTCCTGCAAGCGCGCCGCGCGGCGTTCGACGAGGCGCGGGCAACGATCGCGGGATCCGCCGCGGCGCTCGAAGAACTCGGGGCTGCGGCAGACCTCGCCGTGCTGCTGCGCCGAAGCGCGGAGATCGAAACCCTCGCCGGCGAGGGCCCGGCCGCGGAGCTCCAGATGCAACGAGCGATGGCGGCCGTCACGAACGCGCGCGATGAACGCCTGCGAGCGGAGATCGCCGGTGCGTTCGCGCATCTGCTCGCGGCGGACGACGACCGACTCGACGAAGCGCTCGCGCTCGCCGACGTCGCCGAGACCCACGCCGGCGGGATCGCGGCTCAGGTCGCCTGGCGCATGGCGCGGGCACGCGTGATGGTGCGGCGCGGTCGGGGCGCCCACGCCGAGCGCCTCGTACGCGAAGGGCTCAGCCTTGCGGAGCAGACCGACTCAACCGACCTGCGCGCCAACACGCTTGTGCATACGGGTGACGTGCGACGGTTCGCCGGCCGACCGGCGGAGGCCGAGCCGTTCGAACGTCGCGCGCTGCGTCTCTTCGAGCGTCGCGGGGCGACCGCGCAGGCCGATGCCGTGAGAGCCGTCGTGCGCCCGGCCGAGACCCCCGAGCCCATGGAGGATCCGCCGACCCACACGGCCGAGCCGTCGGGGCCCACGGCGGCTGATCCGGGCCCCGAGCGCGCGTCACACGATGCGGGCTACACGGTGGCCGACGACCTGATGGCACTCACGATGGCCACACCGGACCCTGAACGAGGCCGATGGAGCCGGACACGAGTCCGGCTCCATCGAGACGCCCTCCCTGGGATCCACGCCCGGCGCGGAGGCCGAGTCGCAGCGTCGCTGGTTCAGCCGCTGACCGGTGGGGGCGGCACCTCATCGTCGGGCGGCGTCGGGGGACCCACCGGCGCGCCCGGGACCATGTCGGCCACGGACCGATGCTTGCCGGATTCCGTCTCGACCCTCTCGACGACGGCGTCGAGGGCTTTCTTCGCCGACCCCATGCCCTTGTCGCTGCCGCCCCCACCGGCGAACGTCTTCATCAGGGTCGCGGCGAGCCCGTCGAGCGAGCCGCCGTTACTCCCGGTGACGAGCACCTCCGGCACGACGGTCACGTGACCGTCACTGACGGCCTGGGCGATGGCGACAACCGCGGTGGCACCCGAGCCAAGCGCGTCGGTCTGCGCCTCGTAGCCGACGGCGCGGGCGAGCCCCTGCGCCTCGATCGCCGAGCTTCCGCGACACCGATCGCCTGCGTCCTGGCGGCCTCCGCCTCACCGGTCATGCGGGTGAAGTTCGCCTGACCCTCGGCCTCCGCCGTCCGCGCCGCCGCATTGTTCTTCTGCACGTCCACGTCGACCTGCGCGCGGGCCAGCGCGAACTGCATGTCGGCCGTGCCCTTCGCCTTCTCGACGTCGATCCGGGCATGCTGCGCCTCCTGCTCGCGCGCGAAGGTCGCCGCTGCTGGACCGCGAGCTCGCGCGCCGACAGCACCTCGACGAGTGCATCCGGCAGCACGACGTCTTGGATGTACACACCCTTGGTCTCGACGTTGTACTTGCCCAGGTACTCGGTTATGTAGCGCTCGGCCTTGTCCTGCACCTCCTGGCGTGTCTCGATGAACTGCACCGCCGGCAGTCCCTGCAGCGTGTTGCGGAAGTAGTTGCCGACCGCCGACTGCAGCACCTCGTTCACGAGGTTCAGCATCGTGCCCACCATCGAGATCACGCGGGGCGCCTGTGTGTCGGGCACGTGGATCTGCACCTGCAGGTCGATCAGGAACGAGAAGCCTTCGCGGCTCTTCGCGTCGATCGACGACAGTTGCGCATCGAGCGCGTGTGCGTGCGAGGTCGCCTCTGCCCAGTTCAAGGTGAGGATCGCCGTCGGGACGACCTCCGCCTGATACACGCGCGGGTTGATCGCGTACTTGCCGGTGCGCAACGGCTCCGACCAGATCCCTCGGTGCCCCGGGTGCACGATCGAGCCGAACTTGAAGGCCTCGCCGCTCGTATCCTCCGTCGACAACCCGAGGAACGACTTCACGACCGCCACCTCGCCCTGGTTCACCACGAGCATCGGCACGCGTTCGACCTTCACCAGGAACGGGTTGAGCAGGTAGGCGCCGTACAGCAGCGGGTCGTGTTGCAGTCCGATCTTGCCGCCGTTGTCCAAGAACGCCTGGAAGTCCTGGTAGTTGTTGTGCAGCCGGTTCTTCGAGCCGAGCAGCACGTCGATGATCTCGGCGTCGCTTCGCCCCTCCGATTCCATCTGCAGGATGTCGTCGGAACCACCGAGCCGTCCGGCGATGTCGCCCGACGGGAGCGGATCACCCTCCTGCGTGGTGACGATCCCGACGTAGTCCTGCCCGCCCTCAGGGGCGATCCGCACGACCTGCAGGTCGGAGGCCGACAGACCGAACGACTCATAGGACAGCCCGCTCGTTTGCGTGATCCCCAGCACGTCGGGCGAGACCGGCAGCCCGAAGGACTGCACATAGGTCAGCACGAGGAAGCCGATCGGATGCATCGGGACCAACGACCCGGGGGAAGCACCGGCCGCTGCACGCCCTGCTGGCCGCCCAGTTCCACGAATGCGCGTACGTTGTCGAAGTTGCCGAATTCGGGCTTGTAGACGGCGCTCTTCGCGCCGGCCGGCAACGCGTGGCCGATCTGTGCGAGGACGACGCCGATCCCATCCGCCGGCACCTGCACCCAGGGGTACTTCTTCACCGAGTACAGCAGTGCCGGACGGAAGCGCAGCCCCGGCATCAACAGGTTCGCCTGGTAGCCGGCTTCCCGCTTGAAGGCGATCACGTGGCCTTCCCTGAGGCGCCGACCCAGCCGCTTGGCGACGAGTCCTACCTCCGTCGGGCCGATGTAGCTGAACGACGCCAGCACGTAGAGGATCACCAACGCGACCACGATGATCGTGATCAGTGAGGAACTCATCTCCCGCACGCTCCTTCCGCAGATGTTGCGGTCTTGTGACGATTCGCCATGCCCTGCCTCGGCGGTTCTATCCGAAGACACTCGCACGGAACGTTCCTGAGCGCGACCGCGCGCTCAAGGAAGTACCGTCCGTCGGCCGATAGGAGGACATGCTGCAATCATCCCGCCTCCGCCTGATCCTTGCCGTCGTCGCCGTTGCCCTCGTTTTGGGCGCCGGGAGCGCCCTTGCCGCCAGTGGCGACGATGTCACCGTCGCTGATCCGTGCCCGTCGATCGAGCCGTCTCTTGAGCCGTCCGTTGAGCCGTCCGTTGAGCCGTCCGTTGAGCCGTCGGTCGACGCATCCGTGGAGCCCTCCGTCGAGCCATCGGAGGAGGGAACGACCGATGGGTCCGAGGATCCAGGCGAATGCTCGGATCCGAGCGAGGCGCCCGAGCCGAGCGAGAACCCCGATTCTGGCGAGGCAGTAGATCCCACAACCGCTCCTGAACCCGACGCCGAGCGCACGGCGGCCTGCTTCGACGCCGCGAAGGTCGATCCCGAGGCCGAGCCGACCACCGAGAAGGTGACCGGTCTCGACAACGCGATCCAGCACGTGCTCGACAACTGCATCAAGAACCCGCAGGCCCCTGGCCTCCTGAACGCTCTCGAACACCTGCGCGCGAACCAGGAACGGCACGCTGTGCAGCAGGCAGCCAAGGCAGAGCGGACTGCTTCGAGGGCGGCGGCGAAAGCCGCGCGCGACGCAGCGAAAGCGGCGGGCGAGCACGGCAACAGCGGCGAGCACGGGAACAGCCACTAGCGGCCCGTCGGACGTATTCGAAAGGGCCCCGCGCGGAGCGCGGGGCCCTTTCGCGTGGCAGCATCCCGGCCATGGATGTCGCGATCGTCGGCGGCGGCGTGATCGGCCTCGCGTGCGCGAACGCGCTCGCCGAGGCGGGTGTTGACGTCTGCGTCCTCGAGGCTGCGGACGCGACCGGCCAAGGGTCCTCGGCGCGCGCCAACGGCGGCTTCCGAGCGCAATTCACCACGACGAGCAACATCGCGTTCTCCCGTTACTCGATCGAGGCATTCGAGGCGATGCCCGCCGAGCAGATCGGGCTGCACCAGACCGGGTACCTCCTCGTCACTTCGACCCGACAAGGCGAGCGGTCGTTGCGGGCTGCAGTCGACCTCCAACGGGGTCTCGGCGTCGATACAGCATGGCTCGATCCCGATGCGATCCGTGCGCGCGCCCCGTTCATGCGGATGGACGGCGTGCGCGCGGGCAGCTTCCACGCGCGCGATGGATTCCTGGATCCGGCCGGTATCTGCCAGGTGTACGCGCATTCGGCACTCCGACACGGCGCCGCGCTCCGCACGGCTGCCGCCGTCACCGCGATCGAGCGATCGGCCCGAGGCTTCACCGTGCATGCGGGACGAGACGGGGTCCGCGCCGACCTCATCGTGAACGCAGCCGGAGCCGATGCCCGTTCCATCGCTCTCCTTGCCGGATCCGACCTGCCGGTCGAGCCGGTGCGGCGGAACCTCGCCCACGTCCACGACGTGCCAGGGCCGCTGACGCCGATGGTCGTCGACCTCGAGAGCGGCGTGCTCGTTCGCCGGGAGCCCGGCGGCGGCTGGGTGCTCGCCTACGCGAACCCCGCCGACCCCCCCGGCCGCGCCACGACGGTGGATCCGCGGTTCCTCGGAGACCTTGCTGAACGACTGCCCGTCCGGTTCCCCTTCCTCGTCGACCTGCCGATCGACCCGCGCCAGTGCTGGGCGGGGTTGTACCCGGAAACGCCCGATCACCACGCGATCATCGGCGCAGACCCCGCGGTGCCGGGGTTGCTGCACGCAGCGGGCTTCGGGGGCCATGGGGTGATGCACGCGCCCGCCGCCGGGCGGGCGATCGCCGACCTCGTGCTGACCGGTTCGAGCACCACGTTCGACCTGCGCCCGCTTGCGGCCGTCCCGGTTCGCCGAGGACGACCTGATCGTCGAGACCTCAGTGTTCTGAAACCGTCTAGAAACGGCCGGGCGAGAACGGCGCGAGATCCACGCCGGCGTCGCCGTCGGTCAGAAGCCGAGTCACGAGCTGCCCGGTGATAGGTGCAAGCGTGACCCCGAGCATGTTGTGCCCGGTCGCGACCACCACGCGTGGATGGCCGGGAACCGGTCCGATGATCGGGAGACCGTCGGGCGTGACCGGGCGCGGCCCGACCCATTCGTTCGTCCGGTCATGGAGATCAACCGCGCGGAGGAACGGAGCGGTCGCACGAACGATGGCGTCGATCCGGCGGCCGGTTGAAGCGATCCATCGTCCCGTCGAACTCCATCGTGCCGGCGACGCGCAGGCGATCGGGGTAGGGCGTGAGCATCACGTGCGCGTCCGGCAGATGCAGCACGTGATCGGGCAGTCGGTCCGGCCGCACCTCGAAGCTGTACCCCTTGCCCGGGTACAACGGGAGCTTGATACCGAGCGGCGTGACGAGCTCGCGCGTCCAGGCGCCCGCCGACGACCACCACGCGGTCGGCGTCGACCGAGCCGAGCGCTGCGTCGATCTCGATCCCGTCCCCGAGATCCACGACGCGCCGCACGGCGCACGACGTGTGGATCACCACTCCCGCGGCGGCGAGCGACGTGGTCAGCTCGTCAACCAACACGCCTGCGTCGATCCACCGTTCCCCAGGCAGCAGGAAGCCGGCGACGACGCGTTCGGAGACGAGCGGCTCGATCGCGCGGACGGTCGCGCCGTCGAGGATCGGACCCGGCGGCCGGCACGCGCCCAGCGACGCCATCCTCTCGATGTGCGCGCGTTCCGACGCAGCACCATCGGCCGTCGCGTGCAGGGTGAGGTAGCCGTCGAGACGCGCGCTCGAGCCGATCCCGGCCTCGGCCATCGCGTCGTAGGCCGCGGTCACCCCACGTGCCAGCGCGACCATGGCGAGAAGACCGCGCTCGAAGGCGGCAGGCGTCGCTGCCTGCGTGAACCGTCGGATGAACCCGGCCATCCGCGGCATGACCGACGGGTGCACGTGCAGCGCCGCATCCGGGCGCCCAAGGTCGCGCAGCACGGCACGGACGGCGTCGGGTCCGGCCAACGGCTGGGTCATCGACGGGCAGATCGCGCCGGCGTTCCCACGAGAGGCGCCCGCCCCCGTCCGGTCGGCGGCCTCGAGGATCGTCACGTCGACGCCGGCACGACAGAGGAACCACGCGCACGACAACCCCACGATCCCCCCGCCGATCACCACGACGCGCTTGCGTGGCATGTGACCGCCGTCAGCTCACCTGCAACGTGCCCACCATCGTGGCCGGATGGGCGTAGCAGTTGAACGCGTATGTCCCCGCCGACAGCGCGGGAACGTCATAGGTCACCGTGGCCACGCCGGTGATGAGCTCGTTGCCAACCGGCGCCCAGAGCGGCGTGCCGGTGGTCGACGTGCCGGCGAAGATCTGGACGTTGTGCGGGATGCCGTCGTCGTCATTCACGAATTCGATCCGCAGCGCTTCGTCTGCCGGCGCGACGAGTTCCGTCGGATCGAACCCTGACAGGGTCGAGCCGACCGGTGCCTTCACCCGCAACCGAGGGCTGGCGGGTTCCTGCGAGGACGACGACGAAGGCGACGCCGGCGTGATCGAGCTCGGCACGACGCTCGCGTTCGAGTCGGTCGATCCGCCATCATCGGCACCGCTGCACGCGATCAGCATGAGCACCGACACGCAGGCCGCCGCGATCGTCCGTCCGAGCCGCATCGAACCTCCTTCGTCATCATGGATCCCGCTCCTCGCCCCGGAACCGTACCGTGACGACCCTGCTCGGTGGTACCGCGACCGGCGGGCGGTGCTAGGGTCGCGAGCCATGACGGATGCGACCCACCGGGTGGGACCCGTCGACATCACTGCGATCGTCGACGCGGACATCGAGGAGGCCCCGATCGTCGAGGCGTTCCCCGACATCCCGCCGGACGACCTGCTGGCTGAGAAGGCAACGTACCCCGGCGTCTACACCGAGGACGACCGATGGCGCCTGCGCGTGCGTGTCTGGCTGGTTCGGCACCCCGAAGGACTGCTCCTCATGGATACGGGGATCGGCGGTGCATCGTCCCCGTCGCAGGGGTGGGCACCATCGCCGGGCGCGCTCACCGAGCGGCTCGCCGACCTCGGGATCGCGCCGCACCACATCGACACCGTCGTGATCAGTCACGTCCACGACGACCATCTGGGCGGCGTGCTCACGGACGACGGGGAACCGAGCTACCCCAATGCGCGCTACCTCGTGCAGCGGGCCGACGTCGCCTGGCAGCGCGAGCTCGCGCGCGAGTCCGAGGACGACGCTGAGATCGCCGCGCTCCTGGACGGCCTCGAGGCAGCTGAGGTGCTCGACATGCTGGATGGTGACCGGACCCTGACCCAACATCTGGCGCTGCAGCACCTGCCCGGACACACGCCGGGGCATCAGATCCTGCGGGTCGCCGGCGACGGCGCTCGGCTCATCGCGTCGGCCGACACGTGGAACCATCCGTCGCAGTTCGCGCATCCCGATTGGCCGAGCGGTCCCGACGCGCACCACGCCGAGGCGGCCGCGGCGCGACGCACCCTGCTGACCGACGTCTTGTCGCATCCGGGCACCGTGCTCGCTCCGACGCATCTCGCCGAACCCTTCGGCATCGTGAGCTCCGGCCCCGACGGGCTCGCCCGCTGGTCTCCCGTCGCCTGACACGCCCCACCCACAAGGCGAACAGCGGGCCGTTGCGGATGAAGCACCACGCGGATCGAGACGTTCACATCCTTGGCGCGCAAGGGTTCTCCTGGCAACTGTGGACGGCGTGTGGAAAACGCGGTCGACATCTCGACGGCTTCTTCACACGTCGTGGCGGCCCGCTGCCGGTTCTGCTGGGTAGCCTGGGGCCCGTGTTTCGCCGTGTCGCTGCCCCAACAGCCGTCCTCTTTCTTCTCCTGACCTTCTTCTCGGCTCTCCCAGCGCATGCGGGTCACCGGTCGAAGGTCTTCGGTTTGGTGAACCATTTCCGGCGTTCCCACGGTCTACCGGCGGTGCGCGAGAACCGCGACGTCGACCGGATGGCCCGGCGGCACTCGGTGTCGATGGCCAATGAGGGAGTGCTGTATCACACGGTCGACCTCCAGCAGAAGCTCCGCACGAAGAGTCCGACGATGTGGGGCGAGATCATCGCGATGAAGAAGACGGTGCGTTCCACCGTGCGCGCGTGGATCAACAGCCCGCCCCATCGGTCGATCATGCTGACCGGCGGCTACCGGCGTGCGGGCGTGGGGGTGGTGCGGGCGCGCGGCGTCCTGTGGGTCACGATGATCTTCTACAGAAGCTGACGCACCCCCGCCGCTAGTTCGCGAGCGACCGGATCTGCCGCAGGGCCACCGTCACCTGGCTGAGATCCCCGACCCCCTCCAGCTTGAGACCGTGCAAGAACCGCCGGACGCGCTCGGTCGCTTGCTCGTGTTCGGCGAAGTACCGCTCGACCGCCTCATCGATCGGCGCGCCCCCGGCAGACTCCAGCACGCGCTCGCAGAGACGCCGCCGCAGCGAGAACAGATCGTCCTCCATCGACTGCTGCGCCCACCGCTGCCACCGCGTGCTCGCCGGGAGTTGTTCGAGTTGCGCCTCGAGCCAGTCGATGTCGAGCCGCTCGCCGAGCACGAAGAAGCCGCGCGCGACCTCCAGAGGGGGGCGGCCGGTCGCGTGCGCCACCGCGATGATGTCGGGCGCGTGCACTAACTCCGGCTGGAAGGCGTGCCGATGCGCCACCGACTCGGGTACGCCCTCGGCGACCAATCGCCGGGCGGCGTGCTCGTGCTCCTCGCGCCACACGTCGGGACCGATCTGGCTGATCGCGTCGGAGACCTCCGAGAAGGACGCGCGCGCCATCTCGACAGCGTCGGCAAGCCGGGTCCCTGCCCCCTGGACCAAGTACCAGCGTGACGTGGTCTCGACGAGCCAGTCCACGCCGCTCATCAACTCGGACTGGACCGCCGGGTCGATCAAGCCGTCGAGGGCCTCGACGTCGGACCAGCGCCCGACGGCCCCGGTGATGTCCCGCGCGATCCGGAACGCCTTGATCACGTCCGCCGCCGCGGAGCCGGTTTCCGTGATCATCCGCGACACGAACGTGATGCCTTGGGAGTTCACGACGTCGTTCGCGGCGATCGTCGCGATGATCTCGCGCTTCAATGGGTGGTCGGCAAGCAAGTGCCCGAACCGGCCGACGATCTTCGGCGGGAAGTACCGTGCCAGATCGGCGGCCAGGTACTCGGTGTCGGGCAGGTCGGAGGCCAGCAGCGCCGCGTAGACCTGGCGCTTCGCGTAGGCGAGGAGGACCGCCAACTCCGGTCGCGTCATCCCCCGGCCGGCTGCGCGCCGCTCGCCCATCTCGTCGGCCGCGGGCAGGAACTCCACTTCGCGCTCGAGCTCGCCGTCCGCCTCGAGCTGCTGCATCAATTCCTCGTAGGACTCGATCCGTTGTGCGGAGACCTCCTCTTCCTGCGACAGGATCTGCGCTTGCAGGTAGTTGTCGTACAAGACGTGCTGCACGACATCGGGCGCGCAGTCCTGCAGGAGCTCGTTGCGACCGTCGAGCGTGAGCTCGCCACGCTGGACGGCCAATCCGAGCAGGATCTTCCAGTTCACCTCGTGGTCTGAGGTGTCGACGCCGGCGGAGTTGTCGATGAAATCCGTGTTGATCCGGCCGCCCGCGGACGCGTACTCGATCCGTCCGCGCTGCGTGCACCCGAGGTTGCCGCCCTCGCCCACCACTCGCGCTCGCAGCTGGGCGCCATTCACCCGCACCGCGTCGTTCGTCCGGTCCCCGACATCACTCTGCGTCTCGCGCGTCCCCTTCACATACGTGCCGATCCCGCCGTTCCACAGCAGGTCGACCGGCGCCTGCAAGATCGCTCGGATCAGCTGGTCGGGGGTCATCTCGTCGGGAGCGTCGTCGGCGATCCCGAGCGCGGTGCGCACCTCCTTCGACGGGGTGACGGCCTTGGCCTTGCGGTCGAGGATCGCACCCCCCGGCGAGAGCCGCGACGGGTCGTAGTCCGCCCACGACGATCCCGGCAGGGCGTACAGCCGCCGGCGTTCCGCGAAGGAGGCAACCGGATCGGGATCGGGGTCGAGGAATACATTGCGGTGGTCGAAGGCAGCGACGAGTCGCACGGTCTCGGTGTAGAGCATGCCGTTCCCGAATACATCACCGGACATATCGCCGATGCCCACACACGTGAACGGATCGCGCAGCACGTCCACACCGAGCTCGCGGAAATGACGCTTCACTGACTCCCAGGCGCCGCGTGCGGTGATGCCGAGCGCCTTGTGGTCGTAGCCGGCGCTACCGCCGGAGGCGAAGGCGTCCCCGAGCCAGAACCCGTATTCCTCGCTCACCCCGTTCGCCGTGTCCGAGAAGGCGGCGGTGCCTTTGTCCGCCGCGACGACCAGGTACGGGTCGTCACCGTCGAGCACTCGGACACCCTCGGGGTGTTGCACGAGGCCCTGCACGAGGTTGTCGGTCACGTCGAGCAAGCCCCGCATGAAGGTCACGTACTGCGTGGCCACCTCCTGTTTCAACTCCGCCGGCGTCGAGGTCGGGCGCTTGAGGATGAACCCTCCCTTGGACCCGTCGGGCACGATGACCGCGTTCTTCACCTTCTGGGCCTTCATGAGGCCGAGCACCTCGGTGCGATAGTCCTCCTTACGATCCGACCACCGGATCCCGCCGCGCGCGACCATGCCACCGCGCAAGTGGATCGCTTCCATCTGCGAGGAGTACACGAAGATCTCGACCAGCGGGAACGGTTTCGGCATCTCCGGGACGATGGCCGACCGGATCTTCAGCGCGAGCGCCGGGCGGTCGGAGAGATAGGCGTTCGTCCGGACGGTCGCGAGGATCGTGCCAAGCATCGAGCGCAGGATCAGATCCTGGTCGAGGGACGCAACCGCTTTGAGGTCCTCGCGGATCTGCTGCCGGATCGCCTCCGCGTCGGAGCCGGGCTGTGCACGGATCGGGTCGAACTTCGCCTCGAACAACTCGGAGAGCCGCCGCGCGATATGCGGGTGCTCGGCGAGCGCGTCGTTCCGGTACTCCTCGGTGAATCGGGTCGAAACTCGCATCCGGTACTTGCGATACGCGCGCAGGATGTGCACCTGGTGCCACGACAATCCGGCGAAGATCACGAGGCGGTTCAACGAATCGACCTCGGCGTCGCCGCGCCACATCGCGGTCAGGGCATCTTGCACGAGGTCGTCCTCGGCTTCGAGGTTCAACACGGCGCCGCGCGCGTCGAGGACGCCGAAATCATGGACGTAGACACGGCCCTCGCCGTGCAGCGCGATCGGGATCTCCTCGACCGCCCGCAATCCGAGGGACTCGAGTAACGGCATGAAGGCCGACAGATCGACCTTGCCGCCCGTCTTATACAGCTTCACACGCGTGAGCCGCTCGCCGACGCTCTCGTTCGCGATCCCGATCACGAACCCGTCGGTTTCCGACGACAGTTGCTCGAGCCGCTCGACATCCAACGCGACCTGTGCCCAATCGGTCTCGGTCGTCTTGTAGTAGTCGGGGAAGCGTGGCCCGTACTGCGCCGCGAGCTGCGGTCCGCGTTCGGATCCAAGACGCGCGGTCATCTCGTCGAGGAGATCGTCCTCCCACGTCCGCGCGAGGCGCTCGACCTCCTCTTCCAGCTCCTCGTACGGGATCTCGGGGATCTGTCTGCCCTGCTCGACGTGAACGGTGAAGAAGATCTTCGCGGACTCGGTCTCCCCGAGCGACAGGTGGTAGTCGATCGACGTGCCCTCGAACCGAGCCAAGAACATGTCTTGCAGGCGTTTGCGGAGCGTCGCGCTGAACCGCTCCCGCGGGAGCGCCACCACGATCGACACCTGCCGGCCGAACAGATCCTTGCGCACAAGCACACGGATCCCGCCGTGCTTCTCCAGCTGCAGCAGGCCGACGACGAGCATGCGGAGCTCCTCGGTCGGCGCCTGAAAGAGCTCGTCGCGAGGGAAGGACTCGAAAAGCTCGACCGTCTCCTTGTAGTCGTGCGAGCCGGGGATCAGATCTTCGGCCACGATGATCTGCTCCAGCTTGTGGTGCAGCAGCGGCGTCTTCGACGCCGGCTCCATGTAGGCCTTCGACGTGAACAGCCCGATCAGCCGGGCCTCCCCGATAACTTGCCCCTCGGCGGAGACCATGCGCACGCCGACGTAGTCCATCCGGGCACGGCGGTGCACCGTGCTGTAGGCCTTCGTCTTCGTGATCACCAGTAGGTCGCCCTGCTCGATGCGCCGTCGGACATCGGGCGCGAGGCTGTCGAGCGGCGTTGCGTCTGCGAACGCGCTCATCGAGACGTCGGACAGGATGCCGAGACCCGAGCCGGGCACCGCCAGGATCACGCGACCCTCCGGACGCTCTTCGATCCGGTACTCGCGATAGCCGAGCAAGACGAAGTTCAACTGCAGCAGCCAATCCACGAAGTCGACCGTCTCGCCGACCTCCTGTGGGGAGTACGAGACCGTCGCCTGCCGGGCCAGCTCCGCCATGTGCCGCACCCGCTCTTGCATCGGCTCGAAGTCCCGGACGACGAGCCGCACGTCGTGCAGGATCGCCCGGATCCGCCCTTCGAGTTCCTCGCGATCGCGCTCCGAGAGTCGCCGGTCAAGCTCGAAGTGCATCAGGGACTCCCGATGCGAGGCGTCACGGCTCGCCAGCACACGCTCGAGGTGGCCGTCCTCGGCGCGGTGGGTGCCGATCATCGGGTGCAACAGCATCCGCACGGAGAGGTTCCGGGCGTTCAGCTCTTCGGTCACCGAATCGACCAGGAAGGGCGAGTCGTCGGTATTCGTCTCGATCACCGTCCCGGGCACGTCGTAGCCGTCGGCGTCGATCGTTGGCACGAACACGCGCACAACCGCGGGGTGATTCCCGCGGGCATCGACGAACCGGAAGGCCGACAGGACTGTGCCAAGAAGGTCTGCAACGGAGCGTGACTCGAGTTCCTCGACGCTCAGCCGCCGCAGGAACATGCGGGCGAACGTGAGGAGAGCGTCCCGGCGATCCGGCGGTGCGCCCGATTCGATCTCGGCGACGAGTGCGGCGAGGGTGGGGTGGGTAGCGGTCTGAATGGTCTCTGCGGGCTGCGCAGCCGGGTCGGACACGTTTCGGGCGCCTCGTCGTCGGGTCGGCGGTTCCGTGCCGGCACGGAACCCGTACGGTGCACCATCGTAGCCGCTCGAGACAGGCCCCGGAACGCTCAGACGATCGTGCTGCGTGCCGCTTCGACCACATCGGCCGCCCGGTCGTACCGGCCGAACTGCGGCATCACGTAGATACCGGCGACCCCCGCCGAGCGGAGCGAGCCGACGAGGTCGATCGCGAGGCCGCGACCTGTTGCCCAGGCACGGTCCGCGTCTTCGCCGGCGGCGGCCATCGCTGCACGCGTCGACTCGGGGATCTCGATCCCCGGAACCTCGTTGTGCAGGAACGCAGCGTGCCGCGCGGAGACGAGCGGCAACACTCCGGCGAGGATCGGCACCTCGAGCGGCTCCCCGGTCGTGCGCTCGTACGCGGCATGCAGGCGCACGATCGACGCGACGTCGTAACACGGCTGCGTCAGCAGGAAGCGCGCGCCGGATCGCACCTTCTTGGCGAGCAGGCGAACCTCACGGTCGATATCCGGCGCGTTCGGCGACACGGCGGCCCCGGCGACGAACGAGGTCGGCTCTCCGATCGAGGAGCCCGCGCGATCGACGCCGGCGTTGAAGTGCTCGGTGATCAGCTGCAGCAAACCGGTCGCCGTCACGTCAACGTCGTTCGAGCCGTGCGGGTAATCGCCGATCGTGACCGGATCGCCCACGCACACGAACAGGGTGCGGATGCCGAGCGCATGCGCGCCCAGCAGATCTCCCTGTAGCCGCAGGATGTTGCGGCCCCGCGTCGGGAAGTGCAGCACCGTCTCGACGCCGACCTGGTCTTGGATCAACCGACACGCGGCCCAGGCGCTCATCCGCATCTTCGCCATGGGCGAGTCGGCGACGTCGATCGCGGTCGCGCCCGCATCGCGCAGCGTCTCCGCGGCGGCCACGAGTCGCTGGGCGTTGAACGATCGCGGTGGCTCCATCTCGACGGTGATCGCGAACGTGCCATCGGTCAAGGCGCGCTCGAGCGCCGTCGGCACCTCGACGACCGTCCGCTCGGCAGGTCCCGTGTCCTCCGGCGGCGGGAACGTCACCACCGAACGCGTCGCAGCGTCGGCGATCGCGTTGACGATGGCAGCCGTGTGCGCCGGGCCGGTGCCGCAACAACCCCCGACGATCGCCACGCCCGCCGCGACCAGATCCCGCGCAACGTCGGCAACGTAGTCAGGCGTCGCCGGGTAGACGAACCGCCCCGCGACCTCGGTGGGGCCACCGGCGTTCGGGCGCGCCACGATCGGGCAGCGGGCGGCCGCAGGCATCATCGCCGCAACGATCCGGACCGCCTGCGCCGGGCCCTCCCCGCAGTTCACACCGAGCGCGTCCACCTGGAGTTCGCCGAGCGCGGCCGCGACCAACCCGGGTGTGTCACCGAGGAGCGTCCGGTCGTCGCGCGTGAACGTGGCGCTCGCGATCACCGGTATCCCCGGGGCCGCGGCTCGGGCGGCGGCGACCGCCTGCTCCAGTTCCCGCAGGTCGGTTTGCGTCTCGATCACGAGGACGTCGACGCCCGCCTCGGCGAGCGCAGCCGCCTGCTCCCGATACGCCTCGTACGCCTCCGCCGGTGCGACCCGACCGTAGGGCTGCAACCGCACACCGAGCGGCCCGATCGATCCGGCGACGAGCGGTGCCCCGGCGTCGCGCGCTCGCGCCACCCCCGCGCGGCACAAAGCGTCGACCTCGCCGGCGAGACCGTGCTGCTCCAGCCGGAAGCGGTTCGCGCCGAACGTGTTCGTCGCGAGGAGCCGGGCGCCGGCGCCGACGAAGGCCGCGTGGATACCCACGACACGCGCCGGCGCCCGGACGTTCAGCGCCTCCATGCAGGCGCCCACAGGCACCCCGGCGTCGATCAGCGCGGTCCCCATACCGCCGTCCGCCACTAACGGCCCTTCGGCGAGGAGCGCGCGGAACGCGGCTGTGTCCATCACGGGCCCTCCACGCGCACGTCGTAGGACAGATCGACCACACCGCGGAGTGTCGCCGCGACCGCGCAGTACTTCCCCTCTGCCAGCGCCACCGCGCGATCGGCCTTGTGGGGGTCGACGTCGCCGGTCACGACCCACGTCACGTGGATCCCGCGGAACGTCCAGGGCGGCTCCGGATCTTGCGTGGACGACACGATCGCCTCGAGCGCCCGCAGATCCTGTCGCTGTTTGCGAAGGATCGCGACCACGTCGTACGCGGTGCAGGCCGCGAGCGACAGCGGCAGCAGGTCGGAGGGCTTCGCGCCGGGGCCGTCCGCATCGCCGCCGATCGCGACGGGCCCACCGTAGCCGGGTGTTCCGAGGAACTGGAGCCGGTCCCCCGTCCAGGTCAACCTGACCTCACCCATGGGTGGCGGAGTCTAACGCCCTAGGTCCGGCGCGCTCCTCGGCCCCGTCAGGAGGGGACCGATGTCGGTAGCTCGGCCCACAGCACGATGAGTACGCTCGTCGAGCACGGCCGAAGGGGCGGCCGTCGTTGGGAGAGGGATGAACCTGCGGAACGTTCGTGTGGTCGTGGGCCATGGCGATCCACCGTCGGACGCGACCATCATGGATGCGCTCGACGGGGAGGGGATCGTCGTGATCGGCGACGCCTCGACACCGGAGGATCTCGCGCGCATCTTGCGGGCGGAGTCGCCCGATGTGGTCGTGCTGGACGACATGATCGGGGTCGCCGCGGTCCAGGTCGTTGCAGACGAGGCGCCGGATGCGAGGCTCGTCGTCGTCTGGCCCGCCGCCGTGCTGCCGATCGCCGGGGCGACCAGGGTCGATGCGGCCCATGTCGCGGAGGCACTTCGTCCCCCGGCGCCGATCGCGACCCGCCGGTAGCATCCGGCACATGAACGCGTACGGGACCGTCGAGCGCATCTATGTCCGCCCGCCCGATACCGACGCGCTCGCGAACTGGCGGGACTACGGGTGGCACGTCGCGCCCGAGGTCGATGCGGTGCACGCCGAGCACGCCGAGTTCGTAGAGATCCTGCGTTCCCTCGTGCCGGATGTGATCGTCGGGTCGTTGCCCGTCCCCGGCGATCCCGATGCGATCTATGCATACGATCCGACCCTGCTTACCGATGCGGGCGTGCTGCCGCTGATCCCCGGGAAACAGGGCCGTCGCGCGGAGCCCGCCGTGGTCGCCGCGGATCTCGCCGCGGCAGGGATCGCGACGCTCCCCGGTCTCGAGCCGCCCGCGATAGCCGAAGGCGGCGACATGCTCTTCCTTGACGAACGAACACTGCTTGTGGGCATCGGCTACCGCACGAACGAGTCCGCAGTCGCGCAGCTCCGCGTGCGGCTCGATGTCGAGATCGCGGCGTTCGATCTGCCGCACTTCCACGGGCCTGCCGAGTGCCTGCACCTCATGTCGTTCATCTCGATGCTCGACGCCGACCTCGCTGTCGGCTACCTGCCCATGATGCCGGTGCGCCTCGCCCAGCTGCTCGCCGAGCGTGGCGTCGCGATCGTGCCGGTGCCCGACGAGGAGTTCTCCACCATGGGTTCGAACGTGCTGGCCCTCGGGCCACGGCGTGCGCTCGCACTCGACGGCAACCCGGTAACTCGGGAGCGGATGGAGGCTGCCGGCGTCGAGGTGCTCACCTATCGAGGCGAGCACATCAGCCGCAATGGCGACGGCGGCCCGACCTGCCTGACCCGACCACTGGCGCGCCGCTGAGCTGGTCCCGCCGTCCCTGGGACCTTCGACTCGTGGCGCCCCCCAACGCGACGCCTAGCGTTCGAATGGACGGCACGAACCGTCCGTCACCCGGTTCCCGACCCCCCTCGGGCTCCGGGCTCGGGTGCGGGCGCCGCGAAGCGGCGCCCGCACCAACCTTTACCCTTCCTGCATGACCGACCTCTGGGTGTTCCTCCACCTCGCGGCTGTCGCGATGTTCCTGCTGTTCCACGGAGTGCAGGTGTGGGCGTTGTTCGCGCTGGCGCCGGCGTTCCCCGATCGCGAACGGATCTTCGACCGGGCGGAGCAGTCGCGGATGGCGAGCACTCCCATGTACGTCGCGCTCGGCGTGCTGGTCCTCTTCGGCGTGATCGCGGGCATCGACGGCTCGTATTTCTCGAACGGGTGGTGGCTGTGGGGGTCGATCGTCGTCCTGCTCGCGACGATCGGCGCGATGGCCTCGATGGCCGGGCCGTACATGAAGCGCGTTCGCGAGGCGACCACTCGGTGGGCCGACGGCTCGTACACCATGTCGGACGAGGACCTCGAGACGATGCTGCGTGGTTCGCGTCCGAGGACGATCGCCGCGATCGGGATCGCGGGTCTCCTGATCATCCTGTGGCTGATGGTGGCGAAGCCGTGACCGGGCGCCGCGCCGCCTTCACCGCGGGGCGTGTCGTCAACTTCTCGGCCGGACCCGGGATGTTGCCGCTCTCTGTTCTGGAGCAGGCGCAGGCCGACCTGGTGTCGATCCCCGGCGTCGGCGCGTCCCCCTTGGAGGTCTCGCATCGTGGCGCGTGGTTCACCGACGTGATCGCCGAAGCGGAGGCGAGCCTTCGCTCGCTCTTGGAGATCCCCAACACGTACCGAGTGCTCTTCCTGCAGGGTGGGGCGACGATGCAATTCCACATGGTGCCGGCGAACCTCGGGCACGGCTCGGACCGCCAGGCCGACTACGTCGTCACCGGCTCGTGGGGCGCGAAGGCCGTTGCAGAAGCCACGAAGGAAGGCGCCGCGCGCACCGCCTGGTCGGACGCGGACGTGGGCTTCACTCGCGTCCCGGACACTGAGGAGCTCCTCGAGTCGATCGACGCGGCGCCCGCGTACGTCCACGTCACGACCAACGAAACGATCCAGGGTGTCGAGTTCCCGGACACACCGATCGTGCCCGACGACGTTCGACTCGTCGCGGACTGTTCGAGCGACTTCCTGTCTCGGCCGATCGACGTCCCACGGTATGGGCTGCTCTACGCCGGCGCCCAGAAGAACGCGGGCCCCGCCGGGGTCACCGTGGTGATCGTGCGCGACGACGTGCTCGCGCGCGTCCCCGACGGGCTTCCCACGATGCTCGACTACCGGACGTATGCCGAGCACGGCTCCTTGTACAACACGCCGCCCGTGTTCTCGATCTACGTCCTGATGCTGGTGACCCGGTGGCTGCGCGACGAGATCGGTGGGCTCGAGGCGATGCATGCCCACAACCGCGAGAAGGCGGCGCTCCTGTACGACGTGCTCGACGAGCTGCCGACCTTCTACCGCGGGCACACGGAACGCGGATCCCGCTCGTTGATGAACGTGACGTTCCGGCTTCCCAGCGAGGACCTCGACACGCTCTTCGTCGCTGAGGCGACCGAGCAGGGGCTCACCGAACTCCGTGGGCACCGCAGCGTCGGTGGCATCCGCGCCTCGATCTACAACGCGATGCCGCTCGAGGGCGTGGCACAGCTCGCCGCGTTCATGCGGTCGTTCGCCCGCGACCGCGGCTAGCGAACATCACTGCACAACGGTCACATCGAACTCGTTGCCCTCCGGGTCGAGCAGCGTTCGCCAGCGGGCTCGTCCAAGCGTGTGCTCCGCGCCGAGCCACGACCCCCCGAGCTCCTCGACCTGCCGGGTGGCTGCATCGAGATCCTCGACCTGGAAGTCGAGATGCAGCCGATTCTTCACCGTCTTCGCCTCAGCCACACGATGCAGACACAGCATCGGCATCCCATCCGAGCCCGGGATGAACGTGAACCGACCGTCGTCCATCGAGTCGCCGACCGGCGCCTCGAGGAAGGCCGACCAGAACGCCGCGACGCGCTCGGGGTCGGTCGCGTCCATCGTGACGAACTCGAACGTCGGCGCCATCGTCTACGTCCCGATCAGCTCGTCCGCGGCCTGGCCGAAGACCTCGGTGTGTCGGTCGACGTCCTCGGCGGTCGTGGCCGGCGACATCAACGCCATGTTGTGGAACGGCGTCATCAGGATGCCTCGGTTCAACAGGTACAGATGGATGAACGGATCCAGCTCCTCGTCCTGACCGGCGGCCGCCTCGCTGCCGTCGCGCGCACGCTCCGGCCGGAAGAGGTACTCCACGCGGCAGCCGAGCCGGACCACGTGCCACGGCAGCCCGCTGCTTTCGATGACCGAACGGACCCCATCCTCGAATCGCTCGCCGAGCTGGATCATGCGGTCGAACGCTTCGTCCGTCATCACCTCGCCAAGCGTGGCGCGCATCGCCGCCAGCGACAGCGCGTTGCCGGCGAGCGTTCCGCCGACCCCGCCGACATCGGCGTTCTTCCAGTCGGTCGTGGCGTACACGCGCTGGCTGAGCTCCTCGCTCATCCCGTAGGCGGCGCAGGCGATCCCGGCGCCGAGAGTCTTCCCGATCGTGACGATGTCGGGCTGCAGGTTCCACGCCTTCGTACAGCCACCGGGACCGGCGCTGATCGTATGGGTCTCGTCGATCAACAGGAGCGTTCCGTATTTCGTGCAGAGCTCGCGGACCGCCTCGTGATAGCCGGGCTCCGGGAGGACGATGCCGATATTGGTCAATGCCGGCTCGAACATGCAGACCGCAACATCGCCGTGCGCGAGCGCCGCTTCGAGCCCGGCCAGATCGTTGATCTCCACGACCCGCGTCGTCTCCTCGAGCGGCACCGGCATGCCGACGTTCCCCTCGCGGGCCACGACGTCGCCGGCCTCGTCAAGCGTCGCGAACGTCTCGTCGACCGACCCGTGGTAGCACCAGTTGTGCACGACAACCTTGGTGCGCCCCGTCACCTGGCGCGCCCATCGGATCGCGAACCGATTCGCATCCGTCGCCGTCAGCGTGAAGTTCCAGTACGGGATACCGAACCGGCGGGCAAGCTCGGAGCCCACCCAGGCGGCGTCCTCGGTCGGGAGCATCAGCGTGATGCCGTTTGCCGCCTGATGCGCGATCGCATCAACGCTCACCTTCGGCGAATGCCCCGCCATCCCGCCTGTGTCGCCCAAGCAGAAGTCGACGAACTCGTTCCCGTCCACGTCCCAGAACCGCGCACCCTCCGCCCGGTCGACGAAGACCGGGTAGTCGCCCGGCCACCGGGTCATCCAGTTCATCGGCACGCCGAACAGCAGCGAGCGCTTAGCCTCCTCGGCGAGGTGCCCGGACCGGGGGTGGGCCTCGCGGAACGTCCGGCGCTCGCGCTCCATCAGGTCGTGCAGGCGCGTGCGATCGATCTCAGTCACAGTGACGCTCCCTTCCGATGGGTGTCGCGCAGTGTACGCCGAGGCTGCAGGCGTCCCGGCGCGCCGCCTGTATCGTGATGGGCCATGAAGCGGGTCCTCGCGGTGTTCGCCATGCTCACGTGCGTGGCGTTCGCGCAGCCGGCCTCAGCCGCCACGCCGCGGTGGATAACGAGGATCGATCGGCTCGTCGCCGGCCATCCGATGTCCGTGGTGGTCGGCAACGACGGCGAGTCGTGGTACCGCCATGCCGCCGCGTACCGCCGGGCGCCCGCCTCGAACGAGAAGCTGCTGTTATCGATGGCCTTGTTCGAGCGGTTCGGCACCCATCACACGTTCCGGGTGCGCGCGATGGCCACCCGCGTCTCGCCCGCCGGCGTCGTCGACGGCGACCTCTACCTCCGTGGGGAAGGTGATCCCCGGACCGACGACCGAACCCTGCGGCGGCTCGCCGGGGCGATCGAAGCCGCCGGGGTCACAAGGATCAGCGGTCGCATCGTCGGTCAGACGGGTCCGTTCCACCGGGATTGGTTCGCCCCCGGCTGGAAGTCGTACTTCCCCGAGGACTACGTCGCGCTGCCGACCGCACTCACCTTCCACGGCAACGCGACGGCGACCGGGGTGCACGTCACCGACCCCGAGCGACGAGCTGCCACCTTCCTGCGAACCGTCTTGCGCAACCGCGGCGTGGCGGTGCGCGGCACTGCCACCGCGGGGCCCGCGATCGCCGGGCTCCATGGGGTGACCACCGTCACATCGGCGCCGCTCGCGTCGCTCGTCCTTCGGATGAACCGCGTCTCGAACAACTTCTCGGCCGAGGTCCTCGGAAAGGCGCTCGCCTACGACCGCACCGGCGTCGGGTCGATCGCGGCTGCGGCCGCCGCGGTCTGTGGCTTCGAGGCGGCCCACGGGGTGAGCGCGACGACCTGTCACGACGCGTCGGGGCTCTCCTACGCCAACCGCCAGACGGCGCTGGGCGTCGTGCGGATGCTCTGGTTCGCCGACACACAACCGTGGGCGCCGGATCTTCGGCGGTCGCTCCCCGCAGGGAACCAGGGCACCCTCAAGGGTCGCTTGTCGAACGTCCGGCTCCGAGCGAAGACGGGCACGCTCGACAACGTCTCTGCCCTCTCGGGGTGGGTCTGGAGCGACGCGGCGAGCGACTGGATCGAGTTCTCGCTGCTGACGAGCGGCATGGACGAGTGGAAGGCGAAGGACCTCGAGGACACGGTTGTGCGGTGCTTGCCAACCGGGCGAGCGACCCGACGCCCTAGAGGTCGATCGCGTAGCGAACCTCGGTGTACGACACGTCGATCGACGGAGTACGTCGGCACCACCGTCCGATCGCCACCCCTCCGCCTCATAGAATCGTCGCGCCCCCGCGTTCTCGAGCAAGAACCCAGAGCACCGCGCCGTCGAACCCCTGGGCCCGGAGTTCACCGGTCGCGTGTGCGAGTAGCCTTCGCCCGATCCCCGTGCGGGTCGACTCTTCAAGCAGATAGACCGCGTAGACCTCACCGATATCGCCGAGCGGTTCCTCGTCGGCCCGTGTGCTGAAGGCGACGAACCCGACGATCCGATCGGCGACCACCGCAACTGCAACACCGCCGCGCGGGCTCGCGTCGGCCCACATCGCCTCGCGATCCGCGACCGAGAGCTTGCAGCGTACTCGTCGGCGATCAGCCCGCGATACGCCCAGCGCCAGGCCGCGACATGGATCTGCGCGATGGTGCTGGTGTCATCGATCGTCGCGGCCGGATCGACGCGGCCGCGGGAGCTCAGTCCTCGGCGAGCGCGCGTGGGTGCAACAGCCCGTAGGTGTATGCGTCAACGAGCGCCTCCCACGAGGCCTCGATGATGTTCTCGCTGACGCCGACGGTGGTCCACTCACGCTCGCCGTTCGACATGTCGATCAGCACACGCACGACGGCGCCCGCGCCGACGCTCCGATCGAGTACACGCACGCGGAAGTCCTCGAGTTCCATGTCGTCCAGCTGGGGGTAGTCGTTCGCAAGCGCCTTTCGCAACGCGTTGTCGAGTGCGCCGACCGGCCCTTGGCCCTCGGCGCTCTCGATGTGACGCGTGCCCTTCGTCGTCACCTTGACGGTCGCCTCAGCGAGCGGATCCTCGCCGTCGCCGACGCGCTCCTCCACGTGCACGCGGTAGCTCTCGATCCGGAAGTACTCCTGGGACCAGCCGCCCGCCCGGCGAAGCAGCAGCTCGAGCGAGGCCTCCGCCAGATCGAACGTGTAGCCCTCGGACCCACGAGCCTTGAGCTCCTCGACGGCAACCGGGATCGCCGCGTCGTCGATCGGCAGGCCGAACTCGTCGGCTTTCATCCGGATCGACGCGCCGCCGCTGTAGTCGGAGGCGACCACGCCTCGGCGGTTACCGACGGCCTCCGGGGGCACGTGCTCGTACGCGCGGGACACGCGCGCGACCCCACTCGTGTGCAGTCCGGCCTTGTGCGTGAAGGCATACCGACCGGCGTAGGGCTGCCGCGCCTCCGGCGCGAGGTTCGCGATCTCAGCGACATAGTGCGCAAGCTCGGTGAGGTGTTCGACGGCGCCGGCGGGCAATGCATCGGTCACGCCGAGCTTCAGCGCGAGGTTTGCGGCGATCGGCACGATGTCGGCGTTGCCCGTGCGCTCGCCGTAGCCGTTGACCGTTCCTTGGACCTGCAGAACCCCAGCGTCCACCGCGACGAGCGAGTTCGCCACGGCACAGCCCGCGTCGTTGTGCACATGGATCCCGAGCGGCACGCCGGTCTGTTCCTTCACGGTCTTGACGACGCGGGCGATGTCGAACGGCAGCATGCCCCCGTTCGTGTCGCACAGCACCAGACGTTCGGCGCCCGCCTCCTCCGCGGCCGCCAGCACCGACATCGCGAACGCGGGATCGCTCGCGTACCCATCGAAGAAGTGCTCCGCGTCGAAGAACACGCGCCGGCCCTGCCCGCGCAGGAAGGTGACGGAATCTCGCACCATCGCGACACCCTCGTTAAGGTCTGTGCGCAGCGCCTCGGTGACGTGCAGATCCCAGGCCTTGCCGACCAAGCAGACGACCTCGGTGCCGGCGTCCAGCAGGTCTCGGAGCGCCTGTGCGTCCTGGGTGCGTTCGCCCGCCCGCCTGGTCATCCCGAACGCGGTCAGCTCCGCGTGCTGCAGCGTCTCCTTCGTCGCCAGCTGGAAGAACTCCGTGTCGCGGGGGTTCGCCCCCGGCCAGCCGCCTTCGATGTACGGGAAGCCGATCTGGTCGAGCTTGTGCAGGATGCGCAGGCGATCCTCGACCGTGTACGACAGATCCGCTTGCTGGGCGCCGTCGCGCAGCGTGGTGTCGTACAGCTCGACCGAGACCGGCATGCGGTCGCTCACGCCGAGCCCTCGACGACGAGATCGCCGATCTCACTTGTCGTGAAGCCCATCTCGCCGGCACGCATGCTCTTCATCTGGCTCGTCGCCGCGCGGATCCCGCGGTCGACGCGTTCGGCGGCCTGGGTTTCGCCGAGCTGGCGCAGCAGCATCTCGAGCGCACCGATGGCGGCGAGCGGATTGATCGTGCCCTTGCCGGTCTCGCTCGGCGCCGTACCTCCGATCGGCTCGAACATCGACACGCCGTCGGGATTGATATTGCCGCCCGCGGCGATGCCCATCCCGCCTTGGATCATCGCGCCGAGGTCCGTGATGATGTCGCCGAACATGTTGTCGGTGACGATCACGTCGAACCGCGACGGCGAGTCCAGGAAGTAGATGCACGCCGCGTCGACGTGCACGTAGTCGGTCTCGACGAGCGGGAACTCGGTTGCGACGTCGTCGACGACTCGCTGGTAGAGGTCGCCGGCGAAGGTCAACACATTCGTCTTGTGCACGAGGGTGAGCTGCCTGCGTCGAGCGGGCGAGGCGGCTAACTCGAATGCGTAACGGACGATCCGCTCCACTCCGTGCCGCGTGTTGATGGACTCCTGCACGGCAACCTCATGCTGCGTGCCCTTGCGATGGAAGCCGCCCGCGCCGCTGTACAGGCCTTCGGAGTTCTCACGGACGACGACGAGGTTGACGTCGTCCTCGGCGTGGCTCGGCACGAGCGTCTGCACGCCCGGATACCGCACGACCGGGCGGAGGTTGACCCACTGATCGAGCTGGAACCGGATCTTCAAGAGCAGCTCGCGCTCGAGGACGCCGGGCTTCACCCGCGGATCGCCAACCGCGCCGAGGAAGATCGCGTCGCAGGCCGCGAGCTGCTCGAGGTCTGCGTCTGGGAGCACCTCGCCCGTCCGGAGGTACCGATCGGCGCCGAGATCGAAGTCGACGAGCTCGACCTCGAAACCGTTGCGGACGGCGTCGAGCACCTTGAGCCCCTCGCCGACGACCTCGGGTCCGGTGCCGTCGCCCCGGATCACCCCGATCCGGTACGAACCGGTCACGGGGTGACCTCGTTCGTTTGTGCCTCGTCCTTCGCTTGTACCCGCAGCGCGCGGTTCACCGCCGCGAGGTACGCGCGCGCGCTCGCCTCGACGACGTCGGTCGCGACGCCGCGGCCCGTCACGCGCCGCCCGTCGATGTCGAGCTGCACCACGACGTCGCCGAGCGCGTCGGTGCCACCGGTCACCGCCGAGACGTGGAAGTTCACGAGCCGGGCCTCGACGCCGGCGGCGCGCGCGATCGCGCCCATCACCGCGTCGATCAATCCGTCGCCGATCGCCGACTCCTCGATCGTCTCATCGCCCTTCGTGAGGTGGACCGTGGCCCGCGGCTGCAGATGCGTGCCGCCGCCCACGACCACCGATTCGAGAAGGAAGACGTCAGCCTCCGCCGCGCCCAGTCTCCTCGGCGACGATCGCGGCCAGATCCTGGTCGGTGAGCTGAACCTTGCGGTCGGCGAGGTCCTTGAAGCGCGTGAACGCGCGGTTGCAACTGCGCGTCGTCGAGCGTGATGCCCAGCTTGTCCAGCGCGTCGACGAACGCGTGCCGGCCGCTGTGCTTGCCCAGCACCAGCTGGTTGCCCTCGAGCCCGATCTCGAGCGGGTCCATGATCTCGTAGGTCGCGCGGTTCGCGAGCACGCCGTGCTGGTGGATGCCGCTCTCGTGCGCGAACGCGCTCGAGCCGACCACCGCCTTGTTCGGCTGCACGCTGTACCCGGTCATCATCGACACCAGCCGCGACGTCCGGGTGATCTCCTTGATGTTGAGGCCGTGCTGCACGCCGAGGTGCTCGCCGACGCGTGCGGACGATCATCGCGATCTCCTCGAGCGAGCAGTTGCCGGCGCGCTCGCCGATCCCGTTGACGGCGACCTCGATCTGGCGAGCGCCGTTCTCGATGCCGGCCAGCGCGTTCGCGACCGCCAGACCGAGATCGTTGTGGCAGTGCGTCGAGATGACGACCTCGTCGGGCAGCTCCTGGCGCACGATCCGGACCAGCTCGCCGAACTCCGTCGGCGTCGCGTACCCAACCGTGTCGGGCACGTTGATCGTCGTCGCGCCGTGCTCGACGGCGAGCCGGTAAGCACTCGAGCAGGAACTCCAGCTCGGTGCGCGTCGCGTCCTGCGCGGAGAACTCGACGTCGTCGGTGTAGGTCTTCGCCAGCTTGACGTTGTCCTCGATCGCCTGCAGCACCTGCTGGTTCGACATCTTCAGCATCGCGCCCATCTGGATGTCGCTCGTCGAGATGAAGGTGTGGATGCGCCAGCGATCGGCGCCTTTGAGCGCCTCTGCGGCGCGCTCGATGTCGCCGGTGGCCGTGCGCGCGAGCGCGGCGATCACGGGGCCGTGCACCGAATCGGCGATCTCGCGCACGGCTTCGAACTCGCCCTGCCCGAGATCGGGAACCCCGCCTCGAGGATGTCGACGTTCAGCCGGGCGAGTTGTTCGGCGATCTCGACCTTCTCGGCGCGGGTCAGCGCGATGCCGGGCGCTTGTTCGCCGTCGCGCAGGGTCGTGTCGAAGATCCGTACTACGTCTGATTGGCCTACCGCTTCGCTGCTTGAGCCCTGTACGTCGGGGTCTGCATCCGTACTCATGGTCAACTCGGCACTTTCTTCTCGGACTCCAACCAGGGCATCATCTGGCGCAGCTGCCGTCCCACGTCTTCGAGCTGGGAGGTCTGCGCCTGCTTGCGAAGTCGGAGGAACTCCGGGAAACCGGCGTCCGCCTCGCCGATCCACTTCTTGGCGAACGTGCCGTCCTGGATCTCGGCGAGGATCTGCTCCATCGCCTGCGCGGGAATGCTCGTCGACCACCCGCGGGCCGCTCTGGTAGTCGCCCCATTCGGCGGTGTCGGAAACGCTGTAGCGCATCCACGACAGGCCGCCCTCGTAGATCAGGTCGATGATCAGCTTCAGCTCGTGCAGACACTCGAAGTAGGCGATCTCCGGCTGGTAGCCGGCGGCCACCAGCGTGTCGAAGCCCGTTCTTGACGAGGCTCGGAGACGCCACCGCACAGGACGGACTGCTCGCCGAAGAGGTCGGTCTCGGTCTCTTCCTTGAAGCGTGGTCTCGATGATGCCGGCGCGGGCGCAGCCGATCCCGGCCCCGTAGGCGAGCGCGCGGGCTTTCGCCGCGCCCGTCGCGTCCTGCTGCACCGCCACGAGACCGGGCGTGCCGATCCCTTGCTCGTAGGTACGGCGCACAAGGTGGCCCGGGCCCTTTGGCGCGATCATCGTCACGTCCACACCCGCCGGCGGCACCACCGTGGCGAAGTGGATCGAGAAGCCGTGGGCGAACATCAGCATGTCGCCGTCCTCCAGGTTCGGGCGCGATGTCCACGCGTAGACGGCGCCGTGCGACGTGTCGGGCAGCAGGCACATGATCACATCGGCGTCCGCGACGGCGTCGGCGGTGTCGAGCACCTTCAGCCCGGCCTCCTCGGCCTTGACGCGACTCGACGATCCGGGGCGAAGCCCCACGCGGACGTCATGCCCGCTGTCCTGCAGGTTCTGGGCGTGTGCGTGACCCTGCGAGCCGAACCCGAGCACCGCGATCTGCTGTCCGGCGAGCGCGTTCGGCTCGGTCTCCGCCTCGTAGTAGATCGTGGCCATGGTCGGCGTCCTTCCTTCCTCGTCGGTGCGTTCGCGGCCCAGGGTCGCCTCAGGCGTCGTTCGCGACCTTGAGAGACCGGTCCTTGATACCGCGGCCGCCGCGGCCGAGCGCGATCCGCCCGGTGCGCGAGAGCTCGACGACGCCGAAGTCGCGCAGCAATCCGAGCAACGCCTCGAGCTTCTCGGACTTGCCGGCGGCCTCGAGCGTGAGCGTCGTCTTGCGTCACGTCGACGACGTTCACGCGGAACACGTCGGCGATCTCCATCACGCGGGCTCGCCCGTCGCCGTCGGCGCGCACCTTGACGAGCATCAGCTCGCGTTCGACCGCCGAGCCGGGATCGTGCTCGAGGATCTTGATCACGTTCACCAGCTTGTTCAGCTGCTTCGTGACCTGTTCGAGCGGCTTGTCCTCGACATTGATCACGATCGTCATCCGCGAGATCCCCGGTTGCTCCGTCGCGCCGACGGCGAGCGAGTCGATGTTGAACCCGCGCGCCGCGAACAGACCCGCGATCCGGGTGAGCACGCCGGGCCGGTCCTCGACGAGCACCGAGATCGTGTGCAGGTGGCCGTTCATACGATCGGCGCCTCCCCCGGGATCTCGTGGGGCGCGAACTCGGGCCCGAGGATGATGTCGTCGTTCGATGCGCCCGCGGGCACCATCGGGAACACGCCCTCGCGCGGGTCGACCCGGAAGTCGATCACGACACTGCGATCCTCCACCGCATACGCCTTCTCGATCGCCGCGTCGACCTCCTCGGGGCTCTCCACCCGGAACCCCACCGCCCCGTACGCCTCGGCGAGCCGCACGTAGTCGGGCGACGTCCGGATTGAGGTACACGCCCGAGTAGCGCTCGTCGAAGAACAGCTCCTGCCATTGGCGGACCATCCCGAGATAGCCGTTGTTCAGGATCGCCGTGATGAACGGGATCTGTTCGGTGTTGCTCGTCGCGAGCTCCTGCGCCGTCATCTGGAAACAGCCGTCGCCGTCGATCGCGACCACCCGTTTGTCGGGCTGGCCGGTCTTCGCGCCGAGCGCCGCGGGCACGGCGAAGCCCATCGTGCCGAGCCCGCCGGAGTTGATCCAATGCCGCGGCCGCTCGAAGCGCCAGTACTGCGCACGCGTACATCTGGTGCTGTCCCACGCCCGGCCACGAGGATCGTGTCGTCGTCGGCGAAGTGCGCGCAGCCGCTCCACGCAATACTGCGGCTTGAGCCGGTCCGATTCCTGGCCGTAGCGCAGGGGGTACTGCTGCCGCCAGTCGGCGAGCTGTCCGAGCCAGGCGGACCGGTCGGGCGCGCCGTGCTCGCCCTGCCGCTTCGCCAGCTCGACGGCGAGCTTGCCGATCACGTCCTTGCAGTCGCCGACGATCGGCACGTCGGCGACCCGGTTCTTACCGATCTCGGCCGGGTCGACGTCGACGTGCACGATCTTCGCGTCGGGGGCGAAGGCCGCGAGCTTGCCGGTGACGCGGTCGTCGAACCGCGCGCCGAGCGCGACCAACAGATCGGCGCGCTGCATCGACGTGACCGCGGTGTAGTTCCCGTGCATGCCCGGCATGCCGAGGCAGAGCTCGTGCGAATCGGGGAACGCGCCCCGCGCCATCAAGGTCGTGACGACCGGGAGGCCGGCCGATCGTGGCGAGCTCGAGCAGCTCCGGGGGCGGCGTCGGCCTTGATGACGCCGCCGCCGACGTAGAGGACCGGCCGCTCCGCCGCGAGGATCAGCTTCACGGCCTCGGATACCTGGCGGTTGTTGCCCTTCGTCGTCGGCCGGTAGCCCGGCAGGTTGATCTTCTCGGGCCAACGTACTCGACGTCGGCGTTCAGCACGTCCTTCGGCAGGTCGACCAGCACGGGGCCGGGGCGGCCGGTGCTCGCGATGTGGAACGCCTCGCGTACGGTCTCGACGATGTCCTCGGCCCGCTTCACCAGGAAGTTGTGCTTCGTCACCGGGATCGTGATGCCGGTGATGTCGGCTTCCTGGAAGGCGTCGTTGCCCACGACCGGCGTCGGCACCTGGCCGGTGAGCGCGACGATCGGCACCGAATCCATCTTCGCGTCGGCGAGCGGCGTCACGAGGTTGCGTCGCGCCCGGTCCGCTGGTCGCCATGCACACGCCGACCTTGCCGGTCGCCCAGGCGTAGCCCTCCGCCGCGTGGCCGGCGCCTTGCTCGTGACGGCAGAGCACATGGCGGATCGGCGACCGGTCGACCAGCGGGTCGTAGATCGGCATGCTGGCGCCGCCGGGGATGCCGAAGATGACCTCGACGCCCTCCTGCTCGAGGGCCTTGAGGACGGCGTCCGCGCCCTTGACGGTCATCCGCGCGGCCACCTCGCGCTGTTCGACGGGCCCGGTCTCGACCCGGCGGACCTGCGCCTGCAGCCGATGCGCGAGGTTGCGGCACGCACGCTCGAACTCCCAGGGTGTCCAGTCGCGCCGACGCATCTGCAACACGTCGGGAACCTCCTCGTCGCCCATGTCGAACCCGCCGCCCAGATACACCACCTCCGAGGAGAGGTACCGGTCGACCGTCGCACGGGTGGAGTTGTCGATCGCGTCGACCGTCACTTGGCCGGGGCCCTCCCACAGAACGCTCGCGACGACGGTGCCGTCTCGCTCGAATTCGTACCGCATGGTGGGTCTCCTTCCTCATGGTCCCCGCCGAAGGGTCGGGGCCCGGTTGTCGTTGCGGGATACAAAAAGCCCCCCGCTGGGCGGAGGGCATCTGGCGCGGGGGTCTTCGGGCCCGTGGGCCCCCCGCGCCTAGGCGATAAGTACGAGGACGCTGTGTCCGGTCACAGCCTTGTTCGACATCGTTCAGACAGTGTGCGGCCCAACCGCCGAGGTGTCAACCTCGGGGCTTCACTGTGTCCCGCGCGAAGACTGCGGCGTGACGAAGAAGTCCTGGTGCATGCCCATCGCGTAGTGCCCGGGGAGGTTGCACACCACGGCGTCATGCCCCGGGGCGAGATCCAGGGTCAGCATCATCACCGCACCGGGCTCCATATCGCCGGTCTCCCCGACGTTGGTGACCCCCTTGGCGTCTTCGTCGATCCGGTTGGCCTCGCCCTCGAAGCTCACGATCGGGAATGCGGCGGCCGGGGTGTCGGTGGCGAGCACCACGAACTCATGCTTCTTCGCACCGTTGTTCGTCACGAGGAACGAGACCTTGCCCTGGGGTGCGAAGGGTTGGGACAGATCGATCGCCATGTGGGTGGCGTCGGTCTCGGACAGCCCCACCTCGACGGGGGTGGCGCCGGTGGGCGTGACGAAGAAGTCCTGGTGCATGCCCATCGCGTAGTGCCCGGGGAGGTTGCACACCACGGCGTCATGCCCCGGGGCGAGATCCAGGGTCAGCATCATCACCGCACCGGGCTCCATATCGCCGGTCTCCCCGACGTTGGTGACCCCCTTGGCGTCTTCGTCGATCCGGTTGGCCTCGCCCTCGAAGCTCACGATCGGGAATGCGGCGGCCGGGGTGTCGGTGGCGAGCACCACGAACTCATGCTTCTTCGCACCGTTGTTCGTCACGAGGAACGAGACCTTGCCCTGGGGTGCGAAGGGTTGGGACAGATCGATCGCCATGTGGGTGGCGTCGGTCTCGGACAGCCCCACCTCGACGGGGGTGGCGCCGGTGGGGCGTGACGAAGAAGTCCTGGTGCATGCCCATCGCGTAGTGCCCGGGGAGGTTGCACACCACGGCGTCATGCCCCGGGGCGAGATCCAGGGTCAGCATCATCACCGCACCGGGCTCCATATCGCCGGTCTCCCCGACGTTGGTGACCCCTTTGGCGTCTTCGTCGATCCGGTTGGGCCTCGCCCTCGAAGCTCACGATCGGGAATGCGGCGGCCGGGGTGTCGGTGGCGAGCACCACGAACTCATGCTTCTTCGGCACCGTTGTTCGTCACGAGGAACGAGACCTTGCCCTGGGGTGCGAAGGGTTGGGACAGATCGATCGCCATGTGGGTGGCGTCGGTCTCGGACGAGCCCCACCTCGACGGGGGTGGCGCCGGTGGGGCGTGACGAAGAAGTCCTGGTGCATGCCCATCGCGTAGTGCCCGGGGAGGTTGCACACCACGGCGTCATGCCCCGGGGCGAGATCCAGGGTCAGCATCATCACCGCACCGGGCTCCATATCGCCGGTCTCCCCGACGTTGGTGACCCCTTTGGCGTCTTCGTCGATCCGGTTGGGCCTCGCCCTCGAAGCTCACGATCGGGAATGCGGCGGCCGGGGTGTCGGTGGCGAGCACCACGAACTCATGCTTCTTCGCACCGTTGTTCGTCACGAGGAACGAGACCTTGCCCTGGGGTGCGAAGGGTTGGGACAGATCGATCGCCATGTGGGTGGCGTCGGTCTCGGACGAGCCCCACCTCGACGGGGGTGGCGCCGGTGGGCGTGACGAAGAAGTCCTGGTGCATGCCCATCGCGTAGTGCCCGGGGAGGTTGCACACCACGGCGTCATGCCCCGGGGCGAGATCCAGGGTCAGCATCATCACCGCACCGGGCTCCATATCGCCGGTCTCCCCGACGTTGGTGACCCCTTTGGCGTCTTCGTCGATCCGGTTGGCCTCGCCCTCGAAGCTCACGATCGGGAATGCGGCGGCCGGGGTGTCGGTGGCGAGCACCACGAACTCATGCTTCTTCGCACCGTTGTTCGTCACGAGGAACGAGACCTTGCCCTGGGGTGCGAAGGGTTGGGACAGATCGATCGCCATGTGGGTGGCGTCGGTCTCGGACAGCCCCACCTCGATCACCGGGATCGGGGCGTCGTAGCCCTGGATCGGCGGCCCGCTCTGCGCCGCACCGCCGGTGTAGCCGGGGATCATGGCAACGGTCTCGCCACCGCCCTGGGTGTTGACGGAGCAGCTCATCAGCAAGGCCACGATCCCCAGCACCAGCCACCCACGAGCGCGGAACCCGAGCTTCCCGATGCGCGTCATCTCGATCTCCTATCCCCCGCTGGGCGTGCGCCAGTCGGGGCGCGCCGGCGCCGTGGCTTCCCAGGAGCGCATGTACACGACCATCGCTTGGATCTGCTCCTCGGTCAGCGGGCCGCCGTAGTCGCTCAGCCACGCAGGCATCTCGGTCCCCGGGATGCCGCCGCGCATGATGTCGCGGATCTGTGCGTCGGTGACCGTCGTCAGGAACTCCTGGGAGTTCAACGCGGGCGCGCTCACCCCTTCCCCTAGCGGGCCGTGACACACCGCGCAGTTCGCCGCCCACAATTGGGTGCCGGCGGCGATCTGTGCCTGCTCCTGTTCGGCGGTGGCATCGGCGCGGCGCGTGCCTTCCGTGAGCTTGTACAGCGGAAAGGACAACACCAGGATCAGGAGCAACCAGACGCCGGCGAGCTGCCACCGGCGTGTCGATCGAACGAGGGTCGGATCGTCGAGCGGGGGCGCGCTCATGGCGTACCTCCCGACGGCGAGGCGTCCGGAGACGCGCTTCCCGGCGAGGGAGAGACGTCGCCGGGTGGCGCTGGCGTTGCCGCCGCCTCGCCCTCCACGGACGTGCACGACGGGCCGTTCGCCTCATTCGGGCCGGTCAGAACGCCCTTCGCGGGACCGGGAAGCACCGTGGCCGTGTCAACCAGGACGCGGCCATCCTCGCTGATCGTGATCTTGAAGCGATCCATCCCCCGTGGTGCCGGTCCTTGGAGGTACTCGCCGATCAGGTTGTAGAAGCTGCCGTGGCACGGGCACTCGAACTGACCCGAGCTGTCGCAGAAGGGCACCCGACAGCCCAGGTGCGGGCATTTCTGATACAGCGCACGAAGGCCGCCTTGGTACTGCGTGACGTAGAACCGCCCGCTCAGGAAATACTGAACGGTGCCTTCCTCCGCGTACTCGTCCACGGGACCGGCGTCGATGACGGAGCCGGCCCCTTGGCTCGACCGAGGATTCAAGATGTCGTAGCTCGTCCAAGCCCCCTCGGCGATCAGCACGACACCGAGGGCCTTCCAGGTGGTATTCAGGAACCGTCGCCTGTCGATCTCCGGTCCGGTCTCTGTCGCCGACGGCTCGTCAACATCGTTGGGATCAGGCATCTCAGAACTCCGCGTACGAGTGCTGCCACGGTGGGACCCAGCTCCAGCCGGGGCCCCGGAAGAACGTGCCCACGACCGTCAGCACGAGCGCGAGCACGGCGACGATCGTGAAGACGGTGACGACGAACGTCCGAGCGCGAACCCGGTGGTCCGTCCCTCGGTCGATGTACGGGAGCGCGAAGAGCCAGACGAGCGCTGCTCCCGGGATCAGGATGCCCGCCACCATGGGGGCGAAGTGCGAGAGCAACTCCTGCAGCCCTGCGAAGTACCACGGGGCCTTCGCGACCTCAGGCGTTGCGTTCGGGTTGGCGATCTCCTTCAGCGGCGCGTTAAACACGATCGCGAGGACGAACACCACAGCGATCGTCGCCGCCGCCACGACCACGTGGCGGACAAGAAGATGGGGCCACGTGAAGACCTCGTCCTGGGGCTCGAGCCGGTCCTTCTGTTCGACCTCCTTCTCGACGACACCGAGCAGTCGGTAGCGAGGCTCCTGGTCACTCGTGGGCATCGGCGTCCTCCTGTTCGGGCTCGGCGGACGGGGCTGCCGCTCGATCGCTCACCGCGAACCCGTCCTTGCGCACGCGCCAGATGTGCACCATCACGATCACGGTGATCAGGGCGGGCAAGAAGTAGATGTGCAGGACATAGAAGCGCAGGAGCGCGGCACTCGTGACCTCAGGACCGCCGAGTAGCAGGTTGCGCACCTGGGTGCCGATCACGGGCACGTAGCCGGCGATGTTCGTGCCAACCGTGATCGCCCAGAAGGCGAGCTGATCCCACGGAAGCAGGTACCCCGTGAACGACATCAACAGGGTCAGCACCAGCAACACGACGCCGATCACCCAGTTGAACTGTCGCGGCCGTCGATACGCTCCGGCGTAGAACACTCGCAGCAGATGCGCGAGCACGACGATGACCATCAGGTGTGCCGACCACCGATGGACGTTGCGGACGAAACTCCCGAACGCGACCGACGTCGACAGCTCGTGCATGCTGAAGTACGCGTCAGGGACGGTCGGGCGATAGAAGAACATGAGGTAGGTCCCCGACACGAACAGGATGCCGTACAGCACGGCCGCGATGAAACCGAGCCGGAGCGTCGTACGACCTTTGATCACCGCACGAGGCACCTTGACGGGATAGATGTGCAGGAAGAAGTTCTGGAACGAGGTCATGGCCCGTCCGCGCGGCGTGGTGGGTCGCGGGTGCCGGATCGCGGATCGGTAGATCTCCTTGCCGTATACCTGTCCGGGGTGCACGACGGCCCGGTACCAGCCACTGTCGCGCACCGTGCGCCCTTTCGAACTCATCGCGACCCTCCACTCATCCGGGAAGCACCTCGAGCGCGATCGGGGCGGTCGACGCCTCGGACCACCCTTCGAGCGTGAGCGCGTTCGTCGGGCATCGCTCGACACACAGGGCACAGCGGATGCACCGATCCTCCTGAAGCACGAGCACTGCCGAGGGTGTTACCGGCGCTAGGCCCTCGACCTCCTCGGCGGGCAGGATGGTGATGCAGCGCTCCGGACACACATCGGCGCATCCCCGACACAAGATGCACCGTTCGGGGTCCAACATGATGTTCAAGAAGCACTGGAGGCACCGCCCGGCCTCCAGCCGTGCTTGTTCGGGTGTGTAGCCGAGCTCGACTTCCGGCGATCCGATCCGTCGCCCCGTCGGCTCGGACGGCACCGGCAGGCGACCTCGCTCCGTGTACTCCTCGGCCTGCGGACCGCGATTGACCTCGATCACGGGCAGCAGCCGCCGGCCCTCGAGCCGGGGCATCGGTGGTTCCTCGCCGCTGAGGAGTCGGTGGATCGATGCCGCTGCTCGGCGGCCGTCGGCGATCGCGTCGATCAGGTTGCGGGGTCCGAACGCGACGTCGCCGCCCGCGTACACGCCGGCAGCGGTCGTGGCCAAGGTCTCGCGGTCGACGACCACGGTGCCCCGCGGCGATGTTTCGATCCCCTCGCTCGGTTCGACCCACGACAGATCCGATGTCTGCCCGACCGCCAAGATCACCGAGTCGCACTCGAGGGTCCGCTCGGTGCCGGAGATCAGATCGGGGTTGAAGCGACCGTTCGCGTCGAACACGGAGGCGACGTCGAGCGTCTGCAGTCCTTCGACGCGGTCGGTCCCGACGATGGCGTCGGGACCCCGACGGTGGAGGAACTCGATGCCTTCGATCTCTGCTTCCTCGATCTCGAACTCGCTCGCCGGCATCTCTGCGCGGCTCTCGAGCATCACGCAGCGCACGCGCCGAGCGCCCTGCCGCATCGCCGTCCGCGCGACGTCGAGGGTGGCCGTCGACACCGCCCCCACGGCCTCGGCGGTGGCCACGCCCGCGGCGTCGAACGACGCTTCCGACCCAGCGCGCAGCGACGATCGCGCCGCGTCGAGCGCCACGTTGCCCCCACCGACGATCAACACGTCATCGCCGAGATCGACGCGGTAGCCAAGGTTCACGTTGAGCAGGAAGTCGACAGCCTTCAACACACCGTCGAGTTCGACGCCGGGGATCTGCAGATCCCGGCTCCTCGTCGCGCCGATGCCGACGAAGATCGCGGCGAACCCGTCGTCTCGAAGCGATGTGATCGAGAAGTCATGTCCAAGCCGCTGACCGGTGCGCAGCTCGACCCCCATGTCGAGGATCGCCTCGATCTCGGCGTTGAGCAGGTCGCGGCGAAGACGATAGGGCGGGATCCCGAGCACCATCATGCCGCCGGCCTCTCGCTGGGCCTCGAAGACCACCGGCGAGTACCCGTAGCTCGCCAGATCGTGCGCGGCCGCGAGCCCGGCCGGACCTGCGCCGATGATCGCCACGCGTTCGTCCCGGGGCGGGAGTTGCATGACCGCCCGCCGGTATGCAGCGGCGCCCGCAGCGCTCTCGACGCCGTAGCCCTCGCACACGTAACGCTTGAGCGCGCGGATCGCGATCGGTTGATCGATCGCGCCGCGTCGACATGCCAACTCGCACGGGGCGGCGCACACGCGTCCGCAGATCGACGGGAACGGATTCGGCAGCCGCGCGATGTCGTACGCGAGGCGATCGTCGCCCGCCGCGATCGCCGCAACGTATCGGCCCGCGTTCGTCAGGACCGGACAGGCCCGTGTGCACGGGACATTGGCGTCGAACCATTCGGCATCGACGGCATGCGGGCGAAACGCACTCACGGCGTCGGCTCCCGTGTGCGTTGCAGACGCACGAACAGCCACAACGCGACGAGCAGGCCCACGGCCCACACCGTGGCGACCACCAGATCGCGGACCGTGGCGCTCGTGCGAATGGTGAGGTAGGAAAGCAGATACCCCGGGATGATGGCGAACAGGAGCACGCACACAGCCAGCATCAGCACCGCTCGCGCCACTGCTCGGCCCCAGCCCATGCGCCCGCCTCATCCATCGGGTCTCGTTACCCCGCAGGCTGGCATGCGGCGGCCGCCCAGTCGCGCACAAGAAGACCCGGAGCTCGCGGGCCTTTCGGCCCCTGGAAGGGACCGGGCGTGGTGAGGCGCTACGTTACGATTTCGTCTCTTCCGTGGTCGCTCAGCCCCGCGAACGAGGGGGTGGGACATCGTCCCCGGCGAACACGCACCCGTTCCAGTAGGCCTCGAGTCGCCGAGTGCCCTTGCGCCAGCCCTTCACGTCGAAATGGAGCTCATCGGGGGGTCGAGCCGGCCCCAGTCGTAGTGGATCGTGAAGCCGTCGGCTCGCATGGTGCGGAACCGGTGCGGCCGCCGCGAGCTGCGAGTGAACGACGTTTGCCGGGTCGACCGTGGTGCGGCGCAATGCGCCTCGAGCCAGACGAAGGATCCGACCAACCCCCGGCGCGGATCGAGCCACACCCACACCTCACCGCCGCGTTCGGCGATCCACGCTGCCGCCTTCGGACTGGTGACGATCGTCATGCTCGGCCGTGGAGCGGTCTCCTGCTGGAGACCGCTCCCGGACGATTGACCCTCACGCGCTTGCGACGATCCCACTGAGATCCTCATCAGGCGGCATCACGGGCTCCCACGGCTTCTTCCTCTGCGCGAGCCAGTAGTAGAGGGCGCCCGCGATGAAGATCACCGAGAACACGATCCAGATCACCGGGATCTTGTTCAACGCGTCGATCTTGAAGTCGAGCAGCTGTTGACCCTCGACGTAGTAGTCCGACTGCACGGGCTTCGGATTCGAGAAGATCCGGAGATAGTTCGAGCTCGACGCGGTCCCAGGATCCCACGCGCTGACCGCCGACGAGGGCGTCAGGAAGTTGACCATCATCGCGAGGCCCCACAGGACCGCGATCGCGTTGACGACGATGCCCCAGCCGCCGAGCTTGAAGGGCGCCTTCGTCTTGGGCCAGCCCTTCGTCCGGGCCCGGAACACCGCGAGGTTGCCGAGGAGGTAGCTCAGATAGATCGAGGCTGTCGCACCGACGGCGATCACCGCGGCCCCGGCGAACTGGATGAACGGGATCAGCGCGAGGAGGCCAACGATGACGCAAGTGGCGACCGGCGTGTGGAGCCGCGGATTCACCTTCGACATCGTCTTGGAGAACGGCAACTGGTCGTCCCGCGCCATCCCGAATGCCAGGCGGATCGTCGCGGTCATGATCGCCATGCAGCACACGAAGATCGCCGCCGACACGACGATGAGGTACAGGTTCGACGCCCACGGCTGCATGACGGCCTCGATGACCGTGCTCGGGAACTCGGCGAGACTGGCAGACGCATCCGCCATGCTCGGCACAGCGACCAGCACGCCCCACAGGAAGATCGCGCCGATCACGAATGCGCCCAGGACCGAGGCGATCACCGCCTTCGGCGCCTCTCGGCGAGGGTTCCTCGTCTCTTCTGCCAACGTGGACGCCGTGTCGAAGCCGTAGATCACGTACAACGACATGAACATCCCGACGAGGAAGAACGGCAACGTCGTCGCCGCGGGGAACTGCGCGTAGTTCCCGGCGAGCGACGAGTTGAAGATCACGCCGAATCCGTTCGTGTCGTGCGCGAACGCCAGGATCAGCGCGAACACGACCATGCCCAGGATCTCGAAGATGACTCCGGTGTTGTTCACGATCGCGACGAGCTTGACGCCGTAGATGTTCAGTGCCGTGATCAGCACCAGTGTGATCACCGCGCAGATCTTCTGATCGGCGCTGCCGAGCTCGGTGTTGAAGCTCCAGCCGAAGATGCCGTTCAGCGCGGGCAACAGCGCGATCGGCAGCGTCGCGCACACCGACGCGACGGTCAGGATGCCCGCGAAGATGTAGAACCAGCCGGTGATCCACGCGTACCCACGGCCCGCAAGGAACTTGGTCCATTGGAACACCGAGCCCGCGAGCGGGAAGTGGCTCGACACCTCGGCGAAGTTCAGCGCGACGATGAGCTGGAACACGGCCACGACGGGCCACGTCCAGAAGAGATGGGCGCCGAGCGCGGACATCCCCAGGAAGAACAGCGTGAAGATGCCCGTTGACGGCGAGATGTAGCTGAACGCCACGGCGAACGAACTGAACGTTCCGAGATCGCGCTTCAGCTCCTGCTTGTAGCCGAATTGCTCCAGATCCGCGGTATCGCGATCCATCTGGCTCTGATCGCCCATCGAACCCCCCTCCCTCTCCGCGACGGCCCACCGCAGGTGCCCGTCGGGGATCGGGCCGTGGCCGTCGAGCGCGCCGGGCTGCACCGGCTCGCCGGAAGTCTGCCCCCATCTGGTCTGGGACGCAAACCCGTCGGTCCTCGGTACCGTTGACCCCGATGAGTGAAGTCCTCGACGCCGGGGGGGTCCGCTGCCACGTTCTGATCGACGGGTGGCGCGCCGTGTCGCCACGGTTCGTGTTCCGGGGCTACGACGACGACGTCCAGGGGCCGTTCGTCCGGCCGTATCTCGACGCCGACGGCAAGCTGCTCGGGCGCTACACCGCCTTGTTGATCGAGGCCTCGGACGGGCTCACCCTCGTCGACGCCGGGCTGGGTGCGTTCGGCGACGGCGATGGGGGCCAGCTGCACGAGCGGCTCGATGCGCTCGAGCGTGCGCCCGTGGGACATCGGCTCGGTCGTCATCACCCACGGCCATGCCGACCACGTGGGAGGCCTGCTCGGGCCGAGGAACGAGCCGACCTTCCCCGATGCACGACACCTGATCCATCGAGTCGAGGCCGACTACTGGGCCTCGGAGGCCGCCGCCGAGTTGCCGAACGACGCCGGGCGGCCCGCCCTCCTTGCGCTGCATGCGTTGCTCGAAGCAGACCTGCTCGACATCGTCAGTGGCGATGCCGACGTTGTCGCCGGCGTTCGTGCGATCGAGGCGCCCGGACACACCCCGGGACACCTCGCGGTGCTGATCAACGACGTGCTCCTGTGGGCCGGCGACGCGATCGTCACGGTCCTCGGCGCGTCCCACCCACACTGGGCGAGCGCAGCCGACATGGACGGCGACACGAGCGAAACGACGCGTCGGGCATTGCTCGCCCGGGCCGCGGACGAAGGTCTCACGCTGGCCGCTTCGCACCTGCCGGTCGTCGGCACCGTCGAACGCGCCGGCGACGTCTTCGCGATCGTCGAAGGCTAACCGTGCGTGCGCAGTCGCTCGGCGCTGACCTCGTGCGCCGCCGTCTGTGATTGCGGCAGCCCCGTGACGGTCGCGAGGAACTCTTCCTGGTCGAGGGCCCACACCTGGGCCTCGGTTGTCGCTCGAACCGTCGCGGTGCGCGGCACGTCGTGGAGCAACGCGATCTCGCCGAAGAATCCGCCCGCCTCCGTCGTGTCGATCCGCCGGTCGTCGACGCGGATCTCGAATGACCCTGACTCGACGACGTAGAAGCGGTCGCCCACATCGCCTTGCCGGATCACGTCGGTGCCCGCCGCGACAGACAGGAGATCGAGCTGACGCGCCAGACGTTCGAGATCCATCCGTGGCAGCGGCGCGAACATCGGGATGTCGGCGAGCAGCGCGAGTTGCCGTTCCGGCACCACTGCCCGCGCGTCCAGGCGACGGAGTCCGGCGAACGCGACGAGCCCGGCGGCGACGACGATCGATGCGAAGAGGACGAAGGACGCCGACAGCCCGATCCGCACATCCAGCCACGGCGCGACCGCGGCCCCCGCTGCGTACGCGAGGAGCCACATCGCCTCGACCGCGCCGAAGACGCGGGTGAGCAGATCGTCGCTCGTAACCCGTTGCAGCGCCGTCCGGCCGAGCACATCGAGCAGGGTGAGCGCCATGCCGAAGGTCATCGACGCGACCACGGCCACGAGGGTGACCTGCGCCGAGGCGAAGAGCACACCTCCGACGAGGAACACCAGCGTCCCGGCGAGGATCGCGCCGGCGAGACGACGCCGCGCGGCCAGACCGATCGACAAGCCCGCGCCGACGAACAGCCCGACGCTGCCGAGCGTGTTCACGAACCCGAGGCCGGGATCGCCGAGGCCGAGGCGGTCGACGACGAGCGGCACGGTGAGGACGCCGAACCCACCGGTCGCGATCGCGGTCGCGCCCGCGATCACCACGAGTAGCCGAGGTCCGGGAGTCTTCGCGAGCGTGGTGACGCCGTGCAGCGCATCGGTCGCCATGGACCAGGGGTGGAACGGGCCGTCCTCGCGCTCCGTCGCCGGCGCGTGTACACCGAGCGTGCACACCATCGCAAGGAAGAGGGCGGAGGCAGCGACGAGGTACACGACCCCCGCCCCGAGATCCGCCAGGGCGGCGGCGGTGAACGCACCCAACGCGTAGCCGATCCCTTCCACGAGCGACGACACGGAGTTCGCGGCCGCTACCTCCTCGGGCGTCGCGGCAAGCGACGGCAACAACGAGTGATGGTTGGGACGCCCGACGGTGTACGGGATCGAGCCGATCATCGCGAGCAGGTAGACCGCGACGGGCGGCGCGTCTGCAAGCAGCGCGGCCGCGATCACGGCGGTCGCGACAGCTTGTGTGAGGTAGCCGTAGCGCACCACGCGCTCCCGTGGGAACCGATCGCCGAGGCCGGCAGCGACCGGGGCAAGCAAACCGGCCGGCACCAAACAGATGATCGACACCAGTCCGACCGCTCGTGTCCCCCCTTTGTCGAACGCATAGACGAGCAACGCGATCCACATCGCCGGCTCGGCAAGGTTGAACAGGAGGAACGCGACCTGCATCCGGATGATCGCTCGGTTGCGGGTGAGCGCCCGCAGCGCCCGCATAGGCGGCCCGAGATGCAGCAGCAGTCGGTTCATGCCGGCCGAACGTTACCCCGGTTGCTATCTGGCCGGAGGTCCGCGCGGACGGATCCTTTCCAGGGTTGCTCTCGATGACACTCTGATGCTAAACAGGGCAATCATGCGGGCCCTTGGCTCCGTGTCGCTCGCGGCGGTCTGCGCGCTGTCGCTCGCCGTGGCGTTCGGCCCCGGCTCTGCGTCGGCGTCACCACGACGCAACGTCATCCTGATCGTCACCGATGACCAGCCGATCGGCACGCTCCAGCAGATGGGCAACGTTCGGGCGCTCGCGCAACGCGGGACGCTCTTCCGCCAGGCCGTCGTGTCCAACTCCCTGTGCTGTCCCTCGCGCGCGACGATCCTCACGGGCTTGTTCTCGGGGCATACCGGGGTATGGACGAACGGCGACGGCGGCCTCCGCGTGGGCGGCTGGCCGGCGTTCCGCAAGCACGGGATCAACGACGACGGCACGCCGTTCGGGGGAGACGGCAACAACGAGCGTCGCACGTTGGCCTACTACTTGCGGCATGCCGGCTATCGCACCGGACTCTTCGGCAAGTACCTGAACCACTACGAGATGAGCGGTGGCGGCATGCCGCCGGTGCCGCCTGGCTGGTCATCGTGGCACTCGTTCGTCGGCGCGAACGGCACGTACTACGGCTACCGCTCGAGCGATGGGGGCGTGCCCCATTGGCACGGCACCGCGCCGAGCGCGTATTCGACGAACGTCTTCGGGCGGAAGGCGGTGACCTTCCTTCGATCCCACGCGATCCAGTCGGGCTCGGTGCCCTTCTTCCTCTACTACGCACCGTTTGCTCCGCACGGCCCGATCACGCCCGCACCCGGCGACGGGGATGTCCGGGCGCCCGTCGGGTTCGAGTCGCGCGCCTACAACGAAGGCGACGTCTCCGACAAGCCTGCGTACGTACGGGCGGCCCCTCGGATCAGCGCGTCCACCCACGCCTCGCTGGACGCCGCGTGGGATCGCATGTTCGGGACGCTCCGAAGCGTCGACCGGTGGGTCGGGCGATTCGCCGAGGCGCTGCCGCCCCTCGTTCGACAACGAACGATCTTCATCTTCATGAGCGACAACGGCTTCGAGTGGGGGGATCACCGGCTGAACTACAAGGTCTACCCGTACGAGCGGTCGATCCGGATCCCACTGATCTTTGCCGGACCGGGGATCAGGCACGCCACGTCGCCGGCGCTCGCGAGTAATGCAGACATCACGCCGACGGTCCTGGACCTCGTCGGCCTCCGTGGGGTCGGCGGGCCCTTCGATGGCCGATCGCTGCGACCCGTGCTCAGCGGCAATCGGGAATCGGTGCACCGCGAGATCTTGCTCGAGCACCTGCAGATGCCGATCGCACCGTCCTACTGCGGCGTACGGACATGGCGGTGGACGTACGTTCTCTACGCCAGCGGCTTCCAGGAGCTCTATGACCTCAAGCGAGATCCGGCCGAGCTCCGCAACATCGCTCCGAACAAACCGCACATCCGAAAGCGCTTACGCGTTCGCACGTTGGCGGCCTGCGATCCGCTTCCACCCGGCTGGTAGGCGCGACTGGTCTTCAGTCACCAAGGACAGCGAGGAACTCGTCGAGGTCCGGCGCCACGTGGTAGGTCGGCTCGACATGACCCTCGAGCGCTTCGATCGTCTTGTACCCGTTGCCGGTGATCAGCGCCACGGTCTCCTCGTGCGGCTGGATGATGCCCTGGTCGCACATCCGCTTGAGGTTCGCGATGGTCACACCCCCGGCGGTCTCCGTGAACACACCCTCCGTCTCGGCGAGCATCAGGATGCCCTCGCGGATCTCGTCCTCGGTGCACCACTCGATGTGGCCGCCGGTCTCGCGCGAGACTTGCATCGCGAACATGCCGTCGGCCGGCGAGCCGATCGCCAACGATCGCGCGATCGTGTTCGGCTTCATCGGCGTCACCGTCTCGGCGCCGTCCTGGAACGCCTGTGCGACCGGACGGCATCCCTCGGGCTGTGCACCCGAGACACGGTAGGGCTTGTCGTCGACCGCACCGATCGCGGTCAGCTCCTGGAACGCCCGATGCACCTTCGTCAGCAGCGCTCCGCTCGCGACCGGCACGACGACATGATCGGGCAGTCGCCAGCCGAGCTGCTCGGCAACCTCGAAGCCGAGCGACTTCGAGCCCTCAGCGTAGAACGGCCGCATGTTTACATTGACGAACGCCCAGGGCAGCTCCTCCGCAACTTCGGAACACAGCCGGTTCACGTCGTCGTAGTTCCCCTTCACGGCGACGACCTTCGCGCCGTAGACCTCGGTCGCGATGATCTTGGCCCGCTCGAGATCGTCGGGCACGAACACGAAGCACGGGATGCCGGCCTTCGCGGCGTGCGCGGCGGTTGCGTTCGCGAGGTTTCCGGTGGAGGCACACGAGATCGCTTCGAACCCGAACGCGCGCGACATCGTCGTCGCGACGCTCACCACGCGGTCCTTGAACGAGTTCGACGGGTTGACCGAGTCGTCTTTGATCCACACGCGTTCGAGGCCGAGGCGCGCGGCCAAGTTGTCGGCGCTCCGAAGAGGGGTGAACCCGGCGCCGAGGTCCACTTTGTCGAGATCGGGGCCGCCGGGAAGCAGCGGCTGATAGCGCCACATGCTGGCGGGTCCCGCTTCAACCTGCTTGCGGAACATCGCACCGTCGATCGCCGTCAGGTCGTAGGCGGGCTCGAGCGGCCCGAAGCACTCCTCGCAGATCGTGAGGGGCTCGACGGGGTACCGAGCGTGGCAGATCCGGCACTCGAGCGCGTCCGGGTTCACGACGCCGGCCGGCCTCACCATGTCGTCGCCCCCGTGTCGGCGGAGCCCACCGTGCGTGCGTACTTCGCGAGGGCGCCCTGCGTGTACTTCGGCGCCGGCGCGGTCCACGTGGCGCGCCGCGTCTCCAACTCGGTGTTGTCCACCAGCATGTCGATCGTTCGGCCGTCCGTATCGATCCGGATGCGGTCCCCCTCGCGCACCAGTGCGAGAGGGCCACCGACGCACGCCTCGGGGGCGATATGGCCGACGCTGATGCCCTTCGTCGCGCCGCTGAAGCGTCCGTCGGTGATCAGGGCGACGTCCTTGCCGAGGCCGGCGCCCGCGACGGCGGCGGTGACGGCGAGCATCTCGGGCATGCCGGGCGATCCTTTCGGTCCCTCATAGCGGATCACGACGACGTCGCCGGCGGCGATCGCCCCGGTCGTGAGGGCCTCGAACGCCTCGTGTTCGGAGTCGAACACTCGGGCGGTGCCCTCGAAGACCGAGCCCTCCATCCCGGCCGCCTTGATGACGGCGCCGTCAGGAGCAAGGTTGCCGCGCAGGATCGCGATCCCGCCCCACGGGTGGATCGGCGCATCGGCGGCGTGCACGATCTCGCCGTCGGGCGCCTGCGGGGCGAGCGCCGCGAGGTTCTCGGCGTGCGTCTTGCCGGTGATTGTCAGACAGTCGCCGTGCAGCAATCCGAGGTCGAGTAGTTCCTGCATCACGACCGGCACGCCACCGACCCTGTCGAGATCGCTCATCACGAACCGGCCGGCGGGCCGCACATCCACCAGGTGCGGGGTGCGGCGCGACACCCGATCGAAGTCGTCGAGGGTGAGGTCGACGTGTGCCTCGCGCGCGATCGCGAGCAGGTGCAAGACGGCGTTCGTCGAGCCGGCGAGCGCCATCACGACGGCGATCGCGTTCTCGAAGGCCTCCTTCGTGAGGATCTGGCGCGGACGGAGATCCAGGTCGAGAACCTTCGTCACGGCGATGCCGCTCTCGCGCGCGGCGACCTCCCGCCGGTAGTCAACCGCCGGCGGCGATGCCGACCCCGGCAGCGACATCCCGAGGGCCTCCCCGACGGCAGCCATCGTGTTCGCCGTGTACATGCCGGCGCACGAGCCAGTGGTCGGACAGGCGGCGCGCTCCACACCGAGCAGCTCGGCGTCGTCGATCGACCCTGCCGCATGTGCGCCCACCGCCTCGAACACGTCTTGGATCGTGACGTCCTTGCCCTTGTAGGTGCCCGGCAAGATGGTGCCGCCGTAGAGATAGACGCTCGGCAGGTCGAGCCGCGCCATCGCCATCAGCATGCCCGGCTCCGATTTGTCGCACCCGGCGATGCCGACCAGCGCGTCGAGCCGCTCCGCGTGCATCACCAGCTCGACCGAGTCGGCGATCAGGTCGCGCGACATCAACGACGCCTTCATCCCCTCGTGGCCCATGGCGATCCCGTCCGAGATCGCGATCGTCGTGAACTCGATCGGGACGGCGTCGCCCTGGCGGACCCCCTCCTTGGCCAACGCCGCAAGCTTGTCCAGGTGGTAGTTGCACGGCGTGACCTCGTTCCAGCTCGAGGCCACCGCGACCTGCGGCTTGCCGAAGTCCTCCTCGGAGAACCCGACCGCGCGCAGCATCGCCCGCGCCGGCGCACGGTGCGGGCCGTCGCTGACTTCCCAACTTCGGGGACGGTTGCGTTCTGGGGCCATCGCGCGGAACCTCCGGGAACCTTCGGACGGAATCTCTCACGGTAGCAGCCGCTCCTGGTCGCCGATCAGGGCAGAAAACCCTGGCTCGAACCCTGAGCGCTAGGATGGTGCGAATGCTCACAACGCCCTCAGCGGCGTTCGAGTCACCACTCGTCGTCGCCTCCAACCGCGGTCCTGTCTCCTTCGTTCGCGATGCGGACGGACTCTCAGGCGAACGCGGCAGCGGCGGACTCGTCACCGCGCTGGCGGGCGTGCTGTTCGAGTCCGACGCCACGTGGCTCGCTGCGGCGATGACGGACGGCGACCGAGAGGTCGCGGATGGCGACAAGCCGGTCGACCTGTCACCCGGTCATGCCGCCTTCGTCGACATCGATGCGGACCGCTACGCCGCCTACTACAACGGCGTATCGAACCGGATCCTGTGGCAGCTGCATCACTACCTCTTCGACCTCTCGTACCTGCCCACCTGGGACGCTGGGACGCGAGAGATCTGGCAGGACTTCCGGCACGTGAACCAGACGTTCGCCGAGGCGTTGCACGGGGAGCGCGACCGCGCGCCGGTCTACCTGATCCAGGATTACCAGCTCTCGCTCGTGCCGGGATACCTCCGAGAACTCCAACCCGAGGCACGGATCACCCATTTCACCCACACGCCGTTCGCCGGCCACTCGTACTTCCGCGTGCTGCCGTCGACGATGCGCGAGGATCTGCTGCGCGGCATGCTCGGCGCCGACGTCTTGGGGTTCCAGGCCGAGTCGTGGGCAGAGAACTTCCTGCTGTGTGTGCGCGACACGTTGCACGACGTTCGCGTCGATGTTCGCCGCAAGCGGATCGCGGTCGGCGATCGCACGGTGTTCGTGCGCGCGTATCCCGTGTCGCTGAACCCAGGACCGCTCCGGTCGACGGCCCGCAGCCCCGAGGTCACCGCGCTCCGGCGCGAGATCGAGGAGTGGCGGGGTGACGCCAAGCTACTCCTGCGCGTCGACCGGTTGGAGCTCTCGAAGAACATCGTGCGCGGATTCCAGGCGTTCGAGACGTTCCTGCGTGACCGCCCGGATCAGCACGGGCGCGTGCGGTTCCTCGCCTTGCTTCCCTCCTCGCGCGCCGAGATCCCCGAGTACCAGGCCTACGCGGAACGATGCAGGGCCATCGTGGACGACATCAACGCCGCGTACGGCACGTCGTCGTGGGAACCGATCTCGATGCGAGTCGAGGAGAGTTACGAAGGTGCGGTCGCCGCCTACGGCTGCTACGACGCGTTGCTGGTGAATCCGATCTTCGACGGCATGAACCTCGTGGCGATGGAAGGGCCGCTCGTCAACAAACGACACGGAGCGCTGATCCTGTCCCGCAACGCCGGCGCGTTCGCCCGGCTCGGACGGCACTCGATCGCCGTGAACCCGTTCGACATCGCGGAGACGGCGGCCGCCATCGGCGAGGCGCTCGACATGCCTGCGGAGGAACGGATCCCACGATCCGCGCCCTGGCTCGCCAGGTGCTCACGAGCAACCCGGTCCGTTGGCTGACGGCGCAGCTGCGAGACATCGATGCGGCGACCTCGAAGCGCGCATCACAACTGATGCAGGACGGCGAGCAGCCCCTCGGTCCCCAGGACGGAACGGTCGGCGGCGTCCCGTAGTTCTGCGGGCGTCTCGGGGCCGACCACCGCGACCGTGCACGTAGGGATCGGCTGCGCGGCGAGGACCGTGAACGCTTCGAGATCCTCGAGGTCGTCGCCGGCGTACAAGGCTGCCCGGGGGTTCGCACGCGCGAGGAGCTGGGCGACCACGGCGCCCTTCCGGGATCCGGGCGGGGCGAGCTCCACCACTCGCTTCCCTTCGAACACGACGAGACCGGATCGCGCCGCGAGCACCTCGAGCGCCGACCGAACCGCGGCTTGCGCGGTGTCGGGATCGTGCGTTGCACGCACGTGGACGGCGACGCTCACGCGCTTGTCCTCGAGCTGCGCCCGGGAAGGCCGGCGACGAGTCGCTGCACCTCGGCCAGGACATCGCCCCCGATCGGCGGCGCTCCTTCGAGACCGTAGAGCCCGATCACCTCGATCTTCGGCACGTCCAGGGCCTGCCGGACGAACGCCTCGGGTCTGCCGGTGACGACGGCGACGAGCGCCGCCCGGTTCACCAGCGAGCCGAGCGCCTCGGCGACGCCGGGCGCCGGGCGCGCGGCCGCCGGCTCGGGCACGATCGGCGAGAGAGTGCCGTCGAAGTCGAGCATGATCGCCGCGTCGGCCAGCTGCGCCCGGCGACGTCATCGAAGCCCATCACGCGCCCTTGGTCCGGCGTCGGCGCCACGACGCGCGAGGGTCGGCGGCGTCGCTCGGCCGGTCCGACTTCGCCGCCGGACAGGTTGCGCGCGGTGCCGATCAACGAGACGTGCGAGAACGCCTGGGGGAAGTTCCCGACCAGACGACGGCGGACGGGGTCGTATTCCTCGGCGAGGAGTCCGACGTCGTTGCGGACGGACAACACGCGTTCGAACAACTCCCGAGCATCCGCGTGCCGGCCCGCCAGCGCCAGACAGTCCGCCAGCCAGCAGCTGCACGGCAGGAAGGCGCCCTCCGTTCCACTGAGTCCGTCCACGTTCGTCGCTGTCTCGTAGCGCCGCACGAACCCGTCGACCATCAGATCCGCTGGATCGCCGCGACCGTCCCCGACAACGCGCTCGGTCGTCGATCGGCAGGAACCCCACGAGGGGCATCATCAGCGGCCGCGCGTCGAGGGCCTTATGCCCGTAGGCCTGGGTGAACGCCCCGAGCTCGTCGTCGTAGCCCTCGCGGCAGACCTCCTCGTGGATCTCGCCGCGGAGCGCCCGCCAGCGTTCGACCGGGCCCGTCGAACCCGAAGAGCTCGACCGTCGGATCGCGCGGTCGACGCCGACCCACGCCATCACCTTGGAGTGGACGAACTGCCGGCGTCCGCCGCGCACCTCCCAGATGCCCTCGTCGGGCTCGCGCCAGTACGACTCGAGCAGATCCATGATCCGCAGCTCCATCTCCCACGCTGCGGATTCGTGCGGCAAGCCCTCGCGCGCGGACTGGTACAGCAGGTCCAGCACCTCGCCGTAGACGTCGAGCTGGAACTGGCTCGACGCGTCGTTGCCGACCCGCACCGGCAGCGACTCCTCGTAGCCCGGGAGCCACTCGAGCGCGGAGCTCGGGGATCCGGCGCTCCCCGCGCGATCCCGTACATGATCCGCAGGTCGCGCGGGTCGCCGGCGACCGCACGCAGCAGCCATTCGCGCCAGGCCTCGGCCTCGTCGTCGTAGCCGGCCATCAGCAAGCCGTAGAGCGTGAAGGTGGCGTCCCGGAGCCAGCAGAACCGGTAGTCCCAGTTGCGCGCGCCGCCGAGCTCCTCGGGCAGTGACATCGTCGGTGCGGCGACGATCCCGCCGGTCGGCCGGTGGGTGAGCGCCTTCAGCGTGATCAGCGACCGCATCACCGCGTCGCGCCACTCCCCTCGGTACTCGCAGCGCGCGGACCACCGCGCCAGTAGCGGACGGTGTTGCGCAGCGCGTCGACCGGGTCGATCTTGGCCGGCACCGGCTCGTAGGAGCGATGCCACGTGAGCACGAACGAGACCCGCTCGCCCGGCGCGGATCGTGAAGTCCGAGGCCACGGTGCCGGTGGTGACGTCGATCGGCGCCTCGGTGCGCAGCTGCACGGCGTCCGGTCCGGCGACCGCGCGGACGCCCTGCGGCACCTCGCGCAGCCACGGGACGGCGAGGCCGTAGTCGAACCGCGGCAGCAGTTCGCTGCGGCACCGGCACGACGCCGCGAACCCCCTCGACGATCCGCACCACCCGAGCCTGGGCGCGCCGCGGCGTCATGAAGTCCGTGATGCGCACAGTGCCGCTCGTGGTCTCGTGCTCGGTGTCGAGCACCAGCGTGTCCGGCCGATAGCTGCGACGCGTCCGGAACGGCTCGGTCGGCGCGATCGACCAACGCCCGTGCGAGGGATCGCCCAGCAATGCCGCGAAGCAGGCGCCCGAGTCGAACCGCGGCAGGCAGAGCCAGTCGATCGACCGTCGCGCCCCACGAGGGCGGCGGTGTGGGTGTCCCCGATCAGCGCGTAGTCCTCGAGGGGAGCGGCACGCGATGAGGCTACCCGCCCCAGGGCGCCGTCGCACCGAGGCGGTATCGTGCCCCGGCCATGACGGATGCTCCGCCGGACCTGGGTCGCAGTTGGTGGCTCCGCGAGGCGCTCGCCCGCCCGGAGTTCGCCGGCGATCCGTGCCCGCCGCTCGCTACCGACATAGACGCGGACGTCGTGATCCTCGGCGGCGGCTACACGGGGATGTGGACCGCGTGGTTCCTGCTGGAACGCGACCCCGGGCTCGACATCGTCTTGCTGGAACAGGACATCTGCGGCGGCGGGCCGAGCGGCCGCAACGGTGGATTCTGCGACGGGTGGTGGGGGCACCTGCGCGATCTCGTCGCAACGTTCGGCGACGCAGAGGCGCTCGAGCTGCTGATGCACGTGGGCCGAAGCCCGTCGGAGATCGGCGCGTGGTGCGAGACCCATGGCGTCGACGCGTGGTTCCGGATGGGCGGTGACCTCGCCGTCGCGAGCGCCCCTGCGCAGGAAGGAGCTGGGACACGATGCTCGAAACCGCCCAACGGCTCGGGATCGGCGACGAGTACGACGTGCTCACGGCTGAGCAGGTACGCGAGCGAGTGCGCTCGCCGATGTTCGGGTCGGGCATGTTCGTGCGTGACGCCGCGAACCTCCAGCCGGCGCGGCTCGCGCGCGGGCTGCGTAACGTCCTGCTCGCACGCGGCGTTCGCATATACGAACAGACGCCGGTCACACGGTTCGGGTACGGGGAGCCGGCGGTCGCCGAAACGCCGGGCGGTTCCGTCCGCGCCGCCGATGCCGTGGTGGCGCTCGGTGCGTGGGCGACCTGGTGGGCCGCGTTCAAGCCGAACCTCACTGTGCGCGGCTCCTACATGGTCGTGACCGAGCCGATCCCCGAGATCCTCGCGCAGATCGGCTGGACCGGCGGCGAGAACGTCCGCGATCATCGATCGTCGATCGACTATCTGCGCACGACCGCCGACGGCCGGATCGCGATCGGGCTCGGCGGGCTGCAGCCGGATCTCGCGCGACACATCGACCCGCGATACGCCTACCACGAGCCATCGGTTCGCCGCGTCGCCGAGGACCTCGTGCGGCTGTTCCCCGAGACGGCGGGCGTACGGATCGACGCCGGCTGGGGCGGACCGATCAACGTGAGCGGCTTCGCCCTGCCGTTCTTCGGGACGTTGGAGCCGGGCAACGTGCACTACGGTCTCGGTTATACGGGCAATGGCGTTGCGCCCTCGCACCTCGGCGGGAAGATCTGCGCCGCGCTCGCGTCGCACACCGACGACGGCTTCGCCCGCCTGGGTCTCGTGACCCATTCCCCGAAACGCTTTCCGCCCGAGCCAGTGCGGTCGCCGGGCATGTTCGCCGTGAACAAGGCGATCACACGCAAGGACGACCTCGAGGCCGACGGCCGGGAGCCCGGCGTCCTCACGCGCACCGTCGCCACGCTCCCCCGTAGACTCGGGTTCCGTCTCGGCCCGCGGCCGTGACGCGGATCCCATGACGAGCCCGATGGACATCCCACCCGATCTCGGCCGCAGCTGGTGGCTGCGGGAGGCGCTCGCGCAGCCCGAGTTCGCCGGGGACCCGTGCCCCCCGCTCGCGACCGACACAACCGCCGACGTGGTGATCCTGGGTGGTGGCTACACGGGCTTGTGGACCGCGTGGTTCCTGAAGGAACTCGATCCGGGGACCGACGTCGTCGTGTTGGAACAGGACATCTGCGGCGGCGGGCCGAGCGGCCGCAACGGTGGCTTCGTCGACTCGTTCTGGGGCGACCTGACGCTGCTGTGCGAACGGTTCGGCGATGAGGCGGCGCTGCGCCTGTGCCGCGCCGGCGAGGACAGCGTCCGGGCGATCGGGACCTTCTGCGACGACCACGGGGGCGACGCGTGGTATCGGGCAGACGGTGAGCTCGCGGTTGCGACGAGCATCTCGCAGATCGGCGAGTGGGCCGACGCGGTGATCACCGCCGACCGACTCGGCCTCGACCATCTCGAGGTGCTTACGCCGGAGGAGGTGCACGCGCGCATCAGCTCGCCGACGCTCCACGGCGGCGTGATGTCGCGGTACGGGGCGACCGTCCAGCCTGCTCGGCTCGTGCGCGGCTTGCGCAATGCCGTGCTCGCACGCGGCGTCCGGATCTACGAGCAAACCCACGTGGCCCGGTTCGGTACCGGCTCGCCGACGATCGCCGAGACGCCCGCAGGACGCGTCACCGCCGGGGCAGCCGTGCTCGCCGTGAACGCCTGGGCTCAGCACTGGAAACGCTTCAAGCGAGCGATCACCGTGCGCGGGTCGTACATCGTGCTGACCGCGCCGGCGCCGGAGCGACTCGAGGCGCTCGGCTGGACCGACGGATCGGGCCTGTCGGATTACCGGGCTGCGCTGCACTACGTTCGCACGACGCCCGACGGGCGGATCGCGTTCGGGATCGGTGGCATGCAGCCGGACCTCGCGCGGCACATCGACCCGCGATTCGCGTACGACGAGGCCTCGATCGAGGTGGCCATCGGCGATCTTCGCCGCATGTTCCCAACGGTCGCCGATGTCCCGATCGATGCAGCTTGGGGCGGTCCGATCGACGTGAGCGGCGACCATCTGCCATTCTTCGGCACCCTCGACGCCGGCACCGTGCACTACGGCCTCGGGTACACGGGGAACGGGGTCGGGCCCGCCCATCTCGGCGGGCGCATCCTCGCGCACCGCGCGCTGGCGAAGTACGACGACGTCCTCGCGCTGCCCCTCGTGGACATGGAGCCACGACGGTTCCCCCCCGAGCCGATCCGTTCCGTCGGTGTCGCCGTCGCGAACCTGGCGATCCACCGCCGCGACGAGTCGCTCGACAACGACCGCGATCCCAACCCCTTCATCGACTTCGTCGCGAAGCTCCCGCGGCGGCTTGGCTACAACCTGGGGCCGTGACCGCACCGCCGAGACAAGCGCACATCTCCTGGTGGATGGAGGAAGCACGTTCGACCCTCGCTCCCGAACCCTGCCCGCCGCTTGCCGGGGCTGTCTCAGCCGACGTCGTGATCCTCGGTGGCGGCTACACGGGGATGTGGACGGCATGGTTCCTCACGGAACGGGAGCCGACGTGCGACGTCGTGCTGCTGGAGGCCGACGAGCGTTGCGGCTCGGGTCCGAGCGGTCGCAATGGCGGGTTCTGCTCCGGCCTGTGGGAGGACCTCGAGGCGCTCGTGCGGTTCTTCGGCGATGCGGACGCGGTGCGCGTCGCGGAGGCCGCACAGCGAAGCGTCGGTGAGATCGAGGTGTTCTTGGCCGGTCACGGCGTCGATGCGTGGTTCACGCGAGCCGGTCACCTGACGATCGCGACCTCGGATGCCCAAGCGGGCGCGTGGTCCTCGCTCGTCGACGAGGCCGAGCGGCTCGGCGTGGCCGATGGACGGTTCGTGCCGTTCGATGCGGACGCGGTCGCCGCCAGGTGCGCGTCGCCGGTGTTCCGTGACGGGCTGCTGCAGCCCGACAACGCCGTCCTGCATCCTGCCCGGCTCGCCCTCGGTCTGCGCCGGGCGCTGCTGGATCGCGGAGTCCGCATCTTCGAATCCACGCCCGTGGTGCGTTTCGCCGGCGGGCCGCCGGTGCGGGTGGAGACGCGCGCCGGCAGCGTGCGCGCGGGCCGCGGCGTGCTCGCGCTCGGCGCGTGGACCGCCTCGTTGCCCGCGTTCCGGCGGACGATCGTGCCGCGCGGCACCTACATCGTCCTGACCGAGCCCGCGCCCGGCCGGCTCGAAGAGATCGGCTGGACCGGCGGCGAGGGTCTCGCCGATTGGCGAACGGCGCTGCGCTACTTCCGGACAACGCCCGACGGTCGGATCGCCTTCGGCGCCGCGGCCGCGACGGCGGGCGCCGGCGTCGGGCTCGGCTCGCGGCTGCGGTACGACGAACCCTCGATCGTCAAGGTGGTTGACGATTTCCGTCGATTCTTCCCCTCCTGGCGTGACGTCGGGATCGAGGCGGCCTGGGGCGGGCCGATGGATGTCACGGGCAGGCATCTGCCGTCGTTCGGCACGCTCGCCGCCGGCACGCTGCACTTCGGGGTGGGCTACACCGGTGGCGGCGTCGGACCGTGCCATCTGGGCGGCAAGATCCTGTCCGCCCTCGCACTGGACGTCGAGGACGAGTTCACTACGCTCCCGCTCGTACAGCTGGAGCTCCAACGCTTCCCCCCCGAGCCGTTGCTCTCGATCGGTGCGGCGATCACCCAGCATGCGATCGTGCGCAAGGACGAGGCTGAGGATCGAGGCGGCCGGGCCGACCCCCTGACGTCGTTCGTCGCGAAACTGCCACGGAAGATGGGCTACGAGCTCGGGCCCTGAGGCTCGTCGGCCGATACCCTGGGAACGATGCGCCGCTTCCCCTTCGCCGTGCTCTGTCTCGCCATGGCCTTCGCCGCGCTGTCTGCGACGCCCGCGGGCGCCGGCGTCTGGGAGATCACCGGTATCGACGTCTCCCACTGGCAGGGGCCGATCGATTGGCAGAAGGTCGCGAACTCCGGCAAGGCCGACTTCGTGATCGTGAAAGCGACCGAGGGCCGGGCTCAGGTCGATCCGATGTTCACGACGAACGTCGCCGGCGCTTCGGCGAAGGGCCTGGTCGTGGGGGCGTACCACGTCGCGACGCCCTCGGACAAGACCGCCGATGCCCGAGCCGAGGCGGATCATTTCCTCGAGATCGCGGCGCCGACGGTCGGGCACCTGATCCCGGCCCTCGATATCGAGCTCAGCCACGTTCCCGGCTGGATGAAGCCCGCCACCCTCGAGGCATGGACCAAGGCGTGGATGCTGCGCATCACCAACCGCCTCGGCGTCCGCCCGATGTTGTACGGCTCGGTATCGATGTTCGCGGTGAAGCTCGGGAACTCCACGTGGTTCGCCGACAACGGGTATCCCTTGTGGCTCGCGCGCTGGGGGAAGATCACGTATCCCCTGCCGGCGAACGACTGGCAGGGTCACGGCTGGACGTTCTGGCAATGGGACGTCACGGCCCCTGGAACGGTGCCCGGCGTCACGACCAACATCGATCGTGACCGCTACGTGGGATCCGACCTGCGAGACGCCGAGATCGCGGGCATCACCGCCCAGTCGGGCACCGGCGGGTCGATCACCGACGACACAGGACGTCTGACCTGCGGCAACGGCGCGACGTGCGCTGCGCTGTACAGCCCGAACGATCTCGTCCAGCTCACGGCGGCGCCGGCGGCCGGGTACGGGTTCGCCGCCTGGGGTGGCGCCTGCGCGAGTGCAGGCGCCACACCGACCTGCACGGTCACCGCTCGCGCTGCGAAGACGGTGAGCGCCACGTTCACCTTCCGGCTGAAGGTGTCGGTGAAGGGCTCGGTCGCGGGCCGGGTCGTGTCGACGCCGGCGGGGATCGACTGCCCGGGCACCTGCTCCGCTCCCTTCGGTCTGGGCACGGTCACGCTCACGGCCACGACCGATCGCTGGTCCGGCGTCACGTGGTCGGGCGACTGCGCAGGCACCGACCCGCACGGGTGCACGGTCACCATGGATCAAGCGCGGGCGGTCACGGCGACGTTCGGCGATCTCGGTCCAGGGCTCGCCACGATCACGGCGCCCGCCTCACGCACCGGTTCCGTCCGCGTGTCGTTCGATCAGCCCGTCCACCACGTGAACCTCGACAACCTGTTGGTGCGGTCGCCCGGCGCCGCCAAGCTCCCCGCCCACCTCACCTGTCGCACGGGCCACGGAACCGTGACCTCCTGCGCGACCGGCAGTGTCCGCACGGCGATCCTCGACCCGATCGAGCCGCTTCGCCACTGGCAGGACTACATCGCGATCGTGGATCCCGCGGGCGTGGCGCCTATCCGCGACGGCGTCGGGCGACCAACCCCTCGCACCAGTCTCTCGTTCCGGGTCTGACCGAACCGCCTGCGGAAGGCGGGACCTGCGGCGTTGCTGGACGTCTCGCGACTCGACACGATGGCGCCATGGGCACTCCCGCACCCCACCCGATGCAGGGCATGGACGCCTTCGCGCCGGCCGAGATCGCGCAGCTCGTGCGGACCCGCGGCGTCGCGAAAGCCCGCGCCTCGTTCGTGCCGACCTTCGTGCTCGGGGTCCTCGCCGGTGCCTTCATCGCGCTCGGCGGCGTCTTCGCGACGCTCGTGGGAACGGACTCGGGGCTCGGATACGGCCCGACGCGATTGCTCGCCGGGATCGCGTTCTCGCTCGGACTGATCCTGGTCGTGATCGCTGGGGCGGAGCTGTTCACGGGGAACAACCTCATCGTGATGGCCGTCGCGAGCGGCCAGGCCTCGATCGGTCAGCTCCTGCGCAACTGGGTCATCGTGTACATCGGGAACTTCGTCGGCGCGGTCTCGGTGGCCGTCATGGTCGTGTTCGCCGAGTGGTGGTCGCTCGACGATGGCGCCGTTGGCACGACCGCGCTTGCGGCGGCTACGTCGAAGGCGGCGCTCTCGTTCTCCACGGCGTTCTGGCGGGGCGTGCTCGCCAACGCCCTCGTCTGCCTCGCGGTCTGGATCGCGACGGGCGGCCGCTCGGTGATGGACAAAGTGATCGCGATCGTGCCGCCGATCGCCGCGTTCGTGGCGAATTCGTTCGAGCACTCGGTCGCGAACATGTACGCACTGACCGTGGGGTTCCTGCTGAAGTCCCAAGACGCGTACGCGGCGTTCCCCGACGAGGCGCTCACGCCGGCCAACGCGCTTCGCAACCTCGCGGCCTCGACCCTCGGCAACATCGTCGGCGGTGCCCTGCTCGTCGGCGTCGTGTACTGGTTCGTCTATCTGCGACCCGCGGACACAGACGGCGAGTGAACCCGTGGCCGCCCCGGTCATCGTCGCCGATCACCTGACGAAGTCCTACGGCGCGAGCCGCGGCGTGATCGACCTTTCTTTCGAGGTCGACGCGGGCGAGGTGTTCGGGTTCCTCGGGCCCAACGGCGCCGGCAAGTCGACGACGATCCGAACGATGCTCGACTTCCTGCGACCGAACGGCGGCCAGGTCACCGTGTTCGGACGCGTCCCGCGCGAGGATGCTCCGACGATCCACGCGCGCACTGGGTACGTGCCGGGCGAGTTCGGGCTGTACGAGCGGATGCACGTGCGGGCCTACCTCGAGGCCTTCACAGCGTTCCGCGCCGGCGCCGGTCGCGAGCAGGTCGATCCGTTGGCCGAACGGCTCGACGTCGACCTCGATCGGCCGATCCACGAGCTGTCGCACGGCAACAAGCAGAAGGTCGGCCTGATCCAGGCGTTCATGCATGAGCCCGAGCTACTCGTGCTCGACGAGCCTACCCAGGGCCTCGACCCGCTCGTGCAGCAGACCTTCTATGAACTGGTGGACGAGACGCGTGCGCGCGGAGGGACCGTCTTCTTGTCCTCGCACATCTTGCCCGAGGTCGAGCGAACGTGCGATCGCGTCGGCATCATCCGCGAGGGTCACTTGCTCACGGTCGACGATGTCGGTGACCTGAAGGCCAAAGCGTTGCGCAGCATCATCTTCCACTTCAGCATGCCAGTGGACCCGTCGACGTTCACGTCCCTCCCGTCGGTGGTCGCGGTGGAGCCGCGTGGAGACGCCCTTGCGCTCACGATCCAAGGGGAGCTCGACGAGGTGGTCAAGGAAGCGGCGCGTCACACGATCGTGAACGTCGAGACGCGCGAGCCGAGTCTCGAAGAGATCTTCCTGCGCGCCTACCGGGACGGGGAGTCCCGATGACCCCGCTGCTCCGTGTGTCGCTCGCGATGCAACGCCGAGCCGTGATCGGCTGGGGCATCGGCCTCGCCGCGGTTGCGGCCATGTACGCCGCCGTGTACCCGTCGATCCAGCAGAGCGCGGGCGACTTGAACGCCTACTTGGACAAGATGCCAGACGCTTTCAAGAACGTGGTGGGTGCCAACTACACGTCGCCGGCCGGCTACCTTCGGGCGGAGCTGTTCGCGCTGCTCGGCCCGATCCTGTTCCTCGTCTACGCGGTCGGGGCGGGCGGGCGGGCGATCGCCGGGGAGGAAGAGGCGAGGTCGCTCGATCTGCTGCTGTCGACACCTATGCCGCGGGCACGAGTCGTGCGGGAGAAGGCGATCGCGATCGCGATCGCGATGACGGGGTTGACCTTCTTCCTGTTCGTCGTGGTGATCGCGATCGGGAGACCGTTCGACCTCGTCGTTCCCGTTGCCGACGTCGGGGCAGCGTGTTTGATGCTGCTGTTGATGGGGCTCACGTTCGCGGCGCTCGCACTCGCTGTTGGCTGCGCCACTGGCCGCAAGGCGTGGGCGTACGGGGTGACGGGGGTGATCGCGGTCACCACGTACGTGTTGAACGCCCTGGCGCCGAGCGTCGATGCACTTCACTGGACCCGGCCGCTCTCGCCCTTCCGCTGGTATCTCGAACCTGATCCGCTCACGACCGGGGTGCATCCCGTGAATATTGCCGTGCTCATCGTCATCACCGGCGTGTGTACGGCCGCCGCGGTTTGGGCGTTCCGTCGGCGCGATCTCGCCGCCTAGTCGGGCATCGTTGCGACCAAGCGCAGACGATCTGCGGTCGCCTGGAAAGGCCGCAACTCCTCGTCGAGCGCCTGGAACGAGACGAATCCGACCTCTGACAGGAGTTCCATCAGCTCGACGAGCGTGTAGACACGGACTGTCGAAGTCTGCCTCGTCGTCTCGCCCTCGCGCGCGAACGTCCACGTGGTCGCGATCCGGCGCTCGCGCTCGTCATAGCGCCTCGATTCCCGCACGTGGATATCGGCGACGTCCCACTCTGCTTCGGCCACGAACCTCGGCAAGATACTGTCGGCGACGAAGGTGTCGATCAGGTAGCGCCCCCCGGGGACCAACGACGCTGCCGCGGCATCCACCTGCGCCCGGTTGTCCTCCTCGTCGAAGTAGCCGAACGAGCCCCACCAGCACAGCGCCGCGTCGAACCCTCCCCGGGCCACGACCCGGGTGCGCATGTCGGCGCGAACCACGGGGACGCCCGCAGCGGCGGCCTCCACGAGGAATGCGGGGGTCGCGTCGATCCCGACGACCCGGCAGCCGCGAGCGCGCAGGCGCCGCGCAAGCCTGCCCGTGCCGCACGGCACATCGAGCACCCGGGCGCCTGGAGCCAGCGCAAGGGCACGCCACACCTGATCCGCGTCCACGTCGCCGTCGTCCGCGTCCTCCCATGCGAGCTGGAGGGCTTGCCACGCAGGCGATGCGAACATGTCCTGCCACCACTCCATCACGTGAGGCTACCGACCATCGACCGATGGTCGCCACCGGGATCTGCTGGCATGCTTGGTGGCCGCGCCGCACAGAATGGCGTGGATAAGGGGGGATACCGATGCGACGCATCACACGCCGTTTGGCACTGACTGCGCTGGCCGTCGCGATGGTCCTTGCCACCGCGGGGATCGCGCAGGCGCAGGGCGAGCTCGATCGTGGCCACAGCGGGATCGCCACCGTTCGCGGGGTCAAGCCGCGGTTCTTCGGGGCGAGCAACTCGGTCCTGCACTACCACGGCGGCGAGATCATGCACACCAACACGACGTTCGCGATCTACTGGTCGCCATCCGGCAGTACCTGGCAGTCCGGCTACACCGGCGCGATCAACGACTACTTCCACGACGTGGCCGCCGCCAGCGGCGCGGGCGACAACGTCTATTCGCCGTTGTCGCAGTACTTCGGCACGAACGGCTACGTCGCCTATCGGTCGCACTTCGCCGGCTCCTACACAGACACACGACCGTTTCCCGCGAATGGATGCCCGACCTACGACGATCTCGACGTCTGCCTCACCGACGCGCAGATCATCGACGAGGTGCACCACGTCACCGACCTGCTCGACCTGCCGGAGAACAACACGCACGGCTACTTCGTGTTCCTGCCGAAGTCGATCGGCACGTGCTTCGACGAGGCCGGCACCGTCTGCGCCTTCGACTACTTCTGCGCCTACCACGGCTGGGACGGCGACGCGATCTACGCGAACATGCCCTACGCCGCGACGATGCCGCAAGGCTGCGGCCTGACCGGTGCAACAGGCAGGGACGCCGACGCGACGATCAACGTCACGAGCCACGAGCACCGAGAGATGATCAACGACCCCTACGGCGAGGGCTGGTGGGACAACAAGGGGTACGAAGGCTCCGACAAGTGCGCGTGGACGTTCGGACCGGTCGTCACAAGCGCGAGCGGTCCGTACAACAACGTGATCAACGGCGAGTCGTACCTGCTGCAGCGAGAATGGTCCAACGCCACGAAACGCTGCGTCCAGCGCGGCGTCTGAGCAGATCGGGCGAGGGAGCCGCTCGGCTCCCTCGCCTCATCCCAGGGCGATCAGCCCCACACCGACGAACGCCGTGACCACGCCGGCGGTTTGGAGCCGCGACAGCCGCTCGTGGAGGAAGCTGCGGGCGAGCAGAACCGTCGACACCGGGTAGAGCGACCCCAACACCGACACCAGGGCGAGCATCCCGGTCTGTGCCGCCAGCGCGAACGTAACGTTCGCCACGTTGTCGAAGGCGCCGATCCCGACGAGGACACCGGCCTCGCGGAGGTTCGGCATCCGTTCGTGACGCCGCCACATCACGGCGACGACGATCAAGATCGGCACCGAGGTCAGCCGGACGACGAAGGCGGCCCACCAAGCGTTCCCATGACCGGCGGCGCTAAGCGACACCACCAGCAACCCCAGGAACACCGCAGCCACCAACGCAAGGAGGAACCCGGGCCCTCGCCAGCCTCGGCGCTCCGGCGGTTCCTCGCCGCCTTCGATGTCGGTGGGATCGGCCTCGCGCGCCGCCAGGATGATCCCCGTAATGGCACATGCCATCCCGACCCATTGCAGTGGGGCCGGGCGATCGCCCGTCGCGATCCCGATCAGCACAGGCACCATCACCGACAGCGACGCCGTTGGCGCGACCACGCTCATCGGCCCGATCGAGAGCCCTTGGTAGAGGGCTGCCAGCCCGATCGTGCCGGTCAGCCCGCCCAGGGCGCCGAACATCAGGTAGCGCGTCTCGGGCATCGGCTGGGCGAGGACAACGATCAGCAGGCCCGTAATCACGAGACCGGCGAACTGCGCGATCGCCATCACGAGAAGGACGCCGAGCCTGCGCGTCATCAGCCCGCCGAGGAAGTCCCCCGTTCCCCACGCGAGCCCGGAGACCAGTGCGAGCGCGAATGCACCCACGCTTAGACGACCCGGACGCCGTCTTTCCAGACCTGATCGATGCGATCCTTCAGCGTCTCGAACGCGAACGGGTCGCCGTCGATCACGACCACGTCGGCGATCTTGCCTGGCTCGAGCGAGCCGAGTCGATCGGCCCAGCCCATCAGCTCGGCGGCGGACAGCGTCGTCGCATGCAGCGCTTGTTCCGGCGTGAAGCCATTGTTCGCCATGTGCAGCGAGCTCGTTCAGGTTCCAGCCGTGCGGCATCACTGCGGCGTCGGTCCCCATCGCGACTTTGACCCCCGCCTCGGCTGCGAGCCGCATCGCGTCGAACTCCGGCCGACCGAGGCCTTTGAACTTCGCGCGGATCTCAGGTGCGAGCTTCTCGTCGTTGGCGAGCTCCTCGGTGGTGTCGCCGGCGGTGAGCGTCGGCACGAGCCAGGTGCCGCGCTCGACCATCATCTCGGCGGACTCCTGGTCGAGGTAGGTCCCGTGCTCGATCGAACGCACGCCGGCACGAACCGCGCGCTTGATGCCCTCGGGCCCGTGCGCGTGCGACATCACCCACCGGTCGAGGTCGGCGGCGGTCTTCACGATCATGTCCAGCTCGTCCTGCGCGTAATGCGGGATGCATCGGATCGTCCGCCGGCGAGAAGAATCCGCCGCTCGAGGCGATCTTGATCACGTCGGCCCCGGCGCGGATCACCTCACGCACCTTCTGACGCACGCCGTCGATGCCGTCGCACACGCCGTCCGGGAATCCCGGGTAGGGTAGCCAGCCCGCCGTGACGCCGCCGCTCGTCAGCACCTCGTCGTTGTGGCCTGCGGTCTGGCTCAACATCGTCACCGCGATCTGCATCCGCGGACCCACCAGCACCCCGTCTTGGACCGCCTGACGGAGCCCAGCGTCGGCGCCACCGGCATCCCGCACGCTCGTGATCCCGAGCGCGATCGTCGTCAGGAGGTTCTTGGGTGTCTGGTAGAAGCCATAGCTGAACGGCCGGTGCTGGATCGTGAGCTCGTCGTCTTCGTAGGTCCCCGTCAGGTGCACGTGGCAATCGAAGAGTCCGGGCAGCACCGCCTTGCCCGTGCAGTCGACGCCCTCGTCGCCGTCCAGGCCCGGGCCGACCTCGACGATGCGCCCATCGTCGATCACCACGTCGGCCTCGGCGAGCGGCGCCATGGTCCCGTCGAAGACCTTCCCGCCGTGGAACACCCTCCTCATCGCAGCACCTTCCCGTTCTCGGCGACGAGCACGCCGTCTTTCCAGACCTGCCGGACACGTTCACGAAGGGTCGACACATCGAGCGCGTCGCCGTCGAGCACGACCAGATCGGCACGCAGTCCCGGCGCCAACGACCCCAGCTCGCCGTCGAGGCCCATGAGCTCCGCGCCGCTGCTGGTCGTCGCGACGAGCGCCTGCTGCGGAGTGAGTCCGCAGTCCACAAGCAGCGCGACCTCACGCAGGTTCGCGCCGTGCGGAGCGACCCCGCTGTCGGTGCCCATCGCGATCCGCACGCCCGCATCGATCGCACGGCGGATCGCGTCGCGATGGGTGTCGACCAGTTCGCGCGCCTTGGCGACCGACGACGCCGGGATCGACGCACCGGCGTCGGCGGCGTCGATCACCCCGCGTGGTGCGACCAAGGTTGGGACGAGCCAGGTGCCGCGTTCGAGCATCAGCGCGATGCCCTCCTCGTCGAGGAAGATGCCATGGTCGATCGAGCGCACCCCGGCACGCACCGCGTTCTTGATCCCCTCGGCGCCTTGCGCGTGCGCCATCACCCAGATGCCGGCGGCAGCCGCTTCGGCGACGATCTCGTCGAGCTCGTCGGGGCGGAAGTGCGGATGCCGCGGATCGTCGTCGGGCGACAGGACACCGCCCGAGGTGGCGACCTTGATCACGTCCGCCCCCGCGCGGATCATCTCCCGGACCTTGCGGCGCACCGCGTCGGGTCCATCGACGATGCCGCTCGGCATGCCTGGCCACAGGACCTCGAGATCCGTTCCGCTGCGGAGCCATCCGTCCGCATGCCCGCCCGTCTGCGACAGCATCGTGACGCTGATCTGCATCCGGGGCCCCGGGACGAGGCCCTCGTCGACCGCTCGTTTGACACCCGCGTCGGCACCCATCGCGTCGCGGATCGTGGTGATGCCGGTGGCGAGCGTCGACGCGAGGTTCCGCTCCGCGTCGTAGAACATGAACGAGAAGGGCTTCACGAGCGCTTCGACCCAGTCGAGCGACGAGAACATCACGTGCGTGTGACAGTCGAACAGACCCGGCAGCAGCGTCGCGCCGTTGCACTCCACTGCCACGTCGCCGTCGAGGCCCGGCCCGACGTCCACGATCCGGCCGTCCTCGATCGCCACATCGGCGTCGGTGATCGGCGCCATCGTGCCGTCGAAGACCTTCCCCCCGTGGAACACGGTGCGCGCCATCGTTCACGCTCCCCCTGCGCTCGACCCTAGACTGCCGCGCGAACCCTACCCGAAGGAGCGATCACCGGTGGACATGCGACTGACCGCGGCCGACGCCGAGCTCCAGGCGGCGGCCCGGCGCTTCGCCGACGAGGTGCTGCAGCCCCTCGAGGCCGAGTGCGAGGAGCACGACGGCCTCTCGCCGGCGAGCGCGGCGTCGGCCAAGCAGGCGGTGCTCGACCACGGGTTCGCCGCGATCAACCACACCGTCGCCGACGGCGGCCTGGGGTACGACACCTTCCAGGTGATGCTGATCGAGGAGCAGTGGGGGCGCGTGACGAACGCCCTGTGGGACATCCCGTGGCGCCCCTCGATCCCGCTCGCGGCCGGCACCGATGCGCAGAAGGAACGGTTCCTCCGGCCCGCGTGCCGCGGCGAGCGGCGCGACGCCTATGCGATCACGGAGGATGGCGCCGGTTCCGACGTCTCGATGGTCGCGACCACGGCGCGGCGCGACGGCGACGTGTGGGTGCTCGACGGCGAGAAGTGGCATGTGACGAGCGGCGACGTCGCCGACTTCTTCCTGGTCCACGCACACGTCGACGGCGACCCGGCGAAGGCGACGATCTTCCTGGTGGACAAGGACACGCCCGGCGTCCGGCTGGTGCGGACGCCGAAGTACACGCACACGTTCGTGTTCGAGCACCCGATCTTCGCGTTCGAGGGCGTCCGCGTCGGGGACGACCGCGTGCTCGGCCAGGTCGGACAAGGCTTCGACCTGACGAAGGACTGGTTCGTCGAGGAGCGGCTGATGATCGGCGCCCGCACGGTGGGCGCGTCACAGCGGTGTCTCGACGAGGCGCTCGCGTTCGCGGAAGGACGGCGCCAGTTCGGCCGGCCGATCGCCGACTTCCAGGCGATCTCGTTCATGCTCGCCGACATGGCGGTGGAGCTGATGGCCGCGAAGTCGCTGCTGTACCGCGTCTGCTGGGAGGCGGCCCGCGGAGGGATCGACCGCAAGCAACTGCACGCCGAGGCAAGCGCGGTGAAGCTCCTGTGTTCCGAGACCGCCGGGCGGATCGCCGATCGCGCGGTCCAGATCTTCGGCGGGCGCGGGTACATGCGCGAGCAGGCCGTCGAGCGGCACTGGCGCGAGCTCCGCGTCGACCGCATCTGGGAGGGCACGAGCGAGATCCAGCGGCTGGTCGTGGCGAACGAGCTCCGCAAGCGGGGGCCGGGCGCCTACGCCGGGTGGCCGGTCACTTGACCGGGTTCGGCACGTACCGCTCGATCACGTGCAGCGCGTTCAGGACGGGGTAGGACAGCGCGACGATGCCGAGGATGATCGAGGCGATCGTGGAGCCGGTGCCGCGACCGCCGAGCCCACCGGCGATGCCGAGGGCGACCGCGATCAGACCGAACGTGACCGCGAGCGTGCGCGAGCTGGGTGTCGAGGGTCCCCCCTGGCAGCATCTGTGGCGAATAGGACCCGAGCAGCGTCGCCTCGGGGTTGAAGTGATAGATCCACAGCAGGACCGAAAACGCGGCGCCGATCGCGCCGACCAGTACACCGATCGTGCCGAGGGGGTTCGCGGTCTTGCCACTCGTGCCGAACATGCCAGACGTCATCTGATGATGATGCCCGACCGGATGGCTGACGGGCAACTGCCGTTGGTCTCAGCCGATCGCCGCCGCGACGTCCCGGATGTCGTCAGGCCCTGTGCCGCAGCACCCCCCGATCAGCGTGGCGCCCGCGTCGGCCAATCCTCGCGCCAGCGTGCCGAACCCGTCTGGCACGGCGTCGCCCGTCCAGGTCTTCGTCGACGCGTCCCACATCGCCCCCCGATTGGGGTAGGCCACGAGGCGACGTTCGCGGTGCGCGTCGCCGCCCGCCGCAGCAGTCCGGGAACATGTGCCGGCGGGGTGCAGTTCACACCGATCGCGATGACCTGTGGACTCGCGTCGATCACGTCGACCGCGTCCTCGATCGGCGAGCCGTCGCACAGATGCATGTCGTCGCGGCACGAGAAGCTCACCCATGCGGGCACGTCGCCGATCTCGTGCAACACCTGCACGAGCACATCCGCTTCGAGAAGCGACGGGATCGTCTCGACCGCGAACAGATCGGGAGATGCGGCGGCGAGCGCCTCGGCGCGCGGTCGGTGGAAGTCGTGCAGGGCAGCTCGTGCATGCTCGTCGTCGCCGAGTCCGTAGTCGCCGGTGTACTCGGCGCCGTTCGCCAGGAACGCCCCGTACGGACCGATCGACGCCGCAACGAGCGCGCGGCCGGCCGCGCCCTCGCGTGCGAGCTCGACACTGGAGGCAAGCACCCGCTCGGCGGCCCGGCGATCGAAGCCCCGTCGCGCGAGTCCCTCGAAGCTCGCTTGATAGCTCGCGCCGATCACCACCTGCGCGCCGGCCTCGACGTAGGCGCGATGCACGTCGACGACGCGCCCGGGCTCGTCCAGGAGCACCTTCGCCGACCAGAGCGGGTCACGGAGATCTGCGCCGTTCCGCTCGAGCTCGCTCGCCAGCCCACCGTCGAGGACGACCGAGCCGGGGAACGCTGCGAAAGGATCGTGCGCCATCGAGCCAGCGTAGCCCGGCTCAGGCGGACGCAGACTCGACGAGCGCGTCGACGGCGACACACCCGGACGGCCCGACGATGACTGGATTCACATCGAGCGCTCCGAGCAGGTCGCCGAGATCCGCCGCCAACACCGACAGCCGGGACAGCGTGCGCGCGAGCGCGTCGAGGTCGGACGCCGCGCCACCGCGGACGCCGCCGAGGATCGGACGGATCTGCAGCCCGTCGAGCAGTCGGTGTGCGCCGGCTACGTCGAGCGGCGGCAACGCGAGCGCCCGGTCGTGCAACAACTCGACCAGCACGCCGCCGGCCGCCGCGACCACCAGAGGGCCGAACGTCTCGTCGCGCACCACTCCGAGGGCGACCTCGATGCCCGCGGGGGCCATCGCGGCGACGATCGTGAGCGGACCCAGCCTGCCCGTGATGTGGTCGTACGCCGCACGCACAGCATCGGTATCGGCGAGGCCCAGTCGCACTCCGTCGACGTCGGATTTGTGGCTGATGCCCGGCATCGCTGTCTTCAGCACGACGGGGAACCCGATCGCGGCGGCTGCCGCTGCAGCGTCCTCGACCGTCGCGGCCGCCCGCGCCTCGACGACCGGCACGCCGTAGTCGGCGAGCATGGCAAGGCCCTCCAACTCGCCGACCGGCTCACTGGAGCGAGGCGCGAGCGCCAGCGTTCTCGCACGTCGTCGGCGACGGGGGCAGGCGCGACCGGAGGCGGCAACGCTCGCCACGCGGCGTCATCGAGCAGATGGCCGAGCGCCCGCAACGCGCTGTCGGTGCCTTCCAAGACCGGGATCCCCAGATCCCGCAGGTGGTGTGCCTCGGCCGCCGACACAGCGCTCGCGAGGTTCGACAGCACACAGAAGGGCTTGTCGGTTCCCGCGAACGAGTCCCGCGCGATCTGCAGATAGCCCTCGTTGAAGGGCTCCCCCTGCGTGGTCATGTCGATGCAGAAGATGCTCGCGCTCACCTCGGGATCGCGCGCGAACGCCGCGAAGGACTCCAGGAAGATCCGATCGGCGTCGATCCCCGTTCCCCACGCGTCGAGCGGGTTCGCCGCGATCATGCCGGGGTCGAGCTCCGCCTGGATCGCCGCGAGGGTTTCGTCGCCCACGGCGGCGAACGGTACGCCGAGATCCTCCGCGAGGTCGACGAACATCGCCCGCTCGCCGCCGCTGTCGTGGATCGATGCGATCCCGCTGCCCCCGTGCACCCGCCGTGTCGAGGAGAACAGCTCCATCGTGTCGGCCATCTCGTCCAGCGTGCGGCATTCGTGTACGCCATAGGCGGCAAACAACGCCTCGTAGGCCCCGTGCTCCCCGGCGAGCGCGCCCGAATGCGCGGTGACCATCTCGTGCGACGCTGCGCTGCGGCCGACCTTGAGGGCCAACACCGCGACGCCGAGCTCCGCCGCGTGCGCGAGCTCCGCGCGGAACGCCTCGGGATCGCGCACCGTCTCGAGCAACAGCGCGAGCACGCGTGTCGAGGGGAGCGACAACGAGTAGGCCATGTAGTCGGCCATCGTCGTGACGACCTCCTGCCCGCTCGAGACGAGCAGGTTGAACCCGATGCCGCGATCGTTGAACGCGAGCGCCGAGAAGGCCGACCCGCTGTGCGACACGAACGTCACCGGCCCGTGCCGAAGATGCTCCGGCGTCAGGAACCCCGTCGCGCGCGTCTTCGACCCGATGTTCATGAACCCCATGCCGTTGCCGCCGCAGATCGCCATACCGTGCGCGACAGCGATCTCGTGGAGCCGGTCGCGCAGCCCCGGCTCGATCCCCTCGTCGTCGTTCAGGGACGAGAACGTCACGGCGCCGCCGACACCGGCCGCCGCGGCATCGCGAAGCGCCTGCTCAACCCGGACGTTCGCGACGCCGAGGATCGCCATGTCGACCGGCTCGGGCACCTCGCCGATCGAGGGGTAGCAGCGGTAGCCGTCGACCTCGTCGTAGCCGGGGTTCACCGGGTAGACAACGCCCTCGAACCCGCCACGGCGGAGCTCGGACATCATCGAGGCGCCGAGTGAGCCCGGCTTGACGGATGCGCCGACGACCGCGACCGAGCGCGGCTCGAGCATCCGGCGGATCGCCGGCATCACCGGATCGCTCACTACTTCTTCCCGAGCGCCTTGTCCTTCTTGGCCATGTTGAAGGCCTGCCAGCCCGGGATCCCGTTCACGCCGCCGCCGGCGTGCGTCGCGCACGACCCGTGGTACAGGCCTCGGAGCGGCGTTCGGTAATCGGCGTAGCCGGGCGCCGGGCGCATGTGGAACAGCTGATCGACCGAGAGCTCGCCGTGGAAGATGTTCCCGCCGATCAGCCCGAGATCCTGCTCCATGTCGTAGGGCCCGATCACCTGGTAGTCGATGATCGAGTCCTTGAAGTTCGGCGCCAGCTCGTTGTAGCCGTCGAAGATCCGCTGGGCGTAGGCGTCGAGCTCATCGCGATGGGGCTCGAGGTTCCAGTCGTCGGGTACCCACTGGCTGAACATCGAGAACACGTGCGTGCCCTCGGGCGCGAGCTTCTTGTCGAGCGTGGTCGGGATCGTGCCGTCGACGAACGGCGCGGTGGATGCCTTGCGCTCCATGTGCGCGTCCTGGAACGCGCGCTCCGCATACTGCGGCGACAGGCAGAGCTCGACCGACCCGGTGTGGTGCGGCTGCTGCGTCGTGCCGGGCATCGCCGTGAAACTCGGCAGCTCGCTGATCGCGACGTTCATTTTCACGACACCGCTCCGCGTCTTCCAGCGCTCGATGTCCCACACGAAGTCGGCGGGCAACTCGTGGCGCTCGATCAGATCGAGGAACGCGATCTTCGGGTGGATGGTCGTCACGACGACCGGTGCACGGAGCTCGGTGCCGTCCTCGAGCGCGACCCCGACCGCGCGGCCGCCGCGCACGAGGATCTGCTTGACCTTCGCGTTCGTGCGGATCTCGGCGCCGAATGCCTCGGCGGAGGCTCGGATCGAGTCACTCACCGCGCCCATCCCGCCCTGCTGGAAGCCCCACGAGCCGAGGTGGCCGTCGCCGACGTCGCCGATCGAGTGGTGCAGCATCACGTAGGCCGTGCCGGGCTCGTCGGGGCCGGCCCACGTGCCGATCACGCCGTTCACCGTGAGCATCGCCTTGATCGCGTCGGACTCGAACCAGTCGTTCAGCAGGTCGCTCACCGACATCGTGAACAAGCGGGTGACGTCGCCGACGCCGCGCTCGCCGAGCTTCCGCATCTTCCACGCGGTCTGCACGGTCGAGAGCAGGTCGCATCGGGCTCATCGAACCGACGGCTGGCGGCACTTGCAGCAACAGCGGCCCGAGCACGTCGGAGACGCCCTTCAGCCACTCCTCCCACTTCGGCAGCGTGTCGGCGTCCTTCTTGGAGAACTGCGCGATCGAGTCGTAGCTCTTCTGGTGGTCGTCGGCGTAGACCGTGATCGCGCGCCCGTCGGGGAACGCCTGGAAGTACGGGCCGAACGGCGTCACGTCGTAGCCGAACTGCTTGAGCTTCAGCTCGCGGATGATCGTCGGCGGCATCAGCGACATCACGTAGGAGTAGGTGGTGACGTTGATCTCCGGGTGGTCGGCGAACGGGGCGCTCGTGTCGGCGGCGCCACCGGTCTTGTTGCGCGCCTCCAGCACCACCGTCCGCGCGCCCTCGCGGGCGAAGTAGGCGGCGCTCGTGAGGCCGTTGTGGCCGCCACCGATGACGATCGCGTCGTAGACGTTCGAAGACATGCGAGGAACCGATCCTTCCGCTCGACGAAGAGCCCCATCATAGCGGGCTGACTGAATGGCGAGTCAAATCGGATATGGCCAGTTGGTTGGGTTGACGCCGCAGGTCAAACGGGTACAGTGCTTTGAACGATGAGTCAAGAGCCCGATATCCGGCCCGCGAGTGTTTGCGGACCGTTCAGGAGCCCGATGAGCACGAAGACCCGGCAGAAGCCGCAGCGCGATCGCCATCAGGAGATCCTGGAGGCCGCGTCGCGCGTGATCACCGACCGGGGCCTCGCCGAGACGCGGATCCAGGACATCGCCGACGAGTGCGGCGTCTCGCCGGGCCTGATCCTCTACTACTTCGAATCCAAGGACCGGCTGCTGGTCGAGGCGCTGACCTACGCCAACGACCAGTTCTATCTGCAGACCGCGCGGGAGCTTCGGAAGATGCCGGCGGCGCGCGACCGGCTCGCAGCGGGTGATCGAGCTGTCGGTGCCGGGCTACCTGCCCGAGTACAACCTGCTCGACGAATGGGCGCTGTGGCTCGAGATCTGGGTGCGGGCGCTCCGCGACCCGGAGATGGCGAAGGAGCGCGAAGGCCTCGACCGCCGATGGGCGCAGTTCATCGCCGAGGTGATCCGCTACGGCCGGCAGACCGGCGAGTTCCCGCCCGAGGGGCACGACGCCGACGAGCTCGGCGTGCAGTTCAGCGCGATGACCGACGGCCTGGCGATCCAGGTGCTGCTGAACGACACCGTGATGACCCCGCAGCGGATGTTCGACATCTGCACCGAGTGGGCGAACATGCTGATCGGCCTCGAGAACTAGCACTCAGCCGGCCGCCAGCCGGTACATGACGTACGCGGCGCCGCAGACGCTCAGGAACCAGCCGAACGCACGGCGGATACGCGGGCCCTCCACGACGTGGGCGAAACGGCCCGCGAAGAAGGCCGCCGGGATCGCGCCGAGCGCGAAGGCGCCCGCCACCACCCAGTCGACATGTCCGAGCGACCAGTGGACGGCGAGCGTCGGAACCGCGAGGACGATGATCACGAGCAGGCTCGTCCCGGCGGCTTGCCGCATCGTGAGCCCGAACACCAACAGGTACGCGGGCACGAGCAGGAACCCACCGCCGTTCGCGAGCAATCCCGTCAGGAAGCCGATCCCCGCCGAGATCGCGACGAGCATCGGACGGTTCCGCCGGCGGGTCGATCCGCGACCCCGCATCGCCGGATCGATCGGGCGCAGGACACGCTGGCCAACGACGACGAGCACGACCCCGGACAGGATCAACAATGTCGGGCCGCCGATCCTCTTGGAGAGGTACGCCCCGACGATCGCCGCCGGGATGCCCCCGATGATGGTCCAGGCCGCGGCCCGAGGACGCGCTTCTCCCTCTCGCACGTAGGGGATCGCGGCAACGCCCGCCGCGGGGATCGTGGACGGCAACGGCGAGGCGATCGCCAACAGCGGCGGCACGCCCAGCAACGAGAGCAACGGGGTCGCGATGGACGAACCCCCGACGCCGAAGAGCCCCGTGAGGCAGCCGATCGCGGCACCGGCCACGATGAAGACAGGCCAGGGCGCCACGAGCCGAGTCTAGGTCGCTCCCGCCGACGCTCGCCCGTATCATCCAGCCGTGACCGAGCGTTGATGGATCGGGACGCCGCGCACGCGTTCGCGCGCGAGAAGTGCCTGAAGGAGACGACCTACCGACACCTCGTCTCGGTCGAAGGGGTGATGCGCTCGCTCGCCCGCCGCTTCGACGAGGACCAGGAACTCTGGGGGCTCACCGGGCTGTTCCACGACCTCGACCAGGATCACACCGGTGACGAGGGCGAGCGACATGCACGGCTCGCCGCCGAGTGGCTCCGCGAGGCCGGCGTCGATGAACGCGTCGTGAACGGCGTCCTCGCCCACGCCTACGCGGAGTACCGAACCGACCTGATGTCCACGGCAGTCGTGCATGCCGACGCGGTCGCGGGGTTGCTCGTCGCCGCCGCGCTCGTCCGGCCCGAGAAGGCCACCGGCATGAAGGTCTCGAGCGTGAAGAAGAAGCTCAAGGAGAAGTCGTTCGCGCCCGGCGTCAACCGCGACGAGGTCTACGACGTCGAGGAGAGCATCGGGCTGCCGCTCGACGAGTTCATCGCCGTCTCGATCGAGGGCCTCCAAGAGGTCGCGCCCGAGATCGAGCTGTAGCACGCGACTCGGCCTCGCGTGCCATCATCGCGGCGTGACCGAGTTCCGCACGATCATCGAGCCGTTCCGGATCCACTCGGTCGAGCCGCTGCGGTTCCTCACCGAGGACGAGCGGCGCGCCAAGGTCCGCGACGCCGGCTACAACCTGTTCAACCTGCACGCCGACGACGTGCTGATCGATCTGCTCACCGACTCGGGCACCGGCGCGATGAGCCGCGACCAATGGGCGGCGATCCAGCACGGCGACGAGTCCTACGCGGGCTCGCCCTCATGGTTCGCGTTCCTCGAGGCGGTGCAGGAGCTGTTCCCGTTCCCGCACGTGATCCCGACGCACCAGGGGCGCGCGGCGGAGAAGATCCTGTTCTCGGCGATCGCCGGGCCGGGCAAGGTCGTGCCCGAACAACACGCACTTCGACACGACGCGGGCGAACGTCGAGTACACGGGCGCCGAGGCGGTCGACCTCGTGATCCCGGAGGGCCGCGACCCCGCCGCCGAGCACCCGTTCAAGGGGAACATGGACCTCGAGGCGCTCGAGGAGTTGCTCGCGACACGCGCCGCCGACGTGCCGGTCGTGTTCGTCACGATCACGAACAACTCCGGCGGCGGGCAGCCGGTCTCGCTCGAGAATCTACGCGGGCGTGCGCGCGCTGTGCGACCGGTTCGGCGTGCCGCTGTTCCTGGACGCGTGCCGGTTCGCCGAGAACGCCTGGTTCATCAAGACGCGCGAGCAGGGGCAGGCCGATCGCACCGTGCGCCGACATCGTGCGCGAGATGGCCTCGCTCGCCGACGGCATGACGATGAGCGCCAAGAAGGACCCGATGGCCAACATCGGCGGCTGGCTCGCGCTGCGCGACGACGGATGGGCCGAGCAGTGCCGGAACCTCCTGATCCTGACCGAGGGGTTCCCGACCTACGGCGGGCTCGCCGGCCGCGACCTCGAGGCGATCGCCCAGGGCCTGCGCGAGTGCGTCGAGCGAGCACTACCTGCGCTACCGGATCCGCTCGACCGCGTACCTCGCGGACGCGCTGATCGGCGCCGGCGTGCCGATCGTTCGGCCGGCGGGCGGCCACGCCGTCTACCTCGACGCGCGGGCGCTGCTGCCGCACATGGCAGCCGCTCGACGTACCCGGGGCAGGCGCTCGCCGTCGCCCTCTACGAAGCGGGCGGGATCCGCGGCTGCGAGATCGGCACGGTGATGTTCGGGCTGCAGCCCGACGGCACGGAGGAACCGGCTGCGATGGATCTCGTCCGGCTGGCGATCCCGCGGCGGACCTACACGCAGAGCCACATCGACTACGTGATCGAGGTGGTGACGTCGCGTCGCGGCCGGCGCGGCTGGCCTCCCCGGCTACCGGATCGTCGAGCAGCCGGCGCAGCTCCGGCACTTCACCGCGCGGTTCGAGCCGATTCGGTTAGCCGATCGCGGAACCCGTGCTCGACGTCGCGGTCGGGCTGCAGCAGCACGACGCCGTGGTTGTCGGAGTACGCGCCGAGCACGAGGACCTCGCTCTTGAACCCGGCGATGCGCTTCGGCTCGAACCCGAGCACGCAGACGACCTGCCGGCCGAGCAGCGACGTCTTCTCGTAGTGGGTTGCTTGCGCGCTCGACCGGCGGGTGCCGACCTCGGGGCCGAAGTCGACCGTCAGCTTGTACGCCGGGTTCCGAGCCTCGGGGAACTCCTCGACCTCGGTGACCATGCCGACGCGGAGCTGGAGCCGCTCGAACTCGTCCCAGGTGGCGGTCACGACGTCAGCCTCGGAGCCGTTCGCCCGTCGGGTCGTAGAACGGCTCGCGCTGCGTGATCGCGCGGGGACCCGCTCGCCGCGGACCTCGACCGACATCGGCACCTCGGCCGGGCAGGTCGCCGTGGACCCACGCGAGACCGACGGCGGCGCCGAGCGTGTGGCCGTACGCGCCGCTCGTGACGTGCCCGATCCGCTCGTCGGCCGAGCACGACGGTTCGCCGTGCCAGAGCATCGGCGCGCGGTCCTCGAGCCGCACGCTGACGAGCTCCCGCTCGCGCGGCGCGCTGCGCGAGCTCGATCAGCGCTTCGCGGCCGAGGAAGTCACCCTTCTTCAGATGGACCGCGAAGCCGAGGCCGACGGCATACGGGTCGTCGAGCACGCCCATGTCGTGGCCCCACGACCGGAAGCCGCGCTCGAGCGCGCAGCCCGTCGAAGGCGAATGCGCCGGCGTGGCGAAGGCCGTGCTCGGCTCGCCGGCGGCGACGATCTTGTCGTAGACGTCGGCGGCGAACTCCGTCGGCGACGAGCAGCTCCCAGCCGAGCTCGCCCGTGAACGACAGCCGGAGCGCCGCTGGCCTTCGCCCACCCAGGTCGATCTCGCGCGCCGATGAGGAACGGGAACCGCTCGTTCGAGAGGTCGTGGTCGGTCAGCGCGCGAGCACCGTCGCGGCTCTCGGGCCCGGCGACGTGCAGCGTCGCGAAAGCCGCTCGTCACGTCGGTCACCGTCGCACCCGCGCGGAAGACCGTTGCGCAGCAGCATCTCGGTTCGGCGCTGATACAGCGTCGGCGCGAGCACGAGGAACCGGTCCTCGTCGAGGCGCGTGACGGTCGGGTCCATCTCGATTCCGCCGCGCTCGTTGCACAGCAGCGTGTAGACGACCTTGCCGACGGGCACGTCGACGTTCGGACGGTGCACAGCCGCTGCAGCCCGGCCGACCGCCTCGGGTCCCTGCACGATGAACTTGGCGTACGTCGAGAGGTCGAACAGCGCGACGCCCTCGCGCGTCGCGCGCATCTCCTCGCCGACCGGGCTCGAACCACGACGGCCGGTCGAAGTCGTAGATCCACTGCGGCTCGTGCTCGGCGACGAGGCTCGAACCAGGCGGCGCGCTCCCAGCCCGGCCGCCTCGCCGACGGCCGCGCCGGCGTCGCGCAGCTGCGGCAACAGACGGCGAGCGGCGAACGCCCCGGCCGCAGTCCGGACTGCAGTGCCGGCCAATGCATCGCGTAAAGGCGGCCGAGCGTCTCGTGCGTCTTGTCGTGCAGCCACGCGCGGTTGTTCGCCCAGCGGCCCATCCGCGCGACGTCGACCTCGGTCAGATCCATCGTCGGGTGGCCCTCGACGATCCACTCGGCGAGCGCGATTCCCGACCCCGGGCCCGTAGATGATGCCCTGCGAGTTCATCCCGGCCGCGACGAAGAGGTTGCGCACCTCCGGGAACTCGCCGAGCTGGAAGTTGGCGTCGGGCGTGAAGCTCTCCGGCGCGCGAAGAACTGATGGAACCCGATCTCGCGCAGGACCGGCAGGCGTTCGCGCGCCGCGGCGAGCACCGGCGCGAAGTGATCCCAGTCCTCGCCGAACTCGGCGAAGCCGTCGCGCGGCACGTCCACCGGCGCCTTCGGCTTGCCGTTCGGCTCGAACGCACCGACGACGAGCCGGCCGCCGTGGTGCCGCGCATAGAAGTAGCCGTCGAGGTCGCGCAGGAATCGGGAAGCGACTCCTCCGCGCCGTCGACCGGATCGGTCATCACCCAGACGTGCTCCGCCGGGTACAGCGACACCGACGTGCCGGCCATCCGGGCGAGCTCGGAGGTCCACAGGCCGGCGGCCAGCACGACGGTCTCGGCCTCGATGCTGCCCGCGTCCGTCTGGACGCCGGTGACGGTGTCGCCCCGCGTCCGGAACCCGGTGACGGTCGACGCCGAAGACGAACCGCGCGCCGCGGTCCGCGGCGCCCTTGGCAAGCGCGAGCGCCGCGTCGCCCGGGTTCACGGTGGCGTCGCTCGGCGCGACGATCGCCCCCACGAGATCCTCGGTGTCGGCGATCGGCCACCAGTCGCGCACCTGCGCGGGCTCGAGCACCTGACACTCGACGTCGAACTCCCGGTGCATGTCGGCGCGCAGCACAGGATCTCCTGCATGCGCCCGGGCGTGCGCGCGACGGTGAGCGCACCGACCCGGCGAAGCCCGTCTCGACGCCCGTCTCCTCGGCAACGCCTCGAATAGGTCGGCGTTGATCCGCGACAGCTCGCTCGAGCGCATGGGTGCCGCGCACCTGCGCGACGAGCCCGGCCGCGTGCCAGGTCGTGCCGCCGGTGAGGCGCGTGCGCTCGAGCACGAGGACGTCGGTGACGCCGAGCTTGGTCAGGTGGTAGGCGATCGAGCTGCCGATGATCCCGCCGCCGACGATCGACGACCTGGCGTGCCCGGAGTCGGCGAGCGTCGGACGTAGGCTCGAGCAGGATCGAAGTCGTCGAGGGCGCGGTTCGCGAGCGTTCTCGGGCGATCGGCATGCGGCCCCGGCCCAGCGCTCCTGGCTAGCTAGCGCGTCGCAGCTGAACGCGCGCGAGGCTCGGAGCCGCGCTGGTCTCGTCGTAGTGATCGAACGTCTCGCCGTCGCGAACGTTCACTGCGAGCGCTTCAGGCGCCGGTGAACGCGCGGATCTCCGCGTGCTCGGTGTAGTGCCGAAGGTCTCGCCCGCGAACTCGACGGCCTCGTCGGTGATCGTCGCCGGTGCCGAGCTCGAGCACGCATGCGATCTGCTCGGACTGCGGATCACGTCTCGAGCATCCCGCGACCGACCTCGACGCAACGCGTTGAAGGCATCCCAATCCTGGTCGTCGTCGGCGGGCTCGCCACGGCCGATCTTCTCGAGCTCGGAAGCCGACGAAGCCCGCCCAGTACCCGCAGTGCCAGACCATGTCCTTGACGGTCCACCCCGGGCACGACGCCTTCGACGTCGCGGCGGTCCTCCGGGATCGGAGGCGAACGCGTCGACGAACTCGGACCAGGCCGCGTCTTCCTTCTGCAGCAGTTCCTCGTGTGTCGTCATGCGCAGCATCCTAGCCGACGACCGGTCACCGCGTGCGCGGGAACCCCAGGTCGACGCGCGAGGTGGACGGATCGGGCCAGCGCTCGGTGACGACCTTGCCGCGGGTGTAGAAGGCGATGCCCTCCGGGCCGTACATGTGGTTGTCGCCGAACAGCGACGCCTTCCAGCCGCCGAACGAGTAGTAGGCGACCGGGACCGGGATCGGCACGTTGATCCCGACCATCCCGGCCTCGCACCTCGAACTGGAACCGGCGCGCCGCGCCGCCGTCGCGCGTGAACAGCGCGACGCCGTTGCCGTACGGGTTCTCGTTCACCATGCGGACCGCATCGTCGTAGGTCTCCGTACGGACCACCGACAGCACGGGGCCGAAGATCTCGTCGCGGTAGGCGTCCATGTCCGTCGGTGACGTGATCGAGCAGCGACACGCCGAGGAAGAATCCGTCGCGCCGGTAGACGTCGTCCTCGCGGCCGTCGCGCACGACCGTCGCGCCCTGCTGCTGCGCCGCTGTCGAGGTAGCCCGCCACCTTGTCGCGATGCTCGCGCGTGACGAGCGGACCCATCTCGGCCTCGGGCTCGTCTCCGGCGCCGACCACGACCTTCGGCAGGCGCTCCGCGATCTTCGCGACGAGCTCGTCGCCGATACCGCCGACCGCGACCACGACCGAGACCGCCATGCACCGCTCGCCCGCGCTGCCGTAGCCCGGCGCTGACCGCTGCGTCGGCCGCCATGTCGAGGTCGGCGTCGGGCAGCACGATCATGTGGTTCTTGGCGCCGCCGAGCGCCTGCACGCGCTTCCCGTTCGCCGTGCCGGTCGCGTAGATGTACGTCGCGATCGGGGTCGAGCCGACGAACGAGACCGCCTGGATGTCGGGGTGCTCGAGGATCGCGTCCACCGCCACCTTGTCGCCGTGCACCACGTTGAACACGCCGTCGGGAACGCCCGCGTCCTGCAAGACCTCGGCGACAAACATCGACGCGCTCGGGTCCTTCTCGGAGGGCTTGAGCACGAACGTGTTCCCGCACGCGATCGCGTTGGCGAACATCCACATGGGCACCATCGCCGGGAAGTTGAACGGGCGTGATCCCGGCCACCACGCCGAGCGGCTGGCGGATCGAGAACACGTCGACCCCCGTCGAGACCTGCTCGGAGAAGCCGCCCTTCAACAGGTTGGGGATCGCCGTCGCGAACTCGACGTTCTCGATGCCGCGCTGGACCTCGCCCGCGGCGTCGGAGATCACCTTGCCGTGCTGCGAGCGAGACGATCCGCGCGAGCTCCGGCTTGCGCTGGTCGAGCAGCTCTCGCAGCCGGAAGAAGATGTCGGCGCGCTTGCGAGAGCGACGTCGACGCGCCAGCCCCAGAACGCTTCCTTCGCGGCCTGCACGCGCGGCGTCGAGATCCGCGACGCGTCGCGAAGTCGACCTCGTGCGTCTGCTCGCCCGTCGCCGGGTTGTAGACGGGGCCGGTGCGGCCCGGACGTGCCCGCGACCTCCTTGCCGCCGATCCAGTGGCTGATGCGCTCCATCGGTATCAACTCCCGGTCAGCGAGGCTGGGTGCGCCGCCCTCACGGACCACCCGGCCGCGCGGTCAGCAAGCCGAGCGCCGCACATGTCAGCGGGAGACGGGTGCAAACGCAACGGCTGTCGCGCGACGTCGGGCGGCGCGCAACCGCCTAGACCGGAGACGTCCAGGACTATGCTCGCGCCGTGGAGTGCACGGACGGAACTGGTGCTGTTCGGGCGCATCGCGCTCGGGCCGCCCTGTTCGGATTCATGATCGGGCTCGAGCGTGAGTACCGCGGGAAGAGCGCGGGAGATCGAACGTTCGCGCTGCTCGCGATGGGCGCGGCCGCGTTCGTCGGCGATCGCGATGGCAGCTCTTCCCGCTGACCGCGGACCGCGTGATCCAGGGCGTGGCCGCCGGCGTCGGATTCCTCGGCGCGGGCATCATCTTCCGGGGGGATCGCCAGGAAGGGGAGCCCGCACGGGCTCACCACCGCCGCGGCGGCCTGGACGGCGGCCGCGGTCGGCGTTCTGGCGGGCGCCGGCGCCAACCTGACCGCCTGGCTCGACCGACGCTGCTCGTGGTCGTGGCTGCTCGAGACGCAGTACATGCCGTACGTGCGACGCACTCGAAGGCCTCAAACAGACCGTCGCCGCCGAACGCCGGCTGAGCGGCATCAGACCGGCAGCGGCGAGACGGCGCGATCGCCTGTCGCCTCCGCGACGCCGGCGTTGGTGAGCGCCCCGTCCCAGGTGTTCACGCCCAGCGCGAGCGCGGGGTCGCGCGCGGACAGCCTGCTCGACGCCGGCGTTCGCGATCGCCGACGACGTACGGGCAGCGTCACGTTCGTGAGCGCGTACGTCGACGTGCGGGGCACGGCGCCGGGCATGTTCCCGACGGCGTAGTGCACGACGTCGTCGACCACGTAGACCGGATCGTCGTGCGTCGTCACGTGCGAGGTCTCGAAGCATCCGCCCTGGTCGATCGAGATGTCGACGAGCACGGCGCCGGCGCGCATCGCCGCGACGTGTTCGGCCGTCACGAGGTGCGGCGCCTTCGCGCCGGGGACAAGCACGGCGCCGATCACCAGGTCGGCGGCGAGCACGAGCTGCTCGATCGCGAGCGCGCGACGACATCACCGTCTGGATCCGGCCGCGCCAGATCCGGTCGATCTCGCGCAGCCGGTCGACGTTCTTGTCGACGACGACCACCTCGGCCTGCATGCCGGCGGCGATCTCGGCGGCGTTCCAGCCGGCCATGCCGCCGCCGAGCACGACGACCTGCGCCGGCCGCACCCCGCTCGCGCCGCCCATCAGCACGCCGCGACCGCCGAGCGGACGCTCGAGGTACTTCGCGCCCTCCTGCGGCGCCATCCGGCCGGCGATCTCCGACATCGGCGCGAGCAGCGGCAGCCGACCGTCGGGCGTCTGCACCGTCTCGTAGGCGATCGCGCGCACGCCCGCGCTCGACCAGGAACCGGGTCAGCCGCTCGTCGGCCGCGAGGTGCAGGTAGGTGAACAACACGTGATCGGACCGGAACCGCTCGTACTCCTCCGGCTGCGGCTCCTTGACCTTCACGATCAACGTCGGCGGCGGCGAACACCGCGTCGGCGTCGGGCACGATCCGGGCGCCGGCAGCGACGTACTCGTCGTCGGCGATCGCCGAGCCGATGCCCGCGCCCGGCCTGCACGACGACGTCGTGGCCCGCTGCACGAGCTCGCGGACGCCCTCCGGCGTCGCCGCGACGCGGTACTCGTGGTTCTTGACCTCGGTCGGGATGCCGACGATCACGTCACGCCTCCAGCTCGTCGAGGGCGGCGCGCGAGGCCGTCGCACCAACTCCTGCAGCTTCGCGTCCGGTCAGCATCGAGCGGCGGCGAGATCTGGAGCGCGCCCGTCGCGAGCGCCCGCGTCATGATGCCCTGTTCGCGGGCATGCCGGCACGAGCCGTGCCGAGCAGCGACGGATCGGCCGCAGCGCGCGCGGGGTCGATCTGCACCGCCGCGAGCACGCCGACGCCGCCGCGCACCTCGCTCACCAGGTCGTGCTCCGCGAGCGGCCCGAGCGCCTCGGCGAGCGGCCCTCGAGCTCGACGGCGCGAGCCAGCAGTCCCTCGCGCTCGATGATGTCGAGGTTCGCGAGCGCGGCCGCGCGACACGGCCGCGTGCCCGCTGTAGGTGTAGCCGTGCCGGAACATCCCGGCGCCCGTCGCGCCAGAACGGCTCCCACACGCTCGGCGCGGCGATCACCGCGCCGAGCGGCAGGTATCCGCTCGTGATGCCCTTCGCACACGTGATCAGGTCGGGCTCGAGCCCGAAGCGCCCGCTCGCGAACCAGTCGCCGCACCGGCCGAACCCGGTGATCACCTCGTCGGCGACGAACAGCACGCCGGCTTCGCCGGCAGACGTCCCGGGCGGCCTCGAGGTACCCCGGCGGCGGCGGGAACACGCCGCCCGCCCCGAGCACCGGCTCGCAGAAGAACGCCGCCACCCGATCGGCCCCGAGCTGATCGATCATCGGCGTTCGGACGCCGTCGCGTCGTCCCAGGCGACCTCGACCACGTCGGCGAGCAGTCCGCCGTAGCCCTCGGCGTTGGCCGGGATGCCGGCGAGCGACGTGCCCGCGGTGTGCATCCCGTGGTAGGCGCGCTCACGGCGGATCAGCACGGTGCGCTCTGGCTCTCCGGCAGAGCGACCAATACCGGCGCACCATCTTGGTGGCGGTGTCGATCGAGTCCGACCCCCCGCTCGTGAAGAACACCTTGGCGTCGGCCATCGGCGCGAGCTCGGCGACGCGGTCGGCGAGCGCGGCCGTGGGCGGGTTCGTCAGATCGCCGAACGGTGAGTACGCCGCCAGCTCGCGCATCTGCGCCGCAACCGCGTCGGCGATCTCCGCGCGCCCGTGTCCGACGTTCGCGAACCAAAGGCCCGCGGTCGCATCCAGATAGCGGCTCCCCTGCGTATCCCACACGTGCGAGCCCTCGCCGCGCACGAGGGTGAGCTCACCGGCGGCCTCGATCGCGGCCATGTCTGCGAAGGGTGCCAGAAGGTCGTCATGGTGCGGAGATGTTCCCACGCGGCGCCGCTGCCGGTGCGGCGGAACGCGGGGTTGCGCGGACTGGACCGACCGGACCATCATCCGCGGGTCGAGGACAGGAGGTAGGGGATGAGCCAGTTCGATGCGAGTGCTCGGCAACCCGGCCTCACGGCGGACATTCCTGAAGGGCGTCGGGCGTCCTCGGCGCGAGCGGCGTTGCTTGCCGCCTGCCGCAAGAGCGTGGACGCCACCGGCGCCGGCGGCAGCGCCACGCGTCGCTCGTCCCGATCGAGGACGAGCCCGGCGTGCTGCACGCGCACGAGTGGGCGGGCTACGACACGAAGTGGCTCTACGCGGACTACACGAAGGCGGGCTACCCGGACCCGAAGTTCAGCTTCCTCGTGAACACGGAGGGGGCGCTCGCCAAGACGGCCGCCGGGTTCGAGTGGGACGTCACCCACCCGGAGAGCGGCTACATCCAGGACTACCTCAATATGGGCGCGATCCAGCCGTGGGACACGAGCACTGATCCCGAACTTCGCGCAACTGAACCCGGTGCTCGAAGCAGCCGGCCAGATCGACGGCAAGCAGTACGAGATCGCGCTGGACTGGGGCTACTCGGCACCGCTGATCCGCAGCCGACAAGCTCGACCCGACCATCGACTCCTACGAGTACCTGTTCACCGACGAGGCGGCCGGGCACATCTCGTGGTTCGACACGCCGTGGATCCTGCAGATGGCGGCGATCAGCCAGGGCATGGACCCGAGCCACTCGTTCGAGATGACGCCGACCGAGCTCGAGGACATGAAGAACTACTGCATCGAGAAGAGGCAAGAACCTCTACAACATCTGGGTCAACTATCAGGACATGTGGGACGACGTGCAGACGGGCAACGTCTGGTCGACCTACGCGTGGCCCGACGCGTACGTCGCGCTGAAGGACAAGGTCGACGTGACGTACATCCGCCCGAGCACGGGCACGCTTGCGTGGGTCGAGGGGCTTGTGCTTCGGGCGAACACGCCGAACTACCACCACGCGCACGCGTTCGCCGACGCTTGGGCGGACGCGAAGGTCGGCGAGCGGCTGATCAGCACGTGGGGCTACGGCCACTCGAACCTCGAGATCGATCTGGCGAAGATCGACCCCGACGTCGTGAAGGTCTTCGGCCTGGACGACCCGCGAGAAGAACCTCTCGGAGCCGATCAGCTACCTCGACCGGTACCAGCCCCAGCGCAACGCGTACAACCGCGCCTGGAACGAGGTCAAGGCCTCGCTGTAGACGCCGATCGATGGCGATCGACCCGCCCGGCGAGCTACGCCGACGCCGACGAGAAAAGCCGCGCCGCCGTGGGACCGCGAAGGTCAACCTCGGGCTGATCTCGGTGCCGATGCTGTGGTCGCTCCTGTTCTTCCTGATCCCGGTCGTGCTCGTCGCGGTGTACAGCGTCGGCGTGCTCACGCTGATCAGCTACGACCAGTACCTGTCGCTCCAGCCGTGGCGGGACTTCCTCCACAGCTCGACGTACCTCGGAAGCCCGCTCGGCCGCGGCCTGTTCTGGAAGTCGATGAAGATGTCGCTCGGCGTGTCGATCACCTGCGTGATCCTCGCCTACCCGGTCGCGTACATGCTGGCGCTGGTCGCCGGGCGCCGGAAGTACACGCTGCTGCTGGTCATCATCACGCCGTTCCTCACGTCGTACCTGCTGCGGGTGCTGGCGTGGCGGGTGCTGCTGAACCCCGCAGGGCGTGATCCAGGCTGGGCTCCGCAACGTGCCGGCTTCCACGGCGAGCAGAACCAGGTCCCGTGGATGTACAACTCGATCGTTCGCGGTGTACCTGGTGCTGGCCTACGCGTGGGTGCCGTTCGTGGCGCTGCCGATCTTCGTGTCGCTCGAGAGCCTCGACCTGCAGATGCTCGAGGCCTCGAGCGACCTGGGCGCGAGCCGGTGGACGACGTTCCGGCAAGGTCACGCTGCCGATGTCGATGCCGGGCGTGATCGCGGCGTTCGTCTTCGTGTTCATCCCGACGATCGGCGAGTACGTCACGCCGCAGATCGTCGGCGGGCAAGAGCGGCTACCTGTTCGGCAACGTGATCCAGAGCTCGTTCCCGGCGAGCTTCGACTGGCAGCTCGGCTCGGCGATGTCGGTGTTCCTGCTGGTGGCGGTCGCCATCCTGCTCGCGATCTTCGGGCGCTACCTGAACGTGCGGACGGTGGCGGAGTGAACCCGGCGATCTCGAAGAACGGCCGGCGCACTCTCTGGTTCGTGTTCTGGTTCCTGGTGGTGTTCCTCTACGCGCCGATCGTGATCTTGATCGTCTTCTCGTTCAACGACAGCGAGATCGTGTCGTTCCCGTGGCTCGGGTTCACGACCAAGTGGTACCACCAGTTCATCGCAGAACCCGGCGATCCTCAGCGCGCTGAAGACGCAGCCTGCACGTCGCGACGCTGACCGCGATCATCGCGACGTCCCTCGCGATCCCGGCGGCGATCGCGCTCGTCCGCCGCCGGTTCTTCGCGAAGGGCCTCGTCTCGGGCGTGATGCTCGCCCCGCTCGTGATCCCGCTGGTCGTTCTCGGGATCTCCCTGCTGATCCTGTTCAACGCGATCGGGCGTGCCGCTGTCGCCCTACACCGCGGCGATCGGGCACGTGGTGATCGCGATGCCGTTCGCGATCCTGACGATGGTGCCGCGGCTCGAGCGGATCCCCGCGGCGCTCGAGGAGGCCTCGCGCGACCTCGGCGCCTCGGCGATGCAGACGTTCCGGATGATCACGTTCCCGCTGCTCGTGCCGGCGCTGATCTCGGCGTTCCTGATCTCGTTCACGATCTCGTTCGACGAGCTCGTGATCGCGTCGTTCATCGCCGGCGAGCAGGCCACGTTCCCCGTCTACCTCTACTCGCAGCTGCGGCTGCCGGAGCGACTGCCCTCGGTGATCGCCGTCGCCGTCGTGATCCTCGTCGTGTCCGTGATCGTCGTGGTGGCCTCCGAGGTCGGCCGATTCGTGGCGGAGCGGCGGCTGGAGGCGCAGACCGGGCATGGCCGCCGACGAGTACGGCTCGTTGCGCGGCGGGAAAGGATGACCCACCGATGAGCGACATAACCCCTGCGATCAGCATCCGCGGCGTGACGAAACGGTTCGGCGACGTGACCGCCGTCGACGACTCTGACGATCGACATCCGCGAGGGCGAGTTCCTGACCCTGCTCGGACCCTCGGGCTGCGGCAAGACGACCACGATGCGGATGGTCGCCGGGTTCGAGGAGCCCGACGCCGGGCGACATCCTGCTCCGCGGCGAGGACGTCGTCGGCGTGCCGCCGAACAAGCGTCACGTGAACATGTGCTTCCAGAACTACGCGCTGTTCCCGCACATGGACGTGCAGCAGAACATCGAGTACGGCCTGAAGCTGAAGAAGGTCGGCAAGGAGGAGCGCGCCCGCAAGGTCGACGGAGATGCTCGCGATCGTGCGCGCTCGAGGGCTACGAGCACCGTCGGCCCGGGCAGCTCTCGGGCGGCCAGCAGCAGCGCGTCGCGCTCGCGCGCGCGCTCGTGAACGAACCGCGCGGCGCTGCTGCTCGACGAGCCGCTCGGCGCGCTCGACGTGAAGCTCCGCAAGCAGATGCAGCTCGAGCTCAAGCGGATCCAGCACGAGCTGAAGACCACGTTCGTCTACGTCACCCACGACCAGGAAGAGGCCCTGTCGATGTCGGACCGCATCGCGGTGATGAACGCCGGCGTGGTCGAGCACCTGGGTCGCCGCGCGAGGTGTACGAGCGGCCGGCGACGCCGTTCGTCGCGGATTTCGTCGGCGTGCTGAACGCTGCGGAGCTGACGGTGACGTCGGTGAACGGCGATCGCGCGGTGCTGCGCCTCAACGACCGCGACCGGTTCGTCGGTCCGTCGAAGGGCTCGACGTCGCAGCCGGGACGGACGTCCTCGCCGCGGTGCGGCCGGAGCGCGTCACGATCCGAAGGGCGACGCCGAGGCGGGCGACGGATCGCGTCTGTCGGGCACGGTGGCGCAGGTCGTCTACCTCGGGACGCTGCACGCAGTTCTTCGTCGACACGGCGACCGGCAGGCCGTTCGTGGTGCACGTGCTGTCGACGGAGGGGGCGACACGGTCGAGCCCGGCGACCACGTCACGATGACCTGGCCTGTCGACGACACCTCGATCCTCCGCGTCGGCGCCCAGCCCGATTAGCATCGAGCGATGGGGTTCCCCGGCCTCGGGTCATGGGTCGAGCGTCGAGCGGCGCGCGCGCCGGACGACACGGCACTCATCACTGAAGAGGGTGCTCGTTCCTATCGAGAACTCGCGGGCGAGATCCGCCGCATCGCGGATCTCTTACAGCGTGCGGGTGTCGTTCGTGGCGACCGGGTCGCGTTCCACGGGCACAACCATCCGGCCGCGCTGACCTCATTGTTCGCAAGCGCCGCGATCGGCGCGGTCTGGGTGCCGATCCATCCAGCGAGACCTGCGGACGAGGTACGGGTCGTGCTGGACGATGCGGAGCCGCGCGATGCTGATCAGAGCGTCACCGGCGACGCGACCGGTCACCGACGTGCCCGTGGTCGATGCCGGCGAGCTCGACCTCGCCCGCACCGACCCAGCACCGCTCCCGACGTCGGACGTGTCAGCGGCACGATCTCGCGATCCTTGCGTACACGTCGGGAACGACTGGCGCGCCGAAGGGCGTGATGCTCTCGCAGGCGAACATCCTGTGGAACGTGGTGCAGATGGTGACGGCCTGTTCGTTCGGTCCTGCCGACGTCACGCTCGGCTCGGTGCCGTTCACACGGATGGAGGGCTCGGGGTCGCCGTTCTTCCCGACGTTGTTCGCCGGCGGGACGGTCGTCGTGCCACCATTTCCCGACGGCGACGTCGGTGCTCGACACGATCGAACGCGAGCGCGTCACGGTGTTGTTCGCCAACCCCGACCTGCTCGCAGAGATGGCGCTCGCGACCGGCTGGGAGCGACGCCGATCTCTCGAGCGTCCGTACCGGCGTTGTCGGGGGCGACCTCGTGCCGGAGGGCTGTTGCAGCGCTACCTGGATCGGGGGTGCCGCTGCGCCACGGATACGGCCTGACGGAGGCGAGTCCGGTCGTCTCGCTCGTGGACGATCGGGACACCGTCGCCCGGATGGGCTCCGTCGGGAAGCCGTTGCCCATTCGTAGACGTTCGATGCGTTCGCCCGGACGGCACCCGCTGCGACATCGGCGGAAGACAGGCGACTGGTGGATCCGCGGTCCGAACGTCGCCGACGGCTACTGGCACCACCCACCTGTGCGAGATGCGGACGGGATGGTTCCCCACCGGCGACGTCGGTTCGATCGATGCCGACGGCTACCTGTACTTCGTCGACCGAGCGTCTGCCGCGATGCACGTCAACGGCGCAGTGGTCTACCCGGCGACCATCGAACGGGCCATACGCGGCATCGCGGGGCTCACGGATGCGGCCGCGGTCGACGTCCACGACAGGATCGTCGCCGCGATCGTCGCTTCGGAACCCCCCGATACGGATCGGATCATCGAAACACTGCGCTCACGGCTGGAGCCACACGAGGTACCGAGTGAGATCCGCGTGCTCACGAAGATCCCACGCAACGCCGCAGGGAAGGTCCGCCGCGACGACCTGCGCGACGCCCTCGAAGCGGCACGCTGATCCTTCTCGGTTCCGCGTTGCCGAGGCATCGCGACAGTTGGGCGCAGACCTGCGCATACTCGGAGCAGGACACGGGCCCGTCAGTGACGGGAGAAGAGATTGCCCACGGGTTCGCCGTCCTTCGGACCGGTCCCGACCGTCCCTCTCGAGTTCTCACGAGCCGACACGCCGGAGCGCAACCCAAGCTCTCGGCCCGACTCGCCGCTCGCCTCGGTCGCATCAGGGACACCTCATCGAAGGAGCACACCGATGCAAGCATTACGAATCGCGAACTACGAGATCACCAACGGCACGTTCCCCGAGCTCGCCGAAGAGGCGAAGAGCGGGATGCTCCGAACCTTCAAGGACCAGCCCGGCTTCCTCCGCTACGGGCTCGCCAAGACCGGTGAGAGGCATGCGTGTCGATCAGCGTGTGGGAGACCCACGAGCAGGCCGAAGCGTCGGCACCGCTTGCTGCCACCTGGGTGCGCGAGCACCTGGCGGACAAGGTCGAGCTGCGGTCGAGCCGATATCGGCGACCTCGCCTTCTTCGAAGGCGTACCCACGACGGTCTGACCGACCGTTCCGACCCTCGCGGGGAGCCCACGAGATGGGCTCCCCGACCCGGGGTGATCGCCAAGCAACGGGATGGCTGCGAGATGTGGCCCGCCCGCACGTACGGAAGGAACGACACCATGGCCACCACGCTGCAAGACACGACCCTGGAGCGCAACCCTGCGTCTCCGCACGCGTTTCCTGAGCTGAAGAACGAGGTGGACCTGCGAGCGCGTCGCACGCTCGCCGAGGATCTCCAAGCCGAGTTCATGGCTGGCGGCGCGGTTGCAACCTCGGAGACGTCGTTCGTCATCGCATCCCGCGGAGGCTACGCGCGGACGGTCACGGGAACGATCGCGTATCTCGATGCCGAAGCCGAGACGTTCATGGTGGGCGCGCCCGACGGCGAACTGATCCGCGTGCCGCTGCGCGACGTCCGCTCTGCTCGCCAAAGCGTCGCTCGATCGGACCACTGAGCAACGCGCGCCCAATCAACCGACGAGCGTCTGCGCGCCTCGCTTGACCAGCTGGTCGGCGACGATCTCGCGCTGGATCTCGCTGGTGCCCTCCCAGATGCGATCGACCCGTAGCTCGCGCCAGAACCGCTCTGCGACGTTCTCGCGCATGTAGCCGCGGCCGCCGAAGATCTGCACGGCACGGTCGGCGACGCGCCCGGCCATCTCGCTCGCGTACAGCTTCGCCATCGAGCACTGCGCATGCTGGACCTTCACGTCCACGCCCGCATCGATGTTCTCGGCCAGCCGGTAGGTCATCAGCCGCGCGGCCCACAGCTCCGTCAGCGAGTCGGCGAGCATGTGCGAGATCGCCTGGTTCTCGATGATCGGCTTCCCGAACTGCACCCGCTCCTGCGCGAACGCGCTCGCCTCCTCGATCAGTCGCTCGGCGGCGCCGCAGCACCGCGCCGCGATCATCAGCCGCTCGTACCGGAACCACGCGTAGGTGAACGTCATGCCGTCGCCCTCGGCGCCGATCAGCTGCGAGGCAGGCACCCGAACGTCGTCGAACGCCACGACCGCGTGCGTGTCGGGGTAGGTGTGCGTGTACCGGGGCTCGCGCACGAGCCGCACGCCCGGCGTGTCCTTGTCGACGACGAACATCGCGTGCTCCCCGTCGTGCTCGCCCCCGACGAGCTTCGCCTGGAAGAAGAGGTGGTCCGCGGTGTTGTACGACGTCACGTGCATCTTCTCGCCCGTCAGGACGTACTCGTCGCCGTCACGGCGAGCGGTCGCCTCGATCGCGTCGACGTCGGAGCCGGCGCCCGCCTCGGTGATCGCGTAGCACTCGTGGCGCTCGCCACGGATGGTCGGCTTCAGCCATCGCTCGATCTGCGCGTCGGTCATCACCTCGGGCGCCCACGCCGCCGGCGTGTGCACACACCAGCCCAGGGCGTTCGTCACTCGGCCGATCTGCTCGCTCACCAGCACCTGCTGCAGGGTCGTGTAGCCGCCGCCGCCCAGGTCGGTCGGCAGGTTCATCCCGTAGAACCCGAGCTCGATCGCCAGGTCGTGATGGCGTTGCTTCGTCTCCGGCGGGATCTGGCCCTCGTGCTCCTCGGCGTGCTGCTCCCACGGGATCAGCTCCTCGTCGACGAAGCGACGGGCGCGGTCCTGGATCTCACGGTCGGCTTCGGACAGCGGGTAGGTGGTCATGCCCGGGAGCATAGGCGCGGCGCCTGCTCGACTCGTGACATCCGCGCGGTTCACGCCAGATCGCTGACCTCGATCGTCACGTCGTCGTCCGGGATCGAGCTGTCCCAGTCGATGTCGAGCGCGGCCGGGTAGCCGAGCGTCGGGTCGTACCCGATCTCCGACCGATCCGACGAACGCTCTGCCTCGGCGGCGTAGTCGAACAGGGCGTCGATCGTGATCGGGTAGGCCGTGAGGCGCCGGTCGCCGGGTTTCAGTTCGGTGCCGTCGGCCGTGACGATCGACGCCAACTGACCGTCGCGGACCGTGACGGTGAGGGGCCCGAGCAGCTCGCAGAAACAGCTGCGCTCGATCGTGTACGTGTAGCTCGACGGGTGCGCTGCGTCCCAGATCGCCTGGTATGCAGCTGCGGTGCTCGCCGACGGCGACGGGGCGTTCAGAGCTGGCGCGCACGCCGGCAGCACCGTTGCAACGAGAACCACCCACCAGGTCGTGCGCCGCCATCCTCGCCGCTTCATCCGTTCCACCGACGGTACAGCGAGACTCGACGGGCCCGGGCTGAACGAGACGCGTTTCCGATGTAGGCTCGGAGGGTTCGATCCTGTGGATCTCGAACCGAGATGCGCGGCCGATGCATCTGGGACGGAAGGAGCACCGCGTGGCGAACAAGGACAAGGGTGGCGCCAAGAACAAGAAGGTTGCTACCAAGAGCCTCAAGGAGAAGCGCGAGGCCAAGAAGGCGAAGGCCAGCGACCGCCGCGGATCCAGCGGCTCGCTCGGCTCGAGCTGACCTCGTGACGGGCGCGGAAGCGAGCGAACCCCACAACCAGCGAACCTGCGCCCCCGGTCCGGCTCGCATGCCCGTCGTGCGGGTCCCCACATACGCAACCGTTCACCCACGCCGGGCCGGCTGCGCGCGTCAACATGCAGTGCATCGACTGCGGTCACTTGTTCAAGGATCGCGCGCTGCACGCCTAAGCGTTCGCTACCGACCGGTCACCCGTCCGCGCCGGGAGAGCGCGTCGATCGTCACCGCCACGAGCAAGACCAGCGCCGTGACCATGTATTTCGATGCAGCGCTGAAGCTCGCGAGCCCCATCCCGTTGTCGATCGCGGCGATCACGATCCCGCCGAGCACACCGTGCAGGGGTTTGCCCCGACCACCGAAGAGGCTCGTACCGCCGATGACGGCCGCCGCGACCGCATACAGCACGAGCGTGCCGCCGTCGATCGCCGTCGAGATCGAGCGCAGCCTCGAAGCGTAGATGATCCCCCCGATGCCGGCGGTGATCGAGCAGAGCATGAAGCAGATCGTTCTGATCCTCGCGAGGTTCACGCCGGCACGCCGCGCGGCCTCCGCATTGCCGCCGATCGCGTAGACGTATCGACCGAACCGGGTTCTCCCAAGCAGGAACGTCCAGAGCCCGAGGACCGCGAGGACCACCAGGACCACCCACGGGACGCCGGTGATCGGCTTGAGCTGTCCGCGGTCGATGTTGCAGATGAAGACGATGACGACGCCGCCCGCAAGCCCGGCACCGATCTTCGCGAGGGTCACACTCGGCGGCGGCGCCACGAGGCCCGCGGCCCGGCGTCGAGCGTCCCGCCGCCATGCGAGCACCCCGAAGACCCCGACGATCGCGAGCATCACGATCCACCCGACGATGGGCCGAAGGTTCGCGCTGGCGATGTTGTTGATCATGGTCACGCTGATCAGGATCGAACCCCCGTTGCCCAGGATCTTCAGCATCACGCCCTCCCAGAACAGGAGACCGGCGAGCGTGACGATGAACGACGGCAAACCGATGCGCGTGATGATCGAGCCCTGCAGGAGTCCGATGGCCGCGCACATCACGAGGGCGAGCGCGATGGCTGCCCACCACGGCCATCCCATGGACGTGGCAACCAACTCGCCCATCACGACCCCAGCGAGACCGCTCACATAGCCGACGGACAGGTCGATCTCCCCGAGCAGCAGCGCGAACACCTCGCCCATCGCGAGCACGCTGAAGACGGCCGCCTGCACGAGCAGGTTGACGAGGTTTCCTGCCGTGAGGAAGTGGCCGTTCAGGGTCTGGAACAGGGCGGAAACGAGCAGTAGTCCGCCGACGAGGGCCAGATGCCGGTCTCGCCGCCGCGGATCCGCGACAGCGAGATCCGAACGTATTCCGGGAACGAGGTTGCGATGATCTCGGGCGCGACGGCGACGTCGACCGTCACGTCCGACGCTGCATCGTTCGGGGCGTTGGCCGGCTCGTCCAGCTCGCGCCATCGTCCTAGCCCTCTCCCGTCGGCGGCGCCATCCGCGAGGACGCGCCGGTCGTCATCAGGTCGACCGCGATCTGGCGGTCGAGTTCCGTGATGGGGTGCACGCCGACCATCCGGCCGAGGTAGAGCACGGCGATACGATCGGCGACCTCGAACACGTCGTTCATGTTGTGGGACACGATCAACACGGCGTGACCGCGGTCTGCCAGACGCCGAACGAGTTCGAGGACCATGGCCGTCTGACTCACACCGAGCGCCGCCGTCGGCTCGTCCATGATCACAAGCTTCGCGTCCCACAGGACCGCCTTCGCGATCGCGACCGACTGGCGCTGCCCGCCCGACAGCGACGCCACCGGCTGCCGGATCGATCGCACCGTCGTCACGGCGAGACTCCGGAGCGTGTCGGCCGCCGCCCCTTCCATGTCCTCTTCGTCAAGCGTGACGCCGCGCGTCCGCTCCCGTCCGAGGAACATGTTCTGCACGATGTCGAGGTTGTCGCAAAGGGCAAGGTCCTGATACACGGTCTCGATCCCCAATGCAGCCGCATCGCGCGGCGTGTGGATCGTGACCGGTCGCCCGTCCCAGGAGATCTGTCCCCCGTCGGGGCTGTGGATGCCGGCGATGCATTTGATCAGGACCGACTTGCCCGCGCCGTTGTCGCCGGCGAGGGCCGTGACCTGACCGGCGGGAACATCGAGGTCGACCGCCGTCAAGGCATTGACTGGACCGAACCGCTTGTCGATCGCTCGCAGACGAAGGAGCGGCTCGTCGGCGCTCGACGGGGGTTCGGACACAGGACCAGTGCCGATATCGGTCATCGCGGTGCCCGTGGCCGTGCTCCTTCCCCTCCGAGGAGTGGTGCCTGCCGGGCCGCATCCGCTCTCGCGGATGCAGCCCGGCGGTTACCGGCTAGCTTATGCCAGCGGCAGAGCACGCGCTCTTCAACGCGGCATCCGTGCAGAGATCGGCCGCGGTGGGCCCGACGCCGGTCTCGTTGGAGTCGGCGACGACGTCCTTCACCTGATCCGTCATGACCCACACCGGGACGGTGTAGACCGACGGGATGTCTGCGCCGATCTCGTCGTCCTTCGTGGTCGAGTTGACCAACGAAGCGGGCGGGGTCAGGCCTGCCCGAAGGTACAGGGCGAGCGCCGCAGCCGCCTGCGTCTCGGCGTGGAACGGCTTATAGACGGTGCCGCACTGGTACCCCTTCAGGATGTTCTGCAACCCCGGCGGTGAAGCGTCCTGCCCGGTCGTCGGGAAGGTGTTCGCCGGGACATTGTCCTTCTGCAGCACCGAGATGACGGCGTTGGCGTTGTCGTCGTTCGGGGTGATCGCGGCGTTGATCTCGGGGTGCGCCGTGTACTGCTGCTCGAAGGTGGTCTGCGTTTCCGACGCCGTCCACGAGCCGGGTGGCTCGCCGACCTTCGTGTAGGTGCCATCATCGAAGTACGGCTGGAGAACGCCGTTGTAGCCCTGTGCGAACAGTTTCGCGTTGTTGTCCGTCGCGGCGCCGTCGAGCACCAGCACCTGGGGGTCACTGACCTTCCATGCGTCGATGCAGTCCACGAGGCCCTGGCCCATCAACTCGCCGACCTGGACGTTGTTGAAGCTGACGTAGTAGCGATCCTGCGGACCACCCGTGACGAGGCGGTCGTAATCGATGACTGCCACACCCTGGGAAACGGCCTTCTGCTCGATCGCAGCGCCGCTGCCCGGGTCGATCGGGTCGATCAACAGGACCGACGCGCCCGCGTTGATGTCCGCCTCGGCCTGCGTCTGCATCGTCTGCACGCTGCCCTGGGCGTTGTCGATCTTGAACTGATCGGCCGAGAGCCCTGCGGCCTCGAAGGCCTTCTTGAGGAACGGCGCGTCGTACTGCACGTAGCGCGTCGAGGTCTCCGTGTCGGGCAACAACACGCCGATCATGCCGGACCCCTGGGCAGCAAGTCCTTTCAGCTGCTCCATCACCGCGAAGTCAGCCGTGAAGTCGCCCGCGGCGATCTGCGGGACCTCGCTGGCGGAGCCTGCGGGTGGTGCTGTGGAACTCGATGAGTCATTGCTGCACGCCGCGAGCGCGACGAGCAACACGGCGGCCGACATGACCACCAATACGCGTGGAACGCGCATCGTGTCCTCCCTTCCTTCCCGGTGCCGAAACGGCCACCGATCGTTTCGTTGTCTCTACTTGTTCATACGGAGCGCGACCGTTGCTGCGGTTCGGATGTCACCGGAACCGCCGGTGCCCTGATCCGTGACATCGACGACGGGGGAGCCGATACCGACCCGGGCTCCGGCGGGTCGGCCTGGCGGAACACTAGCGCGGACGCGCCGAGCACCGTGGCGCGATGACCCAACTCGCCGACGACGACGTCCGCGGTTGCGGCAGCCGCCGGAAGCGCGCTGCGGGCAAGCGAGCTCCGGATGGGCTCAAGCAGGAGGTCTCCCGCGGCGCTCAGCGACCCACCGATGATCACGCGTTGGGGGTTCAGCAGATTGCACAGGTTGCCGATCTGCACGCCGAGCAAGCGGCCCGCGTCAGCGATCACGCGCCGACACCCCACGTCGCCCGAAGCGGCGAGGTGCAGCACCTCGTTGATCGTCAGATCGCCGTGACTGCCGCGCAAACTGCTCAGCAAGGCGGGCGTGCCGACGAAGCGCTCGAGGCATCCACGGTTCCCGCATCGGCACACCGGCCCGTCCTCGTCGATCGTCGAGTGGCCGATCTCGCCAGCGGTCCCGAGCGCGCCACGGTACGGCTGCCCGTGCACGATCAGTGCGGCTCCCACGCCCGTGTCGGCCCAGACATACGCGGCTTCGCTCGCGCCCCGGGCCGCGCCGAACATGAGCTCGGCGAGGGCGCCGAGGTTCGCATCGTTGTCGATCAGCACCGGATAGCCCAGACGCGACGTCATCTCGCTCGCGACATCGAGACCGACCCAGCTCGGCGAGATACTCGACGGGTTCGCCTTCCCCGTTACCAGATCAACCGGCCCCGCGAGTCCGACGCCCACGCCGAGCACAGTCGCTGCATCGATCGACGCGTCGTCGATCGATACGCGAACCATCTCTGCCGCGAGGGACATCACGGCGTGCGCGTCGTGGTCGATCTCGAGCGGTCGCTCGGCCTCCGCCAAAACGGAGTAGGTCCGGTCCGCGAGCATCACGCGGAGGCAATCGTGGTCGACGTCGATGCCCACCGCTGCACCGCTGGCGGGATCGAGGGTCAGGATCGCGCCAGGGCGCCCGACCTTGCCGGCACCGTCCGTCGCCTCGGTCTCGCGGATAAGGCCCTCGTCCAACAACTCCGAGACGATCGTCGAGACCGTTGCGCGGGAGATGCCCGTCGCGCGGGCGAGGTCGGCTCTCGTCGAACCGCCCTGCTCTTGCAGGGAACCAAGGACCCGCCGACGGTTCCGGTCTCGCGACACCAACACCAGCGTTGTTCGTCGGGATGAAACTGTCAAATGCGCGCCTTAAGTGCATTAGGAATCCCCACTATTACGTCAGAACTGAACCAAGATCCCTGGGACAACACCGCCGGGCGATCGTTCGACTCGGCTCGATTGGCGTCCCCGATCGACCGCCCGCTAGCATCCGGGAATGAGCGACGTCACCAGCACTACCCTCAACTTCGGCCCTTGGTACCGCCGTTCGCCCTTCTTCGAGGCGACCCTCCGCGCCGGATGCTCCGCGTACGACGTGTATCAGCACATGCTGCACCCCAACACCTACGGCGATGTGTCCGAGGAGTACTGGGCGCTCGTCAACGACGTGACCCTCTGGGATGTCAGCGTCGAGCGCATCGTCGAGATCACGGGGCCCGACGCGACCGCGTTCACGAACCTGCTCACCTGCCGCGACCTCACGAAGTGCGCCGTGAAGCAGGGCAAGTACATGTTGGTCACCGCGGACGACGGCGGCATCGTCAACGACCCGGTGCTGCTTCGGGTCGAGGAGAACCGGTGGTGGCTCGCGCTGGCGGACTCCGACGCCGGTCTGTACGCGATGGGCGTCGCGGTCAACTCGGGCCTCGACGTCCACGTCGGCCACCCCGAGGTCTACCCCGTGCAGGTGCAAGGGCCGAAAGCCAAAGACGTGATGCGCGACCTGTTCGGCGACTGGGTTCTCGACATGAAGTACTACTGGTGCGACGAGGCAGACCTCGACGGCATCCCGGTCGTGATCAGCCGCACCGGGTGGACGGCCGTCGTCGGCTTCGAGATCTACCTGCGCGATCCAAGCCGCGGCGACGATCTCTGGGAGCGGATCTTGGACGCCGGCAAGCCGTACAACATCCGCGTCACGCCTTCATCGGACATCCGACGCATCGAGGCAGGCATCTTCGACTGGGGCTCCGACTTCGGGCTCGAGACGAATCCGTTCGAGGTGACCGGCCTCGAGCGCCTCGTCGAGCCGCAGGACGCCGACTACATCGGCAAAGAGGCGCTCGAGCGGATCCGGCGCGAGGGCGTGTCACGCAAGCTCGTGGGGATCGAGCTCGACGGCGGACCCGTGGACCAGCCAACGCAGCACTGGCCGGCATCTCACGACGGCGATCCGGTCGGATACGTCACCGACGCCTGCTGGTCCCCGCGTCTGGAGAAGAACATCGGCTACGTCTGGGTGCCGATCGGTCTGGCCGAGCCGGGGACGCGCCTCGACGTCGAGGCGGACGACGGGGATCGGACGGGTACGACGGCCGCGATCCCGTTCGTCGACCCCCAGAAGAAGGTCCCGGCCGCGTAGGCGGCCGCGATCAGACGCCGAACGGCATCGTCGTCGTCGGCCAGGGCCGTACGCGCTCAAGCGCAGCCCCGATCCTGAACGCCGTGACGTCGTCATAGGTTCGCGCGACGATCTGGATGCCGGTTGGCACGCCGTTGGACGCGATCCCGCTCGGGACGGCGAGCACCGGACACGGCGATAACACGTTGAACGGCGTCGTCATGAAGCAGGTGAACTGCCGGTCGTTGTCGCCGCCGTCCGGGAAGAGCGTTCCCAGGATGCTGTCCCCGGCGGGGATGCCCGTCACTGCCCACGTCGGGCAGAGCAACGCGTCGAACGACTCGAACAGCTCGCCGATCGGCACCCAGAACTCCTGCTCCAGCTCGAGCCCTCGCAGGAACGAGCGCGGTTCATCGCGGAGCCGAGCGGCCTCCTCCGCCCAGGCGACGACGTAGTCGTTCACGAGGTCCGGGAACGCCTCAGCGGCGGAGCCGATCTCGGCACCGAAGATCGCAGCGAAGTGGCGCCGCGCGGCGGCCATGAACCCCTCGATCGTCCACGGGATCTCGACCTCCTCGACGACGGCGCCCGCTTCTTCGAGCGCCGCGGCGGCCGCGCGAGTGTTCGCCACGATCTCCGGGTCGACGTCCCAGCCGCCCAGGTCCGTCGATACCGCAATCCGCATCCCATCGATCCCATCGAGCGACGCCGGGATCTCGAGCTTCGGACGAAGGCTGGCGACGTCGAGCTTGTGCGGTCCCGCGATCACGTTCTCGAACAGCGCGCAGTCCGCAACCGTGCGGGCCAGCGGTCCGTCGTGGCAATAGCGGTCGAGGTTGAACGGCGCGCCCGTCGGCACACGGCCGTGCGGTGGCTTGAAGCCGACGACCCCGTTGATCGACGCCGGGATCCGGATCGACCCGCCGATGTCGGAACCGCTCGCGAGGAGCGACGTGCCCGACGCGAGCGACGCGCCCGCCCCGCCGCTCGAACCGCCGACGGCGACCTCCGGGTTCCACGGGTTGCGCGTCACGCCCCAGAGCTTCGAATGCGTGTAGCCCGCGCACGAGAACTCCGGCGTCGTCGTGCGCGCGTGCACCACCGCGCCGGCACCGATGATCCGTTCGCCGATCGGCGCTGTCTCGGTCGCGACCTCGTCGACCGCGAGCGAGCCGTAGCGCATGCGGTACCCCTCGACGGGCACCTCCTCTTTGAGCGAGACCGGAAGCCCCTCGAGCGTGCGGATGCCCTCGCCGCTCGCGTACCGTTCGGCCGAGGCCTTCGCGGCGACCTCCGCCTCGTCGTACCGGCGTTCGGCGAAGGCGTTCACCGTCGGTTCGACCGCCTCGGCACGGGCGATCACCGACGCCAACAGCTCGCTCGGCGAGAGCTCCTTCGCGCGCATCCGTATCAGCGCGTCGGTCGCGGTCAGTTCCCAGGGCTCGCTCATGCCGCGCAGCCTACCCAACGCCTGCTACGCGATGAACTCGAGGCGGTCGCGGTGCGCGGCCACCTGCTCCAGGATGTCCGCGTCTGGTGTGTGATCGCGCTCGGGCTCCTCGACGTCGACCCGCTCACCGAACAACTCCCCCGATAGGTACCGCTGTCCGGTGTCCGGCGCGACCGTGACGATGCGCCGCAGCTCCGGGTGCTTGGTTGCGACCTTCAGCGCGGCGACGACGTTCATGCCGCTGGAGGGCCCGCACAACAGGCCTTCCTCACGCGCCATCCGGCGCGCCATCTCGAGCGACTCGGCGGTGCTGACCGTCACGATGCCATCGATCGCGGCCAGATCGAGGTTCCGGGGGATGATGCCGTCGCCGATGCCCGGCACGCCGTGTGTGCCCCAGCGCTGGTCGCTGATCAGCGGGCACTCGGCGGGTTCGACCGCGTACGCCACGCACCGCTCGGTTCGTTCCGCTTGAGCACGTGCGTGACGCCGGTGATCCACCCGCCGGTGCCCTGCGCGGCGACGACCGCGTCAACGCTGCCGCCCAGCTGCTCCCAGATCTCCCGCCCGGAGGCTTCCTGCGCCTCGGGGTTATCCGGGTTGTCGAACTCTCCGGGGAAGAAGTAGCGGTCGGGGTCGGTCGCGACGATCTCGCGCATCCGCGCGAGCGCGAGGTCGATGTCGGTCCCGGCGCCCGGCGTGAGCTCCAACGTCGCGCCGTAGGCCTCGATCATGCGCTTGCGCTCCGGGCTCATGCCCTCGGGCATGACGATCGTGCAGTCGTACCCCTTGATCGCGGCGACCGCCGAGCATGCGATCCCTGCGTTGCCCGTGGTGCATTCGATGATGGTCATCCCCGGGCGCAACCTGCCCTCGGCCTCGGCCTTGCCGAGCATGTGCGCATAGATCCGATCCTTCACCGACCCTGTCGGGCCGTACCACTCGACCTTAGCGAACAACTCCAGGTCGGACGCGACGCGCGCCAGCCGGACGAGCGGCGTTGCTCCGACCGCGTCCAGCAACGAGGCCACCGGACGCCTGCGCGCGTCCCACTCGACCGTCACGACGCCACCTCCCTCATCCCGTCGCACTCCCGCGCTCCAGGTACCCCAACTGTCTCGACACCGCCTGCGCGGCCTCGGCGGTCAGCACACCGAGCCTCGGGATATCCACCGCGTGCATCCGGAACGCCGGACCCGAGACGCCGAGCGAGGCGATCACGCGGCCATCGGCTTGGCGCACTGGTGCGGCCACCGCGTTGAGGCCCACTTCGAGCTCCTCGAGCGCCTGGGCAAAGCCTCGCGTGCGGATCGCGCGCAACTCCGTGCGAAGCGTGTCGGGGTCGGTGACCGTGTGCGGGGTGTAGGTCGCCAGCGGTCCCGCGAGCACCCGCTCACGATCCTGCTCGTCAGCCCACGCGAGCAAGACCTTGCCGTTGGACGTGCAGTGCAGCTGCGTGCGTCGCCCGACCCAGCTCACCGTCACGATCGAGCGCGATCCCGCGATCTGGTCGACGTAGACGACGTCGTCGCCGCTGCGCACCCCGAGGTTGCTCGCCTCACGGGATCGCTCGGCCAGCGTTTCGAGGATCGGGCGAGCAAGCCGCACCAGATCGAGCCCGCTCATCGCCGCGCCCGCGAGACGCACGAGACCGAACCCGATCCGATAGCGGTCGGTGGTCGGATCACGCTCTAACAGGCCACGCTCCGCCAGCACTGCGGCGAGTCGCGAGGCCGTGGCTTTGTGGACGCCGAGCTGGCGTCCGAGCTCGCTCACACCGAGCTCGCCTGCGTCGGCCACGAGTTCCAGCGCGGTCATCGCGCGATTCACGGACTGCAGCGAACCGCTCTTTTCGTCGCGCACCCAGCAACCCTCCCGGTCGAGGGCGGAATCGTAGCCCCGACTGCGTTGCGGAGTCGAATCGAGTGTTGCGCTGCACGCATCACGGCGTTGCCGCCGCGCGAGGGGTCGGGCAGACTTCCGCCCACGCGATGAGCGACGAACCGCAGCGCTACTGGCGTAACGCCGAGCCGAAGGATGCCTACGACGTGGTCATCGTGGGCGGCGGCGGGCACGGCCTTGCGACGGCCTACTACCTCGCCAAGAACCACGGCATCACGGACGTCTGCATCGTCGAGAAGGGTTGGCTCGCCGGCGGCAACGTCGCCCGCAACACGACGGTGATCCGCTCGAACTACCTGTGGGACGCATCCGCCGCGATCTACGAGCACTCCCTGAAACTGTGGGAGGGCCTCGAGGACGACCTCGACTGGGATCTCCAGTTCGACCAGAAGGGCGTGCTGAACGTCTTGCACCACATCGGCGAGATGCGGAGCTCGAACCGGCGCGTCGAGGCGAACCACCTGCAAGGGGTCGACGCCGAGATGCTCGACGCGCAGCAGGTGAAGGAGTTCTGCCCGATCATCAACATCTCGCCCGACGTGCGCTACCCGGTGATGGGCGGCGCGCTGCAACGGCGGGGCGGCACTGCCCGCCACGACCGGATCGCGTGGGCGCTCGCGACCCGCGCCAGCGAGCGCGGCGTGGACATCGTCGAACACGCGGAAGTCACGGGGTTCCTGCGCGGCGCGGGCGGATCTGTCACCGGTGTCGAGACAACGCGCGGCGCGATACGCGCAAACAAGGTCGCGCTCGTCGCGGCCGGCCATACGAGCGTTCTGGCGTCGATGGTCGGGCTTGCGGCTGCCCGTGCAATCGCACCCGCTGCAGGCTCTCGTGAGCGCGCTCTACGAGCCGGTCCTGAACTGCGTCGTGATGTCGAACGCCGTGCACGTCTACGTCTCGCAGGCGGACAAGGGCGAGTTCGTGATGGGCGCAGGCATCGACAGCTACAACGGCTACGCACAGCGCGGCTCGTTCCACGTGATCGAGCACCAGATGGCGGCCGCCTGCGAGCTCTTCCCGATCTTCAAGCACGCGGCGCTGCTGCGCACGTGGGGCGGCATCGTCGACATCTGCCCCGACGCGTCGCCGATCATCGATGTCGACACCGGTGCCGGGCTTGTTCCTCAACTGCGGCTGGGGCACCGGGGGCTTCAAGGCGACGCCCGGCAGCGGCTGGGCGTTCGCCGAGACCGTCGCGACCGGTGAGCAAGCCGAGCTCGCGAAGCCGTATGCGCTGGAGCGTTTCACGACCGGCGCGCTTATCGACGAGCACGGAGCGGCGGGGGTCGCCCACTGATGCGCGCCGCCACCGTCCGCACGTTCGCGCTGTCGCTGCCCGAGGCGGAGGAGCGCGAGACCTGGGGCAATGCGACGTTCCGCGTCAACTCGAAGATCTTCGCGATGTTCGGCGAGTCCGAGCGACATCTGTGGATCAAGTCCATGCACGACGAACAGCGCGCCTTGATCGCGATGGATCCCGAGGCGTTCTTCGTGCCCTCCTACGTCGGGTCGAAGGGCTGGGTCGGCGTCGTGGTGTCGAAAGCCGATCGCGGCGAGGTCGAGGAACTGATCACCGAAGCCTGGCGGCTCACCGCACCGAAGCGGCTCGTCGCGGCCTTCGACGAAGGGAGCCGCCTGATGCTGCTGATCCGCTGCCCGTGGTGCGGCCCGCGCGACGAGATCGAGTTCCGCTACGGCGGCCAGGCGCATCTCGTCTATCCCGCCGACCCCGAGGCATTGTAGCGACGAGGAGTGGGCGGACTTCCTGTTCATGCGCGACAACCCGAAGGGCGAGTGGGCCGAGCGGTGGGTGCACAGCGCCGGCTGTCGGCGGTGGTTCAATGCGGTCCGCGATACGTCGACGCATCGAGTGGTCGCGACGTATCGGATCGGCGAGGAGCGGCCGTGAGCGGACGTCTCGTGACGCGGCGGCACCTGGCTCGACCGGTCGCGGCCGGTGACGTTCTCGTTCGACGGGCGGGACGTCGAGGCGTTCGCGGGCGATACCGTCGCGAGCGCATTCCTCGCTGCGGGCGAGCGCGGCGGGTTCGCGTCGCCGATCGCGGGGCGACCACGCGGTGTGTTCTCGGCGGGCGTCGAGGAGCCGCACGCGTTCGTCGAGATCTCCGAACCGTGGTTCGAGCCCATCCGGCCCGCGACGATGGTCAATGTCGTTGACGATATGGTCCTGCAGAGTCGCGCGGGCGTCGGCGTGCTGCCCGCCGACGACGACACGCCGCGCCCGTCGAGGCATACCTACCGGCACGTCGAGACACTGGTGATCGGCGCGGGCGCGGCCGGACGCGCGGCGGCCGTGGCGGCGAGCGGCCGCGTGCTGCTGGTCGACGAGCAGCCGGTCGTGTCGATTCGGCGCCCGACGGCGTCGAGACCCTCGCCGACACGACCGCGACCGGCATCTACGACGAGGGCTACGTCGTGTGCTACCAGCGGCGACGGCGAGCAGCGACGTGGTGCACCACGTGCGGGCGGAGCGCGTCGTGCTCGCGACCGGCGCGCACGAGCGGCCGATCGCGTTCGCGGGGAACGACCGACCGGGCGTGATGCTCGCGTCCGCGGCTCGCGCCTTCCTCGATCGGTTCGGCGTGCTCGTCGGCGAGCGGATCGTCGTCTTCTCGACGAACCACGCCGGGCACGAGGCGGCCGAAGCGCTCGCGGACTGCCGGCGCGCAGGTCGTGGTCGTCGACCCTTCAACCGGCGGGGGCGCGACCGAGCGGCTGCGCGCCGCCGGTGTCGAGGTGCGGACCGACGCCAGCGTCGTCGCGACGACGGCGACCCGGCGCTCGTGGGAGTGACGATCGCCTCGGCCCGACGGCTGGAGGACACGATCGAGGCGGACGTGCTCGCGGTGAGCGGCGGCTGGAATCCGACGGTCCAGCTCGCCCGCGGGATCGGTATCGGGCTCGCCTACGACGACGACAAGGCGTGCTTCGTCCACGACGGCACCGGGCCCGACGTGGCTCGAGGTCGTGGGCGGCGCGGCCGGCGACGTGCCGGCCTCGTTCCCGCTGTGGGTGGTGGACGAGGGGGATGACGCCGAGAAGTACGTCGAGCCCTTGCGTGACCAGACCGTCGCCGACGTCGCGCGCGCCGTTGCGGGCGGCCTGACGAGCGCCGAGCACGTGAAGCGGGCGACGTACATCGGCACGACGATCGATCAAGGGCGCACGAGCGGGGTCCTGACCGCCGAGATCGTGAACACGCTGCTCGGCTGGGCCCCCGGCGCGCAGGGCCCGTCGAACGCGCGGCCCCCGTACACGCCGGTGCCGTTCTCGGCCCTCGCGGGACCGGACAGCGGACCGACCTGCTCGATCCGATCCGGGTCACGCCGCTCCATGCCTGGCACGAGGCCAACGGAGCCGTCTACGAGAACGTCGGGCAATGGAAGCGGCCGCGCTACTTCCCGGTGGGCGACGAGGATATGGATGCGGCCGTGGCTCGGGAGAGACGGGCCCTGCGCACGAGCGTCGGGGTCCTCGACGCGAGCACGCTCGGGAAGATCGAGGTCGTCGGTCCGGACGCCGGCGCCTTCCTCGACCGGATGTACACGAACCGGATGTCGAACCTCGCCGTCGGCTCGATCCGCTACGGGCTGATGCTCGGGCTCGACGGGATGGTCTTCGACGACGGCGTCGCGATGCGCCTGGCCGAGGACCGATACCTCGTGTCGACGACGACGGGCGGCGCGGCCGCCGTCCTCGACCGGTTCGAGGAATGGCTCCAGTGCGAGTGGACCGACCTGCGGGTGTATTGCACGAGCGTGACGGAGCAGTGGGCGGTCATCGCGGTCGGCGGCCCGAACGCCCGCGAGGTGCTGACCGCCGCCGGAACCGACATCGATCTCGACGAACGACGCGTTCCCGTTCATGACGTTCCGGGAAGGGATCGGTCGCCGGCGTCCCGGCCCGTGTCTGCCGCGTCAGCTTCACCGGAGATCTGAGCTACGAGGTGCACGTCTCGCCGTGGCACGCGCTCGCCGTGTGGGAGGTGATGACCGAGCGGGCGCGCCGTTCGGCATCACGCCCTACGGGACCGAGGCGATGCACGTGCTGCGCGCCGAGAAAGGGTTCGTGATCGTCGGCCAGGAGACGGACGGCACCCAGACGCCCGACGACCTCGGGATGTCGTGGATCGTGAACACCGGCAAGGGCGACTTCATCGGCAAGCGTTCGCTCGTGCGCAGCGACACCCTTCGCGAGGATCGCAAGCAGCTCGTCGGTCTGCTGACCGAGGAACCCGCGTTCGTGCTTCCGGAGGGGACGCAACTGCTCGCGGCAGCCGCAGATCCCGTCGCCGCCGGCGCACATGCTCGGCTGGGTCAGGTCGTCGTATGCCAGCGAAGCCGCCGGTCGCAGCATCGCGCTCGCGCTCGTCGAGCGCGGGAGCGCGCGGTCGCGGCGAGACGATCTTCGCCGAGCTCGACGGCGGGACCACGGCCGGTCACGGTCACCGACCCGGTCTTCTACGACCCCGAGGGCGGCGAGCCGCGATGGCTGAACCACGGTCGCCCTTGGCCGGTCGCAGTGCGGACCTCGCATCACTCGAGGCGGTCGAGGTGCCGTTCCTGGCGCACGTCGACGTTCGGTGTGCGGAAGAGGATGCATCGCGTCTCAGCCTGCCGCTCGTGCCGAACACGGTCCAGGGCGACATGACTCGCGGCATGTTGTGGCTGGGTCCCGACGAGTGGCTCGTCGTGGGCGTGCCGGGCACCGCCGAAGCGACCGTTGCCGAGTTCGAGTCCGCGCTCTGGGGTCGCATCATGCGGTCGTCGACGTGAGCGCGAATCGAGCGGTGATGGAGCTGCGCGGTGAGGGCCGGCTGGCGCTGCTGGCGACCGGGTGCTCACTCGACCTGGATCCGCGCGGCGGGTGGGTGCCCGGGGTATGCGCGCAGACGCTGTTCGCGCGGGCGCAGGTGATCCTGCAGGAGCTGGAGGGTGCGACGCGCGTGTTCGTTCGGCCGTCGTTCGCCGGCTACGTCGTTGATCGACTCCTGGCCGCTCGCTAGCGCCCAAAGCAGCGTTGGATCTGCGATCTCCTCCTACGCGCTCTCCCGGGTTACATACGCCCCGTGTTCGATCAGGGCGAGCGGACCATCCGGTAGTCGGCGAGCAGCGTCCACGAACGACCGTCATCGGTGGAACGCTCGCCGCGCCACGTGAACGAGTCGTCACGGACATCGTGGAACGACCACCGCCGTCGAGAGCCATCCGCGTTGACACCCTCCAGCACGATGCGACCGTCGACCTCTCCTCCGGACACGGTCACCACGGCAGCTGCCTCGGGAAGGATCCACACCACGGTCCACATGTCCGCGCTCGGATCGAAGAATCGGACGGAGGTGCCGACCTGCCATTCACCGCGGCCGTCACCTTTGTCGCCGGTCCACACGTCCTGGAGCGCTTGGCCTTGAAGGATCCATCCGAACGTCAGGTGCCCCGGATAGCGTTCCTTCACGGTGCCGTCCTCATTGAAATGCGTGTAGTCGCAGTGCCACGTGCCCACGAACCCGTCGAAGATGTGGGCCTGTGTCCCTACCGCAGATCTTGGTCCGTCGGCATGGAGAACATCACGGCGCGGTACGGCTGCTGTCAGCGTCTGTGCTTGTCGGTCTCCCATGTCGATGAGCCTAGGAGGCGGTGATGCCATCCGCTGTTACGAGCCTGCGCAGTTCGGCAACCTCCCCGGATGTGAATACCCCCCGAACGGCCCTGGGTGGCACCCCGAACACAGAGCGGAAACGCGCGCTGAAGTGGCTGTGATTCGCGAACCCGAGGTCTGCCGCTAACGCGGCGAGATCATCGGCGCCCTCCGCGAGCCGTTCGCACGCCAGGGCGAGCCGGAGGCGAAGGAGATAGCCGGACACCGACATCCCGGTGATCGTGCGGAACTGCCGAGCGAGGTGAAACGGCGAGCAATGCACACCCCTCGCAAGCTCGTCGAGCCGCCACCGCCGCGCCGGCTCGGTTGCGAGCAGCGCACGAGCATCTTCGATCCGTGCGAGCTGATGGTCGTTCGGTTGACGAAAACCTTGGGTCCGTCCGAGCTCGTTCGAGACTCGTGCGAGCAGGCTCAATGCGAACTCCTCCGCTTCCATCGCGTTCAGGCCGTCGCGCCGGAGGCCCACCGCCAATGCGCGCGCGCCGAGCGTGGTCGCGGGCGCCACAGGGCCACTGAACAGCGAGCCGGGCTCGAACGCGTCCGCGAGCGTCTCCGGCGGATAGACGAGAACGAGGCATCGATCACCGCGATCCGTGGGATGCCCGACGCGATGATCCGCACCTTCGTCGAAGATCACGGCGGAAGACGCATCGAGGATCGCACGCTCGCCAGCACGATGAACCTCGAAGACACCATCGAGCAGGAGGATGACCTGGGTCACGTTGGAATGTTCCTCGGGCCCGGGTTCGTCGAGCGCTGCTGTGCAAGACACGTCCCAAACTTGCACGGCTGGGTCGGACATGAGCTGGACGCTTTGCCGCTGGCTCATCGGCACATGGTAGGGCGGATATCCCGATCGCGTTCTCGATCGACCTCGCGGACATTGCGCGAGCCGAGGGCTCCAGCTGTCGCGAGATAGATGGGCTGTCGGTCTTGTCCTAGAGTCGAATGCATGTGCGGGGAGGCGTCGCTATGGCTGAGAAGGGGTTGTTGGGATGGCCGACATGGGTCGGGGTCGTCGTTGCAGACCTGCAAGTGCAGCGGCGATTCTGGGTGGAGCTCCTAGGCGAACCCAGTTATGTGGGACCTGACTACGTGCAGTTCGACATGGGTGAAGGGCGGACGTTCGAGTTGCTCGAAAGGTCGACCGAGCCGCAATACGATCGTCCCCGCTTCCAAGTTGGCTTCGAGGTCGAGGACATCGGAAGCGCCCGCGACGAACTGATCGGGCGTGGCATCGAACCGATCACTGAGATTCCCGAAGAAGCAGAGTCACCGTGGGCCTACTTCCGTGACGCTGAAGGCAACGTGTTCGAGATCAAGCAGGGCCGCGACGGGGTCGAGTCCTAGGATGCGCCCCTCGCATTGCGGTCGGCGTCCGCACACGCGGTATCGCTCGCGGGCCATCGGAGAGTTCTCAGTTGGGGCGGGCTGCGTCCGACGGTTCCCGCTCACCCACCCTCCGCCTTTCCGTCAAGCCGCGCCGGCGACGACGGTCAGCACCTCTTCGCCGTACCGTTCGAGCTTCGCGGGACCGATCCCGTCGATCTCGAGCAATGCCGCCGACGACTCGGCTTGGCGTCGGCGATCGCCGCAAGCGTCTTGTCGTGGAAAACCACGTACGGCGGGACGCCGTCGCTCGCTCGCGCGGTCTCGCGGCGCCAGTGCGCAGCCGCTCGTACAACGGCTCGTCGCCCGTCCGGCACCGCGACCGTGCTTCTTCGGCTTGCTGGCATCGCCCTTGCTTCGGCACGTGGCCCGTCGCCTCGGCGACGAAGCCGACTCACCGGCGCGCGCGAGTCAGTCGGCCACGTGATCGCGAGCCAGTGCCGCGCTCGCGTGATGCCCGACGTAGAACAGCCGACGCTCCTCCTGCGGGTCGGCGACGCTCCGGCCGCTCTTGTACGGAAGCTCGCCCTCGAGCAGCCGCGGCAGGAACACGACGTCGAACTCGAGACCCTTGGCCCGGTGGTAAGTGAGCAGCTGCACGCCGCGTCCCGACTGCTCGACCGAGAACCGCCTCGGCAGCTCCTCGAGGAACCCCGCCATCGTGGCGTCGTCGCCGTGCGCGGCTCGCGTACTCGGCGGCCATCGCGCGCAGGCGCCCGAGGTCGGACTGCCGCGTGACCTCCTCCTCGGCGTCGGGCGTGCGGTCGGGTCGTAGCCGAGCGCGCGGTGATCGCCTCGACCACGCCCGTCGACCCGGCCTTCGGCCGCACGACGGAGCCGCGCCAGTACCGCTCGGGCGGCCGGCCGTTGCAGGAACGCACCGGTCCGCACCTGATACGGGATGCCTGTCGCGGCGAACGCCTCCTCGAACGGCTCCGTCCGGGCGTTCATCCGCAGCAGGATCGCGAGACCCTCCCAGGCGCACGCCCTGCTCGTGCACGGCCGCGCTCTGGTGCCACGATCCAGGCGACCTCGGCCTCCTGCGACGCGAACGGCTTTGCGATCGGCGCGGGCCCGTCCGGCCGCGTCGCTCGCAGCTCCTTGCGGAAGCCCCCGAGCTTCGGCGGCGAGTCGGTTCGCCAGCGCCAGGACCTGCGGCGTCGAGCGGTAGTTCTCCTCGAGGCGAACGACCCGCGCCTTCGGAAATCGGTCGGGGAAGGCCAGCAGGTGCGACGGTGACGCGCCGGTGAACGCGAAGATCGTCTGGTAGTCGTCGCCGACGACGCACAGCTCGTCGCGGCCGCCGAGCCAGCGGTCGAGCAACGCCGACTGCAGCGGGTTCACATCCTGGAACTCGTCGACGGTGAACGCCGCGAACCGCTCGCGCACGAGCTGCGCGGCCTCCGGAGTGGTCGTCGAGCATGCCGGACCGCCAGCCCGAGCATGTCCTCGAAGTCGAGCACGCCGCTGCGCGTCCTTCCGGCGCTCGTAGTTCCGGAAGAGCGCCGTCCATCAGCTCGGCCGGGATCGGCGGCTCGTGCTCCTCGGTCGTCGAGCGCGGCGAGGTACGTCGTCGGGCGCGATCATCCGGTTCTTCGCCCACTCGATCTCGCCGGCGAGCTCGCGGCGCGGCAGGAACTTGTGCGGCGGCGGAAGCGCGTTCGCGAGCGGCGTCGAGCAGCCGGGCCTTGTGGTCGAGCACCTCGGGCAAGCGGCTCGCCGCGCGAACCGCTCGTAGAGGCCGCTCAGCTGTGCGAGCGCCGCGGCGTGGAACGTCCGCGCCTCGACGCCTTCGACACCGAGGGCGGCAAGGCGTTCGCGAAGCTCGCCCGCCGCCTTCTGCGTGTAGGTGACCGCCAGGATCTGCTCGGGCGGGAAGGTGCCGCTCGCGACCTGCCACGCGATGCGATGCGTGATGGTGGTGGTCTTGCCGGTGCCGGCGCCGGCGAGGATCGCGACCGGGCCCGCGGACGGCCTCGGCCGCCTCGCGCTGGGCAGGGTTCAAACCCTCGAGGATCGCGGTCGGCGTCGGTCATGCGCCGCGAGGCTAGCAACGACCTCGGACAGGCCGCAGGCGCTACTCGGTGCCGGCGATCTCTTTGTCCATCTGCGCGAGTTCTTCCGCGTCGGGAAGGAATTCCGCCTGCTCGGCGGGGCCGATCGGCACGCCCTTCTCGATCAGGCCGGCTTCGCGGTCCTTGTTGCGCTGGGCACGCTCTTCACGGCGGGCCTCGTCGGGCCGCCTGCTTCTTCGCGTTCGCATCGCGACGCGCGCGCTTGCCATAGGAGTCGGGCATGCGCCCAGTGTACGCGACGGGAACAGCAGCGCCCGGAACGGTCAGGCTGAAGTTCGTCGCCGAGCATGCGGCGCTGCCAGTCGGCGGTGTTCGGCACCTGGTTGAACGTGAAGACGTGCAGCGCCTGCACGTCGGCGACGCGGGTCGGCGAGCGTCGGCGCGAGCGCCTCGAGGAACGCGTCCGGTCCGAACGAGCCCCTCTTCATCAGGTGGCCGACCATGCTCTTGTTCTTCTTGAGGTAGCGGGCCGAGTCGGCGACGCCGATCCGGGCGCTGATCGTCATGAGCTTGGTGAGCTCCGCCACGCCGGGCACGCCGAGGTGCAACGGGAGCGTGATGCCGTCGGCGCGCATCCGGGCGAGCCACGACGACGACGGCGCGCGGGTTGAAGCACATCTGCGTCGTCATCGCGGTGGCGTATCGCTGCTTGTCCTTCAGCGCCTGCAGCAGGACGTCGTCGGCGATGTCGGGGTGGCCCTCGGGGTAGCTCGGCACGCCGATCTCGGTGAACGGGTGGCCGAGCTCGTCCATCGCCTGCAGCAGGTGCAGCCCGTCGTGGAACATGCCGTTGTCCTTCGCGTCGCCGCCGACCACGAAGACCTTCGTGATACTGCGCCGCGCGCGCGCGGTCGAGCAGCTCCTGCAGATGCGCCCGGTCGCGGGTCATGTGTGCGGACAGGTGCGGCGTCACGTCGTGGCCGCGGGCGGCGAGCGCCTCGCAGAGGTCGAAGGTCGCCTCGATCCCGTGGCTCGGCGAGGCGGTCACGGTCACCGCGGCGCCGGGCGGCAGCGCCTCGCACTTGGCCATGACCGAGTCCAGCGGGATCAGCTCGTACTTGGCGTCGGCGACCAGCCGCTTGAGCGCGGCGCGCTGATCCTCCGTCAGCTCGGCCTTCGCCTTCTTCCAGAACATCCAGCTCATCGCACGTGTCCCTCGGTCCGGAACCGGCGGTCATGATGCCGTATCGGCAGCGCACGCGACCGTGCAACCGGCCAACGGAACTCCGAGGTCAGGCGTTCGAGTCCGGGAAGCTCGCCTTCTTGCGGTCGATCCACTCGCGGAGCTCCTCGTCCTTCGCCTCGTCCAGCGGCGGGGCGACGTACTCGGCGAGCATCTGCTTCCAGATCGCGTTCGCGCGCTGGGCGGCGTCGAGCGAGCCATCGAGCTCCCACTGCTCGAAGGAGTTGTTGTCCGCGACGCTCGACCGGTAGAAGGCGGTCTCGAAGTTGGCGAGGGTGTGCGCCGTGCCGAGGAAGTGCGTGCCCGGCTCGTTCGCGAGGATCGCATCGAGCGCCTGGCCGTTCTCCGACAGGTCCATGCCCTTGGCGAACTCGTGCATCTGGCCGCACTGGTCGAGGTCGAGGATGAACTTCTCGTAGCCCATCGCGAGGCCGCCCTCGAGCCAGCCCGGCGGCGTGCAGCACGAAGTTCACGCCGGCGAGGATCGTCGGCTGCAGCGTGTTGGCGCACTCGTAGGCGGCCTGGGCGTCGGCGACCTTCGATGCGGTGAGCGACCCGCCGCTGCGGAACGGCACGCCGAGCCGCCGGGCGCACGCGGCGAGCGCGTAGAGGATCAGCGCGGGCTCGGGCGTGCCGAACGTCGGCGCGCCGGACTGCATCGACATCGACGACGCGAACGAGCCGAACACGACCGGCGCGCCGGGCCGGACGAGCTGGACGTAGGCCATGCCCGCCATCGCTTCGGCGAGCGTCTGCGCGGCGGCGCCGGCCGGCGGTCGCGGGCGACATCGCGCCGGCGAGGATGAACGGGGTCATCAGCACCGCCTGGTTCGCCTCGGCGTAGGCCTTCGCCGCGCCGAGCATGATCGAGTCCCACACGAGCGGGCTGTTCGCGTTGCACAGGCTCAGGATGTACGTGCGCTCCTCGAGCGCGTCGGCGCCGAACAGGATCCGCGCCATGTCGACGGTGTCGCGCGCGCGGAGCGGATGCGTGACCGAGCCCATGAACGGCTTGTCCGAGTACTTCATGTGCGCGTAGACCATGTCGTAGTGCCGCTTGTTCACGGGCAGGTCGACCGGCTCGCACACCGTGCCGCCGGAGTGGTGCAGGAACGGCGTCACGTACGCGAGCTTCACGAAGTTCCGGAAGTCCTCGATCGTGCCGTAGCGGCGGCCGCCGTCGAGGTCGCGCACGAACGGCGATCCGTAGGCCGGCGCGAGCACGGTCGCGTTGCCGCCGAGGTGCACGGTGTTCGCCGGGTTGCGCGCGAACTGGTCGAACTCGCGCGGGGCGGTCGCCTGGATCAGCTGGCCGCGCCAGCCCGCGCGGGAACCGCACCCGCTCGCCGTCGACGTCGCAGCCCGGCCTCCGCAGGAGCGTGAGCGCGTCGGGCACCCCGCGGAAGTCGATGCCGACCGTCTCGAGGATCGTGTCGGCGTTGTGCTCGATCGTCGCGAGACCCTCCTCGGAGAGGATCTCGACCGGGGTCAGCGTGCGGGTGATGAACGGAACCTTCTCGGCCACCTCGGCGAGGCGGGCGGCGCGGCGGCCCTCGCGGCCGCCGGTACGGCGGCCGCGAGCTCTGGGTGTCGCTCATGCGGTGCTCCTTCCTCGGGTGGAACGACGGCGGCGGCCGCCTCCGGCGGCCGCCGCCTCACGGGCGGGAAGCTCGACGTGCGCGCCGAGGCGCGGGAACGGATCGGTGGCGTGCGGGATCCCCATCGCGCCGACGAAGTGCTCCTGGAACCGCGGCTCGGTGGCGGTCTCGATCTTCTCGACGCGCCGGACGACCTCCTCGATCTCCTCGCGGGCGGCGCGGTTGAGCAACGCGATCCGGGCGCCGGTGCCGGCGGCGTTGCCGGCGCTCGTCACGTTCGCGGGCTCGCAGTCCGGGACCAAGCCGAGCACCATCGCGTGCACCGGGTCGATATGCGCGCCGAACGCGCCGGCGAGCCGGATCCGATCGACGGTCTCGATGCCGTAGTGGTCCATCAGCAGGCGGCAGCCCGCGTAGAGGGCCCCCTTCGCCAGCTGGATCTGGCGGACGTCGTTCTGGGTGAGCACGAGGCGCGGCTCGGCCTCGTGGATCACGTAGGCGTACGTGCGGCCGTCCTCGATGACGCGGTCGGTGCGTTCGGCCGCGGCGGCATCGATCACGCCGTCGGTGGTGAGGACGCCGGCGAGGTAGAGCTCGGCGATCAGCTCGATGATGCCGGAGCCCGCGACGCCGGTCGGTGTCGGCGCGCCCGGCTCGTCGGACCAGACGTCGCTGCCGATCGTGCGGTAGCGCAGCGCGAGCGTGTCGCGGTCGATGCGCACGCGCTCGATCGCCCCCGGCGCCGCCCGCTGCCCGCTCGAGATCTGCGCGCCCTCGAACGCAGGGCCGGTGGGGCTCGACGCGGCGAGCAGCCGATCGCGGTTCCCGAGCACGATCTCGGCGTTCGTGCCGACGTCGACGATGAGGTTGACGGCGTCCTGATCGTGCGGCGCCTCCGACAGGATCACGCCCGCCGTGTCGGCGCCGACGTGGCCGGCGATCAGCGGCAACGCGTACACGCGCGCGCCGGGGTTCGCCGTCGACGCCGAGATCGCGCGCCGGCACGGTCAGCGCCTCGTCGGTCACGAGCGCGAACGGCGCGCCGCCGAGCTCGGTCGGGTCGAACCCGAACACGAGGTGATGCATGATCGGGTTCCCGACGACGACGAGCTCGAGGATGTCGTCGCGCGACGCGTCGGCCTGCTCGCAGAGCTCTCCCACCAGCTGGTCGAGGCAGCTCCCGCACGGCCGCGGTCAGCTCGACCTCGCCGCCCGGGTGCATCATCACGTAGCTCACCCGGCTCATCAGGTCCTCGCCGAACCGGATCTGCGGGTTCATCGCGCCGGCGCTCGCGAGCACGTCGCCGGTGTGCAGATCGCACAGGTGCCCCGCCACCGTCGTCGAGCCGACGTCGAACGCCACCCCCAGCGCGACATCGTGGAACCCGGGGAACACCGCGGTGATCAGCGAGCCGTCGCGCACTGCCACCGTGGCGGTCCAGGCGCCGGCGCGGAGGGTCTGCTGCAGTCCGGGCAGCACGACTGGGTTCGACTGCAAGCCGGTCAGCGCCCAGTCGCGCTCGAGCGCCGCGAACAGGCGCTGGAGGTCGCCGCTCGGCGTCTCGAGCGACGGCTCATCGACCTCGACGTAGTGCAGCCGCACCACCGGGTCGACCTCGATCGGGTGCGCGTCGGCCTCCTTGCGCACGACCTGCCGGTGGATCTGCGACTCCGGCGGCACGTCGATCACGAGATCGCCGCAGATCTTGGCGTGGCAGCCGAGGCGGCGATCGGCCGCCAGCCCGTCGCGCTCTCGGTAGCGCTCCTCGGGCTCGGTGAACGCGATCAGGTGGTCGGCCGCGCTCGTGATGCCGTGCTTCGGGAACGAGCCCTCCATCGGCACGACCTGGCAGCGGCCGCAGATCCCGCGTCCGCCGCAGACGGAGTCGAGGTCGACGCCGAGGGAACGAGCCGCGTCCAGCACGCTCGCGCCGTCGGCGACCTCGCCGCGGCGGCCCGACGGCGTGAAGACGATCGTGTGGCGGGCGCGCTCACGACTCCGCCTGCGTGCCCAGCCGTGCTGCGCGGCCGCCGCGGCGGCGGCCAGCCACCCTCGGCGGCTGTCGGCGGCCGCGCGATCCGCGTACCGGCGGATCCACGCCTCCGCGTGCGCGTCGGTTCCCATCAGCACGTCGGCGGCCATCGTCGCCTGCTTCACCTCCTCATGCAGCGGCGACGTGATCGCGCTCGTCATGCCGCACGCGATCGCCATCGACAGGAACGCGCCGTTGATCCCGTTGCGGTTCGGCAAGCCCGAACGACACGTTCGAGGCGCCGCAGGTCGTGTTCACGCCGAGCTCGTCCTGCAGCCGCCGCACCAAGCGGAACACCTGCTGGCCCGCCGTGCGCATCGCGCCGATCGGCATCACGAGCGGGTCGACGACGACGTCGTGCGCGGGGATGCCGTGGTCGGCCGCCGCGTGCACGATCTTCTCCGCGATCCCGAACCGCACGTCGGGGTCCTCGCTGATGCCGGTCTCGTCGTTCGTGATCGCGACGACCGCGGCGCCGTACTTCGCGACGAGCGGCAAGCACGCTCTCGATCCGCTCGTCCTCACCGGTCACCGAGTTGACGAGCGGCTTGCCCTGATAGACGGCGAGCCCCGCCTCGAGCGCGGCGACGATCGAGGAGTCGATCGACAGCGGCAGGTCGGTGAGCGACTGCACGAGCTTGACGGTCTCGGCGAGGATGCCGGGCTCGTCGGCGAGCGGGATACCGGCGTTCACGTCGAGCATGTGCGCGCCCGCGCGCACCTGCGCGTCGACGTCGGCGATCACGGTCGAGAAGTCGCCGGCGGCCATCTCGGCGGCGAGCTTCTTCCGGCCGGTCGGGTTGATCCGCTCCCCGATGATCGTGAACGGCCGGTCCGAACCGATCACGTGCTCCCGGGTCGCGGAGGAGACGAGCGTGTCGGCCATCAGGTGGAGCACCCGTGTCGCATACGAGTGATGATGGCGTCTGGCGTTGCGCCTTCAACGCGCACGTTGCGCATCCGGCAACGGCAGGTCGGACGGCACCTCGGAACGTCGGCTGCCAGCCCCGCGTGATGAGCAAAGCGAACCATCGTCAGATACTGATGGCAGCGTTCGACCGAGGGAGGCACGAAGATGGATCAGACGCCGATCCCGACGGACGGCTCGCCCTCCGCATGCACGCGCCCGGTGACCCGCCGGTCTCGCTCTGGACGCACTGCCGGTGCCGCCGTTGGACCGGGCGAGGCGCTCGTCCGGGTCCGGGCGGCCGCCATCACGCGCGACGAACTCAGCTGGCCGGTGGACCGTCTTCCCGCGATCCCGTCCTACGAGGTGTCCGGCGTCGTGGTCGCGGTCGCGCCCGATGTCCGGACCTGCGCGGTCGGCGACGCGGTATTCGCGCTGACGCCGTTCGACCGCGACGGCGTGGCCACGACGTACGCCTCCGTACCGCCGCATGCCCTCGCGCCCAAACCGGCCGCACTCGACGACGTTCGAGAGCGCCGCCGTGCCGATGGCGGGGCTCACCGCGTGGCAAGGGCTCTTCGCGATCGGGGAGCTGCAGCGGGGGAACGGGTGCTGATCCACGGCGCTGCCGGCGGGGTCGGACACATCGCGACCCAACTTGCCATCTGGCGGGGCGCGTACGTGATCGGGTCCGCAACGGGCGCCGGGGTGGAGGCAGCGCGCGCGCTGGGTGCCCACGAAGCGATCGATCGAGCCACTTGGCGGTTGGACGACGTCGCGCCGGTCGACCTCGTGTTCGACACCGTCGGCGGCGACATGCTCGCTCGCTCCCCCGAGATCCTCGCGAAGACCGGCAGGCTCGTGTCGATCGCCGAGGAGATGCCCGAGGGTGTCGCCGGGTCCTATTTCATCGTCGAGCCCGATCACGAACAACTCCTGGAGCTCGGCAGGCTCGCCGACGCTGGGGCGATCGCGCCGCGATCGACTCGGTGTTCCCGCTCGCCGACGCCGAGAAGGCGTTCGAACGCGTCATGTCCCCGGGCAAACAGGGGAAGGTCGTCTTGGAGGTCCAGGCGATGACGACACAGGCAGAGAAAGGTGCCGCCTTCCGGGCGCTCCACCTGAGCGAACCGTTCGTGATCCCGAACCCGTGGGACGCGGGGTCCGCCCGCGTGCTCAAGGGCTGGGCTTCCGTGCACTCGCCACGACGAGCTCAGGGGCCGCGTTCACCCTCGGCAAACCCGACGGCGCCATGACGATCCGACGAGATGGCCGCGCACGTAGCCGCGATCGCCAGCGGCGACCGACATCCCGTTGTCCGTGGACCTCGAGAACGGCTACGGACCGTCTCCGCACGATGCGGCCACCGCGATCGTCCAGGCTGCTGCGGCCGGCGCCGTCGGCGGGTCGATCGAGGACTGGGACCGCGAGGGATACCTCTACCCGATCGAGCACGCGACCGAGCGGATCGCAGCCGCCGCGGAGGCAGCTCGCGGATCGTCGGTGCCGTTCGTGTTGACGGCTCGAGCCGAGAACCACATCCGCGGCAACCACAGACCTGGATGACACCATCCAGCGGCTGACACTCCTATGCGGCCGCCGGAGCCGACGTGCTGTTCGCGCCGGGTCTTCGAGGCATGGACGATATCCGTCGGCTGTGTGCGGCCGTCGACAAGCCCGTGAACGTCCTCGCGCAGCCGGGGATGTCGATGGCGGAGATCGTGGCTGCGGGGGCGCAACGTGTAAGTGTGGGCGGCGGGCTCACCTGGACGGCGGCGACGGCGATGATGGAAGCCGCGACCGCGATCCGCGACCGAGGCGACTTCTCGGGGCTCGGCCGCAGGTCCTCGCTCCCCGAGTAGCGAGGGCCCTGCCAGACCGCACGAACGGGGTGACGCGATACGTTGCCCTCAGTCCGCGCTCGGACGGATCGCCTCGACCTCACCTGCCACGTCCTCGCCGCCCTTGTAGCCGCCGGCTCGGATCGCCTGTTTGAGCGCGTCCTCGGTCCACTCGGCAAGCACCGCTTCCTCGGCCGCGCTCGCCTCGGCCTCGAGGTCCTCGCCGACCGCGCTGCGGTCCATCGCCATCTGCTCGGTGTAGTCGTCGGAGCCGATCAGGCCCGCCACCATCGCAGCCGCGTCGACGGCCTCCTGGAACCGCTCGGGCAGCAGCCGACGCGCCGAGCCGCCCGCGTCGTCGCGCACGACGATCTGCATCGGGATGTCGCGCCACTTGATCACCGTGAGCTCGGCCATCCCTAGGCCACCCCCGCAGCGGCGCGCTTGGCCATCACGAGCGCCTGCGCCGTCTCGGCCGCCACCGCCGCATCGCGGCAATACGCGTCGGCGCCGACCGCCTTGCCGAACTCCTCGTTCAGCGGCGCCCCACCGACCATGACGATGTACTTCTCGCGAAGACCCTTCGCCTCGAGCTCGTCGATCACGACCTTCATGTACGGCATCGTCGTGGTGAGCAGGGCGCTCATCCCCAGGATGTCGGGCTGATGTTCCTCGAGCGCCGCCAAGTAGTTCTCGACCGGGTTGTTGATGCCGAGGTCGACGACCTCGAACCCGGCGCCCTCGAGCATCATCGCGACGAGGTTCTTGCCGATGTCGTGGATGTCGCCCTTCACGGTGCCGATCACGACGGTGCCCACCCGCTCGGCGCCCGTCTCCGCGAGCAACGGCCGCAGCAGGGCCATGCCCGCCTTCATCGCGTTCGCCGCGAGCAGCACCTCCGGCACGAACAAGATGCCGTCGCGGAAGTCGATGCCGACGATCCGCATGCCCTCGACCAGCGCGTCGTTCAAGACGCGGTCCGCCGCCCAATCCCGGTCGAGCAGGATCTGCGTGCCCTCTGCGATCTCGTCGGCCAATCCGTCGTAGAGGTCGTCGTGCATCTGCTTCACGAGGTCCTCGTCGGACAACGCGGACAGCACGATCTCGTCGTCGCTCATGTTCCTCAGCCCTTCAGTCGTTCACCCTTGGGATCGAACAGCGGATCGGCCGTGACCGTCGCGGCGTACCGCACGCCGAAGTACTCGACCTCGACCGGCGTGGCCTCTACCGCGATCGCGGCCGGCAGATAGCCATAGACGATGCCTCGCCCGATCGAGAACCCGTAGTTCGCGCTCGTCACGTAGCTCACGACCCGGCCGTCGTGCCAGATCGGCTCCTTGCCCAGCACCACCGTCCGCGGGTCGTCGAACGTCATCGCGACCAGCCGCTTCGCCGGTCCCTCGTCGCGGATCCGCTCCAATGCCGGCTTGCCCTGGAAGTCCTTGTCCCACTTCATCGCGAAGCCGAGACCCGCGCTGATCGGGTCGTACTCGGGGTTGATGTCCTGTCCCCACAGGCGATAGCCCTTCTCCAGCCGAAGCGAGTCGAAGGCGCCGAGCCCCGCAGCGATCAGCCCGTGCTCGCGTCCGGCCTCCCACACCGTGTCCCAGAGCCGTTGACCCATCTCGACCTGCCCGTACAGCTCCCAGCCGAGCTCGCCGACGTAGCTGATCCGCTGGGCATAGATCGGGGTCTCGCCGACGTTGATCTTGCGCCACGTCATATACGGGAACGCATCGTTCGACAGGTCGTCGTCGGTCGACCGCTTGCACGATGTCGCGTGCTCGCGGTCCCCAGATCCCGAGCGTGAAGGACTGGCCCGTCCGGTCCTCGATCGTCGACCCGCTCGTCGTCGCGTTGCTGCGCCCGGATCCACGCTTGGTCGTGCATGCCGGAGCCGCCGCCGGTGACCAGCTGGAACGCGTCGTCGTCGAGCCGCGCGATCACCACGTCGCAGCGGATCCCGCCGTGCGCGGTCAGCACACTCGTGTACACGAGCGAGCCCACCGCGCGATCCATCCTGTTCGTACAGAGACGCTCGAGGAACGACAGAGCGTCGGGGCCATGGATCAGGAGCTTCACGTACGGCGTGATGTCGAACAGCCCGGCGCGCTCGCGGACCGCAAGGTGTTCACCGCCCTCGATCGGCGACCATTCCCTGGCTGCCCAGCCGCCGCGGCGCGCCCACTCGTGCGTCACGCCCTCCACGTCCTCGCGGTTCGCATCGAACCACTGCGGACGCTCCCAACCGGCGCCGGTGACGAAGTGAGCCCCGAGCTCCGCGTGTCGCGCGTGGAACGGCGTCAGCCGAAGGCCACGCGGTTTCGCCGGCTGTTGCCGCGGGTGCAGGATGTCGTAGACCTCGCGGTACTGCTGCTTCCCTCGCTCGATCACGTACGGCGCCGTCGTTTGGAACGGATAGAACCGGTTCGCGTCGGCCTCGGCCAGGTCGTAGCTCGGCTCGCCGTTCACCATCCATTCGACCGCTTGCCGAGCCATGCCGCCGGCGTGCGTGACCCAGACCGCCTCGCAGACCCAGATGCCGCGCGTGGTTGCGCTCTCCCCGACAACCGAGCCGGCATCCGGCGTGAACGAGAACATCCCGTTGAGGGTGCGCTCCGGGTCGCTCGGCCGGGTCGTCCCCGCGAGCGCGGGGAACATCCGCAACGTCTCCGCCTCGCACAGATCGAAGTCATCGGGTGTGAACGGCATCAGCGAGGGCTGCATCGCGGCGCCGGGTGCCCGGATGTCACCCTGCGGGGTGACGATCGGCTCGTGCCGGTAGTTGCCGACGCCGAAGTGGTCGTCGCGCTGGCGGAAGTAGAGCGACATGTCCTGGTGGCGCACGACCGGCTGCTCCGCCCAGTCGAGCCCGCCAAGTACGGGTACGGGGTCGGTCCACACGAGCTGGTGCTGCACCGCGACGAGCGGGATCGGCACGTCCGCCATCGCGCCGACGGTCGGACCCCAGATGCCCGGCGCAGAGCAGTACGCGCTCGCACTCGATCCGTCCCTGCGCGGTCTCGACCGCATGGACACGGCCGCCGGAGCGGTCGAATCCGGTGACGGTCACGCCGCCCTCGAACGTGCACGCCGGCGGCCCGCGCCTTCCGCGCAAGCGCTTCCACGATCTTCCCGCCTTTGCCCGCGCCGTCCGTCGGGACCCAGTAGCCGCCCAGTACCGTCGAAGGATCGAGCAACGGCGATCGCTCGGCGCATTCGGCGGGCGAGAGCATCTCCGTTCCCTCGATGCCGTACGCGTGTGCGAACCCCTGCCGTCGCTTCAGCTCCTCGATGCGCTCGGGCGTGGTTGCGAGTTCGAGGCCGCCGACGCCGTACCAGACCTGCTCGCCGTCGAGATCGAGCGAGTCGTAGAGCGCAACGGAGTCCTGAGCGATCCGGCACATCGTGCGGGACCCGTTGGTCTGGAAGATGATCCCAGGCGCGTGCGAGGTGGAGCCGCCGGTGGCGAACAACGGGCCCTGATCGATCACGAGCACGTCGGTCTCGCCGAGGTCGGCGAGGTGATAGGCGGCCGAGACGCCGACGATGCCGGCGCCGACGATCACGGTTTGGGCGCGCGTGGGCAGATCAGCCACGATCGAGATGATGCCTGAACGGGTTGCTCACGCAACGTCGCCGTTGCGGGCGTCGGCAACCTCACGCGGCGTCGAGCGCCGAGAGAGGTCCCAGGCTTCGGCGTCGTCGGCATGCATACGAACAACGACGCCCGGGCCTCGGCTCGCGGTGAACCGAGCGCCGGCCTCCGGACCGAGGTAGCGCGACGAGATTGCCAGCCGGGCGGCGCCGACGCGCGCCTCGTCCGGATCAAGCTCGGCATCGGTCCGGACGCTGACGCCGCGGAACGGAGGAACGGTCTCGAAGACGATCAGCTGCACGCGGGGGTCACGCCCGATGTGACCGAACTTCGGATCGCTCGTGGCAACCACAACCTCGAACGCGTCGCCGTCGAGCCGGAACCAGACCGGCGACACCGCCGCCGAACCGTCTCGACGATGCGTCATGAGCACAGCGGGGGCGGGCGACTCGAACAGGGAGCGCAGCCCGGCGAGTTCCGCATCGTCCATCCGGGCGAGTGTAGGTCCGAACGCGGCAGGGGGCGGGCCGCTTCGCGGCCCGCCCTATTCACACTCGTCTGCTTAGGAGCTGGCGCTGCTTGCCGGCATCCAGCTCTGGACCATCTCCTGGTTCTGAGCGATCCAGTCCTGCGCGGCCTGCTCGGGATCCGTTCCATCCTGGATCGCCAGCGCAACCTCGTTCTGGTCGTCCGCCGTCCAGTTGAAGTTCGACAACATCTCGAACGCCGCAGGATCCTTGGACTGGAGCTGCGAACTGAACGCCTTGTACAGGATGTCGTCGGCGTAATCGCAGTTGTACCCCTTGGCCTCGGGGTCGTTCAGCGCGATGTCCGCGCACTGTTGCGTGTACTCGGGGAGCTTCACCTCGGTGAGGTCGTACTTCGCGTTCGCCCACTGCGGCGTCCACCAGTACATCAGGATCGGCTCGTGATTCTTCACCGCGGTGTCGAGCGCCGCGAGGGAGGCATCCTCACTCCCGGAGTAGACGACCTTCAGATCGAGCCCGAGCGACTCGATGATCTGCTCGTCGAAGATCGAGTAGGTGGTGTCCGCCCCGAGGAACCGGCCCTGGTCGCCCGTCTCGGCGGTCGCGAAGACATCGGCGTTGTCCTTGAACCCTTCCCACGTCGCGAACTGCGGGTTCTCATCGATCACGTACTGCGGCACGAACCAGCCGATGTCCCCGGTGATGCCGAGCTCGCCGCCGTCCACGACCGTGCCGGCGCCGTCGATGTAGTCGTCACGATCCTTGGAGTGACCCGACGGCCACACCTCCAAGGTGGCGTCGACCTGGTCGTTCGCCATCGCGGGGAACTGCGCCTTCTCGTTGAGGTTCTTGAGCTCGACGGTGCAGCCCATCGACTCGAGCGCAGCCTTGGCCACGTTGGCGTTGGCCGCGGCGCCGACCCAGGGGTTCACCGCGATCGTGATCGTCTGGTCCCCGCACTGCGCGCCGGTCGTCGACGCGCCGGCGCCGGCAGAATCCGACGACGACACATCGCTACACGCGGCCGCCACGAGGGCAAGCGCCAGGAGGGCGATCCCAACGGATGCTTTCCGATACCTCATACTTCCCCGCTCCCTTCATCCTCGCCGCCATCGTCGGCCGGCTTACCCCGTAACACCCGGATCCTCGTCCATCGCGTGAAGCCCATCGCGCCCACCGGTCCGCGCATCGTTCGCGGTGCCGAGCCCATCGCCTGCGTCAACCGGTCGAGGGCGACCGCGAGCAACAGGATGCACGCCCCCGCCACGACGCCCCGTCCGATCTGTTGTTTCCCGAGGGCGAACACGACCTCCTGCCCGAGCCCTGCCGCGCCGATCAAGCCCGCGATGATGACTACGGAAAGCACCATCATGATGGTTTGGTTGATCCCGAGCAGGATCGTCGGCTTGGCGGCGGGCAACTGCACCTTGCGCAGCAACTGGCCGCTGGTTGTGCCAAACGCTTGTCCTGCCTCGACCATGTCGTGGGGGACCTCGCGGATGCCAAGGTTGGTGAGCCGGATCCCCACCGGAAGGGCATAGATGAACGACGCGATGATCGCCGGCACACGACCCGGCTCGAACAATAGGAGCACGGGCACGAGATAGACGAATGCCGGCATCGTTTGCATGGCATCGAGCACCGCCCTCGACCATCGCTCGAACCGATCGCTTCGAGCGGCCAGGATGCCGAGCGGGATGGCGACGGCCGTCGTGATCAGCACGGCCACGAGCACCTGACTCAGCGTCCCCATCGCGATGTCCCACATGCCCAGGAGACCCAGACCCATGATGCAGAAGAACTCCCCGATCGCAAGGCGCCAGCCGGAGACCCGATAGCCGATCAGTGCGAACGACCCCGCCACCATCCACCACGGCACGCCCGTGAACAGCTTCTCGAGCGGATCCAGCAGCCAGACGATCAACCCGTCGTTCGTCGCGCTCGCCACCGCGTGGAAACTCTGTTGCGACCAGTCGACGATCGCGTTGGCGGGACGCTCGAGCGAGATGCTCCACTGGTCCGGGAATTCCTGCTGGCGCAGCACCTGACGGCCGACGACGATCGCACCAATGGAGATCGCGATGGCAAGCAAGACCATCCCGCGCCTGCCGAACCGCCACTTCCCGACCCGCACGCTGACGCTGCACCCGTGGATCGCGCTTGCTCCACGTGGTCGTCACCCGGTCAAGCACGATCGCCATGACGACGATCGCGAGCCCGCCGTCGAGCGCCCGCCCAACGTTCAGCAGTTGCAATCCGTCGAGGACGGTCTGGCCCAGCCCGCCGGCACCGACAAAGGCGGCGATCACGACCATGCCGAGCGCCATCATGATCGTCTGGTTCACGCCGAGCATGATCGAAGGCTTCGCCAACGGGATCTGCACCTGCCGCAACGTCTGTCGCGAGGTCGCACCGAACGACGTCGAAACCTCGATGGACGTCTCCGACACGCCCCGCACGCCCAACGCCGTTAACCGGATCGCGGGCGGCAACGCGAAGACCAAGGTCGCCATCAGCGCAGGCGGTTCGCCCACGCCGAACAACAGGACGAACGGCAGGAGATACGAGTACGCCGGGATCGTCTGCATGGCGTCCAGGATCGGACGCAACGCTCGCTCCACCCGAGGGCGTCGCCCCGCCCACAGACCCACGGGAACACCGATCGCGATCGCGAGGCTGACAGACACGAGCATCAACGCCAGGGTCTCGATCGCCGCCTCCCAGACGCCGAGCAGCCCGAAGCAGAGGAACCCTGCGGCCGCGAGAACCCCCATCCGCCACCCCGCGACGACTCCGGCGATCATCGCCGCGCTCACCGTGAGACCGAACCAGGTCATCCGGTTGAGCACGGTCACCGTGGCATCGAACAGTGAGCCCAACCCATCCGAGATGGGGTTCAACACGTAGACGAACAGCGGGCTCGTGGCGCTGTTCTTGATGACCCATTCTCCGATCGAGTCGAAGAAGCGACCGACGTCGATGACGAGCCATTCCGGGAACCCCGCCCGCAGGACGACCAACCCGATCGCCACGGTGACGACGGCCGCGACGGTCCAACCGATCCGTCGTGGCCACGGACTTGCCGGCCTCGAGGTCTGCACCGGGGCAGGCGCGACCGGAACCTGCGCCTGCGGTGGTCGTGGTGACAGCCATCCCTAGCGTTCCTCCACCATCGCGCCGAGGACGGCTGTTCGGTCGACCACGCCGATGGTGCGACCGTCCTCAACCACGCGGTACGGACGATGTTCGTTCACTACCATCGACAACAGATCCTGCACGATCGTCGAGGCCGCAACGTCGCCTGCGTAGTCCGCATCGCCGTTCGCGGCCCGCATGATCGACCGCACGGTGAGCACGTGGGTGCGCGGCACGTCGCGCGTGAAATCGGCAACGTAGTCGTCCGCAGGATGCGCGACGACCTCTTCGGGCGTGCCGACCTGCACGAACTTGCCGTCCTTCATGATGGCGATCCGGTCGCCGAGCTTCAGCGCCTCCGCGAGGTCGTGCGTGATGAAGATCATCGTCTTCTGCACCTCGCGCTGCAGACGGATCACCTCGTCCTGCATATCACGACGGATCAGCGGGTCGAGTGCGCTGAACGGCTCATCGAACAGCATGATCTCCGGGTCGGTCGCGAGCGCCCGCGCCAACCCGACGCGCTGCTGCATCCCCCCGGAGAGCTCGTCGGGGTAGGAGTTGCCCCAGCCGCCGAGACCGACGGTGTCGAGCACTTCGTTCGCCTTGGCCTCACGCTCATTCTTGTCCACGCCGCGGATCTCTAAGCCGAACGCAACGTTGTCGACGATCCTGCGGTGCGGCAGCAATCCGAAGTGCTGGAAGACCATCGAGATCTTCGTGCGTCGCACCTCGCGCAACCGGTCGTCGTCGAGCTGCATGATGTCTTCACCATCGAGCAAGACCTGGCCGGCCGTCGGGTCGTGGATCCGGTTCAGCATCCGCACGAGCGTCGACTTGCCCGAGCCCGACAGGCCCATCACGACGAAGACCTCGCCGGCAGACACATCGAAGGAGACATCGCGAACGGCCGCCACACAGCCCGTTTGTTCGAGCAGCTCGGCCCTGGGTAGATCGGCAGTGGGCGTCCCCACGATCTTGCTCGCGTTCGCACCGTAGATCTTCCACACGTTGCGACACGCAACCGTCGCCTGCATCACGTCGCTCACGGGGCCCCTCCTTCGGCCGACCGCCGGATGGTGGGCCACCGGCGCGACATGCGCAACTCGGCGGTTGCCGTCTCGACAACGGGCGGCGCGCAGAGCGCGCTGGAGTCGTGGCAGACTCCGGACCGTATCGAGGGGAGGGCGGCGCATGACCGAGACGTACGACTACGTGATCATCGGCGGCGGCTCGGCCGGCAGCTGCCTCGCGAACCGCCTCTCGGCCGACCGGAACTCCAGGGTCCTCGTGCTGGAAGCCGGCCGCTCCGACTACCCGTTCGACGTGTTCATCCACATGCCGGCGGCGCTCGCCTTCCCGATCGGCAGCCGCTTCTACGACTGGAAGTACGAGTCCGAGCCCGAGCCGCACATGAACGGTCGACGGATCTATCACGCACGCGGCAAGGTGCTCGGCGGCTCCTCCAGCATCAACGGCATGATCTTCCAGCGCGGCAACCCACTCGACTACGAGCGATGGGGCGCCGACGCAGGCATGGGCACGTGGGACTACGCGCACTGCCTGCCGTACTTCAAGCGGATGGAGACGTGCCTGGCGGCCGACCGTGACGACCCCTTCCGCGGGCACAGTGGGCCGCTCGTGCTCGAGCGAGGACCGGCCACCAACCCGCTGTTCGGGGCCTTCTTCGAGTCGGTGCAGCAGGCGGGCTACTCGCTCACCGACGACGTGAACGGCTTCCGACAGGAGGGCTTCGCACCGTTCGACCGCAACGTGCACAAAGGCAAACGGCTTTCGGCCGCGCAGGCGTACCTGCACCCGGTGATGCACCGGCAGAACCTCGAGGTGCGCACACGCGCCTTCGTCACGAGGATCATCTTCGAAGGCACACGGGCGGTCGGTGTCGAGTACACGCACGGCCGCGGCACCACGGTCCATCGCGTACGCACGGGTGACGTCGTCCTGTGCGGCGGCGCGATCAATTCGCCGCAGACGCTGATGCTCTCGGGCGTCGGCCCTGCGGAGCATCTCCGCGAGTTCGGGATCGACCCCGTTGCCGACGTCCCAGGCGTCGGTGAGAACCTCCAAGACCACCTCGAGGTCTACATCCAGTACGCCTGCACCCAACCCGTGAGCGTTGCGCCCTACATGAAGATGTGGCGCCGCCCCTTCGTCGGTGCGGAGTGGCTCTTCTTCAAGAAGGGCCCCGGCGCTTCGAACCACTTCGAAGGAGGCGGGTTCGCGCGAAGCAACGACGACGTCGCGTACCCGAACCTGATGTTTCACTTCCTGCCGATCGCGATCCGCTACGACGGCTCGGCGCCGGCGGGCGATCACGGCTACCAGATCCACATCGGCCCGATGTACTCCGACGCGCGCGGCACGATCCGATTGAAGAGCGGCGACCCGCGAGTGCACCCGGCGCTTCGGTTCAACTATCTGTCGACCGATCAGGACCGTCGCGAGTGGGTGGAGGCGATCCACGTCGGCCGCGACATCTTGAACCAGCCGGCGATGGCGCCGTTCAACGGCGGCGAGATCTCGCCGGGACCGAGCGTCTCGACCGACGACGAGATCCTCGAGTGGGTCGCGCGCGACGGCGAGACGGCGCTGCACCCGTCGTGCACGGCGAAGATGGGCGACGCGACCGACCCGCTGTCGGTGGTGGATCCGCTCACGATGCAGGTCCACGGCACCGAAGGGTCTGCGCGTCGTCGACGCGAGCGTGTTCCCGTACGTGACGAACGGAAACATCTACGCGCCGGTCATGATGACCGCCGAGAAGGCGGCCGACCTGATCGTGGGGAACACACCGCTCGAGCCCGAGCACGAGGCGTTCTACCGCCACGGCGCGAGCAAGAACTAGGAGCCGAGACCGAGCAGCACGAGCCCCAGGACCACGAACCCGACGCCGACGTACTGGTTCGGCGCGAGCCGTTCGTGCAGCGTGAGGTGCGACAGCAACACCGCGATCAACGGGAACACCGCGCTCGCAGCGAGCACGATCGACAGTGAGTCGACCTCCGCGCCGGCCGAATAGCTCGCCACACCCACGACGTCGGTCGCGCCGGCGACGAGCGCGAAGCCGACTCCCGCGACCGTTGCCGTGCGCAGCCTCGAGAACTCCCCGCGGCGCGCGACCACGAGCGGGACGAACGCCACGATCATGGCCGCACGCGATGCGAACGTCGCGACCTGCCACACCCCGGACTCCTGCGAGATCACGCCGAGGGTGAACCCGGCGAGTCCGAACATCACCGCCGACGCCACGCCCCACCACAGCCCGGGCGGACGCTCCCGCAACCCCGCACGCATCGCGCGGATATCGGTCGAGACGAGGACCGCACCGACGATCGCGCGCGACGATCCCCACGAGCGCGAGCGCGCTCGGCCGCTCGCCCAAGATCACGATCGCCAAGAGCACCCCGACGACGGCGTAGCCCGCGCCGATCGGCGAGACCACCGAGACCGGCCCGAGCTCGAGCGCGTGGTAGTGCAGCGCGTAGGCCGACATCGCGAACACGCCGTTGATCGCGACGAGCCACCACCAGCCCGACAACGACGAGAGCCCCTCGCCCGACGAGACGAGCAGCACGGTGATCGCGACGGCCGCAAAGATCTGGCCGATGACCACCGCCATCAACGAACCGAGCCGGCGGCCCGCCAGGTGCGCGAAGAAGTCCGCGAGCCCCCAGCCGAGCGCGGCGACCAGGCCGTAGATCACGCGGGGGGCTTCGCTTCGGCCAGCGCGTCGACCGCGACCGCGCCGCGCGGCCCCACGAGCATCGGATTCGCCTCGAGCGACGTGAGGCGGTCGCGCAGATCGTGCGCCGCCCGCGCGATCGAGGCGACCGCAGCGGCGAGCGCGCCCAGATCGTGCTCGTCGGGGTTGAGCCCGCAGCGATCGGCCTGCGACGACACGTAGGCGCGTGCCTGCTTCGGCGTCATCGGGGCGGCCACGAACGTCGCCTCGCCCGCCTCCGCGAGCGCGCCGCCGGGCCTGATCGTGATCGTCGCGCCGAACTGCTCGTCGACGATCGCGCCGACCAGCACCTCGTGCCCGTGCACCATCTCTTGCACGAGGACCTTGGGGGCCGTGGCCCCAGCGCGTTTCGCTGCCTGAAGCACCTCGGCCGCTGCGCGCTCGACCTCACCCGAGCCCCGGAGGCCGAGGCGCACACCACCGAGCCTCGCCTTGTGCGGGATCTCCGGCGCGAGCGCCTTTACCGCGACGGCACCCGGGAACCGAGCCGCCGCCTCGGCCGCCTTCGCCGGCGTCCTGACCACCGCCTCCCGGGGACGACGCACGCCGTAGAGCTCGAGCACCTTCGCGCCGGTGGCCTCGTCCACGGGACCCGACCGGCCACGGAGCACGCGGAGTGCGGCGCCGCGGTTCGCGTGCGCTCCGAGCGCGGGGACGGCGCGGTCGCGGACGGACTGGTGGTCCAACAACGCGCGGATCGCGCCCGCAGCGGCCCGATGCCCCTGCAGGAACGGCAGCTGCTTCCACGTCTTCGTGAAGACCTTCGCCTCATCGCCGTACGCGAGCGGGCTCATACACAGGCTCGCGAACGCGACCCCGGTCGAGCGCTGCAGGTCGATCGCCTTGGCCAGGACCGGGTCGGCCCACGGTGTCTCGCCGGCCAGGCGAGGCGGGAACGCGTCGAACGCCACCAAACCGACGGCGGGATCCTTCGCGAGCGCGGTGAGTGCGTCGACGAACATGCCCGTCTCGACCGCGGCCTGGCCGGTCACGTCGAGCGGGTTGTTCTGCGAGGCGAACGACGGCAGTGCCCTGCGCAGCGCCCGCTTCGTCGAGCGGGCGAACTCCGGCAACGGCAAACCGGCAGCGCCCGCCGCCTCGGCGAAGAGGGTGCACGCCCCGCCGGACTGCAGCGCCGCGGCCACGCCGCCCGTCCTGAGCTTCTTCGTGTGCGACAACAGCAGCGCCGCCTCGAACATCGTGACCGGGTCCTCGACGAGCACCACGCCGTGGCCGCGCAGCCACGCGTCTCGCAAGCCCGGTGTTGCCGGCGAGCGCGCCCGTGTGCGCGATGATCGAGCGGAGCGCCGCCTCGGAGCGGCCCTCGGGCGCGCAGATCAGCACCGGCTTCCGCGCGGCGAGCAAGGCGTCGAGCCCACGCCCGATCCCCTCGACGTCCCGCATCGTCTCGATGTAGCTCGTGACGACCTTCGTCTTCGGGTCGGCGGCGGCCCATGCGAACAGATCGCCGAGCCCAAGCACCGCTTCGTTCCCGACGCCCAGGATGATCCGCAGGCCGACGGCGCGGTCCGACGCCATCTGGTTCATCGTCCACGCGACCGTTCCCGACTGCGAGATCACGCTGATCCCGCCCTTCACCGGGGCAGCGGGCGGCGTCGTGCCGTACGGCGCCACTTGGTCAATGTAGTTGACGAATCCCTCGACGTTCGGACCGAGCACCGGGATCCGGTTGCGCAGCGCGGCCTCGCGCAGCTGGGCTTGCAGCGCACGTCCCTCCTCGCCGGCCTCCGCGAACCCGCTCGAGACGACCATGATCCCGCGCACGCCTCGCGCACCGCAGTCGTCGATCATCCGAACGACGACCCGTGCCGGCACGACGAACACGACCAGGTCGACGCCGCGCGGCAGCTCGGCGATCGACGACAGACACGGCCGGCCCCACACCTCGTCGTACTTCGGGTTGATCGGGTACAGCGCGCCGCCGTACCCAACGTGCCGGAGCGACCGCTCGATCTCCGGAGCCCAGGAATCGGGCGACTCCGACGCGCCGACGATCGCGATCGAGCGCGGCGCGAGCAGCGGCTGCAGGTCCCAGCGCACGAGTCAGCCCTCCCCGCGGAACCTGGCGTCGCGCCAGGCGATCGCCGCCTTCAGACCCTCCTCGGCGGTGATCCGGCGGAACTCGTCGCGCGCGGGCAGGTTCGCGGTCTCGATCATCACGTCGAGCTCGGTGTTGGCGGCCATCGCCGCCCGGAACCCGGCGACGTCCCACACGCGGTTCAGCGCTCGCTTGGTCGATTGCACGACGAACGGCTCGTTCTTCGCGATCTCCTGTGCGAGCGCGAGGGTCGCATCGTCGAGCTCGTCGGCGGGCACGACCCGGTTCACCAACCCGAGGCGAAGCGCCTCGTCCGCGGGGATGCGGTCCTCGCCGGTGAACAGCAGCTCCTTGGCGGTGCGCACCCCGACGACCCACGGCAGGAACATCGAGACGACACCGGAGCCGAAGCGGATGTCGACGTAGCCGAACTTCGCGTCATCGGCCACGACCGCCAGGTCGCACGCGAGCATCAGGTCGGTCCCCCCCGCCAGACAGTACGAACGAACCGACGCGATCACCGGCTTGGGGCAATCGACGATCTCGAGCATCCTCGCGGTGCCGGCGGCGAGCGACGCGTGCCACTGCCGTGCGTCGAGCTCGCCCTCATCGGCATCCTCCGCCAGGTCGTAGCCCGAGCAGAACGCCCGTCCGGCCCCTCGCAGGATCACCGCTGAAACCAGATCGTCGGAGCCGGCATCGGCGATCGCGGCGGAGATCGCCTCGGTCAGCTCGTGGTTCAGGGCGTTCAGGGCCTCGGGCCGGTTCATGGTCAACCGACGGACGGGGCCGATGTCCTCGACCAGCAGCACCGGCTCGGTGGGGTCGCTCACGGATATCCCTCTTCTTCCCTGGTCGGAGTGAGGTCGGGGATGCTAGCAACGCCCAGCGACGCCCGACGGCGAACCAACGCCGACGACGCCTTCGTACGATTGAGTGAACGGTCGCTCGGCTTCGAGCCGTTTCGCACTAGCTCGTTCGGGGCATACCCCGGCTACCTTGCATAGCACCGGCGACCTATGGTACTCAGCGGCATCGAGGTTTGAATAGGCGGTCAAACAGGGTCCGCCCAGACACGACGGAGGGGAAATGCGCCATCCCAAGGACATGTCTCGTCGGCAGTTCCTCGCCCGGGCGGGCGGCGCCGCGATCGCGATGCCGAGCCTCGCCGCGATCCTCGCGGCATGCTCCAAACCCTCGGCCGGCGGCGGGCTCCTCCGCCGGTCGAGATCCCGATCGCGACGCTCGAGAACCCGGTCGAGCTGCCGACGACGCGCGACCCGATCGCGGCCGACACGCCGATCGAGTCCGGCCCGCTCGTCTTCTACAACTGGGACGACTACATGTGGAAGCCGATCGTCAAGCGAGTTCGAGGACAAGTTCGGCGTGACGGTGGACGTCACCGCCTTCAAGAACATGGAGGAGGGCATCCAGAAGGTCTCGAACGGTCAGGTGTTGCCCGACGTGTTCGTGCCCACGCCCGGCTACCTCCGCCGGCTGGTCGAGAAGGATCTCCTCCAGCCGCTCCAGCACGAATTGATCCCCAACATGGGCGAACGTCTGGCCGACCTACTCGAACCCGGGCCCGTACTACGACCTCGGCTGGCGCTACACGGTGCCGTACACGATCTACACGTGGGGCGTTGCGTACCGCCGCGACCGAGTGAGCGACGCCGACGTTGCGTCACAGGGCTGGGAAGCGCTGTGGAACCACGACTACGCGGGCGAGATCAGCCTCTACGACTCGTACGGCGACACGATCGCTATCACGATCCTGCGCAACGGGAGCCTCGAGGTCAACACGAGCGATCCAGCGACTCATCGACGCCGCCAAGAAAGCCATCATCCAGACGATCAACGACAACCAGGCGCGCCTCACGATCAACGGCGTGTACGCCAAGCTCCCGGCGGGCGAGTTCACGGTCGCGGAGTCGTGGTCAGGCGACATCGTCGGGGCGCAGTGGTACCTGCGAACGGGCGACGGTCGAAGATCCTCGGCTACTGGCGTCCCGAGACGGGCAAGACCATGATCGGCAACGACACTGTTCGCGATCCCGGCGAACGCGAAGAACCCGAGGCTCGCACACGAGTTCATCAACTTCATTCTCGACGAGCAGCACGGGACCGACAACTTCGTCAACTGGAACGGCTATCAGCCGCCCGTTCACGTCGATCAACCCGAAGAGCCTCATCGCGGACGGGCGTCGTGCCCAAGAACTTGGCTGCGGCGGTCGTCACCGAGGACATGTTCAAGAAGGACCTCACGCCGATCGAGTTGGCCCCGACGGTGGACCAGCTGTGGCTCGATGCCTGGACGGAGATCAAGGCAGGGGCCTGAGCTGGCCGAGCTAGACGCACCCGCGGCCCCGGCGAAGAGCACGTCGACGAAGCACACGCGGTCGCAGCGACCAAAGAGAGCGGGGTCTGGTACCCGAGGTGGTACTGGCCGTCGTTCATCGCGCCGGCGGCGCTGTTCCTCGTGTTCATGTTCCTCCTGCCGCTGTACGTCGTGCTGTCGGTGGCGTTCGGCGCGGTGGACTTCGAGAAGTTCGGCACGGCGGTGCCGTACTACGCGCCGTGGTGGTGGCGTTCAGCACCTTCCAACGACACCCTCAGCAAGTTCTACGAGGGCTCGCACATCTACCAGGCGCCGACGATCCGCACGTTCGAATACGTCGTTGGCCGCGAGCGTCATCTGCCTGGTGCTCGGCTACGCCGTCGCCTACTACACGGCTCGGTGCGCCACGAAGTACAAGGGCCTGATCCTGATCCTGCTGATCTCGCCGTTCTGGATCAGCTACCTGATGCGGATCTACGCCTGGCAGGGGTTGCTCGATGCCCAACGGTCCGATCAACTGGCTGCTTCGCCGGTCGGGTTCGGACAGACGAACTTCCTCGCGGGCAAATCCATCACGGTGATCCTCGGGCTGGTGTACGGCTACATCCCGTTCATGATCCTGCCGCTGTACGCGTCGCTCGACCGGATCCAGGAGAGCCTGCTCGAAGCGGGCCGTGACCTGGGAGCGAGCGGCGCGCAGACCTTCTGGCGCGTCACGGTGCCGCTTTCCCGCCCGGCGATCCTCGCCGGCATCGTGATCGTGACGCTGCCGATGTTCGGCGACTACTACACGAACGACCTGCTCGGCTCGACGAAGACCTCGATGTTCGGCAACCTGATCGCCAGCAACGCGAGGCGAACGGCGGCGTCCACGACGACGGCGGCGCTGGTCCTGATCCTCTCCGTGATCGTGCTGGTGCCGATGATGTACTACCTGCGCGAGACGAGGAGACAGGCGGAGCAGGCATGAGCCTCGCGATCGAGCGCACGACGGCCGCGCCGAAGCAACGCGCGGTACTTCGGCGACCCGTGGCGCAAGCCGCGCGTCCTGCAGGCGACGACGATCGGGTATCTGCTCTGGTCGCTGCTGCCGGTCGTGATCGCGGTGGTCTTCTCGTTCAACGGCGGGCGGTCGCGGAGCGCCTGGCAGGGCTTCTCGCTGCGATGGTGGACCGCCGATCCGACCGACTCGCTCTTTCACGACCCCGCGATGCGCCAGGCGATGGTCCAGACATTCAAGCTGTCGATCCTCACGGTGCTGATCGCGGTGCCGCTCGGCACGCTGTTCGCGATCGGGATCGACCGGTGGCACGGCCGGCCGGCACGCGGCGCGAACTTCACGATGCTGCTGTCGTTCGTGGTGCCCGAGATCATCCTCGGCATGTCGCTGTACATCCTGTTCACGAACCTGTTCGCGAACGTCGATCCCGCTGGGCACGCAGGGCGCAGCTGCTCGGACTGATCGCGTATCAGATCAGCTACCCGGTGATCATCGTGCGCGCCCGATTGCTCTCGATCGGACCCGAATACGAGGAAGCCGCGATGGATCTCGGCGCGACGCCGAGCCAGTCGATCCGACGCGTGCTGCTGCCGCTGCTCGCACCCGCGATCCTCGCGAGCGTGGCGCTGGTGTTCGCCGACACCGTCGACGACTTCGTGACGGTGGCGGCGCTGTCGAGCACCTCCGACACCGAGACCGCTCGCGCAGAAGATCTACTCCGCGGCCCGCTCCTCGCCGACACCCGAGGTGAACGCGGCCGCCACGATGATGCTGATCACGACGTTGCTCGTGATCGGCGGCGGGCTGATCGTTCTACAAGCGCTTCAGCCACGGCCAGGGCGGCGGCGGCGCGTCGGAGTTCGTCCAGCTGTAGAGCCCGGCCGTGCGCGGGGCTCAGGCCTCTTCGAGCGAGACGTCGAGCTCGGCCTCTTCGAGCACGGCGGTGCCGCCTTCGGGGAGCACCCGGAGCGCCTCGCGCGGGAAGTGCGCCACCACCGAGTCGCCCGGAACGGAACGGGTCGCCCACGCCGGTGTTCGGCGATCCACGCCTGGATCGTCTGCCCGGTCGGCGAGGTGCAGGATCACCTGCAGCACCGAGCCGACGTAGACGGTGCGCATCGACCATCGCCGGCAACCGGTTCTCGCCGGTCTGGCCCTGCGGCTCGATCTGCGACGCGCTCGGGACGGATCGTGACCTTGCAGTCCCCGACGGTGTCGGCGTCGCCCTCGCCTGCGATCAGCGAGAACTCGCCGACCGACACCTTGCACCCGCCGTCGCCTATGCCGCCCGCCATGGCCGACATCAGGTTGGAGACCCCAAGGAAGTCGGCGACGTACGCGGTCGCGGGCGCCTCGTAGATCTCCTTCGGCGGGCCGACCTGCTCGACGCGGCCCTGCGACATGACCGCGATGCGGTCCGACATCGTGAGGGCCTCTTCCTGGTCGTGCGTCACGTACACGAACGTGATACCGACCTCTTCCTGGAGGGCCTTGAGCTCGATCTGCAGGCGCTTGCGGAGTTTTGCGTCGAGAGCGCCGAGCGGCTCGTCGAGCAGGAGCACCTTCGGGTTCGAGGATCAGGGCCCGCGCGAGCGCGACGCGCTGCTGCTGGCCGCCGGAGAGCTGGTTCGGCCGGCGGTCGGCGAACTGCGTCATCTGCACGAGCTCGAGGGCGTCGCCGACACGCTTCGTCGTCTCCTCCTTGGAGGCCTTCTGGTACTTGAGGCCGAAGGCGACGTTCTCCTGCACGGTGAGGTGCGGGAACAGCGCGTAGTTCTGGAAGACCGTGTTGACGTTGCGCTTGTGGGGCGGCGTCTGGGCCATGTCCTCGCCGTCGAGGAGGATCTGGCCCTCGGTCGGGCGCTCGAAGCCCGCGATCATGCGCAGGGTGGTCGTCTTGCCGCAGCCGGACGGGCCAAGGAGCGAGAAGAACTCGCCCGAAGGCATGTCCAGATTGATGCCGGCGACCGCGCTGAAGTCACCGAAGCGCTTCACCAGATCGACGAGGAGAACCTCTCCCCCTGCCATCGCGCGCGGAGCATACCGTGGTGCGCGGGGCGAGTCAAGCCGGGTACCTGCAGCGGAGCGAACCTGTCATCATCGGCGCCATGCAGCCCATCCCCGCGGCCACGCCCGAGGCGGAGCGGCGGCGCATCCCGGCCCTCCTGACCGGCTACTGGGCGTTCGGGCAGTACTGGGGGCTCTGGGTGATCCTCGTCGTGCGCGTGCAGGCGGTCCACGGCCTGAGCTTCGGACAGATGGGTCTGCTGCTCGCGTTGCTGTCGCTCGTCGCGATCGTGGTGATGGCGTTCATCGCGCCACGCCTCGCCCGCTTCCCTCTCGGCGTCGCTCTGCGCGCTCGGTCTGATCACCCTCGGCGTGGGCGCCCTGGGGATGGCGCTCCTGCCGAGCGTGGGGCTCTGGCTCGCGTTCGCGATCGCCGGCGCCGGGAACGGGCTGATCGACGTGTTCTTGAACATCGAGGGCCAGCGCGTCGAGGCGATCACGCGGAGGCCGGTCCTGCAGTGGCTGCACGCGATGTACGCGGTCGGTGGCATCACCGGCGCGGCGGTCGCGGGGCTGGTGCTCGCGACGGACACGAGCTTCCGGATCGGGATGCTGTTCGCGGCGCCCTCTGCCTGTTCCTCGCGGCGGCGTGGAACGCGTCGCGGGGCACCCGCGAGCGGGGCGCCACCGAGGTCGAGTCGAGCTTCTCGCTGACTCGGCGTTCGCACGGCACCGCGAGCTGTGGCTGCCCGCCGTCGTCGTGCTGTCGGCGTTCCTCGTTGAGGGATCGATGGACACGTGGTCGGGGCTGTATCTGACGACCGAGCTCGGCGCGACGGCCTGGCAGACGGCGATGGCGTTCGTCGCGTTCTCGTTCGCCGTGTTCCTCGGGCGCATGTTCGCGGGCGGGTGCTGTTCGGGCTCGGACGGCGGACAACGATCATCGCCTCGGGGCTGGGCGCCGCCGCCGGCGGGGCGATCGCCGCGCTGGCGCCGACAACCCGGCGATCGTTGCCCTGGGGTTCCTGTTGATGGGGTTCTCGATCGCAGCGGCGGCGCCGGCCGGGTTCGGGCTGGTCGAGCAGATCGCGCCCGACGATCAAGCAAACGCGATCGCCGCGGTCACGACCGTCGGGTATTCCGGGTTCGTGTGGAGCCCACCGATCTTCGCCTGGCTCGCGCAGGCGTTCGACCTTCGGGCGGCGATGAGCGCGATCGTGGTCGCGACGGTCGGGCATCCTCGTGACGGGGTTCCTGGTGCCGCGCGGCGGCAGGGTTCGCTCCCAACCGCAGTAGTGTCGACATATGCGCGGCCGAACGCTCGTGGCCGTCGCGGCGATGCTCCTCGTGTCGACCGCATGTCATCAGGCGCCGGCCGATCCGTACGCCGCGTACCGACAGACCGACACCGAGCTGGTGCCGGGGTCGTTCGATTGGTTCATCGAGCCGGTCGCGACTGACTTCCGCGCCTCGATCGGACCGGCCGAGGCCTACGAGACGGTGTATCGGGGCCGGTCGCGAGCCGAACGCGGTCGCGGTGCTCGGCCAGGTGAAGAACCGTGTGGAGAACACCACCGGGCCACCGGCCTGGATCTTCATCACGCCGCACACGTGCTTCGCGACCGAGAAGGGCGACCTCGTCTCGCCCGGTCGCACGGGGAACGGCTGCTTCGAAGGACAACCTCTACGTGCAGGGCGTGAACGCGGCGACCGGGGAGACGCTCGGCGGGTTCTCGGCGTACAGCCGCCGGCGGGATGGACGCCGTCGAGAGAAGGGACGCCCCCGACCGTGGAGGCGACGACTCAGTTCGGGACGACGCGACTCCACTGAGCCCGCCAGCGGGCGTCCTCGGACGGTCCGAACCCGACGAGCATCTGGCCCTGCGCGAACTCGGCCTCCGAAACGATCGCGCCGCGGAGGTTCGGCGGGCACGGCGTCGTGCCACGGGAACGACGGATCGGCGAACGCCTCGCGCGTCGCGCCCTCCATCGGCACCTGGTAGCCGTTCCACGCGAAGTTGTCGAGCGCCACGTCGAACCGCAGCAGGTGGTCGAGGAACGCGTGCGCCGCGACCGGGTACCGGCCGCGCGCGCCGATCGCGGTGAGGTCGAGCCCGACGACGCGCTCGGGACCACTCGGCGACCAATAGCGCAGCGCCGCGGCGACCTCGCGCGGGATCGTCGCCCTCCTCGGCCGCGTACCGCGGGCGCGGTCAGGATGTCGCCCGACCACGCCTGATGGACGGCGAACGTCCGCTCGGGCAGGCCCTCCTCGGCGCCTTCGTACGTGAACCTGCGTTCGTGCGACGCACGGCCTCGGCAAGGAAGTCGCTGGCGCTGTGAGCTCTCGTCGTCCGGTGGCAGGAGATCGACGACGCCGAGCGCGCTGCAGGCCCAGCGCGAGCGCGTCGCGATAGGCGTCGTAGAACCCGGTCTGATGCCGGTAGGCCGGGTCGAGGAACACCGCGTACGGGTCGGCGCGCCGATCGGGGGCGTCGCGGCCTTCACCATGTCGGCGCGCCACCCGATCCCGCCGGTGTACACCGTGTACGGGGTCGTGTAGCGCTGCCCCGGGTCGTAGAAGGGCCCGTCGCCAACACGGAACCACTGACCAGAGATTCGCCGCGTGCGGCAGGTAGTCGTGGTTCAACGGCCGTAGCAACCCGGCGTCCACCATGCTGCGGTAACACGTCGACGACCGGGAACACGACGTCGTAACTCGTTCGCCGGATCCTGCAACCGCGCGACAGCTCGTCGACGAATTCGAAGCTCTCGACGTGGACGCGATCACGCCGTCGGGTTCGCGACCGGAATGAACGGAGCACGCCTTCGGCAGGTAGTCCTTCCACTCGAGGACCGAGGACCGCTCCGGGCTCGATCGGGGAGGTCGCTCCGAGCACCGCCCCGGCGTCGACCGGCAGCGGCTGCCCGAGGGCGGTCGGGTGCTGGCGGGCGTGGCGCGGCGGCCGCAGGCCGCCGCCGCCGCGCCCGCCAGCGGACGGCGGCGCTGCGACGCGCCGCACGCGCCAGGAACGCCGCCGCCCGATGCGCTCCACGTCGTGCGTCAGCCCTCCTCGATCTCCCCGTCGTGCCACTCGGGATCGGATGCAAGGAGCGCCCGCATGGCCACATAGCGATCGTTCTGCGCCGGATCGTCGGCGTTGGCCATGTAGCTGCGCTTGTCCTCGAACATCACGGTGATCCACAGGGTGTCGCTATCGTTTTCGATCAGCGCGTAGCTCCTGATGTACCCCGCGATCGGATCGGCCATCTGGCTCTCCATCAACGCCCGCAGGTCGTCACGCTTGCCCGGCAGGACCTCCATCTTGGCGACGGTGCCGTACATGGTTCCCCCTTCCACCGGCCGCACGTCGGCCGGTCCGCGAACCAGCCTAGGAGCTGGCCGCGCGTCGCGGGAACCCCTCAGGCCAGCGGCGGGGGACGCTCACCCATCCCCCACGCGTCGGCGCCGCCGTCGACCAAGACGGTCGAGCCCGTGATGTATGCCCCACCCTGGCTCGCCAGGAACGCGATCGTCGCCGCGACCTCCTCGGCGGCGTCCCGGCCGCCGCATCGGCACCTGCTCGGCGAAGGCATGCAGCACATCCGCGCCGCCGTACTGCATGCATCCCTCGGTCTCGACGAGCCCCGCGGCCACACACACGGCGCGGATCCCGTAGGTCGACCATTCCATCGCGATCCCGGCAGCGAACGACTCGAGCGCGCTCCGCGCCATCGAGGAATGCACACCGACGGGATCGCCGGCCGAGGGCTGAACCCAAGGAACGCGACGAACCCGCCGACGCTGCGGGATCAGCCAGCGGTGCGCGACCTGTTGGGTCATGTCCCAGACCGCGTCGACGTTCAGCCGGTGCACCGCGCGCAGACCCTTTGAGCGAGGTATCGGCGAGCGGCGCCGCGAACTGCCCGCCCGCGTTGTTGACCAGGATGTCGACCCGTTCGTGCCGCGCGGCGACCGTGTCGAGGAACGCGGCGACCTGATCGGGCTCGCGCACGTCGCAGGGTTCGCCAAGCACGCGTCGCCGAGCTCGTCGGCCACCGCCTCGATCGGCTCGGGCCTGCGGCCGCAGATCGCGACCTGACCACCGGCGGCGACGATCGCGCGGGCCGTCGCCGCGCCGATCCCACTGCCGCCACCCGTGACGATCGCCACCTGATCGGCGAGTGCATCGGCGGCAAGCGGACTCCGGAATCCCTCTACCATGGCCCGAGTATGCCCGAGTCGACGACGATCGAGACAGGCGAGGTGACGCTCGCGGCCGCGATCTTCGACGGCCCTGCGCGCACGGCGGGCACGGTGGTCCTCCACCACGGCTTAGCCTCGAGCCAGCACATCTGGGATCTCATGGTGCCGGGGCTCACCGCGCTTCCGCGTGGTCACGTTCGACGCGCGCGGCCATGGCCGCAGCGGCAAACCCTCCAGCGGCTATGGCTTCGATCAGACGGTGGCCGACACGCTCGCGGTGATCCGCGCGACCCGGGCGAGGCCGCCGGTGCTCGTCGGCCACTCATGGGGTGCGATGGTGGCGCTGGAGGTTGCGGCGCGGCACGAGCGAGCGATCGCGGGCCTCGTGCTCGTCGACGGCGGCATCTCGCGGATGCGCGACGCGTTCCCGACCTGGCAGGACGCGAAGACCGCGCTGGCCCCTCCGCATCTGGCGGGCATGCCCGAGGCGGAGTTCCGCGCCATGATCCCGATGTTCTTCGGCGACGCGGTCACGGTGACGCCCGAGGTCGAGGACATCGTGATGGCCGTGATGCGTGTCGGCCGCGACGGAACGATCCGCCCGCGCCTGTCGCGCGCGAACCACTTCCGGATCTTGCATGCGATCTGGAACCAGGACCCGCCCGCGCTGCACGCCGACCTTCGCGTGCCAGGACTGGCGATCCTCGCGGGCGGTGGCGACCCCGAGTGGGACGCCGCGCCGACGGGCGGCCGCGGCGGCGATCCGCTCGTCCGGCGCCCCGCTCCGCGTGGCCTGGCTCGACGGGATCCACGACCTCCCGCTGCAACACCCGGATGTGCTCGTTCGTCGGATCGGATCGTTCGCGCAGACCGCCGTAGGATAGGTGCGTGCTGGTCTTCCTGCTGATCTTGATCCTGCTCGCCGTCCTCGGCGTGCTCGGCCTCGCGCTGAAGATCGCCGCCGCGCTCATCCTCGGTTTCATGATCGCGGTGACGACGCTCATCGTCGTCGGATGGCTGTTCGTTCGCCACCAGCTGCGGAAGGCGGATCGGCGGATGCAACAGCCTCGAGCCAACCCCGCGATGGGTTCCACCACCGTCGAGGTCGGCGAGCCGCATCGCAGCGACCCGCCACCGGTCGACGAACGCTACTGAGCGCCGCGGCGAACGAGCCGCTCGCGATGACGGATCGGCGCCCCGCCGACGAGCTCGTAGACGCGCCCCCGTGAACGCCCCGATTCCTGCCGCGCGTCTCCCCGGGCGAGCGACAGCGCCGCCGCCTTCACCACCGCGTAGCGCAGCGGCTCCGGCGGCGCCCTCGAGATCTCGGGTCGGTTCACCGCGAGCGTCGTCCACTCATCGCGCACCCCGAGCACGGTCGACGCCAGGATGTGCCCACCGATGAACGTCTGGACCAATCCGTGTCCGCTGTACCCGAGTCCCGCATGCACGTTGCCCGGCTCGAGGGTCCGATAGAACGGGACGAACGTGGGCGTCTGGTCGATCGGGCCGCCCCACGCGTGTGTGAACCGCACCCCCTCGAGCTGCGGGAACATCCAGAGGAGTCCGCGGGCCGCCGCGTCTGCGTAGTGACGTCGTCCGTTCGCATCTCGGCCGCTGCCGCGCCCGCCGAACACCGCGCTGCCGGCACCGCCGCCGATCACGATCCGTGCGTCGTCGGTCGGGTCGCAGGTAGTACAACCACTCGCGTCCGTCCGCGATCCCGATCTGCGAGGTCCAGCCGATCTCGGCCAGCCGATCGGGGATCGGCTCGGTCGCGACCACGTAGTCCGCGATCACGCCGAAGCTCCGCGTGAACGGACGCATGGACGCGGCCCAGGCGCCCGTCGTGAGCACGACCTGCTCGGCTTTCACCGCGCCGTGCGGTGTACGCACGACCGCCGGCCACGACCGCTCGAGCGTCACCATCGGCGTCCGCTCGAAGATATGGACGCCGCGCTCGAGGAGGACACGCCGAAGCCCACGAGCCAATCGAGCCGGTTGGCAGATCGCGTTGTCGGGCTCGAAGATGCCCGTCGTGAACCGAGGCGAGTCGGCATAGGCACGGGCCTGGGCGGCGGTGAGCACCAGGCGGCCCTCCCGGACCCCCGGCGCAGATGCCCGCTCGGCGCCGAACCCCTCCTGCCAGGAGCCGGTCGCAACCCCCATCACACCTTCGTGATGGAACCAACAGTCGATGCCGAGTTCGGCGGCGATCCGTCCGACCTCGGGCACCGCCTCAGCCTGCGCGACCGCGTAGCGCATCCCCTCGGTCTCGCCGAACAGCCCGAGCAGCGCAGGCAGGTCGTGCCACGATGCCGACACGAACCCTCCGTTGCGACCGCTCGCACCGCCACCCACGATGTCCTGCTCGACGAGCGCGATCCGGATCCCGGGTGCACGCTCGGTCAGACGCAGCGCCGTCCACAACCCCGCGAACCCGCCGCCCACGATGCAGACGTCGGCGGCGACGTGCGCCTCGAGCGGTGGCGCCGGCTCGCCCGCATCGTGGGCAAGCGCTTCCTGCAGCCAGAGGCTGCGCGCCGCGCCCGGGCTCGGCAGATCGATCAGGTCCACCCCTGCCCCCGCGCGACGAGCGACACCAGCACACGCGAGATCCCGACGAACAGCGTGGCGAAGACCAGCGCGACGACCGCGAAGGTGACGGTCGCCCCGAGGTCGGTGAACTGCACCAGCACCACACGGAGCACCACGGCGAGTGGCACCGCGAGCGCGAGCGTCAGCAACAGCCGGCCGTTCGACGGCGGTCGGTAGGTTCCGACGACCCACCCGACGACGAGCCACGCGCTCACGAAGATCGCGGCCAGTGCGAAGAACCTGGCCGCGTCGTCCTCGCCGTGACGGTCGAGCCCGACCACGAGGAACGCCACCACACCGCACAGATCGCCCACGAGGAAAGCCCTCGCGACCCGAGAGCCGTCGGTCAGCGTTCGCATCGGGTCATCTTCCCAGGCAAGACTAGGCTGGCGTCGTGACGGTCGACGACGTCCTTGACCAACTCCGAGCCGCCGCGGACCCGACCCGGCTTCCGGGGATGGCTCGCGTCGGCATCGAGACCTCGCGCGCGCTGGGCGTGTCGGTGCCGGACATCCGGCGCATCGCCAAACGCGCCGGCATCGATCCCGCGCTCGCCGCCGACCTGTGGGCAACCGGGATCCACGAGGCACGCACGGTGGCCGCCCTCGTTGCGAACCCGCACACCATCACGCGCCGAACGATGAACGCGTGGGCCGCCGACCTCGATTCGTGGGACGTGACCGACATGCTGGCGGACACCCTCGCTTGGACGCCGCACGCCGACCGGGCGATCGCCGATTGGTCGCACGCACGTCACGGCTTCACGAAGCGGCTGGCGTTCGCGATGATCGCGAGGTTGGCGGTCTCGGACAAGGACGCGGACGACGAGGCGTTCATCCGGTGGTTCCCACTGATCGGCTCGGCAGCCGTCGACGAGCGCAACGAGGTCAAGAAGGCAGTGAACTGGGCACTCCGGCAGATCGGCAAGCGGAACCTCGCCCTGCACGCGGCGGCGATCGTCGAAGCGGAAGCCTTGCTCGAGACCGGCGACCGGACCGCGCGGTGGATCGCTCGTGACGCGCTGCGCGAGCTTCGCAGCCCCGAGACGATCGCCCGGATCACGCGCTGAGCACGTCGGGCGCCAAGGCGACCAGGGTCGCGATCTCGCCGTCGGCGTCGTCGTCGAACCCGAGCACCTGCACGCATACGTGATCCGCGCCCGCCTCCAGATGCGCACGGACCCGGTGAACGGATCTCGTCGAGGCCACCCATCGCGATCGCGTCGGCGAGGAGCCGGTCGGAACCGCCGTCCGCGATATCGGCTTCGCCGTAGCCGAGGCGGCGCCAGTTGTTCGCATAGTTGGGCAGTTCGAGGTAGTGCGTCGCCCACGCGCGAGCGACCGCGACGGCCGCTCGCTCCTCGAGCCCGACCACGACGCCGAGCTCGACCGCGAGCACGGGTTCAGGCCCGAGCACCCCACGGGCGCGAGCGGTGTGCGCAACCGGGACGAAGTAGGTGTGGGCACCCAGCGCCCGGTCGGCCGAGAGCCTGAGCATCCCGTCGCCGAGCGCCGCCAGCAGCCTCGGCGCGGGCCGCTCGAGCCCGTCGGCGTCCATCACGTCGAGATAGCTCCGCATCCGCGCCGAGCGGCTTGTCCCACGCGATCCCGCGCCGCTCCGTCGAGTAGCTATGCCCGACGCCGATCCCGAGCACCAACCGCTCCCCGGAGGCTGCGCGCAGGAACGCGGCGCCGCGAGCAAGAACCTCGGGTTCGCGCGCCGAGATGTTCGCGATGCCGCTGGCGACGGTGAGGTGCTCGCTCGACCCGAGCAACCACGAGAGCGCCGTCAGCACATCGTTCGAGCCGCCGCCCTCGGGGATCCACAGTGCCGGGTAGCCCACTGCCTCGATCGCCGCAACATCCCTCGCGGCGGCGGGCGGTGGTCGGCTGTCGAAACGGAACGTCCAGGCACCGACCGTGCCGAGCCGGCGCCGCAGCTCGTCGTGCTCGCTCGCCATACCGGCAGCGTAGCCCGCCCGGACAGACCGAGAGGAGGCGGCGCGGGCAGCCGCCTCCTCTCGGGCCGAACGCGAGGCGGCCGGCTACTCGGGCTCGCCGACCTCCACCAGCTCCGGCACCTCGACCGCAGCGTCGTGGCCTTCGACGTCGATCTTCGGGAGCCACTGCAACCACCCCGGCAGATACCAGTTCCGGTCGCCGAGCAGCTTCATCGCCGACGGCACCAGGATCGACCGCACGATCGTGGCGTCCAGGAACACTGCGATCGCCAGACCGAACCCCATCTGCTCGAGACCGGCGATCCGTCCGCTCGCGAACGAGGCGAAGACGGCCACCATGATCACTGCCGCGCCGGTGATGATCCCACCGGTCGTCCGCAGCCCGAACGCGACCGCCTCCGCGTTGTCCTTCGTCTTGTCGTACTCCTCCCGGATCCGCGTCAGCAGGAAGACCTGGTAGTCCATCGAGAGGCCGAACAGGATCGAGAACAGGAACAGCGGCAGCCACGACTCGATCGCGTCGACCCGGATGAACCCCAGCGCATCCGCGATCGACCCGGCCCAAGCAGGGCCGCCCTTCTGGAAGATGAGCGTGATGAGCCCGTAGGCGGCGCCCACGGAGAGCAGATTCATCACGATCGCCTTCGCAGGCACCACGATCGACCGGAACACCACCGTGAGAAGCATGAACGACAGGCCGAGGACGAGCAGGATGATGATCGGCGTGTAGAAGTTCGACACGTCGAAGAAATCCTTCACGATCGCCGTCTGCCCACCCACAAGCACGCCGGAGTCTGCGCCGAAGGCCTGCGGGACGTACGTGTCGCGAAGGGCGGTGATCGCCGCCACGGCGGCGTCGTTGGACGCATCGGCCGCCTCGCCGGCCATCGGGAACACGACGAGCGTGACGGAACCGTCGGCGCTCGTCTGCGGCGGCTGCGGCTTGTCGAACGAGGAGTCGTTCGCCACGGCCGCCGTCAGGGCGTCGATCTGCTGCTGCACCGCCGGATCGCTCGCGTCGCCCGGGACGACCACGTCGGCGGTCGCCTGCCCACCCCCGCTCTCGGGGAACTTCGCCAGCAGCACCTCGAAGGCGTCCTTGGTCTGGATGCCGTCGGGAATGGTGGCGATACCGGAGAAGCCCTTACGCATCCCGCGGCCATCGTCGTTCGGATGCCCCTGCACCCAGTACGGAACCGACAGCAGGACCATGAAGCTCGCCGTTACGACCAGCCACAGAACCGGGCGGGCCATGACCGTGCGAGTGACGCGGTCCCAGAAGCCGCCGGGACGTCCATGCTCTCTCGGCTCCGCTCGCGTGAGCCACGCGGCCCACGACGCCCCGCGCTTGATCCCCTTCGTGAGCGCCACGATGACCCCGACCACGAGAGCCACCGCCACGAGGGCGCCGGCCCAGGCGGGGGCGCCGAGCGCCGAGGGGATCGCCGAACCAACGCCGGCGGCCACAACGATCAACAGGAGCACCAGAAGGTTCCCCGCGAGCGACTTCCACGGCCAGTTGATCCGGTCGGACATCGGCTCGGCTTTCGTTCCGAAGAACGACAACAGGGCGGGCAGCAGCGTCATGGACAGCGCGACCGAGATCAGGACGACGATGATCGCCCCGCCCGCGAGCGCTCGGAAGATCGTGGTCGGCACCAGTAGCATCCCCGCGAGCGCGAGGACAACGGTCACCCCGCTGAAGAACACCGCGCGGTTGGCCGTGGCGCCGGATCTGCCGATCGCTTCCATCTTGTCGCGGCCGCGCTGCCGCTCCTCGCGGTAACGCGACACGATGAACAACGAGTAGTCGATCCCAACGGCGAGTCCCATCATCGAGATCAGGTTGGGAGCGAAGAAGCTGAACCGCCAGATCGTGCCGATCAGGCCCACGACGCCGAGCGCGATCGAGATCGCGAAGATGCCCAGCACGATCGGTGTCACGCCCGCAAGCAGGGCCGCGAACACGGCGATCAGAACGATGATCGCGACCGCCACGCCCATCGCCTCGCCTTTGCGGAGGTCCTCTTCCGAGATCTTCTTGAAGTCGTCGGTGGAGGTCGGCTCGCCCAGCATGTACATGGTCGTGCCGCCCGTGCTGTACGTGTCGCGGATCGCATTCAGGTCATCGACGATCGTCGCCGTCTTGTCGGTGTCGTCCGTCAGCACGGCGTTGAACAGCACGGCGGTGCCGTCGTCGGAGGGGAACGGTCCGAGGGCAGCGACCTGCGGGTTCGCCGCGTCCTGTTCGGACATCGGGAACGAGGCCGGGACGGTGAGCACAACACTCGGATCGAGCTGCCGGAGGTCGTCGAGCGCACCGTTCACCTGATCGGCGAACGCCGGGTCCTGCACGGCGCCGGGGCCGCCCACCATCACGAACGTCTCCGGCGCGACGTTCTGTTGCAGCTTCTGCTGCTCCAGGAGTGCCTTCGCGCGGATCGCCTCGGGGTTGTTCGTGAAGTCGAAGTCATTCGTCAGCGCCGGCGCGAGCAACGCGCTGCTGGCCGCTCCCGCCGCCATGAAGATCACCAACCAGATGACCACCGTGCGCCACGGATGGCGGCTGCTTCCCCTCGCCAGCGACTCGGGATTGAGTTTCACGTCGTGCCCCCCTTCGACGAACCTCGCAGGCCCGCCTTGACGTACGGTGTATGCTTACGGTGTACGCAGAATATGCATACAGCGTAAGTGTGTCAACACCTCGATATGTGAACAGCCTGGAACAGGATGGGACGAACGACAACACCGGCGAAGACCCGAACGCCGCTCACACGCGAGCGGATCGTCGACGCAGCCCTTTCCGTGATGGACACCGAAGGGCTCGAAGCAGTGTCGATGCGTCGCGTCGCCCGCGAGGTCGGCGTCGAGGCCATGTCTCTCTACAACCACGTTGCCGACAAGGACGACCTCCTCCAAGCCGTCTGCGACCGCGTCATGGCCGGGTTCGAGTTCCCCGAAGAAACGGACGATTGGGTCGAGACCTGCAAGGCGGGGGCCCGATCGTGGCGGCGAGTGCTGCAGGCGCACCCCGACATGATGCGACTGTTCGCCGAGACACACGGGCCAAATCCGTCCACGCTCGAGTCGCTGAAGCCGACCGAGTTCGCCCTCAAGGTGTCTGCGGAACGGCGGGCTTTCGGACCGCGACACCGTGCAGGCGTTCCACGTCTTCGGCGGATTCATCCAAGGGTTCGTGATGATGGAGCACGGGTCGATCGAGAAGTCGCAGGGCGAGCGGGGCGCGTTCGACATGCCGGAGAGCGAGGTTCCCGCCGACGCCTTCCCGATCTTGCACGCCGTCCACCAGTACTTCGCCGACTGCTCGGCCGACGAGCAGTTCGAGTTCGGCCTGGACCTGTTGGTGCGCGGCCTCCGCGACCGGGCGACGGACGGGCCCTGATGCAGGTCGATGTCTTGCTTGCCGACTCGGTGCAGGCGGCCGGCGGCAAGCTCAACGCGCTCGGCATCGGCTGGCGCGTCATACAGGCCTCGGCTTTTCCCGTTCGGCACGATCGGATCGGCCTCGGGGTGATCGTGCACACAACAGCCGACGAGGCGGGACCGCACACGCTGTCGATCTCGCTCCTGGATCCCGTCGGCGCGCCACGGCCTTTCGGCGAGGGCACCGCCTTCGAGGCGCGCTTCGCCACGCCCGATGGCGAAGGGACCGCAACGCTCGCGATCAACCTCGACGGGCTCGTCTTCGACGCCGAAGGCACGCACACCTTCGTCTTCGGGATCGATGGACGCGAGATCCGACGCGAAGCATTCCGGGTACAGACCAGGCCTGAGCCACCCGCGAGCGAGTTCCGCACCGGCGTCTACCTCTGATCGTCGACTTCGGTGTCGAGTTGCGACGCAAGCACCGTTCCCACTATCGTCGGCAAACCACTGCAGGGAGGGGAGGCTCCATGAAGAGGTACACCATTGCGGCGTTTGCCGCTGGGCTGATGCTCGCGACGGCCGCCTGCGGTTCGGACTCGAGCTCGTCGAGCGCAGCGGCTGGGTCGTCATCGCCTGATGCGAGCGCGGGCTCGACCGTCAACGCGACGGTCAAGGACTTCGCGATCGCGCTCGATCCGACAACGGCGTCGGTGGGTGAGGTGACCTTCGACATCACGAACGAAGGTCCGAGCACGCACGAGTTCGTCGTCGTGCAGACGGATACGGCACCCGGCGACCTGCCGGTCGAGAACGACGAGGTCACCGAGGACAGTCTGACCGTGATCGGCGAGCAGGAGGACATTGCCGCCAGCACGACGGCGAACCTGACACTCACGCTCGACGCCGGCCAGTACGTGGTCTTCTGCAACATCACCGGCCACTACTCGCAGGGGATGTACGCGGGCTTGACGGTCAGCTAGGGGAGCACGTCACCACCGTTCGGCGTAGGCCGGCGCGGCGAAGCCGCGCCGGCTTTCCGCATGAGGCAGCCAGAACGTTTCGCCACGTCTCAAGGTGCTTCACGCCAGGGCCGATGGAACGGCAACCGACCGCCCGAGCGACTCGAAGGTGCCCGTGACGAACGAGCAGACGCCCGACGCTTCACCACGAAGGAGCGACACCGTCGCGCCGTCTCCCGAGCAGCTAGGGACCGCGCTCGCCGAGGCGCAGCGCGACCTTCATCACCTGCGCAGCACCTACGGCGCCCTGGTCGAGCAGATCCCCGCGATCGTCTACCAGGACGTGACCGACGAGAACTGGACCACGGTCTACGTCTCTCCCCAGATCACGACGATCCTGGGCGTCCAGCCGGACGAGTGGATCGGCGACAGCAAGCTCTGGGCCGAGATGGTCCACGACGACGACCGCGAGCGTGCGATCGAAGAGGTCGAGCGCGGCATCGCATCGGGCGAGCCCTACACGGTCGAGTACCGGATGGTCGGGCGCGACGGCCGCGTCCGATGGTTCCAGGACACAGCCGTGATGTTGCCCGACGCCGAGGGCAACCCGGCGTTCACGCACGGCGTGATGCTCGACATCACGGAGCGTCGCGAAGCCGAGGAGCGACTCACCTACCTCGCCTATCACGACAACCTCACCGGCATGCCGAACCGCGCCATGTTCGACGAGTTGCTCGAGCTCTCGCTCGCGCGCGCCCGCCGGGCGGAACGCGGTGTCGCCGTGCTCGCGCTCGACGTCGACAACTTCAAACTGATCAACGACTCGCTCGGCCACGAGACGGGCGACCGGTTGATCGCCCAGATCGCGTACCGGCTGCAGGATGCGACACGCGACACCGACCTCGTGGCCCGACCCGGCGGCGACGAGTTCCTGATGCTGCTCGCCGATCTCGACCAGACCTCGCCGGTCAACGATGAGAACGGCGCCGCGATCACGGCGCAGGCGGTCGCGCATCGGGTGCTGCAGGCGTTCGAGGCGCCGTTCGAGGTGGACGGGACCGAGTTGTACGTGACCGCGTCGGTCGGGATCAGCGTGTACCCCCTCGATGCGGCCGACGCGACGAGCCTGATGCGCAACGCCGACAGCGCCGTCTACCTGGCGAAGGCGAGCGGCCCCGGCGGCTACGTGCTGAACCACCTCGAGAACGAGGGTGCGCTCGTCAAGCTCTCGTTGTCGACGCGGCTCCGCAAAGCCGTCGAGCGTCAGGACTGGACGCTGCACTACCAGCCGCTGATCGATCTGTTCAGCGGCGACATGTTCGGCGTCGAGGCATTGATCCGCTGGCCAGACCCGGCGGGGGGGCTCGTCCCGCCGGGGGATTTCATCCCGCTCGCCGAAGAGATGGGGCTGATCGACGCGATCGGCGCTTGGGTGGTGGACGAGCTCTGCCGACAGGACGCGATCTGGCGCGCGGAGGGACTCGAACTCGAGATCGGCTTCAACCTCTCACCGCGCCAACTCTGGCACCCCGACCCGGTCACCCGGATCGCCGACCAGATCGAGAACGCAGGCATCGACCCGCAGCGGATCACGGTGGAGATCACCGAATCCACCGCGATGCACGACCCGGATCGGACGCTCGCGGTGCTCCACGCCTTCAAGGACCACGGCCTGAAGCTCGCCATCGACGACTTCGGGACGGGATACTCGTCGCTCGCACGGTTGCGCTACATGCCGGTCGACGTGTTGAAGATCGATCGGACCTTCGTGCGCGACGTGAACAGCGACCGGCAGGGCGCGAGCATGGTGTCGGCGGTCATCGCACTGGCCAACAACCTGCGGATGACCCCGCTCGCCGAGGGCATCGAGACCGAGGAGGAGTGGCGGTTCCTCGCGGCGCGCGGCTGCGCGCTCGGGCAGGGCTACCTCTTCTCACGGCCGGTCCCGGCCGAAGAGATCTCCGCGATGCACCGCCGCAGCGGCCTCACCGTCGTCGACGGCGGCCTGGCCGTCTAGCGACGCTTCGGCGGCCGGCGCATCCCGCTGCGGCGACCCTTCGGTCCCCCGCTGAACACGATGCGTGCCGGCGCGACCTTCATGCCTTCTTGTTCGAACTCCTCGTGCAGATCAAGGCGCGCGGCCATCCGCGAGACGTCGCCCTTGCTGATCCGGCGTCACGAACGTGATGCTCGTGCCCGAACGCCCCGCGCGGGCGGTGCGACCGACACGGTGAACGTAGGCCTTGTCGTCGAGCGGCGCGTCGAAGTTGACCACGAGTGTGATGTCGTCGAGATCGAGCCCTCGGGCGGCGACGTCGGTCGCGACGAGGACGCCCACATGTCCGTCGGCGAAACGCTTCAACGACTTGTCCCGTGCCTCTTGGCGCATGTCGCCGTGCAGCGCCAGTGCCGGCACGTCCTGCGCCTTGAGTTGCCGAGCCAGCGAATCCACGGCCCGCTTCGTATTGACGAACACGAGCGTCAAGCCGTCCTCGGCCGTCGCCAACTCGATCAGCTTCGCGAGCCGGTCGTGGGTCGGCACCGCGATGAACCGATGGTCGGCCTCCTCGACCGTCTGCCGGTCGTGACCCGCGACCTCGTGCTGCACCGGGTTGGTCGTGTAGACCTGCGCGATCCGCCCGACCGCGCCGTCGAGCGTCGCCGAGAAGAACATCGTCTGTCGCTGCTTCGGCAACCGCCGCACGATCCGGTCCACCTGCGGTTGGAAGCCCATGTCGAGCATCCGGTCGGCTTCGTCGAGCACCAAGACCTGGATCCCGGAGAGGTCGACGAGCTTGCGATCCGCGAGGTCGTCAAGGCGGCCCGGCGTCGCGATCAAGACATGCGACTTCTCGATCCCCTTGGCCTGCTCCTTCACGTTGGTGCCCCCGTAGACCGCCATGACGCGTAGGTGGGCCGCCTTCGCGATGTCGTGGAAGTCGGCGCTCACCTGCTGCGCGAGCTCGCGGGTGGGCACCAGCACGAGCGCCGCGGGCAGCGGCGTGCTTGCCGGGTCGAGCTGGTCGACGATCGGTAGCGCGAAACCCAGGGTCTTGCCGGAGCCGGTCTTCGAGCGAGCCAGGGTGTCGCGCCCGGAACGGGCGTCTTCCCACACCATCGCCTGGATCGGGAAGGGCTCGGTGATGCCGTTCGCCTCGAGGGCGGCGACAACCGGTTCGGAGACCCCGAGCTCTCGGAAGCTCTCGGGTACCTCGGTCACGCTCACAAGGCTACCGCAGGCGCCTACAGCTCGAACGCCCCGTCGAACGCGCCGACCAGGTGCGACACGATCAACAACTGGGCGAGCGCGAGCGATTCGCTGCGCTCTGCTTCGCGGCCCGGGCGCTTAATCATGCCGATCCGGTCGCGCTGCAGCCGCTCGTCTGGGCGAAGCGTCGACCACAGCGCGTCCTCGAGCTCAGCACCGAGCGAGGACGGGCAGTCGCCGTCGATATCGAGCACGCTCATCGGTCCGCGACGATCGGTGCGAAGCGACCAGCGCACCGGCGTCTCGCCGCGCGCCCGGAACCCACCCAGTACTTCGCGGAGCGCCGGGAACGGCAGCGTGGGACGAACGATGACGCGCGCTGCGAGATGAGCGTCGTCGGTGGCGTCCTGCTGTTGGTGGAAACGAAGGATCACGTCCGCGTATTCTCGCTGCGGCCGGATATATTGCGCCGCATCAGGTTCGCGCCGCTTCAGCTCGGCGACGACGTCCTTCGGCGAATACCCGCGCTCGAACACGTCGCGCTCGAGCTTCCATCGGTGGCGCAACGACTCCTCGGGCTCGAGGAAGACCGCGACGTCGATCGCGTCGCGCACAGACCGGTCTGCGAGCGGCAACAGGCCCTCGACGATCACGATCTCGCCCGGATCGACGATCTCCTCCGCGCCGAAGGTCCCTGTGTGATGGTCGTAGGTGGGTTTCGACACGGCGTCGCCGGCGGCGAGCGAGCGCAGATGATCGGCCATGAGATCCATCCGATTCGCCTCGGGGGCGAGTGGGGTGACCCCCAACGCAGCGCGCGCCGACCGGTCGTACCGGTGATAGTCGTCGGTGCAGACCCGCCCGACGCGCCCCACGCCGAGGATGAACTCGACACCGCGCGACAGCGTCGACTTGCCCGAGGCACTGTCCCCGGCGAGGGCGAGCAGCACCGGCCGAAGGCCGGTGCTGCCCGCCGCCACCGTGGGAGCGATCGACTTCGCCTGGCGCATGGCGGCGAGCCTACCGCGGCCCTTCCGGGCCGCGGTAGGCGCTCCCGGGGACCGGCGGTCAGTGCGGGCGGTACCCTGTGCGCCGTCACCCGAGGGGAAGGGACGAGCGTGGGCGACCGCACGAAACTGTGGAACGACCTTGCCGCGCAAATCGCGGTCGACAGCATCCGGGCCACGACCTCAGCGGGATCGGGCCATCCCACCTCCTCGATGTCGTGCGCGCACCTGCTTGCGGTCTTGTTCGCCGATCACCTGCGCTTCGATGTGAAGGCGCCCGACTACGCGGGCAACGACCGGTTCGTGCTCTCGAAGGGGCATGCTGCGCCGGCGCTGTACGCCGTGTTGAAAGCCGCCGGGGCGTTCGACGACGAGATGCTGTTGTCGCTCCGTACCGACGGTTCCCCGCTCCAAGGGCACCCGGCGCCGGTCCCCGAGCTGCCGTGGGTCAACGTCGCCACCGGGTCGCTCGGCCAAGGGCTCGCGGTCGGGCTCGGGATGGCCCTCGCCATGCGACTCGACGGCACCGACGGCAACGTCTGGGTGTTGCTCGGCGACTCCGAGATGGCAGAAGGCTCGGTGTGGGAAGCGATGGAGGCGACCGCGTTCCACGGCGCGAGCAACGTCACGGCGATCGTCGACCTGAACCGGCTCGGGCAGCGAGGCGAGACGATGCATGCCTGGCACGCCGACGTGTTCCGCGACCGGGCGGAGGCGTTCGGCTGGAGCGCGATCCAGATCGACGGCCACGACGTCGACGCGATCGACCAGGCCTACCGCGCCGCCCTCGCCGATGCACGGCCCACATTGATCGTCGCCCGCACCGTCAAGGGCCACGGCGTGTCGTTCCTGGCCGACGCGGACAACTGGCACGGCAAGCCTGTGCCCGCAGACACATTCGAGGCAGCCATCGCTGAACTCGGCGGTCTCGCGGATATCCGGATCACGCCGCCGTCGCCACCCGAGCTCCGTGGCATAGCGCCACTGCACGAGGAGGCTCCCCCGCGACCCGCCTACGACGGACCGATCGCGACCCGCAAGGCGTTCGGCGAGACGCTCGCACATCTGATCGGTACCTACCCGGACGTCGTCGTCCTCGACGGCGAGGTAGGCAACTCCACATATACGGAGGATGCAGCGGCGGTCGCCCCCGACCGCTTCTTTCAGCTGTTCATCGCCGAACAATCCATGGTGGGCGTGCAGACGGGGCTGCAGGCGCTCGGCAAGACCGCGTTCGCCGCGTCGTTCGGCGCGTTCCTCGTGCGGGCTGCCGACCAGATCCGAATGGGCGTCGTGAGCAGAGCGGACCTGCGCCTGTGCGGCTCGCACGCGGGTGTGTCGATCGGGGAGGACGGCCCGTCACAGATGGCGCTGGAAGACCTGGCGTTGTTCCGCGCGCTCGCGGGCTCGACCGTGCTCTACCCGTCGGACGGCACGAGCGCCGTCGCGCTCACCGAAGCGATGGCGCGCCTGTCGGGGATCTCCTACCTGCGGACCACGCGTGAGGCAACCCCTGCGCTCTACACAGCGTCCGATACGTTCCCGGTCGGCGGTTCGAAGACGCTCGTCTCGACGGATCATGACGACGTGACCCTCGTCGGGGCCGGAATCACGGTGCACGAGTGCCTCGCTGCGCACGACACCCTTGGCGCCGACGGCATCACCGCACGCGTGCTCGACTGCTACAGCGTCAAGCCGATCGACGGGCAAACCCTCCGGCGCGCGATGAGCGACACCGGGGTGCTCGTCGTCGTCGAGGACCACCGCGTGGAAGGCGGGCTCGGCGACTCCGTCCTCGACGCGCTGGCCGCGACCGGGCCGCTGCACGGCCGCGTCGTGAAGATCGGGATCACCGGCGTCCCCGGCTCCGCGACGCCGCGGCAGCTCCGCACGTGGGCCGGCATCGACGGGCGCTCGATCGCAGCGCGAGCTCGCGAGGTCGTGGCCGGCTAGCGTCTCTGCAGTGCGGCCGCCGTCGCGATCCCGCCGAATGCGAGTGCGATGATCTCCTCGGGCGGCACCGGCCGCGAGAAGTAGTAGCCCTGACCGAGCTGGCACCCGCGCTCACGCAAGAACGCGAGTTCCTCTTCGGTCTCGATGCCTTCCGCGAGCGTCACCAGGTCCAACCCATTCGCCAACTCGAGGAACGCCGACACGATCGACGCGGCCTGCCGGTCGGAATGCACGTTCGACACGAACGATCGGTCGATCTTCAGCACGCGCACCGGCATCTCACGCAGTCGCGACAGCGACGAGTACCCCGTCCCAAAGTCGTCGATCGCGATCGAGAAACCGGCGTCGGTGAGTTCCTGCAGCACCTCTTGGGCGCGATCGGGGTCCATCATCGCGGATGTCTCGGTTACCTCGACGAGCACGCGCGACGGGTCCACACCGCCGGTCTGGAACTCCTGCTTGATCCGTCGCGCGAGATCCGGCTGCCAGAACTGACGGGGCGACAGGTTGAACCCGACCTCGACGTCGATGTCGAGCTCCCGCCAGGCGGTCACCTGATACGTGAGTTCGCGCACCACCCAGTCCCCGATCCGCTCGATCAGCCCAAGCTCCTCGGCGAGTGGGATGAAGTCGTTGGGCGGCACGATCGTGCCGTCGGGCTCGATCCACCTGATCAATGCCTCGACGCCGACCATCCGCCCGTCGTTCAGGTCCACGACCGGCTGGTAGTGCAATGTCCAACGCTGCGCGTCCACCGCTTTGCGCAGCCGCGTCACGAAATGCAGCCGGGCGCCGGAGTCGGCGCCCTCGCCGCCCGACAACACGTAGTTGGTTCCCCCGGCCCGCTTGGCTTGGAACATCGCGGCCTCGGCGTTGCGCTGCAGGCCCGCTGCGTCCTCCGCGTCCCGAGGGAACAGACTGATCCCGACGCCCGCGCTGATGTACACCTCGGTTCCGTCAACCATGAACGGCGCCCCGAGCGATTCATGGATCCGCTGCGCCACCGACTCGGCGCGCAGCACCGCACCGTCGGGACCTGTCTCCTCACGGTCGAGATCCGCCAGCAACAGCAGGAATTGGTCGCCGCCACGACGGGCGACGAGATCGGTCTCGCGTGTCGCCTCACGCAGCCGCTCGGCGACGTCGACAAGTAACGCATCCCCCGAGGCACGCCCCAACGAGTCATTCACCAACCGGAAGTCGACGAGGTCCACCGCCAGCACGGCGACGGCGCCGTCGTGACGCCGGGCTCGCGCCACCGACAGATCGACGAGCTCCTCGAACATCTCGCGTGACGGAAGCCCCGTGAGCTCGTCGTGGTAGGTGCGAAACGCCACCTGCTCGTCGGCTTGCTTGCGCGCCGTGATGTCGAGCATCACGCCGTGCGAATAGCACGATCTTGCCCTGCTCGTCGCGAGCGACCCGCGCTTCGTCGTAGACCCAGACTGATGCGGCCGTCTCGATGCACCATCCGGTACTCCAGTCGGAACGGCTCGCCCGTCTCGTTGTGCCGGGCGTTCTCGGCCAGCGCGCGCGCACGGTCGTCCGCGTGGAGCAGCCGCGGCCACAACTCCGGATCGGCCAACCACTCCTCTGCCGAGTACCCGACGAGCTCCTCGATCTGCGGGCTCATGTAGACCGCGCTCGCGGCTTCGTCGGGAGCATCGATGTACGTGATGACCGGGCCACTCTCGATCATCGTGCGGAACAGGTCGTCGCGCATCCCCGCTTCCTGCTGGACGCGCGCGCGCTCGGCCGCCTCGCCGATCGCGACCCCGAGCGAACGCAACGCCTCGCCGTGGTGCTCATCCAGGTCGGCGGGCCCCAACACGTCGATCCCGACGAACCCCCACCAGGCGTCGCCAACCACGATGGGGAGCTGCCACGTGGAGACCGTTCCCTCCGACGCGAGCGCCGAGCGCTCGGGGTCCGGGAACTGCTCCACGCGACCGACGATCTGACCGCCCTCCGCGAGCACGTCCAGCCATCGCTGGAACGACGGGTAGTACGGATGCAGATGCTCGCCGGGCTCATCGAAGATCCCGCGCACATCGTCACGGTTCCATTCCCCGATCAGGTCCATCCACAGCCGGCCGTCGGGACCGCGGAGGTTCTCGAACACGTAGCAGCGATCGACGCCGGCCGCGATGCCCACGGCGGCCAAAGCCGTCGCGACGTGCTCTCGCCAGTCATCGCCTGCAAGCAGGGCACGCGGATCCCCGCGCGCCACCGCCGGCTCGGCCCCTCGTGTCTCGATCGCCGCCATCCTCGGTGTGCATCGGCCTTGCCCCGCAGGTGCTGAAGCGTTCCCGCGGAGGCCGGCCGAGGCTCCTGCTACCCTTTGCGGACGATGCCGGACTACAAAGAGACGATCCACGAGCGGCTGTACGTCAAGGTCCCGGGCGGCGATAGCCTTCGGAAGACCGCCGCTTCCCGCCTGAAGCACTTGCTGGCCAACGGATGGCGTGAAACCGAGCGGTCCCAGCACCCCGAGTACATCCAGGTGCGCTTCGAGCGCACGGGCCACGCGCCGATGAAGGCTCGTCTGCCCAAGAAGGGCCCGGAGATCCGAGACATGCGACCGCGTCGACGCGATGGTCGCGGCGGGCCGGGCGGCGGCGGCCGCGGGCCCCGCTAACCGAATATCCTTCGGTTTCGGGCTGCACTTTCCGGACGATTCCCGGGTATCATCCACTCACGCCTGATAACGACCTGTTTCACGGTCGGCTGATGCCACCGTGCTCGACCACCAGGAGGTGACGCCGTGAGCGTGGAGTTCCATCCCGAACCGTCCAACATCCGACCGGGGCACCGCGAAGCTCACGCCCACGCCGGCGATCAACCCTTCGCGTACCCATTGAAGCGCGAGTACGTCGAGCCCGACTGGACACGTCTGCCCGGCTACCGGGACGTCACGAAGGAGCAGTGGGAATCGGCGCAGTGGCAGCGTGCCCACTCCGTGAAGAACCTCGTCGAATTCAAGGGGGCGCTGGGCGAGCACCTGACCGACGAGCTGTATGCCGACATCGAGCGCGACCAGCAGGAGCGCTCGACGATGTCGATGCTGATCCCGCCGCAGATGCTCAACACGATGGACGTGGCAGACCTCTACGCGGATCCGGTGCGTCGCTACATGGCGCCCGCGTACTCGGAGCGCGAGCCGGAGTGGCCGAGCCACCCCCTGTCGAGCCGCGACTCGTTGCACGAGGCCGAGATGTGGGCGGTGGAGGGCCTCACGCACCGCTACCCCACCAAGGTGCTCGCCGAGCTGATCCCGACGTGCCCGCAGTACTGCGGCCATTGCACGCGGATGGACCTTGTGGGCAACGACACACTGCAGGTCCTGAAGTACAAGTTCGAGATGAAGCAAACCGACCGCTGGGACGCGATGCTCGACTACCTCCGAGCGACACCGCAGGTCCGCGACGTCGTCGTCAGCGGCGGCGACATGGCGAACGTGCCTGCCAAGCGTCTGCAGGAGTGGCTGTTCAAGCTGATGGAGATCGAGAACATCCGCGACATCCGGATCGCCACCAAGGGTCTGATGGGGATCCCCCAGCACTTCCTGCAAGACGACGTGCTCGCGGCCTACGAGGCCATCGCGACCCGCGCACGCGAGCGTGACAAGGACATCGCGATCCACACGCACGTGAATGCCGCCCAGCAGGTCACCCCGCTTGTCGGCACGGCGGTGCGCAAGCTGCTCGACATGGGGTACCGCGACGTGCGCAACCAGGGCGTCTTGCTGCGTGGCGTGAACACCTCAACCAACCAGCTGCTCGACCTCTGCTTCACGCTGCTCGATCACGGCAAGATCCTTCCGTACTACTTCTACATGTGCGACATGATCCCGAACGCCGAACACTGGCGGCTGTCGGTTGCCGAGGCTCAGGGGTTGCAGTATTCGATCCTCGGGTACCTGCCGGGCTTCGCGACGCCGCGCTTCGTCTGCGACGTGCCGTTCGTGGGCAAGCGCTGGGTGCACATGCACGACGAGTACGACCGCACGAAAGGCATCTCGTACTGGCGGAAGAACTACCGCACCGGTATCGAGTTCGACGACCCCGAAGCGCTCACGCGTCAGTATCACTACTACGACCCGATCTACACCCTGCCCGAGGAGGGCCAGCAGTGGTGGCGCGGTGAGATCGCCGCGGGCCTCGACGAACTCCTCGCGGACCTGGCCGCGCAACAGGGGCTCACGGTCGACGCCTAACGCGCGTCACCACATCGGCGTCGGATTGAGACGGCGCTGGCGTCTGCGTTCGGCCGCCTGCGCGAGTGCGGCCCTCGCCTTCGAGGCCTCGTCCACGGGGTCCGCCGCGCGCTCGACGGGCACGGCGAGGCCGAGCAGTTCGAACCACGCGTCGACGATCAACGCGACGTCGCCGCGCGCTTGCAGGATCGCGTCGAGCTCGTGCGCGTCGCTGGTCCGCGGCGTGTGCACGGTCCAGTCGGCGAGGGCGAGCGCCGTGCGCTGACGCCAGCCCACGATGCTGGGGCCGACAGCACAGTGGTCGCGGAGCGCCGGCCAGCCGTCGACCCGTTCATCGACGTTCAGTGCGAATCGGATCGGCTCGTCATCCGCGTGGCTCGCGACGCCATAGATCGCGTCGCCGTCGGACCGGATCGCGAACGCCGTCTGCACCTTCGCGGCGTACTCCTGGACGATGCGATCCACGTCGACGAGATCGTCGGTCACAAGCAGCGGCTCGCCGCGCCAGCCGAGACCGATCGGCAGACTCGCCCCCGTGGGGGCCCCGGGGAGATCACGAAAGGCGATCCAGCGCGCGGACATGTCCAAAAGGTCATCGTTCCTGACCTGGTCGTATCTTGAGCCCTCGCGCCGCGCACGCCGCCAAGCGCCCAGAACAACAGGGCTGCAAGCACGATGAGTGATACGAGGAACCACCTCAATGAGGTGCTGCTTGCCTCCGACGTCGCGGCCGACACTGGGGCCGGCGGCGATGGAGCTTGGGTCGATGACGGCGGCTCGTCGGCCCCGTCGACCCGACGAGGCGCAATGCGGGCAGCCCGTCGGCGAGGCGGTCACAGGCGCCGCCCGCACGGACGACGACGCCCCAGCGGGCGCGCGCGACGCTCTCGGTCCCGTCGGGGGATTCTCCGAGGAGCAGACGGCCCGGGACGACGATCTCGAGCGAGCGTCCGTCGAGCGCCGGTGGGTTGAACGTCGTGGACCCGTCGTGGGGGAGCCACACGATCTCGATCGGTTCGTCGGCGGAGATGGCTCGCCATCGAACCAGTCGATTCAACCCGGTCTCGTCGCCGGCGTCGACCGCGGGGAGCTCCGGGTCGCGTACGACGATGTCGATCTGCAGGTCGGACGGTACCTCGATCGGGCGGTCGAAGGTCAACCGCCACGTCGCCACCGTGCCCAGCTCGGTTGCGCGACCGGTCGCCGCGACGAGATCCGGCCCAGACGCCGGCGTCGAGCCCGCGCAGGCAACGACATCGCCCGATGGATCTCGAGCGGCGACGACCAGCGGCATGAGCACGGCGATCATCGCTATCGACCGGAGGTTCACGACGTGGGGCAGTCGCGCGTGCGCAGCTTCGGCACATCAAGTCGAGGTGCCTGCGAGAAATCGAACGCGCCCGCGAGCGGCGACGCCTGCGCGTCCCGATCGGTCAGCGGGTCGAGCCCGTGCAGATCCTCGATGAACTTCAGGACACTCGAGAACTCGTACACCGTCGGAGTCGACCGAGCCGCCGTCGGGGTTCGATCCAGCAGTGGTGTAGGGCGAGATGATCAGCGCGGGCGTGCGCGGTCCGAGGCCCATCACGTCGTAATGCGGTGGGACCACGTGGTCGTAGAACCCTCCGAAGTCGTCCCACACGATCACCACGGCCGTGTTCGGCCACGCGTCGGATGCGAAGATGGCGTTCAGGTAGTCGACCGTCCAGTTCTCGCCCTCACAGATGTTCACGCCGCCACCCGGATGCTCGTTCGGGTTCCCCTCCGGCGGGATCAGCCACGAAACGTCGGGCAGGTTGTCGTTCTCGAGGTCCGTCAGGATCGTGTCGGGATCTTGGACCTTGTTCCACATCGGGCCAAACCGAACGTGTTGGATCGCCTGCATGGCGTTCATCCAGATGTCCTTCATCGCGTAGTACTTCCAGCTGACCTTCGCCTGCTGCAGCTCATCGGGCAGGATCGGGATGTTGATACAGGTGCGCGTGCTCACCCAATAGGCGGCGATCTTGAACAGGTTTGCGTCGTCGTCGAGGAAGTGCTCCTCCAAGCCCATGATCCGTCTGATCTCCGCCTTCGACAGATCCTCGATCGGGAACCTGCGCGTGAACTCCGTCGGGTCATCGCAGTAACTGCCGGAGCCCTCCGCCGTTCCCGTCGTCTTGTTGTCGACGATGCCGTACGACTGCGCCGCGATCGTGTACAGGTGTTCGGGGAAGGTCGGCCCGTACATCGATGTGAAGAAGTGGTCGGCAAGCACGAACCGATCGGCGAGCGCCCAGTACACGGGCAAGGACTTCCGATCGAACTGCGTGTAGCCCGTCATGTCCTCGCCCAGCGACACACAGTTGAATCCGTCCATCTTGCCGCCGTTGATCGCCGTCAGCCCCGGCACGAACGCATGCCCGAGGTCGTGCGGGTACTCGTACGGAGCGTCGGTGAGCTGCACGGTCGGCCCCGGCGCGAAGCCGTTGTCGCACTGCAGCGTCGGCCCTTCGGTCGCGCCGTCGGCACCCGGGTACTTGCCGAAGTAGTTGTCGAACGAGTGGTTCTCCTTGACCAGGAAGATCACGTGCTTGATCGGGTTCTGGCCGGGGACGATCGTGCTCGCGCTCGGGCTCGGGTTCGTGCCATCGCCCGAGGGCGAGTTCGACCCCGGTCCCGCCGCGCTGGAGCCCGGCCCTCCCGATGAGGGCAACAGCAGCCAGAGTCCGACGATCGCGGCCACAACGATCACGACGGCCACGGCGCGGCGTCGCGCGATCTGCGCCCGGGATGGGCGCACCGACGACTCTCGGATCAGGGGAGGGCGCTCGTGCACGGCGGCGAGTCTACCGTTGAGCCTCAGCTGCCAAAGCGTCCAGTCGCGCCCCGAGCATGCGCGCAACATGCGCGAAGTCCGGGTTGTCCGCGAGATTCCGGAGCTGGTACACGTCGTCGATCGCGTACAGCTCCTCGGTGCCATCGGCATTGCGAACGAATGTCCAACGATCGGTCCGCACACCCTGCCAAGGGGGCACGAATCCGTCGCCCACCCAGTCGAGGAAGACGCCTGGCCGCGATGGCACCGGATCGCCTCGAAGCGCCGGCCCGAGGTCGACGCCGTCTTGCGCCAATCCAGGCGTCACGCTCGCAAGGCCGGCGATCGTCCCGGCGAGATCGAGGTTCGACACGAGCGTCGGCACGGTTCCCGTGGATGCCCATGGCGTGCGGATCGCGAACGGGACACCGATCGACGGCGTGTACGGGTAGCGCTTCCCGTCGAGGCGATGCAGACCCATCGTGTAGCCGTTGTCCGTCAGGAAGACGATCACCGTGTTGTCCAACTGACCGCGGGCGGCGACCTCGCCGACGATCGCGCGGAACCAGTCATCGACCGACAGCAGCATCGCGCGCTCGTTCCGATCGGCGTCGATGAAACGCTGACGCGCGGCCTCGCTCACCGACGGGCGCTGTGCGACGTAGCCTGGCTTGCCCGTGACGTCGTTCAACACATCGAGCGACGGGATCGGCGGATCGACGCCGGCGAACGCGCCCGCGTACCTCGGGGCGGGCACCCAGGGCAGATGCGGCGCGTTCGGGCTGAAGTACAGGAACCACGGCTGGTCGATCGGGGCCTGCTGCACGAATCGGACCGCCTGCTCGCCGAGCACGTCGGTCGCATAGTTCGCGGGCATCCCTCCGAAGTGGCGGACGACACCCTGGTCGACGATCTCGTAGTCGTAGTACGCGGTGGACTCGTCCGCGTTCTCCTTCGCGAACCAGCGATCCCAGCCGGGCGGGATGAACGCGTCGCGGCCGAAGGGGTACGCGTTCAGGTACTTGCCAACCAATCCGGTGCGGTAGCCCGCGTCGTGCAACCAGACCGCCAGGGTGTTCGTGTCGTCGAGCAGCTGCCCCGACTCGTTGTCGCGGACGTGCGTGCGGGTGTCGTAGCGGCCCGTGAGGATCGTGGCCCGCGACGGGCAGCACAGCGGCGTCGAGACGACCGCGTTCGGGAACCAGAGCCAGTGCCCCGCGGGATCGAACAGCTGCGACTGGAGCCATGGCATCGCCGCCGGCTCGGTGGGAAGGGTGTCCAGGGTCTGGTCGTCGGTCAAGACGAGCAGGATGTTCGGGCGCGGATCGGGTGGGCTCGGCGACTGGGGAGGCCACGCGATCAGCGCGACCATCAACGCGGCGACCGCCGCGCCGACAGCCACCGCCCGCTTCATACAGGCTCCTTGTGCACCTTCCATATGTGTTCACCCGGGAACGAGCGTGCCCACTCGATGCTCGCGTATCCCTCGAACGTCGAATCGGCGTGCTCCGGCGGACGCAGTTCGATCAGGTCGTCGACCACGAAGCTGCTGGACCGGAAGAGCCGGATCCACTCGCCGTAGGCCAGCTGGAAATCGACGCTGCCGTCGGCTTCGTCCCAGACCATCCGCCCCATCCCGAAGTACGGACGCAGCAGCTCCCGCCCGGGGGGACCGTCGGTCATCGGCCACGTCATCCAGATGATCGGCGTCGAGATGTTGAAGACGAAACGGCCACCGGGCCGAAGCACACGTGCGACCTCCGGCACGGTGATGCGCGGATCCGTGAACGTCGTGGCGCCGTGATCGCAGAACACGAGATCGAAGCTTGCCTCCACGAAGGGCAACTCCTCGGCGTTCGCGCGCACGAGCGGCATGTGCGTCCCCGTCTCGCGAAGGAACGGAGCCGCGGCGGCCAGTTGGTTCGCGCTGAGGTCCATGCCGGTCACCCGAGCCCCACGCTTGGCCACCCCGATCCCGAATTGCGCGGCCCCGCACCCCAGCTCGAGTGCGTCGAGACCTCGCACGTCACCGAGCGCGTTCACGTCATCCTCAGGAAGGTCCCACACGCCCCAGCCGAGCCGATCCCAGCGATTCAGCTGGGCCGCGTTGCGGGCCTGGTAGGCGGCGCTGTCGGCATCCCAGCTCGCGAGGTTGGCGCGAACATCGTCGCGGGTCATCGGTCCATCCATCCCCCGTCACGGTCGTTCGCGGCCGCCACGATGCCCGCTGCGATCGACAATGCGATGCCCTCTGCGTCCTTGCGACCGAGGTCAAGCCCGAGCGGCGTGTGCACCCGGGCAACGTCCACATCCGGGACTCCGAGAGCACGAAGGGCGTCGAGATGTCCGGCGGCGTGACCGCGGGAGCTCATCATCCCGACGAAAGACGCGGGCGACCGTGCGGCCTCGGCCAACGTCGCCGTCGCGTAGGGCGCATCGTGATCGGTCAACACCACCGCATCGCGATCGGTCAAGCGCAGGGCCTCCAGTCCGGCGATCACCGGGTCATCCTCGGGGGTGACACGCTCGGTCCGTGGCTCGACCGTCACGGTCCGATACCCGAGCATCGACAGGTGGCGCCGGACGGCGCGCGCGACATCGGTCGCCGACACCACGGCGACGAGCGGCGGGACCGGCCGCGGTTCGAGGAACACCTCGATGTCGCCTTGATCATGGTGGAACACCTGTGTGGCCGGCTCGCCCGCCTCGAGCACCGCCGCGACGGCATCGATCGCCTGCTGATCGAACTCGGCGCACCCGAGCGTGCCGCGCGCTGGCCCGTCGGGTTCGATCGACATCGCCATCCCGATCCGACACGGCGGCGAGCCCGACACGATCTTGACGGCCTTCACGTCGACGCGGGCGTGAGCATCGAAGGTGCCCCTCGCCTCCTCGACGGCGGGCGGTGCTGCGACGACGTGGCCGGTCGGATGGACGCCGGTCGTGCCGCCGACGAGTCCCACAGCATGGGGCAACACGTCAGCGATCGCCTCGAGCGATTCGCGAACCCCCGTCGGCGAGCCAGGCAGATTCACGATCACCGCATCACCGAGAGTGCCCGCCATCGCACGAGACAGCGACGCCATGGGCGTGTGGCGCAGCCCTTCTTGGCGCATCCGCTCGGCGATCCCCGGCGCCTCACGGTCGAGCACAGCTCGGGTGGCTTCCGGGGTCACGTCACGGGGGCCGAAACCGGTTCCACCGGTGGTCACGACCAGCGCGTGGGCGGCGGCGAGTCTCCGGAGCGCGGCTTCGATCTCGGCACGGTCATCGGGAACGACCGCACGCGTGGCGACCTCGAATCCGGCAGCAGCAAGCAGCCGGTCGGCAAGATCCCCCGAGTCATCCACGCGCGTGCCGTGGGTGACACCATCCGAGATCGTGAGCACCGCCGCTCGAGTCATGGGGTCATCCTGCCACCGGACGGACGACCGCGGCCAGGGTCAGACGACCGCGAAGGCGTCGGCGATCGCCTCGGCGGCGGCGGGAGCATTCGCCAAGCTCTTCTTCCGGCGGAAGACGATGCGACCGCGGACGTCCGCGCCGCGGGCTTCCAACCAGCCTTGCAGCTCCTCGAGCGTGCCCCGTGGCGAGATCTCGCATGTGCAGTACACGATCGTGGGGGCGCCGCCGAGGTTCGGGAGCGCCGCGACCCCCTCGCGGGTGCCGTTCGCCGGACCGACACCGGCCACGACGAGTCCTTTCACCCAGGTGCCTACCACGAGCGCATCGGCTGCGGCCAGCGTGCCGGCGTCGACCCCGCGCAAGGGCGCCGTGCTCGCCTGCAGCCCGCGCCCTCGGAGCTCGTCGCGGAGCGCCCGCGCCACGGTCAGCGTGAAGCCGCGGCGGGATTCGTACAGGACCAGGACGCGCATCGCTCGCTATGTGTAGCAGGTCGAGTGCGGGGCTGACCCAGCCCTGGGGCCCCTCTGCGCCCGTCCGGGGTACGCTGGGGGTTCGTTATGGACGATCACCTGCTTCCCCCGACATCGGGCCCGCTCGTCGACACGTTCGACCGCGTCGCCGACGACCTGCGGATCTCCGTCACCGACCGATGCAATTTCCGATGCACGTACTGCATGCCCGCCGAGGGTCTGCAGTGGCTGCCGAAGGATGAGCTCCTCACGTTCGAGGAGATGCGCCGGCTGCTCGGCGTGTTCGTCGGGCTCGGCGTGCGGTCGCTGAAGGTCACAGGTGGTGAGCCGACGATCCGAGCCGATCTCCCGACGTTGGTCTCGATGTTCCGCGACGTTGGCCCCGACCTCGACATCTCGATCACCACCAACGGCATGCTGCTCGACACGCTCGCCGCGCCGCTCGCCGCCGCGGGTGTCGACCGGGCAACCGTTTCGTGCGACTCCTTGCTGCAGCACCGATTCCTGGAGATGACGCGTCGCGATGCGCTGGAACGAGTGCTCGCAGGGCTTCGCGCCGCCGAAGCCGCGGGCCTCACGCCGATCAAGATCAACACCGTCGTCATCGGCGGTACGAATGACGATGAGCTCGTCGACTTCGCACGGTGGTCTCGCGAGACGGGGTACGAGGTTCGTTTCATCGAGTACATGCCGCTCGACGCGCAGCACGCATGGGAACGCGCAAAGGTCGTAACGGGCGCCCGCATCCTGGAGGCGATCGACGCGGTGTACCCGCTCGTCGCCGATGCGCCCGATGTCGAGCCCGCTGCGAGCTACCGATTCGCCGACGGCGCACCGGGCCGGGTGGGCGTGATCGCCAGCGTCAGCGAGCCGTTCTGCGACACCTGCAACCGGCTGCGCCTCACCGCCGAAGGCCAGTTCAGGACGTGCTTGTTCGCCCTGGAGGAGACCGACCTGCGCGAACCCATGCGCTCGGGAGCGACCGACGACGAGCTTGCGCACGTGATCCGCACGGCCGTCTGGGGCAAGTGGTCTGGACACCGGATCAACCACGAGGACTTCGTCCAGCCCGCGCGCTCGATGAGCGCGATCGGCGGCTGAGACTCAGCCCCGATCGATCGGCACGACCGGCACGTCGCCCGCTGGCTCGAACCCGAGGATCTGGGCGTAGAACGACAGCTCCGCGTTGCGAGCGTCGATCTGGTTCTCCGACCGGCGGAACCCGTGGCCCTCTCCTTCGTACAGCTTGTACGCGTGCGGAACTCCGTTTCGCCGCAGCGCTTCAACGATCACCTCGGCCTGGGACGGTGGCACGACGTGGTCATCGGCGCCCTGCAACACCAGCATCGGGGTCGTGAGCTGCGCCGTGAAGTTGATCGGACTGCGCGCGCGGTACGTGTCCTCCGCCTCAGGCCACGGTCCGACCATGGAGAACACGTAGCCGCTCTCGAACTTGTGGGTGTCGCCCGTCGCGAACGGCACGAGGTCGGCGATGCCGAAGTAGGTTGCACCGGCCGCGAACCGGTCGGTGAACGCGAGCGCACAGATCACGAGGTACCCGCCCGCGCTGCCGCCGCGCACGAGCAAGCGGTCGGGGTCCACGTCGCCGCGCGCGATCAGGAAGTCCGCGGCGGCCACGCAATCCTGCAGGTCCACGACCCCCCACATGCCGTTCAACCGCTGCCGGTACGCGCGCCCGTAGCCGGTCGACCCGCCGTAGTCGACGTCGACGACCCCGAACCCTCGACTCGTCCAGAATTGGAGCCCGAGGTCGAAGAGCGCGGTCGTGTTCCCTGTCGGTCCTCCGTGGGCCACAACCAACAGTGGCGGACGCTCCCCCTCGGGACCGGACGCATCGGGGTTCACGGGCGGGTAGTACAGCGCGTGCGCAGTGCGGTCTCCTTCGGCCGGGAACTCGATCGCCTCCGGGATCGCGAGGTACGCCGGATCGATCGGCACCGACGTGCTCTCGCGGAGCACGTCGACCGAGCGGGCCGCGAAGTCGAGCCACACGATCTGCGCGGGCAACGTCGGCGACCCGGCCGTGAACACGACCACCGACCCTTCGATCGCGATGTTCGGGCCCCACCCCAACGCGTCGTACGGCAGATCGAGATCCGTAAGCTCGCCGGTCTCCGCATCGAGCACCGCCGTGTGCGTCCTGGCGCCCGTGTCGTAGTGGCACACGATCCGACCGTCGGCGAAGAAGGCGACCGAACGCTCGCCCATCCCCCACTGTGGGTAGCCGAACTCTGCATCGGCACGATGCAGCACCGTTCGCTCGCCGTCGCGGACGCGCTCGAGGTTCCACCAGCCGCTTCGATCCGACGCGAACACGAGGTCGCCGGTCGGGCTCCACTCGGGGTCCCAGATCGACTCCTCGCCGATCCGTCCGGCAACGAGCGAGGGCTCGCCGAGCGTCGCGTCGGGCGATAGCGGCGCTACGTACAACTCGCATCCGTCCCACGGCATCGCAGGCAGGTCCCAGGCGAGGAACGCGAGGAACGCGCCGTCGGGCGAGATCCGCGGTGACGAGTAGAAGTCGTGCCCTGTCGCCACCACGTGCGCCTCGCTGGCGCCGTCGGTGGGCACCGCGACGAGCTCGTTGACCACGTCGAGCACCGAGGGACCCAGGTCGTGGCGTTCACGCACCCCGATCCACCACCGGCCATCGGCGGTCACGGCGCCGTCGGCGTATCGGTGCGTCGCATCGGTCTCCGGCGTGATCGCGACCGGCTCAGCGCCGTCGTCCTGCCGGTAGAGCCGCGCGTCGGCGAGGTTCGAGAAGAAGACGGTGCCGCGATGCACGGTGTAGGAGCCGCCGCCGTACTCGTGCACCATCGAACGGGCGTTGAACCCCACCGGCGTAACGTCCACGGGCGCGGAATGCGGATCGCCTTTGACGACAACCATGCGGCCACCCTCGGTCGGTCGCATCTCGAGCCAGTACGCGACCCCGCCCTCGAGGGTCGCCTCGCCGAGGGCGATCGAGGTGGTTGTGAGCATCTCGGCCGTGATCGGCGAGGGCCACGACCCGTACGGTCGGGTATCGGTCATCGCGGTCGCTTGCCCGCGATGACTCGTGTGATGGGGATCGGCCCGCCCTTGGTCGCGGAGACGTCTCGGTAGCCGGCCTCGGTCATCACGGCGCGAACGCCCTTCGCGCGGTCGGCGTCGGCTTCCATCAGGAGCCATCCGTTCGATCGCAGCCAGGGCGGCGCCTCCTCGACAGTACGGCGCACGAGGCCGAGCCCGTCGTCGCTCTGATCGGTGAGCGTGTGTTCAGGCTCCCATTCCCGGATCTCGTCGGGCAAGTCGGCGACCTCGTCCTTCGCGACGTAGGGCGGGTGGATCGTGATCACGTCGACGCCACCCTTCAGCTTCTTCGGGACCGGGGCGAACAGGTCGCCGGCGGCGAACCGCGCACGCAGACCGAGCAGCTTCGCGTTCTTGCGAGCCAGCCGCACCCCTTCCTCGGACAGCTCGGCGCCGAACACCGCCGCCGCCGGCACCTCGGAGGACACTGCGAGCGCGATCGTGCCCATCCCGCTCGCGAGATCGACCAGCACCGGATGCTTCCGCCCGCGGAGCCGACGCACCGCGCACTCGACGATCCATTCCGACGAGTCTCGGGGCACGAACACGCCCGGCTCGACGACAAGCTCGAGGTCTCGGAACGCTGTGACACCGGTGATGTGCGCGAGGGGTTCGCCCGTAAAGCGGCGCTCGACCCAAGCCTCGTAGGTGCGTTGCTTCTTCGAACCGATCTTCTCGTCGGGCTCGGGCTCGTAGCCGAGCAGATCGATCATCAGGATCTCGGCCTCGATCTTCTCGCGGTGCTTCTGCCAATGATCGATCGCGGGCGAGTCCTTCAGCCGATCGGTGGCGGCGCGGATCAGGGTGCGAGCCTTCATGGAGCGCCCATGCTAGCGGGTGGCGCTCGGTACACTCGCGACGATGCCCCAAGCGCACGAACGCTCCACGACGAAGGCGACCGCGAAGTCGAAGACGGTGGCACGCAAGCCACGCACCAAGAAGGCGGCCGAGCCTCAGCTTCGGCTCACCGGCGACCGGCTCGTCGTCCGCACGCCGGAGAACGGCGAACGCAAGAGCGCCGGCGGCCTGCTGATCCCCGCCACCGCGATGCCTGCGCCCAAGCGCCTCGCCTGGGGTGACGTCACGCTCGTCGGCCCGGACGTCCGCGTTGCGAAGGCCGGCGACCGAGTGCTGTTCCTCCCGTCGGCCGGGCTCGAGGTCGAGCTCGAGGGCGAGGATCTCGTCCTGCTTCGCGAGCGGGACGTCCAGGCGGTGACCGAAGCCCCGGCGCACGGAGCGAGGAAAGACCGCGCTCCCGGCCAGTACCTCTAGCCGGGCAGGAAACTCAGCCGCACCGTTCGGATCGGGTTGTCGCGGTTCGGATCCACGAGCACGATCGATTGCCACATGCCGAGCGCGAGCTCACCCGCGATCACCGGCACCGTGAGCGACGGTGACACGATCGCCGGCAGCACGTGGTCGCCCCCGTGCCCAGGGCTGCCGTGACGATGCGAGTACCTGTCGTCCCGCGGGACGATGCGCGTCAGGAGCTCCTCGAGGTCCTGCTCCGAACCGCTGTCCGTCTCGATCAGCGCGAGCCCCGCGGTCGCGTGCGGCGCGAAGACGTTGAGCAGCCCGTCGCCACCCCCCCGCGCGAACACCCGAGCCTCGTCGGTGAGGTCGGTCACCAGCCGGTCCCCCGTGGCGATCGACAGCGTCGCCGTTCGCATCGGGCGATCAGCCTGCGGACGTGGCGAACGTGGGCTCAGCGAGCACCTCGGTGTGCTCGCCTTCGTCGAACCGATCGAACCCGAGCGTCCACGACATCGCGGGCCAGATGAACCGGGCGACCCGATCGCGTGGCTCGTAGGCAGCCGTATACAAGGTACCGAACCCGTGGGCGTAAGACGTCGAGAACAGCGGTGTTCGCAAGAAGCTGTCGACGAACCCCTGCCGGTCGATCGACGGGTCGTCCAGCAAGCGCACGATCGTCTGCTCTCGCTCGATCGTGCGCGTCGCGCGCGCCTGCTCGGGCCACTCCACGATGCCCTGGTGGTTCGTCGCCGCCGGGAACGACCGGAAGATCGGCTCGCGGTCGGGGGACAGGTACGCCGTGAGCGCCGTTCCCGTCCCGTCGACGATCGTGAGGTTGTGGCTGAGCGAATACGGCAGCCGCGTCAGCGCTGCCCTCGCGTCGTCCACGCTGGCGCAGGTCTCGAGCAGATACCGCATGACGATGGGGATACCGAACCCGTCGCCCAGCACGCGACGGCCGCCGAACGTGAGGGACACCGCTAAACCGTCGTCGTTCATGCCGTCGAGCAGCCCCCACAAACAGTCGCTCATGCCGATCACGCGCTTCTCGACCAGGCGCGTGGACCAGACCATCCCTTCGAACCGCGACGGCGCATAGTCGTAGTTGCGAACGAGCATCGGCGTGCCCTCGCGTTGCCACACCCCCTGGGAGCAGGCGGCCAGGTAGGGCGGTGGCTTGTAGAGCGAGAGCATCCGCGCCGCGAGGTCGCCGCCACCTGCGAGTTCCACCACGCGCTCGTACGCGGGCATCAGTTCCGGCATATGGGCACGGAGCATGCGCACGCTGGTCGCGTACGACGGCCGCGCGGCCTCCCCTTCGCGCAGGAACCACGTCTTGTAGTGCGGCCACCGCTCCTCGAACACGGCCTGCCACTTCGGACCGAGCTCGCGCTCTTCGACCGCGCGGAACGAGAATGGGAGCATCCGCATGACGGCAGATGTTCCCAGGTCAGCGGTTCCAAAGCCACCACCGAACGGCTAGAGCATCTTGAACCCGAACGGCTCCGGCTTGACCGCCGGCGGCTGGTCGTCGCTGGGCGGCACGCTCGCGAACTGCCCCTTGATGCCCGTGATCCAATGCCGCGCACGATCCAACAGCTCGTGCTCCTCATTCATGAAGCGTCCGCGCGTCACCATGATGCCGAGATCTGCTCCGGGGTACCGGTATTGGTCGACGCCGGCGATCCGCAGATAGAACGCCTCGGACTCGTCGGCGACCGTGTGCCAGTCGGTATCGCGTCGGGCGAACGAGATACGGCCCCCGCCGCCCATGCGCCAGATCCCCGATCGAGGTGCCTCGGTGATGAGCTCGGTGGCGTCTTCGGTCTGCTTCAGGATGAACTGCGTCCACTCGTCCAGGTTGTGCGCCTGCGCCCACCGCTCGTTCAACTCCGCGACGTCGAACTCGAAGTCCACGTCCATGAACTCCAGCAAGTGGAACAGGAACAACGGCATGTCGCCGTAGGCGACCGCGGTCACGTTCGTGATCGACGAGGCCCCGGTGACACGGGGGTTCAGCTCCCCGAGCCACATCTCCCCCGTGTCGGCATCCAGCAGGAAGTCGAGCTCGAAATAGCCGCGGTAGCCTTCCCGGCGAAGCCGCTCACCCATCGCGATCGTGCGTTCGCGCGCCGTGCGACGCTGCTTCTCGGTCAACAGCTCGGGCGTGACATCGTTGCCGCACCACCCGCCGTCATAGGGCGTCAGCTCGGGGAACCCGGTGAGCTCGGCCATCAGCGGGCCGACGAGGGTGCCGTGGCGTGTGATCACACCCTCGATCGCCAGCTCGCGAGGCTCGATCCGCTTCATCACCTTGATCTGCTCGCCCTCGATCTTGGCGCGCTGCTCCCTCCAGTCCGCTTCGTTGGCGATGAAGAACGTGGTTTGTCCGGAGTCACCGTAGGGAGTCTGCACAACCAGGTCGTCGCCGAGCCCGGCGTCCTTGGCGAGGGTCAGCAACCCCGTGTAGTCGGTGCCCTCCCCCATCGTGTTGGGCACGCTCGGCACACCGGCCTCGTTGCCCAACCGCGTGGTCTCGATCTTGGAGTCCATCCGGTGTCGCAGACTCGCGGACGGGAACGCGACGCCGAGACCGAGCTCCGCCGCGAGCTCCTCGGTCTCCTCATCGAACATCAGGAAGGCCGCCTTGCCGCCGCCGCCGTTGGCCGCCACCAGATCGCCGACCTCCTTGTGTCCGAGCAGGTAGTTGACGATCTCCTCGATCGACTCGAACGCACGGGGGGTTTGCTCCTTGGGAACGAACACGTTCGGATGCGTGCCATCGAAGGAGTCGTAGTAGTTGACGAAGCGGAAGTTGCGCACCCAGCGATCGATCCCGAGCAGGTTGAACGCCGTGGCGCTCACGAAATAGATCGGGGTCTCGTTGGTGCGGAAGAAGTTGCGGATCGACGGGATACCTGTCAGCGGCTTGGTCGTGATCATCAGCGCTGGTGCCTCATCGAAGGAAGGCGACGACGCCTCCGACGTCGCTGCCTCGCGATCGTGTCGTTGGATCCGCTCGACGAGCTCGCGGGCAACGAAGATCAGGACCACAACTGCGAGCGACCACCAGACAGCGGTCATGACACGCCACACCAGTCCTTGACGAACAAACCGAGTACCTGCGCCGTCTCGACCACGCTCGGAAGGTACACCCGCTCCCCGACCCCGTGCGCCGCCTCGGCGTAGGGTCCGAAACACACAGCCGGGATGCCGCCGACCAGGCCAAAGACGCGTGCATCGGTGGTGCCGGTGGTAGCGACGAGTGCCGGTGGCACGCCGACCTGGCGAGCGAAGGTCGCGGACAGGGCGCCGACGAGGAGGTGATCGTGGGCGAGCTCATAGCCCTCTGCGGCGAAGCCGCGGTACAGCACGCGCGGTGACCGCGGGAACGCATGCGGCGCGGCCAGGGCGGCGTCCTCGACGACCTGCTCGATCCGCTCGCGGAGATCCTGCAAAGGACTCCCCGGGTATGCGGCGATCCGGAACCCCGTGACGCACTCTCCGGGTACGGTCGAGTTCCAATCGCCTGCGTGGATCTGGCCGACGTTCAGTGCGATCGGGTGCGGATACTCGTCGTAGGGGGGTGGTGGCGAACCGTTGAGCTCCGCTTCCAGCTCGCGAAGCGCGCCGATCACCAGCAAGCTCGCTTCGATCGCGCTCGCAGCGTTCCCTGCCTCTGCCGCGTGTCCGGGCAGACCCTCGATGACCACGTCGAACCACAGCACGCCGACCTGTGACGTCGTGATCGCGGCACCGAACGGCTCGGCGATGATCGCCGCGTCCGCACGGTAGCCGGCGAGCAGCGTCTGGAGCGTGCCGTTGCCCGTGCACTCCTCCTCGACGACGGATTGGACGATGACGGGGGCGTGCGGCGACAGTCCCAACTCGCGGAGCCCGCGGACCGCCCCGAGGATCGCGGCGAGACCGCACTTCATGTCGGCGGCACCACGGCCGTAGAGCCAGTCACCGTCCACGTGCGCCGTGAACGGATCCCCGGCCCATTGTGACCTCGGCTCCGGGCTCACGACGTCGATGTGGCCGTTCAGGATCAAGCTGAGGCCCCCGTCGCGGCGCTCCGGCGCCCACGTAGCTACGACGTTGCGCTTGCCGTCGACGTCCCAGTCGAACGGCGAGGCGTGCGGATGCGCCGCCAGCGTCTCGGCGTCCATCGGCACGTCGACGGGCTCGAGCCCGAGCTCGTGCAGGGCCTCGCGGATCACGCCTTGCCCCGACTCCTCGTTCCCGAGCGTGGTGTCTTTGTCGACGAGCCGAGCGAGGAGCTCGGTCATCCATTCGCCACCGGCCTCGATCGCCGCCGCGATCTCCGTATCCTCCGGGCCCATCTCGGCGGGAGTGCCGATGTCGGGTCCGGGCATCGGCAGTCCGGCGAACGCCAACTCCGGGGGTTCCACACCCGTCGCGAGTTGGCTGCCCGCATATGAAGCCGGGACGACCTCTTCGGGGATCGGTTCCAAGGCATCGGCAGCCTACCAATCGCGACGTAGGACCGTGAGCGACCTTGACTCATGCGGGTAATGATGTAATCTTCATTGCATGAATGAGAAGAGCGATTTCCAAGAGCATCTGGAGGGATGGTTCGCAGGGAGACTGCCCGGCGATTGGTTCACCTCGGCACCGACGGTGACGTTCGACCGTGACGAGATTTTGGTCGTCGGCGACCTCGCGGCTCCCGATCTCCCGAACGAGGCCGGGCCCGAGACGAGGAAGGCCGCCTTGCAGGCACGGGTCCAAGGGTTCCGCGAAGACACGCGAGGCTTGCGGATGCGCATCGCCGACGAGGCGGAGCGGCGATTCGGCCGCAAGGTCAGCTGGGGCGCAACGTGTGACGACTTCAGCGCGACGTTCACGACGCTCTCCACGCCCGCGATGACTCGGCTGCGCATGGCCGAGCGAAAGGTCCTCGACACCCTCGTCGACTCCGGCGTCGCCCGGTCCCGCAGTCACGCCCTCGCGTGGTGCGTGCGGCTGGTGGCGGAGAAACAGGAGGATTGGCTCTCGGATCTCCGCTCCGCTCTCGAGAGCGTGGAGGCGGTCCGTCGCGAAGGGCCGCAGACTTAACGGCGTTCGATCGACACGACAACGTTCATCGCCGACCGCACCACGACCTCGTCGCCCGCTTCGAGATCCGCCGGAACACTTTCGGCGCCGAGTTGGGCCTGTTGGAACGTCCGATCCGCGAAGGCGAGCGCCACTTGCACGTATGGAGATCCATGGATCTCGTAGCGACGGACCTCGGCAGCCACGGCTTCGCGTTCGGAAAGCATCGCGACTAGCCTAGCCTCAAGGTTGCGCCGGCCGGGGCCGACCACCACTACATGCCTCCGGGGGGATGCGTGGTCCGGCGTCGTTCACGCACGGCTCTTACCGCCGCGTTCGCGGCGATCTGCGTCGTGCTCACACTGGCGCAGACACCTGTCCAAGCGCAGCCGCGTCAGACACGGATCACCGCGGGTGAGAACGGCTCCGGCATGCCGGCCATCCCGGTCGTGTACCCGCGGACGTCCGCGACCGCAAGGCTCTCCGCGGATGCGCCGCTCGCGGTCACGTTCGCCGATCTCGATGCGAGCGACGGGTGGGCCAAAACCGGCATCCGGTGGGTCGCCAAGACGAATGCTTGGATGCTCGACTTCGCACCGAACCCCGACGGGACCTACGACTTCAAGCCTCGTGCGATCGAGACCCGCAAGTACTTCGCTCGAGCGATGGTGCGTGCGTTCGCACCGCTGGAGGAGCCGGACCCAACGGTCATCTTCAGCGATCTCGACGCGTCGAATAGTTGGTACAGGTACGCGGCGATCGCCGTCGACCACGGGTGGATCACCGCTGGGCACGGCGTGTTCGATCCGGACGGCGCGACGACGATGGCCGCGGTGCATCGCGCGATGGCGCTCGCACTCGGCCTCGGACCGGCCGCGAAGGCGCTCAACCGGATCCACACCGTCAACGGCGTGACGTTCGCGACCTCGCCGAACTTCGGCACGACGGTTCTCGGGATGCGCTTGGGGCTGCGGTACAACGCACCGAGCGGAGCCGAGGCGCAGGATGTTGCGCCGAAGGACCCGATGACGCGGGCACAGGTCGCTTACTCGCTTTGGAGGGCAACGACGCAGCCGTCCTGGAACGTCCCTGATCTGCTCGCGCAGTACGCCGACGTCGAACTGCCGAAGCTCGGCCCGCGCCTGCAAGCGATCGTGCAATGGGGCATCCGGTACGCGGGGTACCCCTACATCTGGGGGGGCGAGTGGGGACTCGATCGGCCGGAACCAACCGCGCTCGGCGGGCAACCGCGAAGCGGGTTCGACTGTTCCGGGCTCACCTGGTGGCTCTTGCGCGCCGACGACGGCGGTGCGTGGAACGTGAACCCGCCGCGCCCCTACCTCGGGTGGTCCTTGCCGCAGCGCACGTCGTCGGACATGGCAACGATGGCGCCACGGAGGCTCCACTACCGCGCGCTCGCGCCCGGGGACATCATGTTCTACGACGGCGACCACAATGGCGTCGTGGACCACGTCGATACCTTCATCGGCAACGGCTTCGCGTTGGACTCGTCGAGCACGCCCGGCGGCGTCACGATCATGTGGGTGGGCGACGGCTGGTACCGCGACCACTTCATGTGGGGCCGCCGCATCCTGCCGAGTTAACCGCCCTCGGCGATCGACCGATCCAGCGCCGCGCTCTCGTCCCGGGAGAGCGGGCGCGCCTCCCGAGCGGACTCGTCATGCGCCACGATCACGGACTCGGACTCGGCGGCGACCCAGCCGGCCTTCGCGATCACTCGCTCGGCGGTCCGGATCGACGACGTGCCGTATCCGAGGCCGCGACAGGTCACCACGACGTCCTCGTCGGCGAGCGAGAGCTCCCGCCGGTAGTCGATCGCGATGCGGACGATGACGAAGTCCGTGCCGGGAAGGGTGGTCTCCGCCCAGCGGTCGCGGGCTTCCTCGAGGTAGGTGAGATAGACGGCGTTGTTCACGTGGCCGTAGCTGTCAACGTCGCGCCACCGGATGTGGATCGGGACCTCGATCATGCGCTGCAGCCTAGATGGTCGAAGGCCCCGGCTGCTTCGCAGCCGGGGCCTGTCGATCGGAGAGAGGGGCTCCACCCCGAAGTTCGACCATCCGAGCCGAGCGGTTCGGACGGAGATGTGGCGAAGCTGTGTCAGTCGTCGTGTTCCGCCAAGCGTCGATCCATCTCCGTCGCGAGGGCAACAGCGCCGGCGGGCGAGCCGGTGAGCGCTGCGAGGAAATGCTCGCGGTCGAGGGCTCGAAGCGAGCACGGTCCGTCGGCCACCACCGTCGCGGTCCGCGGAACGTCGCGGAGCAGCGCGATCTCCCCGAAGAAGTCGCCGGGCCCGAGCGTCGCAAGCGGTGTGCCGGCTCGAGACACCGAGGCACTGCCCCCTTCGATCACATAGAAGCGATCGCCCGGATCTCCCTCCCGGATCACGACGGCACCCGTCGGCACCTCCACCGGAACGAGGTTGCGCGCGACCCGCTCAAGGTTCGCCAGTCCGAGCGGACCGAAGATGGACGTCCCGCGGAGCAGCGCGACGTCGTGTGGATCCGCGACGGCTGCGTCGCGGTCGACGGCGCGGATCCGCTCGATGACGAGGACCGCGATGATCGGCAACGCGAGTCCCGCTAGGAGGAACGCCGCATCGACGCCGATCCGATCCACCAACACGGGGGCCACGACCGACCCGAGTGCGAGGGCAGCCATCGCGAGCCCTTCCTGCACGCCGAACACACGGGCGAGCACGTCATCGTCGACGCTGCGCTGCAGCAGCGTGCGGGATGTCACGTCGAAGAAGCTCTTGCCGATCCCGGCGAGCCCGAGCAGCACGATCGCCGCCGCGGGACCCGGCGCGAACGCGACCAGCGCGATCGGCACGCCGATCACGAACACGCCGAGGAAGAAGGCGGGCGCAAGGCGCTCGCGACCGATCAGGGTAACGGTCGCCGCGGCCCCGAGGAGGCCGCCGATGCCCACCGCGGCAGACAGCACCCCCGGACCCGACGGCCCCATCGCAAGGACACCGTACGCAAGCACCACCGTGAGCACATCGAGCGCGCCGATCACGACCGTCTGCCCGGCGACAAACCCGAGCAACAACCGTGCACCCGGCCGACGGCGGAGTTCGCGGAACCCCTCGAGCGCATCGCCGACCGCGTGGCGTTCCTCGACGATCCGCGCGTGCGCATGTACCGCGATCATCATGAGACCGACCGCCGTGACGAGGACCCCCATCATCGTGAAGACGGCCTTCGGTCCGTCGACCGCGATCAGGAGACCCGCCAGCAACGGGCCGATGAAGATGGCCAACGCCTCGATCGTGCTGGAGAGCGCGTTCGCGGCGGTGAGCTGCGTCGGCGTCTCGGCGACCTCCGGCAGGATCGACAGGTGCGTCGGCCGCACCATCGTGATCGCGACGTTCACGAAGGCCGCGAACACATACACGACGCCCCGAGGCGCCGACGCGGCGAGCGCGACCGCCGTGCCGCAGGCCGAGATCCCGATCGACAGGTAGGCGATCGCCAGCGCTCGATCACGATGGATCCGGTCACCGAGTTGCGCCAGGAACGGCGCGAGGAGCGCGGCCGGCACCAACAACGCGAGCGCCGCGATGCCCATCTCCGTGGTGCCGCCTGCGGCGTACGCGTAGACCAGGACGGCGATCCACTGCGCGGACTCGGTGGGTCGGAACGCCGTGAAGGCGATCAGCGTGCGGCGAAGCGACCGATCGCGGACGACCGCGTGGATGTTCCGACCGATCTCGCTGCGTCCCGATGCCATCGTGCCGGATGCTGACAGTCGCCGGCGTCGCCAGCAAGGCCGCTGGAAAGACCTCGGGGTCAGTCGCCAGAGACGTCCCGTTCGTCGAGTGCCCGGCGCTGCCGCAAGCGACGATCGACCTCGGCGCCGGCACCCGGCGCACCGGTGACGGCCGAGAGGAACTCCGCACGCTCGAGCGCGAGCAGGTCGAGATCGGTGAGCGCGACGACATCCGCGGTCCGCGGCACGTCGCGGAGCAGCGCGATCTCGCCCACGTAGTTGCCTCTGCTCACCGTGGCGAGCTCCCGGCCGCGAGACCGCACCGCGGCCTGTCCGTCGGCGATCAGGTAGAAGCGATCGCCCTCATCTCCTTCATGGATCACGAACGCTCCCTCGGTCACGTGCACGGGGATCAACGCCCCGGAGATCCGCTCCAATCGCGGTTGGGAGAGCAGCTCGAACATCGGGATCGTGCGAAGGAGGGCGATCCGCTCCGCGTCCGGGATCGTCGCACGACGGTCGAGCACGCGAAGCGCGGGCAGCACCGAGACGCCGGCCAGCAACGCGAGCGCCCCGACCGCGAGGAACGCACCCCGTTCTCCGAAGAGCGCAACGAAGATAGGGGCGGCTGCCGAGCCGAGGGCGAGCGCGGCCATCACGAGCGCCTCCTGCAAACCGAAGACGCGGGCGAGCACGGCATCCGGGACACTTCGTTGCAGCAGCGTCCGGGCCGCGACGTCGAAGAACGCGCGCGCGGCGCCGACGGCCGCCAACAACACGATGATGGGTCCGACTGCCTCGGCGAGCGCGACCGCGGCGAGTGCCCCGGCCATGACCCCGACCGCGACCTCGATCGACGTCGCGAGCCGGCGACGTCCGACGAGCACGACGGTGGCGCCCGCGCCGATCAAACCGCCGATGCCGACCGAGGCCGCGAGCATGCCCGCACCTCCCTGCCCGAGACCCAAGACGTCCACGGCGAGGACCGCGTAGAAGACATCGAGCAGCCCGACCACGAAGTACTGGCCTCCCCCGAACAGCGTCAGCGCGCCCGCCGGCACATCGGCCCGAAGCACCCGCCCCGCCTCGAGCACCTCCCCGAGGATGGAGGCGGGATCAGGATCGGGGTGGGGCTCCGCCACGGCCCCGGCTTCCACGGTGTGCAATGTCAGGCGCCAGGTCAGCGCGACGGCGAGGACCATCACGACCGCGAAGATGGCGCACACCGCGCCCGGGCCCCACGCCGCGATCACGACGCTGTTCACGATCGGCCCGATGATCAATCCGAGCCCTTCCGCACTTCCCGAGATGGAGTTGGCCGCGGTGAGCTGTTCGGGGGTCTCTGCCAGTTCGGGGAGGATCGCGTTGTGCACGGGCCGCGTCAGGGTCACGACGCACGCGGACACCACCGCCGCGGCATAGGCGAGCAACGGCGGTGCCGCCGCCAGCGCCAGTGCGAGCACCCCGGCCGCGAGCGCCTGGGCTCCGTAGCCGATGGCGAGCGCACGGTCGCGACGGATCCGGTCGCCGATCACCGAGCCGAACGGCGCAACCAGCGCCGCCGGAACGAGCATGGCCACACACACGAGCCCGGCCGCTGACGCGCCGCCGCGATCGAAGGCATACAGCGTGACCGCGATCCAGATCGCGAACTCCTGTGCGTTGAAACACAGGTACGCGAGCAGCGCACGCCGCATCGACCGATTGGTGCCGATCTCTCGGTATGCCTCGACCGCCATGGCGTTCGCCACGTCGCGCATCGTGCGGCACGCACGATGCGCGGGTCAAACGGTCAGGGAACGCGAACGGGGCCCGCTTCGCGGGCCCCGTTCGAGCAGTGCGTCTGTGGCGGAGGACCTAGAAGTCCATGTCGCCGCCGGGCATCCCGCCACCGGCGGGCATGGCGGGCGTCTTCTCGGGCTTCTCGGCCACGATCGCCTCGGTCGTGAGGAACAACGCGCCGATCGACGCGGCGTTCTGCAGCGCCGAGCGGGTGACCTTGGCGGGGTCGACGACACCGAACTTGATCATGTCGCCGTACTCGCCGGTCGCCGCGTTCAGGCCCTCGCCCTCTTTCAGGGCACGGACCTTCTCGACGATGACGCCGCCCTCGAGGCCGGCGTTCTGTGCGATCTGCTTGATCGGCTCCTCGAGCGCGCGGCGCACGATCAGGGCGCCGGTGAGCTCGTCACCTTCGAGATCCACCTTGTCGAGCGCGGTCTGCGCGTTGAGCAGCGCGACACCACCGCCGGGCACGATGCCCTCCTCGACGGCCGCCTTCGTGGACTGCACGGCGTCCTCGATGCGGTGCTTCTTCTCCTTCAGCTCGACCTCGGTGGCCGCGCCGACCTTGATCACCGCAACGCCGCCGGAGAGCTTCGCGAGCCGCTCCTGCAGTTTCTCGCGGTCGTAGTCGGAGTCGGTCTTGTCGATCTCGCTCTTGAGCTGCGCGATGCGGCCGGCGACATCCTCTGCCTTCCCGGCGCCCTCGACGATCGTCGTCTCGTCCTTCGTCACGTTGACCTTCCGGGCGGTGCCGAGGAGGTCCATCGTGGCGTTCTCGAGCTTCAGGCCGACCTCTTCGGATACCACCGTGGCGCCGGTGAGGATCGCGATGTCCTGCAGCATCGCCTTGCGGCGGTCGCCGAACCCGGGGGCCTTCACGGCAACCGAGTGGAACGTGCCGCGGATCTTGTTCACGACCAGCGTCGCGAGCGCCTCGCCCTCGATGTCCTCGGCGATCACGAGCACCGGCTTGCCGGCCTGCATGACCTTTTCGAGGACGGGGAGCAGGTCCTTGACGGCGCTGATCTTCGAGTTCGCGATCAGGATGTACGGGTCGTCAAGGACGGCTTCCATCCGCTCGGGGTCGGTCACGAAGTAGGGCGAGATGTAGCCCTTGTCGAACCGCATGCCCTCGGTGAACTCGAGCTCCATGCCGAAGGTGTTCGACTCCTCGACCGTGATAACGCCGTCCTTGCCGACCTTGTCGACGGCGTCGGCGATCTTCTCGCCGATCTCGGGGTCCGCGGCGGAGATGGCGCCGACGTTGGCGATCTCGTCCTTGGCGTCGACGTCCTTCGCGATCGTCTGGATCCGCTCAACGGCGAGCTCGGTCGCGCGTTCGATGCCGCGCTTCAGCGCCATCGGGTTCGCACCGGCCGCCACGTTGCGGAGGCCTTCCTTCACGATCGCCTGCGCGAGCACGGTCGCGGTGGTCGTACCGTCACCGGCGACGTCGTCGGTCTTCTTCGCGACCTCCTTGACGAGCTCCGCGCCGATCTTCTCGAGCGGATCGTCGAGCTCGATCTCCTTGGCGATCGAGACCCCGTCGTTGGTGATCGTGGGCGCGCCCCACTTCTTCTCGAGGACAACGTTGCGGCCCTTGGGCCCAAGCGTGATCTTGACGGCGTTCGCGAGCTGGTCCATGCCGCGCTCGAGCGCCCGCCGGGCGTCCTCGTCGAACGAGATGATCTTAGGTGCCATCCCCTCCAACCTCCTCTTTCCTGGTGTCAGCCGAGCCCACCGACTGCTAGCACTCGATGGGTGTGAGTGCTAACGATGGTAGCCCGCCTCCCCCGCAAGTGGCAAGGCAGGAACCGGAGCCATAGGGTGACTGCCATGTCCGCCACCACACCGCCACTCTGGGTCCAGCGTTACACCGCCACCGTTTTCGGGTTCCCGTCCTGGAACGAGGATCGACCCAACCAACTCGCATTGGTCAGCAACCGAAGCGGCACCTCGCAGGTGTGGGCGCACGACCTCGGCGAGGGATCGTGGCGTCAGGCCAGCGATGAGCAGGTCGGGGTGGAGACGACCTGGGTACTCCCGGACGGGCGGATCGCCTGGTGGCGAGATCTGACCGGCGCCGAGCGCGGCCACCTCGTCGCCGTCCCCTTCGAAGGCGGTCCTGCCGAGGCCGTCTTCCCCGAGATGCCCGACGGGTGGCTGATGGGGCTGTCGTTCGCCGCGGGACGCATGGCGCTCGGCGCCGAAGTGGACGGCACCTACCGGATCGTCGTAACGGACCCGGACGCCAGGACCCGCGAGATCGCCACCTTCGATCGCGCGGCCGGGGTCGGGGGTGGCTGGTCGACGACGCACGGGGGCCTGTCGGCCGACGGCGCGCTCGTGTGCGTCACGCACGCCGAGCACGGCGACATCCTCCACAACGCTTTGCGTGTGTTCGAAGTCGAAACGGGTGCCGTGGTCGGCGACCTCGAGGACCGCGGCCGGAATCTCGAGGCGTCGGTGTGGTCGCCCGATCACCGACTGATCTTCACGAGCGAACTGGGAACCTTCGAGCGCCCCTCGGTCTGGGATCCGCGCACGGGCGAGCGACACGACATCGCGGTCGAACTGCCGGGCGGCGTCTTCCCGATCGACCGTTTCCCGGACGGCACGCTGCTCGCGCGCCACGAGTCGAGGGGGCGGCGCAGTTGATCCGACTCTCCGAAGACGGGACGTTCGCCGCCCTGACGCCGCTCGGGGGCGATATCGGGTCGGCCGCGATCCGCCCGGATGGCGATGTGTGGTACGACCACAGCGACGCAGTCACGCCGCCGGCGACCCGGAACACGGCAGGTGACACCGTCATCGCGAGCCCCGACCCGCCGCACCCCCGGGCCGCGCCTACGCGAGTCGCTTCGCGATGAACCCACACGGCGACCGCATCCAGATGTTGGTCGTGACACCCGAGGGCGTCGGCCCGTACCCGACCGTGTTGAACATCCACGGAGGACCCGAGTGGCACGAGCGAGACCGCTACGACGCGGAGGTCCAAGCGTTCGCTGATCATGGGTACGCGGTCGCCTCGATCAACTATCGCGGCTCGACCGGATACGGCATCCCGTTCCGCGAAGCCCTGATCCATCGCGTCTGCATCACGGAATCCGAGGACATCATCGCGTGCCTCGACGCGTTGATCGCCGACGGGACGACCGACCCCGAGCAGCGTGTACTGGAGTGGCTGGTCATGGGGTGGCTGTCTCGCCTGTTTCCACGCCGGAGTCCATCCGGATCGGTTCCGAGCGATCTTCGCGGGCATCCCCGCGGGGGACTTCGTCGCGGCCCACTGGGCGTCGGCGCCCGAGCTCCAGGCCTGGGATCAAGCTGCGCACGGCGGGACGCCGGACGAGGCGCCCGACTCGTTCCGGCAGAGCAACCCCATGACCTATGTCGACGCCGTGCGGACCCCCACCCTGATCATCGCCGGCGAGAACGATCCCCGTTGCCCGATGGAAGGCATCACGCCCTGGGTCGACGCCGTGCGGTCACACGGGGGCGAGGTCGAACTGCACACGTACGCGGCCGGCCACCACGCGAACCGCGTCGACCAACAGGTGCAGCACATGGGCTGGGTGCTCGACTTCTTCGCCCGCCATGGCGGGCCTACAGCCCCGAGCTCGTAACCTCCGCGATCTTGAATTCGATGATCACGGACGTCCCCTCGTCGATCGGCGCCACTCGCTCGTATTGCGGGAACTTCTCGTACAACAGCTCCCGATCGCGAGCGAACTCCGGCCCGCTCTCGATCAGGTAGGCCTCGCCCGACATGATCACCTGCGCGAGGCCCGCGTCCCAGTCTTCGGCGTAGCGGTCCACGCAATAGGTGACCGACGCGTTGTCGCGGATCTCGTCGATCTTGCGATCGTAAGCGCTCGCGATCACGATGCGATCCAGCTCGAGCACGTGGCACACCGGGATGACGTGCGGCCACGAGCCCGGGTGCATGGTGGCGAGATGCCCGACACGAGCTTCGTGCACGAACGCTGCTTCCGCCGCTGTCAGCGAGCGCTCCACGTCAATCCTCCCCCGTCGCGGCCTGATCGCGGATCTGCTCGACGATCTCGGCGTTGGCGAGCGTGGTTACATCGCCCAGCGTGTTGCCGCGCGCGACGTCGCGGAGCAGCCGGCGCATGATCTTGCCGGAGCGCGTCTTCGGCAGGTCGGGCGTGAAGATGATCTCGTCGGGCTTCGCGATGGGCCCGATCACCTTCGCGACGTGCTCACGCAACTCGGCAAGCGTTTCGTCGTTGCCCTCGTAGCCGGTCTTCAGCGTCACGAAGGCGACGATGCCCTCGCCCTTGATCTCGTGCGGCTTCGACACCACGGCGGCCTCGGCGACCCGGTCGTCGTCCACGAGCGCCGATTCGATCTCGAACGTCGATAGCCGATGGCCGGCGACGTTCATCACGTCGTCGATCCGACCTAGCAGCCAGAAGTACCCCTCTTCGTCGCGCCGCGCGCCGTCGCCCGCCACGTAGGTCTCGGGTCCGTAGGCCGAGAAATACGTTTGCACGTACCGGTCGGCGTCGCCCCAGATCGTGCGCGCGATCGCCGGCCACGGATGCGTGAAGCACGAGGAACCCGCCCCCGCCGAGCGGTACCGAGTTCCCCCGCTCGTCGTACACGTCGGCTTCGATCCCCGGAAACGGGAACGTCGCCGACCGGGCTTCAACGACGTCAGGCCCGGCAGCGGCGTGATCAGGATCGCGCCGGTCTCGGTCTGCCACCAGGTGTCGACGACCGGGCAGCGCTCGCCGCCGATCACCTCCCAGTACCAGACCCAGGCCTCGGGGTTGATCGGTTCACCGACCGACCCGAGCAGGCGCAGCGACGACAGGTCGTGGCGCTCCGGGAACTCGGTGCCCCATCGCATGAACGCCCGGATCGCCGTCGGCGCCGTGTAGAGGATCGTCGTCTTGTACCGTCTCGATGATCGACCACCACCGGTCCTTGTCCGGCCAGTCGGGCGCTCCCTCGTACAGCACGCCCGTGGTGTGGTTCGCGAGCGGTCCGTACACGATGTAGCTGTGCCCGGTGACCCAGCCACAGTCGGCGGCGCACCAATACACGTCGTCGTCGTGGATGTCGAAGATCATCCGGTGCGTCGCCGCGACCTGCGTCATGTAGCCGCCGGTCGTGTGCGCGATCCCCTTCGGCTTGCCCGTCGTGCCGCTCGTGTACAGCAGGTAGAGCAGATCCTCGGCGTCCATCGGCTCGGGCGGGCACTCGGTCGACTGCTCGGCGACCAACTCGTGGTACCACTGGTCGCGACCTTCCTGGAAGGCGTGCTCGTTGCCGCAGCGTCGCACCGTGATCACGTGTTCGATCGATGGACATTCGGCGACCGCGGCGTCGGCGTTGTCCTTGAGCGGGACGATCGAGCCACGCCGCCAGGCGCCGTCGGCGGTGATCAGGACTTTCGCCTCGGCGTCGTTGATCCGGTCGCGCAGCGACTCCGCGCTGAATCCTCCGAACACGACCGAGTGCGGGGCGCCGATCCGCGCGCACGCGAGCATCGCGATCGGCAACTCGGGCACCATCCCGAGGTAGATGTTCACCCGGTCGCCCTTGCCGACGCCGAGATGCTTGAGCGCGTTCGCGAGGCGCGCCACGTCGTCAAGCAACTCGCGATAGGTGATCACGCGCGTGTCGCCGGGCTCGCCCTCCCAGTAGTACGCCACCTTGTCGCCGCCGCCGGCCTCGACGTGGCGGTCCAGGCAGTTGAATGAGGCGTTCAGCTGTCCACCGGCGAACCAGGTCACCCACGGCGGGTTCCAGTCCATCACGGAGTCCCACGGGCGCATCCACGAGAGGGTCGCGGCCTGCTCTGCCCAGAAGGCCTCGTGGTCGGCGTTCGCACGATCGTAGAGACCGTCGTCGGCGGCGACCGCCCCGTCGCGGAACCCGGCCGGGGGCACGAACACGCGGTCTTCGGACAGGAGCGCTTCGATGTTCGGCGGCAGATCGCTCACGTCGCTGTTCCTTTCCAACCCGGGTCAGCATGGTACGCGGGCGCTCCGGAGGCTGCCGACCCATTCCGAACGGGAACCCGCGGGTGCTTGCATCGGGCCATCGGAGCCTCCACCATCGGCGCAGAGCCGCCCGATGGGGCGGCTCCAGAAACATCGTGGGATGGGGAAGGAGGCGGCGATGGCCGACGTGGCCTACTGCATGAAGTGCCGCGAGAAGCGTGAGTTCACAGGGACGCTCGTGACGCTGAAGAACGGGCGACCGGCGCTGCAGGGCACTTGCGGCGTATGTGGCACGAAGCTGACCAAGATCCTGGGCATGGACGCCGCCAAGGCGATGGGCTGGAAAGCCCCCTAGTTCAGGCGTGACAAGAGCTGCTCGGGGCTGAGCACGACCGGCCCCGGGGTCATCTGCTGGTGGCGGGCCGCGAGGTCCGCCACCGTCGTGCGTTCGAAGACCTCCTGCACCGCGCGGGCAACATCGGCCCAGAAGCCTTGCAGCCCACAGCGTGAATCCGCGAAGCAGGTGTGATCCGAGGGCTCCAGGCAGAACACCGGGTAGATCTGCCCCTCGATCGCGTCGGCCACCTCGGCCACGGTGATCTCGGCCGGGTCGCGAGCGATCCGGCAGCCGCCGCCGGCGCCGCGGAAGCTCTCCACGAGTCCTGCCCGAGACAGTGCGCCGAGCTGCTGCTCGAGGAAGCGCAGCGGGATCTGTTGCCGTTCGGCGATCGCGCGAGCTGGCACGAGTGCCTCTTCGTCGCGATGCGCCGAGAGCTCGATCATCGCTCGGATCGCGTATTCGAGCTTCTGGGAGACCTTCAGCATGGGCGTCCGCCTTTCGCACAACCAGGCTAGGTGCACGCGTTCTCGCACGTCAAACGCCGTCTGCGAAGAAGAAGGATGCCCCAGTGGCCCGCAAACTGGGAAACGCGTCACCGGGCCAGGCAGAAGACGAGGTCACGCTGGGTGAGGGAGGACCGGCACTGAACCATCCCGCTCCCCCCGCGTAGACCAACCATGGTCCGATTGATGGCTGTGGCCCGACGAGCGAGGGAGAGGCAGCGATGAGGCGACGACTGACGATGCTGGCGGCGGTGGTCGCTCTGGTGGCCGTGTTCATGACACAGTCCGCCGGCGCCGCGGTGCAGATCAAGGGGGTCAACACCACCGCCGGCTACCGATGGAAGCCAAAGGCTGTGACCGTTGCGGTGGGCACGAAGGTTGTGTGGACGGCCGTGATGGGATCCCACACGGTCACCGCTTACAAGGGGAAATGGTCGAAATCCACGACGCTCTCGCAAGGCGCGACGACATCATTCACCTTCAAGGCCGCCGGCGTGTACAAGTTCCGGTGCCGATTCCACTCGACCCTTGTGAACGGCGTGTGCAGCGGGATGTGCGGGAGGGTGGTCGTCGGCTAGCGAGTCAGGCGAGCGCCTACTTGGCGGGCCCCTCGGGACCCTCTCGGAATCTGTAGTCGGCTTTATCGAAGTGCGAGGCTCGATAGCAGGACGGGCACATCTCGACCTTCCGCTCGACGTGCAGGCTCTCGAACGAGTCCCTGTCGACCTGCAACAAGGACTTGAAGTTCGCTCCACACTTCGGGCAATCCAAGGTCAAGATCTCCTCACGCATGCCTTCGCTATCGGTCGGATGGGTGACTGGCTTGACCCCATCTGACCGACAAAGGGCGGGCTCGGCTCAGCCAGCGCCTCGGGATCGATGAAGGCGATCGCTCAAGCTGGTTCGTACGGGCCAACTTCGATCGTCGAGGGCTGGCCGGGCCCGTTGCACGGCGGTGGGTCCGCTTGGCCCAGGTCGGCGGTTCCACCTCCTGGCAGGGTGAGGCGCCAGTTCGGCGAGGGATCGCTCCCGCACCAGTTCGACCAACCGAGTCGCGCGAGTGCGCGGTCACCGGGCGCGAGCGTGACGACGGGCCACCCCGAGGGCTTCGGCTTGCCGTTCACGGCCCACTCCGCCGGTGCATCGACGAACGTGACATCCGAGGTGATCTCCGCGCCGGTCGGGTCAAGCAGCGCGATGTCGGGAGTGCCCTCGAGGGTGCACGACGCGGTGCCGACGTTCTCCAGGTTGATAGCGCTCATGCGAGAGCCGGCTGCCCCCTCCCAGATGGCGAAGGTCGCCGCGAGTTGGTCCGACGTGCACGCGGTGGACGAGGCGCCCGAGGCCGATCCTCCCGGTGTCACGTTGCGGACGGTTCCTAGGTGCTGCAAGCCGGTGAACAAGCCTGCTACCACAACGATGCCGACAGCACCGATCGCGACCGCACGCATCGCGAGTCGCCGTCGCGCTCGACCGGGCAGGGAGGGCGGGATCTCGAGGTGCGGCCCGACGTCGGCAGCCCGTCGCTGCAGCAGTGCGCGCACCTCATCTTCGATCTCAGGCATCCGTCCCACCTCGCATCTCGTCCCGCATCGTCTGGAGCCCTCGTGAGACGAGGGACTTCACGGTGCCTGGTTGGCACCGAAGGAGCTCGGCCACCTGTCGCTCGGACAGATCCTCGTAGAACCGCAGCACGATCGCCGCCCGCTGCCGCTGCGAAAGCCGGTCAAGCGCTCGCCACATCTCATCGCGTTCGGCCAGCGCGTCCTCGGGAGCAGGCGTTGGCGGTGAACCAGCCGCGCCCGTCCGCTCGAGGTAGGCGCGCTCCACTTTCCGTCGCCGGAAGTGCGACCGACTGAGGTTCACCACAGTCCGCTGCAAGTACGCCTCGAACGCCGCGGGATCCCGGAGATGGGCAAGCTTGCCGCCGAGGCGCACGAACGCGTCTTGCACGAGGTCCTCAGCGAGGGCGCGATCTCCGGTCAGGAGATACGCGAGCCGGACCGCCCCCTGCGCGTAACGTGCATAGAGCTCGCCGAGTCTCGAGTCTGCCGCCGTCCGTCGCTCCACGTCCGTACTCAGCATCCACCCATCACGGGGGAAGGACGCCCAGGTGGCCTCGATCGGTTCCACGCGTCCACGTATTTCCGAGCAACTCGTCGGTGTTCGCTGACCGCAGAGTTCGTGTCGGCGCAACCGAGGGGTATCCTCGGGCGAGATGGCCCGCGTCCTCGTGATCGACGACGAACCTGATGTCCGGTGGCTGATCCGCATGAGCCTCGAGCGTGCCGGCCATGAGGTGCTGGTCGCCGAGGACGGGCTCCGCGGAGTCGCGGCCGCACAGAAGCAGCACCCCGAGATCATCGTGCTCGACCTGATGATGCCGGTGATGGATGGTTACGCGGTGCTCGCCGAGCTGGCAAAGGATCCCCGCACGGCGCCCGTTCCCGTCGTCGTGCTGTCTGCCCGCGCGATCCCCGAGGAGGCCGACCGCGCCGCCCAGGCCGGGGCCGCGCGGTTCATCGAGAAGCCGTTCGATCCTGACGCGCTCGTCGAGGAACTCGAAGCGGTGCTCGGCGCTGCTCGCGCCTAAGTCGTGAGCGTCGAGGCGTAGTCGTCGCCCACGACGACGACGACCGTCACGCTCGCCGGCACGATGCTGTCGAGATCGCTATCGAGAGGCTTCACAGGCGCGCCGTCGAAGTACTTGTTGGCGATGTGGGTCGCGTCGGACTCGTTCTGGGCCGCATTGTCGTCGTCGCGGTAGTAGACAGTGGTCTTCTTGACCCCTTGCACCGGTGCGTCTGCGGCATCCTTCGGAGCCACATACCCGGCGTCGACAAGCAGCGTCTGGGCGGCTGCGCCGGCCCCGGTCACGTCGGTGCCGTTGAGCGCCATGATGAGCACGCCGGTGGTCTGCGGCGACGGCGTCGGCGAGGCCGGCGGGGTCTCGGAGCCTGTCGATGACGGCGCAACGGAGCCGCTCGGCGTCACGGAGCCGCTCGGCGCCGCGGTCGCCTGCCCGTCATCGAGGAAGCCGTTCGCCAACACGGCGAGACCGACGACGATCAGGGCAACGATGATGGCGATGCGGCCGGTGCTGAGATTCACGCGCTCCATCCTACCCCGCGGCCCTACACCCTGGGCCCGCTAGCGGGTGACGCCGAGCCGTTGCGCCGTACGGCGCTTGCGACGGAGCTCCCGCAGCCGGCGCAGCCGTCGGACGAGCATCGGGTCGTACTCGACAGCCTCCTGCCGATCGACGATCCGGTGCAGAAGCTGGTGGTACCGGGTGGTGGAGATCCCGAACGTCTCCCTGATGGCTCGCTCCTTCGGGATCTGCAATCGCCACGCCTCGCGCTCAAAGTCCAGGATCTGGCGCTCCCGGTCGTCAAGGTCGGTCGATAGACGTGCCGATGCCGAAGGCTGTGGCGATGTACTCACGAAGCCGGAGGCTCGCACCGCGGGCGGGCCGGTGCAAGCACCCAACCCGGTTCCGCCGGACGCGATGAGGTGAGACGATGAACGCCGAGACTTCGATGGTGCGCGAGCCGACCGGAACCGACGCCACCCACCGCGCCGACGCGGAGCGTTCAGACGCGCAGCTCGACATGCTCCACAGCTTCGCCGCGACGCTGAACGCTCTCACCGATACCGCCGAGATCGGCAACACGATCACCAGCGAGCTGCGTACGATCATCGACTACCACAACTGCCGCGTGTACCTGCTGCAGAACGAGACCGTGCTGATGCCCATCGCGTTTCGCGGCGAACTGACGACGGAGTACGAGGGCGAGGATCTCAACGAGCTGATCACGGACGTCGGCGAGGGCATCACGGGGCATGTCGCGGCGACGCGCGAGGCGCTCTTGACCCCCGATGCACGTGAGGTGCCGTTCTCGTTGACGATCCCGGGTACCGACGACGACCTCCTCGAGTCGATGCTCGCCGTGCCGATGGTGGCGGGCGACGATCTGATCGGCGTGATCGTGCTGTCGAGCCTCGGGTACGCGATGTTCGACGACGAGGACCAGCGGATGCTTGAGGTCCTCGCGCCGCACGCTGCTGCCGCGTTCCAGAACGCGCGCTTGCTTGCCGCCGAACGCGAGGCCGCGCAGGCAGCCGGCGCGCTCCTGCAGCTCTCGCAGTCGCTGACGGCACGACGGACCTCCGGCGAGATCTTCCGCGACGCGATCGAGACGTTGCCAACCATCATCCCGTGCGCAGCCACGGCCGCGTATGTGCGCGACCACGAGACCGGCTCATTCCGGTTGGCGCAGGTGCAGGCCTTCGGCGGAGCGGAACTGCGGCCGCGCGCCGACATCGCCGACGTGCCGGCCGCGCTCGCCGAAGCCTTGCTCGCGAACGACGCTGCGCCGTTCGTCGTCCCGCGGGCACTCGCCGACCAGGTGCCCGAAGAGCATCGGATCGTCGCGGCGTTCGGCGACGTCCTCGTCTGTCCGATGCGCTGGGAGCCGGAGCAAAGCGGGGCGCTCGTTGCGGTCGCCGCACCCGACGCGGCGCCATTCGGGGACGCCGCGGTGCGACTCGCGCGCGGCATCGGCGACCTCACAGCGCTTGCCCTCGGCAATGCGCGGCGGATCAGCGACCTCGAGCGGTTCCACCGACTGGTTGAGAGCCTCGACGCCACGTTCTGGGAGGCCGACGCGACGACGCTCGCGCTGTCGTTCGTCGGCGGCGGCTCCGAGACGCTGTTCCCGGTTGAGGGGTGGGAGAGGCGTCGCATGGGGCGAGCACATCGCCGAGACCGACCGGGCGCTCGCTGAGACCGCACTCCGCCGAGCGATCGCCGACGGCACCGACGTTCGCCTCGAGTACCGCGTCGCGCACACCGGCCGACGAGATGCTGTGGATGCGCGATCTGATCCACGTGGTCCGCACCAGCCAGGGCACGCGGCAGGTGCGTGGCCTGATCGTCGACATCACCGAGCGCAAGCAGGCCGAGCAGACCCTGCGGGAGTCGGAGCGGAAGTACTCCGAGGCGTTCCTGCGGGAGCGCGAGGCCTCACAGCAGCTCCGCGCGCTGGACGCGATGAAGAACACGTTCCTGGAGGCCGTGTCGCACGATCTGCGAACGCCGCTGACCTCGATCCTCGGGTCGGCGTTGACGCTCGAGCAGAGCCAGCTCGACCTCCCGGACGGCGACGCGCTGGATCTCGTCCATCGGATCGCCGGGAACGCGCGGAAGCTCGAGCGGCTCCTCGGCGACCTCTTGGACCTCGACCGGCTCCAGCGCGGCATCGTGACGCCGCAGCGGCGGCCCACCGATCTCGCGGCGCTCGTCGCGAGCGTGCTCGCCGAGATCGAGAACCCCGATCGCCGGGCGATCGACGTCGAGGTGCCGCCGATCACGGTGTCGCTCGACGGGCCGAAGGTCGAGCGGATCGTCGAGAACCTCGTTGCGAATGCGTTGCGCCACACACCTCCTGGCGCTCACATCCGCGTGTGGGCGAGCGCGGACGACCGCGGCGTCGACCCTCGGGGTCGACGACGAAGGGCCGGGCGTACCCGAGGCCGCGCGCGAATCGATCTTCGAACCCTTCGAGCAGACGCCCGGCCCGGAGAGCGAACACGCTCCCGGGGTCGGGATCGGGCTCTCGCTCGTCCAACGGTTCGCCGAGTTGCACGGCGGCCGGGCGTGGGTCGAGCCGCGAGAGGGCGGCGGCGGTTCGTCGTTCCGTGTGTTCCTGCCGAACGCCTGACGTACGGGCGTCGCCTCGAGAACTCAGATGAACAGCGTCAGTGCGTCCTGCGCCCGGACGAGCGCGGTCGCGGCGCCGGCAGGCTCCGCGAGCCCGTCGATCAAGTCGTCGCGATCCAGCCCCAACAGGTCCATCGTCATCTGACACGGGATCAGCTCGACGCCAAGGTCGCGCGCAACCTCGAGGAGCTCTTGCGGCGAGGCGACGTTGTGCTCGTCGGCGAGCTTCTTCATCATCGCTGGTCCTGCGCCGGCGAAATTCATCTTCGACAAGCCGAGGTGGTCGGTACCCCCTCGGTTCATCATCGACATCATCTTCTGCATCCAGTTCTCGCCGGTGATGCGGACGTCGTTCTTCACGAGCGGGAAGAGCCCCCAGAAGGTGAAGAACACGGTCGTCTGCATCCCCATCGCCGCGGCCGTGGTCGCCAAGATGAATGTCGGCCAGATGCGGTCGAGGTCGCCGCTCCAAGCGAAGATCACGAGATTCGAGTGCTTGGCGCTCTCGTGCTCGTGGGCAGCGAGCTCCGCCCGCAACTCGGTGAGCATCTCGTCGTATGCGGTCTGCTCGACCGCGGGCATCGTCTCGGTGGTGGCCATACAGATCACGCCTTCCGGATCACGTAACGGAACACGCCGTCAGCCTCGGTGTGTTCGACCATGTCGTTGCCCGTCGTCTCACACCACGCGGCGAAGTCCGGGGCCGACCCCGGGTCGGTCGCGAACACCTCGACGAGGTCGCCGGCCGAAAGCGACCGGATCGCCTGCGCCGTCTTCGCGATCGGCATCGGACAGGACAGTCCCTTCAGGTCCAAGCTCAGGGTAACGGTCTGACTCATCGTGCTGCCTCCTTCGGCATCGTGCCGGGTGCGTGCTCGGGCAGCCGGCCCTGTGGCACGGTCTCCCAGTAGGCGCGGTTGAAGATCCACTTCGCCATGTGCCATCCCCGGTTGGGCTGTGGCGGAACCGGCGGGTGCTCGTAGTCGAATCGGAGCGCCGTGGCTTTGCCGTTGCCCGTCTCGAGGAAGCACATGACGCGTCCGCCATATCGCTCCGTGGGCGCGGTTCCCCGCACCTTCGAGGCGATCCTGGACGCGATGACGGGCGCCTCGAAGTGCGCGGTCGAACCGGACTTCGAGATCGGCAGGTCGGTCGCGTCGCCGAGCGCGAAGATCTGCTCGTACTCGCCGATCTGTAGCGTGTACTTGTCTGTCGGCAACCAGCCGCCCGCGTCGCCGAGATCCGAGTCGATGGCGACCTGGGCCCGCGGTGCGGCGGCACCAGCACGAGCAGGTCGTAGTCGCGCTTCTCGCCCTCGAGCGACAGGACCGTGTGCGCCCCTGGATCGACCTCCTCGACGTTGAAGAAGGTCGCCAGCTCGATCCCGCGCTCGTCCATGATCGGCTTGATCAGGGTCGAGGCGCTCTCGATCGTGAACGCGCGGTTCAGCGGCGACAGCAAGGTGACCTCGCTCTTGTCGCGGATCCCCTTGTGCCGCAGGTAGTCCTCGACCATCATCGTGAACTCCACCGGCGCCGGCGGGCACTTGTACGGGATGCCGGCAACCCCGACGAGCAGTTTCCCGCCACGGAAGCGCCGCAGTTCCTCGCGGAGCCGTTCGGCATCGGGCAGCGAATAGAAGCCGAACGACCCTTCGGTCAATCCGGGGATCGCCTCGTGGACGAGTCGCGCGCCCGTCGCGATCACGAGATAGTCGAACTCGAGGCTCGCGCCGCTCTTCAGCTGCACCGTCTGCGCGTCGGGGTGGATCCGGACCGCCTCCTCGATCGCGAGATCGACGCCGGCGCGCAACAGCGTGCGCTCGTCGCGTGAGAGCCAATGGCCGCTCGCCTCGCCGAGCGCGACGTACAGGTACCCCGGCTGATAGTCGTGCATGCCCGATGGATCGACGACGGTGACGCGCACGTCGCGCCCGAGCGACTTGTCGAGCAGGTTCGCGACGAGCGTGCCGCCGACGCCGCCACCCAGCACCACGATGCGTGCGGGCATCGACCTCACCGCGCCTTGCGGATCACGAAGTGGGCGTAGCCCTCATCGGGAACGACCTCGATCAGTTCGTGGCCGGCCTTCGCCACCCACGCAGGGATGTCGGTCTTGGAGCCCTCGTCGCTCGAGAGCACCTCGATCGTGTCGTCCACCTGGCCCTCCCGGATCGCGCCGATCAGGCTCATCAGCGGGCCGGGGCACGGCATCCCGCGCGCGTCGATCGAACGGGTGATGTCAGTAACCATCGTGATCCCCCTTCACTAGATGAACGTCACCGGGCCGTCGGCCTCGCCGAAGAACGAGGCAACGCCCCTGATGTCTTCGACCAGCGGGTCGAGATCCTCGGTCGTGAGATGGAACATCTCCATCGAGTCGGCGCAGGCATGGATGTGGACCTCGCCGCCCACCTCCTGCGCTTGGCGGAGCAGGTCGCTCCAATGGGTCGAGTGCTGAGCGGCCATGGCCGCCGCTCCCTCGGGCCCGGCTTCCGGGACGACGCCGTGATCCTTCATGATCCGATCGGCCCGGAACGCGTCGAGCGCCCAGTACTGCAGGAGCACCTGAACCGAACGGCCCATCACGGCGGCGCCGACCGTGAGGGTTGCAGCTGCGTGGAGCTTGTCGTCCGTGCCCGAGAACAGCACCAACGAGAGCGTGTCGTCGGCCATCGCTTCCTCCTACGGTCGGGGCCTTCATCTGCAGCTTGGGTCCCGACCCGCCCCGCGGCTGGGGTCGGATGACCCCACCTGTTGGGGGCTTTCGCCGGAATGCCCCGCGAGCGAGCAGCGGAGGTCCTCCGGAACGGGTGCTAGCGTGCCTCGGTGGCCGACCTCCTGATCGCCGGCGGCACCGTTGTGGACGGCACCGGGAACCCGCCCGTTCCCGGATGGGTGGCCATCGACGACGAGCGGATCACTGCGGTCGGTCGCTCCGGAGACGTTGCCCCCGACGCGGTGCGCACCCTGATCGCGACGGACTCGGTCGTCGCGCCGGGATTCGTCGACGTCCACAACCACTCCGACCTCTCGCCCTTCGTGTTGCCGTCGATGCCGAGCACGCTGCGGCAGGGCGTGACCACCGTGGTCGTCGGCAACTGCGGATCCTCACCGTGGCCCTCGGCCGGATGGGACGAAGCGGTTGCGCTCGCCTACGGGGATCCCGCAGCGCAGCGAGCGCCCGGGTGGCAGGGATGGGCTGACTACCTGGACGCGATCGACCGCGCCCAGCCCGCCGTGAACATCGCCACGCTGGTCGGGCACGGGTCGATCAGGCTGGAGGTGCTCGGCCACGAACGCCGGCCCCCGACCGCTGCCGAGCTCGACCGGATGCGCTCGTTCGTACGGGACGCGATCGTCGATGGTGCGATCGGCGATATCGACCGGTCTGATCTACGTGCCCGGGATCTTCGCCACTATCGACGAGGTCGTCTCCCTCGCCCGGGCGGCGGCTGAGGCCGGCGGGCTGTACGCCTCGCACATCCGGGGTGAAGGACGAGATCTGATGCCCGCGATCACCGAGGCGTTGACGATCGGCGACCGCGCGGGTCTTCCGGTGCACATCAGCCATCTGAAGTGCGAGTCGGCCCGCGTGTGGGGCCGGGCACACGAGGTCGCCGCGATGATCCACGACGCCCGGACGCCACTGCCGACCAGTACCCCTACGCGGCCTGGAACTCGTCGTTGTCATCGCTGTTGCCGCCGTGGGCGCCCGTTGAGGAGCTCGCCGAGATCACTGGACAGGACCAGGACGCCTGCGTACGGCTGTCGAGGTCGGCGAGCCCGACTTCCAGTCGTCGGTCGACGGGGTCGGGCTGGGATCGGATCGTGCTCGTCTCGGCGCCGGAGCCCGCCTGGCGGGGCGAAGCGTCGCCGAGGTCGCGGAGGCGGTCGAGCTCGACCCGTTCGATGCGTTCCTCGATCTCCTCGAACGTCGATCCGAACATCAGCTGCATCGGACACGCGATGGACGATGACGACGTGCGCGCGTTCCTCGCGGATCCCGAGGTGTTCGTCGCGTCCGACGCATCGGCGACGGCACCGGACGGGCCGGGGGGCGACCTCCCCGTGCATCCCCGCGAGTACGGCACCTTCCCCCGGGCGCTTCGACTCGCGCGCGACGAGCGGCTGCTTCCCGCTCGAGGCGATCATCCGGAAGATGACATCGTTGCCCGCCGACGGTTCGGCCTGCGCGACCGCGGGCGGCTGACTCCCGGCTCAGCAGCCGACGTCGTCGTCTTCGATCCTTCGACGGTGTGCGACATCGCGACCTTCGAGCGACCGCACGCCTTCGGAGGGGCATCACCGCACGTCGTCGTCAACGGGACGGTGGCATGGTCCTCGGGTCGGCCGGACGATCAGCCCGAGCCGGCCGAGCCCTGCGACGTTGAAGAGCCGGCGATCGGATTCGAACCGATGACCTACCGATTACAAGTCGGTTGCGCTACCGGACTGCGCCACGCCGGCGGGACCCGGCGAGTCTACTCCCGGCGGAACGACGGACCCGACGACGCCAGGGCATAGATCACGGACCCGTTCAACCCGATCGACACGATCCCGTTCGCCGCGCTGCTGCGTGCGAGTCATGACCCCGAGCACGATGCCGACGATCCCGAGCACGATGCCGACGGGACGACCGATGGGTCGCAGGAGCCCGACCAGCACGGCGCCGATCAACTCGGCGACGCCAGCACGCCGAGCGCGACCGCGATGTCCCGCGCCGGATGGAACAGGACGATCGTGAGCAGCGGCAGGACCCCCGACACCGCGAGGACGGCCGTCGCGAGCGTCAGCGTTGGTGTGCGACGACGGACCGGAGCGGCGGACGCGGGAACCACAAGGTCGTAGTCCTCGTAGCGAGATCTCCCCTTGGGCGCTTGGTCGCTCATCTCGGGTGGGATGGCAGGTCCGTCGCTCATCCTGGGCCTCCTCGGGGGACCACGTATGCGTACAGCACTGCGGCGAGCGCCGCCGAGGCGTTCAAGGACTCAACCTTGCCACGCATCGGCAGCGACACAAGCACGTCACACCGTTCTCGGACGAGACGAGACAGACCTGAACCCTCGCCGCCGACCGCGACCGCCACACGCCCCTCGGGGCACGGGACATCGTAGATCGAGCCCGGCGCACCTTCATCGAGCCCAACGACGGCGAACCCTTCCCGCTGGAGCCGGTCGATCGCCCGAGTCAGGTTTGCGACGCGCGCGTGCGGCAGATGCAGGAGCGCCCCCGATGAGGCACGGATCGCGGCGCTCGAAACCGGTGCCGACCGGTGGGTGCGTGTGATGAGCATCTGGGCCCCACTCGCCTCGGCCGAGCGCGCGGCCGCACCGAGGTTCTGTGGGTCCTCGACGCCGTCGAGGATCACTGCGACCGCGTCGGCCGCCCACCGGAAGCTGGTCAGGTCCCGTTCCGCAAGGGCCGGGGCCGGGCGCGGTCCGAGCCGCGCGACCACCCCCCGGTGATCCTCGGCGAGCGCATCGAGCGCGCGGCGATCGACGGTCCGGACCCGGATGTGCGCACCTCGAGCCGCGTCGACGACCTCACGCGTCGCCGGGTTCTCGCGCGCACCCGTCGCGATCAGGACCTCGCTCGCGTCACCGGCGCGAACGGCCTCGAGCACCGCACGCTTCCCCGCGACGACGTCGCCCGGATCGCTCGCCGGTCGCTGGCTCACACGATCGTCGCGATCGCCAAGCACCCGACCCCGTCCCCAGCGAGCCCGAGCCCTTCCGGCCGCGTGGCCTTCACGGACACACGGTCGATCGTGAGTCCCAAACACTGGGCAACCTCCGCGCGCATATCGTCACGGCGAGGGGCGATCGACGGACGATCGCAGATCAGCGTCACGTCGAGGGAGGTCGGCGCGTACCCGGCCTCGGCCAGCAGGCGAACCGTCTCCCGCAGCAGCGTGCGTCCCGGGATCCCCTCGATCGTCGGGTCGGTATCGGGGAAATGCGTCCCGAGGTCGCCGAGCGCCGCGGCGCCGAACAGCGCGTCGGCAGACGCATGACAGACCACGTCACCGTCCGAATGCCCGATCAAACCGTCCTCGTCGTCGAACAGCACGCCGCCCAGCCACAGGTCGCGATGCTCGGAGAACCGGTGCACGTCGAAGCCGAGCCCACTCCGGGGAAGGGCCTCAGACATCGCCGCCACCGATCCGAGCCTCGGCCCGTGCGAGATCCAGCATCGACGTGATCTTGAAGTTGCGCGGATCACCGGGCACGGCGATCACCGAACCGACCCGCTCGAGCAGCATCGCGTCGTCGGTGACCTCAGCGCCGGAACCGACCGCCTCGTCGTGCGCCGCCCGCAACGCCGCGACGCCGAACGCCTGCGGCGTCTGCGCGAGGGCGAGGTCGTCCCGAACCACGGTGTCCACGACGCGCAAGCCGTCGAGCCGCTTGACCGTGTCGGTGACGGCAACGACCGGGATGGCTCCGTCGGCCCCCGCGGCGACCGCACGCACCACCTCGGTGAACAGGTCCGGCGGCGCAAAGGGCCTTGCGGCGTCGTGGATCGCGACGATCTCGGGGCCATCGAGCGCATCGAGCGCTGCACGGACCGAGGCCTGTCTCGTCGCCCCGCCGACGACAACTGTTGCCGGCACAGGAAGTCCCTCCACGCAGGCGCGAGCCTCTTCTTCGTACCCGGCCGGCGCCACCACCACGAGGGCCGCGATCGCGGGGGACGCTGCGGCGCCTGCCGCGGCGACGGCGAGCATCGGGCCGATCGCCGATCGGCAGGAACGCCTTGGGGCGCTCGGCGCCGAGGCGAGTGCCCGCGCCTGCGGCCAACACGATCGCAGCGGCCTTGGTCTCGCGGTCCATCCAGCGCAGCATGCCAGACCTTGGCGAACCGCGGGAACGGTCTTAGCCGTTGACGGCGTGCGCGCCGTCGGGTTTCTGCTCCAAGGTGGCGAAGATCATCCGCCCGGTCGTCGTCTGGATCACGTTGCGGACCCGCACGCCAACCTGCGAGCCGATCACCTCAGTCGCATCCTCGACGACCACCATCGTTCCGTCGTCCAGGTAGCCGACCGCCTGGCCGTGATCTCGACCCTCGCGAACGAGCCGCACCTGCGTCTCGTCTCCGGCGCTGACCGGCGTGCGGAAGCGCGACGCGAGCGCGTTCACCTGCGCGACAGGGACGCGGAGCGCCTCGGCAACGAGTGCGAGGTTGTGGTCGACGGTGACCAACGATGCGTTGTTCTCGCGAGCGAGTCGCACGAGCGCCGCGTCGACGTCGGTGACGCCCGCCTCTTCGAACAGTTGGATCTGCACGAGCGGCGACCGCTGGAGCTCGACCAGCACGTCGAGGCCCCGGCGTCCGCGTGTGCGACGTTGTGGATCGGACGAGTCGGCGATCGCCTGCAACTCGCGCAGCACGCCCTCGTGCACCAGCAGCGTGCCCGAGATGAATCCCGTCGAGACCAGGTCAGCGACGCGTCCGTCGATCAAGGCGCTCGTGTCGAGCACGTGCAGGTCACCCGAGCCGCGCGCGCTGACGCGCGGCTTCATGCCGACGAGCGCGAAGATGTCTTCGTGCTTGTCCTGGCCGAGCCGGATACCGAGCGAACCCGAGCACGATGAACAGGAAGAGCACCGCCGGCCAGCCGAAGGACAGCGGCAGGAACAGCAGGGGCAGCGCCATCAGCGCTGCGATGACGAGGCCGATCACGAGGCCGACGATGCCGCCGGCGATCTGCGCTGCAGGTCGCCGGCGGAGCTCCCGCTCCATCCCGGTGACGGCCTCCAGGGTCAGCCGCCCGAAGACGCCGCCCAACACGTACCCACAGGCCGCCCCGAGGAAGACGTACAGGATCGTGCCGCGCTCGGTCCCGCGTGACGCGTGCGGCACCGATCTGATAGCCGACGGCCCCGAACAGGGCGAGGAAGATCAGCCGGACGCCCTCGACCAGGCGTCCACGGAGCCGTGCGGCTCGACCGTCGTCTTCACTCACGCTGCACCATCGATCCGGGGGAGGCCGGATGCTCCCGGACATACATCGGACGCCCGGGGTGGGCACCTGAGCGGGGGGCGGAAAGCGGTCGGCTAGGCTTCGATCGCAGCGATCTTGACGCCGTGAGCGTCGTCCAGGACCCCGTCGATCACGGCTTCGGCCTCGTCCTCCGACTTCCCGGTGGCGAACGCCATCTCGGAGATCAGGATCTGACGAGCCTTGGTGATCATCCGCTTCTCACCGGCGGACAGGCCCTTCTCACGATCACGGATCGCGAGGTTCCGGAGCACCTCGGCCACCTCGTACGGGTCGCCGGAATGCAGCTTCTCGAGGTTGTTCTTGAAGCGACGGCTCCAGTTGGCAGCCACGGAGCTCTCGTCTTCCGTCAGGACCTTCAGGATCTTCTTCGCCTCGTTCTTGCTCACGCACGCGCGCAGGCCGACCTGATCGGTCGAGTCGGTCGGGACAAGCACGGTAAGATCGCCATAGACGACGCGCAGCACGAGGTACTTGCGCTTCTCGCCGAGGAATTCCTTATACGAGCATCTTCCACTACCGCAGCCCCGTGTTCGGGGTGCACGACCGTGTCGCCTTTCCTGAACGCCACGAACCCTCCCGATGGAAGAAGTAAGAACCCGCGCAGGGGCGCGGTGACTAGTCAGAGGGTAGCACGGGGACCCGTTCCGGCGCAACCCAAATCTGCAGGTCAGAGGGCTAGATACGCGCTCGTCGGATGGTCTGAACGGACTATGACGCTCGGCGGCGCGGAGCGCGTTCCTGCAGGTGAGAGTGCCCAATGGAGCGCTTCTGCGATGATGGCTCACGGGACCACCTCGCAGACCGTCGAGCGAGCGGCGGCTGCTCGGGGCCGAACACGACCGAACAGCCGGCCGCGCGGGCGGCGGCGATCCGCTGTTCGATCCGCGGGCGCCCGGCGCGGACCTGTCCGGTCAGCGCGATCTCTCCCACGAAGGCCGCCCCCCGGGCGGGGGTGGACCTGCGCAGCCGCCGAGGCGAGCGCGGCCGCCACCGCCAGGTCGCTCGCGGGGTCATCGACCCGGATCCCGCCGCCGACGGCCCCGATAGAGCTCCGACCTGCCGAGCGGGAGCCCGATCGCACGCTCGACAGGACCGCCGCGACCTGCTGGAAGCGCCGGAGGTCGAGTCCGGTCATCTGCCGCCTGCTCGGACCCTCGTCGGCCCCGACGAGCGCCTGGACCTCGACCGCGAGCGCCCGCCGGCCCGCGAGCGGCAGCGCGACGGCGGCCCCCGGATGGCGTTCCCCGGAGACACAGCAGGCCTCGACGGGTCGATCGGCGAGAGCCCGGCGGCGTCCCATCTGGAACCACGCGGTCTCGCCCTCGGTCCCGAAACGGTTCTTGCCGCCCGATACGATGCGGAGGCCCGACCGGGGGTCGCCTTCGAAGGCGAGCACGACGTCAACCGCGTGCTCCAGCGCGCGCGGGCCGGCGAGGTCGCCATCCTTGGTGACGTGTCCGGCCATCGACGACCGTCACGTCGTCGGTCTTGGCAAGCTCGACGAGGGCGTCGACGCACCCTCGCACCTGCGCGACCCCTCCCGGCTGCGTGGCGGCGTCCGGGTCGCGAAGCGACTGGATCGAATCCACCGCGAGCACGGCCGGGCGCCGGCCGGGCCGCCGCAAGGACGTCCCGAGGTCGCGGCCCGGCGCGAAGGACATCGGTCGGCCGCCACGCCGATCCGCCGGCCGCGCGCGGCCACCTGGCCGCGCGACTCCTCGCCCGACGCGAGCAAGCCGGGACGCCCCTCGCCGGCCATCGACGTGCGAGCCACTGGAGCAGCAGGGTGGACTTGCCGATGCCCGGGGGCCCGGCCAAAAGGATCACCGAACCGGGGACCAGACCCCCGCCGAGCACGCGGTCCAGATCGGGGAGGCCCGTGTCGAGGCGTACGGGGTCGGAGGCGCCCGGGTCGATCAGCGGGACGACCGCCTCGGGATGCCGACCGGACCTGGGCGCCGCGGCACGGCGGGTCGCTCCTTGATCTCGCCCCAGGCGCCGCAGCCCGCGCATCGGCCGGACCACTGGGGGGCGATGGCCGCAGGCCTCACACACGAAGACGGCTCCTTTGGGCATGCGCCGACCGTAGGCGCGGCCACTGACACGCCGGGCCCGCCAACTCGGGTGGTCCCGGTCTGGCTCTCCCCGGGGCTGTGTCAGGGCCGGAGGGTAGGGTGGCGCCCGACCCGGGTGAGGTTCTTCGGCTCAGTCGCGGTCTGAAGGATGTGATTGCGGCCGCACCCCTCGCCCGCGGCCTCCAGATGCCGATATCAAGCGGGTGAGGTGGAGTCGATGCGAGTCGTCAAGATCGATCAAGGAAGCGACCGGGACCCGCAGATCGAGCTCCGCTCGACCGATCCAGCTCGAACACCCCACCGTCCTGGTGATCTGGCGCGACGCGTTCTTCGACTTCGACCAGTCCGACGCCGAGGACATCCGTCCCGACTACCTGGTCCACACCGTCGGGTTCTTCTAGCCGAGGGGCCCAAGTTCGTCTCGCTCGCCCAGGAGATCCTGCCCGACGGCGACGGGTTCCGGGCGGTCACCCACATCCCGATGTCGATCGTCGAGCGCATCGAGCGCCTCGACGTCCGCGCCTGACCAGGTCAGGCGACGGCCGCTGGATCCCACCGTGCTAGGGTTCTCGGAGGTTCGTCACGAAGCGCCATGCTCCTCGGAAGGAGGGATGGGCAGATGACCATGACCTCTGCCTCGGTGTTCACCGCACCGCGTCCCTCCGCCATCCGCTGACGCTATCATTCGTCGCTCCTGGACCGGGACGCGGTCTCCTGTGTCCGCATCCTGAACAAGGAGCAACCGTGCACGACGAATCCTTCGAGCACTTCTTCGACGAAGGGCTCATCGAAGACGGTCCTCGCGCCGCTGAAACAAGGGAAAGAGGCCAGCGTTCACCTGTGCCGCGCGAACCCGCGCACCACGGGCGAGACGCTGGTCGCGCTGAAGCTGTACCACCCCTTGAACAAGCGGGACTTCCGCGACGAGGAGCTCTATCGCGACGGCGAGTTCATCAAGGAGCGACGCGTCCGCGCGCGCTGGAACGAAAGACGAAGTTCGGCCGCGAGGTGCAAGGCGGCCTGTGGGTCTCCCGCGAGTGGGAGACGTTGGTGCACTGTCCGAGGTCGGCGCGCCCGTCCCGAGGCCGATCGAGCGCACCGACGATGCGATCTTGATGACGTACATCGGGGACCGTGCCACCCCGGCGCCGCGCTTGCACGAGTACCCCGTCGACGACCGGGACGAGGTCGAGGCGATCTGGTACGGATCCACGACGCACTCGAGCAGCTGCTGTATCGCGACGTCGTGCACGGCGACCTCTCGGCCTACAACGTGCTCGTGTGGGACGGCGAGGTCTACCTGATCGACTTCCCGCAAGCCGTCGACCCCAAGAAGAACCGACACGCCGCCGCGTTCCTGGAGCGCGACGTTCGCCGGATCGGTGACATGGTTCGAACGCCAGGGGCTCACGCTCCCGTGGGAGGAGATCGCCGATCCGACCTGTGGACGGCCTGGACGTTCGCCGACCTCGTCCCCGAGGAACTGCGAGGGCTCGCGGCCGCACGCTCTGATCGGCGCCGCCGTGGCCCCGGACCCGGTAGCGGGGTCCGCGGCTAAGCGCAGGATGGGCGCCGTGCGTCCATGGTCCGTGCGAGCAGAGGGTGAGGTCGTCCGTTCCCGGGGGAACGCGTCGAAGGGTGGGCCCGATTCGACACGTTCTTCGAGGAGGAACACGAGCGTCTCTTCAAGGCTCTCTACTTCGTCACCGGCAACCGGGCCGACGCGGAGGAGCTCATGCAGGAGTCGTTCCTGAGGCTGTGGGAACGCTGGCATGAGATCGAGCGGATCGACGATCCGACCGCCTACCTCTTCCGGGTCGCGATGAACGCGTTCCGATCGCGGCGTCGCCGTGCGGCGGCGCGCTCCGGAAGCTCGTGCCGGCCGGTGAAGAGCGCGACGCGTTCATCGATGCGGAGATGCGTGCGGATGTGCGGCAGCTCCTGCTCGACTGCACGCCGCGCCAGCGAGCTGCTCTCGTGCTCGTCGACCTGCTCGGGTATCCGTCCGAGCAGGCAGCGCGCATCCTGGGCGTGCGTCCCTCGACGGTTCGGGCCCTCGCCACGCAGGGTCGCCGAGCGATCCGAGGAACGGAAGGAGCGCGGGATGCCTGACGTGCAGGAGGTGTTCCGCTTGGCCACCAACAAGGTGAAGCCGGATCCCGACGCGCTGGAGCGGCAGCTGCGCCGCCAGCGTAAGGCGGCTCGGTCAAGAGCCGAGCCGCGCCTACATCGCGGTCGCCGCGGTGCTCGCGTGATCTGGGGTCGCGGCGTTCGCGATCCTCAGCGATCGCGAACGGCAAGGAAGGCGTCGCCGGGGAGCACGGGACGAGTCACGGGTCCGAGCAGCCTGTCGTTCGTCACGACGTTGCCGCTCGGTGCGACGCGCAAACGGCCGCGATCGTGGATCTGAAGGGAAGTCAGACGCGACGGTCGCGGGCATGCCGCTGGACGGCTTTGCGCCGTGCCTGTCACCGGACGGCACGACGATGGCGTTCGTCGCTTCGCCGAGCGAGCTCGGCTGGAACCAGGTCGCGATCATGGGCGCCGACGGGAGCTGCCCGCACTTCGTCTCGACACCGGGCATCGACGTCGGCACGGTCGCGATCTCCCCGGATGGGTCTCGGGTCGCGTTCGAGGGGCTCGCGATGGTACGACGACCGACATCTGCGTCATGGGGGTGGACGGGACAGGTCTGCTGCGGCTGACGACGGATCCCCGCGACCGATCAGTACCCCGCGTGGTCGCCGGACGGGACGACGATCGCCTACGACAACGCGGGCAAGCAAGAGCTCGCCGATCCACAGTTCTCGAAGACCGCGGAGATCTTCACCGTGCCGGCCAACGGTGGCACGCCAAACGAGTTGACACACAACAACGGGTTCGACGCGGCGCCGTCCTATGCCCGCGATGGCAAGACGATCGTGGACAGTCGTTCCGGGGGTTGTCGGATGATGAACGCGGACGGCGGCAACGAAAGAGCTTCCGGATCCGCATCGGAGGCTTCACACCTCGATGGTCGCCGGACGGGCGCATGATCGCGTTTTCCTACTACAAAGACATTCCGGATCGCCTACAAGTGCAACTCGGCGACGGATTCAGCGACCGTCCGCTCGTGATCGTCGCGGTGGCGGATGTCAGCTCCCACCGCGTCACCAGGCTTACCGGGGTTGGCATGGCGACGGACCTGAACACCCCGCAGTGGATCGACAACGATCACCTGTTCATCCTGCGCGTCCCACCCACAGGATCGGCGCGATCCTTCGCGAACAAAGGCCAGCATCGACGGGTTGAACGCCCTCCAGATGCCGAGAAGCCCGGTCCCCTCGCGGGGCCGGGCTTCGGCCTTGATGCCCCCGAAGGGGCGGGATCGCTGGTCCGGCCTATTCGGGCGAGCCAGCGAGTTCAACCGGCGGCACGTCGGGGGGCACGAGGCCCATCGTCGAGTTGAAGACGATCTCGCCGTCACGGACGTCCACCAACACCGTCTCGCCCGCGCGGAACTCCTTGTTCAGGAGCTTCTCCGCAAGCGGATCCTCGACCAGCCGCTGCAGCGTCCGTCGCAGCGGCCGCGCACCGAGCGCCTGGTCCCAGCCCCTGCTCGGCCAGGAACCTCTTGGAGGCGTCGGTCAGCTCGATGTCGATGTCCTTGGCCTTCAGCTGCTCCTCGACGCGGCGCATCAGCAGGTCGACGATCTGCTTCACGTCCGTCGAGGGTGAGCGTTTGGAACACGATCACCTCGTCGATCCGGTTCAAGAACTCGGGCCGGAACGACTTCTTGAGCTCCTCTTCGACCTTGCCCTTCATGCGCTCGTAGTCGCCGCGCTTGTCGACGTTGGCCGCGAACCCGACCGAGACGCCCTTCTGGATATCCCGGGTGCCGAGGTTCGACGTCATGATGATGATCGTGTTCTTGAAGTCGACCGTGCGGCCCTGGCCGTCGGTCAGGTGGCCGTCTTCGAGGATCTGCAGCAGCGTGTCGAACACGTTCGGGTGCGCCTTCTCGATCTCGTCGAACAGGATCACCGAGAACGGCTTGCGCCGGACGGCCTCGGTGAGCTGCCCGCCCTCGTCGTAGCCGACGTAGCCGGGAGGTGATCCGACGAGCCGCGACACCGTGTACTGGTCGTGGAACTCCGACATGTCGAACTGGATCAGCGCGTCGTCGTCGTTGAACAGGAACTCGGCGAGCGCCTTCGACAGCTCGGTCTTCCCGACGCCCGAGGGGCCGAGGAAGATGAACGAACCGGACGGGCGGCGGGGGTCCTTCAGACCGCTGCGCGTCCGGCGGATCGCGCGGGAGACGGCGGAGATGGCGTCTTCCTGGCTGATGATCCGCTTGTGGAGGTCGTCCTCCATGCGGAGCAGCTTCTCGGTCTCCTCCTCGGTGAGGCTGAACACCGGGATGCCCGTCCACACGGACAGGACCTCCGCGATCTCCTCCTCGTCGATCTCGGAGAGCACGTCCATCTCGCCGGCCTTCCAGGTCTGCTCGCGGCGGACGCGCTCCTCCTGGAACTGGCGCTCCTCGTCGCGCAAGCGCGCGGCCAGCTCGAAGTCCTGACCGTCGATCGCGGACTCCTTCTTCAGGCGAACCTCGGCGATCTTCTCGTCGACCTCGCGCACATCGGGCGGGGCGGTCATGCGGCGGATCCGCATACGGCTCCCGGCCTCGTCGATCAGGTCGATCGCCTTGTCGGGCAGCTGGCGGTCGGAGATGTAGCGGTCGGCCAGGTTCGCGGCGGCGACGATCGCCTCCTCCGTGTAGGTAACACGGTGGTGCGCCTCGTAGCGGTCACGCAGACCCTTGAGGATCTCGATCGTGTGGATCACGGTCGGCTCGGCGACATCGATCGGCTGGAACCGGCGCTCGAGCGCGGCGTCCTTCTCGAGGTGCTTGCGGTACTCGTCGCGCGTCGTGGCGCCGATCGTCTGCAGTTCGCCGCGCGCGAGCATCGGCTTGAGGATCGACGCAGCGTCGATCGCGCCTTCGGCCGCGCCGGCACCGACGAGCGTGTGCAGCTCGTCGATGAACAGGATGATGTCGCCGCGGGTCTTGATCTCCTTCAGTACCTTCTTCAGGCGCTCCTCGAAATCGCCGCGGTAACGCGAGCCCGCGACGAGCGCACCGAGGTCAAGCGTGTAGATCTGCTTGCCCTTGAGCGTCTCGGGGATCTCGCCCTTCACGATCGCCTGCGAGAGCCCTTCGACGACGGCGGTCTTGCCGACGCCTGGCTCGCCGATCAGCACCGGGTTGTTCTTCGTGCGGCGTGAGAGCACCTGCATCACGCGCTCGATCTCCTTCTCGCGCCCGATCACCGGGTCGAGCTTGTTCTCGCGAGCGAGCTGGGTGAGGTTTCGGCCGAACTGGTCGAGCACCGCCGATCCGCCCTGCTGTGCTTCGCCGGGCGCACCGCCCGCGGCGACCTGCTCACCCTTGCCTCCCGTGTAGCCGGACAGGAGTTGGATGACGGTCTGGCGCACGCGGTTGAGGTCGGCGCCCAGCTTCTGCAGCACCTGAGCGGCGACGCCCTCACCCTCGCGGATCAACCCGAGCAGGATGTGCTCGGTGCCGATGTAGTTGTGGCCGAGCTGCAGCGCTTCACGCAGCGACAGCTCCAAGACTTTCTTCGCCCGAGGCGTGAACGGGATGTGGCCGGTCGGCGCTGCCTGACCCTGGCCGATGATCTCCTGCACCTGTTCGCGGACGGCGTCGAGCGAGATGTTCATAGACTCGAGCGCCTTGGCGGCGACGCCTTCACCCTCGTGGATCAGACCGAGCAGGATGTGCTCGGTGCCGATGTAGTTGTGGTTGAGCATCCTCGCCTCTTCTTGGGCGAGGACCACGACGCGCCTGGCGCGGTCCGTGAATCGCTCGAACATGGCTCCCGTCCTTCGGGCCGCGGCCCGTTCCTCTCACATCTTCCCTCGGAGATCGCGGGACTCCGTCCTCCCCCCGAGGTGCGTCCGGCGCCGGGATGTCGTCCCCAGCGCCGCTGGAATCGAGTATACCCGCGCCCTTGCCAACGCCCGGAACGTCCGGCATCGACCGGTGACGCGCTCCCTTGCAACTTCGGCGCACGTGTGAGCAGGCATGAGGGATCACTCGACGGATGAGATGTAGCCCGGATGGGCCAGTTCAAAGGTCCCGAACGCTACGTCGTTGCAGCTGCGGCCTCACGGTAATCGCGAACCAAGTGACACAGACCCTTCAGAAGCGCTTTCGCGAACTGGGGGTTGTCGAGCAGCGGCTGAAAGTCCCACGACACGATCGCAAGCGTAGTGAGGTCCGTCTTGGCGGTGACCGTCGCGGAGCGAACGCCGCCGTCGATCAGGCCGATCTCGCCGAAATAGCCACCGGAACCGATCGAGTGCGTCGGCACGCCCACGCCCGTCACCTCGGCTTCACCGTCGACGATGAAGTGAAAGCCGACGCCCTCATCACCCTGGGTGGCGATCGCGCGCCCCGCGGCGAAGTGGACCTCTTTCATACGCCCCGCGATCGAATCGAGCTCGGCCGGGCCCATGTTCGAGAAGAGCTTCACGGCTGCGAGCCTGCTCGCCATCTCACTGCGATCCATCGTCTCTCCCTCGCGAAGTCTGTGGTGGGCGCCACGATGCACCGGATGCGCCGAGCGTGCAAGTCACGACGGATCCGGGCGGTGGGCCGGGTACATGATCAGGTCACGCAAGCTCTGCGCGTCGAGCAACAGGAGCAGGAGGCGGTCGATCCCCATCCCCATCCCGCCGGCGGGCGGCATGCCGTGCTCGAACGCCCGCAGGAACTCTTCGTCGAACGGATGGACCTCGTCGCCCAGCACAGCCTTCATCTCCTGCTGCAGCGCGAACTTCGCGCGCTGTTCGTCGGGGTCGGTCAGCTCGCTGAACGCCGTCACCAACTCGATCCCGGCGGCGACCAGATCGAAGTGCTCGGTGAGCCCGGGATTGGTGCGGTGCGGGCGAGCGAGCGGCGAGACCTCACGAGGGAAGTCGCAGACGAAGGTGGGCTGCACGATCGTCTCCTCGACGAGCTTCTCGAAGAGCTCTTGCACGATCTTGCCCGGTCCCCAAGCGTCGTCGATCGGCACATCGTGGCGACGGGCCACGCCGGGCAGGTCTGGGTGCTCGAGGGTGACGTCCTCGCCGACGGCGGTCGAGACCGCGCCGAGCACCGTGATCCGCTCGAACGGCCGACCGAGATCGACCATGTGATCGCGCACCGGGATCACCAGGTCGTCGGGGTCACGACCGACGATCGGATTCACCGCCCGGCAGCATGCACGGACCAGCATCTCCGAGAGCTCCATCATGGTGTGGTAGTCGCCGTATGCCTGATACGCCTCGAGCATCGTGAACTCGGGGTTGTGGTCGCGGTCGATCCCTTCGTTGCGGAAGGTGCGCCCGAGTTCGTAGACGCGCTCCGCGCCGCCGACGAGCATCCGTTTGAGGTACAGCTCCAGGCTGATGCGCAGCTTCATGGCGGTGTCGAGCGCGTGGTGGTGCGTCGTGAACGGGCGCGCGTTCGCGCCGCCCGCCACCGTCTGCAGCATCGGCCCCTCGAACTCGATGAACCCACGGTCGTCGAGCTCGCGACGGATCGTCCGGAGCACCGCCGCTCGTGCGGCGAACGCCCGGCGCGGCTCCTCGTCGGCGATCAGGTGGAGGTAGCGACGGCGTTGCTGCAGATCGGGGTCTTGCAGACCCGCCCACTTCTCGGGCAGCGGACGCAGCGCTTTGGTCAGCAACGCCCAGCGCTGGACGAAGACGCTGAGCTCGCCCTTGCGGGTCGTCCCGACGCGTCCGGTCACCCCGATGATGTCGCCGAGGTCGACCTCCTGGAACAGGGCGAGCGCCTCGGCATCGAGCTCGTTCCCTTGCAGCACGATCTGCACGTCGCCGTCGCGGTCACGGAGCGTCGCGAACACGAGCTTGCCCATATCGCGCTTCAGCACGACCCGGCCCGCAACCGTCACGACCTCGTCGGTCACCGTGTCGGCTGCGAGGTCGCCGTGCTCGGTGCGCACGACACCCGACGCGATCGGCTCGTCGACGCCGAGCGCGTCCGCGAGCGTGATCGCGAACGCGCGATCGCGGCCCAGACGGTCGAGACTTGCACGCCGCGCGGCAAGCACCTCCGCCTCGCGACCAGTCGCGTCGGCGGCCTCGGGCGGACCGCTCCTCAGGCATCGTCCGGCTCCGGCGCGTTCTTCTCGTACACGAGACGCAGGCCCTGCAACGTGAGCCACGGTTCGTACCGGTCGACGGTCCGGCAATGCGGCAACACCACCGGTGCGAGGCCCCCGGTCGCGACGACCGTTGCGTCCGGCGCCTCGAGGTCATCGCGGATCCGCTCGACGATACCGTCCACCTCACCCGCGGTGCCGTAGATCAGCCCGGACTGGATCGCCTCCACGGTCGAGCGACCGATCGGCGACCGCGGGGCTTGGAGGTCAACCCGGGTGAGGCGCGCCGTTCGCCCGAACAACGCACCCGCACTGATCTGCAGGCCCGGCGCGATCACGCCGCCGAGGAACTCACCGTTGGCCGACACGACGTCGAAGTTCGTGCCCGTGCCGAAGTCGACCACGATCGCCGGCCCGCCGAACATCGAGAACGCCGCCAGCGTGTTCACCACGCGGTCGGCGCCGACCTCGCGCGGGTTGTCGGTGAGAACCGATACCCCGGTCTTCATGCCGGGACCGACGACCAGCGGCTCATGCGTGAGATAGCTCGACGCCATCTCGCGGAACTGGCCCGTCACGTCGGGTACGACGCTTGCCACGCAGGTCCCCGTCACATCGCGGCGCAGGTCGAGCCCGCGATGCTCCAGGAAACCGGCCAGCAGGAGCGCCAGTTCGTCGGATGTGCGCTCAGGCCGCGTCGAGGACCGCCAGGTATGCAGGAGATCGGCGCCGTCGAAGACGCCGAGCACGATCTCGGTGTTCCCGACGTCGGCGGTAAGCAGCACGGTTCCCCCTCGACTCGTGTGGAGCGATGGGCCCATCGTCGCCCACCGGGGCCGACGCCGACAACTGCGACGCCGTCCGCCCGGCCGCGAGAATCGCCGCGACGGGGTCGTTCCGAGCGGCCCGTCCGCCGATCGTCACGCGGGCACTGGCAGCAGCAGGTTGTCGAGCAGCCGAGCGCTCGGGAATCGAGCGGCAACGATCGCCCGAACCGGCTCGCCGACCATGCCCACAGGCTCGAACGAGTCCTCGGCCACCACCGCCGCGTAGTCGAGCCGCGCGAGGGATGTCGCGCCGATCTCCCGCGCCATCACCGCCACGAGCACGTCGGCGTTCCGCTCCCCGCCTCGTGCCCGCTCGGCCGCTTCGGTGAGCGCCAAGAAGAGGCACGACGCCTGGGCCCGTTCCTCGGACGAGAGATAGGCGTTGCGCGAGGAGCGCGCGAGCCCGTCCGCCTCGCGCACCGTGGGACAGGTCGACGATCGTGACGGCGAGGTCGGGCTCCCGATCCACCATGCGTCGCACGAGGAAGAGCTGCTGCGCGTCCTTCTCGCCGAAGTACGCGCGGCACGGGCCGGTCACGTCGAACAGTCGGTGGACGACTTGGAGGACTCCGGCGAAGTGGCCCGGCCGGGCGGCTCCCTCGTAGAGATCACCCACGCGGCCCGGGTCGGGGTGCGCGAGCGAGACGCCGAGCGGATAGACCTCCTCGACCGAGGGCGCCCACACCAGGTCTGCACCCGCGGCCCCGCATGCCGCGAGATCGGCGGGCTCGTCGCGTGGGTATCGATCGAGATCCTCGCTTCGCCGAACTGTGTCGGGTTCACGAAGATGGAGACCACGAGGCGGTCGACGTCCGCTCGGGCACGCCCGAGAAGCGCGTGGTGACCCGCATGGAGCGCGCCCATGGTCGGCACGAGCCCGACGGTCGCGCCGGCCGTCGCGCCACGCATCCGTCGCCGTGCGGAGGGCCTGCGCAGCTCGGATCACCTCCACCTCGCGAGCACCTCCTCAACCGCGCCACGCCGCTCGGGCGTCAGTCGGGGCCCCGCGACATCGAGGGCCACGTCGCAGATGGCCACATACGCGGGCACCAGCGACGGAGCCGACTCGGCGATCGCGCTGAGATTGCGAGCGATCGTGCCCGCATCGCCCCGGACCGCGGGGCCGGTCAGCGCGTCGCGAGGGCCCTTCACCGCCACGTTGTCGAGCGTTACCCGCTGCAACGGCAGCATCGCGGCCGCAGGGTCGGGCACACCGGCTGCGGCGAACAGCGGGCCGCCGCGCCGGTCGTGGCGACGAGGTAGTTCGACGCGAACACGGCGGCCGCGTGATACAGCGGGCGATCGGCGTCGGCCAGTCGGAACGGGATCGCCCCAAGGTCCCGGCCAGCCGCTCCCCGAGGAGCGACCCGTCCTCGTCGGCGGCCGTGACGGCGACCGTGCACCCCGGGAGTGCGTCGATCGCCGACCCCATGTCGGCGAACGTCTGCAGTGGATGCACGGCGAGCGGACGGCCGCCGGCTGGCGCGATCGCGTCGAGGCCGCGCGCCCCGGACATGTGCACCACCCATCCTCGTCGGCGCGATCGCCGGCGCGACCTCGGCGGCGACCGATCCAAGTGCGTCGTCCGGGACCGCCAACACCACCACTGATGCCGTTGCAGCCGCCGCCGGTGGATCGAGCACCGGTACCCCGGGTAGCCAGCCGGCGGCGCGGTCACGGGTCGCTTCGCGGCCCGAAACGGCCATGATCTGGTGCCCGGCTCGGGCCCAGGCAACCGCCACCGCGGTGCCGACGGTGCCCGCCCCGACGATCGCGATGTCCATCAGCCCTCTGGCGTGGAGTATGGCAATGTCGAGACCCACAGGATCGGCCCTTGCGGCTCTTTCGCACCGGCAGGCACCGGGACGTCAACGGTCTCGCCGTCCCGCCAGTGGACGACGTGGCCCTCGACGGCCAGGTACAGATCGCCAGGTCCCGCCGCGCTCACGAACACATCGTCGGATGGCGTCGGCGGCAGGAGGGCGACGCTGCCAGGGGCGCTCCTCGGTCGCGCACGGCCACCGCGAGGCGAAGACGCCGTGACACCGGCCGCCGAACCCCGGACGAAGCCTCTGCGCGTCCGGGACTCCACGCGAGGACCTCGTCGGGAGCGGATCGGCGGTGCCGGACCAGGTCACGGTCCAGGGGTGGGCGCCGGACCGGAGCTCGAACTGACCGCCGGGGGTCTGGAGCGCCATCCGCTGTCGGTCGAAATCGACAGGAGATCGGAATGGACCGATGAGCGGGCGCAGATAGTCGTTGGCGACCTGCAGGACACGCGCGTCGTTGCCGTGCCCGGTCTGCAGCATACGAGGGCGATCCTGTCGCGGGCCAGCACGGTCGGCTCACCGCACGCGATGATCGAGCGGTGTTTCGCTGCGGCTCGCCACGAACCACGTCCGGATCTCCAGGGGATGGCATCCGTCGATCCGGCGCGCTCGAACCGAGGTCACATACCCGCCGGTGGGCGACCACGTGACGAGCCGTCCTCGCGCGACGTCGATCGGGCGGTCGTCCTGGCCGAGACGGCGAAGCACCGAGGCGGATTCGACCGCCCGCCCGACGTCGTGATGCCGATCCACATGCGTGCAAGGCCGCGCTGGCAACGAGAGCCTGCCGGCATCGGGCCCAGGGGGGGCCCCCGAGTCGCGGTCTCGGCCGCGAGGTCCCAAACCCACAGAACGTGCCGTCCGCCTCGCCCACCGGGACCAGGAGGAAACCCTCGACCGCCCCCCGCGGGCCGCTCGTCGCCGGGCCTGCTCGAGTGGAGCTGGATGACGACCACGGCCGCCGCCAGCACGACGACGCGTGACGGCACCGGCGATCCACCGCGCCGCGGCCGTCGATCGCCGCCGGATGCCGGAGCCGCGGGTCCTCCCGACCCGTGCCGGGCACCGGATCCCCCCGGCGACGGCTGGGTCGCTGGCGCACCGAACAGCGTTCGCACCGCATCGCGGGCACGCGGCCGCGCCGGTCTCGCCCCGCCAATCGCACCGTAGGCAGACGCGCTCGCTCACGGGACGGCGAGCGGCGGCGCGAAGGGGCGCGCATCCCCAGCGGGCGCCGGGAGAGCGAGGATCCGCGTGCCGTCGGGCATCCGCGGATCGGGATCGAGGTCGAGCAGTGGCAGGACGACGAACGCCCGCTCGGTGAGCCGCGGATGCGGGATCGTCAGGCGATCGGAGCCGACCACGAGGTCGTCCCACAGCAGCACGTCGATGTCGATCGTGCGCGGGCCCCACCGTTCCGCTCGCACCCGGCCGAGCTCGGCCTCGACGTCGTGCACGATCGTGAGCAGGGCGTGCGGGTCCAGCTCATCGGGCTCGATGCTGACGACGGCGTTCAGGAACTCCGGCTTGGCCGGGCGGCCCGCCGATCGGCGCGGTCGCCCACACGCGCGAAGTTGCGAGGACGCGAACTCCGCGCGCGCACAACAGGTCGATTGCGCGCTGGAGCGTGCCAAGCCGATCGCCGAGGTTCGCCCCGAGTCCGAGCACGACCACGGGCTCACGCCGGACGGGTGACGGCCGCAGCGACGCCGTCGATCCCGAGTCGAGTCGCCGCGTTGGGCTTGTGCACCACGACGCTCGCGCGCGTGACCGCGTCGAACGCGAGGCACGCCTCGGCGATATCGGCGGCCAACGTCTCGATCAGATCGTAGGAGCCTTCCTGCGACGAGCGCGCGCACGCGCTCGCTCACACCCCGGTAATCGGCGGTGCCCGTCGATCCGGTCCTCGCCGACCTCGACCTCGAGATCGAGATCGACGACGAACGGCTGCGGTGCATCCTTCTCGCCCGGCCGGGCCCCGTGGCGGCCTTCTGCCCGGATCCCCGATAGGAACAGTCGCGCCCTCATGCGTTCGGTCCCACCTCCTGATCGTCGCGAACCACGGGCTCCTCGTCCTCCTCGTCATCATCGCCGAAGCGACGTGGAACCTCGAGCGCAACGAGCACGGGCCCGTCCGTCGCGTGACCGTGCGGGATCCGCAGGTAGTTGGCACGCAGGTACTCGGCGATGATCGGGTCGATCGTCTCCGGCGCTTCTTCCGGCAAGAAGTGCCCGCAGCCCGGCACGAGGCCGAGCGCGGAAGACGCGATCGCCTCGTTCAGCTCTTCACCGATCGACGGCGGATGGAACGGGTCCTCCTCACCCCAGAGCAGCAGCGTCGGCAGATCCCAGGTGCGCATCGGCGGGCCGCAGCTCGCGCAGACCCACACCGTCGATCGCGCGCGCCCACCGGAAGAAGGCCGGAACCGCGTCGGCTCGCGCCACGGGGCCGAGGTATGCATCGACGTCGGCCTCGGCCATCTCGCCCTCGCGCATCCCGAGCCCGAACGCCGATCGCATACGCGAGCTCGATCGACGCGAAGGTCTCGCCGGTCCTGCGGCAGCACCTGCAGTTCGGTGGTCGCCTGCGCGGGCCAGTGGTCGTCCGCGATGCTGTCGATCAGGACCAAGCGCATCGACGAGCCGATCGGCCGGCAAGCAGCTGCGCGATGCCGCCGCCGGTCGAGTGCCCCACTGCCGCGAAGCGATCGATCCCGAGCTGGCCGAGCAGTTCCACGAGGTAGCCGGCCTGCGCACGGATATCGAGCTGACGCCGACCGCGGCTTGGCCGACGCGCCGAGGCCCAGCAGGTCGGGAGCCAGCACGCGATGACGGGCCGCGAGCGCCGGGATCAACGTCGCGCCACAGATGCGACGACAACGGGAAGCCGTGCACGAGGAGCACCGCCGGTCCCTCCCCGACGTCGTGGTACGCGAGCTCGCCGCCGGAGACCTTCGCGCGGTTCACGCCGCTGCCCCGAACGACCGCGTCGGCGACCGCGAGCGCGCGAACCGTCTGCCCCACGTCGTGCGCGCGGATCACGTCCGCGCCGCCCGCCGCGGCGAGCACCGCGGCGGCGAGCGACCCCTCGACGCGGTCGGCGGCGTCCTCGACACCGGTCAGGGTCCCGATGAATCGCTTGCGCGAGGCTCCGACCACGAGCACGGCGCCCAGATCGCCGAACCGATCGCATCGATCGCAACAGCTCGAGGTTGTGCTCGAGCGTCTTGCCGAAGCCGATCCCCGGGTCGACCGCGAGCCGTCCGTCGCGATACCCGGCGAAGACGGCCGCTTCGACGCGTTCGCGCAGATACTCGTGCATCTCTGCGACCACGTCGTCGTAGCGCGGATCGTCCTGCATCGTGCGCGGCTCTCCGAGCATGTGCATGAGCACGAGACCGACGACTCGGTGGGCCACCGTCTCGAGCATCTGCGGATCGCGCGCCTCCGCCGACGTCGTTCACGATGTTCGCGCCCGCATCGACCGCGGCTCTCGCCACGAACGGGCGCCGCGTGTCGACGCTGACAGCGGCGTCCGGCCGCGCACGCAGCAACCCGTCGATCACCGGCACGACCCGATGGAGTTCCTCGTGCACGCGACCGTCGTCGGCGCCCGGGCGCGTGGACTCGCCGCCGACGTCGACGATGTCGGCGCCATCGTCGACAAGCCCGACGCCGTGCGCCACGGCATGCTCCGTGTCGGCGAACAAGCCGCCGTCGCTGAACGAGTCCGGCGTCACGTTCACGACGCCCATCACGAGCGTGCGCGCCCCAGCGGCAGATCGCGGGTCGCCGCAGCGCCAGGTTCGACTCGCTCACGCCTCCATCGTAGTGAAGCGCTCGTGAAGCGCGAGGGCCGTTACGGCATCCCGATGTGGTGCATCGCTTCCTGGCGGGTCCGAGCGTCGTTGCGGAACAAGCCCCGAACCGCCGACGTCACGGTGACCGCGCCCGGCTTCTTGATGCCGCGCATCGTCATGCACAGGTGCTCCGCTTCGATCACCACGAACACGCCGCGCGGGCTGAGCGCGCGACTCGATCGCCTCGGCGATCTCGGTCGTCAGGCGCTCCTGCACCTGCGGGCTCTTCGCCAGCGTGTCCACGACGCGCGCGATCTTCGATAGCCCCGTGATCTGCTGCGACTTGTTCGGGATGTAGGCGACGTGGGCCTTCCCGTTGAACGGGATCAGATGGTGCTCGCACATCGAGATACAGTGGGATGTCGCGGACCATGATCATCTCGTCGAAGTCCGCTCCCTCGACCACGGTGACGAGCTTCGGACGCGTCGACGCCGATCCCGGCGAAGATCTCCCGGTACATGCGCGCCGACGCGCGCAGGCGTTTCGCGGAGCCCCCGCGCTCGGGATCCTCGCCGATCCCCTCGAGGATCAGCCGTACGCCCTGCTCGATCTTCTCCTGGTCGAACGCGTCGCTCATGGTGCCGGATGCTACCGCGGCCGCGGCCCGGAGCTCAGCGGATCCCGGTGTCGACCTGCAGGTCCAACGTCTGCATCGAGTTCGTCACGGTCACCGCTGACGGGCGTCGCCGTCGGCGGGCCAGCTCCCTCGACGACCGGCGTGACCTGACGTACGTGCCATCCGGCAACGGCAACCGATAACGCCCTCAGCGTCGGTCGACGCCTCACGGGTCGTCCCGTCTGTCGCCGTCGCGCGCACGCGTGCCATGCCACGGGGCTGGCGGACACGGGGAGTCGACGCGTTCGACCGGGCACGTCGGGCCCGCCGTGACCCTGCCCTCGATGCCGCCCCTGGTTGCCGAGGCACCCGGCGAACAGGCAGCGAGGGCAAGCGCCACGACGACGAGAGCGAGCGAGCCCGCATGCTCATTGGCGACGCGCATCGGCCGCCGCGGTTCCCGTTCAGCCGCCGTAGGCGGCGGGCTTCAGCGTGCCGACGTACGGCAGGTTCCGGTACTTCTCGGCGTAGTCGAGCCCGTAGCCGACGACGAACTCGTTCGGGATGTCGAACCCGACGTACCGGATATCGAGCTCGACCTGCTGGATGCCCTCCTTCCGCAGGAGCGCCGCCACCTCGAGCGAGGCCGGCTTGCGGCCGGCGAGGTTCTTCAGCAGGTACTTGAGCGTGAGACCCGAGTCCACGATGTCCTCGACGACGAGCACGTCGCGGTCCTTCAGATCGTGGTCGAGGTCCTTCAGGATCCGCACGACGCCGGACGTCTTCGTCGCGGCGCCGTAGGACGACACCGCCATGAAGTCGAACTGCAGCGGCAGGTGATGTGGCGAGCGAGGTCGGCCATCACGACGAACGCGCCCTTCAGCACGCCCACGAGCAGCAGGCTCCGGTCCTGCGTAGTCGGCGGTGATCTGCGCACCCATCTCGGCGAGCTTGGACTGGATCTCCTCTTCGGAGATCAGCACCTTCTCGATGTCGTCGGTGAAGGGGTCCATCGCGAGGGCGGCGGAGTCTACCGTTCGAGACGATGCGCGTGCGGTCGCGGCGGCGCGACCGCGCCGTCCGCCGAACGCGATCCGACGACCCGGGCGTCCGCGTCGCGAGATCGAGGATGCCGTCGATCGCCGCCTGCGTCCACACGATCCCGCCTCGGCGAACGCGCGGCGGATCGATCCGCGAGGCGATCGGTGCGCGGCCAGATCAGTCAGCGCATCCGACCCGGAAGGCGACCTCGCCCCCGTGACGCTCGACCGCGGACGCCGCCGAGACCGAGCCGCAAGCTCGTCGAGCATCGCCGCATCGGCACGAAGCAGCTCGGCGCGTCCGCGCGATCGTCGGCGCGACGTCGCGGCCGGTCGCGGCCGCGAGCGTCGGCAGCACCTCGCAGGCGGATCGCGTTGCGCAGGCAGCGACGTGTCGTCGTTCGACGGATCGCGTCGCGGGCGCAAGCCGAGCGCGCGGCAACACGCGAGCGTCTCCGAACGACGAACGTCGAGCAGCGGGCGCACCAGCCGGCCGGCCGCGGGTTCGATCCCCGTGAGCCCGTCGAGACCCCAGCCGCGCAGCAGGGCGAGCAGCACGGTCTCGGCGCGATCGTCGAGGGTGTGGCCGAGCGCCGATCGGTCGGCGCCGATCTCGACGGCGACGTCGCGTGGCGGCCCGATGGCGTTCCTCGCGCGCCCACCGCTCGATCGAGTCCCCCGGAACCGGCCGCGACGCGGGCGTGCGGACGTGGCACGCGAGCCCGTGCGCCCCGGCGCGCCGGCGCACGTACGCGGCGTCAGCGACCGACTCGGGTGCAGCCCGTGGTCGAGATGGAACACCGCCAGCCGGATCCGGAACAGCCGGCGAACGCGCACGAGCGACTCGAGCAGACACGTCGAGTCGGGTCCGCCGGAAACCCACACCAGCACGAGGTCGCCCGCTCGCAGCAGGTCGTGCTCGCGAACGGTCGGCGGTCATCCGTTCGATGACGCGTGCTACGGCAGGCGGCCGCCGCGCGGCCACGGCGTCACCCCGCGACGCGGGCGATCCAGCGATCGGGATCGCCGATCTCGTCGGGCGCGCGGCAGGTTACCGGGACCCTCCCAAACGAGGTTGAACCCGCTCATCCCGACCCGCTCCACGACGTGCTCGACGAAGCGCTCGCCCCTGGTCGTACTGGGCGACCTTCTGGTCGAACCCGATCGCGCGCTGGAGGCGTTTCTCCCAACCCCGCCACCGCTCGGCGCTTCTCCAGGGCACCACGCAGACGAAGCGAGATCGTCGACGACGTCGTCGGCCACACGGTTCATCACGAACGAGGCGTGCCCTTCGAGCAGCGACATCATCGCCTGCGTGCGTTCGAACAGCGGGCGTTGCTCGGGGGTGAGGAGCCGCAGCAGGCCGCCGGGCTGACCCGGCCGAAGCTCCTCGGCGGCCCGGGCGAGCTGTTCGAGCATCTCCTTCGTATCGAGCGACACCGTCTCGAGGTAGCTATCGACCATCCCCGTGATCTCGCCGCGCAGCCACGGTGCGACCGAGAACTGCACGCGATGCGTGACCTCGTGGATCGACACCCACAATCGGAAATCGCGCGGCGACAGCCCGAAGGATCGCTCGACGTCGATCAGGTTCGGACCGACGAAGTAGATCAGCCCGTCGTCGTCGGGTGGCAGGAACACGTCGAACTGCCCGAGCACGCGACGCGAGACGTATCCGAGGAGTCCGCCGATCTGCGTCCCGAGGGCCTTGCGCGCGAAGGCCGGTCGGTCCGTCGCCGAGGAACGCCGTTCAAGCACGCGCGCCGCGAGCGGTTCGATCAAACGTTGGAGTCCCTTGAGGTTCTGTCGCATCCAGTCGCCGCGGCCCATGACCCAGGCACGCGACCTGAATCCGGCGACCTCGAGGCCCGGTGCATTCGGTCACGAGGGATTCGGCGTCGACCACGTTGCCAGCCAGATCGGCACGCATCGACTCGCGCTCTGCGGCAGACACCGGAGGGACCGGGGCCGCCGACGACCAGCCCGACACGAACCGCCGTGTCCCAGTCAGCGATGCGGGCTGCGTTCGACCCGAGCAACCAGTCGAGTTCGACGGCGGGGTCGGAGCCCACGCGGCGGGCCTAGCCCTCGCCCGCGGCCTTCTTGCGCGCCGCGATCATCGCGGCACGTCGTGCCTTGCCCTCGGCGATACGCCGGTCGGTGCCACCCGCGAGGAGCTCCTCGAGCGTCTGGTCGAAGACCGCTTGATCCAACGTGACTTCGACGCGCTCCGCGGGCGCCGCCGCCGGCGGGCGCGGGAGCTGCGGCCGGCGCGGGAGCTGCGGCCGGCGGGGCCGCCACGGGCGGAGCTGCTGCCGCTGGGCGGCTGCGCGGCAGCTGCCGCTGGGGCCGGAGCTGTGACAGGGGCAGCTGCTGCAGGTGCGGCCACTGCGACTGCGACCGGCGGTGGCGCGGCCACGACGGGCACCGCCTGCGTCACATCGACCATCCGACGGGGCGCCTCGCGTCCGGGCAGCACCCGGTCGGCGCGCACCACTTTGGCCTCATCCTCATCCTTGGAGAACCGCGGGGCGTAGCGCATATACGCAGCGATCAGGAAGATCACCAGCAGCCCCGCGAGCGCCAGACACAGGAACGCGAGCCAGTAGATCCAGCCGCCGTCCGTTCGCACCGGCGTTGTCGTCGGCCCGATGTGGGTCTGGGCGAACGCCGAGCCGCCCGTGGCCACAACGCTGCAGCACGGCGCCAAGCACGACCATGATGGAACGGACGACCTTCACGGGGCGGATTCTGACAAGCGCGGAGGGCGACGGCAACCGCATGGAGCCGGAGGGGGGATTCGAACCCCCGACCTACCACTTACGAGGCGGTTGCTCTACCCCTGAGCTACTCCGGCGGAGCAGGAAGGATACCGAACGACCCTCCGCCGCCACCCGAGGGGCGTGCTGCCACCACCCGGCATCTTCCGGCTCGCCACCCTTCCGGCCGGGCCCGCGAACCGTCAAGATGCGCGCATGGCAACGACGGTGGTGACGGGGACGGGCACGATCGATCGGGTGATGGTGGGCACCGACCTGTCGCAGACCGCATCCCGCGCGGTGGACGTGGGCGGTCGACTTCGCGGCACGCTTCGACGCCGAGCTGCACCTCGTCCAGGTGATCGTGCCGGCGAGTCCGACCGGACACAGAGTTCGGGTCTGCCGAGCGGACCCGGGCGGCGGCGGCGGCGGAGGCCCTCCAGGCAGAAGCCGAGCGGCTCGCCGGCGCACGCGGACGCTCGCACGTCGTCGTCGACCCCGACCCGGCGATGGCGATCGTCGGTGCGGCCGAGGACGCGAAGATCGACGTGCTCGTCGTCGGCAACGCGGGGATGGCGGGGCGGAAGGAGTTCCTGCTCGGCAACGTGCCCAACCGGATCAGCCACAACGCTCGATGCACCGTCATCATCGTCAACACCACGGACGGCGCCACCACAACCGTTCCAGCGCCGTCGACCGCGCACCATGTGCTGCGCTCGGGGGCGCCGGTCGCCGAGACCGAGCCGCACCTGATGGCACGCGGATCGAAGATCGCCGACGGTCTTCGCGAAACACGGCCTGAAGGAGCTGTTCGGACGGCCCGACGACGAGGGCGCCGTTGGGCGCGCGCGGCAGGCGAAGCGCATGCGCGAGGCGCTCGAGGAGCTCGGACCGACGTTCTGCAAGCTCGGCCAGATCCTGTCGACCCGTCCCGACCTGTTGCCGCCGGAGTTCATCCAAGAGCTCGCACAGCTGCAGGAACACGTGCCACCGCTCTCCGAGGAGCAGGTCGTGCTCGTGATGGAGCAGGAGCTGGGCGTTCCGTGGGAGGACGTCTTCGAGCATGTCGAGCCCGAGCCGCTCGCCGCCGGCACGATCGCCGAGGTGCACCGCGCGGTGCTGGCGAACGGCGAGAAGGCCGTGATCAAGGTGCAGCGGCCCGATGCCCGCGAACTGATCGAGCAGGATCTCGCGCTCTTCGAGGTGTTCGCCGAGAAGGCGGGCGACCGGCCGGGTCTCAAGGCGGTGATCGATCTGAAGGCGGTGTTCGAGCACCTGTCGGAGTCGCTGCACCGCGAGCTCGACTTCCGGAACGAGGCCGCGCAACGTGGTGCGGATGCGGCGAGGTGATCGCGCCGTTCGATCGTCTCGCCGTCCCGACGATCTACACCGACTTCTCGACCGGTCGCCTGCTGGTGATGGGCGACGTCGGCGGCGGGCCCGATCACGATCGCGCCGGAGGGGCCGATCCGGTCGGCCGCCGCCAAGCAGCTCCTCGAGTCCTTCTACAAGCAGGTGATGGTCGACGGGTTCTTCCACGCGGACCCGCACCCGGGCAACCTGATGTGGCAGCCCGAGGAGGACAAGCTCTACTTCCTCGACCTCGGGATGACCGGCGAGGTCGGACCGGAGCTCCGCGAGCAGATGATGTTGCTGCTGATGGCGTTCTGGCAGAACGACGTCGGGTTCCTGACGGACGTGACGCTGATGATGGCCGGTGCGATCGATCGCAGCGATCTCGACGTGGACAGCGTTCCAGAGTGAGATCGGCGAGCTGATGGCGAAATACCAGGGCGCCTCGATCCAGGACATCCAGCTCGGGCCCGTGCTGCAGGAGATGACGGAGATCTCGCTGCGCTACGGCGTGCCGCTGCCGGCCTCGCTCACGCTCACCGCCAAGGCGCTCGCGCAGATGCAGCTCGCCGCCGCGCAGCTCGACCCGACGGTCGACCCGTTCGACGTTGCGGGCAAGTTCATGATGCGGAGCCTGCTGACCGGGATGGGCGCGAAGATCGACCCGAAGGCGCTCTTCTATCAGGTGCAGCGGCTGCGAGGTGCGCGCGATGCGCGTGATCGAGGCGGTCGAGCGGCTGATCGGCGCACGGCCGGGCCAGAAGCTCGAGGTGAATTTCCGCGCCGCGTCGCTTGAACGGACCGTTCGCCGCGCCGGCCGTCGACTGGCGATCGGTCTCGTCGCTGCGGCGGCGCTGCTCGGCACGGCGATCACCGCAACCTCGTCGCGGGTCCAACCGTGGGTGCCGATCACCCTCGGCGCGGTCGGGCTGCTGTTCGTGGTCGGGCTCGTGGTGGACCTGATGCGCGACCGGCGCGACCGAACGCTCTAGCGGCCTCTTCCCGAGGTGCAAGTCGTCCAGGTCGACCGCGCCGCCCTTTGAGGTGAGCGTCGAAGCCGTCGGCGCGACGGCCTCGGGCTCCTTCTTCTTGACCGAGCGCAGCACGATCTTCTCGAGCGATGAACGCGGTGATGCCCATCGCGACGCCGACGAACCAGCGCTCGAGGCGGCGCATCCCCTTCGGGGGCTTGACGACCGGCCGCGAGCTCATGTCGATGTCGGCGGCCTCCGGTCGCATCGTGACCTCTCCAACGGCCGATGTAAACGAGCCCGACGAAGAGCATGAGGAGACCCCATCAGGGTGCCGATCGAGCTCGGGTATCTCACGTCGTCCGCGTACAAGATAACGCCCAACAAGCCCAAGAGCATCGCGCTCGAAACCGACGAGCCACACCCACGATCCGGTCGCCGTGCTTGACGAAACGCGACCACCACCGCGGCCAGCACGAGTCCGAGGACCACGCCTGCGATGCCACTCCAGTGGTGGAACGTTCCAGTGGCCAGTCACATCCAGTCGCCGGGATCCACCTCGCAACATGATTCGAGCGTTGTCCCACGCGATACACGATCGCGGGATCGCGGCAAGCACTGCGAGGCACAGCATCGCGATGTTCGGCGATCCCAAGCGCAGCAACTGGCCGCGCATCGGGGCGAGCGCCGTCAGGATCACCAACACGATCGGCCCGATGTAATACGTCCCTGCCAAGAAGTCCTCGCCCATGAACGACGCCGCGACCGCGCCCAGCATCACGGCCCACGCAACGCGCAACGCGACGACATCGGTCGGCCGTATCGCAAGCATGATCAACGGGACGGCCACCAGCAGCGCGTAGATGATGAAGGGGGCGAGGTCGATGGAACGAGTGGACCTTCTCCTGGTCGTCGAAGAGCGGCGCGAGCCCGAACGCTGCGTTCGAGAACAGCAGCAGCCCGCCGGAGATCCCCGCGACGATCCGGAAGGCGAGCACCCGGCCGCGTCCCGCCCGTTGCGTCGCCGCGGCGTCCGTCATCCGCTTCCTTCCACGCGAATCACCCAGCATCCGCCTCGACGCTCCCGGCGACCCTGACAGGTGTTCGGTCGGTGGGCAAGGCGCCGACGATGGTGGTTCCCTCGCCCGCTCGGCTCGTCACGGTGAGCGTGCCGTCGAGTGCCCCGAGTCGATCCGCGATCCCCTGCAAGCCGGTGCCATAGCCGGTCGCCGATGCGTCGAAGCCCGTCCGTCGTCCTCGACGAGGAACCGGAGTGTGCCCGTCGGCTGCGGTGAGACGAACCGTCGCGGTGCGTCGCCTCGGCGTACTTCGCGACGTTCTGCAGCGCTTCGAGACGACGAGAAGTAGATGGCGGCCTCGACCTCCGGCGGGTAGCGTCCGAGATCCGACGCGACGACCGAAACGGGGACCGGGGAGCGGCGCGCCTGCGCCTCGAGGGCAGCGACGAGCCCTTGGTCCGCGAGAAGGGGTGGGTAGATGCCGCGGGCGAGATCGCGGAGATCGTCGAGCGCGGTCTGTGTCTCGCCTTCGATCTGGTCGATCACCGTGGCGGCCTTCGCCGGGTCTCGATCGCACAAGCTGGCGCGCGAGCCGAGCTTTGATCGCGAGGGCAACCAGCTGCTGCTGCGCGCCGTCGTGGATGTTGCGCTCCAGCCGGCGACGCTCGTCGATCCTGCGCCGCGACCAACCGCTTCTGCGCCGCCTGCAGGTCGAGGAGGCGAGCCCGCAGCTCCTCGGTCAACCGTACGTTGCGAAGGACGAGCCCCGCATGCGCCGGCGAGGTCGTGGACGAGCTTCTCCTTCTGGGGATCCAGCGGATCGTTCGCAGGCATCGCGACCGACAAGCGCGCCCAGGAGCTCGCCCTGGTGCCGGACATCGACGACCAGGTCGTCGGGCGTCTCGGACGGCGCATCGGACGGCCAGACGGCAACCTCACGCAGCCGGTCGTCCACCTGGAGCCAGACGCGAGCTCGCTCCGCCCCGATGCCTTCGTCAGGACGTGGGCGATCCGAGGCAGCACGTCGTCGGCGGCATACGATTCCGCAAGCTGATCGCCGAACTGTGCCAGGACCTCGTACGGGTTCGCGCGTTGCCCGTAAACCAGGCGGTCCGCAAGACGCCGGGCCCACCGGGACACCGGCTGGAACGCGAGCGCGACGATCGCCGCGGCGACCGCGGCCGCCACGACGCCGACGTCGCGCGTCCTCGTTCCGACGAAGATGCCGATCCCAGCGACCAGCGCGACGTACACGAGGCCGATGAAGCCCGCGAGGACCGCAAAGACGACGGTCTTGCGGATCACGATGTCGATGTCGTAGAGGCGGTACTTCAAGATCGCGATGCCGATCGTGATCGGGATCAGGATGAAGCTCAGCGCAGCGATGCTCCCAAGGGCGTCGTCCCAGTTCGAACCCTGTACCCCGAAGACGATGCTCGGAATGAACGCGACGACGTAGAGGAACGCGATCAGGCCGGCGGCCGACGCGAGCCAGTCGGAGCTGTTGACGCTCCACCGGATCGGTCGCCCGCCGAAGGCGTCGGATCACCGCGACCGCTCCGCCGACCACGACGAGCGGCGCGAATATGACGAAGACGAAGATCCACCCGCCGACGAAGTTGAGCCCGAGTGGATTGGTCACACCGGGGAACCCGGCATCCGCGAAGTCGCCGGGGGACAAGATGATGCCGAGCGACAACACAACGAGCCCGATGCCGCACATCCACGAGAACCATCGCCAGCGAGGCGACGGCAGGTGGCCGTCCGGGAAGAGCAGCAGCAGGTAGCCGGAGATCCCGATGAACGGCACCCAGGACGGACCGCCGATCGCGAGTGCGGCCGCGCCGCCCGGGAGCGAGCCGTTCGACGTGGTGATGGCGTACGCGCCGTACGACGAGAAGGGGATAGCGAACGCCAAGCCCATCGAGAGCATCAGCCACCCGAGGGTGGTTCTCGGACGCCGGTTGAGCACGATCACGCCGACCGTCGGGAAGGTGAAGACGATGAACGAGAACACGGGATCGCCCTTCCCGCTCGAAACATCCATCAACGTCCCCGCGATGAGCCCGAGGACACAGACCGCGTAGATCCCCAGCGCGAGACGACGGAGCGTCGGCTCGCGCAGCGCCATCAGTCCGGCCGACTGATCCGGAAGACCTCGACGGGTTCTTCGCGGCCCTTGACGGTCCGGCTCCCGATCGGTTCGACCTCGCGAACGGCTGCGGCCGTCACGGTGGTGACCGCCGCGACGATCTCGCCGCCGGCGGCCTCCGATTGCAGCCGCTGCGCGATGTTCACCGCATCGCCGATCACGGTGTACTCGAGACGACCACCGCCGCCGATGGCGCCGGCCATCACCACGCCTGTGTTGAGACCGATGCCGACGTCGAGGCGATCGACGCCCGTCACGCCCCACCCGCCCCGATTGAGCTCGTCCTGTCGAGCCATCATCTCGAGCGCGCAGTCGACTGCGCATCGCGCGTGTTCGGCCATCGGCACCGGTGCCCCGAACACCGCCATCACGGCGTCCCCCTGGAACTTGTCGATCGTGCCTCCGTGCACGGCGACGACCTCGGCCATCGCCTGCAGGTGACGACCGATCACATCCGCGATGTCACGGGCGCTCAGCCGCTCCGACAGGGTGGAGAACCCCCGGATATCGCTGAACAGAACGGTGACCTCGAGCTCACGCTGTTCGGCGATGCTGGCGTCTGCCGCAAGACCGGCCACGACCTGTTGCGGCACATAGGCTTTCAACGTGTCGGCCTGGCTCGTGCTCTGGACGACCGCAGCGTGGAGCTTGCGCAACTCATCGGCGCCGCCCCCACTTCCGCCGGCCATCCGCTGGAACAACTCGGTGACGCGGCGGTCGACGGCCTCCTGCGTCGTGCCGAGCGCGGCGGCCATGTCCACGTACCCCATACCTTTGCTCATCATGTCGAGGACCTGGCGGTCCTCATCGTCGGCATGGCGGCTGCCCGTCAGACGCTCCGCGATCGCCGGATCGACCGCGCTCCCGCCCGCGTGCACCTCACGGATCGCGCGAACCAGCTCGTCGCCCTGCGCGATCCGGTCCTTCAGGAGATACGCGAGGCCGCTGTGCCCTTGGCCGAGCAGCGCGACGGCGTATTCCTCGTCGTCGTGCGCCGACAGGACCACCACACCAGTCCCTGGGTATTCTTCGCGGATCGTGTGGGCGCAGTCGATGCCCTCCAACTGGAATGACGGCGGCATCTTGATATCGGTGACGACCACGTCGGGTACGTGCTCGGTTGCCGCGGCGAGCAGCGAGGGCGCATCGGCGGCGACACCCACGACTTCGATATCCTCATACGAGTCGAGCAGCGCGCGCACGCCCTCCCGGACCAGCACGTTGTCCTCGCCCAACACCACTCGGATCGTCATATGGCCTGTTGCTCCCCGTGTACCATGCGCGCGTGTTGCGGGTCGTGTTCGCGGAGGATAACTACCTCGTTCGGGAAGGGACAGTGGCCCTCCTGCATGAGGCGAGCGACGTCGAGATCGTCGGCACCGCGGCCTCCTACGAGGAACTCATGGCGGCCGTCGCCGGCGAGACGCCCGACGCCGTGCTCACCGACATCCGCATGCCCCCGACCGGCACGGACGAAGGGATCCGGGCGGCTAAACAGATCCGAGCCGAACACCCGGCCACGGGCGTCGTCGTGTTGTCCCAGTACGCCGACGAGCTCTACGTCTACGAATTGCTCAAGGACGGGGCGGCCGGGCTCGGCTACCTGTTGAAGGAGCGGGTCGCCGACGTGGACGAGGTCGTCCGGGCGCTGCGAGAGGTCGCGCGGGGGGAGCGTCTTGGACCCCAAGGTCGTCGAAGCGCTCGTCGCGGCGAAGGACCGGATGGCTCACTCGCCGCTCGCTCAGCTCACCGATCGCGAGCGGGAGGTGCTGTCGCTGATGGCCCAGGGCATGAACAACGCCTCGATCGCAAAGGCGCTGTTCCTGACCGACCGGGCTGTCGAGAAGCACATCAACTCGATGTTTCACAAGCTCGGTCTCACCGAGGAGCCCGACGTGCATCGCCGGGTGATGGCGGTGCTCGCGTTCCTTCGGGAGACCGAGCAGGACTGAGTTCACTGGGCACGCCTCGTGTCCACGATGTACACGCTGCACGGTGCATGACGCAGGACCAAGTTGGGCACGCTGTCCTTGACGCGCCACCAGGAGCCTTTCGTGCCGCGGTTCCCGACGACGATCGCGTCGGCCTGGAGCTCCTCGGCCACATGGACGAGCCGGTCCGCGGGTTCCCCCGACTCGACACGTGCGCTCGCTCGGATGCCCGGGTACCGCTCGGTGAGCTTCGCCAGATGCCGGTCGGGGTCGGCCGCCTTGCCTGGGTCGACGATCGACTCGAGGTCGCCGGCGGGCCGTACGTAGAGGACCACCAGATCTGCATTTCGATCGCGAGCCAAGCGCGCCGCGTCCTCCACCGCGAGATCCGCCGCGGCCGAGGTGTCGGTTCCCACCAGGATGGTTGTCATCGTGTGTCGCCTCCTTGTCTCTGAACAACCGTAGGTCTTCTGACCTGCGCGAACGACCCAGCGGACACCACCGTTCCGAGGTAGTGCCAGCACCCGATGAAGGGTGGAGAAGACCTCCTTCACCGACCCGGGCTTTGGATGCAACTATCCGACGCGATGGAGAAGACATCGAGGGAAGCGACGCGCCCACCCGAGGCGGAGCGAACGGGTTGGCGTCGGGTCGTCACCTACGGGCTCGCCTCGGTCGCGGTCGATCCTCGCCGTGACCGCGATCGGGCTGGCGATCGCGAACGGTTCGTTCGATCGTGATCCCAGCATCTTCTTGAACGTGCTCATCATCTTGATGTACGCGGCTGTCGGAGCCGTGCTCGCAAGGAAGTTGCCACGCAACCCGATCGGCTGGCTGTTCCTCGCTGTCGGTCTCGGCCTCCTGCTCGGCGGCGCGCTCACCGAGTACGCGACGAACGCCTTCGTGACGGCGCCGGACACGCTTCCGTTCGGCTCCACGGCGGCATGGATCGGGAGCTGGGCATTCCTGTTCGTCGGTGCGATCCCACTGATCCTGGTGCTGTTCCCGACCGGTTCGCCACCATCCCCGCGATGGCGATGGCTGCCGTGGACGATCGTCGGCAGCACCGTCGGGATGGTCCTGGCCGCGATGTTCGCGACGGGAGAGATCGACGTCGTGAACGATCTGCAGGTTCCGAACCGGTTCGCGGTGCCGTGGCTCGACCAGCCCCTGCACGTGCTCGCCAGGATCTCCGGAGTGGTGCTGCTCGCGGCCTCGATCGCGTCGGTGGTGGCGTTGGTCGTGCGCTACCGCCGATCCGAGGGCGTCGAGCGGCAACAGATGCGCTGGTTCGTCGTCACCGCAGAGGCAACCGGCATCGCCTTCGCCACCACGGTGATCATCACGGTCCTTGAAGGGTCCGGGGGGAGCGACACCGCGAGCACGATCGCGTTCTACGTGTTCGCGCTGTGCCTCGGGATCGGGATCCCGCTCGCCTGCGCGGTCGCGATCTTGAAGTACCGACTGTGGGATCTCGACATCGTCATCAAGAAGGCGGTCGTGTTCCTGTTGATCGCGGCGGGGCTGACCGTGTTGTCCTTGGCGATCCTGTTGGTGGTTCCCCTGTTCGCCGTCGGGGGGATGACCTGGTGGGAGCGGGCGCTCTTCGTCGTCGGGATCGCGATCGGCACGGCGTTCGGCCCGCTGCGCCGCTTGGCTCGTCGGGTGGCCGACCGCATCGTGTACGGGAAGCGCGCAACCCCGTACGAGGTCCTGAGCGCCTTCGCGGATCGGATCGGCGGCTCGTACGCCGGCGACGACGTCACGGAACGCATGGCGGTGCTGCTGCGCGAGGCGACCGGCGCGACGGTTTCGAGGGTCTGGCTCGCCGCGGGCGATCAGCAGCGTCCGGTCGCGGCAGCACCTGGAGATGCACCAGCCTCCGAGTGGCCCGAGGACGGGATCGAGGTGCACTACCAGGGAGAACTCCTCGGTGGCCTGTCCGTCGAGATGCCGGCGAACGATCCACTCGACGCGACCAGAGAGCGCCTGCTGCATGACCTAGCAGGGCAAGCGGGACCGGTGCTCGCGAACGTTCGACTGATCGAGGATCTGCGCGCCTCCCGCCGGCGGATCGTCTCGGCGCAGGACGAACGCGCGAAGAAGCTCGAGCGCGACATCCACGATGGTGCACAACAGCAACTGGTCGCGCTGACGGTGAAGGAGCGACTGCTCGCAGGGTTGATCGGCTCGGACGACGACCGGGCGCGCGCGCTTGCCGAGGAGCTGCAAGCGGACACGACCCAAGCGCTCGACACGATGCGCGACCTCGCCCGGGGCATCTATCCACCGCTGCTCGCGGACCGCGGGCTTCCGGCCGCCCTCGAAGCGCAGGCACGCAAGGCGACCATTCCGGTGAGCGTCGAGGCCGAAGGTGTGGCGCGATTCCCGCAAGAGGTCGAGTCGGCGGTCTACTTCTCGTGCCTGGAGGCGCTGCAGAACATCGGGAAGTACGCGAACGCCAGTAGCGCGCGGATCGAGTTGCGAGACGGGGCCGGGCAGTTCAGGTTCTCGGTGAGCGACGACGGTCGAGGCTTCGACCCATCGTCAACCGCCTTGGGGACGGGACTGCAAGGGATCGCGGACCGGTTAGCGGCGATCGGCGGCGAGCTCACGGTGAAGAGCGCGCCCGGCAGTGGCACGACGATCACGGGCCGGGTTCCCATCGAGGCGTCGGGATGAAGCGACTCGCAAACGTCGCGCTGGGTGCGGCCTTCGGCTGCCTGGCATTCTCGATCGTCTATCTGGCGCTCCACCCGCACGGGGGTCTCTCGAACGAGGACGCCGTCTTCGACATCATCGTCATCTTCGCCGCCTGCGCGTTCGGCATCCTCGGCCGCTTGATCGTCGGTCGGGCGCACAACCGGATCGGATTCGTGTTCCTGGCACTTGCGCTCGGGGGAGCCCTGACCGGCTCCACCGACATCGCCCTCAAGACGACGGCGGCGCCCTACCCCGCGCTACTGGGGTGGGTGGGCGTACTGACGATCGTCGGGCTGATGCTGACCGTCGCCGCGCTGACCATCCTCTTGCTGATCTTCCCGACGGGAACGGTTCCGTCTCCGAGATGGCGCTGGGCGTGGTGGCTCTGGATCACCGGGGTCGTCGCCGCCAGTCTCGCGTCGCTCCTTGGCGTCTTCGACCTGAATACCCCCGGGCTCCAGAACCCGATCGGTGTACACGGCACCGACCTTCTCCAGGTCCTCGGAAACGTCGGCGGTATCGCACTCGTGGCCGTGGTGGCCGTCGGCATCGCGTCGTTGGTCGCTCGTTCCCGACGAGGAGACGCCGAAGTGAAGGCGCAGGTCCGATGGCTCGCCCTGATCGGAGGCCTGGCGCTCGTCGGTTTCTTGCTCGCTGGGATCGGCGAGTCCATCGGCGGGAGCAGCGATGCCCCGATCGCCGAGCTCGGATGGCTCGTCTTCATACTGAGCCTGATCATCGGGGTGCCGGCGGCCGTCGCGATCTCGGTGCTGAAGTACCGCCTCTACGAGATCGACGTTGTCGTGTCCCGGGCGATCGTGTTCGGCGGATTGGTCCTGTTCATCACACTCGTCTACGCCGTGATCGTGGCCGGCGTCGGTGCCGTGATCGGCTCACAGCAGGATCGGGCCCTCTCGATCGCCGCGACGATCGTCGTCGCTGTGCTGTTCCAACCGCTTCGCGATCGTATGCGGCGATTCGCGAACCGTGTCGTCTACGGCGAACGCGCGACCCCCTACGACGTGCTCGCGAGGTTCAGCGAGCGCGTCGGGGGCAGCTACGCAGCCGAAGACGTCTTACCTCGCACCGCGCGCGTGATCGCCGAGGGGATCGGGGCGGCGAGGGTGGAGATCTGGCTCCGCCTCGGCGACACGCTTTCTCGTGACGCTACGTGGCCGGCATCCGACGGTGGCGAAGCAGCCGTCACTGTGCGGGCGGAGGAGCTCCCGCCACTCCATGCAGATCGCACGGTCGCGGTGCGTCGCCAGGACCGCCTGCTCGGGGCGATCGCAGTGACCAAACCCCGCAACGAGCCGTTCACACCGCAGGACGTCAACTTAGTTGACCGTCTCGCGGAGCAATCCGCATTGGTGTTGGCGAACGTCGGCCTGACCGCGGACCTCGAGTCTCGACTCGCGATGATCAAACGCCAGGCGGCCGCGCTCCAGGCTTCTCGTCAACGGATCGTGGCCGCCCAGGATGAAGAGCGACGACAACTGGAACGGAACATCCATGACGGGGCGCAGCAGCATCTGGTGGCCCTGGCGGTGAAGCTCCGGCTCGCGAAGGCGACCCTCGCAAAGGATCCGGCGCGGGGCCAGGAGATGCTCGTGGCACTGCGCGAACAGGCGGACGATGCGCTCGAGACCCTGCAGTCGCTCTCCCTCGGCGTCTATCCACCACTGCTCGAGGACCAAGGGATCGCCGCCGCGCTGGCCGCGCAGTACATGCGCACCCACCTTCCCGTGCACCTCGCGACACCCGACATCGGCAGATACCCGATCGAGATCGAGGCAGCCGTGTACTTCTGCGTTCTGGAGGCGTTGCAGAACGCTGCGAAGTATGCGGACGCGGATCGGATCGACGTCATCCTCGCCGAAGAGGACCACGCCGTGACGTTCGAGGTCCGCGACGACGGCTCCGGGTTCGACACGGCAGCGGATGGGAACGGCACCGGCTTGCACGGCATCCGAGATCGGCTAGCCGTGTTCGGCGGCGATGCATCGATCGCATCTGCACCCGGTGCCGGCACGACGGTTCGCGGACGGATCCCTATCAGCGCGGCGGTACCGGTATGAGGCGAGTCGTCGCGATCGGCATCCCGGTGCTCGGGGCGGTCTCGGTGATCGCTGCGGCGTGGGTGGATCGGGTAGCAACCCAGCCGTTCCTCGACGACCTCGGGTGGCTCCCTCTGAGCGTGGCGTGCACCGGCGTTGGTTCCCTCGTCTGGTTCCGACGCGCAGGCCGCGCGCTCGGACCGCTCTTTATGGCGACCGGTCTCTCGATCGCCCTCAGCCTCGACCTCGTGGCGTACGCGGACATCGCGGTCGCGCGAGCACTCCCAGGCGCGGCGTGGGCAGCTTGGGCCTTCCAATGGTCGCTGGCGGGAGGGTTCATGCTGTTCTTGATCCTGCAGCTGTTCCCCACCGGACGACCGATGACGCCGAGATGGGGAGCGCTCGTCTGGCTGACGGTGATCGCCGCCGCGGGCAACGCGCTGGCGCCGGCGCTCGGCGTGACCACGAGCTTCACGAGGAACTTTCCTCGCCTCGTGCACCCGCTCCAGCTCCTCTCCGCCCCCACCGCTGGTGCTTTCGAGGTGGCGTCACAGTTGCTGCTGACGGCGGTGTTCGTGCTATCTGCCCTCGAGATCGTGGTCCGCTACCACCGATCCGCCGGCGAGCAGCGCGCACAGATGAAGTGGATCGCCGCAGCGTCCGCGGTCGCCGCGGTCGGGTTCGTGCTCGGTGTGGTCACCCCCGGGGATGGGCCCGCCGTCGCGTTCGCACTCCTCGCACCGTTGATCCCGATCGCCGCGGGGATCGCGATCGTTCACTATCGCCTCTACGACATCGATGTCGTGATCTCCAAAACGCTCGTGATCGCGTTGCTCGCGGTGTTCATCACCGTCGTCTACGTGGCGATCGTGGTGGGACTGGGCACCCTCGTTCCCGCGGGCGACCTTGCGCTATCGGTCGCCGCAACTACCGTGGTTGCGCTTCTGTTCCAACCGGCCCGCGAGTGGGCACGACGCGTGGCGAACCGGCTGGTGTTCGGTGTGCGTGCCACGCCGTACGAAGTCTTGGCGGGCTTCGCCACACGCATGGCAGACGCATTGTCGGTCGACGAGGTACTGCCACAGATGGCCGAAGCCGCCGGCCGTGGCGTTGGCGCCACGACCGCGAGCGTGCGCGTGCTGTTGCCCCACGGCGAGCGCGTCGAGACGTGGCCGCCACACGCATCCGACACCGAGGCGGCCGCTTCCTTCCCGGTGACCTATCAAGGCGCCGCGGTCGGGGAAATCGCCGTCACCAAGCCGCGGAGCGAGCCGCTCACCCACGCGGAGCAGGGCCTGCTCCGCGACCTCGCCGGCCAGGCTGGCCTGGCCCTGCACAACGTGCGTCTCAACGAGGAACTGGCGGTTCGCCTCGTCGAGCTCGACGAGCAGACCGTGGCGCTCCGACGGTCGCGCGAGCGATTGGTGACCGCCCGCGACGCGCAGCGTCGCGGGCTCCAGCGCGACATCCACGAGGGTCCCGAACGCGAGTTGCGCCTGATCCGTCGATCCCTCGAAGCCACGATGTCGCTCGTGGAGACGGACCCCACTGCCTCGGCCGGACAGCTCGACGTACTCGGCGAGCGCGCGAACGAGACCCTCGAGGGCCTCCGTGACCTGGCGCGGGGGATCTTCCCGCCGCTCCTCGCCGACAAGGGCATCCAAGCGGCGCTTGAGGCACATATCCGAAAGGTCGGCGCGAACGCGACGGTCGATGTGGACCCCGCGATCGGCAAGGCGAGATTCGATGCCGACATCGAGGCGTGCGTGTACTTCTGCTGCCTCCAAGCGATCCAGAACGTGATCCGGCACGCCGCGAACACGCGCTGCGTCGTCCGCCTCGCCGCGCGCAACGAGGTGCTCGCGTTCGAGATCGCCGATGAGGGGCCCGGATTCGATCCGGCGTCGACCACCAGGGGGATGGGACTCGACATCATGCAGGACCGCATCGACGCGCTCGAAGGCTTGCTCGAGGTGCGCAGCGCACCAGGTTCCGGCACGACGGTCTCGATCCGTATCCCCATGCGGGAGGTGACGCCCGCATGACACCCCGCGCGCGAGGGCGCCTCGCATGGGCGATCGCGATCGCCTCGTTCGTCGTGACCGCGGTGTGTGCGCTCGGCGGGCTGGCGCTCGGCTGGAACGACGGTGACCTTATCCTCGCGGCGACCGTCACCCTTGCGACGGCCGCCTGGGGGACGATCGGCGCTCTCATCGCGTCGAGGACGGAGAACAGGATCGGTTGGGCGCTCCTCGCGGTGATCGGGGCGCTCTCGCTGACGTTCCTCACGCAGTCGTATGCAACGTTGTCGTTCGTCGAACTCGACCGACGCCTGCCGCTCGACGCGATCCTTGCGCTCTTCAACCAAGTGTTCTTTATCCTGGCGCTCGCACTGATCGTCGCAGTGCCGCTCCTATACCCGACGGGGCGACCCCGATGGCGCTGGGTTTGGCGCACGTATATTGCCGCGCTCGCGCTCCTCGCCGTGGGCTGGACCCTCCTCCCCCAAGACCTGAGCCTCGCGGTCGGGGAGGACGTCTTCGTCCCGCCGTCGAACCCCCTTGCGATCGACACGCTCGGACCGCTGATCGGATGGCTCCTCGCCCTCGCCGGCTTCACGATCCTCGCGTGCGCAGTGCTCGCGGTCGTGTCGCTCGTCCTTCGGTATCGCGAGGCGGAGGGCGATGCCCGCCAGCAGATCAGATGGCTGGTCTACGTTGGCGTCGTCGCCCTTTCGGCGTTGCTCATCGTGTTCATCTCGGTCGGCATCTGGGGAGACCCGCCGCCACCGGGAGTGCGAACGACGATCTCGAACGTGCTCTTCGCGATCCTGGTGTTGAGCATCGTCTTCGGCATCCCTGTGGCGTGCGGCGTGGCGATCTCGAAGTACCGGCTCTACGACCTCGATGTCGTCATCAAGAAGACCTTGGTCGCGCTCGTGCTGGCGATCATGCTCGGTGCGATCGGACTGGCTGCGGTCGCGGTGGTCGGACAGTTCGCGCTCTGGGAGGGCACGTCGCGTGAGCTCGCCGTCGCGATCGGGGTCGGCCTCGGCGTGTTGGTCGTGCCGATGCTTCGACTCGCGCGTCGGGTGGCCGACTGGATCGTCTACGGTCGTCGAGCGACGCCCTACGAGGTGTTGGCCAGCTTCTCGAGCCGGGTCGGCGAGGCGTACTCGAGCGACGACGTGCTCCCGAGGATGGCGGAGATCCTTGTCGCCGGCACGGGCGCTACCTCGGCCCGTGTATTGGTCCGTGTGGGAGACGACCTGCGCGAGGCAGCCGCGGACGGCGAAGCGAAGAGCCCGGAGTATCTCGAGCCGATCGTGTTCCAGGGCGACGAGGTCGGCGCACTCGCGGTCACATTCCCCGCCAACGATCCCATCGATACCAAGCGGCAACAGTTGATCGCTCATCTCGCGTCACAGGCAGGACCGGTCGTCCGCAACGTGCGTCTGATCGAGGAGCTTCGCGCGTCGCGGCAGCGCTTGGTCGCAGCCCAGGACGAGGAGCGCCGCAAGATCGAGCGGAACCTCCACGACGGCGTGCAGCAGCAGCTGGTCGCGCTGAACGTGCAGCTCGGTCTGCTCGCCAAGGTGGCGGACCGTGAGCCGGCCAAGGCTGGCGAGCTGGCCTCGGGCCTGCAGACGCGGGCCACGGAGGCCCTCGAGGATCTCCGAGACCTGGCGCGAGGGATCTATCCGCCGCTGCTCGCCGACAAGGGGCTCGCGGCTGCGCTCCAGGCACAAGCGCGCAAGGCCGCGATGCCGGCGACCGTCGGATCGGACGGGATCGGCCGTTATGACCAGGCGATCGAGGCAGCCGTCTACTTCTGCGTCCTGGAGGCGCTCAACAACGTCGCGAAGTACGCGAGCGCCTCGGCGGCTTCGATCGTGCTTCGTGAGCAGGGTGATCGGCTCACGTTCGACGTGACCGACGATGGCGTCGGGTTCGACACGGACGCGGTGAGCTACGGAACGGGCCTGCAGGGCATGCGTGACCGGTTGGACGCGATCGGTGGTGCGCTCACCGTCATGAGCGCACCCGGCGCGGGGACCACCGTCACCGGAACGTTGCCGACCGGGAGCGCCTCGTGAAGATCGAGCGGAACCTGCACGAAGGTGCTCAACAACGGTTGGTGGCGCTGAGCGTGCAACTCAAATTCGCCCGCACGATGCTCGAGCGCGATCCGGAGAAGGCCGGCACGCTCCTCGATCAGGTCGAGCACGCAGCCGGAGGGGCCCTCAACGACCCCGCGATCTCGCGCGCGGGATCTACCACCGCCGCGCTCCGGGCACAGGCAGGAAGGCGGCACCTGCGGTCACCGTCGGCGGCGACGACCTCGGTCGCTATCGGCAGGTCGTCGAAGCCGCGGAGTTTCCTGCACGTTGGAGGCCTCAACAACGTTGCCAAGTATGCGAACGCACCTGGGGCAAGCGTGGAGCTTCGGCAGACGGACGGACGGCTGTCGTTCACCGTGACGGACGAGGCATCGGGTTCGACGCTGAGGCAACGAACTACGGCACCGGTCATCAGGGCATGGCCGACGGCCTCGACGCGATCGGCGGGCGCGCTGACGGTGCAGAGCGCGCCAGGCAACCACGGTGACCGGATCCGTCCCGGTCTAGCCCGACGCGGCCTCCCACGCTGACTCGAGCTTGTCCGGACCGAACGAGGACTTCGGGATGTACGCGGCCGCGCCGCATTCGGCCGCCCGCGGCGCATACTCGGCCTCTTCGTAGGTCGAAAGCAGCAGCACCACGACAGCGTCCGACCCCGCCAGGATCTGCCGGGTCGCGTCGAGCCCGTTGATGCCGGGGAGATTCACGTCCATCAGCACGAGGTCGGGCTGCAACTCGGTGGCCATCGCAACGGAGTCCTCGCCCGTCTCGGCTTCCCCGACCACGTCGAAGCCGTCCGTGAGCTCGACGACCATGCGCGCCGCGAGGCGGAACGGTTCCTGGTCATCGACGATCAGCACGCGAACGGTCACGGCACAGCCCTCCACGGTTCAGGCTGGCAGACGACGGGCCGGCTGACAGTGGTGGTAGCACCACTATCGAGAACGTCAGGACTGCAGGTCTTCTGGCGCTTCTTGGCGGGACTCCTGACGCTCTCGGGAGCCAGGCTTCTTGAGAGCGGCCGTCCGCGCCAGCCGGGCCCGCAGGTCGCTCGCTTCCGCTTCCGACGTGTGCTCCCCCGTCGGCGGCACCAAGCGGTTCAGGGCGTCGAGCACATCGCGATCGGAATCCGAGCCCTGCTCCGAGGCGGCGCCGACCGGAGCGGCCACCGTCGCCGCCGGCTGCTGGTCTGGGATGACGATCACTTCGGGCCAGGCTTCGGAGTCTCGGGGGCCCGGATCTGCCTCGGCCGCTCGCGTGGCAGGCGCCGCCGCCGTTGCTCGTCTCCGAGCGTGCTTCCCCTCGGCGGCCGCACCGGCGCCCGGCTCGGGAATCGGAGCACCGACGCTCGCGGGCTCAGGCGGCAAGGGCGCTGATGTCACCGAGAGATCGTCGGCAACCACGGTCACACTGTCCGCGCTCGGCATCACGGGTGCGGGAGCGGACGCGGCGACCGGCTTCGGCTCGGCCACGAGTTTGGCCGGCGTCGTCGCCCGTTGCGGCTCGGCGGGCTTGGCTTTCGTCGCAGCTCGCCGCGGCTTCGCGGCCGGCTCCGTTGCGGGAGCGGGCTGCAGCTTAGCTTCCGGCCCGGCTGCGGCCGTGCGCTTCGGCTTGGCGGGCGCCTCCGCCGTAGCGCTGGTGCGCGACGTCCGCTTTCGCTTCTTCGCCTCAACGGCTGCGACCGCCGCCGCCGCCGCTTCGGGCGTCGGGTCCAATACCAATGGTCGAGCCGGAGCAGGGACGATGGCGGGAGGCGCACTTGCGCGAGTGGGCGCTGCCTCGGGGATCACCACCGGCTGCACATCGGGCATCGGCATGCGACCGCCTGCGCCCTGCGCGGCAAGCAGTTGCTGCAGCTGCCCCTCCGCCTTCAATCGGAGACGCTCGCTCTCGTCCAATCGATGCTGCAAACCCACGAGTCGATCCTTCGCTCGGTCCCCTGCCTGTTCGAGCGCCACGGCGCGGTCGACATCCATCACCTCCAGCCACGGGGGCACTGACGCCGGGTAGAACGCCACCCCCGCACCGATCGGCGCCACCGGCTCCCGCATCGACAGGAACGCCAGCCCGAACAGCAACAGCGTGCCCACGCCGACGAGGATCCGGAACCACAGCCAGTCGTGGTGCACATCCGCGAGCAGCGTCTCGTCCGCAACCTCGAACTGCGTCACAACCGAACCGGAGCCGCCATCGATCGCCGAGTAGGCGTAGAAGGTGGCGGGACCCGCATCGCCCGTGGGCAGTCGATCGGTCACCAGCCACGTCGAACCGCTCGCGAGTGCCTGATCGATATCGGCATCGTTCAGCGCCTCCCCGGACCCGATGCTGTCGCTCTTGACCGAGGACGCAACGAGCAGATGCGACGCATCCCAGACCCGGACGGCCCTGAGCGTCGGATCGGCGTCGACGATCGAGTGCAACGAGTTCGTCAGCGCCGTTGACGTGGCGCCGGCGGACGTCAACGGCTGCACCGCCGCGACACTGATCGCCGCCGCCCGCGTGGCGGCATCGCTGCGGGTCTGCACAGCCGCACGGTTCGCGAGCGGCACCGAGAGGACGAGCGCGACAACACCGACCAACGCCATTGGCCACCACACCTTGGCGCTCACGTCGTCACGTGTGAATCGATCGAGCAACCGCACCGCTACCCTCCCAGGTGCGTCAGAAGGGCACCACGATACCCCCTGGATAGACCCCCTGCGAACAGCCGAAGGGCTGGGACGAAAGACCTAACCTGCGTTGGCGGACGCCGCGACCTGCAGGAGGGCTTGCTCCACGACGAGCCGTGCGTTCCGGTTCATGTCTTCCGCGAGCGCGGCGCGCGCCGCCTCGATCGCTGCGAACGAAGTCGCCCCATCAACGACGGATCCGGCGCGTTGCTCCAGATCGACGTGGAGCCGCAGATCTGCTCCAGCGTGCACCGCGGCGGCGATCCGATCACGTATCGCTGCGGAGGCTGCCAGGAGCACCCGGTCGATGAAGTCACGTTCGGCCCGGCGCTCTCGCCGAGCGAACCGCGTTTCGACGCGTCTGATCGCTCCTCGGTAGGCGTCTTCGGGCTTGCCCTTGTCGTCCAGGAAGGGAGCAAGCTCGGCATCGAGCTGGGCGCGCAGGCCCTTCTTGTGGTCGGTGGCTGCAGCCATCACGTCGATCGCCGCCCGCAGCGCACCGTCCACCCCGCTGTCGGCGGCGGCCAGCGCGTCGACGGCGACCGTGCGGAAGACCAGGCCGTCGGCGTCGAGGGCCATCCTGCGCGCTCGGCCCAGGTTCCCGCCCGAGAGGCGCGCCGCGAGCACGGCGCGCGCCGGATCGACACCCTCGGATGTCAATTGGTCGACAACGAACGACTCCGGCAACGCGGCGAACGAGACGATGTGACAGCGGCTCGCGATGGTTTCGGGCAACTCGTGCGCACGGGCCGACAACAGGATGAAGACGGTGTCTGCCGGCGGCTCTTCCAGCACTTTCAGCATCGTGTCGGCCGCCGCAGGCGAGAGTCGGTCGGCCTCCCGTACGACGAAGACCTTCCGCCCGGGTTCCGGCGCCGTGCGGTACGCCGGATGCCAGATCTCGTCGCGGATCGTGTCGATGTGGATGTCGCGGCCCTCGGGTTCGACGATGAACTCGTTCGGATGGTGTTCGCGCAGCGCGAGCATGCAATCGCGACACGTGCCACACCCACCGTCGCGGCAGAGCAGGGCCGCGACGAACGCACGTGCCGCGATCGACTTGCCGCTGCCCTCGGGACCCGCCAGCACATAGGCGTGGTGGGGGCGCGCGACCGCGCCGCGCAGGAACCGGACCGCGGCATCCTGCCCTGCGACCTGATCCAGCACGGCACTCATGCCCGCAGGGTAGCCGTTCGCACCGACGAGCTCAGCGGTGGTGCGACTCCCGCTCCCGCAGCGCCCGGTCGACGGCGGCGCGCACGTCGGCAAAGACGGCGTCCGGCTCGCGCGACGCGTCGACCACCACGAAACGCTCGGGATGTTCCTCGGCGATCCGCAGGTAGGCGTCGGCCACCTTCGCCATGAACGCCTGACCTTCGAGCTCCATCCGATCGGGCTCGCTCTCGCTGCGCGCGAGCCCGACCTCCGGCTCGATGTGCAGCAGGATCACCAGGTCAGGGAACAACCCCTGGGTGCCCCAGACGTTCAATGACAACACGTCGGGCTCCCCCAGACCGCGGCCCGACCCCTGGTAGGCGAGCGACGAGTCTACGTAGCGATCGCAGATCACGACCTTGCCCTCGGCGAGCGCCGGCCGGATCACCGTGGCGACGGTTTGGGCGCGCGCCGCCGCGAAGAGCATCGCTTCGGCGCGAGCGTCCACGGCGCCGACGGCGGGATCCAACAGCACGTCGCGGATGCGCTCGCCGATCGACGTCCCGCCGGGCTCGCGCGTGACCAGCGTCGGCACGCCTTCGTCCTGGAGGTAGCGCTCCACAAGCGCGATCTGGGTGCCCTTCCCGGCGCCCTCGACTCCTTCGAAGGCGATGAATGACCCCGTGGCGGGCGGACGTTTGAGCTTCGGCACCAGCGACAAGGTAACCGGCCGAGACAGCCGATAGCGCTGCAACAACCGACGCATGTTCAGCGCGGCACCGATCAGCAGCGCGCCGGCACACCAGAGGGCGAGGCGGATGCCCGACAGATCCACATGCTGGCCACCGAGGAAGAACTCCCCGATGCCGAGCCGGTTCGCCAGGGAATCCAAGATCGCGGCCAGCGTGGGGAAGATGATCAACGACATGAACAGCACGACACGAGACAACGTGGTGAGCGCAGCGAACGTTCGTCCGCGGAACTCATCGACGACGTTCTCCTGCAGCAGGGTGTAGCCGCTCACGTACGCGAGCCCGCAGAACGCGCCCAGCCAGACGACCAGACCGACCACCCATGGGAGGTTCGGCATCGCGGCGAGCAGGATCAGCATCGCACCTGCCGCTACGAGTGCGTAGACCGCGGCGCGATCGCGCTCGACAAGCCGCGCCGCCTGGTTCGCCGCGATCAGCCCGAGGGCGAGACCAACACCGAACGCGGTGACGACAAGCCCCCAACCCGACTGCTGCCCTCGCAGTGTGATCGTCACGAAGATCGGCAGGATCGCCAGTACCGCACCGATCCCCGCGAACGCGATCACGAGCCCACCGGTCATCGCCGCGGCGATCGAGTCCTCCCGCAGGAACCGGATCCCGTCGCGGGTATCCCGGAACACCTTCGTGGCGTCCATCTTCTCCTCGTGCTCGCCGCGAAGCGTGCGGATCGGGATCCCGTAGACCATCGCCGCCGAGAACAGGAATGTGGATGCGTCGACGATCAGCGCGAAGGATGCCGGGTTGTCGCCCAACACCGGCACGCGCGCACCGAGACTCGAGGCCACCCCCGCCAGCGCGGCGAACGCGATCCCGCCGATCGGCAACGTCGCGTACGACGACACGACAACCAGCGAGTTCGCGTTGGCGAGCTGGCGCCGTGGGACGAGGTTGGGCAGGGACGCGTCTCGCGCGGGGCTCCACAGCAGCGACAGACACTCGATCACGAACGACAGCAAGTAGATCGCCCAGAGGTGATGCAGGAACGCCATCGACACGTACAGGACGCCGCGGCCGATGTCCGAGGCGATCATCAATTGCTTGCGATCGAGGCGATCGACGAACACGCCGGCGATCGGGCCGAAGACGAATGCGGGCAGGGTCCGCGCGATCATCACGCCGGCGACGGCGGGAGCGGCCGCGCCGCCGCCCGAGCCTTCACCGAGCGACACCACGATCGCCGTCACGGCGATGAAGCCGAGCCAGTCGCCGAACGAGGACACCGACATGGCGGCGAGCAACCGCGCGAACCCTCGGTTCGTCAGCAGGTCGCGAACGGTCGCGGGACGGGTGCCGCGGAGGACGGCAACCTCGTCCGTGATCGACGACACGGATCGGCCTTAGGGCTCCGGCGTCGGTGTCGCTGCCGCCGCCGACCCCTTCCGCGCCGTCGCGCTGGCGGGCTTCTTCTTCGCGGGTGCCTTCTTCTTCGCGGCGGGCTTCTTGCGCACGGTCGCCTTCTTCTTCGTCGCTGCGGGCTTCTTCTTCGCCGCCTTGGCCGCAGCGCGAGCGGCCCGGGCCGCGGACTTGGCGGCCCGCGCCTCGGCCTCGGCCTCGGGATCGCCTTCCTTCGTTTGCTGCATGTCGAGATCGAACTCGGCGCCGCATCCCCAGCAGCGGATCGACTTCGGCCGCTGCACGAGCAGCGAGTCATCGACCGGGCAACGCGGCTCCCGCAGTGGCTCGTTGTTCACCGCGAAGTCGCAGTCCGGGTAGCGATCGCAGCCGAAGAACACCCCGAACCGCGTGCGCTTCTCGACGATCTGGCCCTCGTTGCACTGGGGGCAGGTGATCTCGAGCGAGCGCGGCGGGTCCTTCTTGATGTAGCGGCAGTCCGGGTAGCCGCTGCATCCGACGAACGGCCCGTAGCGGCCGACCCGGCGCTGGAGCTGCTTCCCGCACTCCGGGCACAGCTCGTCGAGCAACTCGGGCTCGGCACGCTCGGAGCCGTCCATATTCCGGATATACCGGCACTCGGGGTAGTTCGGGCACCCGATGAACTTCCCGTACCGCCCGAGCTTCACCTGCAGCTGCCCGGGCTCACGCCCCTCGGTCGGGCACAGAGGACAGAGCTCGTCGAGGTCCTCCTGGTACCGCTCGAACGAATCCTCCGCTTTCTCGAGCGCCCGCTCGAACGGCGCGTTGAACTCCTCGAGCATCTGGACCTTGCCGAGCTGACCCTCCGCGATGTCGTCGAGCTCCTTCTCCATGTAGCGGGTGAAGTTCACATCAACCACGTCGGGGAAGTGCTCCACGAGCTTGTCGGTGACGACGTAGCCGACGTCCTCCGGTTTGAACCGACGGTCCTCCAGCCGGACGTAGCCGCGGTCCTGGATCGTCGAGATGATCGAGGCGTAGGTCGACGGACGGCCGATCCCCTCTTCCTCGAGCTTCTTGACGAGCGTCGCCTCGGAATAGCGAGGCGGCGGCTGCGTGAAGTGCTGCTCGGGCAGCACCTCGAGCATCCGGAGGGCCTGCTCGGCGGTCAGCTCGGGCAGGTTCGACTCGGCATCTTCGTCGGGCTCGTCGTCGCGGCCCTCGCGGTAGAGCTTCAAGAACCCGTCGAACACCAGCGTCTGACCTGTGGCGCGCAAGCCGTAACGGGCATCGGCCACCCCGTCTCGCGCGGCTCCCGGCGCGACCGTGGCCTCGATGTCGATGCCGACCTGATCGAAACGCGCTTCCGCCATCTGGGTGGCGACGGTCCGCTGCCAGATCAACGTGTAGAGCCGGAGTTGGTCGCGATCGAGCGAGCTCGCCACGCGCTGTGGCGTGCGCAGAACGCTCGTTGGGCGAACCGCCTCGTGCGCCTCCTGTGCATTGCGACTGCGAGTCTTGTATCGCCGAGCCTCGGCCAGCGTGTAGGCCTCGCCGTACTCGCTCTTGACGAGCTCCGCGATCTCGCGCAACGCGGAGTCGGCGATCGTCACCGAGTCGGTCCGCATATAGGTGATCAAACCCACCGACCCCTCGCCTGGCAGGTCGATCCCCTCGTACAGGCGCTGTGCGGTCTGCATCGTGCGGCGGGCGCCGAACCCAAGTTTGCGGGCTGCCTCCTGTTGCAGGGTCGAGGTCGTGAACGGCGGCGCCGGCGAGCGCTTGCGCTGCTTCTTCTCGATGTTGAGGACGCGATAGGCGGCGTCGCGCAACTGCTCGGCATGGGTCGCGGCGTCGCCCTCGGCGCCGAGCACGAGACCCTTCTTGTCAGGGTTCGCGGCGAGCTTGCCGCCAGGCGTTTCCACCAGCCTCGCGAGGAACGGCTGTTCGGCCTGCTCGGGCGTGAGCCGGACGTCGATGCTCCAGTACTCGACGGGCGTGAACGCGTCGACCTCGCGCTCCCGCTCGACGATCAGCCGAACGGCGACGGACTGGACGCGTCCCGCCGACAACCCCGGCTGGACGCGCTTCCACAACAGCGGGCTGATCTTGTAGCCGACCAACCGATCCAGGACACGGCGCGCTTCCTGCGCATCGAACAGGTTGCGGTCGATCTGACGGGGATGTGCGAACGCCTCGAGGATCGCGTCGCGCGTGATCTCGGTGAACGTCACGCGCCGCGCCCGGGCGGGATCCTCGCCGAGCAGCGTCGCCACGTGGTGGGCGATCGCCTCGCCCTCACGATCGAAGTCTGTGGCCAGCACGAGACCGCCCGCGTTCTTCATCGCCTTGCGGAGCGCCGCGACGTGATCGCTGGACTTGTCGGGCACCACGTACTCGACGGTGAACCCGTGCTCGGTGTCGACGCCGAGCTTGGACTTGGGCAGGTCGCGGATATGACCGTAGGAGGCGCGGACCAGGTAGTCCCCGCCGAGGTATTTCTCGATGGTCTTCGCCTTCGCGGGCGACTCGACCACGACCAGTGTCTTCGCCATTCGGGTCGTTTCCTTACGTTCGGTGCAGGACGGCCGTCAACTCGGCTCCTCGGTGGCGGACGGTACCACCGCCCGTCGCGAACGCCGGGCAACCGGCTTCGAAGGCTGGCTCAGGGGCGGTTGGTAGGCTCGACCGGTTCCCGTTGCCTCCCAGGAAGGTTCAACTCCCTCCGTTGGTCGCCTCGATCGCCGATTCCGTCCAGCAACTGATCGCCGACAACGGTTACGCCGCCGTCTTCGTGCTGATGATGCTCGGCTGCATGTGCATCCCGATCCCCTCGGAGGTCGTGATGGCCTTCGCGGGGGCGCTGTGTGCCCCGGTATTCGCCGCCAGCGTGCTCGGATCACCCGAGGCGGCGCTCTCGGTGGGCTGGGTCATCGCCTGGGGTATCGCAGGCAGCATGGTCGGCTCGCTCGCCGCCTACGGCCTGGGCGCCTGGGGTGGCCGCCCGGCCATCGACCGTTGGGGCCGATACCTCTTATTGCGCCCTCACGAGGTCGACCGCGCCCACGCCTGGTTCGAACGCCGCGGGGAGGCCGTGGTCTTCCTCGGCCGACTCGTCCCCCTGATCCGTGCCTTCGTGAGCCTCCCCGCCGGCATCGCCAAGATGAACCTGCGCCGTTTCTCGCTTTTCACGCTTCTCGGCGTGATCCCATGGTGCGTAGCCCTCGCCCTCGCCGGTCAAGCCCTCGGCGCCCAATGGAAAACCCTCGAGAAGTACTTCCTACCGGTATCCATCGCAGTCGCCTTCATCCTGGTCGTCGCAGGCGTCTGGTGGGTCCGAAAGCGCAAGCGGGAGAGCCGGCTGGTGAGCGACCATCTGGACCGAGCTGGCGAAGCCAGCGAGGGAAGCGGGAGCGAACCGGCCGGCCCTCCCGCCTAGAGGTTGGCCACCATCGTCCAGTGATCCTCGCCGGTCTCCGCCACCTTCTCGAACCCGGCACGCTGATACATCATCCGCGAGCGGTTGTGTGCGGCGACCGACAACGACAAGGCCTGAAAGCCCTCTTCCCGTGCCTGCACCATGCAGCTTCGGAGCACGGCCTCGCCGATCCCCTTGCGCCGGTGCAGCGGCACGACCGCGATCGAAAGCTCGGGGGTCTTCTCGTCGATGTAGCCGTACCCGGGCTGGGCGTCGGTGAACAGTCGGTACCACGCCGCGCCGACCGGCTCGCCCTCGATCTCGGCGACCACGCCCCCGTCGCCATGACGCCCCCACCCCTGGTAATAGCGGAGCAGCATGGGCTCTGCCAGAACCTCTTCCATGGGCTCCCGCGGCCAATCGGGATTCCAGCGGGCTGCCTCGTAGAGCATCTTCCGCAAGAACGTGAGGTCGGCTTCGGTCGCGGGTCGGATGTTCATACGCTCGATGCTAGCGCACCTCGGGAAGCGATCAGCCCACCTCGACCGGGGTCGCGGGCGTGCCCTTCACGATGAGAGGCACGCTGGTGAGCGCGACGCGGTCCTCGAACAGGAACAGCCGCTTGATGAACAGCGCGTTCTGGTTGTGCAGGGGCAGCTGCCACCAGTGCGACACGATCACCTCGGGCACGATGACATTCACCACGGTCCCCGGATCGCTCGAGAAACGCCGCACCTCCTCGAGCATCGGCCCGGTGAGATCGCGGAACGGCGCCTCGACGATGTCGAGCGGGATCCCCAGAGCCGCATCGAACCATTCGGCTTCGATCCGGTGTGCGGCCTCCGGATCGAGATCGAAGTAGATCGCGCGCGTGATGCTCGCGTCGAGCGTCTTCGCGAAATTCACCGCGCGCACGGTCAGGTCGTTCACGCCGGACAGGAAGACCAGGGCCACGGTCCGATGCGGGATCAGCGGCCGCGCGTCCACCCCGCGGGGACCGTCGTGGGCCGCAACGACGGGCACGTCGGTCACGACCACGTGCGGGACCCGCAGCAACGAGGCCTTGAGGCGGATCAGATCCTTCGTGTGCACCACATGGCTCGACAATCGTTCATCACCGACCATCTCCGGCACGATCAGGTTGACGATGTCGTGATCCGCGAGGTCGAGCGTGGCCACGAAGCGACGCAAGGCCGTCGTCAGGCTGCCCGTCCCGAGTGGCAACAGCGGCGGAGCGCCCGCTCCGGCGAATGTGCCCCACCGCTCGCCGAGGTCCTGGCTCACAGCAGCGCCCGTCGTCACCACGTGGAACGACTCGGGACGGATCGAGCGGATGTACCCGAGCGCTTCGGCGACCGAGGGGTCGATGTCGCGGACGAGCAGCACCACGTGTGTCGTCCCCACCGCGCCCGGCCGCTCGGCACCACGATGGATCACCGCGCGCACCCAGGAGTAGTGGCGGTGGATCGCGTAGAAGATCGGCACAAGCAACGCCATGATCAGGATCGAGAGCCACGCCCCATCCTTGAACTTCGACAGGACCACCACGATCAACACGACGAACGTCGTGACTGCGCCGATGATGTTGATCACGATCGATCGGCGCCAGCCCTTCATGGCGGCGTCGCCCTTGCGGCCCTCGGCGAGCCAATGCCGCACCATCCCGCTCTGCGACAGGGTGAACGACGTGAACACACCGACGACGTAGAAGTGGATCAAGACGTTCAGGTCGGCGTCGAACAGGTAGATCATCAGCGCCGACAAACACCCCAGCACGATCACGCCGTTCGAGAACACGAGTCGGTCGCCACGGTTCACGAACTGGCTCGGCATGAAGCGGTCCCGACCCAGGATCGATGCGAGCCGCGGGAAGTCCTGGTAGGCGGTGTTCGCCGCGAGGATGAGGATCGCGGCGGTGAACGCCTGCACCACATAGAACCCCAGCGAGTTGTTCCCGAACACCGCCACCGCGATCTGCGCGACGACCGAGCGCTCCTCACTCGCAACGACACCATGCACGTGGGTCGCCAGGTAGGAGATACCGAGGAACATCGTCACGGAGATGGTCCCCATGATCGCGAGCGTGGTCGCTGCGTTCTTCGCCTGCGGTCGTTTGAACGCCGGCACGCCGTTCGAGATCGCTTCGACGCCGGTCAACGCCGTCGCGCCCTGTGAGAAGGCCTTGAGCAACGCGAAGATCGTGATGCCGGCGACGGCGGTCGGCGCCACGATCTGCTCGGCCGGGGGCACGACCGCTGGGCAGCCACCCAAGCACTGCACGAAGCCGAGCCCAACGAGGATCAGGATCGACACCACGAAGCCGTAGGTCGGGATCGCGAAGATCGTGCCCGACTCACGCGCCCCTCGGAGGTTCGCGATCGTGACCAACGCGACGAACATGATCGAGAGCAACACCCTGTGCTCGTTCGCCCACGGGAAAGCGGACCCGATCGCGAAGACGCCGGCCACGATGGAGACCACCACAGTCATCATGTAGTCGAACAGCAGCGCGGCCGCGGCGACGAGGCCGGCGAACGTGCCGAGGTTCTCCTTGCTGACGATGTAGGCGCCGCCGCCGCCCGGATAGGCCCGGACGGTCTGCCGGTAGGAGCTGACGACGATCGCCATCAGCAACGCGATCGCGACAGCGATCGGCATCAAGTATCGCTTCGGCGTCAACGTCGCGACCGTGAGCGCGATCAGGATCTCGCCCGTGGCGTAGGCCACCGAGGACAGGGCATCCGAGGCGAACACCGGCAGCGCCAAGACCTTCGGCAGGAGTGTGTGCTCGAGCTGACGGCTCGTGAAGGCGCGTCCGACCAGCACGCGCTTGGCGAGCGCCCCGCTCGTCGCCTTGCTCGAGCTGCCCATCGGTCGTGATGCTACGGGGTCGAACCTTCGGGGTGCACGCTCGTCACGCGTGGGCTCGGCGATCCAGCGGTAGCCCACGCCGGGCTCGGTGACGATCAGCGCTGGGGCCGACGCGTCGTCCCCGAGCTTCTTGCGGAGCGTCCGGATGTAGGTGCGCAGGTAGGTGGTCTCGGTGCCGTAGCCCTGGCCCCACACCCGGCGGAGCAGCCACTGGTGCGTGAGCAACTTGCCTGGATTCGTCACGAGGGCCTCGAGCAAGCCGTACTCGGTTGGGGTGAGGTGGACAGGCTCATCGTCCAGCGTGACGAGCCGGCGCGCGAGATCGACCTCGAGGCCCCCGAAGCCGAGCAACGGTGGCGCCGGCTCCTCCGCGCCACGTCGACGCAGGGCCGCGCGTGAGCGCGCGAGCAGTTCCTCCATCCCGAACGGCTTCGTGACGTAGTCGTCGGCGCCGGCGTCGAGCGCGGCCACCTTGTCGGCCTGTCCTTCCCGGACCGACAGCACGATGATCGGTACCTCCGAGAACGCCCGGACGCGCTTGATCACCTCGGTCCCGTCCATGTCGGGCAATCCGAGGTCGAGCAAGATGAGTTCCGGGGGTTGGCCGGCGGCGGCGATCACGCCCTCCTCGCCGGTGCCGACGGTCTCGACGCCGTAGCCGTGCGCCTCGAGGCTCGTGCGCAGCGCGCGCCGGATCTGCGGCTCATCATCGACGACGAGCACCTTCATAGCCGCACCTCCTCGATCGGCAGCTCGAACACGAAGGCCGAACCGCTGCCGGCCGCTCCCTCGATCCAGATGCGGCCGCCGTGCGCCGACACGATCGCCTGGGCGATCGAAAGACCGAGGCCACTCCCCGGTCGCTCGGGCTCTTCCCTGCCACGATAGAAGGCCTCGAACACCTTTTCGCGGAGTTCGGGCGGGATCCCCGGCCCGTCGTCGGTCACCCGGGCACGGATCGCATCGCCGTCCCGCTCGACATCGATCCGCACGCTCCCTCCGGACGGGGAATGGCGCGCGGCGTTCTCGATGAGGTTCGTGAGCACCTGGTCGAGCTGCACGGGATCGGCCGCGATCTCGGGGAGATCGGGCTCGATCCGCAGGTCGACCGCGATCCCGATGAGCCGTGGGCGCATCCGAGCTACAACGGACTCCGCGACCTCGTCGAGCGCTGTTGGCGAGCGTCGCGGGATCAGCGCGCCGGCGCGGATCCGCGCGAGATCCAAGATGTTGCCCACGAGGCGGTTGAGTCGATCGGTCTCCTCGAGGACCGTGACGAGCAGTTCACGCTGTTGTGCTGCGTCGTAGACGGTCGATGTATCGAGCAGGCTGGTCACGCCGGCTTTGATCGACGCAAGTGGCGTCCGCAGGTCGTGCGTCACCGAGGAGAACATCGCGGCGCGCAACTGGTTCGTCTCGGCATCCAATTGGGCGAGCCGCGCTCGTGCGTCGAGCCGGGCTCGGTCGAGGGCAACAGCTGCTTGGCGGGTCGCGGCCTCGAGCAGCTCCCGCTCCCGTTTCGAGAACGGCCGCGCCTTGTGGGGCCGCTCGGCGGTGAGTGTGCCGAGCGGGATCGATGCGACGACCACCGGAACGATCTCGGTCGGACCCCCCGGGGTCAGGTCCTCGCGCCGTGCGATCGCCGACACAGACTGCCCGTCGAGGGTCACCTGGACAGAACACGCGGCGAGTCCGAACGGTTCGAGCAAGACGTCGACGAATTCGTCCAGGACGCGATCCGGGACATCACCCGAGAGCAGCTTGGTTGAGAGGTAGGCGAGCAGCCGGGCCTCTCGCTCCCGCTCGGACGCCCGACGCCGCTCCGCCGCCGCGTTGCCGACGACCAGCCCGACAACGACCGCGATCGCGAGGAACACCACCGCGGCGACCACGTCCCGCAGCTGTTCGAACTCGAGCCCGGTATCGGGGTGCTCGATGATCGGTACCGCGATCGACGACAGGAGCGCCGCGATCACGCCCGCCCAGATCCCGCCGCTCACCGCGGCAACCGCGACGGCGAGGATGAAGATCGCGACCGATGACCCTGGGCCGAGCTCGCGCGTCAACAGGGCCAAGACCGACGCCCCGAAGGCCGACAGAAGACCGATCGCCACCGACCGCCCGGAGACGCGATCGATCTTGTGATCCCTGCGGTCGCTCACCATCACGGACACGCTACCGCCGGGGGCACCTCGATCCAACGCGGCCGATCCCTTCACGCTTTCTTCACGGGCTGCGGGCGTTCCTTCACGGCGTCCTCACGCAGAAAGGCCGAGGCTTACTTGTGGAAAGAGGTTCTCGCACGAGCTGCCGACGGAACGTCACCTCCGGAGGTGGGGAGCGCGGGACGGAACACAACCGACCACTTTCCTCCGAGCCCGTCTGCGGGGCCGGCAGCTCCCTCCAGCTGTCGGCCCTCAGGCATATCTGGGGACCGCCGATGTCAGGCGTCGCGCACCGAAGTACCCTTCACGCCCATGCGCGTCATGATCATGGGATGCGGGCGGGTGGGATCCGAGCTCTCGCACGCCTTGGGCGAAGCCGGGCACGACGTGACCGTCATCGACAAGCGCGCAGAGGCGTTCGATCGCTATCCCCCCGGTGAGCACGCCCGAACGATCGTCGGGCTCGGGTTCGATCGCGACGTGCTGGAAGAAGCCGGGATCCGCGAGACCGACGCGTTCATCGCGGTGTCGAGCGGCGACAACTCGAACATCCTGTCCGCACGCGTGGCGCTCGAACATTTCCATGTGCCGAAGGTGGTTGCGCGCATCTTCGATCCACGCCGCGCCGAGATCTACGAGCAACTCAACATCCCGACCGTCGCGACCACGACGTGGGGCGTGAAGCAGATCCAGTTGATGCTCCTGCACACCACGACGGAGGTCCGCGAGAGCCTCGGGGGAGGCGAGCTGCTGCGGGTGCGGATCCCGGTGCCGGCACACCTTGCCGGCAAACCGGTCTCGTCCCTCAACGTCGACGGCCACATCGTCGTCGCGGGTGTCTCCCGTGGCGGCAAGGGATTCATCCCCTCGGTCGAATCCACGATGCAGGACGGCGACTTCTTGATCGTGATGATCGGTAAGGACGACATGGCCGAGCTCGAGTCGATGCTCGACGTACCGGGGGAGCATCACTGATGCGGGTCGTGATCACGGGCGGCGGCGCGATCGGGCGACACATGGCGGCCGATCTGGTCGCCCGCGGTCACGAGGTGACCCTGATCGAGCAGGATCGCGGAACCGTCGAGGAGATCCGCGCCGACGTGCCCGAGGTGAGTGTGATGCTCGGCGACGGGTGCGAGCCGTGGGTCCTCGAAGATGCCGACATGGCGCATGCCGACGTGGTCGTCGCAGCGACCGGCGACGACGAGGACAACCTCGTGACGTCGCTGCTCGCGAAGCAGGAGTTCGCCGTGCCACGCGTGCTCGCCCGCGTGAACCACCCGAAGAACGAATGGCTGTTCACCGAGCAGTGGGGCGTCGACACCGCGGTCTCACCACCGCACATGTTGACGTCGATGGTCGAGGAGGCCGTCACGACCGGTGACCTCGTGCAGTTGCTTCGCCTGGAGGGCGGCCGGATCGCGATCGTCGAGATGCGGCTGACGAACGACTCGCCGGCCGCCGGCCGGCCGATCTACGAGCTGCGGCTGCCCAAGGACGCGGCGATCGTCGCGATCCTGCGCGACGGCCACGTCGTCATCCCGCAGCCCGAGACGGTGTTCGCCGCGGGCGACGAACTCGTGGCGATCGCCGGTGATGGTTCGGAACTCGCGCTGCGCACCGCGATCGTCGGGTAGCGCGGGGCAGTCAGCGCACCGGTTCGAGCTGCCAGCGATACCCCACCCCGGGCTCCGTGCGGATCACCTGCGGGTGTCGAGGATCGGGCTCGATCTTGCGCCGGAGCTGGCTCACGAACACGCGGAGCGCCTCCAGGTCCGGCCGATCGTCCTCCCCCCAGACACGCTCGAGTAGCCAACTATGGGTCCGAAGCATCCCGGGGGCCGAGGCGAGCGCGTCGAGCAGTCGCCATTCGGTCGGCGTGAGATGGACCGCATCGACACCGCGGACGACGGTCCGCGCGGTGAGATCCACCACGATCGGCCCCGCGAGGAACCGTGCTCCGCTCCCGTCCGGCGCCGCCCGGCGCAGCAACGCCCGCACCCGCGCAAGCAACTCATCCGTGCCGAACGGCTTGGTCAGGTAGTCGTCGGCCCCAAGATCGAGTGCAGCGACCTTGTCCTGCTCGGCGTCGCGTACCGACAACACGAGGATCGGAACCCGGCTGGCACGGCGGATCTCACGGCACGCCGTCAGTCCGTCGACATGCGGCAGGTTCAGATCGAGGACCACGAGATCGGGCTCGTGCTCGGCGACCGCGCCGATCGCACCGCGTCCGTCGGTCGCCGTGCGCACAAGGTAGCCACGAGCCTCGAGCGCCCGTTCGACGGCGCGGAGGATCTGCGGTTCGTCGTCCACGACGAGGACTGAAAACCCCGTCATGCCGCCCCGCCCACGGTGAACACGATCGTGGTGCCGCCACCGTTCGTGTCACGCGCGCCGATGGATCCGCCCATCGCCTCCACGAACCCCTTGCAGATCGCGAGACCAAGGCCCGCGCTGAGCCGGGGTGACCCTTCGCCGAGTCGATAGAAGGGCGTGAACAAGCTGGCCTCGTCCCCGAAGGCAAGGCCCGGGCCGTGATCGATCACCGCCACCTCGACGTGGGCATCGCGGCGCCGAGCGCGGACTTCGATCCGCCGATCGGCCGCGCTCCGCACGGCACGGGCGGCGTTCTCGACGAGGTTCGTCACGATGCGATCGAGGAACACTGGATCCCCGCGCACGAGCGCAGCGTCGTCGTCGATCGCCGTCTCGATCGCGACACCTGGCCACCGTGCGCGAACCCCGTTCAGGGCTCCGTCGATCACTTCGTCCAGCGACACGGTCTCGCTGTGGGCAACCAGGGTCCCCGATTCGATCCGCGACATGTCGAGCAGGTTCGTGATGAGTTGCTCCAGCCGGCCAGTAGACGCTCGCACGTCCTCGAGGACGTCGCGCGCGACGGCCTCGTCGAACCGCTCCCTGCCGAGCACATCGGATACCGACGCCGTGATCGCCGCGATCGGGCTCTTCAACTCGTGCGAGGCGGCCGCCAGCATGGCGCGCCGAGCATCCTCGGTGCGTCGATACAGCTCGGCGTCCTCGAGCTCCGCCACGAGCCGCTCCGCCTGCACCACTAGCGCCACCTCGTCCGCGAACGTGCGCGCCACCCTGGTTTCCGCCGGCGAGAGTGGCGCACGGTCCCCGATGAACGCGAGGGTTCCGAGCGTCGCATCGCCGACCCGCAGCGGCAACGTGAGCTGCGCTCCGTCGGGCGCGACGTCATGAACCGCAGCCATCACGAACCCGAGTCGCTCGGCGGCTGGTCCGAGGGCCGCTCGGAGACCCTCGGACCGCTCCGTCACGAGGATGTGACTCAGATCGAAGAGCAGGCGGACTTCGGCTTCGCGCTCCTCTGCCGTCGCCGCCCGGTCTCGCGCCACACCGACCAGCCACGAGATCAGCAGCGATGTCGCGAGGAACCCGAAGAAGACGACGACGTACTCCGTGCGCTCGAGGTCGAAGGTTCCGTACGGCGGAAGGAACACAACGTTGAAGAGCGCCGAAGACACCACGGCGGCAACGGCGCCGGGTCCCACACCTCCGAGCCAGGAAGAGGCGACCACCGGCACGAGCATCGCGAACGCGATCAACGTGTGGGTCAGATCCGATCGCCACGGCAGCATGAGCGCGGCCACCAGCGCCGCACCGACCGTCGCGACGAGATACGCCACCCCCAAGCGCCGGCCGACGGCGCCGGAGGTCGCTCGAGGTGTCACACGCACGACTCCGGCCACAGCCAGCACGATAGCCGCCCTTACGGTTCCCTTACCCGGGCTCCCTAGCGTCCTGCCTATGGCCACCGAAGCGCCGCAGCGCAGGAAAGCGGCAGGCGACGCACGACAACCGCAACCGCGGGGCGCCGGCTATGCCATGAAGCGAGCGGTCCTCGGGCCTGCGCTCGCGACCGCGGACCTCGCGCACGAGCGCCTGGGAAAGGTCGCCGCGCTCGCGATCTTCAGCTCCGACGCCTTGTCCTCCGTCGCCTACGCGACGGAGGAGATGCTCAAGACGCTGTTCATCGCAGGCGCGAGCGCGGTCGCGTTCACGCTCATCGTGCCGCTGTCCGGGGCGATCGTCGCTGTCTTGGCGATACTCGTCTTCAGCTACCGCCAGACCATCAAGGCGTACCCATCGGCCGGCGGCGCCTACATCGTCACGAAGGACAACTTCGGGCTGATCCCGGCGCAGGTCGCCGGTGTCGCGCTCCTCACCGACTACGTGCTCACCGTCGCGGTCTCGGTGTCCGCGGGTATCGCCGCCTTGATCGCACTCGTGCCCGCGACCTCGCCGTACCGCGTCGAGATGGCGGTCGTCGCCATCGCCTTGATCGCCTACGGAAATCTCCGGGGTGTGCGGGAGTCCGGGAAGATCTTCTCCGCCCCGACGTACGTGTTCATCGGCTGCATTGCGTCGCTGCTCGTCGTCGGCGTGATCCGAGCGCTGACCGGCTCCCTCGACGTGCCCCAGCAACAGGTCACCGCGGAGGGCGCGGGGCTCGGGTTCCTCGCCGGTGTTCCTCTCTTCATCGCCCTGCACGCACTCGCCTCGGGAAGCACGGCGATGACGGGGGTCGAGGCGATCTCGAATGGCGTGCCCGCATTCAAGCCCGTGGAATGGAAGCATGCGCGCCAAACGCTCGTCACCCTCGGGCTGCTCCTCGGGACGATGTTCCTCGGGATCTCCTACCTCGCTGCGAAACTCCAGATCGCCCCGGACTTCAGCGGGAAGTCCACGGTGGTGGCCGACATCGGGAAGGCGGTCTACGGGTCCAGCGCTCTTGGCCATGCCGCGTTCGCGCTCCTTCAGATCGCCACGCTGCTGATCCTCGTCCTCGCCGCGAACACCGCGTACGCCGACTTCCCTCGCCTTGCAAACTTCCATGCAGGCGACGACTTCTTGCCACGGCAGTTCACCACCCGAGGACACCGGTTGGTGTTCTCGAACGGGATCTTGGCGCTGTCGGGCGCGGCGATCGCCCTCGTCATCGCATTCGGAGCGGACGTCACCCGGCTCATCCCGTTCTACGCGATCGGCGTGTTCACATCGTTCACGCTGTCGCAGGCGGGTATGGCGAAGCGGCATCTGCGCTTGCACGAACCGGGTTGGCGTATGGGTCTGCTGATGAACGGGGCCGGTGCGATCGCTACCGGCATCGTGCTCGTGATCGTCGCTCGAACCAAGTTCATGGAAGGTGCCTGGGCGATCCTCATCCTCGTGCCCCTGCTCGTCTGGCTGCTGGTCCGGATGAATAGGCAGTACGAGCGAGAGAAGCGCGAGCTCGAACGCGATCTCGCCGCCTACACGCCGCCGGCGAACCGTCCGCCGCTCGCACTCCTCCTCGTCGACGATCTCGACCCCAAGACGGTGCATGCGCTCCAGTACACGCGCACGATCCGGTGCGAGCGCACGATCGCCGTGCACCTGGAGGAAGATCCGGCACGTACGCGCGCGCTGCTCGAGGCCTGGAACGTCGCCGGTCTCGGTGTGATCCCCCTGCGGATCGTCCGCGGCACGGGCGACGAGGTCACCCGGTTGGGCGGGCTGCTGGCCGCCTATGAGCGCGACGACCGCGACGTGATCGTGATCGTGCCGGTCGCCCATTCACAGACGACGTTCGAACGCGCGTCAGATCGCCGGGCCGGCGCTCGGCTCAACCGAGCGCTGTTGTCGTACCCGAATGTCCGCGTGACGCTGGTCCGCGACCACCCGGACGGTGTCCACCCCTTGCAGCGCGACGAGGCCGGCAGGCCGACCGTCCGCCTGGAGGCCCGGGGCGTGCACGAGGTGATCGTGCTCGTCGACAAGCTCGACCGCGCCACGTTGCAGGCGATCTCCTACGGGTTGGAGCTCGGCGCCACCACCGTCCGGGCCGTGCACGCCGCGTCTGATCCGGACCGTGCGCGCGTGCTGGCCGCACGGTGGGCCGAACTCCAGGCACCGGTCCCGCTGGACGTGATCGAGTGCTGGGACCGCGACGTGCCCCGGGCTCTGGAGCGGTACATCGTTGCGCTGGCCTCGCCGACAACCGAGGTCACCGCGGTCATGCCCCGACGGGACTACCCGCGTCTGCGCCAGCGCCTGTTGCACGACCGGACGAGCAAGAAGATCCAGCGCGCTCTCGGGCAGTATGCGCACGTCGACGTGGCAGACATCCCGTTCTTCCTCACCGGTGTGGAGCCGACACCGGTCATCGATCCGATCGAAGACCCCAGCGATACCCGATCGCCGGTTCCGTGACGATCGCCTGCGGTCGTCGTGGGTCAGGTTCGATCTTGCGGCGGAGCTGGCTCACGAACACGCGCAACACTTCGACATCCTCGCCGTAGGTATCCCCCCACACCTGCTGTAACAGCCATCGGTGTGTCAGGAGCTTGCCCGGATGCGCCACGAAGGTTTCGAGCAGGGCCCACTCCGTCTTCGTCAGGTGCACGTCCTCGCCCGCCCGCTTTACGCGATGGGCCTGCACGTCGATCGTCACGTCATCGACCGCATACCTGGCGGGTCGCACCTCTGCGGGATCGCCGCGTCGAAGCAGCGCTCGCACCCGGGCGAGCAGTTCGCCCGTGCCGAATGGCTTGGTGAGGTAGTCATCCGCGCCGATGTCGAGCGCGCCGATCTTGTCCTCCTCTTGATCGCGGACCGAGAGCACCAGGATGGGCACGCTGCTCCAGGCGCGGATCCGCCGGGTGGCCTCGAGGCCGTCCATCACCGGCATGTTGAGATCCATGATCACGAGATCGGGCGAGCGGGTGGCGGCGAGATCGAGCGCTTCGGATCCGTCCGGTGCGCTGACCACGTCGTACCTACGAGCACGCAAGGAACGCTCGATCGCCTCGCGGATCTGCGGCTCGTCGTCGACCACAAGGATCGTCGTCACGGCACTTCCCGCAGCGAGAACGCGAACGTCGCGCCGCCGCCGGGTGTGTCCTCCATCCAGAGCTCGCCACCCATCAGGTCGACGAACCCCTTCGCGATCGCGAGACCCAGGCCCGGCCCCAGCTTGGTCGCCCGCTCGTCGAGCCGAGCGAACGGCAAGAAGACGTCCGCGCGCATCGCGGGATCGAGTCCGGGACCGTGGTCGATCACCCGGACTGCGAGCCGCTCGCCACGCTTGCCAACCACGACCTGCACGTCGCCGGCCGTTGCCGTGACGGCCGCTCGCGCGGCGTTGTCCAGAAGGTTCGACAGCACGCGCGGCAACAGCACGGGATCCGCCGTCGCCGTCACATGCCCGTCAACCGTGGCGTCGATCGGGATGTCGGGCCATCGGAGGTTGGCGGCATCGACCTCGGACGTGATCGTCTCGGCAAGATCCACCGTCTCGAGGTGGGCTCGAAGGACGCCGGCCTCGATCCGCGACACGTCGAGCAGGTTCGCCACGAGCGCATCGAGTCGGTCGGTTTCGCGGTCGACCACGCTGAGCACCGCGTCGCGCTCCGCGTCGCTGCGGGGCACGTCGTGATCGAGCAGATCGGTCACCGACGCCTTGATCGCGGCGAGCGGGCTGCGGAGGTCGTGTGAGACGGCGGCCAGCATGTTGCGGCGGGTGGTCTCGGTCTGCTTCAGGACCTCGGCGCCGGTGGCAGCTCGAAGCAGCCGGTCGCGCTCGAGCACGAGCGCCAGCTGATCGCAGACCGCCCGCAAGACGCGCACGTCGGCGGCCCCGAGCGATGGCCGTTCCCCTTCGAGCACGATCAATCCGAGCGTCCGGTCCCCGACCGTCAACGGCAGCCGCTCGGGTGCGCGTCCGGGGTCGGCAGGGTTCCAGGACGGCGAGATGGTTCCTGGCTCGGCGCGAACGACGACCCGCTCTATGAGTCCTTCGCCGGGCTCATGGACGAACAGGGCGGCCGCGGCATACCCGTAGCGATCGACCACGTCTTCGAGGAGCGCGCGGTATGTGTCCTCCCCTGGACCCCGCACGACGAGATCGCGACTGAGCTCCTGCAGGGAGCGAAGCTCCTCCTCCTTCTCCTCCGCCGCATCCGCTCGTTCGATCGCCCGTGCGAACAGCAACGAGATCATCACGGACAGCCCGAGGAAGACGAACAACGCCACGACGTACTCGGCGCGGGCGATGACGAAGGTGTCGTAGGGCGGCAAGAAGAAGAAGTTGAAGACCAGGAACGAGACGAACGCGGCCACGATGCCCGGCCAGAGCCGGCCGATCGCTGCCGCGAGCACGACCACCACCAGGAAGGTGAACCCGATCGTGATCGGTTCGAGGCTGTCTCGCCACGGCCGGAGTACCAGGACGACCAGAACGGGACCGGCGATCGCGATCGCATAGCCGGCCGTTCGGCGCCGCGCGTCGGTCGGTGACCGGAGCAGATCGACGACGCGCGGGGAACCCATGTCCGAAGGATAGTCACCGCCATCCGGCGCCAGCCCAACTCGATCGAGCGTGTCCTTACGGATCCCGAAGGTCGAACCCCGCGATTCCTCACGATTGCCTCATATCCCTTGGCTAGCGTGCCATCAGGAAGGAGAGAACCATGTGGGACATCTGGGTCGTCCTGATCACGGCGGTGACGTTCGCGCTCGCGTTCGGCCTGGTCCGTTGGTTCGATCAGCTATGAACATCGCGGACATCTTGGAGCTCGCACTCGCCGTCGGGCTGCTCGTCTATCTCGTCTACGTACTGATCAGACCGGAGCGGTTCTGATGACAACGATCGTCGTCTACTCGCTGCTTCTGATCCTCCTGACACCCCCGCTCGGGGCGTACATGTACCGGGTCTACACCAAGGAGGGAACAGGGCGCGTGGAGCGCGTCTTCTACCGCATCCTCGGCGTGAATCCGGACGCCGAGCAGTCGTGGCGGCGCTACGCGACGTCGGTGCTGTGGTTCAGCGTGATCAGCATGGTCCTCGTGTACCTCGTGATGCGGTGGCAACAGCACCTGCCGCTCAACCCCGTGGGCCTCCCTGACGTCAACCCGTACCTGTCGTTCAACACCGCGGCCAGCTTCACGACGAACACGAACTGGCAGTCCTACGGCGGTGAGACGACGATGAGCTACCTCACGCAGATGTTCGCCCTGACGTTCCAAAACTTCGTCTCGGCGGCAGTCGGGATGGCGGTGCTGATCGCCATGATCCGCGGCTTCACTCGCGCGGGGACCGACCACGTCGGGAACTTCTGGCGCGACCTCGTGCGGAGCGTCGTCTACATCCTGCTGCCGATGGCGATCATCGTCGCGGTCGTGCTGATCAGTCAGGGCGTGACGCAGACGCTGAGCAACTCGGCGTCGGTCACCGGCATCCAGGGGTTCGAGCAAGTGCTGGCCCGCGGGCCGGTCGCGAGCCAGGTCGCGATCAAACAGCTGGGGACGAACGGCGGCGGCTTCTTCAACGTCAACTCCGCGCACCCGTTCGAGAACGCGACGCCGATCGCGAACTTCATCGAGATGTTCTGCGATCCTGTGGATCGCGCGCAGCCCTCACCTACACGTTCGGCAAGATGGTGGGCAACGTCCGCCAGGGATGGGTCCTGTTCGCGGTGATGTGGGTCCTCATGGTCGTCGGGCTCGTGATCACGGTCCCTGGCGAACGGGTCGCCACGCCCGGCGATGCAGGCGGCGGGGATCTCCGCGACGGCGCCCGAACCTGGAGGGCAAGGAGGTCCGCAACGGTCCCGACGAATCGTCGCTGTGGGCCGTCGACGACCACCGACGCGTCGAACGGGAGCGTCAACTCGATGCACGACTCCTATCAGCCGCTCGGCGGCCTCGCACCGATGTTCAACATGGCGATCGGCGAGGTGGTGTTCGGCGGCGTCGGCAGCGGTCTGTACGGGATGATCTTCTACGTCGTGATCGCGGTGTTCATCGGCGGTCTGATGGTCGGCCGAACCCCCGAGTACCTCGGCAAGAAGATCGGCGCGCGGCAGGTGAAGATCGTCGTGATCGCGGTCCTCGTCCCGTTCCTGGTCGCACTGGCGTTCACCGCGATCGCGGTCGTCACGCCCGCGGGACTCGCTGGGCCGCTCAACGCGGGGCCGCACGGGTTCAGCGAGATCTTCTACGCGTACCTATCGCAAGGGAACAACAACGGGTCCGCGTTCGCGGGCATCACCGCCAACACGCCCTTCTACACGATCACCGGCGGCATCGCGATGCTGGTTTCCCGGTTCGTCCCGCTGATCGCGGCCCTCGCGCTCGGAGCGAGCGTGGGCAGGGAGCGCACCGTCCCGTTCACGGCAGGCACGCTCCGGACCGACACCGGGTTGTTCGCGGGATTGCTGACCGGCGTGATCGTGATCATCGGTGCCCTCACGTTCCTCCCCGGTCTGGCCCTCGGCCCGATCGTCGAGCACCTCATGAAAGGCCTGGACTGACATGGCAGTCGTTGCACCTCCCGAGACCGAGCTGCACGAGACGGTCAAAGCGCGGCCGCTGTTCGACCCGCCGATCGTGAAGCAGGCGATCCTCGACAGCTTCACGAAGCTCAACCCGAAGACGCTGATGCGCAACCCCGTGATCTTCGTCGTCGAGGTGGTGTCCGTCGTCGTCACGATCCGGATCGTCGCCGACATCGTGAACGGCGGGGAGGTCGCGTTCGATTCGGCGATCGCCCTCGGCCTGTGGTTCACCGTGCTGTTTGCCAACTTCGCCGAGGCGATGGCCGAGGGTCGGGGGAAGGCACAGGCGGAGAGCCTCCGCCGCACCCGGGCGGACCTCGTCGCTCGTCGGCTGACGGACGACGGCCGAGAGGAGACGGTTCCCGCTTCGGACCTGCGCGCGGGCGACCTCGTCATGGTGTCTGCCGGCGAGCTGATCCCGGCCGACGGCGACATCGTCGAGGGCATCGCCTCGGTGGACGAGTCAGCCATCACGGGCGAGTCGGCCCCCGTGATCCGCGAGTCGGGCGGCGACCGATCGGCCGTCACCGGCGGCACGAAGGTGCTGTCGGACTGGGTCAAGGTGCAGGTGACGGCCGAGCCCGGCGAAGGGTTCATCGACCGGATGATCCGCCTGGTCGAGGGCGCGGAGCGACAGAAGACCCCGAACGAGATCGCCCTGTCCCTGCTGCTCGTCAAGTTCACGATCATCTTCCTGATGGTGATCGTGGCGCTCCAGCCGTTCGCGATCTACGCGGGCAGCCGGGTGAGCGACGCGGTCCTGATCGCGCTGTTCGTCTGCCTGATCCCGACGACGATCGGCGGACTGCTGTCCGCGATCGGCATCGCGGGCATGGACCGGCTCGTCCAGCGCAACGTGCTGGCGATGAGCGGTCGCGCGGTCGAGGCCGCGGGCGACGTCTCGGCGCTCCTGCTCGACAAGACCGGCACGATCACCCTCGGCAACCGCCAGGCCGTGACGTTCATCCCGGCGCCCGGTGTGGAGGAGCGCGAGCTTGCCGAGATCGCACAGATGGCGTCGCTCGCGGACGCGACTCCCGAGGGCCGCTCGATCGTGGTCTTGGCCAAGGAGCGGTTCAATATCCGCGAGCGCGACTTCATGGAGGCGCACGCGCAGTTCGTGCCGTTCACCGCCCAGACGCGCATGAGCGGCGTCGACGTCGACGGCAGCGAGATCCGCAAGGGCGCTGTCGACGCGATCCGCGGCTGGTCGGGCCAGGATCTCCCGCCCGAGCTGGACGAGGCGGTGGAGCGTATCTCCCGCGCGGGCGGCACGCCCCTGGCGGTCGCGAAGGACCACATCCCGCTCGGCGTCGTCGAGCTGAAGGACATCATCAAGGACGGACTGGTCGAGCGGTTCGACCAACTGCGCCGGATGGGCATCCGGACGGTCATGATCACCGGCGACAACCCGCTCACCGCCGCGGCGATCGCGCAGGAATCTGGGGTCGACGACTTCCTGGCCGAGGCGACGCCCGAGACCAAGATGGCCCTGATCAAGAAGGAGCAAGAGGGTGGCGTCCTGGTCGCGATGACCGGCGACGGCACGAACGACGCGCCCGCCCTCGCGCAGGCCGATGTCGGCGTCGCGATGAACACCGGGACGTCGGCTGCCAAGGAGGCCGGCAACATGGTCGACCTCGACTCGAACCCGACGAAGTTGATGGACATCGTCGAGATCGGCAAACAGCTGCTCATCACGCGCGGCGCGCTCACCACCTTCTCGATCGCGAACGACGTGGCCAAGTACTTCGCGATCATCCCGGCGATGTTCATCACGACCTACCCTGCGCTGGATCGGCTGAACGTGATGCACCTGAGTTCGCCGCAGTCCGCGATCCTGTCGGCGGTCATCTTCAACGCGCTGATCATCGTGCTGCTCGTGCCACTGGCACTTCGCGGCGTTCGCTACCGGCCGGTCGGCGCTGAGGGCCTGCTCCGCCGCAACCTCCTGATCTACGGGCTCGGCGGGATCATCGTCCCGTTCATCGGGATCAAGCTGATCGACATGTTCCTGGGGTTGGTGAAGTTCCCATGATGCGCACCGTCGTCCGTGCACTGCTCGCCACGATCGTCTTCGCGGTCCTGACGGGTCTCCTCTATCCGCTCGCGATGACCGCCTTCGCGCAGGTGACGTTCAAGGATGCGGCGAACGGGTCGCTCGTCGAGGTGAACGGCCAGCCGGTCGGCAGCTCGCTGATCGGCCAGCAGTGGAACGGGCCGCACGTGGTTCTACGGCCGCCCGTCGGCCGTCGACGACGACGCATCCACGTCCTCCGGCTCGAACCTCGGACCGCGATCGCAGGACCTTGCCGACGACATCGCCAAGCGCGCGGCGGCGGTTCTCAAGCTGGAGTCCCCGTACCACCCGGGGCTTCAGGTCGCCGACATCCCCGTCGACCTCCTCACGAGCTCGGGAAGCGGTCTCGACCCCGACATCTCGGTCGAGGCGGCCCGATTCCAAGCGCCGCGGATCGCCGCCGAGCGCAACCTCGCCCTCGAGCAGGTGCTTGCGCTGATCGACGCCCACACCCAGCAGCAAGGAGCCTCGGATTCCTCGGCGAGCCCAGGGTCAACGTCCTGGAGTTGAACATCGCGTTGCAGGGGGTGGCACCATCAGCGTGACCACCGCCCTCCAACGCACCGTGCTCGTCGTCGGGCCCCGATCCGACGAGCCCTCGCTGCTGTACCCCGAGGACGTCAACGGCTCGATGACCTTGGTCGTGATCGCCGTCGGCTGGCCCTTGACGGCGACGCAGCGAGCGACGGTCGAGGCCTGCCGCGGAGCTCGCGCGCGAAGCAGGGCATCGTCTTCGACGCATCGCTGGTCGGCTCGTTCGACGAAGGGCTGGAGGCCGTGTCCACCCGCGATCGGGTGCTGCTCGGAACCGACGGCCGCGAGACCCGGCGGTGCAACCGGATCCTGCGCGGACGGAGGATCACCGCTCGCGTCGCGCGATGACGTGGATGTCGATGTTCCTCGCTTTGCGGAGCAATTCGTTCACGAACGAGCCTCGGAGGAGCTCCTGCAAACGCGAACGCAGCGACTCGCCCACGACGAGCTGCGTCACGAACTGCGTGTAGGCGAAGTTCAGCACGCCGCTCACCGCGTCCTCGGCGTCGATCACATGGAACTCCCCGCCGAGGTCTTTCACGAGCTGATCGAGCTCGACGAGCCAGGCGCTCGCGGCGGACTTGTCGCCTTCGCGGACGTGCAGCACAAGCAGGTCGCCGCGTGCGCGTTGGGCGATCCGAGCCGCGCGCCGGACCAGGTCTTTGGAGAACTCGGGGTGCGAGACACACACGAGGACGCGCTCGCGCGTCTCGGGCGTCCCGCCCCTTCGACCACCGCGACAACAGCGTCGCATCCACCTGGTTCGCGACCCGCATCAGGGCCAGCTCCCGCAGGGCCGTGAGGTTGTCGGTCGTGAAGTAGCGCTGTAGGGCGAGCTCGGCTTTCGCCGGATCCGGATAGACGTTGCCGTGCAGCATCCGACGCTGCAGGGCGTATGGCGACATATCGACGAGCTCGATCTGGTCGGCCATCTCGACGACCCAATCGGGCACCGTCTCGCGCTGACGAACCCCTGTCACATCGGCAACGACGTCGTTCAGGCTCTCGAGGTGCTGGATGTTGACGGTGGTGATCACCTCGATACCCGCCGCGAGCAGATCGACGACGTCCTCCCATCGCTTGGCACGACCGGAGCCCGGGACGTTCGTGTGCGCGAGCTCATCGACGAGGGCGACCTCGGGATCGTGCAGGCGGACCGCGTCCGCATCCATCTCCTCGAACATCGCGTCGCGGTAGGAGATCGGGCGCGGCGGGATCAGCTCCAGCCCTTGGAGCATCTCGATCGTGCGCGGACGTCCGTAGGTCTCGACGCACGCGACGACCACGCGGGTGCCGCGCTCGGCACGGCGCCGGCCCTCGGACAGCATCCCGTAGGTCTTGCCGACACCGGGCGCGGCGCCGAGGTAGATGCGCAACGCCGCTGACCTTCGCCGCGATAGGCCGGATGCGGTCCCACGCGGGCGGCGCCGTCGGCTCTGCAACGACCTCGTGGCCGATCAGCGACTCGACGGATTCCACCCGCGTGCTCGGGTGCTGCGTGCGTCCGTCGGCCATGCTCGAAGCGTACGCCCGCGTCCCGAACACGCGGCCTAGGCGGTGAGCTCGAGCGCCGGGTTCATCATCTGGACCCGGCCGTGCTGCTCACCCAGCACGCCCGTGACGACGACGCGCGTGCCAAGCGTGAGGCCGCCGATCGCCCGGCGACCCGTGAACCGGATCGACACCTCGCCGGTTCCGTCGGAGACCACCGTTTCGAGCGCCTCGTTGTCCTTCGTCGGGAAGACCGTCAAGCCGCCGGATCACGCCGGCGATCTTCACGCGCTGGCGAAGTCGGCGCCTGGCCGATCCGGACGGACCCCGGGACCGACTCCGCCCAGTCGCGGATCCCGGCGTCCAGGCGCGCTTCATCGGTCTCGGTCAGGCGGACCAGCCACCGACGAAGCGCCCCCATGGACGAGCTCTACGCGGCCGACGCGCGCGGTCTTCGCCTTCGCGAAGTCGTCTTCGAGGCCCGGAGCTCGCGGTTCTTCGAGATCCAGATCATCACGCCGAGCACGATCGCCGACACGATCACGATCGCGGCGCGCACCGCGATGTCGTCGGACTGCGAGAACACCACCGGGGCGATCAGCAGACGCGACCAGGTTCATCACCTTGATCATCGGGTTCAACGCGGGACCGGCCGTGTCCTTGAAGGGATCGCCGACCGTGTCGCCGATCACGGCGGCCTTGTGGCTGTCCGAGCCCTTGCCACCGTAGTTGCCGTCTTCGACGAACTTCTTCGCGTTGTCCCACGCGCCGCCGGAGTTCGACAGCATGACGGCGAGCAGCTGGCCGGTGAGGATCGCGCCGGCCAGGAACGCACCGAGCGCCTCGGGCCCGAGGAAGAACCCCGCGATCAACGGGGCCAGCACCGCGAGCAATCCCGGGGTGGTGAGCTCCCGCAGCGAGGTCTTGGTGCAGATGTCGACGACGGCGCCGTAGTCGGGCTTCTCGGTGTAGGTCCATGATCCCCGGATGCGTCGCGGAACTGGTTGCGCACCTCCACCACGACCTGCGCCGCGGCGCGGCCGACCGCGCGGATCGCGAGCGAGCTGAACAGGAACGCGACGCACCCGCCGATGCAGCAGCCCGACCAGCACGTTCGGCCGGTCGACGCGGATCCCTTCGAACGCGAACCCGGCGACCCGCAGGGCCTCCTCGTAGGAGCCGAACAGCGAGGTCGCCGCGATCACGGCGGTCGCGATGGCGATGCCCTTCGTGATCGCCTTCGTGGAGTTCCCGATCGCATCGAGGCCGGTCGAGGATCTCCGCCGGCCTCCCCTCGAACTCACCCGACATCTCGGCGATGCCTTGCGCGTTGTCGGAGATCGGACCGAACGTGTCCATCGACACGATGACGCCGACGGTGGTCAGCATCCCCATCCCGGTCAGCGAGATGAAGTACAGCGCCAGCCGGGGGTCGTCGCCACCCAGGAAGTACGAGCTGATCATCGCGGCGCCCACGATCAGCGCCGACCACACGGTCGACTCCAGGCCGATCGAGAAGCCCGACAGGATCGTCGTCGCGGGTCCCGGTCACGGTCGCCTCCGCGATCTCCTGGACCGGGCGGTACTTCGTGTCGGTGAAGTACTGGGTGAGGATCTGGATCACCGAGGCGAGGACGAGGCCGATGATCACCGCGACGGCAGGCTTGTAGCTGTCCATGTAGCTGGCCCGGAGAGGATCAACACGGCGATGGACGACACGATCGCCGAGACGAAGAAGCCTCGGTTGATCGCCTTCATGCCGTGCTCGTTCTCCGAGCGCGGGGTGACCGCCAAGATCCCGATCATCGAGGTGACCACGCCGATCGCGCGCACGAACAGCGGGAACATCACGCCGACGATCGCGCCCTGCGGCGAGCCCGTGAACGCCGCGGCGCCCAGGATCAGCGACGCGATCAAGGTGACCTCGGAGGACTCGAACAGGTCGGCGGCCATCCCGGCGCAGTCGCCCACGTTGTCGCCCACGTTGTCCGCGATCGTCGCCGCGTTGCGCGGATCGTCCTCGGGGATACCCTGCTCAACCTTGCCCACGAGGTCGGCGCCCACGTCGGCCGCCTTCGTGAAGATGCCGCCGCCCACCCGCATGAACATCGCGAGCAGCGCGCCGCCGAACCCGAAGCCGACCAACACACTGGCGGCGTCGCCCTTGTAGATGATCAGGATGACGACGGCGCCGAGCAATCCGAGCCCGACGGTGAACATGCCGGCAACGCCACCCGCGCGGAACGCGAGTCGCATCGATTGGCGAAGGCCCGACTCCCGCGCGGCGTTCGCGGTCCGCACGTTGGCGCGCACGGCGAGCCACATGCCGATATAGCCCGTGATCGCCGAGAAGAACGCGCCCAGGATGAACGCCACCGAGCGGCCGAACCTGATCGAGGCCTCGGAGTGGCTCGCGTACTTTCGGGACCGGCAGCACGAAGAAGATGGCGACCGCAAGCACGATCAGGAAGATCGCCACCGTACGGAACTGCCGGGACAGATAGGCGCTCGCGCCCTCCTGGATCGCCTTGGCGATCTCCTTCATCTTGTCGGTGCCCTCGGGCGCACGAAGCACCTCGCGCACCAGGAACCAGGCGAACAGCAGCGCCGCGAACGAGATGAGAAGGATCACCCACAAGGCGTTGTTCTCGAACGAGCCGAACACCGCCTTGATGGGTCCCCCCTCCTGGGCAACCCAACCGGCCATCGAACCTCCCTGCGTGGGCACCACGATCGTCGGTGGAAAGAGACGTCCCGGCCTGTCCGGGACCGGAGAAGGATACCGGAGCCCTTACGGCGCTGACCTGCGGCGCTGCCGCTCGACGGCTGGGGTTCAGGGCGGGTCTGTCGACGATCGACCCCGCAAGACGGGCACCGCGGCCGACCCCGCAGACGACGACCGACAAGCAGCACGGCGAGCGACGCGGCGGCGAGCAACGCCGGGTCGGCCTGCGAACGTCGTCGACGCGACGAACAGACTCACCGTGAACGGTGCGCCCGCGGCGAGGGCCGCACCCGACCAGCGCGCGCCGGTCGAACGCCGTCCGGGAGGCGCGCCAGGCCGACCGCCGCGCGAGGAGGCACCCGCCCGCGACGCCGAACAGTTTGCCGATCGGGGAGCGGCCGCGACGAGCGCCACGATCAGCAGCACCGCGGCGTCGTCGGACCATGCGACCGAGGTCGATCGCACGCCGGCGTTCGCGAGCGCGAAGGCGGGGAGGACGAAGAGGTTGACCCACGGCAAGAGCGCGTGCTCGATCCGCGCGAGCGGCGACACGGCCTCGGTCGACAGGCGCGACAGCTCGAGCCAGCGGCCGGCGTCGGCGTCCGGCGGATCGGGGTCGTCGCTCGTATCGTCGGCGATCCGCCGCGCGGCCGCGCTGACGGCGGCGGGGCGATGGAACGGTCGCGCCGGGGCAAGGACGCCCAAGGCGGCACCGGCGAGCGCAGGATGGACACCGCCGCCGTACGCGAACACCCAGATCAGCGCGCCGAGGGCGATGTACGGCGCGAGGGAGCGCACGTGCAGCCGTTCGAGTCCGAACATCGCGCCCACGCAAACGAGTCGCGCCGAGGAGCGGAAGCGGCGGAAAGGTCTCCGACGTAGAAGAGGCCGACCACCACGACGGTCAGCAGGTCGTCCACGATCGCGAGCGTGAGCACGAACGGACGGACGGCGGGCGCAAACCGTCTCCCCGCGATGACGAGGATGGCGAGGGCGAATGCGAGGTCGGTCGGCATCGACATGCCCCAGCCGTCCACCGCTCTCGTACCGTGTGCGATCGCGACGAAGATCGCGAGCGGCACCACCATGCCGCCCAGCGCCGCGGCGACGGGCAGGACAGCGGCACGAGTCTGCCGCAGCTCCCCGGTCGCGAGCTCTCGCTTGATCTCGAGACCTGCCAACAGGAAGAAGAAGGTCATCAAGCCCTCGTCGACCCAGAATCGGACATCCTCGACGATCGCCCAGCGGCCGACACGGACGACGACCGTCGTGAGCCAGATGGATTCGTACCCGTGCCACCACGGGGAGTTCGCCCACAGGAGCGCGGCCACGACCGCGACGAGCAGCGGGACCGCGCCGGCGGTGGTCGAGCGAAGGAATTCCTGCACCGGACGCACGATGGTCCGCGGGATCGCCCGATCGGAGCGGGACCACGGTGGGCGGATCTCGTCGGGCTCGGCTGGTGGCACGGTGCGCTCCCTTCCTGCCGACCCGTCTTCCCGGCACACCGTCGTCGCGAACCCCGATGCTACCCCGGCCCGCAGCGGCGCCGGGCACCTCCGTCATGAGTTCGTCACAGCCCTTACCGGGAATCCCGGGGATCGCCTGCTAGCCTCCATAGCGCTTTGGCAAACGAGAAGACCCCCCTGCGGGACACCGCACCGTCCGAGCCACAGCGAGCCCAGCAAGACCGCACAGCGGTCGACAGTGGCTCGCCGCCGTCTCATCGTCGGCATCGTGGTCGCGATCGTCGCGGTCGTCGGCCTTTTCCTCCTGTTCGGAGGGAAGGACAACAACCCCATCGCGAGCTTCATCGACCCGCCGCCCCCCGTTGGCGAGGTCAGCTTCGCCAAGGTCGACGCAGCCTACGAGGCGACGGCGACGACGCCGGATCGCGACCACCTACAGAACACGGCCAATAAGACCGCGCCGGATGTTGCGAAGGTCGTTGCCGAGTTCTTCCAGAACGGTTACGCCGATCCCGACGGGTGGGGCGACGCCGGCGCGATCGACGGATCTGTTCACCGACGACGCCGCGGCGCAGGTCGAGCCGAACGTCGACACGCTTACGCTCGGCACCGACGTGCCCAGTTCGAGCCTCGACCCGGCAAGAGCACGATCACCGTGACCAGCCTCGTCGACAAGGACGGCAACGCCGTCCGCGCGATGGGCGACGTCACGTTCACGGGCACCACCACGAACGACGACGGCACGTACACGGATGTGACCGTGACCGGCACGCTGTTCCTCGTGCCCACCGGCGACGGCTGGAAGATCGAAGCCTTCCGCCTGCAGCGCAACGAGAAACCCGGCACCGCTCCCGAGACCCCTTCCTCTTCCCCCACGGAGTCCTCATGACCAAGAAGCTCATCGCGATCGTCCTTGGCCTGTCCGCATGGATCGCGGGCACGATGGCCGCCACCGTCACGAGCGCAGGCAGCGCCGTCGCGCAGCCGCGCTTCGTGCTGCAGCGCGCGCACGCCGACTACACGCCGGCGCTCGACGGCAGCGAGCCGGTGTTCATCTTGCTCCTGGGCTCGGATTCGCGACCGGGCACCCCGATGAACCGGGGGCTCTCGGACTCGATCCACATCCTCGGGATCAACCCGGCTGCTCACCGAGCGACGCTTGTACGGCATCCCGCGCGACTCCTACGTGCCGCTGTCTACCGGTGGCTCGAACAAGATCAACGCGGCGATGCCGCAGGGCGGTCCCGAGGCAACCGTCGCCACGGTCGAGGGCGTGACCGGCATCACGTTCGACTACTACGTGTTGACGGGCTTCAACGAGGTCGTCTCCGCAGTCGATGCGATCGGCGGACTCGTCGTCAACGTCCCGTACACCGTCGAGGGTTACCTCCAGAACTTCGAGGCCGGCGTGAGCCGCATGAGCGGCTCGGAGGTGCTCGGCTACTCGCGGACCCGCCACTCGTTGCCGCTCGGCGACTTCGACCGTTCGCTGAACCAGGGCGTCGTGATGAAGAGCGCACTGACGCAGTTCCGCAGCGAATACGCGAAGGACCCGACGCGGCTGTACACCTGGCTCGGCGCGGGCCTGCGCAACGTCGAGACCAGTGTGCCGATCGACGAGCTGATCAAGCTCGCCGGGCTCGCGCAATCGATGCCGGCCGCCAAGGTGACGAACCTCGTCGCACTCGGGACCACCGGCATGCAGGGCGCCACAAGCGTGGTCTACCTCTCCGAGGAGAACAAGGCGCTGTGGGCCGAGCTCGGCCAGAAGGGATACATCCCCCAGAAGGACATCCCCGCCGGCGGCGCAGCCGGACCCGACGTAGGGGCCGCTACAGGCGGGTGAGCACGTAGCTCACGTAGCCGACGTAGAACACGCCCTGCACCAGCAGCAACGGCGCCGACATCCGTCCGCGGATCCGCAACGTCAGGTACAGCACGCCCCCGGCCAGCAGAGCGATCAGAGCCGCTACCAGTGCTTCGCCGCGGAGCTCCCACGGCGTGAAGAGCAACCCGATCGTGACCGGGAACGACGACTGGAACACCATCGCGCCGGTCATGTTCCCCATCGCGAGCGTGTCCTTGCGACGGCGCACCCACAGCACCGAGTTGAACTTCTCGGGCAGCTCGGTCGCGAGTGGCGCCACGAGCAGCGAGAACGCCAACGGGGGGATCCCGAATTCGCGTCCGATCCCGCTCACGGCACCAACGAAGATGTCCGCCCCGCCGACGATCAGCCCGAGCGCGATCGCTACCTGGACGAACGGCGCTGCGACCGATCGATCCGCCGACCAGCCAGGCAGCGCTCGTCGGATCCGCTGGAGCCAGGTCCACACATAGAGCGCCCTGATCTCGGAGCCGGCCTCCTCCTCGAGTTCGGGCTCGCCCGGCGGACTGGAAATGTCGCCGCACGTAATACACGTAGCCGACCACGAGCACGATCGAGAGCATGTAGTCGAGGGGCTTGCTTCCGATCAAGCCTGCGCAGGTTGCGAGCGTGTACATCACGAGGAAATAGCCGAGATCCTGACGGATCACTCCGTGGTCGATCTCGAGGTCGCGAGACCGGCGGCCCCCGCGAGCGAAGATCAGCACGGCGACCGCGATCACGACCATCGCGAGCGTCGTCAGCATGAACGGGGCGCCGAGGATCGCGCCGGTGCCGATCGCTTCGCCGGCCGAGTGACCGGACGCGATCGCGATGATCGGCAGGATCGTCTCGGGTAACGCCGTGCCCACTGCGGCAAGCACGGAGCCGACGGCCCCCTCGGACAGGCCGAACCCTTCGCCGACCCACTCCACGCCGTTCGTGAACAGTTCCGACCCCGCCAAGATCACGAACAGCGACAACAGGAGCAGGGCCCAGTCCATCAGGGGCGAATCGTCCCAGGCCCGCTAGGGTAGCCACAAGCGATGACGACCCCGCCGGCCGCCGACGCATCCCGTGCCCGCCTCGCCGTCCTGCTCGGGGCAGCGGCTGCGCTACCCGCGATCTGGATCCGTATCACCGATCCCGAGCGTCTCGCACGCGCTCGAGGCCGTGCTCTTCGGACTCGCGATCGTCGGGGCAGCCTTCCTGTTGTCGTGGGCGGCCGAGGTCGCGCAACTCGACATCGCCGCGGGCCTCGCGCTCGCGTTGCTCGCGCTGATCGCCGTCCTTCCCGAGTACGCCGTCGACTTCGTGTTCGCCTGGAAGGGGGGCCAGGCGGTCGCAGCGTACGGGCCGGCGTGTCCGAGCGGAGAACCCGGGCTCGCATCGCCGTGCTCGCTCGCGCTCGCCAACATGACCGGTGCGAACCGGCTGCTGATCGGCATCGGGTGGAGCAGCGTCGTCTTCATCGCCTGGTACCGGACGAGGAAGCGCCGCGAGGCGTCGACGGAATCCGAGCGGCCACGCAAGCCGTTCGGGATCCGCCTGGCCCGACCACACGGGGTCGAGGTTGCGTTCCTCGCAGCAGCCACGCTCTACTCGCTCACCCTGCCGCTCAAGCACTCGATCATGCCGATCGACGCGGTGATCCTTGTCGGGTTGTTCGTCCTCTACATGGTGCGCCTGTCGAAAGCCCCGCCCGAGGAGCCCCACTTGGTCGGCCCGGCGCGCTGGCTGGGCACGTTCGGCGACCGGCCGCGCCGTGCGGCCGTCGGCGTGCTCTTCCTGTGGGCGGCGCTCGTGATCCTCCTGTGCGCCGAGCCGTTCGCGCACGCGCTGGTGGAGACCGGCCACGACTACGGGATCTCGGAGTTCTTCCTGGTGCAGTGGCTGGCGCCACTCGCCTCGGAGGCGCCTGAGTTCATCGTGGCCGGACTGTTCGCGTGGCGGCTCCAGACGAACGCCGCGCTCGGCGCCCTCGTGAGCTCGAAGGTGAACCAGTGGACGCTCCTGGTCGGCTCGCTGCCGCTCGTGTTCATGATCGCCTCGCACAGCTTCCACGGGCTCCCGATCGAGGGAACGCAACGCCTGGAACTGCTGCTCACCGCGTCGCAGTCGCTGTTCGCCGTCGCGATCATCACGAACCTGCGGATGTCGATCGGCGAAGCGTGGTGGATCTTCGGGTTGTTCTGGTCCCAGTTCCTGATCTCCGCCTTCGCCGGCGAACGGCTGCACGACGAGGTGCTGATCGCGACGTCCGCGGTCTACCTCACGATGGGCGTCTGGCTGATCGTGACCCACCGAGCCGAGTTCCGAGCGCTGCTGCGCGACGGGTTCCGGACGCCGTACGCGGAGATGGGAACCGACGCGGTTCCGTAGCCTGAGCGGGTGAACCCGCAAGCCTTCCTCGACCGGCTGACCGCCGAGAACCCGGATCGCCTGGTCCACGTCGAGGAGCTGCCGGCCCGCGCGCCCGCGGTGGAGCCTTTCCCCGACGACGTGCCGGCACTGCTGGTGTCGAGGCTCGGTCTCCTCGGGATCGACGGTGTGTACCCCCACCAGCGCGCGGGACTCGACGCGCTCGCGCGTGGCCATGCGATGCTCGCGACCGGCACGGCCAGCGGGAAGTCGCTCGTGTATCAGATCGCCGCCGCGTCGGCGGCGTTGTCGACCCCGAAGGCCACCGCACTGTTCGTGTTCCCGACGAAGGCACTCGCACGCGACCAGCTGCGCGCGATGCGGGCGCTGAAGCTGCCGCAAGTGCGGGCCGCGGTCTACGACGGCGATACGCCGCAAGCCGAACGGCCGCTGATCCGTCGAAACGCCAACGTCGTGCTCACGAACCCCGACATGTTGCATCTCGCGCTCACGGCGGATCACGCACGCTGGGGGGACTTCCTGTTGCGGCTCTCGGTCGTGGTGATCGACGAGGCGCACGTGCTGCGGGGCGTGTTCGGCTCACAGGTCGCGATGGTGCTGCGTCGCCTGCGGCGGTTGATTGCGGTTCACGGCGGCGACCCCCACTGGTGCCTGGCGAGCGCAACGGTCGGGAACCCCGTGGAGCTCGCGGAGCGGCTCACGGGGCTGCCGGTCGACGTCGTCAGTGGGGACGATGCGCCCCGAGGCCGCAAGCTCTTCGCGCTGTGGAACCCGCCGATCGTCGACGACGAAAGTGGCGCGCGGCGCAGCGCACTCGCAGAGGCGGCGGACGTGATGACGGCGTTGGTCGATGACGGCGACCGCGCGATCGGGTTCGCGCGCTCGCGCCGAGCGGCTGAGTTGCTTGCAGAATTCACCCGGCGCGGGGTCGCCGACGCACAGGCTCGAACCAGGATCCGCGCGTACCGGGCCGGGTACCTGGCGGAGGACCGCCGGGAGATCGAGCGGCAGCTGGCTGGCGGCGAGCTACAGGCCGTCGCCGCCACGAACGCACTCGAGCTCGGGATCGACATCGGATCGCTCGACGCGGCCGTGCTGACCGGCTACCCGGGCACCCGTGCCTCGATGTGGCAGCAGGCCGGCCGGGCTGGGCGTCGGAGCGACGAGTCGCTCGCCGTGTTGGTCGCGCAGGACGACCCCCTCGACCAGTATCTCGCGCAGCATCCGGTCGATCTGTTCACGGCGCCGCCCGAGGCCGCCGTCATCGATCCGACGAACCCCTACGTGCTCGAGCCGCACCTGCGATGCGCCGCCCGCGAACAGCCGCTCACCGACGACGAGGCCGCCGCATTCTTCGGCGATGGTGCGGCGTCGGGACTCGAGGCGCTCGCCGCTCGCGACCTCGTGAAGCGCCGTGGCGATCGCTGGCACGACATCGGCTCGACGTCACCGCACCGCGACGTGGACATCCGTGCCGGGGGCGGCACGGTGTACCGGATCGTGCTCGGCGACACCGGCGAGGTCCTGGGCACGAGCGATCAGCACCGCGCGTTCGGCACCCTGCACCCAGGGGCCATCTACCTGCATCAAGGCGAGCAGTATCTCGTGAACGAGCTCGACCTCGTGCGCGGCGTCGCGATCGTGGAGGAAGCCGACCCCGACTTCTACACGCAGGCTCGCGACGTCACCGATATCGTGATAGTCAATCAGATTGACCATCGCCAGCTCGGAGACGCCGAGCTGTCCTTCGGGGACGTCGAGGTAACGGGGCAGGTGGTCGGGTTCGTGCGCAAACTCGTGTCGACGAACGAGGTGGTCGGCGAGCAGGCGCTCGCGCTGCCGCCCGTCACGCTGCGCACCCGCGCCGTCTGGTGGACGCTCCCGGGCAAGCTGATCGACGCGGCGGGCGTGCGACCCGGCGCACTGCCTGGCGGGATCCATGGCGCGGAGCACTGTGCGATCGGGCTGTTGCCGTTGGTCGCCACGTGCGATCGGTGGGATATCGGCGGCGTCTCGACGCCGGTGCATCCAGACACCGGACTCACGACGATCTTCGTCTACGACGGCTACCCGGGCGGGGCAGGGATCGCCGAGCGCGGCTATCTCGATGCTGAACGATGGTTGCGAGCGACGCTCGAGCGGCTTCGCGACTGCCCGTGCCGCGACGGCTGTCCGTCCTGCGTGGTCTCGCCGAAGTGCGGCAACGGCAACGAGCCTCTGGACAAGGCGGCGGGGCGGGCGCTGCTCGCCGAGATGCTGCAGTTCGGGCGAGGGACTCCATGAAGATGCACGACGAGCAGCTCGACATCGACGCTGACCTCGTCGCTCGTTTGTTGACCGAACAGCTCCCAGACCTCGCGAGTGAGCCGCTCCGTCGTGTTCGATCGACGGGCACGGTGAACGCGCTGTTCCGGCTCGGTGATGATCTGTGTGTCCGACTTCCGTTGGTCGAGCGGTGGGCGAAGGATCTGACCAAGGAGTTGGAATGGCTGCCGTGGTTGGCCCAGCGCGTCTCCATCCGGATCCCGGAGCCCGTCGCTCAGGGCGAGCCGACGAGTTGGTACCCGTTCCCATGGGCGATCTACCGGTGGATCGATGGACGCCCGTATACAGATCAGATCGTTGATGACGAAGTGGAGGCGGCACTGAGTCTTGCGCGATTCATCCGGGAGCTGCGCGCCGCAGACGTCGTCGCTCACGCCCCTCGTGGCGGGCGCCAGCCGCTTCGCTCACTCGACGGCGACACGCGAGCCGCGATCGAAGCCGCAGGCGGCGTCATCGAGGGCGATCGGGCCATGGCGGTCTGGGAACGTGTGCTTGCGGCTCCGCCGTGGGAGGGCGCAGCCGTGTGGATCCACACCGACCTGCTGCGGCCGAACGTGCTCGTGGATGCCGGTCGACTGGCCGCCGTCATCGATTTCGGCGGGGTTGGCGTTGGCGACCCGGCCGCGGACGTGATCGCGGCGTGGAGTGTGTTCGGTTCCGTCGGACGCCGGGTGTTTCGCGAAGCGCTCGGGATCGACGACGGCACGTACAACCGAGCACGGGGCTTCGCACTGCATCAAGCGGTCATGATCATCCCGTACTACGAAGAGACCAACCCCGCGTTCGTTGCGCTCGCGAAACGAACCGTCGAGGAGATCCTGGCCGACGCGGATCCCGGCTACGGCTGACCATGCTCCATCCGGCTGATGCCGCGCTCTATACCGGCTCGAGGAGTGCGCGGTCGCGAAGCACGGCTTCCAGGGCGTCCAGCCACGCCGCGTAGTACGCGGTGGCGACCGTCTCGTCGGGATCTTGCGGGTGCCCGGCGATCGCGTCGATCAGCCGGTCGCGGAACTCCTCGCGCGAGATGTCGAAGCGTTCCATCGCCGCGACGCCCATGCCGAGCGCACGGCCCTGCCACGGTTCCTCGAAGACGAGCTCGCCGTTGTCGCGCGGCAGCTTCGCCGAGCCGACCAGCGCCGCGTCGACCCGATCGATCACGACCCGATCCTTCATGGCAGACGCTCCGGCTCGAGTGCCTTGGCCGTGCCGATCATCGCGTCGCGTGGGACGAGCGCGGCGAGTTCCTCCTCCGTCATGTGCTCGGTGCCGGGCGGACGCTCGGGCAACACGAGGTACCGGGCCTCGGCGCTGGAGTCCCACACGCGGATCTCGACGTCAGGTGCGAGCTCGACGTTGAACTCGGCGAGCACGGAGCGCGGCTCGGCAACGGCACGCGAGCGATAGGCGGCGCTCTTGTACCACGTGGGGGGCATCCCGAGAACGGGCCACGGGTAGCACGAGCACAGCGTGCACACGATCATGTTGTGTACGTCGCGCGTGTTCTCGACGACGAACATCGTGCCCTCGATGCCACCGAACCCGAGCTCGGCGATCGCGGCTGTTCCGTCCTCGAGCAGGCGCTGCTTGTAGGAGGGATCGGTCCACGCGCGCGCCACAACCTTCGCGCCGTTCTGGGGACCGACGTCCTGCTCGTACATCTCCACGACCGCATCGATCGCGTCGGTGGAGATGAGGCCCCTGTCGACCAGGAGAGCCTCGAGCGCCCGCGCGCGGAGCTCCGCAGCCGACGGAGGTATCGAGTGATGCTCGGCTCCGTCACCGTGCTCGTGGCCGTGATCAGGACCGTGATCATCCATCGAGGGCCTCCGTTGGCTCGAGATAGCTTTCCCAGAGGTCGACGATGACGGTCCAGGGCTCCTCGTCGCTTCGACCCCACAGATCTTCGGACGCGAATGCGACCGAATAGACGGGCTCGCCCGATGCGGCCTCGTCCGCGTCGGGCAGCCGGTCTGCACCGAGCAACGCGTGGATCGTTCCCCGGACCCCTCGCACGTAGCGAGGGCACCGATTGTGTCCGGTGGGGCGCATCCGTCGGACCCGCACCCGATCATCGACAGCGAACAGCGGATCTTCTGCCGGCGCGAACGTCCTTACCGCGCGCATCTCTTCGAGGCTCGATGCCGCTGCGGACGGATCGGAGCGAACCGGCATGGCCTCCCCCTGGGCGAGTCGTTCTTGCCACGCGTCGACCTCGCCGGGCACGATCGAGCCCTCGCGAAGCAGGATCTGTTCGGTCGCCCAGAGCCAGCGCTCGTAATACGTGGCGTCCAGATACCGCTGGGCAGGCATCCCCTCGATCGTTGATCGTTCCAAGACCGTGAGGAGGCTGACGGCGGCCTGGCGCGCCTCCCAACCCGCATGGAAGACGGTCTCGGACCCGGGAGTGAGAACCGGCCCGAAGCCCTGCATGCCGCCCATGTCGTGGATGCCATCCATCGTCGGAGACTCGCACGGGGTGCGCGAGAGGGTCAACCGATCAGCTCGCGGCGCGGCCGTTCATGTCACCGATCGTTGCTGCCTTACACAGGCCGAAAGCAAAGGCAACGAGCAAGGCGTATCCCAGAACGCCGATCAGTGCCCATTGCATCCGTCGCCTCCGAACGTTGGGGTTGCCAGCAGTCTGGAACAACGCAGGTGAATGAAGGAGGAGTAGCACGCAAACACTAGGCAAAGGATCTTGGCCAGCCATAGAGGGCGACCGGCCTATCCCACACGTCGTAGGCTCCGACATTCGAGCGCACTTCCAGCTTCTCCTGCAGCGCTTCATGGCTTCAGGCGGCACACCCGGCGACACCGCGAGCCCGAAGTCAGCCTCGGTCCTGGCCGTCGCTGCTCACGCGGAGGGTCAGGAGGGCCCGCTCGAGCATGACTGTGTCGCCGCGCCAGTGATCTCGAACGACGACCGGACCAGACCTCTTGACCAAGTGCCGAAGAACGAGTGCCACGACGATCACGTCGTCCAAGGGGCCGATCACCGGCAGGAACTCGGGTAGCAGGTCGATCGGCGAGACAACCCAGATGATCGCGAGCCCGACCAGGAACTTCGACCCACGCGGAACGCGTGGATCCTTCAGAAGACCTCGGAGCAACGCGGCGAGATCCGGCAGAAGCATGGCGAGTTGCCTCGCTTCCACCTTTCGTCCCGTCAGCAAGAGCACGGCAACGACGATGAGCCAGACGGCGATCACGATCCCGAGAGCCACGAAGAAGGCGTGCACACGCAGAGACTAGGCGCCGGCTCGAGATGCGGCTCGCTATCAGGCCTGTCCGCGGTCCACGTCGGCGGGAGACCAGCGCTAGGGCATGGAGCAGGCGGTCGCGCGATCCATGAACAGCCAGCAATTGGACGATGCGAGCCACGTTGTGGTCGCCGCCGTGGTGAAGCCGAGGACGACGCCCGTGAGCGACATCCGGCGTGACGGCCCGTCACCTCGAGCCAGCAGCAGTCCGATCACACCCAGGACGAGTGCGATCGCTCCGACGACGACCGGCACCCACCGGCCCGCCACCGGGATCGACGAGTCTGAGGTCATGGAGAGGTGCGCTCCCACGAGGACGGCGAAGGCGATGGCGGACGCGAGGCCGGCGATGAGCCCGGCGATCGCGATCGGCGACGGCTTCGGGCGCGTCGAACCCCACCGAGGGAAGCCGAAGGCGAGGAGCCCCGTGATCAGCAGCGCCCCTGCCGAGGCGGCCAGCACCACGGCGAACGGCGTGGACAGGGCGGTCGGGTACTCGCCCCACGCGGCCACGCTCCCGACCGCCAGGATCGCCGCTGCCACGACGAGGATCACGCCCATCACTGGGCCGAAGACCTGTGATCCGTTCCGCGGCACGCTACTCATCGGCGACTCGAATGCGACCCGCCGATCGTGGCGCTGCGCCCCGTCGGCGTCAACCCGTGGCGTTTGCTGTCGACGTGTTATTCCGCTGCGACCCCGACCCGACGTTCCGAGCGCTGCCGGCCGAGCTCCGCGCCGACCACCAGCCCGATCGAGATCACGAGGATCACCGAGGCAACCGCAACCAGTTCAGGCAACTGGCTCGGCACGCGCAGCTGCGCGAACAGGAAGACCGGCCACGTCACCTGCGACCCCGCGAGGAACGAGGCGATCGCGTACTCGTCGAACGAGAGCGTGAACGCGATCAGGAACGCCGAGATCAACGCCGGCATCAGCAACGGGAACGTGACCCGCCAGAACGTGTCCCACGCGCTCGCGCCGAGGTCGTGCGCGGCTTCCTCCATCGAAACCGCAAGCCGTTCCAGCAGCGGGAGGATCACCAGGATCGTGTACGGCAGGGCGACCACGACGTGCCCGATGATCACGGCGTGCATGCCGACGTCGATGTAGGTGCCGGCCACGGCGACCAGCACCTTGTCGATCAGCTTGAACAGCACCAACAGCGCGATCCCGAACACCAGATACGGGATCACCAGCGGCGAGAACACCAACGCTGAGAACGCGCTCTTGCCACGGAAGACGCGGCGCACCAACGCGTAGGACGCGAGCACCCCCAGCGCGACCGCGAGGACGCTCGTGACCGTCGCGACGATCGCGCTGCGCTGCAGCGCTGCGATCAACGACGGATTCTGCGCGGCGCGCGTGTACCACGAGGTCGTGAACCCCTCCAACGGGAACGAGACATCGCCCCGGTTGAACGAGAACACCACGAGCACGACGAGCGGCACGTACAGGAACACGACGAGCAGCACGAAGAAGATCCGGAGCAGCCAGAGCGCACCGCGCGAGCTCGCGAGGTCCATCTCAGGTCTCCATGTTCCGCATCTGGATCCTCCGGCCGAAGATCGCCATCAGCACCGCGACGACGATCAGCAGGAACATCGCCATCACCGAGCCGCTTTGCCAGTCGAGCGCCTTCGTGAACCGGTCGTTGATCGCGTTGCCGAACAGGAACCCGCGTGTGCCGCCCACGAGCTGGGGCGTCACGAACTCCCCGATGGTCGGTACGAACACGAAGACGAACGCAGCTGTGACGCCGGGGACGGAGAGCGGCAGCGTCACCCGCACGAACGTGCGCCAGCGGCTCGCCCCGAGATCGCCCGCGGCCTCCAGCAGCGAGCCATCGAGATTATTCAGCGACACGAAGATCGGCAGTGCCACGAACGGGATCCACACGTACGCGAGGACGAGCATCACCGCGAACTGGCTGTAGATCAGCCACTCCACCGGGTGATCGGGCTGGCGCAGATGCAGCTCGTACAGCGCCGAGTTGATCACCCCGCGATCGCCGAGGATCACCTTCCAGGCGAGCACCCGCAACAAGTAGCTCGTCAGGAACGGCGCGATGATCACGAGCAGCAGCACGTACTTGCGCTTGCGGACGCAGAGGGCCAGGAAGTACCCAACGGGGTACGACAGCAGCACGACCACGACCGACACGGTGAGCGAGACGCGCACCGACTTCCAGAACAACCCGAGGTAGACCGAGTTGCCACTGAGGAAGCGTTTCCAGGCATCGAGCGTGACCGGGCTCGTGTCCGTGGGAAGCAGATGCAGCCCGCCGACGCTGTAGGCCGCGATCAGCCCGACGGGCACGATGAAGAACACGAGCAGCCACAGCAGCGGTCCGGACAGCAGCCCGGCGGTACTGCGACCGCTGCCTGGCTCACCTCCGGCCACGGGTCAGGCCGACGCTTTGACCTCGTCCCAGGCGTCGGCGTAGGCCTGCCGGCGCGGGATATAGGACTCGACGTTCGAGTTCGGCGGCTCGAGGATCGATAGGTCGTCCAGGCTTAACGCCTTCACGATGTCCTCGGAGATGCCGGATAGGTCGATCCCCGTGTTCGCGTGCCCGTAGAAGTAGTATCCGACCAAGAACTCGGCCGCCTTGCGACTCGACCACGAATCCGCGTACGCGTGCGCGTGGTGGTAGTTCTTGGAGTCGGCGAACAGCCCGAGCCCGCACGACCACGTGATGCGGCCTTCCTTCGGGTTCATGTACTCGACGTCGAGGCCGGCGCCCTTCGCGTAGGCGTACGAGTCGGGCCACGCGTAGCCGATCCACACCTCGTCGCGCTTGAACGCTTGGAACAGCTCGTAGGACTGGTTCCAGAAGAACTTCACGAGGCCCTTCTTCGAGATCAGGAAGTCCTTCATCTGGGAGAGCTCGTCGTCCGTCATGTTCCAGGGATCCTCGACGCCGTTGAGATACGCGGCGATCACGAGCATCTCGAGCGTGTCGATCCACGAGATCTTGCCGCTGTAGCGGTCATCGAAGAGCAGGGACCACGACTCCTCTTGCGGGTCGACTTTGTCGGCGCGGTAGAGGGGGGCGATGAAGCCCCAGTCCTCGACGATGAAGTACTGCTCGCCGTTGATGACACCGGCCTTCTCGAGGACCGGGTTCATCTGGGAGAAGTTCGGGATCTGCGAGGTATCCCACGGCTGGACCGCCCCGATGTTCACGTAGTCCTGGAACCGGTAGGCACACGGATGCACGATGTCATAGGTCGTGCCGGAGGCGACCTTGGTGAACCCGGCGTCGTCGTTCTCGAACAGGAAGAAATGCGGCGTGTCCCCGGTGGCCTTCTGGTAGTCGCCCCACAGGTACTGCCGCTCTTCCTTGGGGTAGTAGTCGCCGTTGCCGTACCCGGACCAGTCGAAGACCTGCAGGCCACCGGGCTCGTCAGCCATCGCCGGCCTCGGCGAACCGGACGGCACGGCCCCCGCCGAGGAGCTCGCCTGCTTGCAGGCGGCGAGGATCGCGCTTACCCCGAGCCCCATCCCGGTGTAGCGGAACAGATCACGACGAGGCATCTGGCGACCGAAGAGCCGGGACAGATCGTCTGGCATGTGCGATTCCCCTCCTTCCCCGGCGACGCTCGTCGTCCGGGACCGCCGTATCATCCGCCCATGTTCCGCCGAGGGCAACATGGGTTGGCGACCCTCGGCGTCCTTCTCCTCCTCGCGGCGTGCGGTGGGGCCCAAGCCTCTTCGAGCAGCGCGGGTCCGGCGATCGACGTCCCCCCGCCCCACCTACGTGTGCCCGGTCTCTCGGGGACGTCCAGCGAGATCGTGGTCGAGGACGTGGTGAAGGAGGCGTCGCATCCCGAGGCGATGCAGCAGATCCTCGCGTCGTCGGGATTCCTGGCGGGCGCCGACCGCACCCTGACCGGTGGCCGCGGCACCTTCTCACGTGTGGTCGCGCGGCGGTGGCAATTCGCGACGCCTGCCGGCGCGACCGCGTTCGGCGGCTGGGTGGAAACCCAGGCGGCCGAACTGATCGGCGCGGCCACGGTCCTTCATGCCGGCCTGCCCGCGGACGTCACGCTCCTGCTGCACGAACCCACCGGGTGCTGTCACGAGGAAGTGCCCGTGTACCTGGCGGTGTGGCAACGCGGCCACACGGTCTGGACCGTCCGAGCGAGCGGTATGAGGATCCACACGGCGCCGGTCGTGGCGCTCGTGCGATCGATCACAAAGGAGACCTGAGCCATGTTCGAGACCCTTGCCACCGGATTGGACCACCCCGAGGGTGCGGCGTGGGGGCCCGACGGCACCATCTACGCCGGCGGTGAGGCCGGCCAGATCTACCGGATCGGGCTCGACGGGACCGTCACTGAGATCGCGAACACCGGGGGGTTCCTGTTCGGGCTCGTCGTCGACGGTGACGGGAACATCTACGGCTGCGACATGGGGCGCGGCGAGATCGTGCGCGTCACGCCATCGGGTGCGGTGACCGCGTACTCGAGCGGCACGACCGAGCACCCGCTGCGGGTGCCCAACGACGCGGCGTTCGGAGACGACGGCGTGCTCTACGTCACGGATTCGGGCGAGTGGGGAGCCGACGACGGGCTGCTGTTCCGCGTCGCGCCGGGCGGTGAGACGACCGTCTGGTCCGACCAGGTGCCGACGTTCCCCAACGGGTGCTGCCTCACGGCCGAAGGTGACGCGCTGTTGGTGATCGAATCGCGAGCGCGGCGAGTGGTTCGGCTCGCGATCGGCACCGACGGGTCCCCCGGCGCGCCGGAGCCAGTCGTCGACGTGACGGGTTCGCAACCCGACGGCATCGCGCTCGCGGTCGACGGCACGATGTTCCTCGGTTGCTACCGGCCGGATCTGGTCTGGCGAGTGCCGCCCGGCGGGCGGCCCGAGCGGTGGGCCGAGGACGCCGACGGTGTTGTTCTGAACCAGCCGGCGAATCCGGTGTTCGTCGGCGAGGGCCTGGATCGGTTGCTCGTGACGAGCCTCGGCGGTTGGAACCTGGTGACAGCCGACCCAGGTGTCGCGGGACTCCCGCTGCGTTACCCGTCCGTCTGACCCCGCGGCAAGCGCACCGTCGCGCGGAGACCGCCGAGCGGACTGTCCTCCAAGAGGACGTCACCGCCGTGGGCCCGCGCGATCTCACGCGCGATCGCGAGCCCGAGGCCTGCCCCGCCACCGGGACGGTCTCGCGCCTCGTCGAGGCGCACGAACCGATCGAAGACACGCTCACGCTCCGCAGCGGGAACCCCGGGCCCGTCGTCGTCGATCGTGAGCGTGACGCCGTCGCGCGCCGTGGCGAGCCCGAAGGCGACGCTGCTCGTCGCGTGCCCTGCCGCGTTCTGATCGAGGTTCCGCACGAGGCGCCCGAGATACGAAGCATCGCCAAGCACTCGGGCGGCCGCGACCGCGTGCGTATCGATGGTGCGATCGGTTTCGGTGCGCAAGCGCACCGCCTCGGTGAGCACGATGTCGTCGAGATCCACCTCCTCGAGCGCCCTGGGCGCGCGCTGCTCGTCCAACCGAGCAAGCAGCAGCAGGTCGTCGACGATCAGCTGCAGCCGCGCGACCTCGACGAGCACTGTTCGTGCGAGCTCTGCCGCATCCGCACCATCAGGATGCTCGCTAACGACCTCCGCGTGCTGGCGGATCGACGCGAGCGGTGAACGCAATTCATGTGCCGCGTCGGCGGTGAAACGACGCTGCCGCTCGTTCGCCGCGCGAACGGGCGCAAGCGTGAGCCCGGCGACCCAGAAGACGACGAGGGCGGTCAACACGATCAACCCGGGGACGCCGACCACAAGGCCGCGCGCGACGGCACGCTGCGCATCCTGGATGTCGTCGATACCGCGGATCACCACGATCGAACGCCCGGCCCCGTCGGCGAGCGTGACGTGGGTCGTCACGAGGATGACATCGCCCTCGATCCGGGTGTCCGACGGTGTCTCACCAGGAGCGAGCACCTGCACGGACACCTCGGTGGGATCGATGAGCGGCGAGACAGGCTGTCCGGACGCGACCTCACGGGCAGCGGTTGCAGCGAGCGTCTCCGCCTCGTCGCGGAGCTGGGCCCTCAGCGATCGCCCGACGAACCAGACCATCCCCACGGCGGCAACGACGAGCGCACCCGCGACGATCGCCGTCGCGACCAGGGTCGTGCGGATCCGCAGCTGCGCGAGACGATCAGCCCCCATTGGCCGCCAGCCGGTATCCCGCCCCGCGGACCGTCTCGATCGCCGAACGGCCGAACGGCCGGTCGAGCTTGGATCGGAGGTGTCCCACATAGACCTCCACGATGTTCTGATCGCCGTCGAACGCTTCGTCCCACACGTGCTCCAGGATCTGGGTCTTGGACACCACCTCGCCGGGGTGTCGCAGGAAGAACTCGAGCAGGGCGACCTCGCGCGACGTCAACCCGATCTCGATGTCGCCGCGCCAGGCACGCCGCTCCGAGGGGTCCAGGCGCAGGTCTCCGGCAGCCAGCACGGACGGCCTGGCCGGTGCGCCGCGGCGGATCAACGCCCGAAGCCTCGCCACGAGCGCCACGTACGAGAACGGCTTCGTGACGAAGTCGTCTGCGCCGGTGTCGAGCGCCTCCGCCTCGTCGAACTCTCCGTCCTTCGCGGTCAGCATCAGGATCGGCGTCCAGATCTCCGCGTCGCGCAGCGCCGCGCACACGCGATACCCGTTCATCCCGGGCAACAGCAGGTCCAAGACGATCGCGTCGTAGGCGTGCTCAGTCGCCATCCAGAGCCCGTCGGGGCCAGTGGCGGCGACGTCCGTCGCGAACCCCTCCGCCTCCAAACCGCGGCGCAACCCGTCGGCGAGTACCGACTCGTCCTCGATCACGAGCACACGCATGTCGGAGCAATCATGCGCCATGCGACTGAAGGCCCGCTGAACGAGCCATCCCAGGATTCAGGACAGGTTCAGGCTCGCGATGCGACGCTTGCGCCATGAGTCCGATCAGAAGGAGGACGGAACGATGCGCACACGAGTGATCGCGGTGATCGGTGCCTTCGTGCTCGGCGCGATGGCGATCGGCGTCCTCTCCATCCGGGGAGCGCACCCGGCACAAGCGGCGGTCGATCCCACGGACTTCTCGACGCCGATGGCCAACACGTACTTCCCCCTCGAGTCGGGGACGGTCTCGGTGTATCGAGGAATCGAGGACGGCAACCGGCTGGTCGAGTACCTACGGGTCACCGGCCGCACGAAGACGATCCTCGGCGTCGCCACGGTCGTCGTGCGCGACGTGCTGTACGAGAACGGACTCCTCCGTGAGAAGACAACCGACTGGTACGCCGACGACAACGTCGGCACGGCCTGGTACTTCGGGGAGGACACCGCTGTATACAACCGCCTGGGGCACGTCGTCAGCCGAGAGGGCTCGTGGGAGGCCGGGGTGGACGGCGCCGTCCCGGGGATCATCATGCCCGCCGACCCGCGGCCGACCGATGCGTATCGTCAGGAGTTCTCGCGGGCGCATGCAGAAGACCAGGCGTGGATCGTGGCTCGCAACGAGGCCGCGCGGACGCCGGCGGGGACGTTCACCGATGTGGTTCGGTCCTATGAGTGGACCCGATTGGAGCCCGGAGTCGTCTCGCTGAAGCGCTACGCGCCGGGGTACGGGATCGTCACCGAACGCGATATCGCCGGCGGCACCGAGTTCCTGCAGTTGGTGGATGTCCGGCACCAATGAGCGCGGACGCTGCGATACTCGGCGGCGATGGCCACCACCCCGTACGTCGCCGTGATCGGCGCATCGAATGCGACCGACTGGGAGCTCGCGACCGCCGAGGAACTGGGCCGCGCCCTCGCCGAAGCGGGATGCGTCCTCGTGTGCGGCGGTCTCGGGGGTGTCATGAATGCCGCGGCCCGCGGATGCGAGGCGTCGGGGGGCACGTCGATCGGCATCCTTCCCGGCGACGAGCGCGACATCGCGTCGAGGCACCTGACCGTGGCGATCGCGACCGGCTTCGGCGAGGCGCGCAACGCCATCGTCGCCCGCAGCGCCGACGTCGTGGTCGCAGTTGGCGGCGAGTTCGGGACGCTCTCCGAGATCGCGCTCGCGCTCAAGATGGGCACGCCCGTGATCGGCGTCGGCACCTGGGAGCTGGGTCGCGACGACCTCGATCGCGATCCGATCGTCCGTGTTGCCGACGCGGCGGGCGCCCTCGAAGAACTCCACCGACTTCTGCCGCACCTTCCGTAGCCCTTCCGCTGTTGACCCGGCGGCCCGCGAGGGGGACGATTCCGAGTCATGGTGATCGTGCCCGTCCTCCTCGCCGCCCTGTGGGGCGCCGTCGCCGTCGAGCTCGTGGTCGAGAGCGCGCGCGTCGACGGCACCGCCTTGGTCGCGTTCGGTCACGTGCTGGCTGCGCCGCCGGTGGCGGTGACGATCGTGGTGCTGTGCGTGGTGTCGGCCTCCGCAGCGCTCGCCTTGGCGATCGCGGTCGCCTACGTCCGCGGACGCCGGCTCGAGCGCCGGATGGCCGCGGAGCTCGACGCTCGCTGGGCCGCTCTTGCCGAGCGCGAAGGCGCAGACAGCGCTCGCCAAGAGCTGCTGACCTGGCGGGTCGCCGAGCTCCAAACGTTGGTAGACGATCTGCTCGCGGAGCGCGCCGCCCCCGAGGGACGCCACCTCATCGTGGTGCCCGACCGCACCGACGTCAGCTCGCGCTGAGGGCGAGCGACAACTCCAGCTCGTCGCTGATCGGCAGCCCGTTCACCGGGTTGTGCGATGGAATCGACGGCTTCACCGTCTCGCGGGAACGGTCGACGGCGCCGGAGCGCACCGCGGTCACAACGAACCCCCGGTGCTCGTACCACGCACGCCCGTTCAGGTTGTCGTTCGTCGTCACGAGCCACACGCGCTCACACCCGCGTTCCCGCGCGACCTCGAGCACGGCGCCGAGCAGCGCGCTACCGATTCCGACCCCTGGCGGATCTGCTTCGATCAGCGTGATCTCACAAGCGTCACCGGCGACCCTGAAGGTGACGAGCCCGACCCAATCCCCCGCGACGAACCCCTCGTGCTCCGCGGGCTCGAACAGTTCGCCGTGGGCCACCATCCGATGATCGCCCCAACGCTTGGCGATCCACGCTCGGGCGCGCGGGCGATCGGCGTCAGCCAGCGGCCGGACGTCCACGCAGCTTCGCCAGTCCGTTCGTGAGCGCGACACGCTCGCTCGCGGTCAGCCCGAACCGCAACAGCAGCGGCACATAGACGAGCGCGCCCGCCGCGGCGATCCCCACGAGTTCCACCAGCCAGCGGGCGTTGCCGAGCAGGGCCTCCGCCACCAGCATCGCGACACCGCACGCGATCGCAGGCAACGCCAGGCGGGCGTACGGCCGGTCCCAGGGGAAGATCCCGACGAACCGCTGCACCAGGTAGAGACGGAACAAGTTCGAGCACGTGATCGTGATCGCCTGCGCGGCGGCCGCACCCTCGATCCCGAACTTCGGCACCAACAGCAACGACAGCACGAGATCCAGGGTCGCCGACAGCGCGTACACGGTGAGGTCCCAGCCGGTGCGCCCCGCCATGATCAGAACGAACCCGGCCGCGCCGACGCTCACGTTGATCGCCTGCCCGATCACCAGGATCCGGAGCGCCGTGGTGCCCGCCGTGAAGTTCTCACCACCGAAGAGCTGCAGGATCGCCGCGGGCGCGAGCAGCATCAGCAACAGCACGGGGATGGTGCCGGCGACCGTCCAGCGCGTGATCGACTTGTAGAGGCGATCGAGCTTCTCGCGCTCACCGCGAGCGTGCAGGTCCGCCACGAACGGCGAGAACACGTAGGACACGGCCGTGAGGAACAGCACCATCGCCAACGCGACACGCACACACGAGGCGTACACGCCGAGGTCGTTGTCGGTCACCGCCGGCAACCCGATCGAGGCGGCAACGAAGTAGTCGATCCAGAACAGCCCCTGCGAGAGCAACGCGGCCGGGGCGCGCGGCGCCCCGTACGCGAGCAAAGACCTCGTGAGGCCGGGCGCGGCGGGGTCCCGCGGCTGTCGCTTCTCGAGGGTCCACCAGAACGCCCGGGCCGCGACCGCCGCGATGATCCACGACGCGGCGTAGGCCCATACCGCCATCGGCTCGGTCTTGTCGACGACCCGCCACATCACGAGCATCAGCGCGATCCACAACAACGGTTGCGCGACCCACTGCACATACAGGGTGTGCCGCATCACCTTGAGACCGCGCGAGCCGCCGAGCCACACGTACGTGAGCGCGACAAACGGGATCGCGAGCCCCGCAGCTCGCATCGAGGCGATCGTCTCGGTGGTCGTGCCCGGCTCCGAGAGCGCACGGCCGATCGGACCGGCGAGGGCGATCGTCGCGACGGCGACCACGACCGATACGCCCGCCGCGAGCAGTGCGGAGCGAGAGACCACCGCGCGAACGCGGCCGGGATGCCCCTGCCCGACCTCGATCGCGACGTAGCGCACCGAGGCCATATCCATGCCGAAGCGCGTGCCCGCCGCCGCGATGAAGGCGAACTGCGTGCCGAGGGTCACGATCCCGAGGGCGATCGCACCCGCGTCGCCGCCGCCGAAGGCCCGCGAGATCAGGATGTTGGCGGCGAACGTGCCGAGCACGAATACACCGAGCCCGACGATGTTCTGCGCGGTGCCGGCGGCGAGGGTCCGGAAGTCCTTGCCTTCGCTGCCCGCGAAGACGCCTCGCGGCTCCGCGGCGGCCTCGAGCATCGCCTCTTCTTCGGGGTCCACGGGCGGCAAGTATCGCAGGGTGCCTGGATCGGAACCCCAAGGCTCGTGAGGAGCCCTCGGCCTCGCTCGGCGGCCTCGGCGTCGCCACCACGCCCGAGGGCGAGCTCGACGTGGGCGCGCTCGAACGGGTCGCCGTAGGCGCTCCAGCGGTCCTCGAGCGAGGCCCACACCGCGGGCTCGCGCGCACCGTCGGTTTCGCGGACGAACGCGGCGGCCGTCTCGGTGAACAGGTCGTCGCGCATCGTGACCGGTTGCGAGTGCGCGACCAGATCGCGGGCGATGTCGACGGCACCCGCCGCGATCGCCGTGCGCGCGATCGCGGGCGCCCACTCCGACCGGTAGATCGCCGCCTTCCCGCGAGTCGCCGATTCGAACTCACGTGCCAACGCTGCGGCGCGCGCGGGCTCCCCAGCAGCCAAGGCCGCCTCGGCCACGATCGCCAGCACCGGTGCGAGCACTTGGAGCTCCTCCACCTGGTGACCGGCCGCCAGCAGCTCGTCGAGCGAGCCGACCTTGGCGCCCCGCCGCAACCGGACGATCGTCGTCCACATGCGGACCGCGACCACGAGCGACTCATCGAGTGTGGCCTCATGCGCCAGCGGCTCCGCACGCGCGAGCAGGTCGTCCCAGCGGCCGAGCTCGAACAGGAGCTCGAGCGCCGAGACCTTGGACCAGGAACCCTGGCTCAGCGCTCCACGCCGATCTGCGAGCGCGCTGGCGTCGTCCAGTCGGTCGAGGGCAACCGCCGGCCCTTGGGTCTGCCACTCGTGATCGGCGAGGTAGCTGTGCGTCGTGATGATGTCCGACACGGATCCGAGCGCTTCAGCCCGCACGAGCGCCTCACGCAGGTCGACCGCGCCGCCGGGGTCGCCGATCCCCAGACGCGAGTCGCCTCGGATGTGCAACGCCATGATGCGGATCGGCTCGCGCGCATCGCCGGTCGTGAGCGCGCGGTCCGCGAGTGCGGCCGCCTCGACCGGGTTCCCCGCGAACATCTTCTCCTCGGCCTGCCAAGCGTAGACGTGCGCACGTTCGGCCGCCGCCTCCGGGTGATCGGCGAGCAATTCCGCGGCTTGAGCAAGCGCGGTGCGAGCCTCGTCGTGGCGTGCGAGCGCCATCAACTGTCCGCCGGCGTTCGCCTGTGCGCGCGCCTCTTTCACCGCATCGCCGCGCTCGTGGTGGAACGCGATGACGCGCCTGTACCGGTCCAGGACCTCCGCGCGATCGATCAATCCCGACCGGCGGCCCGCGAGCGCCGAGTGCGACAAGGCCTCGACCGCGAGCGGATCGTCGGCGGGCAAGATCGCACACGCCCGCTCGAAGCGCGCGAACGCGCCCGCCGGATCGAGGCCGAGCGCCGAGATGCCCGCGTCGAGCAAGGCTTCCGCCGCGTCCCGTCGCCACCGGTCGGCCTCCTGGCGCTCGCCCGCGGCCACCGCGAGCAGCACTGCCTGCTCGAAGTGGAAGCCGAGCGCGTCGGAGAACGACCCGCGACGCTCGCCCACCATCGCGTCGAGCCACGCGGCAACCAGCGCGTGCTTGCGGGCTCGCGCGAGCCGCGGCAGCCGCGCGTAGGCCACCTCGCGGATCAGCGCGTGCCCGAACACGAACTCTGCCTCGTCCGGGAATGCCGATGTGACCGCCGGCAGGATCAACTCGCGCCGACCGAGCTCCCGGACGTCGTCGCCCACGGCCGCCGCGCTCACCTCTCCGGCGGCGGCGAGCGCCCCGGGCCAGAACCGCGACCCGACAACGGCGGCGTCCTGCAGCCGGCCACGGGGCTCGGGCGCCACCGAATCGAGCCGAGCGCTGATCACCGCCTGTACCGAGATGGGAACCGCGTCGCTGCGATCGTCGTCGGGCTGATCCATCAGCATCCGCGCGAACTCGACGGCGAACAGCGGATTGCCACCGACATTCGCAAGCAACGGATGGCGTCCCTCGCCCTCCCCGATCGTGGATGCGAGCAGGCTCTCCACGAGCGCCGCGGTCTCGGTGTCCGACAGCGGCGCGAGCCGAATGGACGTCGCGTCCGGCCACTCGCCCCAGTCCGGCGCACCGTCGAGCAGCTCCGGCCTGGCGGTGGCGACAACAACGACAGGCGCGTCGACCTCGTCCACGAGGGAGACCAGCACATCGCGCAGTACCCGCTCGGACCAGTGCAGGTCCTCGATCGCCACCACGACCGTTCGATCCGCGGCCACAGCCCGGAACACTCGGGCGAGCGCACCAGCGACCTCGACGATGGGCACCGGCTGCTCGCTTTCCGCCGCACCCACGCCGGCGCCCGTGAGCACCGCAAGGCGGGTCACGAGCCACGGTCGCTCCGACGGATCCCGCTCGACGCGCGCGGCGAGATCCCCGAGGCCGGCCACCACGCGGTCGCTCCCGTCGCTCGCGGCCACCCCGGCCAGCCCGCGCACCATCGCGCCCAGCGGTTCGAGCGGCCCCGCGTCGCCGTACGGCGCGCACGTGCCCGCAAGCCAGGTCACGGCGTCCCCCAGCTGGGCGCGGAGCTCCGCGACCAGCCGTGTCTTACCGAGCCCGGGGTCGGCGACAACGGTGACGAGGCCGGACCGTCGATCCGAGCCCGCCTGCGTCACCAGATCGCAGAGCTGCTCGAGTTCCGCCGTACGGCCGACCAACGGGGCGCTCGGCCCTTCCCGTACCTCCTGGCGCTCGCCGAGCACCTGCCAGATGCGGATCGGCTCTGCCTTCCCCTTCGCGGTGAACGGGTCACGCGCTGCCGTCTCGAAGCGGTCGCTGATCGCGGCGTGCGTCACCTCACCGATCACGAGCCCGCCGGGCGGCGCCGCGGCTTGCATCCGGCTCGCGGTGTTCACCACGTCGCCGGCGACCGCCTCTCCCACTTGCGGGCCTGCGCCCATCTTGACCACTGCCTCGCCGGTGTTGACCGCCACACGGATCGGGTGGTCACCGGTCGACGCCTCTAACAGGTCCAGCCCTGCGCGGACCGCCCGCTCCGGATCGTCCTCGTGCCCGATCGGCGCCCCGAACACGCCCATCGCCGCATCGCCGATGAACTTGTCGAGCGTGCCGCCGAACCGCTCGATCGCGGCCTTCGCCCGCTCGTGGAACGGCACCAGCGTGCGCCTGACGTCCTCGGGGTCGGCACTGTCGGAGCGCTCGGTGAATCCGACCAGATCCGCGAAGAGGATCGACACAGTCCGGCGCTCCTCGGGAGCGGTGGACGCGAGCGATGCACCGCAGGCCATACAGAAGCGAGCCTCGGCCGGGTTGTCGGTTCCGCAGTTCGGGCACGGCATGTCGCGCCGAGTCTAGGTCGGCGCCCGCGAACCCAGGGAGCCCCCCGCCCGTACAACCGAGGAACGGGAAAGGAGCTCGAGCATGCGTCGGATCGCGATCGTCGCAGTGGCCGCCCTCGGCTTAGCGGCCTGTAGCAACAACGGGTACGGAGGCGGTGGATCGAGCTCCTCGGCCGCCCCACCCGCCACCGGGGCGGCGACCGTCGCGACGGCGTCGGTGGGATCGCTCGGCACGGTGCTGGTGGACGGCACGGGCCGGACGCTGTACCTGTTCGAATCCGATACCGGCTCGACCAGCACGTGCACCGGTGGATGCGCCGCCACGTGGCCGGCACTCATGACCGACGGCGATCCGATCTCCGGCGACGGCGCCAGCGCGTCGATGCTCGGCACGTCGGCGAGCCCGGCCGGTGGCACGCAGGTGACGTACAACGGCCACCCGCTCTACCTCTACAGCGGCGATTCGGCGTCCGGGCAAGCGAACGGCGAAGGGATGGGTGGCGTCTGGTACGCGGTCACCGCCGACGGCACATCCGCGCAGCCGGGCGCATCCGGCACCGGCGGTGGCGGCGGCTACGGCGGCGGTGGCTACGGCAACGGATAGCCGCTGGTAGCGTCGCTCGGGTGCCCATCGCCCGCCTAACCCAACGGTCGCTGCGTGTCGCGGCCGCGCGGCTCGCCGACCTCGACCCCGCGCTCGGCGGCTCGTACGAGCGGTATGGACCACCACCGCTGTGGGCCCGCGAGCCCACGTACGCGACGCTCGTGCACCTGATCTTGGAACAGCAGGTGTCACTCGCATCGGCGCAGGCGGCCTTCGACCGGCTCGCAGAGACAACCGGCCAGGTCACGCCGGCGACGGTGCTCGCGCTCGATGATCGGCAGTTGCGAGTGATCGGGTTCAGCCGTCAGAAGACCGGCTACGCGCGCGACCTCGCGCAGGCCCTGCTTGACGGCTTCTCACTCGACGGGCTCGTGACGCTTCCCGATGACGACGTCCGCGCGGCGCTGACCCGGCACCGTGGGATCGGTCGGTGGACCGCCGACATCTACCTCACGATGTGCCTGTTGCGTCAAGACATCTGGCCCCGCGGTGATCTGGCGCTCGCAACGGCGGCACAGGAGATCGGCGCGACCGTCGAACGGCCTGCCGACGCCGATCTCGCCTGCCTCGCCGAGCGCTGGGCACCGGATCGGGCGGTCGCGGCGCGCATGCTGTGGCACCACTACCTCCGCACACGCGGCCTCCCCGTGGACTAACGCGGGCGATGCCGCATGATGGAGCGGCTGCGGCCGAACCGAGAGAGGAAGGAACCATGACCACCTACGGAGTCCTGGGAACAGGGGCCGTCGGACAGGCGCTTGCCGCCAGGCTGGCGGCGCTCGGCCACGAGGTCCGGATGGGCACGCGCGACGTGGAGGCGGCCAGGGCCCGCACGGAGCCCGGTCAGATGGGAGGAGAGGCTCTCGCCGAGTGGCTCGCGGCACACCCCACGGTCGAACTCGGCACGTTCGCCGACGTGATCGCCGGGTCCTCGTTGCTGGTGAATGCGACCGCCGGGAACGTGTCCGTCGAGGTGCTTGGCCTCGCGCGGGACAACATGCTCGACGGCAAGATCCTGATCGACATCGGCAACCCGCTCGACTTCTCGACGGGTGAGCTGCGACTGACGATCGCGATCACCGACTCGCTCGGCGAGACGATCCAGCGCGCGTTCCCGACGCTTCGGGTGGTCAAGACGCTCAACACCGTCACCGCCGCGGTGATGGTCGACCCGGCGCTCGTGGCGGACGGCGAACACACGATGTTCGTGGCGGGGGAAGACGCTGCGGCCAAGTCCGAGGTCACCGACCTGCTGACTTCCTTCGGGTGGCGCGACGTGCGCGACCTCGGTGGCATCGCCGCCGCGCGGGGCATGGAGGCGTATCTCGTCCTGTGGCTCGGCGAGATGAACGAGCTCGGGACGCCCATGTTCAACGTGAAGGTGGTCGTGTGAGCGAGCGCGGCTACACGATCGAGCGCACCTTCGACGCGCCGCGCGAGGTGGTCTGGGCGGCCTGGACCACGCCGGAGCACTTCGCGATCTGGTTCGGCACCGAGGCAATGGAGATGCTCGACGTGGCGTTCGACCTGCGACCGGGAGGCGCATGGTCGGGAACGATGGTCTTCCCCAACGGCTCCACAAAGCCGTGGCACGGCGTCTTCCGCACGGTCGAGCCGCCCGAACTCCTGGTGATGGATATCACCGACAGCGAGGTGATCGGCGACACGGACTTCGAGCGGTACACCTTGAGGCTCGGGGCCGACGGCTCGGCGACACGTATGACGTTGCGTCAGTCCGGCGGCCATCTGTCCGACGAGGAGTACGAACGCGCGAGGATCGGCACCTCGTCGTTCATGGACAGTCTCGCGGCGCTGCTGCCGGGCATCCTCAAGGCGCGCCACGACGCGGACTGAAGTGCCTGGAGCCGGTCCCGAGGGACCGGCTCCGTGGAATCTGGTGTCGATGAGACGAAGAGTGGCTCAGCCGATCGACGCCTTTCCGCCGCAGACCTCACCGCTGCCAAGGTTGGCCGCCCGCGCGGTGAACGCATCGCTGCCCGCGTGGTTCGTCGCGAGGACGCGCACCGTGAACGACCCGCTAGGAGCCTTCGTCGTGCGGTTGCCCGCGAAGATTCGAGTGCCGTTCTCGAAGAGCCGAACCCGCCAGGTCTGCCCGACCTTGTTCGAGTCGACCTCGTACTCGACCTCGATCTTGCCGTCTTGCGGCGAGAGCTTGAGCTTCCAGTCGCTCGAGCCGCTGCACGCGCCGGTCCGGACCACGTCGCCGGCTTTCGCGAATGCGTTCGTCGTACCGGCCACGGTGAGCATCAATGCCCCCGCGACCGCGATGCGGATCATCCGTTGGATCATCCTGTCCCTCCTTGCTCGCTGCCGGTGATTCCGGCACTGGACTCAGCGTGCTCGCGCTCCGGTCTCGTTCACAACGGGACAACCGTCCCGGGACCTCAGCCGAACGCGACCGACCCCGAGCAGGTCTCGCCCGTTGTCGCGGCTATACGCGTAGGCCTTGATCCGGTCGGTGCCGGACCGGTCCTTCGTCATCCGCGTGACGCCGGACCTCGCCCGAGTTGGTCGCGGTCCGGGTGGCGGCGAAGAAGCGAGTGCCGTTGTCGGACAGGAAGACCTCCCAGACATCTGCCCGACGGCGTGTCGTCGATCCGGAATCGGACCCGAAGCGTCTGGGCGTCCTCACGGTCGACCTCGAGGCGCCAGTCGCCACCCGAGGTACACGAACCCTCACGGCGCAGGCCGCTGGCGTGAGCGCTCGACGCCAGCGAGACCACGATCAGGACGCCGAGCGTCGCGGCCACCACGCGTCGGATCCATGAGGACGGCATGCACCGATGGTGCGCGCGACGGCTGGGCGTCGACAACGGGACCATGGTCCCGGGACCATCACCGGCCCGACTGAGACCTACGAGCGGAAGATGCCCTCGCGTTCTGCCCACAGGGCCGCCTGCGTGCGATCGGCGACCCCGATCCGCTGGAAGAGGTTCGTGAGATGCCCCTTCACGGTCTTCTCGCTGATGCCGAGCTTCCGCGCGATCTGCTTGTTCGCGTACCCCGCGATGACGAGCGGAGCACGTCGCGCTCGCGTCGCCGTCAGCTCGACACGACGCAGGCCCGCGCTCGGCGACGGGAGGCCAAGAGCGTGCGCCGCCGCCTTCGGATGCGAGCGGCGACTCGCCACGCGCGGCCGCGCGGATCGCGTCATGGATCGCCTCCGGCTCGGCATCCTTCAGCAGGTAGCCGATCGCGCCCGCGTCGAGCGCCTGCACGATCTGCTCCGCGATCGCTGAACGAGGTGAAGACCACGATCCGCGTGTCGGGGCTCGCCGTCGGCCATCCGCTTGGTGACGCCGATCCCGTCGAGATCGGGCATCGACAGGTCGAGCAGCAGCACGTCGGGCTGCGCCGTCGGTGCAAGCGTCCACAGCCGCCTCGCCGCCGTCGGCGGTGCCCACCAGCTCGACGTCGTCGAAGGTTGCCGAGCAGCTGCTCCAGACCCGACCCGCACGACACGATGGTCGTCGGCGATCGCGACCCGGATCACGACGTCGGCACCTCCACACGCACGACCGTACCGCCCTGTGCGCCCGAGCGAGACCGAAACCGTGCCGCCCGCGTCGCGCACGAGGTCCTCCACGATCTGCAATCCCAGATGGCCCTCTGCCGGCGCCCCGCCTGTCGGATCGATGCCACGACCGTCGTCGACGACCTCGAGCACCGCGGACGAATGCTCGCGGGTCGACCCGGACGGTGACCTGGGACGCGCCCGCGTGCTTCTCGACATTGCGCAGCGCCTCCTGGCACGCCCGGTACAGCAGCTGGTCGACGTCCGGGCCGAAGCCGCCCGGCTCGCCGACCTCGAGCGACACATCGAGCTCTTCCTGACGCAAGCCGCGATGTGAGGTCCGCGAGAGCCTGACCGAGTCCCGCCGCTTCGCAGGTTGGGCGGGTAGATCCCGACGATCGCGGACCGCATCGTCCGCACGCTGCCACGAACCGCGGACGCCGATTCGCGCAAGACCGCCTGCTCGTGGCTGTCCGACGTTGTCTCCGCGGCGGCGGACAGGCGCATCGAGAGGCCGGCGAGCTCCTGCACCGGGCCGTCGTGCAGGTCGCCCGCGATGCGTCGCCGCTCGCGGTCGGACATGTCGAGCGAACGCTCCAGCGCCTCTTCGCGAGCACGTCCCGAGCGCTGCAATCGCACGCGCCAGGACCCATCCGAGCGGGATCAGCAGGACCGCCAGCGCGACGAGGCCGACGACCAGCACCGGCACGAAGTCCTGTAAGCAGCTTCTGCCGCTGTTCGTCGATGCTCGAGTACCGCTGGTAGGTCTCGAACAGCAGACGCGTGCCGTCGGGCGTCTCGATCGGCGTGTAGACCTCCAGCAGCGAGCCGAAGCCTTGCTCGTACCGATTCTCGGGGGCGGAGAGGTCCGAGATCTCCGCGGCCACCTGACCGTCCGACAGCTCCGCGAGTTCCTGCGCGCCGCTCGCATAGCGCTCTCCGATCGCACGGAGCTCGTCCGAGTACAGGATCGTGCCATCGGGCGCCCACAGCTTCACGCGGACGACCGGGTCATGCAGCACCGCGTCGCCGATCACACGAGCGAGGTTCCCCGTCGCCTCCGCGTCACCGGTCACGACCCCGTCGGACACTCGCCGTTCGACCAGCTGGGCGGAGAACGCCGTCAACTGCCGCGCCTGTTCGATCGCCCGATCGACCGCGATCCGCCGGATCACGACGAACCCGGCCGCGCCGACCGCAACGACGACCACGACCGTGAGCACGGCGAACACGAACACGGTCCGGGCCACGCTGGCGATCGCGTCGTCACACGATGGATGCTACGCGGAGAACGACGTGCTACTCGATGTAGCCGAGTCCGCGGAGGTGCTCCTCCATCTCGTCGGCTTCGGTGTCGCTGACCGCGCCCTCGTTGCCCATGCCGGGGATGCCGGAACCGGCAGACGACTGTTCGGTCGTCTCGCGCTCGACGAGGTTCACCGAGCCCACCACCTCGTGCAGCACCCGACCGGTGGGCTTCACCGCTGTTGGCGCGTCGAGCGCCGCGACCAACGTCGGCGCCAGGTCGATCAACGCCGGCGGCTGCTCGAACGGCTTCACGTTCGGGCCGACGGCGACGATCGTGCCCTCGATCCGGTGGTCTCCGCTCACCCAATCGGCGTCCTCGATCGCGGCCTTCGCGTGCGTTAAGGAGTACCCCTCGGCAGGGACCATCAGGATGTCGGGCGCGTTCCCGACGAACCGCCCCTTGAAGATGTCCTCACGCTTGTGGATCTCCTTGACGGGCTTCTTCCCGGTCTTGGGGTCGACGTATGTGCCGAGACGGTCGAGCAGCTCGTCGCGCACCTTCTCGTAGTCGCCGGGGTCGACGATGCCGTCGATCTCGCGCCCCGCGAGATTGACGCTGACGCCCTCGCCGGTGGAACGGATCGTCGTGTAGGCCTTGGTCTTGGACCAGTTCACCGACTGCGGCAGCGAGACCTTCCCGTGCAGCCCGAGCGTGTCGTAGACCTTGCGCGCGAGCTGACGCATCGGCCCCCACTGCATCGGGCCGAGCACCGCATTCGACGCGCTGAAGTCGAGGTACCCGAACTCCTTCAGCATCCGATCCATGTTGATCGTGCGCGTGCACGACTGGAACCCATGGTCGGAGATGAACAGGATGATGTCGTCGGGACGCGCGCGCGAGACGAAGGAGCCGATCGCCTCGTCGGCCTGTTTGAAGATGTCGGCGACCTTGTTGCCGATCCTTGTGTCCTTGTTCTGGACGTAGTCGGGATGGTCGGGGGCGATGTAGTTGCTGAGGCAGTGCTGTGTTCGGTCGATGCTGACCCACACACTCGCCATCAGGTCCCATTCCGTGTTGTCCATCAGCCACTCGCTGACCTTGACGCGCTTGGCGGTGACCTCGTAGGCCTCGTCGAGGTACGGGTCTGGCTTGTTGTGGTACGTGGTCCAGCTCATGCCGTTGATCGGCCACTCGAGCCCGGCCTTGGCGAGCGTCTCGGGCAGGTCGCCGGGAGCGGTGAACGTACGATTCTTCGGCAAGACGCCGCCGGCGAGCAGGCTGCCCGTGAACGGTTGTGGCGCCGGGAACGTGAGCGGCACGTCGAGCAGCAGCATGTTCTTGTTCGCTGCCGTCAGGTCGTCGAGGAACGTGCGCGCCTTGATCGACTTGTAGGTGACCGGGTACTGCTTGTGCGTGCCCGGCACGGTCTCGAGGATGTCGTAGACGCCGTGGTCGACCGGATCGACGCCGGTGAGGAAGCTCGGCCAGGCGCTCCACGAGTGGGTCGGGACCGTGCTTCGCAGCACGTCCTTCTGCCCCCGATCGATCAACGCCTGAAGGTTGGGCAGCGCGCCCTGCTCGAGGAGCGGGTCGAGGATGCGCCAGTCGGCGCCGTCCCAGGCGATCAAGATGACTCGTGACATGCAGGTATCGACCTCTCACCAGCGGAAATGACGGCGGGAAGTGTACCGAAGCTGTGGGATCAGTCGGCCAGGGACACCCACGTCTCGTCATCTACTCATGCAGTAGTCGAGACTTTGAACCACTCACACTCGGAGGGGGGACGCCTGGTGGGCGAGGTGCAAGCCCTCCCCAAGCAACAGCAAGTTGCTATCAGACCTTGAGAACAATCTTGCCAGCGGCGTGCCCTCGCTCGAGGTACCGCACCGCGTCAGCCGCCTCTGGCAATGCGAACGTCCGATCGACCACAGGCGTCAGCTCCCCTTCTTCGATCAAGCCTCGAAGCGTGCCGAGGTCAACTCGGTTCACCTTAGAGATGACCGGGCGCATGCGCTGACCGGTGAAGAGGGACAGCAGGGGCGCTCGCAGGATCTGGCGGAAGAAGCCGCCGGTCCAGTTGCCGCCGCCGTCGCCGCCCACGATCGCAAGCGTCCCCTTCGGCGCGAGCGCGCGACGGAGGTGCCGGAGCGGCCGACGCCCCGCCCCGTCGACGATGACGTCCCAGCGGCGCGAACCGTCCGTGAAGTCCTCAGTCGTGTAGTCGATCACGTCGTCGGCGCCGAGCGAACGGACCAGGTCGGCCTTCGGTCCGCTGCATACGCCGGTGACCTTGGCGCCGGATGCCTTCGCGATCTGAACGGCGAGCGTGCCCACACCGCCGGCCGCCCCGATGACGAGCACCGTCTGTCCAGGCTGGACTGCCGCAACGTCACGGAGAGCCATGAGAGCGGTGCAACCGGAGACGGGAACGGCCGCCGCCTGCTCGAAGGAGATGTTGGTCGGCTTGCGCACGAGGGTCTCGGTGGAGCCGATCGCGAACTCGGCGAAGGAGCCCTTGACCTCGCCCATCACTTCGTCGCCGGGGCGCAGGTCCGTCACGTTCGCGCCGACGGCCTCGACACGCCCGGCGACATCGCTGCCGCGCACGGCGGCGTTCATCTTGTGGAACCCGGGCATGATCCGAACGAAGTACGGCTTACCGGTCATGAGGTGCCACACGTCGGGGCCGCAGCCGGCCGCCCGCACCTGCACGAGGACGTCGTCGTCGCCAACCACCGGATCTTCGACATCGCGGAACTTGAGCACGTCTGCGGAGCCGAACTTGTCTTGAACGATCGCCTTCATCTCGCCCTCCTGGTTGGTGTACGGCGTACACCGATGGACGGAACCTACCGTGTACGGCGTACACTTGTCAAATGGCCGAGCGGATGAAGACCGTAACCGACCTCGAGACCAAGGCCCGGGTGCCCCTGAGCCGGGAGCGGATCCTGGGCACGGCTGTCGCGTTCGCCGACCGGGAGGGAGCCGATTCGCTCAGCATGCGCCGGCTCGCGCAGGAGCTCGACGTCGTGCCGATGGCGCTGTACAAGCACCTCGCCAACAAGGGGGAGATGCTCGACGGCATGCTCGACGTCGTCGTCGGCGAGATCGATCCCGCCCGCATCGACACCGACTGGAAGACGGCCGTCCGCGACCGGATCCTTTCGGCACGCCGCGCACTCCTTCGCCACCCGTGGGCCTCGCGCGTGATGGAGTCGCGCACCCAGCCGACCCCCGTCGTGATGGCCTACATGGACTCGATGATCGGCATGTTCATCGCGGGCGGGTTCTCGATCGACCTCACGCACCACGCGATGCACGCGATGGGCAGCCGCCTGATGGGCTTCTCGCAGGAGCTGTTCAACGATCAGACCGACCCCGAGGCACCGATGCAGCCCGAGATGATCGAGGCGATGGCGACGACGTACCCGTCGATCTACGAGCTGTACCTTGCCGTGAACCACGACGACGCGTCCGTGGTCGGCTCCGGCTGCGACGACCAGTTCGAGTTCGAGTTCTCGCTCGACCTGATGCTCGACGGCATCGAACACCTCAAAGACCGCGAAGAGTCATCGTAAGGCCAGCGGTCCAGCCGTCCCACCGTGGGATGTCTCAGCCGAACGTCGGCCCGAGCGGGATCAGCGCGTCGAGTTCATCGATCTGATCGCGCGTGAGGACCACGTCGGCGGCCTCTGCGTTCGTGCGGGCGTGGGCGGGGTTGCTCGTGCCTGCGAGCGTCGCGCTCACCCCTTCTTGTTGGATGCTCCAGGCGAGGGCGAGCTGCGGCAACGAGCAGCCGATCCTCTCGGCGACGGCCTGCATCCCGTCGCGAACGACCACGGACCGCTCGAACTTCCCGGGCGCGAACAGCCGCTGCCAGAAGCCCCACTCCTCGTAGTCGTCGCCGACCACGCGGACGAAGTCTTCGGGGCGCTCGATCGCGCCGGCCAACATGCCGTTGCCGAGCGGTTCGTAGGTCACGACACCGATCCCTTGCCGGCCGCACCATCGCGCCAGCTCGAGCGTCTCCAGGTGATCGATCGGCGATAGGCCTTCTTGGATGACGTTCACGGGACCAACCGTCAGACACCGCTCGATCTGTGCCTGGTCGAAGTTCGAGAGACCCGCGAGACCGACCAGACCGTCGTCGACGAGTTGGCGCATCGCCGTCCACGTCTCCTCCAGGGGCACACCGGTCTCGTCCGGGTAATGCAGCAGGAACATGTCCAGCCGGCCCAGGCCGAGCCGCTCCAAACTGCCCATGCACGCCTGCCGGATCTGCTCGGCTTTGAATCCGCTCACGTTCGGTGCCACCTTGCTGGACACCTTGATCGGAGCGCCGACATCGCGCATCGCTGCGCCGATCGTGCGCTCGTTCATCGCGTCGAAGTACGCCTCGGCGGTGTCGAGCCAGTCGATGCCCGATCCGATGGCCGCTGCGAGTACATCGCGCGCTCCGGACCAACTCGGGTCACTCTCGAGCTCGTACCCGCCGAGCCCGACGACCGAGAACCGCTCGGAGCCGATCGTTCGTGTCTGCATGGCAGCAGGTTGACGGCCGAGCGTCGGGTCTGCAAACGAAGCGCGCCGACGACGCCCAGTCAGGCGAGCGCCGCGACACCGGTGGCCCACGCCGCGTCGAGGTCGGCACCCGGCGGGAACCGGCCGTCCAGCTCCAGGATCGTCATACCGTGAGCGAACGCCCAGGCCGCTCTGGCGCGCTGCTGATCGCCCATAACGCGAACGAGCGGCTCGGCGGTCCACGCTTCCAGGCCCTCGGGCAGTTGATCGCGCGGCAACTCTCCTTCGGTCGCAAGCCGGTAGAGGTGGGGGTGCGCGAGCGCCCACGCGCGGTACGCCTTCGCGAGCGCAGCCAGCGCGCGCTTCTTGGAGCCGCGCGCCGGCTGCGCGTCGAACGCTGCGTGCAACGCCTCACCCATCCCCCGCAGCGACTCGGCGATCAGGAGCGCCTCCAGTTCGTCTTTGTCGGCGACGTGCTTGTACAACGACGGCGCGCGGATCTCGAGCCGCTCGGCGAGCGCACGCATCGTCAGGTGCTCAGGCCCCTGCGACTCGAGGATCTGGCGCGCCGCAACGACGATCTCGTCGCGGCGCGCCGACGGCACCTCGATGCTCACGCGACCGCCCCGTGTGCCACGCGCGCGGCGAGCGCGGCGTTCACCTTCTCGAACATCGCGAGCGTGTCGACCTCGATCATCTTGCGCAGGAACGGCACGAGCACACCGCGGAACCGCTCATGCTGGACGAACCGCACGCGTCCTGGCTCGATCTCGTGGATCTCGAAGGTGTGCTCTCCGTCGAAGATCCCCGGCACCAACAACCTGCCGAGCCAACGGAACTCCCGATCCGGATCGGCCACCAACACCTTCGGGTGCATCTTCATGCCGCGCCCGCCGTCCTTCGCGAAGGTGAGGTGCAGGGTCTCGCCGGCCTCGGCGATCCCCTCCGCCTTCTCGAAGCCGGGGTTCCACTCGCTGTAGCGGGCGAAATCGGTGAGGACTCCCCACACGTCGTGGGCGGTCCCCTGGATCTCTGTTTCCGAACGGATCTCGTTCCTGAACATCGCCCTTCTCCTCTCTGTCGGCTAACACCGTTAGCCGGAGAATAGGCTAACACCGTTAGCCTGTCAAGCCCGGATCTCGACGCTGGCTCAAAGCCGCTAGGACGCGGCCTCGGCTCGGTGCTTGATCCCGCGGAGGTGCGCTCGTCCCATCACGAAGTCGGTCCAGAGCATCGCGCGGTACATCCAGACGAGCACCGACGGCCCCAGGTCGGCTCGCGTCCGCAACAGGAGCCTGGTCCGACCATGGCCGGCGTCTTCCAACGTGTAGGTCCACACCCAGTCGAGCCATCGGCTGGGCGGCCAGGGCGGCAGGTGGGTCGTGGATCGCAGGACCAGAAGCTTCTTCGGCTCGAGCTCCTCCACGACGAAGTAGCAGTCTGTCTCGGGTGCACCATCAGGGATGTGGTCGCCCGGACGAAGGTCCTGCAGGTCGGGCAGGATGGCCTCCGCGCTCGGCTCGTTCGCCGGGAAGAGCAACCGATCGACCCACCGGTAGGTGTACCAACCGCCGCGGTGCCAGCCCATCTGCACGAGCCATGGCCACACCGCCGACGCGGGCGCCTCGATCGTGATCGCGTGGTTCGTCGTGATCAGGGCGCGAGGACACAAGGCGTCGCTCGGGAGGAAGCGTCGGCGCTCCTCACGCGTGCTGCCCCACACGGCTCCTTCGTACAACGCTGCGGCATACGCGCCGAGAACACCTGCGGCCACAAAGAACCTGCGCATCACGCACCTCCGATCGCCTCGATCCCAGCTTCGCGCGTGGTCGGAAAGCACGCCAAGGACCACCGGACCCCTTCCCCCGGGTCCCTCGGCGCAGCCGTGTGGCACGACCACGCATCCCCAAGACGACCCTCGACAGGGTCGCGGGGCCCGTGGCAATCTCTTCCCTGCGGCCGCCCCCGACCTCCGATGGCCGCGAGGAGGGAACATGAATCGTCGTCGTGCTCGTACGTCTTATCGGCGTGGTTGCGACCACGCTCGTGCTCATCGGGCTGATCGCGCCCGCAAGCTCCGCTCGACCGCTCATTCGATGGGAGCCAATGGGCGGCCTGCTTCGACCATCATGCCGAACGCCCGCATCGCCAACGGCGGCCAAGGCAAAGTCGCAGAACCGATGCGGGTCCCGAAGCGGACCCAGTCGCGAGTGGATCGCCAGCATCCCGCGCTCGCGACGCGATGCCGGCGGCGTGACAAAGCGTGACGGTTCCCGTGGCGTTCCACGTGATCACCCGCGGCGACCGCTACACCGATGGCAACGTCCGTTTTCCCAGATCCGGCGCAGATCGACGTGCTGAACGAGTCGTACGCGGGCCGCACCGGTGGCGCGAAGACGCCGTTCAAGTTCGAACTCGTCAGCGTGGATCGCACGATGAACCCAGGCTGGTTCAACCTTGGCCCGGGCACGGGCGGCGAGCGTGACATGAAGCAGACCCTTCGCGTCGGCGGCTCCGGACGCTCAACATCTATAGCGCGAAGCTCACGCAGTTCCTGCTCGGCTGGGCGACCTTCCCGTGGGACTACACGGCAGCGCGCCAGATGGACGGCGTGGTTATCCGTACGCCAGCCTCCCGGGCGGCGGCGCTGCCCCCTACAACGAGGGGGATACCGCCACACACGAGGTCGGTCACTGGCTCGGGCTGTATCACACCTTCCAGGGCGGTTGCGAGGGCGACGGCGACCTGATCGCGGACACACCGGCGGAAGCCTCGCCAGCGTTCGGCTGCCCGGTCGCTCGCGACACGTGCGCGGCACCCGGGCTCGACCCAACCGAGAACTTCATGGACTACACCGACGACAACTGCATGTACGCATTCACGTCGGACCAGTCCACACGCGCAGCGCAGGCCTGGGCCGCCTACCGCGCGTAACGACCACGAGAAACGGAACGGGCCGCGGTGCCTCACGCACCGCGGCCCGAAGCCGTTCCTCGAACGGGTCGGATCACATCGCGGACTCGAACAACCCCATCGTGTTGCCTTCGCTGTCCTTGAAGTACGCAAAGGCGCCCATGTTCGGGATCGGCGTGCGCGGCGTCACCGTGCTGCCGCCCACCGCCTCGACCTTCTTGAGTGTGTCGTCGATCGAGTCGACGCCGATCGTGATGACCGGCGAGGGCGTCTCGGATCCCTTGCTGGTGAATCCACCGTTGATCGCACCCGGCTCCGTCGGACGCATCTGCTCGTCGGTCGGAACGGTACGAGCCGAGGTGTAGACCATGCCGCCGCCCATGTCGCTGTCCTCGAGTCCCCAGTCGAATACCGATGAGTAGAACGACTTGGCGCGCGCGGGATCGTCGTACGTGATCTCGAAGTGCACCACCCTATCCATTGGTTCCCCCTTCCATCGGGTCCACCCAACCTAACGCGACCCGCGAGTTACGTGAAGCCTCGGCTGGATCAGGTCGCGAGCGGCGGCGTCGCTGGGGTCGGCAGCGGCGTCGAGGGCTTCCGAGCGCGGTACGTCGCAACGCAGATAGTGCCCCAGCCGTACACCGTCGCGGCCAACCACACGATGAAGCCGAGACCTGGGATCAGCGAGATGCCACTCACGATGAGCCATCCGATCGTGAACGCCCCGGCCCGGGAGCTCTTCTTCATGATCGAGCGTCCGAGGAACCACGCGCCCATGACCATGCCGACCATGTAGAGCAGGCCCAGCGCGAAGAACACCCCGAGGCCCAGAGGCAGCCCGACAACCGTCGCCATCGCCACCCCCGCGATCACCGGAAGGCCGAACACCACTGCCAGCCCCCAGCCGATCGACGCGCCGACCGCGGTGCGACCCGCGGCGAACACCGCGTCGGCGCCGCGCGGCGCGAGCCACAGCAGAAGCAAACCGAGGATCAGCAGCGAGACCGCGACCGTCAGCCAGATCGCCGCCAGGACCGCGACCGACGCCCAGCTGGCCGCGAACGCGAACTTCTTCGTCGATTGGGCCGTGCCGTCGATCTGCGCACCGGCCTCGATCGCTCGACGATCGGCGAAGATGTCGCCGCCGACATGCGCGCCGTTTCGGACCGTGAGGAGTCCGTCGAAGACCACAACGTCACCGTCGACGTCCCCACTAATCACCACCGGTCCCGAGAACACAACCACCGAGTCCCGCACCGACCCTTCGACGTTCGCGGATCCATCGAACACCACCACCGACTGAACGTGCTCGTCGGGCGCTACGTGCGCAGCCCCGGTGAACACGACCAGAGAGTTACCTCGGGGAGCGGGGCCCGCATCCGCAAGGGCCACTCCCGGGATCAGCGCGAGCCCGAGCGCGCTTACCAGCATCATCATCAACCGTCGCATGGCAACCCCTCCTGACGTCATCATCCGACAGACGGCGGGCGACAGCCAACGCACACGGTTCGGCCAGGTCAGGCGCGCACGAACCTCCGCAGGTCCTCACGAACCGACGCGCCACCGGGCGGAATGATGGTCCGCTTCCGACACCGAACCTCGCCTCCTGAGTTGACGACGGAGACTATATGTGAGTAACTCCTCACATATGGACACCACCGATCTCGTGTTCAAGGCGCTCGCGGACTCCACCAGACGGTCCATCCTCGACGCCCTGCGCGACGGACCCGCGACCACGGGCGACCTGTGCGCGTCGCACCCGGAGATGTCTCGCTTCGGTGTGATGGATCACTTGCGTGTGCTGCACGAGGCCGGCCTCGTCACGATCCAGCGAGAGGGGCGCACCCGCTGGAACCATCTGAACCCCGTCCCGATCCGCGAGGTCTATGGGCGCTGGGTGCGCCCGATCGCCGAAGCATCCGCCGACGAGCTGCTCGCGATCAAGACGACTGCCGAGGCGCGCACGGCCGCATCCGATGTTCGCGATCAGCCTCGTCGGCGACGACCGAGCCGCCGACCCGAAGGAAGGAGCGCATGATGGCGCTGATGCAGGACATGCAGACCCCGATCTCGTTCGAGGTGCACGCGGAGATCACGATCGGCGCACCGGCGGACGTGGTGTGGCGCTCGATCGTGGAGGACGTCGGCGCATGGTGGCCCCACAGCTTCAGCGACGACCCCAGGATCTCGCTCGAGCCCTGGGTGGGCGGTCGTTTCATGGAGGAATGGGACGAAGGCGCGGCGCTCTACGCTGTCGTCACGCACATCGTGCACGGCAAGCGGCTGACGGTGAGTGGGGCGATGGGCATGCAGGGTGCCCGACAGTACGTGAAGACGTACACCGTCGAACCCGACGGCGAGCAGACCGTCGTGCACACGGTCGCCTCGACGTTGGGCGACATTTCGCCCGAGCAGCGCGAGGGGTATCGCCTCGGTGGCATCGAGTTGCTGGAGGCTTTGCGGCGTTACGTCGAAGCCGCGCGCTGATCGTCCAGCGCGGATAACCGAACTCCACGACAGCCGAACCCACGATTCGAAGGGGGGAGGCAGCCTATGACCCTGCCAAACTCTTCCGGATGAACCAGAACATCCCGCCTGGCTGACGTCTGGAACGATTATCGGCAGGCCGCGAGGACCAGGTCGAGCGGCCGCGGGACGCGTTCCAGGTCGAGCGCGTCCACCAGCAACGGGGCGGACCGGATCTTCCTCCCGCTGAACGTCCCGAAGAACCGCCGGAGCTGTTCGTGGGCCGGGGCGTCGCGCCAGGCGGGCTGTCGTTGGAACGTGCGGAACGCTTCGAGCTCGCCTTGGGCGCTGAGGATCTCCTCAACCGCGGCGACGCCGAGCGCCCGGATGAGCTCGTCCTCGAGATCTCGGACGCACACGAAGAACCCGAGCCGCTCCATCGCGGCACGGTCGAGGTTCGTGCCGAACCCGGTGCGCTCGAGCGCTCGAAGGAAGTCGAGTTCCTCCCCTGCGTCGCAGAGGCCAGCCAACCGCAAGCGGGCACCGTGCGGTCCGAACTCCTGCAACGCCCGGGCGATGTTCTTCGAACCGCCGATCGCGACGACGGCGACGCCCTCGGCAACAAGATCCCGACCGCGGCGCTGCGCGAGCGCTTCGAGCGCACGCTGATCGCTCTCCCCTTCGACGAGGACGGCGGCGACAGTGTCGGGAACAGCGTTCATCACGCCACGGTACCGAGGCTCGTCGATGCTCAGACAGGGGTCGGAGGAGCTGGAGCGGAGCTGGAGCGGGAGCCGGACGTGGGAGCGACCCTGCCCGATCCTTCCGGGCTCGGTAGGAAGCGACGACCAGCGTCCCGAGCCCGTATGCGATCGCTGCGAGCCACAGGATCGAACCGAGTCCCGGAATGAGACCGACGAGACTGACGATCGCCCAGCCGATCACGAACGCAGCCAGCCGCGATCCGCGGTGAAGGATCGAACGTCCGAGGAACCACATGCTCGCAACCATCCCCGATGCGAAGATCACCGCAAGCACGAACACGAGGACGAAGCCGAGGGGCAGCCCGACGAACCCAACGACGACGACACCGACGATCGCCGGAAGGCCAAGCGCGAGCACCAGGCCCCAGCCGATCGAGGAACCGATCGCGCCTCGGCCGGCGGCGTACACCGCCCGAGCAGCACGTGGGGCCAGCAATAGCGCCACCGCACCGATCACGAGCAGGCTCAGGGCGAGCGCGAACCACAGGCCGTACGAAAGGGCGGCTCCCGCCCACTCCGCTGTCCACGCGTACCGCATCGCTGGTTGCGTGGTCCCGTCGATCTGCGCCCCCGGCGCGATCGCAAGGTGATCCGAGAACACATCTCCGGCGACGTGCGCACCGTCTTGGACCGTCAGCAACCCATCCACGACGACGACGTCGCCTTCGACGCTCGCACCGCTCTGGACCGTCACGACCCCGTCGACGACGACAAGATCGCCCTCGATGACGGCGCCGTCCACCGCCCGCACGTAGCCCGAGAACACGACGACGGACCCCTGAACCCGTCCAGCGATCCAAGCCGAGCCATGGAAGTCGACGATCGAATCCACCGATTCGACGGGTGGCAGATGCACGTCGCCCGTCAGCACCACAAGACCCCCCTGCTCCCGCGGCGGCACGTTCGTTGCCACGCCGCGCCTGGCGCGAAGATCAGCGACGCGACGGCGAGCACCACGATCATGCAGCGTGGGATCGAGGCCCTGCTCATCGCGTCATCATCCCGCAGGGATCTCGCAACGACGGTGAACGTCCCGTCAGGTGTGATCGCGTGGGAACGTTCGGTCCCACCGGCGCGTGAAGACACGCTCGTCGCCTTCGAAGGCTTCGAGCTCGTCTACCACCCGGAATGCGTTCGCATCGGCCGTCATCGTGCTCACCGTCTGGATCCGCGCGTGCCAGTCGTCGCGCCCGACATCGAAACGCCGTTCGCACCGCACAGTCGCAGACAGTGGACGCCCTTCGGTGATCGTCAAAAGATCGCGATCGTCCCACACGACCTCGTCGCCGGTATCCGAATCGCGCGCGTGCAGGAAGCCATGAGCGCACACCTCCATCGCGAGCATCCCCCACGACGGGTCCCGGTGGACCGTACGGAACGGCGGGTGCTCCTCGAGCACCTCACGGTTGGGGCCCGGGGCTTCCTCCGGTGGCTCGAACGAGGGAGTCTCCTCCTCGTCGAGCCGCGCCCGAACCGGCAGCTCGACCGATGACTCCTTGGTGAAGACAACCAGTTCGACGGGCGCCGGGGACGGCCACAGCCACGGCCAGTACGTCGTCGACAGCGCGAGCCGCAGCCGGTGGCCGGGCTCGATCGCCTGGCCAAGCACGTTCAGATCGATCTCGGCGACGTAGCCGTGGCCCGGCTCGAGCTCGGTGGGTTCCTCATCGGTGTCGAGGTGCGTCAGGTTCAGCGCGCCGCGCGTGATCAGCGTGGATCTGCCGTCGGGGTGCACATCACACAGGCGTGCCGCGACGAGCGCGATCGGCTGGTCCACCGAGAACGCCAGACGCACCCGGGGCCGGCCGAGGAGCTCGATCCGTTCCGACAAGGGCTCCGACGTGAACGTCAGACACAGCGCATCCTCCTCACGCTGATCCGCCGGGTAGTCGGGGTCGTACCCGTGCGGGCACCACGCCCCCGCCAGCGCCCCGTGTCGCAGCGACGGGAAATGCGTGAGGACGGCGGCGGGCTGTTGTTCCGGGTCCAACACGCCGTCGCCGAGACGCCAGATCTCCGTCGCAACGTTCGGCGAGGGCCAGGTCTCCTCGGCGACCCACCGACCCGAACGCGGTTGATTCGATCGCTCCGAGCGGTAGGGCTCCTGGATGAACGCGTGTACGCGCGGCTCCTCGTCGATCCCATTGGGCTCGTCCTTCAGCCACCGGTCCCACCACCGCAAGCACTCCTGGAGGAATCCGATCGCGGGGCCGGGCGTCCCGTCCTGGGGCCACCGGCGTGCCCACGGCCCGATCAAACCCTTGCGCATACCGGGCGCGGACTCGACGAAACGCAGCACCGCGTTCACGGAGCCGTCCGCCCACCCGCCGACCATGTAGACCGGGCACTCGATCGCGTCGTAGTCCTCGCAGATCGAACCCTGCTGCCAGTAGTCGTCGCGACGCTGGTGGGCCATCCACGCGTCGATGCTCGGTGAGGTCTGATCGAGCCGCTCGAACCAGGCCTCGCGCCAGCTGTCGCCCGCCGTCTCGGGGTTGGGGGGCAACGCGTTGCGCGCGAGCACGGAGCTCGCCCGCACGAGATTCTGCACGAGCGGGGTTCCGCCCATGTAATGGACGTCGTCCGCGTAGCGATCGTCGCTCGAGTACATGCTGATCACTGCCTTGAGCTCGGGCGGGCGTCGCGCCGCGAGCTGCAGACCGTTGAAGCCGCCCCATGAGGAGCCCATCATCCCGACCGCTCCCGTACACCAGGGCTGTTTCCCAAGCCAGGCCAACACGTCGAGCCCGTCATCCTGCTCTTGCGGAAGGTATTCATCGGGCAATTCGCCCTCCGAGTCCCCGGAGCCGCGGATATCGACTCGCACGTACGCGTACCCGCGTGCAGCGAACCATGGAGCGATACGCGCATCCACGGCCGAATGCAGATCGCCCTTGCGGTAGGGGGTGCACTCGAGGAGGGCCGGTACAGGATCATCGTCGGCGTCGACCGGCAGCCAGAGCCGGGCCGCGAGGCGACAGCCGTCGGACATGTCGATCCAGGTGTTCGCGATCTGTTCGACGTCGCGTGTCGCAGCCTGTTCGGCCATCCGGTTCCCTTCCCCTGTTAGAAGGAGTCTAGGAGAACGAGACGAGGAGCACACGGGGAACGACCCCAGCGGCCCCTGGGGAGGCCCACTTCGTCCTAGGATGCCGGTCATGCGTTGCCCCGCCTGTGATGAGGAGAACCCGGAACGGGCGAAGTTCTGTTTGAACTGCGCGACGCCGCTCGGCGCGATATCGGAACCGACCGGCGAAACCCGGCGGGTGGTCACGATCGTGTTCGCCGATATGGCCGGATCGACCGCCATGGGCGAGCGACTTGACCCAGAGGCACTGCGCCGCGTGCAGGCGCGCTATTTCGACGAGATGACCACGGTGATCGAACGGCACGGCGGCACGGTCGAGAAGTACATCGGCGACGCGGTGATGGCGGTCTTCGGCATTCCCAAACTGCATGAAGACGATCCGCTGCGCGCCGTCCGCGCCGCGAACGAGATGCAGGGGGCCCTCGATCGGTTGAACGACGACCTCGAGCGCGACTACGAGGTCCGGATCGCGATCCGAATCGGTGTGCATACCGGCGAGGTCGTCTCGAGCGAACAACACGCCGACCAGCGCCTCGTTACCGGCGACACGGTCAACGTCGCCGCGCGCCTCGAACAAGCCGCGGGTTCAGGTGAGGTACTCCTCGGGGAGGGCACCTTTCGGCTCGTTCGGGACGCGGTGCAGGTCGAGACAGTCGATCCGCTCGAGCTCAAGGGCAAGTCCGAGCGAGTGCCTGCGTTCCGCCTCGTCGAGGTGCTCGGCGACACGGCCGGCCACGAGCGACATCTTGACTCGCCCATGGTCGGGCGGTCCAAAGAGCTCGAGCTGTTCCGACGCGGACTCGAGCGCGCCCGAGACGAGCGGACGGCCCACCTGTTCACGCTGCTCGGACCCGCCGGGGTCGGCAAGTCGCGACTCGTGCGGGAGTTCCTCGCGGGGGCGGACGATGCGACCGTGCTGCGCGGACGTTGCCTGTCGTACGGAGAGGGCATCACGTACTACGCCCTCGGCGAGATCGTTCGGCACGCGGCCGAGATCGACGAACGCGACGACGACGCCATCGCGATCGGGAAGCTCCGAGCGCTGGTCGCGGGCGCCGACGACGGTGAACGGGTCGCGCAGTTGGTTGCCGGCCTGTTTGGCTGGCACGAGGCGGCCGGGCCCGAGGACGCGGCATGGGGTGTCCGCAAGCTGTTCGAGCACCTCGCCAAGGACCGCCCGCTCGTCGTGCTGTTCGACGACATCCACTGGGCGGAGCCGCTGCTCCTCGACCTGATCGAACACCTCGCGGACTGGACACGTGAGGCGGAGTTGCTCCTCGTCTGCGTCGCCCGACCGGAGTTGCTCGAGATCCGTCCCGGCTGGGGTGGCGGCAAGATGAACGCGACGTCGATCCTGCTCGAGCCGCTCGCCGGCGACGAAGCGAGCGCGCTCCTCGACAATCTGCTCGGAGACGCCGACCTGCCGGCGACCGCGCGTGACCGGATCCTCGCCGCGGCCGAGGGCAATCCGCTGTTCGTCGAGGAGATGATCGGGATGCTGATCGACGACGGGTTGCTGCGCTTCGAGAACGGGGCCTGGCGAGCGGTGGACGACCTCGCCGACCTCACCGTCCCGCCGACGATCCAGCTGCTGCTCGCGGCGCGCCTCGACCGGCTCGACGCGGAGGAACGCGCCGTGATCGAGCGCGGTGCGGTTGAGGGCAAGGTCTTCCACATGGGCGCGGTCACGTCTCTTTCGCCAGAGGCACTGCGCACGCAGGTGCGGCCGAGGCTACTCGCGCTTGCCCGCAAGGAGCTGATCCGGCCCGACCGGGCAGAGTTCGCCGGTGAGGACGCGTTCCGGTTCCGGCACCTCCTGATCCGAGACGCCGCGTACCAGGCGATGCCGAAGGAACAGCGAGCCGACCTTCACGAGGGGTTCGCTCGATGGCTCACCCAAGCGGCGGGCGACAAGACAGAGGACTACGGCGAGATCCTCGGCTACCACCTCGAGCAGGCGTACCGGTACCGCACGGAGCTCGGGCCGGCCGACGAGCGCAGCGAGGAGCTTGGGGCGGAAGCGGCGCACGCACTGCACCTCGCCGCAGACCGTGCCCGCGATCGGGGCGACACCGCCAGCGCGCAAGTCCTGCTCGAGCGCACGATCGCGCTCACACACGGCCGAGAGCGCCTCAGCGCCGTCGTCGATCTCGGCGAATGCCTCGAGGAACAGGGGCAGTACACCCAGGCTGTCGAGTTGCTCCGACCGGTCGCGGAAGGCCCCGATGTCGCCGACGAGGAAGCGCTCGAGATCCGCACGCGCGTGTTCCTCATGGTGTCGGACTCGTTGACGAACCCCGGCTCCAGCATGCAGAGCGCCCGGGAACAAGCGGACACGCTTCTCGAGCGGGCTCGGGCGATCGGCGATGAGCGGGCTTTGGTTGCAGCCACGATCGGGGCAGGTGCGTTCGCGTTTTGGGACGGCCACTGCGCCGAGTGCCGGGCGCTCACAGAGACCTTGCTTCCCATCGCTCAGCGGCTTCGGTTCAACGAGCGTGCGTGGGTGGCGCAGCACTGCGCCCTCGATACCTACTTCGGGTCCTTGGCGGTGCGGGAGGGGATGGACGTGATCGAAGGGCTGCGCGGCGTCGTCGGCTCGAGCGTCAGAGGTGCGATCGGCTTGGATATCGGCATGTCGGGGCTCGCGGCGATGCAGGACGATCGAGCGACCTTCGACGCGGCCGTCACCCGGATAGACGACGCATGGCGCGAGCTCGGCGACCCGGACGATCGACACCAAGCGCTCCAAGGCAGAGGGGAGTCGTTGCGATGGCTCGGCCGAAACGCGGAGGCCGAGGCAACGCTTCGCGAGGCGAAGGCGTTCCTGGATCGCAGCGGAGGCACCGGCTACAACTCGACGGTCACCTCGATCCTCGCGACGTTTATCGCCGAAGACGGGCGCTTCGACGAGGCCGCCGAGCTCATCGAGAACGCACGCCCGATGGTCTCGCCGGACGATTTCGGGGCGACTGTTCCGCTCGGGTGGGCGTCCGCACTCGTCTCATCGGCCGCGGGGGACCACGAGACGGCACAGAACGAGATCGATCAAGCCCTCGCATCCGTCTCCAGGACCGACTTCCTGAACTTCCACGCCGACACGCTCCGGATCCGGGGCATGGTGCTGCTGGCGGCCGGTCGAGCTGCGGAAGCGGCCGCGGTATTCGATTCCGCGGCCGCACTCTGGGAGCACAAGGAGAACCTCGCTAGTCTCCGCCGTCTCCGCACCTGGCGCGACAAGCACGGTGTGTGACACCCGCCGTTCGGAGCAGTGTGGTGGTGCCCTCTGCACCCCCAGGGGTCCCAACCGTTCTCGGGGTGGGTTGAAACACATCACTTGACACGTGACCGATTAGTCACATATGGTCTCGGGGTGCATGACGACGACCGCGTGTTCAAGTCACTCGCCGATCCCACCCGTCGGTTCCTGCTCGACCGGCTCTTCGAGCGTGACGGCCGCACGCTCACGGAGCTCGAATCCGGGCTCGACATGACGCGATTCGGGGTCATGAAGCACCTGAAGGTCCTCGAGGAGGCGGGACTCGTCGTGACGCGCAAGGAGGGCCGGGAGAAGCTCCACTTCCTGAATCCCGTCCCCATCCGGCTGGTCCACGACCGCTGGATCGACAAGTACACCGAGCGACAGGTCACGGCGTTGGCCGACCTGAAGCACGAACTGGAAGGAGGTTCGGCATGAGCACCGAGACGTTGACGGCAACGCAGGTCTATCAGGTCTTCATCCGCGCGACCCCGGAGGCGATCTGGGACGCGATCACGAAGCCCGAGTGGACCGAGCGCTACGGTTACGGCGGGCTCGCCGAGTACGACCTGCGTCCCGGCGGGGCCGCGAAGTCACACGCGAGTAAGGCGATGAAGGACGCCGGCGCAGCGAAGGGCTGGCCTGTGCCCGACGAGATCGTCGACGGCGAGGTGCTCGAGGTCGATCCGCCGCGCCGCCTCGTGCAGACGTGGAAGATCCTGATGGACCCCGAGCTCGAGGCCGAGGGTTTCACGCGGGTGACCTACGACATCGAGGCCAAGCCCGGCGGCATCTCGAAGCTGACGGTGACCCACGAACTCGAGGGCAAGCCCAAGCTCCAGCTGATGGTGTCCGGCAACATGGGCGACATGGCGGGCGGCGGCTGGCCGTGGATCCTCAGCGACCTGAAGACCCTGCTCGAGTCCGGCACACCGATGATCGCCGGCGAGTGGCTCGGCGACGAGAACTGATCCACATCTGCGAGGAAGGCAGCCCGGGGGCGGTGGCGAAAGCTGCCGCCCCCGCCTCGCGCTCGGGGTCAGCGCTCGGTGGGGTCCGAGGCGAAGCAGTCGCTGTTCGGCCCCGAGCGCTTCGCTCGATACATCGCGGCGTCGGCGCTGCGGAGCAGGCTGTCGACATCGTCGGCGTCCCTCGGGAACCGGCTGATGCCGATCGAGCCGCTCGCCACGTACGTGACGCCCTCGAGCAGCACCGGACGGGCCATCGCGGTACGCACGCGTTCCAGGACCAACCGGATCGTCTGCTCCGCGGTCGTCGCTCCGAGGTCGGCGAGCAGGATCAGGAACTCATCGCCACCGTGTCGCGCTACGAGGTCGACGTCGCGCGTCGACGCTCGGAGGCGCCGCGCAAGCTCCACGAGAAGCCGGTCCCCAACATGGTGACCGAGCGTGTCGTTCAGTTCCTTGAAGTTGTCGAGGTCGAGGTAGAGCACCCCGATCGATGTGGCGTCGCGGCGGGCGCGCCCGATCGCGAGCAGCAGCGACTCCTCGAACAGCTGCCGATTCGCGAGACCGGTGAGCTGGTCGTGGTAGGCCATGTGCGCCACACGGGCCTCGGCCTCCTTCAGCTCGGTGACGTCGAACATCAAGCCTTGCTCCAAGAGGACGCGGCCGTCCCCGTCCCGATACGCGAACGCCCGGTCGCGGATCCACACCACACGCCCGTCCGGGCGGACCATCCGGTAGTCGTCCAGGTCGCCCCCCTCGCCGGCGAGGAACGCGTCACTTTGCACCTTCACCCAATCGCGGTCGTCGGGGTGGACCATCCGCAACCACATTCCGGGGTCGGCCATGTACGCGTCGGGCGTCACGCCCAGGATCGCCTCGATCTGTGGGCTGACGTAGCTCGTGACGTCGCCCCCGTCCGCATAGACGATCGCCGGGATCTGCTCGACCAAGCTGCGGTACCGCGTCTCGGCCTCGAAGAGCTGACGGGTTGCATCGCGCCCCGCCTGCAGCTCACGCGCATCGCGGATCGCCAGGAGCAACCGATCGCCGACCTCGGACTGTCTGACCTCAACGGGAAGCGACTCACGCCCCGGCATCCGAAGCATCGCCTCGGCCGGGTCCTCAGACTGCGCCCACCCCTCGAGCAAGGTCTCCAAGGGCCGGCCGGCCGGATCGACGCCGGCGAGCGCCGCCGCCGCTCTGTTCGCCGCGACGACGACACCGTCTGCGATCACGAGCAGCGCCTCCGGGGCGGCGTCGAACCAGGGTCCTGCCTGCAACCCCTGGTCCGTCGCGGAGATCGGGTCGTGCGCCACGTCCGTACATGCATCGGGCGTTCGGCGCGGCGCCTGAGGTACCGGCTGCGAGTCGTTGCAGCACAGGTAAGCAGCTAGCCCGACGACAGTTCGTACACGGCGTACCGGACGCCGTCCGACTCCTCCTCGCGGGTGAACGCGAACCCGCATCGCTCGACCACGCGGCGGGACGCGACATTGTGGACGGCGACGAAGGCAACCAACGGCCGCGTGGGCTCGATGTCGATGAACGCCCGGAGCGCCCCGGTTGCGATGCCCTTGCCCCAGTGCTCGCGCCCGATCCAATAGCCGACCTCGCGATGGTCGTCGTCGAACCAACTTCCGATCGACCCGACGATGGCCTCGTCCACAAGGATCGAGCACGCGAGGCACTCGGGATCTGCGAGCACCTCCCTGAGATGCTCGTCGAACGCGCCTCTTTCGCGCGCCGGGAACGCCGCCATCTCGTTCGCAACCGGGTCATCCTGCTGGGCGAACAACACGTCGCCGTCGGTCTCGACCGTGGCACGGAGTTGAAGATCCATCAGCGTGTGGGCACCTCACCAACGCCGCCGGCGGAGCGGCGGGCGCACCCTAGGTGGACCGCTTTGGTGGCGTCAAACGTGCCCGGGGGCCTCACCGTCCGTCGCGGTCCAGTCGCTCCATCTCCCGGCGGATCTTTCCCTCGCTCGGCGGACCCGCGAACACGTCCCATCCATGGAAGAACAGACCGATCCCCCATCCGAAGATCGGGAAGATGGGCCAGAAGAAGCCGTTCTGATCCGTCATCCACCAGATCACCACCACCAGGGTGTTCACCATGATGTAGGCGGCCAGGTGCGAGTAGAACTCGTGCTTCTTCTGCAGTTGGGCAAGCGCGGCCTCCCGCAGCTCGGTGTCGTCGCGCGTGATCATCGCGTTCACCTCCTGGCCTCAGCGTGCGACGCGGAGACCGTGGTCGGCAGGTGCCGAGGGTCCTGTGTTCGATGGGCTCACTCGCCTCGATGGGCACCGCGACACCTCGGTAGGCCGGCCGCCTCAGGCGAGTGCGGCGCGCAACTCGTCGACGTGCTCTTCGAGCCACCCGCGTCGACGGGCCCCGCGTCCGGGGCCGCCCTGTCGGTCGAGCATCTCGATGAACGCTTGCTCACCGGCGGCGGCCCGCTTCTCGACGAGCGAGATCTCGAGGCGGTCGAAGAAGATGTCGGGGATCGTCGCTCGTTCGGCGTCGCCGAGACCGTAGGCGTCCGCGATCAATCGCGCACGGCGGAACGGATCCAGCCCCTCCATGCCGGCCACAGGGTCGATCGGATCGCGAACCGGACCCCACATCGACATCACGGCGACCACGTCCCACAGTGGCCGACCCGGGGCGGCGAAGTCCCAGTCGAGGATCGCCACCGCCTCGCCGTCGCGGAACACGACGTTCTCCGGACAGATGTCGTTGTGGGTCACGATGCCACTGCCGCGCACGTCGGCCAGCTCGTCGCTCCAGACATGAACTGAAGCGTCGAACCCCTGCGCCGCCTCATGGAGGCGCCGCAGCAGCTCGGCCACGCTTGCCAGCGCCCGGTCGCTCATCGACCACGCGGGGAACGGCGGCACGGGCACGTCGCCAGGCACGAACGACCACACCTCGCGGTCGCGCTCGTCTTCGCCCAGGTGCTCGGGGATGCCATCGAATCCGGCTGCCCGCAGGTACGTCGCGAACGCCGCGATCGCGGGCGTGAACGGACTTGCGGGCCGGCGAACGGTCTCGCCGACCCGCACGACCTTGCCGGCGTTCGCGATCCCGCCGGCGAGCGGCTCCTCTCGCATCATGGCGAGTGGAGAGGTTTCCTACTCCTCTGTGTGCGGCGCCCGAGACTTCACGACCGCGCGCACCAACAGCAGCGCCGCCACAACCACCAACTGCATCCCGATCACGATCTTCGTCGCGTCGATCGCGGGTTGCCACGACACCTTCTCGCCGTTGATCACGAACGCGCCTGCCGGCTTGGCGTTCATCCCGAAGCCGCCGCCGCGGCCCTGGCTCTCGCCATCCTCGCCGCGCCCGCTGCCCGCGCCGCCCTGGACCCGTGCGGCCGGGATCATCGTGACACCGTTCTTCTCGTACGGGTCGCCGAACACCCGTCGAACGGTCATCACGTCCTTCGCTTGTTCGATGACGTCCATCACATCGTCGTCCATCGTCCAGCCCTCCCTTCAGGGCATCGCGACCGCATCCGCCTCGAGCTCAGATGTCTCGAGCTCGGCACGGTCGCGTATCGAGCGTAACTCTTTCCGCATCATCCAGAAGTCCCCGACCTCCATCAGCACCAGCTCAGCACCAGCCACGGCCAGACCGCCTCCGGCGGGGCTTCGATCGTGATCGCCCGTGTCGCCGCGAAATGGGGCTGGGGGACCAGATCGTCCCCGAGCATCGGCGCCGAGACCTCGTCCGGCGTCGCTCCCCACGCGAGATGCCGCCTGCGGTACCTGCGGAACGCAGCGACCGCCCCGACCGCGAGGGCGCCGACCGTTGCGACCTTCCATGGCGTGCGCACGCCGCATCACCTCCACAACTAAGTGGAGCGCATATCGCGAAACGTGCCATCGGCCGAGCGGCCCGCCGTAGCCGGGTCTTCAGGCGAGCACGGTCTGCAGACGGGCGCGGATCCCTGCCGTGTCGAGCCGAAGGTCCGCATCGAGCTCTCCCGATGTGCCGTATCCGTGGATGAATGCGCGCGGAACGCCGATAGAGACCACCGAGGCGGGGCGTCCGCCGAGCGCTCGGATGATCTCCGATGCGGCGCTGCCCTCATACCAGGGCTCGACGGTCACGATCGTCGGGAGATCGCCGCCGAGCGCGAGCAACCCTGCGTGATCGAACGGCCGGAGGCTCGTCGCGTATGCGATCGTGACGTCGAGTCCGGCACACGCGGCGACCGTCCGATCGAGCATCGGCCCGAAGGCGATGACCGTCGCGGCGGCGACCACGGCGGAGGACAACCAGGTGCGCCCGGCTCTGCATCGTGCGCATCCTCGTTGGCCGTGACGCTCAGTCGCAGGTACGTCGGCAGACCGTTCGCCACGCACGAGCGCAGGATGTGCTCCACCTCATCCGCATGGCCGGGCACGACGACCTCCATCCCCGGGATCCCGAGCATCAGCGAGGCGTCGGCGGGCGCGTGATGCGTGGCGCCTTCCGACCCGTAGTCATACGATCCGCCGACCCCGACGAACGTGCCGCCCAAACCCTGGTAGCCGATGTCGAGCTTGAGCTGCTCGTACGGTCGCTCGGCCATGAACGGCGAGAGCGAATGCGCGATGGGATGGAAGCCCTCCATAGCGAAGCCGGCGGCGACACCGACCATCGTCTGCTCCATGATCCCGACGTTCACGACGCGCGCAGGATGGCGCGCGCTGGCGTGGGCGAAATACTCCGTGCTGATCTCGGCGAGCACGACGGCAACGCGCGCGTCTTCGTCGAGCAGCGCGCTCGCCACGCGCCCGAACGCGGCACGCATCGTCTCGGCCATCACCACTCACCCGCCGGGATGTCCGCGATCACAGCCGACGGGACGAGCGGATCGCGGCCGGAGAGCGCGGACGCAAGGGCGTCATGGTCGTGCCCGTCCACCGACGACACACCGCCAGTCGAACGCCGACAGCCGCTCGCACCAGCGCGACATAAGAAGCGACCCGCTGTGGTTGTCGACGACGAGCAGCGTCAGGTTCCCCAGAGATCGCTGGGGCGCGAGCAGGACGGCCTCCCAGTTCGACCCCTCGTTGAGTTCGGCGTCGCCGCACAGGACCACCACGCGCGGCTCGTCCAGGCCTCGCGCGCGAAGCGCGAGCGCGACGCCGACCCCCATCGACAACCCGTGCCCGAGCGACCCGGTCGAGGCCTCGACGCCTGGCACCTGCGTGCGATCAGGATGCGAGCCGAGCCGCCCGCCGTGCGCAAGGAAATCGTGGAGCCACGCCTGCGGGGAAGAACCCCTTCGCGGCCAGGATCGCGTAGAGCGCGATCGGGCCGTGGCCTTTGCTCAGGATGAACCGATCTCGCTCGTCGGCATCCGGTGTCGAGGGATCGACGCGCAGGATGCGGTCGTACAGCACCCACAGCGCGTCAAGCGTCGAGGTGGAGCTTTCCTCATGCTTCTCGTCACCGGTCGCGCGTGCCAGGAGCGTGCGCACATCGTCGAGGGTCGCTGCGGTCATGGCCATCTCGGGGACCCTATAAGTTCAAGTGCACTTGAAGTCAAGTACCATCGTCGCATGGCAGCGCATCGAGACGATCGGCTCACGATCGGCGAGGTCGCCGCGCGTAGCGGACACGCCACCTCCGCGATCCGGTACTACGAAGCGGAGGCCTGATCCACGCCGCACGGACGGACGGCGGCCATCGCGTGTTCCCCCGACACGTGTTGCGACGGCTCGCGTTCATCTCGTCGGCACAGCGGATCGGGCTGTCGCTTGCGGAGATCGCGGATGCACTGGCGACGCTGCCACCCGATCGAGCGCCGACGAAAGCGGCGTGGGCGTCGCTCTCCTCGAGCTGGCGGAGACGCCTCGACAGCGAGATCGCCGACCTCGAGCAGCTGCGCGACGCGCTGACGACGTGCATCGGATGTGGCTGCCTGTCGCTGCAGACCTGTCGACTGTTCAACCCGGACGATGCCGCCGGCGACCGGGGACCGGGAGCGCGTTACCTCGCGCGGTGACGACCCCGCCGAGGTGGCGGGTGCCTCTTGAGCGGCGCTCAGTAGGTGTACACGGCCGAGATCGAGGCGCCACGCTGGGTGACCTTCTCGATCTGGGCCCAGGGGAACAGCACCCGGACGACATCCTCGCCATCGCGCGAGAGCACTTCCACGCCGAACGGCGTCATCTTGATCTCCATCGAGGCCGGGAACGACTCGACGCGGCCGCCGACGAACGTGATCTCGGTATCCATCCGACCCTCCCGATCGATCGCCGCCAGACTCGGAGCCAGTATGCACCGCGCGGTCCGTCCACCGGTAGGGTGCCGGCGATGGATGAACGATACGAGCGGGGCCGTGCGCGGTTCCTGGAGGTGCACGACGAGAAGGCACTGCGCGCCGTGGAGGGCCTGGGCGATCTCGGGCGGCAGATCGTCTCCTTCGTCTACGGCGACCTCTACACGAAGCCCGCGCTGAGCGATCGAGACCGTGAGCTCGGAGCGGTCGTGGCGCTCACGGCGCTCGGCCGCTCGTCCCAGCTCCCGCAGCACCTGCGCGCCGCCTTGAAGACCGGCCTCACCGAGGACGAGCTGCGAGAAGCGATCATGCTCACCGCGTCGATCGCCGGGTTCCCGCCCGCGATGAACGCCACCGCCACGCTGAAGAGCGTCCTGGCGGAACGCGACCGGAACTGAGCCTGCGCCGCGATCGCCCAGCCCGGGCCTATGCTCGCCGCATGCCACGTGAGCACGGCGGCGCGGTTGCGAAACTGCTCGGCGTCCTGCTGATCGTCGTGGTGCTCGCCAGTGCCGCGCTGTATCTCTACACGAAGCAGCAGCGGCCGCTGGCGCTCGGGACCGCGCATGTGGCCACGAGCGGTGGATCGATCGACCCGGCGACGCTCCGAGCCGCTCCGGGCGACCAGGTCTGGGTGGCGACGATCGTGCGGAACACGGGCCGGCTGCCGGTGCGGATCGACGCCGTGCGCGCCGACAGCGGGCCGTGGACGACGACGGCCGCCGGACTCGGTGACGGTGAGGATCCATGACCGCCGCAGCGTTCTCGCCCTTCCCCTCGACCCCGGTGAAGGCGTCGGCGTGGTCGTGGCGGTGACGGTCGACCCGAGCGTGCCGTGCGCGAGGCTCGATGAACCCGAACCGCTTCCCGCGATCGCGGTCGAATACACCTCCTACGGGATCACATCCACGCAGACACTCCCCCTCGACGCCGCGGCGGCGGTGACCGGACTCGCCGCGGCCTGCGGGGCGGCTGCCTAGACGTCGCGTCGACGCTCGATGGAGATCGCGATCGCCAACGCGGCACCCACATAGATGATCGCGATCCCAAGCGCGCCAGCCCAGCCGAGCAGGATCGCCGATTGGTCCACCGCGATGCCGACGGCGGGCTTAGGCCCCGTGAACGGGGTCCACTTCGCAACAGCGGGCACCAGCGCGCTCAACAACGGCTCCAGGATCAAGAGCCAGCCGAGCAAGGACAAGATCGCCACCAGCTGGCTGCGCACGATCATCCCGACCGCGACGCCGAGCAACGCGACGTACACACCCTGCAAACCGATCTGCCCGATCACGGCGAGCTCGGGGGTGCCGAACGGCATCGACACATCTTGCAACGGCAATCCAACGACCACGACCACGAGCGCGAGCAGGGCGGCGGCCGCGCCGAAAGCGAACCCCACGACCGCTGCGCCCCCGGCCTTCCCCACAACGACCCGGGCGCGCGAGGGCGTCGCCAAGTAGGTCCCGGCAGCCGTCCCGTAGCGGTACTCCCCGGTGGCGATCGTCGCCGCGAGCACGACGATGAACGGAACCGACCCCTCGACCTGGATCACGAAGTCGCGAACGTCGGCGACCGTCCGCAGCGGCTGGAGCCCAGCAGTCCGACCCTCGGCCGTGTTGGCCACCGCCAGCAGCACGATCGCACCGAGCGCGGTGAACGCAAGGCACCCGAGCAGCAGCCCGATCCACAGTCGGGTCGAGCGGATCTTCAGGAGCTCCGCACCGACGAGATGCATCACGACCCTTCCTGATCGGGACGCGAGGGTGCCGGTTTGGCGCCGATCGCGTGGCCCTCCGTCAGCGTCAGGAACGCGTCCTCGAGGGTGGACCGCTCGGTGCGCAGCTCGTGCAGGACCACGCCTCCCGCTGCGGCGAGCTCTCCGACACGCTCGGCCGACACGTCGGCCACCTCGAGGGTGCCGTCCGGACGGTCGGTGACGGTGCCACCGGCACCGCGGATCCCCGTCGCGAGCCCCGCCGCGTCCGGCGATCGGACGATCACACGCTCGCCGCCGGTCGCCACCAGCCGTTCGACCGTGTCCTCCGCAACGATCAGCCCTCGATCGATCACGACCACTCGGTCCGCGACCTCGGCGACCTCGGTCAGCAGATGGCTCGAGACGAGCACGGCACCGCCGTCGTCGACGAACCGCCGCAGGAACCCCCGCAACCACGCCACGCCCGCGGGGTCGAGGCCGTTCGCCGGCTCGTCGAGGATCAGCGCGGTCGGCTGGCCGACCAGGGCCGTCGCGAACGCAAGCCGTTGCTTCATCCCGAGCGAGAAGCCACCGACGCGCGTGTCAGCGAACTGCGTCATGCCGGTGAGCGCGAGCACTGCGTCGACCCGCGACTGGTCGATCCGGCCCTGCATGCACGCAACCCGCAGATGTGACCGCGCGGTGCGCCCGGGATGGAACCCGGTGGTCTCAAGCGCCGCCCCGACGCGTGCCAGTGGCTGCTCGAGATCCCGATACGCCACGCCGTAGACGCGCGCCTCGCCGCCTGTCGGCACCGCAAGGCCCAGGATCATGCGAAGGGTGGTGGTCTTGCCCGCGCCATTCGGCCCGAGGAACCCTGTGACGCTGCCGGGTGGCACGGCGAATGAGACACCGCCCACCGCCGTCACCCGACCGAACCGTTTCGACAGGTTACGGACCGCGATCACCGGCTCCGCCGTCACCATCGACCGCAGCCTAACCGGCGACCCGGTCTATGCTGCCCGCATGTCGCTCATCCGCGTCGGAAACCTGCCGGAGCCCTTGGTCGCGCCGGTCCTCATCGTCGCGTTCGACGGCTGGGTCGACGCAGCGGGGGCTTCGAGCGCGGCCGCCGCCTTCCTTGCGGGCGACGGCGAACCGGTCGTGAGCTTCGACGACGACATCCTGTTCGACTATCGCTCTCGACGTCCAACGCTCGACATCATCGACGGCACGCTGCACAGCCTGCAGTGGCCGAGTCTGCGGATCGACCACCGCAGCATCGGCGGCCGCGACCTGCTGATCCTGCACGGTCCCGAACCGGACTTCCGGTGGAAGGCATTGGGCGACGCGATCGGCGAGTTCTGTCTGCGGGCGGGCGTCGTGCAGTGGATCAGCCTGGGCGCGATCCCGGCGGCGGTCGCGCATACGCGGCCGGTGCCACTGCTGGCGACCGCCTCGCGCGACGGCTTGCTGCACGAGTCCGAGACCAAGGGACCGCAGGGCCTGCTGCGGGTGCCCAGCGCCGCGCTGTCGGCACTCGAGCTCCCGATCGCCCACGTCGGCGTGCCGACGGTCGGGTTCTATGCGCAGGTACCCCACTACGTCGGCGGACCGTACGCGGCTGCGAGCGTCGCACTCTTGGAGCACCTCGCCCGCCACCTCGGCGTGACGTTCGAGATCGAGTCCCTCGCCGAGGAGGCCACGGCGCAACGTCAGCGCCTCGACGCAGCCGTCGAGGCAGACGACGACGTGCGCGAGATCCTGACCAGGCTCGAGCAGGCGGACGAGGAGATCCCGAGCGGTGACGAGCTCGCGGCCGAGATCGAGCGGTTCTTGCGCGGCCAGGTCGACTGACGCGCGCACCTGCCTCACCGGTAGCATGCGCCCATGGCAGAGCCCGTCACCGAGCGCACCCGGATCCACCGCCATCCCGAACGCGGTGCGCACGATCTCGGAACCGTGCACCAGGTGCTGGACGACGCCCTGACCTGCACGGTTGCGTGGGTCGACGAAGTGGGTCGACCCCGCGCGCTCCCGACGATCCAGGCTCGGATCGGCGACATCCTGTATCTGCACGGTTCGCGCGCCGCTCGCGCGTGGAAAGCGGTCGCCGCCGGCGGCGAGGTCTGTGTCGTTGCGATGGTGGTCGACGAGCTCGTCCTGGCTCGCACGTCGCCGCATCACTCGATGAACTACCGCAGCGCAGTCGTGTACGGCCGGGCGCGAGAGGTCACCGATCGGGACGAGCTCTACGCCGCCGCCCGGGCGATCACCCGGCACGTGCTGCCCGGTCGAGAGGACGATGCCGCCGAACCGGGCGACAAGGATTGGCGCGAGACGTTGATCCTCGCGATGCCGATCGTCGAAGCGAGCGCAAAGGTGCGCACCGGGCCGCCGGCCGACGATGAGGCCGATCTCGCACTCGACGTCTGGGCGGGGACGCTTCCGGTGCACATCGTCGCCGGCGCACCGAACCCCGCTCCCGATCTTCGCCCCGGGATCGGCGCACCCGCCTACCTCCGGGAGTTCCGGAGGCCATGACTTCGGGGGCGCCGACACCGCGTACCCGCGTCCGCCGACTGCCGGAACTCGGGGTGTACGAACGCGCACAGGTCGACGCGATCGTCGACGAGGCCATCTACTGCCATCTGACATGGGTCGGTCCCGATGGAGACCCGCGCATCATCCCGACGATCCACGCGCGGATCGGCGACGTCCTCTACGTCCACGGCTCGGCCGCCTCGTCCACCCTGCGTGCGATCAAGGCCGGCCTTCCCGTCGCGATCGCGATCACGATCGTGGACGGCATCCGCTTCGCACGCTCCATGTTCGAGCACTCGATGAACTACCGCACGGTGATCGTGTACGGGACGGCCGAGGAGGTGACGGACCTCGAGGAACTCCGGCGAGTGTTCGACGTGATCACCGATCACGTTGCCGCGGGTCGAGCCGCCGACGCCCGCCCGCCCACGGCCGACGAGATCCGCCAGACGACGTTCGTCAAGGTGTCGCTCGACGAGTGCAGCGCGAAGATCAGCGAGGGGTTTCCGGAGGAGCCTGACGAGGACCTGGCGCTCGACACCTGGGCCGGCGTACTGCCCCTCCGGCTCACACCCGGCGAGCCGCTCGACGACCCGTTGCTTGCGCCCGAGATCTCGCGCCCCGGCTACGTCACACGGTACCGGCGTCCCGGCGAGTGATGATGGAGGGGCCCCGACTCGCGCGCGGGAGCGAGCTCGACACCGTCGCGAGGCTGTTCGCATCCGCCTTCAAGGAGGACCCGATCATCCGGTGGCCCTTCCCGGACGACGCCACGGCGGACGCGGACGTCGAGCTGTTCACCACCCTGGTTCGCGACGCGTACGGACCGCTCGACGTCACGTGGGTCCTCGGCGCGCCCGACGCCGCAGCGGTGTGGCTCCCGCCGGCCCAGGCAGCTCGATTCCTCGAGATCGAACGGCCGACCCGCGCGATGATCGAGCCGCTCACCGGCGACGGCGGTCGACGCTACGACGCGTTCTGGGAGTGGATGGGCGCCCATGTGCCCGACGAGCCGTGCTGGTTCCTCGAGATCGTGGCCGTCGACGAGCGCCACCGGCGGGCTGGGCTCGCGAGCACCCTCATCCGGCACGGCCTCGCTCGCGCCGCGGCGGCGGGCAGCCGGCCTTCCTTGAGACCAGCATCCCCGACAACGTGAGTCTCTACGAGCATCTGGGGTTCGAGGTGGCCGAGCGGGCCGAGGCGCCGGGCGGTGGCCCGACGATCTGGTTCATGCGCGCCGAGCCGCCTAGCTGAACTTCACGACGCGCGGCTGCGATCCGTTTCGGGTGTGACACCGCCACGGGCCGCCCACCCGAAGGAACACCGCCGTGACCCGGTGCGGCATCTGCTTGACGGTTCCGACCCCGTCGTCCCACGTCGCCGTCCCGGCGGCGTTGACCCACGCAACGTCGTCCACCGTCCGGACCCTGTGCTCGTCGTAGTCGATCGAGAAGGGCCCCGGAAGCCCCGACATCCACTCCACGAACGACCGAAGTTCGTCGGGGCCCACCGCATGCTCGGCCTCGGCCGAGCGCCACAACGTCAGGTCGGCGTCGTCCACGAACCCCGTCAGGACGGCCTCGACGTCGCCACGTGCGAACGCGTCGTCAAGCGCCAGGAACGCGGCCCACACTTCGTCCCTCGGGTCCATGCGGGCAGTATCCGTCACATCGCTTCCTGGTGTGCTATACATAGCGGGTCGCTATATCGCCTCGATATATCGAAGCGCAAGAGTAGAGGACGGACCAGAGATGATCGAACTCGCGATCTTGGGCCTGCTGAAGGAACGCCCGATGCACGGCTACCAGCTCCAGCGTGAGCTGTCCGAGCAGCTGGGCGGACTCTGGCGGGTCTCGTATGGCTCGCTCTACCCGTCGCTACGCCGGCTCGAGCGTGACGGAGCCATCGTCAGTCAGGCTGGTGCGGCGGTGCCCGGCGCAAGACCGTCTACACGATCACCGAGCAGGGGGAAAAGCACTTCCTCGAGCTGCTCCAGGAGCCACCGCAGGAGGGCCAGACGGAGGATGCGCGGTTCCGCGTTCGGGTTGCCTTCTTCCGGTACCTGCCGCCCGAGACCCGGGTACGGCTCCTCGAACGGCGCCGTCAAGCGCTCACCGAGCGGCTCGCCGAGATCAAGGAGCATCTGCGCGATCCCCACACCACCGACGACTATCAGCGCGCGCTGATGGAGCACGCGCGGGCCGCCACCGAGGCGGATATCGCCTGGCTGACCGGCCTGATCCACACCGAACGACAGCGATACGAGATCACCGCCCCCGAGGGCGGGCGGCGTCGCGCCTCTGCGACGCTGCGCAGGAAGGAGCGCACAGCATGAGTGAGGTCCGCATCGCGATCGTAGGGCTGGGCAACTGCGCCTCGTCCCTCGTCCAGGGGCTCGAGTACTACAAGGACGCCGACCCGAATGACACCGTGCCCGGACTGATGCACGTGGAACTCGGCGGATACCACATCCGTGACGTGCGCGTGGTTGCGGCGTTCGACGTCGACGCCAAGAAGGTCGGCACCGACGTCGCCGAGGCTATCTTCACCGAGCCGAACAACACGATCAGGTTCTCGGACGTGCCGCCGACCGGTGTCGTCGTCCAGCGCGGGCGCACGCTCGACGGTCTCGGCACCTACTACCGCGACATGATCACCGAGTCCGACGAGCCTGAGGCCGACGTCGTGCAGGTGCTGCGCGATACGCGCGCCGACGTACTCATCTCGTACCTCCCCGTGGGGTCGGAGCAGGCGGATACGTTCTACGCGCAGTGCGCGATCGACGCCGGCGTGGGGTTCGTGAACGCGCTGCCGGTCTTCATCGCGAGCGACCCGGCGTGGGCGAAGAAGTTCGCCGACGCGGGCGTGCCGATCGTCGGCGACGACATCAAGTCACAGGTCGGCGCGACGATCACCCACCGTGTGCTGGCCAAGCTCTTCGAGGACCGTGGCGTCGAGCTCGACCGCACGTACCAGCTGAACTTCGGCGGCAACATGGATTTCATGAACATGCTCGAGCGCGAGCGCCTCACGTCGAAGAAGATCTCCAAGACGCAGTCGGTGCAATCGCAGCTCGACCGGCCGCTGCCGAAGGAGAACATCCATATCGGCCCCTCCGACCACGTGCCGTGGCTCGAGGACCGGAAGTGGGCGATGATCCGCCTCGAGGGTCGCAACTTCGGCGACGTCCCGCTCACGATCGAGATGAAGCTCGAGGTGTGGGATTCGCCGAACTCGGCCGGCGTGATCATCGACGCCCTCCGCTGCGCGAAGATCGCGAAGGACCGCGGTATCGGCGGCCCGATCATCGGTCCTTCCGCCTACTTCATGAAGAGCCCGCCCGTGCAGTTCACCGACGAGGAGGCGCGGCAGATGGTCGAGTCGTTCGCGGCGGGTGAGACGCCGCTCGAGGTCGCGGACCGCCCCGAACGCCGACGTGAGGGGCTGAGCGTCAGCGCTCCGTGACAGCCACGCCGGGACTCCGGCGCGGTCTCGTATCGCGCCCGGGCGGGGTACCCGTAAGCTGCCGGCCCATGCCGCCGACCACGCAGCCAGGCACGGTGGCCCGTGCCCGGGCGGCGCTTCGTGCGCGGGACTTCCGCAAGCTGCTGTGGATCCGGCTCCCGGGCCAGGGCGGCGACGGCATCTTCCTGGTGGCGCTGACGGCCTCGGTCGTCTTCAACGCCAAACAGCAGAACACCGCGAAGGGCCTGCTGCTCACCACCCTGGTGACGATCGCCCCGTTCACGCTGCTCGGGCCGTTCGTCGGCGTGTTCATCGACCGGTGGCCGCGGCGTGCGATCCTGACGATCGCCCCGTTGCTCAAGGTGGCGTTCGTGCCGCTGCTGCTGTTCGATCCGCTCCACGTGCCGGCGCCCTTCTTCACTCGGGGCGTTGGCGATCCTGTCGATCAACCGGTTCCAGCTGGCGGCCGCCTCGGCCGTGGTGCCTCGGCTCGTGCCCGCCGATGACCTGCTGATCGCGAACTCGATCGCGACGGTCGGGGGAACCCTCGCGTCGCTGTTCGGCGCGTTCGTCGGTGGCAAGATCGCCGACGTCGATCGGCTCGAACAGCGTGCTGCTGATCGCGACGCTCGCGTGGCTCGTTCGCGTCGTTGATCGCCGGGCGCATCCGCTCGGACCTCGCGCCGATGACCCTGCCGGAATCCGCCGAGCTGCTTCGGCACGCGGTCAAGCGGATCGGCGTCGAGACGTGGGACGGCGCGCACACGATGCTCCGCACGCCGCACGCGATCGGCCCGATCGCATCGATCACGGTCGACCAGATTGGCCAGGGCGTCATGCTCACCCTCGCGCTGGTGGTGTTCCGTGAGCGACTGGGCGAAGGCGTCGCGTCGTTCTCCAATGTGATCGGTGCGGGCGGCGTCGGCGTGCTGCGTCGGGATCGCCACCGGTGGGCTCCTCGAGGACCGCCTGACGAAGGACCGGATCGTCGCCGTCGCGTTCTTCGTCGGAGGCCTCGTGCTTATCGGCGCGGCGTTCGTCGTAAGCGGCCCGGTGATCCTGCTCGTCGCCGCCACCCTCGGACTCACGTTCGCCTGGAAGAAGGTGTCCGTCGACACAATGGTGCAGGAATCGCTGCCCGACGGGTACCGCGGGCGGGTGTTCTCGGTGTACGACTTCTTCTACAACGTCGCACGGATGGTCGCCGCGGTCATCGCCGTGCTCGTGTTCCCGTTGCTGAGCGATGCGGCGATGATGGTCGTCGTCGGCGTGGTCTTCTTGCTGTGGACGCCCGTCCTGCCGCTGTGGATCGGACGTCGCGCCCTGCTCGATCTCGACCTCGATACGGCCGGCGCCCCGGTGGGCTCCGTTGGGGAGCGGCACACGAGCCCGTTCTCATACTCGCCACCGGCGAGCAGGGTACCGGCTGCAGCTCGAGGATGGCAGCGAGATCGACGTCCGCCGTGCCGAACGCGCCCCGGGCTGGCGGGTCCTTCGCGAACGAGAAGGCTAACCGGCGCCCGCGATCGCCTCGGCGGGCTCGAGGGCGGCCTCGTCGAGCGCGCGGTTGTGCGACCGAGCGGCGAAGCGGCAGCACGACACCGCCGACCGCGAGCGCTAGCACCCGGCGATGGCGAACTCGCTCGAGGACCCAGGTGCTGACCGAGCGCGCCCGCGATCGGGGCGCCGAAGGGCGTCGAGCCGAGGAACACCATGCCGTACAGCGCCATCACCCGACCCCGCGCCTGGGGCACGGCGTTCACCTGCAGGATCGTGTTGCCGGTGATCATGAAGCACATCGCGGCGTACCCGAGCGGCGCCATCGCGAGCATCGCGAGCGGCAGTGTGGGCGCGATCGCGATCACGAGCATCGCCAGCCCGACGAGGAGCGCGAACCACGCCATCCTGCTCATCCGTGGCTCCCGGTTCCGGTGGGCGGTCGTGATCGCTCCAACGAACGCTCCAACGCCGGCCGCAGCGGACAACAGGCCGAACTCACGGGGACCCGCAAGGAACGTGACCTCGGCAAGCAATGGCATGAGCACCTGCCACTGGAACACCAGGGTGAACATCACGGCAAGCATGATGAGCGGGCGTCGCAGCTCATCCGTGCGCCATACGTACTGCAGGCCCGCGACCAAGTGACCCTTCTCGCGCGTTGTCCGCGGCTGCGCATGCAGCTCGCGGGTGCGCATCGCGAGCAGCGCCGCGAGGACGCACGTGTACGAGAGCGCGTCGAGGCCGAAGCACCAGGCCATGCCGGCCACGGCGATCACGATGCCGGCGATCGCCGGCCCGACCACCCGGGCGCCGGTGAACGCCGCGCTGTTCAGACTGACGGCGTTCGTGAGCGACTCTTCGCCGACCATCTCGACGTAGAAGCTCTGCCGCGACGGATTGTCGATCCCGGTGATCACACCCGCGATCACTGACAACGTATAGACCATCCACAGCTCGATCGAGTGCGTCGCGACCAACGTCGCGAGCGTCAGCGACACCAGCGCGTAACTGCTCTGCGTGGTGATCAGGATCTTCCGCTTGTCGAACCGATCGGCGAGAACACCGCCGTACGCACCGACCAACAGCACGGGCCCGAACGCGAGCGCGGAGTTCAGTCCGAGTGCCGCCCCCGAGTGGGTCAGCTGCCACACGAGCCATCCCATCGCCGTGAAGTTCATCCACGTCCCGACGGCCGAGACGAACTGGCCCGTTAGGAAGAGCCGGAAGTTGCGCGACGTGCGCGCGGAGATGAAGGTGCGCTGGAGCGCGCCGACGGCGCTCACGGCTCCTCCCGGCCCGGCTGCGCCAAGCGCTCGAGGATCTCCGTCGCGTCGCGGAGTGTTTCGCGCTCCGCCGGGGTCAGCTCCCGCAACCGCTGCGTCAGGTACGCGTCGGTGCGCTTCCGTGCCTGTGCCAGAAGCGCAGTGCCCGCCGACGTGACCTGGAGCCACGTGACGCGACCGTCCAAGGGGTCGGGGAGCCGTTCGATCAGCCCGCGCTCGACCAATGCGTGGATCGTGCGCGTCATCGTGGGCTTGCGGACGTGCTCATGCGCGGCCAGGCCTCCGGCGGTCACTGGCCCATGGGCCTCGACCGAGCCGAGCGCCGAGTGCAGCGTCGGGCTGATATCGACATCGGCTTCGTGGCGCATCCGCCGCGCAGCCCGCCACAGTGCCACGCGGAGTGTGGCGGCGAGCTCGGCGGGTCGCAGCTGGGTTCGTTCCATGCGTCCGAGGATAGTACGGAACACTAACTAGCGTCTCGTACCATCTTCGCGGCTCCACGGGATCGCCACGAGGTGTCGGTACCCTGCACCGACCGCCCGACTGGAAGGCTCCCGACCATGACCACGAACGGCCACCGCCACACCGACCGCCGCGGCCGCCGCAGGACCGTGCTGATCGTTGCGCTCGCGGTCGCCGCCATCGTCGTATTCGCGGGCGGATATGTGCTCGGCACGGGCGGCAACGACGTCGCGACACCCTCACCCTCGGCTACGCCGAGCCAGGTGGCGAGCACGACGCCGAGCGAGACGCCGGCGTCCTCTGCCACGCCCTCGGCGGAGCCGACGGGCGATACGCTCGCGGACGGTACCCACTTCGTACAGCTCACCGACGTCCAGGGAGGCGACGAAGGGCCACTGCAGCTCCAATACGACCTCGCCGAGTGGTACACGGGCGCAGAAGCGAATCAGGTGGCGGCGTCGCGCGGCGACGAGACCCCCGTCCCGAACGACTACTACATCGTGAACGACAACCCCAAGCTTCGGCTGACCCCATTGGCCGAGACCTACGTCGTGAAGTACATCCCCGAAGGGTCGGGGTTGAGCGAGCCGGTGAAGGCGACCGAGTCGCAGTTCCTCGGGTGGATGGGTCAGACCGTCCAGACGGACTTCCCGCCGAAAGACACCTCCTGGTGGTGGATAACGATCGCCGACGGCGAGGTCACCACGATCGAACAGAAATACCTGCCGTAGGTCGGTGGATCACTCGCCGAACGGGCGGACGCTCGAGAACCGCGGGGCTAGGCTGCCGGGATGCCGCGCGACTGGGACGCGACCGCCTACGACGAGCTGCCGATCCCGATGACGGGATGGGGGCGCGCCGTTGTCGATCGGCTCCCCCTCCGCGGGGACGAGCAGGTCCTCGATGCCGGCTGCGGCACCGGTCTGGTCACCGCGTACCTCCTCGAGCGTCTCCCCGCAGGCTCCGTGGTCGCGCTCGACGGCTCCCCGTCGATGATCGAGGCCGCACGCGAACGACTCCCCGCCGATCGCACAGCCTTCGTGGTCCACGACCTCCTGGAGCCGATCCCGATCGATCCGGTCGATGCCGTGCTCTCGACGGCGACGTTCCATTGGGTGCCCGACCACGACCGCCTGTTCACCAACCTCGCGGCGATCATGCGGCCCGGCGCCGCGCTTGAGGCGCAGTGCGGCGGCGCCGGCAACATCGCCAACGTCGCGCAGGCGCTCGCCGAGGTCGACGCCGATGTCGCCTGGGACAAGGTGTTCGCCACTCCCGAGGAGACCGAGGCACGTCTGGATCGAGCGGGGTTCATCGACGTCGAGTGCTCGCTCGTCGCCGCGCCGATCGACGTGCCATCCGGTCAGCTCGAGCGCTACCTCGCCACCGTGTGCCTCGGCGATGTCCTCGAGGATGTGCCCGGGGAGGAACGATCGGCCTTCGTCACCAGGGTTGCCGACCGGCTCGACCCGCCGACGATCGACTACGTGCGCCTCAACATCAGCGCCCGTCGCGGCTAGATGAACAGCGGGATCGCGGCCTCGCGCATCTCGCGGATCGCGGTCGCCGCGCCGATCGGCTCCTCGAGACCGTCCAACAGGTCCTCGCGCTTCAGACCCAGCAGATCCATCGTCATCTGACACGGGATCAGCTTGACGCCGAGATCCTGCGCCAACGCGATGAGTTCATCTGGCTTGGCGACGTTGTTGTTGTCGGCCAGCTTCTTGAACATCGCCGGCCCGGCACCCAGGAACTGATAGTGCGAGAGCTTCGCCTTCTGGGCGGAGCCCGGATTCATCACCGACATCATCTTCTGCATCCAGTTCTCCCCGGTGATGCGCACGCCCGGCTTGACGATCGCGAAGAGCCCCCAGAAGGTGAAGAAGACGCTCGCCTCCATACCACTCGCAGCCGCGGTGGTCGCGAGGATCGTCGTCGGCCAGATGCGGTCGAGATTCCCGCCCCAGGCGATGATCGTCATCTTGTTCTTCTTCTGGATGGCCTTCTCGTTCGGTGGCCTCCAGCGCCTCGACGCGCTGCAGCAGGTCGGCGAGCGTCCCCGCAGTCTCGGTGCGGTCCTCGGTAATCGCCATGGTCAGGCCACCTTGCGGATCACGTATCGGAACGAGCTGTCCTCGTACGTCTCGGAGCGAACCAGCTCGTTGCCCGACAGCTCCGCCCACGACGGCACGTCGGATTTCGAGCCGGGGTCGGTGGCCAGGAGCTCGAACGTGGCGCCGGTCGGCGCGTCCTTGAGGGCGCGGGCAAGGCTGACGAGCGGTCCGGGGCACGATTGGCCGCGGGCGTCGACGGTCGTGATGGTCGTGCTCATGGGGACGTGACCTCCAAGAAGGGTTGCGGGGGAACGAAGAGGCGGCTGGACGCGAAGGGTCGCGCTGTTCCTTGTGGTTAGGAACAGCCGCAGATGCGGTCGGGGATCATCGCCGCGACGACGCCAGCTTCACGTGTACGGACCATTTGCAGGTGCAAATGCTACCCCGGAGGTGTGGAAAAGGGCAAGGAGCCCCGGGTGCGTCTCGGCTAGGGGGTCGGCGTGACGAGACACCCTTGGTCGCGTCCGAGTCGCTCGAGACCCGCCAGGTCCCCCGGACCGAAGTTCGTCATGTCGCCGCCCGAGGGCTCCATCAGTTCCGCGCGCGAGTCGACGTGATCGAGCCCCATCACGTGTCCGAGCTCGTGGAGCACGGTCGGGCCCTGCGCGCCCGGGAAGTCCCAACCCGGCGGGTTCGGATCGTTCGCATTCACCGCCACCCAGCCGCTGACGAACTGTGGCGGGCCGTCCGGTGAGGCGAGCGGCCGCGCGACAGCCGCGAAGTATTCGTCGCCCTTCTGGAACGTGATATCGGTCTGGGACGGAGACGCCCACGCGATCACGACGGGCGCCCATCGCTCGCCGTAGCGGGTGGGCAGGTAGGGCGAGCGATCGTGTTGCGGCACCTCATCGGTCATCCCGTCGTACTGGAAAGCGATGCCGGTTGCCGCCGAGATACGCGAGACGGCTACCTGGACGTCCTCCAGCGATCCGGTTGGGGCGCGCGACACGTTGACGACGTAGTGGATCGGCTCGCAGGGGTTCCAGCGAACCGGTCGCCCGCCGACCGTCGCGAGGAACTTGTACTCGGAGCTGGAGCCCTTGGGGCGCGAGATGTCGCGGACCGCGCCCCCGAGCACCCCGACCGTCCCGAGCACGGCGACGACGGTGATGAGGGCGACAACCGCACGAGCGCGTCGGCGTCGGGGCGTCGTGACCGTCGGCGGCAGATCGAGCCACCCGAGGTCGGGCCGGGGTGGAACACCCAGATCGGGGCGCCGCGAGGAAGGATCCATGTCCACCATCGTAGGAGGGGTATCGGCCAACGACGCGAGAGCCTTTGTGCGCCGTCAGCGGACCGCGCGGCGTCGTTCGAGCGGCCAGTAGATGAGCACCGCCTTCGCCTTCAAGTCTTCATGCGTCACGGGCCCGAACTCGCGCGAGTCGGTCGAATGCTGCGCGAAGTCGCCCTCCACCCAATACTCGCCCTCGCCGAGCACTCGATCGCCGATCTCGTCGCCCGGAACCCCGACGAGCCGCTTGACGACCTCATACCCGAGCCGATGCGGGTGCTCCACGACGACCACATCCTCACGCTCGAATCGCTCCGGCGTGACCACGAGGACCCAGTCACCCGGCAGGAGCGTCGGCGCCATCGAGACGCCTTCGATCGCGACGCGCGCCGGCCGGTATCGCAGGAACGCGAAGGCCGCCGCGCCAACGAGCGCGAGCGCCGCGACGGTGCCCGAGAACGCTTTCCGACCGCCGGAGTAGGATTCAGGTTCGGAAGGTTCGCCGGCAGAGGGTCCGCCGGCGTCAGGGACATCAGAAGGAGGGGTTTCAACCATGCTGAACCGCATCCTCGCACCTCGTCGCACGGTCCACGCGCACTGTGATCTCCCGTGTGGCGTCTACGACCCGGCGCAGGCCCGCATCGAGGCCGAGTCGGTCAAGGCGTGTCAGGAGAAGTTCCAAGGTTCGGACGACGCCGAATTCCGCGCGCGCGCCGTGAGCATCAAGGAAGAGCGGGCGAACATGGTCAAGGAGCACCTGTGGGTGCTGTGGACCGATTACTTCAAGCCGGAGCACCTCGAAAAGCACCCGAACCTGCACGATCTGTTCTGGAACGCCACCAAGGAGGCCGGCGCCGCGAAGAAGTCGAACGACCCTGCACAGGGCCAGCAGCTCCTCGATGCGATCGACGAGGTCGCGAAGGTCTTCTGGGAAACCAAGAGCTAAGCACGCACCGCAGCACCAGCGTGACGAAGGGCGGGGCCGTCGGGTCCCCGCCCTTCGCACGTTGCGCCCCCCTCGGCGCATGTGGCCGCCAGACCGCCAGACCGGGGAAGGAGGCCGGACGGCCGGGGCGGGTCTGGCGGCGCCCCGGCCGTATCCGGTCTCGCTGGGGAGCATCGGTTATTCCGGCCGGTGCGCGCTACCGGCCGGAAGTCGGTACGTGGGGGACCGAAGGACCGAGTCCGGCGGGTCGACCGGTGTCCACTGCTACCGTTGCGCCCCGTGAAGGACATCGGACTCGTCGGCACACCGTTCTCCGGCACGTCGACGCTGTTCGCAGCGCTCACGCACGCCGGGTCGCACGGCGGCCAAGCGAACGTCGCGGTCGTGCCCGTCCCCGACCCACGCCTGCGCGTGCTCACGGATCTCGAACACTCGAAGAAGACGGTCGCCGCGCAGGTCCGGTTCGTGGACGTCCCCGGCGGCTTGTCGAACGCCCAAGCGGTGGCGAAGCTCCGCGAGATGGACGCCCTGGGGGTCGTCGTGCGGTGCTTCGGCCCGGACGCACACCCCGCGGCCGACCTGGCGGATGTCCGAGCGGACCTCCTGCTGGCCGATCTGGCGGTGATCGAATCTGCGCTGGAGAAGGCGATCAAGAAGGCCCGCGGCAAGCCCGGAGCTGACGTCGAGGCGCTCACCGCGGCTCAGCGAGCGTTGGAGGCCGAAACACCGCTTCGCGACGCCGATCTGGACGGCGAGCAGGTCGCCGAATTGCGCGGGATCGCGCCGCTGACCCTGAAGCCGCAGATGGTGATCGCGAACCTCGACGAAGGCGCAACCGTGCCCGCCGAGCTCGGCGACGCCGTCGGCGTGTTCGCCGCCATCGAGACCGAGGTTGCCGGCATGGACCCGAGCGAAGCCCGGGCGCTGCTTGAGGAGTTCGGCGTCACCGAGCCCGGGCTCGAGACCGTGATCGCCGCCTGCTATCGGGTGCTCGACCTGATCACGTTCCTCACGACCGGCGAGGACGAGACCCGGGCCTGGGCGGTCCGCAAGGGTGCGAAGGCGCCCGAGGCGGCCGGCGCGATCCACTCGGATCTGCAACGTGGATTCATCCGCGCCGACGTCATCGGCTACGACGACCTCGTGACAGCGGGGTCGATGGACCTCGCGAAGGCCGCAGGAAAGATCCGGGTGGAGGGGAAGGACTACGTCGTCGCCGAAGGCGACGTCATGAACGTTCGTTTTGCGGTGTGACCACCAGCGTTCACCTCGCCTTTCTCAAGGGAAACCTGTATGGTGCGGCTTCCCATGGCGAGATACCGGATCGGCGAAGCAGCAAAGCTCCTCGGCGTGCGGGTGGAGACGCTTCGCGCGTGGGAGCGATCGGGCAAGCTCGTCACCGAGCGGACGCAAGGCGGACAGCGTCTGATCCCCCAGTCGGAGGTGGCGAGACTCCTCGCCGAACGACGTGGTGACAAACCGGCCCCGTCGCATACGAGCCGTCGCAACGCATTCCCCGGAGTCGTCACGAAGGTCACGAGAGACACCGTGTCCGCCCTCGTCGAGATCCAGGCCGGGCCCCACCGGGTCGTGTCGTTGATCACGAGGGAAGCGGCGGACGAGCTCGGCCTCGAGCCGGGCATGGAGGCCACAGCGACGGTGAAGGCCACGAGCGTGATGGTTGAGGTCGACAGGTGATCAGACGGCTTCTGGCCGTCGCGCTGCTGTGCTCGGCGGTGGCCTGCTCGAACGGAGACTCGACGGCGCCGCCGACCGAGCTGACCGTCTTCGCCGCGTCCTCCCTCACGGCCGCCTTCACGCAGATGGGGAGCGACTTCCAGCGGTCGCGTCCCGGGGTCATCGTGGCCTTCACCTTCGGATCGTCGACAGACCTCGCCGGCCAGATCGAAGGCGACGGGGTCGCCGACGTGTTCGCATCGGCGAGCGATACAGCGATGGACACGATCGCGGCATCGCCCGGCGTCGGCGAACGCATCGACTTCGCGACCAACACGCTTGCCATCATCACGCCACCCGACAACCCTGCGGATGTGACGTCACTCGACTCACTCACCAGGCCAACCGTGGAGCTTGCGTTGGGCGCGGAGGGCGTGCCGATCGGCGACTACGCCCGCCGGATGTTGCAGGACGAGGGCATCCTGCACCCCGTTCTGTCGAGCGTCGTGTCGTACGAACCTGACGACGCGAGCATCGTCGCCAAGGTCGTGAGCGGTGAGGCGGACGCCGGCATCGTCTACGCCTCCGACGTGGTTGCAGCCGGTGCCGCCGTCCACAGCGTGTTGATCCCGCCGGCGGTCAACGTCACCGCGACGTATCCGATCGCGGTCGTGACCGGATCCAAGAACGCACCCGCGGCAGGGGCCTTCCTCGACTACGTGATCGGCCCTGAGGGTCGGGCGACGCTCGCCTCCTTCGGGTTCGAACCTCCACTGAACGGCTGAGCGCCATGGTTCGTCGACTCCCCTGGCCGATCCTGGTGCTCGCGCTCCTCGGCGCGATCCTCGTCGTCATCCCAGTGATCGCGCTCGTCCTTCGCGCCCCTTGGGGCAACGTGGCGGAGCTCTTGACGAGCGAGAGCGCCCGGACGGCGCTGCGGCTCTCGCTCGAGGTGTCGTTGACGGCGATGACGCTGTCCGTCGTGTTCGGCGTGCCGCTGGCCTTTGTGCTCGCCCGGACGACGTTCCCCGGGCGTTCCGTGCTGCGCGCGATGGTGGTGCTCCCCGTTGTCTTGCCTCCGGTCGTCGCCGGCGTCGGGCTCCTCGCAGCGCTCGGTCGACGGGGAGTGCTCGGCGGATGGCTCGACCGGGTGCTCGGTATCCAGCTGACCTTCTCGACCGCCGGCGCGATCGTCGCTGCGACCTTCGTGTCGATGCCGCTCGTCGTCCTCGCCTCGGAGGCGGGTTTTCGGGCGATCGATCCCCGCTTCGAGCAGGCGGCCGCAGTCCTCGGCGCCCGGCCGGGCTATGCGTGGCGTCGCGTCGTGCTCCCGATGGTCGCGCCGCAGATCGCCGCAGGCGCCGTGCTCGCGTGGGCTCGGGCGTTGGGAGAGTTCGGCGCGACCATCACCTTCGCCGGCAACCTGCAGGGTCGAACCCAAACCGTGCCGCTCGCCGTCTTCCAGCGGTTGCAGACCGATCCCGACGGGGCGATCGCCCTCTCGCTCGTGCTCGTCGCGATCTCGCTCGCGGTGCTCGTCGCCCTTCGGGATCGCTGGATCACGGGAGCCCACGCATGAGTCTGCGCGCGGCGTTTACCGTGCGCCGACCGGCGCTCACGGTGGAGGTCGACCTCGACGTCGCCGACACCGACGTCCTCGCCCTCGTCGGTCCGAACGGTGCCGGCAAGACCACCGTCCTGGAGGCGATCGCAGGGCTCGTGTCCCTGAGTGGGGGCCGGATCGAACTCGCCGGCGCGCGCATCGACGACAAACCACCAGAGCAACGCCGGATCGGGCTCGCCTTCCAGGACGGCGTGCTGTTCCCCCGGATGTCCGTCATCGACAATGTCGCGTTCCCCGCACGAGCGCGCGGCGCACGGACCGCGTTGGCTCGAGCCGACGCGCTCGCGGTGCTGACGCTCCTCGCGCCCTCGGTGGATCCCGAGCGCAAACCCTTGGAGCTCTCGGGTGGGGAACGCCAGCGGGTCGCACTCGCCCGAACCCTGGCGTCCGAACCGGCAGCGCTGCTGCTCGACGAACCGCTCTCATCGGTGGACGCATCGGCGAAACCCTCACTGCGCGATGCGATCCGTACCGCGATCGAGACCTTCGCTGGTCCCGTCATCGTGGTGACGCACGACCCCGTCGAAGCGATGACGCTGGCGGACCGGCTCGCGCTGCTGGAGGACGGCACGATCACGCAGGTCGGCACCCCACAGGAGATCCGCGACCGGCCGCGCACGCGCTACGCCGCCGACCTCGTGGGCATCAATCTGTTCACTGGGACGCTCCGCCCACTTCCCGACGGCGCGGGAGAGCTCGTCACCCTCGAGGGAACCCTGGCGGTCGCCTGGCCGGATGGGGTTCCGCACGATGCGGTCGATGGCGTGCGGGCAACCGTGTCCCCTGCCGAGATCTCCGTCCACGTCGAGCGCCCGGAGGGCTCTGCCCGCAATGTCTTCAGCGGCTCGATCCGAGAGATCGCCACGCTCGGCGATCGCGCGCGGCTGCGGCTGGAAACCGCCCCGCCGCTTGTGGCCGAGCTAACGCGCGGTTCCGTGGACCGGATGCACCTGAAGCCGGGAGCTCAGGTGTGGGCATCCTGCAAAGCCGTCGAGATCCGCCTCATGGTCCCGATAGCCGAACCCGATACCCTGTAGGCCGTGAAGACCGAGACCGATCGTTCGGCGCTCGCTCCGACCGAGCCCGACGAGCAGGCCGGCAAGCGCCACCACCGGTTCCTCCACTCGCTGGGCGAGCTGCCGGGGCTGATCATCTTGTCGCTCGTCCTGGCGATCTTGATCAAGACGTTCCTCGTGCAGGCCTTCTACATCCCGAGCGGATCGATGGAGAACACCCTCAAGATCAACGACCGGGTCCTGGTCTCGAAGGTGCCGTACTACTTCCACGGGCCCGAGCGCGGCGACGTCATCGTGTTCGAGGACCCGACGCCCGGCAAGCAGCCGAAGCGCGGATTGCTCGGCGGCGCGGCCCACTGGCTCTTCCAGGGCATCGGGTTCCAGAAGCCCGACAGCGAGGACTTCATCAAGCGAGTGATCGGGCTTCCGGGCGACACCGTCCAGGGCAAGAACGGGAAAGTCCTCGTTAACGGGGTGGCGATCCACGAGCCGTACGTGAAGGGGACGACGTCGGACTTCGCCAAGCTCACCGTGCCCGACGGCATGTACTTCGTGATGGGCGACAACCGGCAACAGTCGCAAGACTCCCGGTTCGGGCTGGGCGTTGCAGCGCTCCCCGACCGCCCCGAGATCGGCTTCATCCCGCGCGACGACATCGTCGGCAAAGCGTGGGTCGTCGTGTGGCCGACGAGCAGCTGGTCGGGTCTCTAGCCCTCCGCCGCGCGCCAGCGCGTACCGACCGGCCGCTCCTCGGGAACGAAGAACCGCGCGAACGTCCACGTCAAGGCGGCGATCCCGATCGACGCGAGCCAGACGGTCCCGGGTGGCGGATCGAGTGCGAAGAACACCTGTGTCACCGGCAGGACGAACGCGAGGACGGCCGCCGCGCCCATCGCCCACACGAGCGTCAGCCGCCAGCGGTTCAGCGGTGCCGCAACGATCGATAACACGAGGAGTCCCACCCACATGAGCGTCATGACGGCCGTGGTCTGGGCTTGCAGCGTCGTGATCCCCGGTTCGTGGGTCGCGAGCGTGTAGCCGAGGAACGTCGCCGTCGCAGCGAGGAAGCCTGTCGGGATCGTGAACCGGAGGACCCGATGGACGAATCCGGGTCGGAACCGCTGGCCGCTCGGTGCGAGCGCCAGAAAGAACGACGGGATGCCGATCGTCAGCGTGCCGATCAACGTCAGGTGCCTCGGCAGGAACGGGAAGACCACGCCCGCCACGCCGACGGCGAGCGCCAACAGCATCGCGTACACCGTCTTGTTCAGATACAGGTTGGCAGTCCGCTCGATGTTGCCGAGCACCCGGCGCCCCTCCGCCACGACACTCGGCAGCGCATCGAAGCTCGCGTCCAGCAAGACGAGTTGAGCGACGGCGCGGGTTGCCGCTGCGCCCGTTCCCATCGCGATGCCGATGTCGGCGTCCTTCAGCGCGAGCGCATCGTTCACACCATCCCCCGTCATCGCAACCGTGTGCCCGGCATCCTGCAGCGCGCGCACCATCGACCGCTTGCGTTGCGGAGTCACGCGCCCGAAAACGCTGTGGGACGCAAGCGCTGCCGGCACGTCGTTGTCATCGAGCGACCCCGCATCCACCGGGTCTTCCGCGCCCGCGAGTCCGAGCGAGTCCGCGATGGCGCCCACCGTCACAGGGGCATCACCGGAGAGCACCACGACGCGCACGTCCTGCTCGGCGAAGTAGCGCAGCGTCGCGGCGGCGTCCGGCCGCACCCGATCCGCGAGCACCACCAGCGCAACCGGATCGACCCCGTCGGGTCCGTCGTCGAGCACGATGTGCGACGCTCGGCCGAGCAGCAACACCCGGGCGCCGGTCGCGACGAGTGCCGCCGTCCGGTCCCGCACCCGGCGATCCCCGCTCAGGACATCGGGCGCCCCGAGCACCCAGGCGGCCGAACCGTCGAAGGTCGCCCCGCTCCAGCGCCTGGCCGAGGAGAACGGCACCACATCCTCGACGGGCCAATCGGGCGCGTCCCCGAAGCGTTCGCCGATCGCTCGCAGCGTGGCATTCGGCGCGGGATCGGCGGCGGCGAGCGCCGCCAACGCCGGTGCGGGGTCGACGGCCTCGTCGAGCCGCTCGATCCGCTCGACGGAGAGCCGCCCCTCCGTGAGCGTCCCCGTCTTGTCGATGCACACGACGTCGACGCGAGCGAGCCCTTCGACGGCCGGCAGTTCCTGGACGAGCACCCGCTGCCGAGCCAGCCGGACGACCGCCGCCGAGAAGGCGATCGACGTCAACAACACGAGCCCTTCCGGCACCATCGCCACCGTGCCCGCCACGGCGCCGGACAGTGCGGCGCGCCAGTCGTCGTTCGCCCGGAATTGGCTCACGAACAGCAGCATCCCCGTCGGCACGATCGCCCACGTCACGTACCGCAGGATCCGGTCGATACCCGTGCGCAACTCCGAGCCCGTCAGCGTGAACCGGCGGGCGTCCTCGGCGATCCTGGCTGCGTAGGCGCCCGAGCCGACCGCCGTCGCCTCCACCCGGCCCGAGCCGGCAGCGACGAATGAGCCGCTGCGGACGGGATCGCCCTGCCGCTTGATGACCGGCTCAGACTCCCCGGTCAGCAGCGACTCATCGATCTCAAGCCCGGCCGCGACCAGGACCGTGCCGTCCACGACGATCTGCGCCCCGGGCTCGAGCGTCAGCACGTCGCCGAGCACGACGGCGTGCGGCGACAACTCGGCCACGGCTCCCTCACGAACGACCCGTGCACGCGGTGCCGTCAACACCGTGAGCCGATCGAGGGTCCGTTTCGCACGAAGCTCCTGGACGATGCCGATCAGCGCGTTCGCGATCAGCACCAACCCGAACAGGGCGTCTTGGATCGGCCCGACGAACAGGATGAGGACGAGCATCGCCCCGAGCAGCGCGTTGAACCGCGTGACGATGTTGGCGCGGACGATCTGACGGACCGTCCGGGTTGGCGCTGCGGGGACGTCGTTGATCTCGCCTCGGGCAGTGCGCTCGGCCACCTGCGCGGTCGAGAGGCCGCGATCCGGATCGACCTCCGCGGCTGCCGGCATGCCCACGCCGGTCAGCCTACGGCTCCTCGGATGGCTCGCCAGGTCGTCGCGCTCGTGATCGGACCCGGGCAGTCGACGCCGGGCGGATCGTGGTGCGTCAGCGGGCAGCCGACCACACCCGAAGGAGCTCGATCGCTTCGTCTTCGGGGATCGGTCCACGCTCGATGCGGAGCTCCATCAGGTAGTCGAGGGCCTCCCCGACCGCGGGGCCGGGTTCGAGGTTGAGCAGCTCCATCACTCGACGGCCGTCCAACGGCGGCCGCAGGGCTGCGAGGTTCTCCTGTTCCGCGAGCGCCGCGATCCGCTCCTCGAGGTCGTCCTGCAGTCGCGCGAAGGTCGCGGCCTTCCGTTCGTTGCGCGTCGTGACGTCGGCGCGGGTGAGCTGGTTCAGCCGGTCGAGCAACGGGCCCGCGTCCCGAACGTAGCGGCGCACCGCGGCGTCGCTCCATCCCTCCCCGTCGCCGTAGCCGTGGAAGCGCAGGTGCAACTCGATCAGCGTGCACACATCGTCGATCACCGTCCGGGGATACCGCAGGGCCTCGAGCCGAGAGCGCGCCATACGGGCGCCCTCCATCTCGTGGTGGTGGAACGTCACGCCCTCGGGCGTGATCTTGCGGGTCGACGGCTTGCCGATGTCGTGCAGGAGGCCGGCAAGGCGAAGTACGAGGTCGGGTTCGCAGCGCTCCACGACCGCAAAGGTGTGGGCGAGCACGTCCTTGTGGTGATGGACCGGGTCCTGTTCGAGCCGGAGCGCCGGCACTTCCGGGACGAACCGGTCCGCCAGACCCGACCCGACGAGCAGTGCCAAGCCAGGGCCGACATGCTCGCCGACCAGGAGCTTGTCGAGCTCATCGCGCATCCGCTCGGCCGACACGATGTCGAGACGCTCGCTCATCTCCCGCATCGCATCGACCACTCGATCGGCGGGACGAACGCCGAGCTGCGCGACGAACCGCGCGGCGCGGATCATACGGAGCGGGTCATCCGAGAACGAGACGGAGGGGTCCAGGGGCGTGTCGAGCACGCCGGCGGCGAGCGCCTTCAGTCCGGCGTATGGATCGAGGAACACGCCGTCCGGCAGCCGCATCGCCATCGCGTTGATCGTGAAATCCCGCCGCGAGAGATCGACGAGCACGTCGTCACCGAAGGTCACCGCCGGCTTGCGGTGCTCCTCGGCGTACACCTCCTTGCGGTACGTCGTGATCTCGATCCGGTGGCCGTCCTTCAGCGCACCGACCGTGCCGAACTTCACCCCGACGAGGTATCGCCGATCGGCCCAGCCACGCAGGACCTTCGTGGTCTCGGTCGGGTGGGCCGACGTCGCGAAATCGAGATCGGGGAATGGTTTGCCCCGCACGATATCTCGAACGCTTCCGCCAACCAGGTAGAGCTCGTGACCGGCGTCGACGAACCGATCACCGAGCTCCTTCGCGAGCGGTGGCACGTCGAGTACGGCTTCGGTGGGTCCATCCATGACGGTCCGAGGATAGCCGTGCGATGCGGGCTGGCCGCGCAGCGTTAGAAGGGCAGTCCGGACTTCTGGTCGTCGCTAAATGCAGAGCCACGATCGAGCACGCCCGACAGCTGCAGATCGAAGTCGTGCGGGCTCGAGGCCGTGCGGCGGGCCTCGTCCACTGTGACATGGCCCTCCTGGACGAGTGTCACGAGCGCCTGATCGAACGACTGCATGCCGTAGAAGGCGCCCTCGGCGATCACATCCACGATCGAATCGGTCTGATCCGGATCGACCAGCCGGTCGAACACTCGACCGGTGTTCACGAGCACCTCGACCGCAGGAACGCGACCCTTCCCGTCGGCCTTCTGAACGAGGCGCTGCGACACGATGCCTCGCAGCGCGCCGGCGAACGACGTGCGGACCTCCTTCGCCTGCTGCGGTGGGAAGAGGTCGAGCACGCGGTTGATCGTTTCCATACAGTCGATGGTGTGCAGGGTGGAGATCACGAGGTGACCGGTCTCCGCGGCCTGGATCGCCGACAGCGCGGACTCCGCATCCCGGATCTCCCCCACGAAGATCACGTCGGGGTCCTGGCGGACGACGGACTTCAACGCCGCTGCGTACGAATCCGTGTCGAGCCCCACCTCACGCTGTTGAACGATCGACAACTCGTCGTCGTGCACAACCTCGATCGGATCTTCGATCGTGACGATGTGCGCCCGCCGCGACCGGTTGATGTAGCCGATCATCGAGGCGATCGTCGTGGTCTTCCCCGTGCCCGTAGGGCCGGTGATGAGCACGAGGCCGCGCGGGCTGTCCGCGAGCGTACGCATCGCCTCGGGCAAGCGCAGTTCCTCGAACGTCGGGATCTCCGAACGGACGCGCCGTACGGCCAAGCCCGTGAGCCCGCGCTGCCGGAAGACGTTGATCCGGAAGCGGCCAACGCCATGCAGCGTGTAGCCGATGTCCGCCTCGCTGTGGGCCTCGAACTGCTCGGCCTTGAGCGGGCTCATGACCGTCTCCGCGAACGTGGCGGTGTCTTGCGGCTGCAGGACGTCGTAGGTGGTTGGGACGAGGTCGCCGTCGATCCGCAGGAAGGGCACGTTGCCCACCTTGAGGTGGAGGTCGCTCGCACCGCGCTCGACGGTGAGCCGAAGGAGTTCGTCGATGTTCATCCCCGCGAGATTGTCGGCACGCACGGGCGCGAGCCTGAGCGTCGGTAGTATCCGCAGGTCATGGCAGGTCCCGACGAAGAGCCAACCCCCACCACCCCTCGAGACCAGCCCCCGAAGCGCCGACGGCGTCGGCGTCGCCGTCGCCCTGCCTCACAAGGAGGCTCGAGCGCCGCACGATCCGGCAGTGCTGACGGAAACGCGAGCGTCCAGCAGCGGTCGACCACGGGCGATGCGAAGGGCAGCGCCAAGAACACGAAGCACTCTGCCAAGAAGCGAGGGAGATCGGCAGCGAAGGGGGCGCGAGGCCGCGGCGGCGATCCGAAGGCCACAGCCGAACCCCGGAAACACATCCCGACCACCCGAGAGGTGTCCGCCGGAGGCGTCGTCTACCGTCGCACCGAGGACGGGTCCATCGAGGTGGTCCTCGCATCACGTCGCACGCGCCGCGGACAACTCGCGTGGGGTCTCGCCAAAGGAGGCATCGAGCCCGGCGAGTCCAAGGAGGAAGCGGCGATCCGCGAGGTACGCGAGGAGACCGGGCTCACCGCCGACATCGAGGCCGACTTGGGCGACACGAAGTACATGTACGTGTGGGACGACCTGCGGATCCGCAAGACGGTGCACTTCTTCTTGATGCGACACACCGGCGGCGACGTCGACGAACGCGACGACGAGATGGAGGAGATCCGTTGGTTCCCGTTGGATCGTGCGATCAAGCGGTCGGCCTATCGCGGTGAACGCGACATGTTGGTGAAGGCATCGGAGTTGCTTCGGTGACGCTCGCCGACGCCGCATGGGGCGTCGCGATCGGCCTGATCGCCGGCATCTTGTCGGGCATGTTCGGCGTCGGCGGTGGCATCCTGATGACCCCTGCGCTGGACGCCGCCGTGCCGATCACCCCGATCCAGGCGGTGGCGACGCCTCTGCCGGTGATCATCCCCACGTCGATCACGGGGGCGGCGACTTATGCGAAGGCCGGGGAGGTCGACCGACAAGCCGCCGTCTGGATGGGTTCGATCGGGATCGCCGGCGCGGTCGCCGGGGCGTTGGCAACCCGATGGGTGGATCCTTCGTTGCTGCTGCTGCTCACCGCGGCGCTGCTCGGCTGGCAGGCCATCGGGATCATCCGCCCTCGCGCTCGCCTCGAGCCCGGCAACGGGGCGCGCCACACGACCGTCGCTCGCTTCGCCGCGATCGGCGGAACTGCCGGCGTCGTCTCCGGGTTCCTCGGGATCGGCGGGGGGATCGTGATGGTGCCGCTGTTGTCCGGGTGGTGCCGGATGCCGCTCAAGCGAGCCCTCGGCACCTCGCTGCTGACGATCCCCGCGCTCGTGGTGCCCGCGACGATCGTCCACGCGGCGCTCGGCGACATCGACTGGCCCCTCGTGCTGTTCCTGACGCTCGGCGCCGTGCCGGGGGCCCGGATCGGCGCCACGATCGCCCTCGGGACCGGCGAACGCACCCTGCGCACGGTCGTCGGGACCGGGATGCTCGCGATCGCCGTCGTCTACGCTGCCATCCAGGCGGCGGACCTGTTGCGCTGACCCGGGCGGCCCGGCGGCTACGATGCGGCGCGTGAGACGCGTGCTCGGCGCGCTGGTCGCGGCCCTGCTGGCGGTCGGCGCGACATCGGCGATCCCCCCTGCTCGGGCGCAGGACGCCGGAGCCAGCCTCCGGCTGCTCGAACAATCACCCTGGAGCACCGCCGACGACCACGCCACGCTCTCCATCGTCGTCCTCGCCACGAATGATGGGACCGAAGAACTCGGCGACCTGCAGCTCGTCGTGTCGCTCGGACCGCGGATCACGACCCAGTCCGCCTATGCGGACGCGCTGGTCACCGGACCAACGTCGGTGATCGCCACCACCGCTCGTGCCATGCAGGGCGCGATCGCACCGGGTGCGAGCCGCTCGGTCGCCGTGGACTGGGACCTCGCAACCGTCTCAGCGATCGACCAAACGGATCCACAGGTCTACCCCGCCGCGATCCAGCTGGTCTCGGCAGGGACGGTCGTTGCCACCTTGGTGACGCCCGTGATCTATCTGTCGGGATCCCCACTCGCTCCCGTCCTGACGTCGACGACGGTCGAGCTGGCGTCCCCGGTGGCGTTCGACGCCTCGGGCTCACTCGTCGACACCTCGTTCGGCCCGACGCTGGCTGCCGATGGTGTGATCGGCGCCCCGCTGAACGCGATCGCGACCACCACCGCGGCGAAGCAGCGGTCAGCGCTTGACCTCGTGGTGGATCCGCTGACCATCTCGCAGGCGCGCGACGTCGCCGACGGGTACCGAACGCCAGCGGGTGACAACGTCGGCGCCGATGACGTCACCGCCCGCCAGGCCGCTGCCTTCCTGCAGACCCTCGGGGCGGTGATGGGCCGACGCGATCAGGTCGAGACGGTCGGCAATCCCTACGCGGCCCCCCTGCTCCCCGCGATGCTCCGCAGCGGCCTCGGCATCCAGCTCGCCGCGGAACGGGCGGCAGGCGCAACGGTCCTTCGCTCGCTGGGGGCCGAGCCCGCGACCTCCGTAATCAGGCCCGCGCAAGGAGCAGTGGATGACGGGACGCTTTCGTGGCTGGCTGGGACCGGCACCTCGATCGTGCTCGGCGACGCCGACACCGTCGATCGTGCCGCGGTGCAGACGACGTACGCGCCCGCACCGACGGTTCCGGTGACGACCGATTCGGGCACGCTCACGATGGTGCTGCCCGATCCTTCGGTGCAGACGTTGTTCGTCGACCCTACCCTGCTCGCCGACCCGGTCCGGGCCGCGCAGGTGGTGCTGGGCGAGCTCGCGGTGATCTGGAAACAAGAGCCCGTTCCCGCTCCGCCAATCATGCGAGGCATCGCTGTTGCTCCGCCCGCGAGCCTCCCCGCGCCGATGTGGGCACCGCTGCTCGACCGTATCCAGGGCGCGCCGTTCCTTGCCCCGGTCTCGGCGACCCAGCTCGTCGAGGAGACCGTGCCCCACATCGCCAACCCTGCCCTGCCCCTCGCGGCACCGTCGACGGCAGCGTTCGACGCCACCTACGCCTCAGAGATCGAACAACAGTCCGATCGGGTCGAGGCGTACGCGTCGATGATCGATCAGCCGGACATGGCGGCCACGGCACGACGGTCGTTGTACGTCGCAACGGTGCCCGCAGCCGTTCCCGAGCCAGCGGTTGGCCAGCCCTGGATCGACGCTGTCTCCCGGCAAACCCAGGCCGTCTTCGACGTGGCGACGCCCACGGTGAGTCCTCGGTTCACGTTCACCTCTCGGGAGGGATCGATCCCCCTACTGATGGGGGATCCGGGAGACACACCGGTTCATGTCACGATCGAACTGCGCTCGAACGCGTTCACGTTCCCGCTCGGGAACACGCAGACGTTCACCGTCACCGCGCCCGGGCAGGTCGAGACGTTCCGCGTTGTGGCGAATACATCCGGGCAGGCGCCGATCCAGATCATCGCCCGCGCACCCAACGGCCATGCAGTCGCCGAGCCGATCACCATCGTCGTGCGATCGACGGCCGCCAACCACATCGCGCTCCTCGTCACCCTTGCCGCTGCGCTCGGACTCCTCGCCCTCTACTCGAGGAGGTGGTTCCGACGGCGGACGAACCCGGCGTGAGCGGCGTCGCGCCAGAGCCCGACTCCCGTGACGCGACCGTGCGCAGCGCCGCCGTGATGTCAACGGGAACCCTGCTGTCCCGCGGCTCCGGCGTGATCCGGGTCGTGGTCACCATCGCAGCGCTCGGCGTCAGCCCGTTGTCCGACGCGTACAACATCGCGAACACCACGCCGAACATCGTCTACGAGCTCGTCCTCGGCGGGATCTTGACGAGCGTCTTCGTCCCGGTACTCGTCGGGTGGGCGAAGGAACACGGCCACGACCAGCTCGGCGACGCGGCGAGCAGGTTTCTCACATTGGTGCTGGTCGTGCTTGCCGGGATCACCGCGCTCGGCATCGTGTTCGCCCCCGCGATCATGCGGTTCTATCTGTCGGGGCGCGTCGGCGAGCCCGAGTACGCGAACATGCTCGACCTGGGCACGTTCTTCCTGCGATGGTTCCTGCCGCAGATCGTGTTCTACGGCCTTGGCGCGGTGGCGGCAGGGCTGTTGACCGCGAACCGCCGGTTCGCAGCGCAGATGTACGCGCCGGTGCTGAACAACGTCGCAGTGATCGTCACGATGCTGGTCTTCATCGCGGCCCGCACCGGTGAACATCCGACGATCGCCGACGTCACGCAGCCTCAGCGATATCTCCTCGCGATCGGCACCACCCTCGGTGTGGTCGCCATGACGATCGCGCTCTGGCCGTCGCTCGGACGGATCGGCTTCCGCTGGCGCTTGCGGTTCGACTGGCGCCACGAGAGCGTCCGGCGGCTCGTGCGGCTCGCACGCTGGGTGATCGTCTACGTGGTGGCGAACCAGATCGCGTACTTCGTGATCATCACCTTCACCGGGCACCTCGAGGCCGGCGCCTACACCGCGTATTCGCAAGCCTTCATCTTCTTCTCGCTCCCGCACGCGATCGTGGCCGTGTCGATCTTCACGGCGTTGCTCCCGGGGATGTCCGCGCGATGGAGCGACCGCGACGTCGGCGGGGTGCGCGAGCTCTTCTCGCGCGGCATGCGCGACACGATGATCGTGATGATCCCCGCGGCAGCGGGCTACCTCGTGCTCTCGGGGCCGATCGTCGCATTGCTCGCGTCGTACGGCGCGGTCACCCCGGCGGGCACCGACCTGATCACGAGGACCCTCGCTGCGTTCGCCGTGGGTCTGCCGTTCTTCAGCGCGTTCCAGCTGCTCACGCGAACGTCGTACGCGACCCACAACTCGCGGATGCCGGCGCTCGTCAACATCGCCGTCGCGTTCGTCAACCTCGGGTTCGACCTGTGGCTCGCCTTCGTGCTCGACCTCGGTGTGCCCGGCCTCGCGCTCGGATACGCGGCGTCGTATCTCGCGGGAACGGCGTTGCTCTACGCGGTGGTGTCGCGCCGCCTCGACGGCGGCGACGGCAGACGGATCGCCGACACGGTCATGCGAACGACCGCGGCCGCCTGTCTCACTGCGGCGGCGGCGTGGGCGAGCGCGGCTGCGGTCGCCCACGCTCGTCAACGTCGAACGCCCGGTCATGCGACTGCTCCAGGTCGCCGTCGGTATCACCGCCGGCGTGCTTGCCTTCGCGCTGGGCGCCCTTATCTTCAAGATCCAAGAAGCCGATGAGGTCTGGCGAGCCCTGGCGACGAGGTTCCGACGATGACACCTGCGCGAACGACATCTCCACGCACGCTGCACGACGAGGCCGGCTTGATCGGCAAGATCGCGCTGCTCTGGATCATCGTCCTGCTGCTCCTCGGTTTGTTGCTCCTCGACGGACTCTCGATCGTCCTCGCGACCTTCAAGCTGTCGAACACCGCCCAGGCGGCCGCCTCGACGGCCGCGACCGCCTACAAGAACACGCACGACCTCGAGAAGGCGTGCGTGGCCGCCGAGCCCGACCTCCTTCACGACAACGTGCCGGTGCCCGAGGACAAGGACTGGTGCAAGATCGACGCCGACACGGGGACGGCCACGATCGTCCTGCACACCTCGGCCTCCACGATCGTGCTCGGGCGGATCTCGGCGACCGAGGACTTCACCAAGATCAAGGCGAAGGAAACCGCGGAGCCGGCGTCGTTGTAGCGTGCCTCCGTGGCCGTGGATCCCGATCGCGAACTGATCCGCAGGTACCTCGCCGGTGACGCCGATGCGTTCACCACACTCGTGCACCGTCACGAGGTCACCGTCTACCGGTTGTGCCTGCGGACCCTCGGCGACCGTGAGGAAGCCGCCGACGCCACACAGGAGGCGCTCCTGCTCGTGGCGCGGAATCTCAACCGATTCCGTGGCGACGCCCGCTTCAGCACGTGGCTGCACCGCATCGCGATGAACGTCTGCTACGACCATCTCCGAGCGGCGAAACGCCGCCCGGTGCTGCACCGGCTTCCCGACGACGGCCCCGATCCGGAGCAGGGGCCGCCGGTGGAGGACCACGCGGATGCGGTGGTCGGCACGCGGGACATCACGATCGCCCTCGGGTCGATCCCCGAGGACTTTCGGATCGCGCTGGTCCTGGCGGACATCCAAGATCTCCCCTACGAAGAGATCGCGAGGATCCTGGACGTGCCGATCGGCACGGTGAAATCCCGGGTGCATCGAGGCCGGATCGCGCTCGCCCGGGCGATGGGGCTCGCCGGGCAGGAACCGGAGCCCCTCCCCCGACCGTCCGAGGAGACGACATGAGCCATCCCGGACCCCTGCTCACCGACTACGTGGACGGCACCCTCGGCGCCGCCGAGCGCGCCGAGGTCGACGGGCACCTCGCAACCTGCGCGACGTGCCGAAGCGAGGTGATGCTCGCAACCGCCGGGCGCGATGCAGCCAGATCCGCGAGCGATGTGACCGTGCCGCACGGGATCGCCGATGCAGCGATCGCGGAGGCCGCACGTCGCCCGGCACCGGCGACGCCGCACGGTGCTCGCCGCAGCCGATCGGGAACCCCCCGGTGGGCGGTGGTTGCCGGTGTCGCCGCGGCGATCGCCCTGCTCGCGCTGGCGATCCCGAAGCTCGGGAACGCACCTGGCGTCACAGCCGGCAGTTCCAGCGCCGCTGCGGGGGCGGCGGTCACCTTTCCGCAGGCAACCGCCGTCGAGGTTGCGCGCCCGACGGTGAACGTCACCCAGGCCGACCTGTCAGCCGTCGCGTCGGGGTTCCGAGCGGCAGACGCGGCAGAGGGCGCGCAAGGCGGCAGCGCAAGCGCGGTGCCCGCGGCGAGCGCGCCGCTGGCGGATGCGACGGTCGCGTCAGCGGATCCTGGGCGGCTCGAGGAGGCGAGCGTCTGCTTGAACCGCGCGTACAAGCGGACCCCGGGCACCCTCACCCGGGTGGTACAGGCCCGCTATGAGGGCGCCCCCGCATATTTCGGCTTGTACGCCGTTGGCCCGGGTGCCGGACTCCCGCCGACCCGGATCCAGCTCGTGGTGGCCTCGATCGATGGTTGCGACCTGCTCGGCACCTCCTACGTCCTCCTGTGACGCCCGGGGAATAGCCGGGCGTTTGACCGTGTGGGAGGATTCGCGCGATGACCGAGCAGGTGCGTAACGTGATCGTGATCGGCTCCGGGCCGGCAGGGTTCACGGCCGCGCTGTACGCGGCGCGAGCGGACCTGGAGCCGCTGGTCCTCAAGGGCCTCGAGGCTGGCGGCCAGCTCATGCTGACCACGGAGGTCGAGAACTATCCGGGGTTCGCGGACGGCGTCATGGGCCCCGAGCTGATGGACCAGATGGAGAAGCAGGCCCAGCGGTTCGGCGCTGAGATCCTGGCTGTTCACGCGACCGAGGTCGACCTGTCGAGCCGACCGTTCGTCGTGAAAGCGGGCGACCAGACATGGCGAGCTCGCACGATGATCGTCGCCACCGGCGCCACAGCCCGATGGCTCGGCATCCCGGGCGAGGAGCGCCTGCGCGGTCGCGGTGTGAGCGCGTGTGCCACGTGCGACGGCTTCTTCTTCCGTGATCGGGAGCTGCTCGTCGTGGGCGGCGGCGACACCGCGATGGAGGAGGCGATGTTTCTCACGAAGTTCGCGTCCAAGGTCACGGTCGTTCACCGGCGCGAGGCATTCCGCGCCTCCAAGGTGATGCAAGACCGCGTGTTCGCGAACCCGAAGATCGAGGTCGCGTGGAACACCGTCCTCACCGAGATCCTCGGAGGGGACGCCGTAACCGGCGCGCTCGTTCGCGACACGGTGACCGGCGAGACCCGCACCTTCTCGACCGACGGCGTGTTCATGGCGATCGGGCACGATCCGACGACCGCCCTGTTCGGCGACCAGCTCTTGCTCGACGACGACGGCTACCTCGTCGTCCACGAGCCGTCGACCGAGACCAACGTGCCGGGGGTGTTCGCGGCCGGCGATGTCACCGACCACGTGTATCGTCAGGCGGTCACGGCTGCGGGCCAGGGCTGCAAGGCGGCGATCGATGCCGAGCGCTTTCTGACCGAGGTATCGCACGCCAGCTGAGGAATGCCGCGGGCTATCGCCCGCGTTGGGTACTGGGACCGCCCCGTCACGGGGCGATAACACGAGGAGTGAGAACGAGATGGCCAACATCGGTGCGGTAGGTGACGAGGACTTCCAAACGACGGTGCTCGATTCGGACACGCCCGTCCTCGTGGACTTCTGGGCAGAGTGGTGCGTGCCCTGTCACATGGTCTCGCCCGTGGTCGAGGAGATCGGCATCGAGCAGGGTGACGGGCTGAAGGTCGCCAAGCTCAACATCGACGACAACCCACAGGCGACTCGCACCTACGGCGTGATGTCGATCCCGTCGCTCATCCTGTTCAAAGGCGGCCAGGAGGTGGCGCGCGTGATCGGTGCCAAGCCGAAGGACGCGATCCTGCGCGACATCGGCTCGCACCTCAGCTGAGCGACCACACTTGGCGCCCGCCGCGGTGCGGGGGCAAACTGCGGGCGTGCGCAACTACCGACGCGGCGACCGCGGTCCTGAGATCGTCGACATCCAACACCGGCTGAGCGACCTGGGGTTCCTGCTGCCCGGCGACGAGCCCGCGGGCACGTTCGACGCAGGGACCGTCGAGGCGGTTCGGGCCTTTCAGGCACATCGCAACCTTCGCGTCGACGGAATCGTCGGCCCCGATACGTGGGGCCAGCTCGTCGAGGCCGGGTACCGCCTGGGCGATCGGACGCTCTACGTGCACGCTCCTATGTTGCGGGGAGATGACGTCCGAGCGTTGCAGCGCAAGCTCGATGCGCTCGGCTTCGACCCAGGCAAACAGGACGGCTACTACGGTCCCGACACCGATGCGGCCGTTCGGGAATTCCAGCGCAACGTCGGCGATGACGCAGACGGGATCGTCGGCCTGCACACGATCTCCTCGATCGAGCGTATGCGGCCGCTCGACGACGTGCCGGGGCGCGGGGTCGTCCGCGAAACGGAGGAACTCCTCGCGATCCACGGGGCGCTCACCGATCGCGTGATCGCCATCGATCCGGGTGAGGAGCGGGCCGGTGTCACGATGGCGCTCGCACGTTCACTCGCCGTCGAGCTTGCACACCTCGGTGCGGACACCGTGGTGCTCACCGGCGGCGGCGCCCCCGACCCAACCTCGTGCGCGGCGGAGGCGAATGCGATCGGCGCGGCGATCTGCGTCTCCCTGCATCGACGCGACGTCGGCCCGGAACCGAACGGACCCACCTGCTCGTACTTCGGATCCCGTACCACGTACTCGCCGGCAGGGCGACGGCTCGCAGAGCGCATCTTGGAGGAGCTGGAGCACGAGCTGCGGGCTCGCGGGCGGCTCCAGCGGCTGTCGATCGCCGTGCTGCGCGACACGCAGATGGCAGCGGTCCAGGTCGAGGCGTTCCCCGACGATCTCGTCCCGGCGGAGACGCCGCTCGAACGCGACGCGACAACCCGGCTCGGTCGCGCCATCGCAGAGGGTGTCCGGCGGTTCTTCGAGGACTAACGGCGACGAGCGAGCAGCGCCAACACCGCGCCGAGGATCGCGCCGAGGATCGCCGCGCGCACCGCGCGCGATCCTTCCGAGAGGTACCCGTCGGGGGCCTCAGCTGTGTCCGAGGATTCGGTCGGGTCGGCCATCGCCGCTAGGCTACCGGGGTGCGTGCGTGCGTGATGATCGAGGGGCAGCAAGGCCTCACATGGGACGACTGGTGCCGCCTCGCCGACGCGGCAGAGCGCCTCGGCTTCGAGGGCCTTTTCCGTTCGGATCACTATTTCAGTTCAGCGGGTGTCTCGGGGACCGGCGCAACCGACGCGTGGACCTGTCTCGGTGCGCTCGCCGCGCGAACATCCACGCTGCGTCTGGGCACGCTGGTCTCGCCCGTCACGTTCCGAGCACCCGCCGTCCTGGCGAAGGCAGCCCTCACGGTCGACCTGATCAGCAACGGTCGCGCCGAAATCGGGATCGGGGCGGGATGGTGGGAGGACGAGCACACTCGGTTCGGCATCCCGTTCTTCGACGTTACGACGCGGTGGGCGATGCTAGAAGAGCAGGTACCGATCGTCGACGGTCTCTTGCGGGATAGCCCGTTTACCTTTCAGGGCAAGTTCTATCAGCTGTCCGGCGCAGACCCCGCCCCATCCGCGATCCAGCGGCCGCGGCCGCCGATCATCCTGGGAGGCACCACCGTCGGATCTCGCATGCAGGCGCTCATCGGTGCGTACGCCGACGAGTTCAACACCGTCGGGGGCACACCGGCTACGGTCGCCGCGCGATTCGCTCGAGCCCGGGACGCGGTGACGCGAGCCGGTCGCGAGCAGACCTCTCTCGTCACCTCTTTGATGACTTGGATGTTCGTCGGTCGGACCACGGAGGAGTACCTCGAGCGTCTGCGGCGCGCGCACGCTCTCGATCCGACGGCCGGACCGTTCGATGCGTACCGAGCGGACATCGAAGCGGACTGCATCGTCGGGACGCCGACCGATGCCGTCGCGCGGCTCCGCGAGTACGCCGAGGCCGGTGTGCAGCGCATCTTCTTGAACCACGAGCTCTACGACGACCTCGAGATGCTCAAGCTCGTCGCGGATGAGATCGTTCCCGAGATCGGCTAACGGCGGTTGCGCCGGTCACGATCCCGCCCGAACCCGCTGCTAGGCTGATCACCTCCTTCCCGACCGGGGCACGTCATGGCCGAATTCTCGATCGATCGATTCGTCGACCGCTACGCGGAACGCGCCGCCGGGATGACCGCCTCCGAGGTCCGCGCGCTCTTCGCGGTCGCGTCGAAGCCCGACGTCGTCTCGCTCGCGGGAGGCATGCCGTTCGTCGAGGCGCTTCCGTCGGCCGACGTCCTGGCTGTCGCAACCCAGATCATCACCGAGCAAGGCGCGACCGCGTTCCAGTACGGCGGCGGTCAGGGGAGTCCCGGCTTGCGCGACCGCCTCGTCATGTTGATGGGTGAAGAAGGCGTCGAGGCCGATCCGGAGGACATCGTCGTGACGACGGGAGCGCAGCAAGCCCTCGATCTGATCGGCAAGATCCTCATCGACCCGGGCGATCTCATCGCGGTCGAGGCGCCGGCCTATGTTGGCGCGCTGACGGCGTTCGGTGCCTACCAGCCGCGCTATCTGCCGATCGAGCTCGACGACGACGGGATGGTCGTCGAGCAACTGGAACGGGCGCTCGTGCGGGGAGATCGCCCGAAGTTCGTATACACCGTCCCCAACTTCGGGAATCCAGCCGGTGTGACGATGTCATACTCCCGCCGCCAACACCTCGTCTCGCTCTGTCGGGAAGCCGGCGTTCCGATCATCGAGGACAACCCGTATGGTCTTCTGCGCTTCGAATCTGAGCCGATTCCGTGTCTGCGCACCTTCGATCCAGGGAACGTGATCTACCTGGGAACGGTCTCGAAGACCTTCGCGCCGGGTGTGCGCGTCGGCTGGGCGCTCGGGGAACAGTCCGTCATCCAACGTTTGGTACTGGCGAAGGAGGCCGCCGATCTGTGCGGGTCCAACCTCACCATGATGATCACGGAGCGGTGGTTCTCCGACACCGACCGCTGGCGGGGCACGCTGGCAGGGCTCGTCGAGACGTACCGCTCCCGCCGTGACGTCATGCTCGAAGCGTTGGCTGAGCACATGCCGGCCGGTGCGACGTGGACGACACCGTCGGGTGGGTTCTACGTGTGGCTTCGCCTACCAACCTGGCTGGATACAAGGGCGTTGCTCGCCGCCGCTGTCGAACGACGGGTGGCGTACGTGCCGGGCACCGCGTTCTACCCGGACGGGCGGGGGACCAACGAGCTGCGGCTCGCCTTCTGTTTCCCGCCCGAGGATCAGATCCGAGAGGGGATCGCGCGGCTCGGCGCCTTGCTTCACGACGAAGAGCGCCTATACCGGAGCCTCGGGGGATAGGACGAGATGCGGATCGCGGTGATCGCCGGCGGAAGGACCCCCGAACGGGACGTGTCTCTGCGCGGGGGTCACCGTGTGATGGCATCACTCACCGCCCTTGGGTACGAGACTGCTCTCGTGGATCCGGCCGACGTCGATCTTGTCCAGTCCCTGCGTGAGACGGGTCCCGATCTATGCTGGCTCGCCTTGCACGGCAAGGAAGGCGAGGATGGAACCGTCCAACGCCTGCTCGACCTGCTCGAGATCCCCTACACGGGAACGGCGCCATTCGACTGCGAGATCACGTTCGACAAGGTGCTGTCCAAAGACGCACTGAGCCGTGCCGGTGTCACCACGCCTGGTTGGGTCGTGGTCGAAGGGTGGGCCCTGCGAGATCTGGGGGCCGGCCAAGCGCTGCCGACCGCGATCGAGCGGATCGGCCTCCCCTGCGTGGTCAAGCCCGCTCGAAGCGGATCGGCGCTCGGCGTGACCGTGGTCGAGCGCGAGGCAGACCTCGCCGGCGCGGTGATGACGGCGCTCTCCTTCAGTGGAGCGGCGATCATCGAGCAGCGGATGTCGGGGACCGAGGTAGCGGTCGCCGGGCTCGGAACACCGCTTGTCACGTTGCCGGCCGTCGAGATCGTCCCCAAGGCGGGTCTCTACGACTACGGCGCCCGATACACCGCTGGCATGACCGACTATTTCGCGCCGGCTCGCCTCGACCCGGTCGTCGCCGAGACCGTGCGCCGACTGCGGCGGCGGCGTTCTCTGCCCTCGGCACGCGCGACATCGGCCGCATCGACATGATCGTCGGCGAGGACGGGGCCGCAAGCGTCCTCGAGGGGAACGTCTCCCCCGGCATGACCGAGACGTCGCTGGTGCCGATGGCCGCTGAGGCGTACGGCCTGAACTTCGATCAGCTTTGTGATGCCGTCATACACTCGGCTCTAGCGAGAGCTGGCCGCTAGTCAGGGGCGAGGCCGGGCCCTGATCCGATGATCTCGGAGACGATCCGCTCGAGGTCGTCGGCAGAGCCGAACTCGATCACGACCCGTCCGCGCTTCGCGCCCATCTGGATAGAGACGCGGGTCGCGAGCTGCTCGGAAAGGATCTCCTCCACCTCGGCCAGACCCGGATCGCCCAGACGTTCGCTCTCCCCCTTCGGGGCCTTCTCACGGGTCACGGGCGCGTCGACGAACCGACGGACCGCTTCCTCGGTCTGACGCACCGAGAGATCCTCGGCGGCGATCCGCAGGGCGAGTGACGACATGGCGTCCTTGTCCCCCAACGACAGCAGCGCGCGCGCATGTCCCGCCGTCATCCTTGTCGTCGGTCAGAAGTTGCTGGACGTCCAGGGGGAGCGCCAGCAGTCGGATGGTATTCGCGATGTGTGACCTCGACACACCGACCTTCTCGGCGAGCTCCTCCTGCTTGAGTCCGAGTTCGCCGAGCAAGGCCTTGAAGGCCTCCGCCTGCTCGATCGGATTGAGATCCTCGCGATGGATGTTTTCGATGAGGGCGTCGCGGAGAAGATCCTCGTCTTCAGAGTCCCGCAGGACGACCGGCACAGCGGCGAGACCCGCCGCCTTCGCCGCCCGGAGTCGCCGCTCCCCAGCGATCAGCTCGTAGCCGCCGCCGTCGACCCCCCGAACCACGAGCGGCTGCAGGATCCCGACCTCGCGGATCGAGGCCGCGAGCCCAGCCAACGCCTCGTCGTCGAAGTGCGTTCCGGGCTGTTTCGGGTTCGGGGCGATCGAGTTCACCGGCACATCGAGGAAGCCGCTTCGCCCCTCAGCCTCCGGAGCGCCCGGAATGAGGGCGGACAAACCGCGGCCGAGACCGCCTCGCTTCGACATCACTCGCCTCCCTTGCGGAACAGCCGCCATCGTCGTTTCTGCCCGTCATCGTCATGTAGCGTGGCGCCGATCTCCGGATCGTCGAGGCCCGCCGGTCGACCGGCACTCGGTGCATCGGCGATCCGGCGTTTCGCGAGCCGGCCGGCGCATCCTCGTCGATCACGACGACCCTGCGTTCGGGAGGCCGGCGCTGGAGCCGAGTTCGAGGGGCGAACCCTGGCCTGCGGCTCCTCCCCGACCTCTTGCTCCCACATCTCATCGGCCTCCGGCTCGAGCTCGGTCGGGGACCCTCGCCGCTCCGGCTCCGGCTCCGGCTCCGGCTCCGGCTCCGGCTTCGGGGCTCGGCCTTCGGGGCTCCGGCTCGGGCTGCGGCTCGCGGCTCCGGCTCCGGGCGTCGGGCTCCTCGAGCACCTCGTGCACGGTGGGGAGGTCATCGGTCCAGCGACTCGTCCGCGATCGGGACCGCCAGGGACCGGCTCTTCGATCAACTGCGGAGCCACAACCGCCGGGAGGTCGTCGAACGTGGGCATCGGGTCTGCCGGCGGGGGACGCCGCGCGACCTCGGCCGCCAGGAGTCGGTAGCACTCCGCCCCCTTGGACTTCGGGTCGTAGACGGTGATCGGCACGCCATAGCCGGGGGCCTCGGACAGCCGCACCGTACGCGGGATGATGGTGTCGTACACGATGTCGCCGAAGTAGCGCTGAACCTCCTCGACCACCTGCTCGGAGAGCTTCGTCCGCGGATCGAACATCGTCATGACGATGCCCGTGAGCCGAAGCTCCTGATTGATGTTCTGCTGGACGAGGCTCACGTTCCGAAGGAGCTGCCCGAGGCCCTCGAGCGCGTAATACTCGCACTGGATCGGCACGATGAGCTCCTCGGCCGCGGTCAGGGCGTTGACCGTGATCAGGCCCAATGACGGCGGACAGTCCAGGAAGATGAAGTCATACACACCTTCTTGACTGCGGCCAGGGCCCGCTTGAGACGTGCCTTCCCGAGAGAACTGGCTGACGAGCTCGATCTCCGCTCCGGCCAGGTCGATCGTCGACGGGATCGCGTCGAGGCCCTGCACCGCTGAGTGAACGATCGCATGACCGACCGGGGCCTCGCCAACGATGACGTCGTAGGAGGTCACCGCCCGTGCCTCGTGGCGGATGCCCATGCCCGTTGAGGCGTTGCCCTGCGGGTCGAGATCGACGACCAGGATCCGGAATCCGAGCTCCGGCGAGGCGGCGCCGAGGCTGACCGCGGTGGTGGACTTGCCCACCCCGCCCTTCTGGTTGGCGATGGCGACGATTCGAGCGATCGCCGGGGTCTCGGGCGGCTTTGGCTTGCTGGGCGCTTCTTCGTGCGGCGCGCTTGGACGTGCCAGACGAAGGGCGCGCGGACGAGAAGAGCGCCGGAAGAAGGCTTGCTCACTGCCGGGTCATGATAACCAGGGGCCCAGAGTCCGCAAGGCTGAACGGGTGGAAACTCGGGTCGAGACACCATACCAGCGCGAGATCTGCCGGATCGAGCCCGTTCCCCGCCCAGTAGAGCAAGGATTCCCGGTCGGCCAGGAGCGCTTCAGCGACCACCCAGGTCGACCGCGGCGGAGGCGAACGCGCGCGCGACCGCGACATCGAACCGCTCGGAGACCTCCTCGATCCGCCCCGGGAAGACCATCGACGTTCCGAAGGCCGAGATCGTCGACCACCGCCTCCAGGAAGGCAACCCGTGCCGCCGAGGCTCGATGAGCAGGAACGTTCCGTCCGCAGGCGATCGCCAGTGGGATACCCGGGATGCCGGCGCCGCTGCCCAGGTCGGCGACTGTCGCTCCCGGCCGGCATCTCTGGGAGTGCCGCGGAGACCGTCCAGCACGTGCCGCTCCCAGAGCCGACCCGATGTCGCCTCGCAGCGATCATCCCGCGAGGTACCGCGACCCGCTCAGCAGAAGATCGGAGATACGCCTCCAGGAGGTCCAATGCCCGGGCGGTCGAGCTGGATCCCGAGCGCCCGCGCATCCTCAGCCCAAGCTGGATGTTTCACGTGAAACATCCTAGGAGCAGGCGCGCCCGGGACGCCCGAGAAGGACTACTCAGGAAGGACGACCACGAAGCGGTTCGGCTCCTCGCCTCGCGACTCGGTTCGAACGCCGTCGATCGTGGCCACCGTGTCGTGGGCGATCTTCCGCTCGAGCGCGTCCATCGGCTCCAGCGCTTGCTCCTCGCCGGATCTCGAGGGCCTGCTCGGCCGCCTCGCGGCCTTGTCCTCGACCCGGCTCGCACGGCGTTTCCGGTAGTCCTCGACATCGACGAGCACTCTGATCCGCTCGTCCAGGCGACGGCCGACGACCTGGCGAGAGAGCTCCTGGATCGCGTCGAGCGTCTGCCCGTGACGACCGATCAACAAGGACATGTCGTCGGGATCCCCGTCGAGGATGTCGACATAGACCCGGCCGCCGGCCTCGGACGGCTCCGCGATCGCGTCGATCGTCCATGTGGCCGAGCAGCTCCTCGACGAAGTCCGCGATGGCGTCCGCCTGCTCCTCGACTTCGGCTTCTCGGGTCTCGTCGGCCATCGACTCCCTCCGATTCCTCAGGGCTGCTTCTTGCTTCTTGGGCTTGAGCTGGTTGCCCGGCTGCGCTCCACCCTTCCGGTCGGCTTCCGCGGTTTCGCCTTCGGATTCGGCGTCTTCGGGCGGGCGTTGGATCCTGGGGCGGACGCTTGGTGCGGGAAGGATCCTGCTGTTGCGCTGCTGCTGAGCTGACTCGGCCTTCTCGTTCATCCAGCCCATGATGCCTTTGCGCTGGGGCTTACCCTCCGCGGCCTTCGCCCGCTGCTCCGCCATCCGTCGCTCAAGCGCCTCCGGCCCGATGTGGCCGGCGCGGAGCATCCAGGTCTGCTGCCCGATCTGGATACCGTTCGCCGTCGTCCAGTAGACGATCAGTCCTGCCGGGAACGCGAAGCCCCACACGCCGTACAACAGGGGCATGAACTTCATGATGGCGGCGTTCGGACCGGCCTGCGCCGACTCGGCGGGTTCGCCTTCGTCATCTGCCGCTGTTGGTAGACCGCCGTACCGAGCATCACAGAAGCAGGACAACGTAGGGGATCGCGTCCGGGAACTTCTTCGTGCCGCAGTCCAGGGTGGATCTCGATGTCGGGTTCGAAGCGATCGGCTGGTTGCCGCTGGAGAGGATCGGGTTTCCCTCGACGATCGGCTGCTTCTTGGAGTCCTTTTCCACGACCGTCGTGCCAGCCGTCGCGAGCGCACACTGGAGGTTCACCGAGAGCATCTCCAGATTCTGGTGCTCGACGACGTCAAAGAACAGGGTGCTATCGGTCGGCAGATGGTTGTTCACTACCGTGTACGAAGCCACCTGCCCGCTTGCATCCGCGTTCGAGCGACAACACGGGGGACGTATGACGGCGTACATCGCGAACAGGAATGGGAGCGTGAGCAGCATCGGCAGGCAGCCACCGAGCGGGTTGACGCCCGCCTCCTTGTAGAGCTTCATCGTCTCTTCCTGCTGCTTGGGCTTGTTGTTCTTGTACTTCCGCTGGATCTCCTTGATCTTCGGCTGCAATGCCTGCATGTGCTGCATGCTCTTGATCTGCTTGAACCCGAACGGCAGGAGCAAGAGGCGGATGATAACCGTGACGACGATGATGGTGAGCGCGTAGTTGGGGATGACGTTGTACACCTGGGCCATGCACCAGCCGAGGCCGTTAAGAGGCTCTGCCAGACCGCGATGGCGATCACGCCAGACCGCCTTCCTTCACGCCTGCCGCCACATGTATGACGTCATCATGCAACGAGCCGCGTCGGTGCTGGATCGAAGCCGCCCGGCTCCGAATGGATTGCAGCGCAAGATCCTCCAGATCGCGAGCGGCGACGCCCCGCAGCGCGCCGCGGCTTCGGATCGCGTCCTCCGCGTAGTGGCTACAGCTCGGGTAGAAGCGGCATTGCCCGCCGAGCATGCCGGACAGCGTCAGTCGATACGCCGTGATCAGGCCGATGAGCAGCAAGCGCACGGGGGCGCCGGCGCCCCAGGCGAGCGTCGCGGCGCGGTCATCGAGCGACGTCCTTCACAAGGTGATCCATCTCGAGCACCAGGTCGTGCGTCTTGGCGCCGTGGATCGCGGCGCGCGCGACGAGCACCGCGTCCCGGCCGGGCGGCGAGCCGCGAAACCGATCGCCAGGCGGCCCGCAGGATCCGACGAGCGCGGTTGCGCTGCACAGCTCCTCCGACCTTCTTGCTGGCGATCACCGCGAACCGGTCCGCGCCCGGTGCGAGGAAGACTAACGACCCGGTCGCCATGCGACGCCGGCCTTCGTCGATTATCCGCTCGATCTCGCGCGAGCGCACGCCGTGTTCAGCCCCGCAGGTCAGACGGCCAGTCGGGCGCGGCCCTTGCGCCGGCGCGCCGCGAGGATCGCGCGGCCGGCACGCGTGCGCATGCGGTGACGGAAGCCGTGCACTTTCGCGCGGTGACGGTTGTTCGGTTGGTACGTACGCTTGCCCTTGGCCATCGCGGATGAACCTCACTCGTAGTGACGGCCGGCGGGGTAGCCGGCCGCGACGAGTATACGGGCATCATCGCTGGACAGGGGGGTTGACAACAGAAAGTGCGTCAAGACCGCCCGGTCGGGCGTGAAGTGTGGAAAACCGAAGTGCTATCGTCCCGACCGCCTTCCCCCGGGCGTCACCGACACCCCGGAAGTCGACGCAAGGGAACCCTTCCCCCCGAACGGGTTTTCCCCCGGTGTGGAAAGGTCTTGTGGAATAGGTATGGCGCACGATCGCTCGTGATGTCGCCGCGCTCGAAGCGTGGTCTGGCGATCCTCACTCGGGCCCGCGCGGAGCTGCCCGGACACGACCATCGTGATGTGGTTCTCCGACGTCGAGCCGGTCTCGCTCGACGACGAGATCCTGCATCCTGTCGGTGCCGAGCGCTATTGGTGAGGGAGCGACTGCAGCACAACCATCTTTCCTTGATCGAGGAGGCGGCCGCCGAACGTGCTCGGCCACCCGTGAAGATCGAGTTCCGCGTCGACGAGGGGATGCGGCACGCCGCTCGGCGAGGCGCCCGAACCGGTCGCCACCCCCGTCATCACGGCCGACGCCGACACCGGTCGCCTCGAGCCGACCGTCGTCATCGGTGCCCCGGGGTTGCCGCTTCCCGAACTACACCTTCGACGCGTTCGTCCCCGGGCCGTCGAACCGGTTCGCGCACGCCGCCGCGATGGCGGTCGCCGAGGCGCCACCTTCGACGGCGTACAACCCGCTGTTCATCTACGGCGGCGTCGGCCTCGGCAAGACACACCTGCTGATCGCTGTCGGCCATCACATGTACCGGCTGAATCCCGGGATCCGTGTGAAGTACGTGACGTCCGAACAGTTCCTGACGGAGTTCATCAAGGCTGTGCGCGAACGCCAGAGCGACCGATTCCGTCAGCGATACCGCGAGGTCGACGTGCTGCTGGTCGACGACATCCAGTTCCTCGCCAAGCGCGAGGAGACCCAGACCGAGTTCTTCCATACGTTCAACCACCTGCATGGCTCGGGCAAGCAGATCGCGATCGCGTCCGACAGGCCTCCGCACGAACTCTCCGGGCTGGAGGAACGGCTGGTCAGCAGGTTCCGCTGGGGGCTCTGCGTCGATGTGCAGCCGCCCGACCTCGAGACCCGGATCGCGATCCTGCAGCTCAAGGCCGAGCGCGAGCGGATCGTCGCACCGCACGAAGTGATCGAGTTCATCGCTTCGAAGTTCGATCAGTCGGTCCGCGAACTCGAGGGCGCGCTCGTGCGTGTCGCCGCGTGGTCCGAGCTCACGGGGCAAGCTGATCGACCACGAGCTGACAGAGCGTGCGCTGCAAGACTTGATACCGCAGACGCGAGAACGAGATCCCGCCACAGCTGATCATGGAGGAGACGGCCTCGTACTTCACGCTGACGACCGGCGACCTGGTGTCGAAGTCTCGCTCACGACCGCTCACGACCGCTCGGCATATCGCGATGTACATCATGCGCGAGTGCACCGGGCTGTCCTTGGTGAAGATCGGTGAGATCTTCGGCGGCCGCGATCACACGACGGTCTTGCACGGCATCAAGAAGGTCGAGGACGAGATGCGCGCGCGCGACGCCACGTTCCGGCAGGTCCAGGACGTCACGAGGATCGTGCGCGGCCGGGTCAGGGGCGCGGAACTGATATGGGGATAACCGACGCGCGCACGGGTGGTAACTCCTGTCACCCTCGCGGCTGCGTGCAGACTGACAGCACTTGTCCGTGCGTGTTCCACATGTCACAGACCGTCGATACGCTGCGTCGATACGCTGTTTTGCACCATTCCCACAGCACCTACTACTACTGGAAGTAGAACAACCATAAGAACCTATAGGGGGTGTTCACGGTGAAGTTCCGATGCGATCGCGACGCGCTCTCGGAGGCATTGCAGACCGTGCAGCGTGGGGTGTCGTCCCGACCCGGGATCCCGGCGCTCACCGGCGTGCTGCTCGAGGCCGGGGATGGGGGCGAGCTCATGCTGACGACCACCGATCTCGAGGTGTCCGCGCGTCTCGCGATCGGTGTGCAGGTGACCGAGGCGGGCACGGCGCTCATCCCCGCTCGGCTGCTGGGAGACACCGTGAAGTCCCTTTCGGATGCACCGGTGGATGTCGAGACCGATCAGTCCCAGGCCCGCATCCGCTGCGCTGCATATGAAGGCTCTCTGCGACTGTTGCCGGCGGAGGACTTTCCCGCCCTTCAGGAGCCGGGTGGCACTCGGGTCGAAGCCGAGGCCGGCCCCTTCGCGGAGGCCGTATCGCAGGTCGGGCGGGCGGCGAGCCGGGACGAAGCCCGCCCGGTGCTCACCGGTGTGCTCGTGGAGATCAGCCGTGAGGGATGCATGCTCGTCGCGACCGACTCGTATCGGCTGGCGGTGCGCGAGCTCGTCGCGACGGCCGACGGGGAAGCCAAGGCCATCGTGCCCGAGCGAGCGCTCGCCGAGGCGGGGCGCGCAGCCGCTGCCGATGAGAAGGGAACGATCGAAATCTCGGTCGATGGTGCGCAGGTGTCGTTCAAAGCGGGAGGACTCACGCTCACCTCCCGGCTCATCGAAGGCGAGTTCCCGAACTATCGGGCGTTGCTGCCGGATACGCACGAAAGCCGGCTGACGGTATCGCGACAGCAGTTGCTGGATGCGGTTCGACGTGTGGGTCTGCTCGCGCGGGACACGACGCCGGTGCGGATGGAGTTCAATGCGCTCGGCGTGAAGCTTTCGTCGAGCTCGCCCGATCTCGGCCAAGCCGTCGAGACGGTGGAGGCGCGCTACGAGGGCGAGGATCTGACGGTCGCGTTCAACCCGCAGTATCTGATCGACGGGCTGACCGCGGCGGTGGGCGAATCGATCCAGCTCGACGTTCGCGACGGGCTGAAGCCCGGGGTCGTGCACGGCGAGACGGACGGGTTCACCTACCTCGTGATGCCGGTGCGGTTGCCCGCTGCAGTCGTGTAACGACTGCAATCCAAGGGCTCTCACCTGTATGCAGCTACGATGGGTGGAGCTGCGGGACTTCCGCAACCATGAGCACACGAGGATCGATCCTGCCCCCGAAGGGTTGTTCGTTGCGGTCGGTGGGAACGGCGAGGGCAAGACGAACCTCCTCGAAGGCATCCATTTCCTCTACGCGTTGGAGAGCCCTCGAGCGTCGGCGAGCGATCCACTCGTTCGCAGGGGTGCCGATTCGGCGTACGTTCGCGGAGAGTTCGTGACGCGCGGCGGCAAGGTCCTGATCGAGATCGAGATCAAAGCCCGCGGTGCGAACAAGGTGCAGATCGATCGATCGCCGGTCCGACGCAAGCGCGATCTTCGCAAGCGCGTGCGCTCGGTCATGTTCGGTCCGTTCGACCTGCCGATCGTGACCGGCGACCCCGCACGCCGGCGCGCCTTCATGGACGAGGCGGTGGTCGCGCTCGTCCCGGCGAGTGACACCCTCACCGCGACCTACGAGCGCGTCGTCCGCCAGCGGAACCGGTTGTTGAAGGAGCATGACGGTCGAGGTGCGCCGCCCGGGCTCGACACGTGGGACGAACAGCTCGTCGAGACCGGTACGGCAGTGATCGAGGCGAGGCGCCAGGCGATCGAGGCGATCGCCGAGCCGGCCTCGATCGCGTTCGCCGACGTCGCCGGCTACGAGCTCCTGGTTCGGTACGCGCCGAACGTCGATGCAGACGACGACGTGGCGCGGCGATTCTGGGAGCGTCTCGCCGAGCGGCGCGGTGACGAGCTGCAGCGTCGAACCTCACTCGTCGGTCCCCACCGTGACGACCTCGAGCTTGCCGTTCGCGACCTCGGCGCGCGGGGCTTCGCCAGTCACGGCGAGACGTGGGTGGCCGCGCTCGCGCTGCGACTCGGCGTTGCGGCGACGCCGTCGATGCGGCGATCGGCGAACCGGTGGTGGTCATCGTCGATGACCCGTACAGCGCCTTGGACCCGACTCGGCGCGACCGAGTCGCGACGCTGCTCGCGGCCCGCCCAGGGCAAGTGGTGATCAGCGTCGCTGATGATGCCGACGTCCCGTCGGCCGCGACCGAGGTCTGGGAGCTGCAGGCGGGCGCTGTCCGCGTGCGAGGCTAGGAGAGACATGCCGCATTCGAAAGGGTTCAACGCTCGCCGAGACCCGCGATCGAGCGACCCGGTGCCGATCGGAGACGTGGTCGATCGGCTCCTCGGCGAGGACATCTTCCAGCGGGGGATGCCACTTGCTCGGCTCGCTCGAGCCTGGCCCGAGGTGGTGGGTGAGCGGCTGTCCGGGGCGACGACTCCGGTGTCGCTCGAGGCGGGTTGCCTGGTCGTCTCGGCCGCGGACGGGCCGTGGGGATCGCAAGCGACATACCTCGCGGAGGAGATCCGAACGCGCGCCGACGAGGCACTCGGACGCGGGAGCGTCACGAGCATCCGGATCGTCGTCGGGGCGGCCGAAAAACCGCAGGTCAGAGGGCTGATTTCCTCGCCATCCTTGCGGTCATGGAGGGGTCTCGTCGGGTAGGATATGGGGGTCGGCGCGACCCCCTCGCGCTCGACCCCCAGCACCGCCGTGTGGCTACCGCGCGGCCCTGATCGGAGGACGTTTGGCCACCGCACCGAAGGCGACCACCAAGGCTCCAGCGAAGCGAACGAACGCCAAGACTCAGGGCTACGACGCCCAGAACATCCAGGTTCTCGAGGGTCTCGAACCGGTCCGCAAGCGACCGGGGATGTACATCGGCACCACCAGCGTCCGCGGTCTGCACCACCTCGTGTACGAGGTGGTCGACAACGCGATCGACGAGGCCATGGCGGGCTACTGCGACCGCATCGTCATCACCTTGCATGCCGACGGTTCGGCGAGCGTGCACGACAACGGCCGCGGCATCCCCGTCAAGCCGATCCCGGGGGCGAAGGATCGCCGGTCCGCGCTTGAGGTCGTGCTGACGGTCCTGCACGCCGGCGGCAAGTTCGGCGGCGGCGGCTACGCGATCTCCGGCGGTCTGCACGGCGTCGGCGTGTCGGTGGTGAACGCGCTGTCCGAGAAGCTACAGGTCGAGGTCCGCCGCGACGGGTTCAGCCACACGATGGCGTTCTCGCGCGGCAAGGTGACGAAGAAGCTTACGAAAGGCAAGGCTGCGCAGCGGACCGGCACGTTTGTCCGGTTCTGGCCCGACCCCGAGATCTTCACCGAGACGCTCGAGTTCAAGAAGGAGATCCTCGCCGAGCGGTTGCTCGAACTCAGCTTCCTCAACAAGGGCTGCGAGATCCAGTTGATCGACGAACGTGACGGGTCCAAGGACGTCTTCAAGGCCAACGGTGGGCTCGTGGACTTCGTGAAGTACCTGGGTCAGGGCAAGGACACCCTCAGCAAGATCATCCCGGTGGAGTACAAGGGCGACGACGGCGAGGTCGAGATCGCGATGCAGTGGACGGCGGCCTACAGCGAGTCCGCCTACTCGTTCGCGAACACGATCAACACGCACGAGGGCGGGATGCACGAGGAGGGCTTCAAGAAGTCTCTGACGAACGTGCTCAACCGCTACGCCCGCGCGAAAGGGTTCCTCAAGGAGAAGGACGACAACGTGATCGGCGAGGACGTCCGGGAAGGGCTGATCGCGATCATCTCCGTCAAGCTCCGCGATCCGCAGTTCGAGGGCCAGACGAAGACCAAGCTCGGCAACGCGTCGATGCGATCGTTGGTGGAGACGACCGTCAACGCGCAGCTCGCCGAATGGCTCGAAGAACACCCGACCGAGGCGAAGCGCGTCTTCCAGAAGTCGCAGTCGGCCGCGAAGGCCCGACTCGCAGCCAAGCAGGCTCGCGACCTCACACGGCGGAAGTCGTTCCTGGAGAGCGGGTCGCTGCCCGGCAAGCTCGCCGACTGTCAGCTGACCGATCCGGCCGCCTGCGAGCTGTACATCGTCGAGGGTGACTCGGCGGGCGGTTCGGCAAAGAGCGCACGCGATCGTGCGAGCCAGGCGATCCTGCCGATCCGCGGCAAGATCTTGAACGTCGAGAAGGCGCGGCTGCACAAGACGCTCGAGAACCTCGAGATCCAGGCGCTCATCACCGCGGTCGGCACCGGCATCGCCGAGGAGTTCGATCTCGGCAAGGCGCGGTACCACAAGATCGTGCTGATGGCCGACGCCGACGTCGACGGCGCGCATATCCGGACGCTGCTGCTGACGTTCTTCTTCCGCAACATGCCGCAGCTGATCGATGCGGGCTACGTGTACCTCGCGCAGCCACCGCTGTACCTGCTGAAACAGGGCAAGGAGCTGCTGTATTTCTACACGGAGCGCGAGTGGGACGGTTGGCGCAGCAAGAACGGGAACGGCAAGAAGCTCGACCCGCAACGATTCAAGGGCCTCGGTGAGATGGACGCCGAGCAGTTGTGGGACACCACGATGGATCCCGGAGAAGCGCACGCTCCTGCAGGTGAACCTCGAGGACGCCGCGACGGCCGACCGCCTGTTCACCGTGCTGATGGGTGAAGACGTCGCCTCGCGCAAGGCGTTCATCGAGGCGAACGCGAAGTACGTCCAGAACCTCGACGTGTAACCGGAAGGGATCCGATGTCGCAGAACCTGTTCGCCGGGCGCGTCGAGCCCGTGCAGCTGGAAGACGAACTCCAGCGCTCCTACCTCGATTACGCGATGTCCGTCATCGTCGGCCGCGCGCTCCCCGACGTGCGCGACGGCCTCAAGCCGGTCCAGCGCCGCATCCTGTGGTCGATGTACGAGACGGGGCTCCGCCCCGACCGGCCCCACCGCAAGTCGGTCGCGGCCGTCGGTGAGGTGCTGAAGAAGTACCACCCACACGGCGACCAATCCGTCTACGACGCCCTGGTGCGCATGGCGCAGGAATGGGTGATGCGCGCGCCGTTCATCGACGGGCACGGCAACTTCGGCTCCGTCGACGGCGACCCGGCGGCCGCCTATCGGTACACCGAGGCGCGCCTCGCGCCGATGGCGATGGAGATGCTGCGCGAGATCGACAGCGAGACCGTCGACTTCGTCCCGAACTTCGACGGCTACGAGCAACAGCCGCTCGTGTTGCCCGCCCGTTTCCCGAACCTCCTCGTGAACGGCGCCGCGGGCATCGCGGTCGGTATGGCGACGAACATCCCGCCCCACAACCTGGGCGAGGTGATCGATGCCGTGACGCACTACCTGGAGAACCCGGAGGCGACGAACGCCGACCTGATGGCGTTCGTGAAGGGCCCCGACTTCCCCACGGGCTCGACGATCATGGGCCGCCAGGGCATCAAGGACGCCTATGAGACCGGTCGCGGCTCGATCAAGGTTCGCGCGACCTGCACGGTCGAAGAGGGAACACAGAGCCGTTCGAACATCGTCGTCTCGGAGCTGCCGTACCAGGTCAACAAGGCGCGGCTCGCCGAGAAGGTCGCCGACCTCGTCCGCACCAGCAAGATCAAGGACATCGCCGACGTCCGCGACGAGTCGAACCGCCACGGCATGCGGCTGGTGATCGTGTGCAAACGCGGGGCGAACGCGCAGGTCGTGCTGAACCAGCTCTACAAGCAGACGCAGCTGCAGGAGAGCTTCAGCATGATCATGCTGGCGCTCGTCGACGGCGTGCCGCGCACCCTGAGCCTCGCGGAGATGGTCGGCTACTACGTCGACCACCAGATCGACGTCGTCACGCGTCGCACCGAGTTCGACAAGCGCAAGGCCGAGGAGCGCGATCACATCGTCCAGGGTCTGCTGATCGCCCTGGAGCACCTCGACGAGGTGATCGCGATCATCCGTGGTTCGCAGGACGCCGAGGAAGCCCGCTCGAAGCTGATGAAGAAGTTCAAGCTGACCGAGATCCAGGCGAACCACATCCTCGACATGCCGCTACGCCGCCTGACCCGCCTCGCGCGCGAGGAGCTCGAGGCAGAGCACGAGGAGCTGCTCGAACGGATCACGTACCTGACCTCGCTGCTGAAGGACCCCAAGAAACTGCGCGGCGTGATCAAGCGACGAGCTCGCCGAGATCCGGAAGAAGCACGCGAACGCTCGCCGCACGAAGATCCGGGCCGATGAAGGGGAGTCTCGACGTCGAGGACCTGATCGCGGAAGAGGACGTCATCATCACGGTCAGCCGGGCCGGCTACGTGAAGCGCCAGCCGGTCGACGCGTTCAAGCGACAGGGTCGAGGCGGGAAGGGCGTGAGGGGCGCGACCCTCAAGGAGGAGGACGTGATCAAGAACGTCTTCCTGACGACGACCCACCATTGGCTGCTCTTCTTCACCTCGAGGGGCAAGGTCTATCGGGTGAAGGCGCACGAGGTGCCGGAGGTCACGCGGCAGGCGCGCGGGCTCTACGCCGCGAACCTGCCCGGCGTCCAGGTGAGCGCCGACGAGCGCGTCTCCGCCGTGCTCGACCTGAAGGAGTACACCGACGACCGATTCCTGCTGTTCGCGACGAAGAACGGCATGGTGAAGAAGACCGCCCTGCCCGAGTACGACTCGCCTCGCACGGGCCTCGCCGCCATCAACCTGAAGGACGGCGACGAGCTGATCGACGTGAAGATGACCGAACGGTTCGACGACGATGTCTTCCTCGTGTCTCGCAAGGGCCAGACGATCCGGTTCAAGGAGTCGCTCGCGCGCCCGATGGGTCGCGCCACGGCGGGCGTGATCGGGATGCGCCTGGGCGCGGACGACGAGGTGCTCGAGCTTGCGATCGCTTCCGAGGGTGAGGAGATGATCAGCGTCTCCAGCAACGGGTACGGGAAGCGGTCGAAACTCGCCGACTACCCGACCGAAGGGTCGCGGCGGCAAGGGCGTGATCGGCCACCAGATCACGCACGAAGACCGGCCAGCTCGCCGGCGCGTTCATCGGCTCGAAGGACCAGGATCTGCTGACGATCTCCTCGACCGGGAAGGTGCAGCGGGTCGCGGCCGAGGAGATCCGCAGGGTCGGCCGCAGCTCCCAGGGCGTGCGGACGATGCGGGTCGAGCCCGGCGAGAACGTCGCGGCGATCGCCCCCGTCGTCCTGCAGATGGACGAGGAGTAGCGCTGGCGTGTCGGCGGTCCCCGACTCCCCGCCTGGCCCGACGTGCGCGAGCGGATGCTTCCGCCGAAGCCGCCCCTCGCGTGCACCGCGTACGCGATCGGCCGAGATCCGCTCCAGATGCGCTATGAGGCCGGCGAGTTCCGGCTGGCGGAGACGGGCACGCCGCTGGTGGGCGAGGCGTGGGTCACCTCGGCGATCGAGCCGCGCCGGTTCGTCCGGCTCGGCGACGCGCGCGGTGAGGTGACGGGCAGGGAGGCTGTCGGCGCGCGCCCGTGCGTGGTGGCCGAGGTGCGCGGCCTCCGAGGTGCGACGACGGTGATGCGGCTTGTGGGTCGACGAAGAGGTCGGCTCGATCGTCCGGATGGAGCGAGTCGACGATCCTGCGCCGCTCGTCGTGCTCGACGATTCGTGGTTCGATAGGTCGAGCGCTCCTCGGGGAGCGGCACGGCCGAGAACACGCGCCAGAGCGTCAGGTCGTACACCACCTTCATCAGCGCCCGCCGCGACCCACGGCGCGCCGATCGCGATCCGCATGAGCGACCGTCGCCGCGAGCGGCCCGAACGGCCGCGCAGCGTACCGGGCGCTGTTGGTCGCCGCCGCGGCGGCCGTTCGCTCCTCGGGGTCGACCATGGCCGCGATGTAGGCCTGCCGCGTCGGCACGTCCATCTGGGAGAGCGCGAATCGAGCGAGCAGCACGACGATCGCGATCCCCAGCGTGGGTGACAGCGGCACCAGGATCAGCAGGATGTTGGACGGCAGGTGCGTGAACACCATCGTCGGCAACAGCCCGATCCGGGTCGCCAGGCGGGGCGCGATCACCGATGACCCGGCCTGCAGCAGCCCGGCCGCGAAGATCACGGCGGACATCAGCTCCTGGCTCGCGCCGAACCGCGTCGCGAACCAGTACACGATGAAGACCGTGATGACGAACCCCCCGCCGAAGGCGTCCACCGCGAACAGCGTCGCGAGCTTCGACACGGTCTTCTTCGAACGTTCGAGCGGAGCGGCGTCCCCGGTCTCGGGTCTCGAGCCCGGGCGAGAGGCCTCGACGCCAACCACAGGCAGACGACCGCCCCGATCGGGAAGAGACAGGAACCACGCTCGCCCCGTCGGCGCGCCGGCCACACACCCTGGACGAAGGCCGGGCCGCCGGCGACCAGCGCGCCGACCCGCGCCGGCGAGGAAGGCCACCGCGTTGTACCGCCCGAAGACGTGCACCCGGGTCGCCGCCGGCGCCTGTCCGATCATCGCTTGCTCGAGCGTCGTGAGCGGGCCGTTCTCGTTCGCGTCGGTCGACATCACCCCGAGCAGTGCGAGCGCGACGAGGACCCAGAACGAATCCGTGAGCGCGTAGACAATCCGACGAGGCCCATCAACGCGAGCAGGCCGGTGTAGCTGCGTCGCCGCCCGAGCCGGTCGCCCGTCAGCCCCACGGAGACCGCGCCGATGGCCATGCCGGCGAGGATCGCGGCGCCGAGGATGCCCACCTGGCCCTCGACGCGCCCCGTGCAGCCAGCGTCGAGCCGAGGATCACCGCGCCGAACCCGTACAGGAACGCCCGGACGGCCTGGATGCCGAGGATGCGCCGCAGGTCGGGGCCGAGGTCGTCGCTCACAGGACGAGTCCGACGAGCGACAGGAGCGGCCATCAACGCCGACGGTGATCGCCGACGAGCAGCCCCAGGATGCCGGCCACCACCGCGGTCGGCCGATGGGTGGTTCCCGCCGTGAGGGCCGACTGCGACCGCGGACGCCTCCCCAGATCGACACGGTGGCCACCGCGGCCAGCCCGAGCAGGAAGATCCCGCGCGGGCCGCCCCTGTGGCGCGAGCCCGACGGCGACGAGCGTGAGGGGCAGAAGCCGACGCCCACGACGGCCAACACAGGCCGGCGCGGGCGTCGAGGTCTGCGCCGGTGTGGCGGTGGGATCGGGTGCACGCGCGCATCATCGCAAGTCGGGCTCCCGACGCCGCGACTCAGGCGGAACGCAGGCCGCGAAGCGCGACCAGCCGACGGATCTTCGAGCGCGCGTCACGGTAGGCGGGCACGGCGGCCCCAACGGCGATCTCTTCGCCCAGCGCGGCCAGGGTCCGCTCCTGCGATCTCGTTCGCGGGGTCCACAGCAGCGACGGGATCACGCGGGCGGCCTCCCCTTGCGTGAAGGTCGGGTCGAACCGCAGGTCGAGCTCGCTGCACAGGAACCGCAGGTACCCCGCGAGCTCAGGCACCATCGGGCCCGGATCCGCGTCGCTCGTCGGCGAGCTCGTCGTCCAGCCGATGCCCCACAGGACCTGCGGCTCGACCCCGAAAGAGTCGATCCGGCACAGATAGCACCACGGTGCGTCCATGCCGTGCGCACACGGTATCCATCGCCGGACCATCGGCATGCATCCAGAACCCCCTTGAGCCAGCCGGGCCATCCGTATGCTAGCCCCGTGCAGGGACACCTCGGAGGAGCACTCGTGGTCTGGGGTTCCTGCTGGCGATCGCGCTGGTCACACCGATCCGTCTGCGGTATCCCGGTCGCGTATCGGACGTCCTCGCCGCGGTCGCGGGGGTGTTGGTGGGCCTCGGGCGGTCTCTCGATCGTCGGCGGAGCCAACGTGTGGTCCTGGCTCGTGGCGCCGCCGCAGTGGGTATCGGGGCTGTGGCCCAGCGCAGAGCGCTGTTCGCGCCCGGCGGGCCGCTCCGAACCTGAGACCTTCCGGTGCTTGCGCCCGGCCGGGCGTAGCCTTAGAAACCTCTCGGGAGCGAGGATGAGCACTACGGCCGAAGAACCCATCACCGACGAGCCGACACGGATCCGACGATCGATGTCGAGCTGCCCGCGTCCGTGGAACGGACGCGGGCGCGAAGGCGCCCGGTGCGGGCGGCGCGGAGGCGCCGCCTGCCGCGACGATGCCGGATCGGGGCACGACGATCACGCCCCAGCCGGCGATCCCGCCCGCACGAACGAGACCGCTGCGGCGCCCGGGCAGCCGCCGTACGAGGGTGACCGTCCGCCGGTTCGGGCTGCTGTCCGTCTTCAAGTTCGCGATGATCTTCTCGCTCTGCCTGATGGTGGTGGTGTGGCTGCCCTGATGCTGATCTTCTTCGTGTTGCAGGCGGCGGGGTCACCGACACGATCGCCTACTGGATCGGATGCGTGATCCAGGCGCCGGAGGGAACGAAGGACCTGTGTCGCCTCGGGCATCGACGGCTTCGAGCTGTTCTCGTACCTGTTGTCGCGGGCCTGATGACGGCGGCTGCGTCGGCCGTGCTGTGGACGTTCGTGGCCCTGATGTACAACCTGATCGCCGACATCGTGGGCGGTGTCGAGGTCGTGCTGGCCGAGAAGCGCACTAGCTCGCCGCCGATTGACACCCTTTCCGAGCCCGCCTCTACGCTCCGTGACCTCGGGCCTGTAGCTCAGCTCGGTTAGAGCGCTTCCCTGATAAGGAAGAGGTCGATGGTTCAAGTCCATCCAGGCCCACCCCGGTATCGGCTGCGTCCCGAGGCCCGTCTTCGCGCCCGGTGTTACGCTGGCAACTACTTCACGGATCGAACGAGACGTCAGGGGGACTCCGATGGCCGAAGAGACCGAGATCGTGATCGAGAAGAAGAAGAAGGGGTTCTTCCGCCGTCTCGTCAAGTGGACGGCGATCCTCGCCGCGATCGGTGCGGCGCTGATGTTCTGGAAGCGCAAGCAGGGCGCCGACCTCGACGACGTCGAGTGGCAGGAGCTCCCGCCGCCCGCCGGCGGCTGAACCTCGGCGCCGTACGGCGTTGAGCGATCCCTGGGCGCTGGCCCACGAGCGAGCGCGCGCCGCGGGCGTCACGCTCGGTCCGCTCACGACGCGTCGAGGACGCCGACCTGGTGAACCAGGTCATCGACGCAGACCTGGGGCGGCCAGCACATGGACCGCGAGGTCGTGCGTGCGCTCGCGATCAGCGGCAACGTCTCCTGGGGCGCGTTCGACGACGACGGCGTACTGGTCGGGTTCGTCCTGGGCTGGGCAGGCGTCGATGACGACGGGCTGCACGTCCATTCGCACATGCTGGCCGCCATCCCCGATCGCCGGCATCGCGGGGTCGGCGAGTCGCTCAAGCTCGCCCAGCGCGCGCAGGCCCTCGACCAGGGATCGAGGTCGTGCGGTGGACCTTCGATCCGATGGTGGCGCGGAACGCGTGGCTCAACCTCGGCAAGCTCGGCGCCGTCGTCGACCGGTTCGCGCGGAACTTCTACGGGGAGATGGACGACGCGATCAACGCGGGCGAGCGGAGCGATCGGCTCACAGTCGCCTGGCACCTGCAGCGCGAACCCGGCCCGCACGTCGTCGCGCAACCTCCGACGGACCTGCTCGTCAGGAGCGACGACGAGTTCCCCGTGCCGCGGGCGCCTGCGGAGAACGGCCCGGCGCGTGGCCGCGTGATCGAGCTGCCGAGCGAGTACCACGACCTGCGTACCGCGGATCCGGTGCTCGCGCACCGCATGGCGAGACGCGATCGCCGACGCCGTCGAGGCGTGCCTCGACGCCAAGATGTGTCGGCGCCGCGTTCGACCGCGAGCGGTCCGCATACATCTTCGCCACGCCCGGACGCGATCGAGGGTGGCCTGTGACGACGGTCCGCGCGATCGACCTGTACCTGATCGAGCTCCCGCTGGTGCGGCCGTTCCGTGATGTCGTTCGGCACCTCCACGGGCAAGCAGTGCGTGCTCGTGCGCGTCCGGACCGACGCGGCGGAGGGCTGGGGGGAGTGCGTCGCCGACGACGGGTTTCCCGGCTTCTCGGGTGAGTGGAACGAAGGGGCGTGGGTGCTCCTTCGCGACGTGCTCGGCCCGGCGCTCCTGTCGGCCGACGAGCGTCTCGATCGACACGGTCGAAGGCGGCGCTCGCGTTCACTCGTGGGAATCCGATGGCGAAGGCGGCGCTGGTCGACGCGGTGGTGGACGCGCAGCTCCGTGCCGAGGACACGCTCTTCGGGCGTTCCTGGGCGGGGACAAGGACGCCGTGGCGTGCGGTGTCTCGATCGGCATCCAGGACTCGACCGATCTAGCTCCGCGCAACCGTGGACGAGCATCTCGACCAGGGATACCGGCGGATCAAGCTCAAGATCATGCCCGGTGTCGACGTCGAGCGGGTGGCGGCGGTCCGAGGCGGACCACCCCGGCACCATGCTGTCGGTCGACGCGAACGCCGCCTACACGATCGATGACATCGACGTGTTCCGCGCGCTCGACGAGCTCGACCTGCTGATGGTGGAGCAGCCGCTGCACCACGAGGATCTCGTGCAGCACGCGGCGCTGCAGGCGCAGATCTCGACGGCGATCTGCCTGGACGAGTCGATCCGCTCGGCCGCGGACGCTGCGGCTGCGATCCAGCTCGGCGCGTGCCGGATCATCAACATCAAGCAGGGCCGGGTGGGCGGTGTGCTCGAGGCGACGACGTGTCCACGACACCGCCGCACGCGTCGGGCGTCCCCGTGTGGTGCGGCGGGATGCTCGAGACCGGGATCGGCAGGGCGACCAACCTCGCGCTCGCCTCGATGCCGAACTTCCTGTTGCCGGGGGATACGAGCGCGTCTGCGCGCTATTTCCCCGAGGATCTGACCGAGCCGTTCGTGCTGGAGAGCCGACGGGACGATGCGGGTGCCGATCGGGCCGGGGATCGGCGTGGATCCGCTGCCCGAGCGCCTCGCGGCCACCACCGTTCGGCACGAAGAGCTCCGCCCGTAGATCGAGTCTCTGCGCGACACCGCGGGTCTAGCCTGGGGCATCCCCGCCGATACCCGAAGGACATGAGCGACCCAACCCCACCCGACGAGCCACCCGAGGGCCGCAGCCGATCGAGCCGCCCGACCCGCCGCCGCGGATCCTCCGCGTCGATGCCGCCCCGGGCGCGCCGTGCCCGAGCCGCCGGCTACGAGCGGCGCGGATCAACTTCGTTGCTGATCGGCGCGACGTGGTGGCCGCCTCGTGGTGGGCGGTGCCGCGGCCGCGTTCTTCCTCGCGCGGAGGCGCACCGGAGACGGTCCTGGACAAGGTGCCCGCGACCGCGGACGTCGTCGTCGTCGCCCACCTGGACCCCGGCGCTCCCAGAAGATGAACTGTTCCGGATGGCGGGGAAGTTCCCGGCGCTCGGGTCCCGCGAGGAGCTCACGCACAGCGGCTCGACGGGGTGTTGGACGAGGCGCTCGCGAGCGACGGGCTCACGCACGAGGATCTCGAGCTGGGTCGGCGGCGAGGCCGGCGGCTACGTCGACATCAAGGCGGGCGCTCCGTCCTACGCGATCTTGCTCGACAGCGCAGACGACGCAGCGGCGGCAAGACCTCGGCGGCGCTTGGAGAAGCTCGTCGGGGACCACGTACACCACCACACAGATCGACGGGGTGGACGTGGCGTCGGGCCGAGAGGGAACGAGCCGACCACAGCGATCGTCGAAGGGCGTCGTCGTGCTCGCGAGCGACGAGGGCGCGGCCAGAGCGGTGATCGCGACCGCACGGGGACCGCCCCTCGATCCAGACCGACGGCACCTACACGGCGGTCGCCGGTGAGCTCCCCGAAGACAACCTCGGCATGGTCTACGTCAACGTCGAACGTGCAGGGATCTGCTCGGAACGCTCCCGGGGGCCGCCGGCCTGACCTCGGCGCACGTCGAGCAGTTCGGCCGCCGCGCGAGGCCGCCGGCATCTCCATCTCCGCGACGGCGACGGCCTGCAGCTGGACGCGTCACGCGAACGATCCAGCGAAGCTCACGCAGGCGGACAGGGAGCGCTCGCGGCGAGCGATGGCCCGAACCCGCTGCTGTCGATGGTGCCCGAGCGACGCGTACGCGGTCGTCGCGGCGAACGGCGTCACGACCAACCTCGAGCGGTCGATCGAGCAGATGACACAGCTCGAATCCCGCGATCGCGCACGAGGATCGAGGGTTCGACCTGCTGGGTCCCGAACGGCCTGCTTGGCGAACACTCTCCGGCACCGTCGCCCTCCAGGTCGGGCGGGACGGGCGCTCCTTCCCGTCGGCGCGCACCGCGATGCTCGGGGTCGACGACGGCGACGCGGTCGACGGTGGCTGAACCGACCAGCTGCCGAAGCTGCTCGCCGACGCCGACCGGCGGTCCGCTCGACTGGAGGACCGAGGACTACCAGGGCACCACGATCCATTGCACGAACCCGTTCTCGGGAGAGGCGCCGATCGCGTGGGCGTGGCGGACGAGGCCGTCGTGATCGGGCTCTCGGTCAATTCGGTGGAGCAGGCTGTCGACCTGGCGGCGTGGGGCTGCCAACATCAGGTCGAACCCGGCCTACCAGGCGACGATCGCGAAGCTGCCCGGGCACGGAGCGTGTTCTACATCGACGTGCGGGCATCGTGGCGACGGGAGGGGCTCCTGCCCGGCGACGTCTAAGCAGTTCCTCGGCGAGGGCGGCGAGAACCTGCGGCCGATCACCGTCGTGGCGGCCGGGACCGAGAGCGACGAACAGGGGACGCAGTCGACGTTCGTGATCGGCGATCCCCTGACCCGGGCGGCGAAGGAGACCGACAGATCGCCGGAAGGCTGCGGCGGGTTGACCCCCGACCGTGGACGGGTGTACAAATCAGGAGGAAGGTCGCTGGGGTCCTCGGATCACAGCGGCCTTTCACTTTGCCCACCTTCCTTGCGACGGACGCGTGCGTGCGCGACGATGATGCGCGCTCGCGGAGACCTTCCCCGTCCCCCTTCGCCGGCGACCGGCGCATGAAGAAACACGTGGTCCAGACCGAGGCGCTCGAGATCGTCGACGAGCAGGGCTACGTCCGATTGCGGATCGGCGATTTCAGCGACCAGCAGCCCTTCCTGTCGATGCTCGATCTCTCCGGCGTGGTTCGCGCCCGGTTCGGTGTCCAGGGCGACGGCTCGGCCGGCATCGCGATCGGCGATGAGAACGGCAAGATCCGCGCCACGATGGGGCTCGCCTCCGACGGCTCGGCCTCGCTCGCGTTCGGCGACAAGAACGGCCGCATGCGGGCGAAGTTCGGTCTCAGCCAGGACGCGTCGCCGACGGTCGAGATCCAGGTCGAGGACGGGCGAGCTCCACCACCGGAACCGCTGGCGGAGCAGGGCACCCCGACGATGGGGCTGTACGACCAGCGGGGGAAGGCGCGGATCCGGCTCGGCCTGACGGCCGACGGCGCTCCGGTGTTTCGCCTGCTCGACAAGGACGGCACCGTGCGGGCGCTCGTCGGGCTCGCGAGCGACGATTCGCCCTTCGTGCAATTCATGGACGAGGAGGGCAAGAAGGCCACCTGGACGCAGCGGTAGCATCCGGCGGCGATGCCGCGACGACCTGATCGAGCTGCTTCGCGGCGCGCCCCGCTGATCGACGGCCACAACGATCTGCTCTGGGCGCTCCGCACGATGCGGCTCGAACACCCGACGGCCCGAGCCCGACGTCTCGCGTGCGGGCCGAGCGCTTCATGACCGATATCCCGCGCTTGCGCGCGGGTGGCGTTGGCGGCCAGTTCTGGTCGGTGTACGTGCCGTCGGACCTGCCGCCGCACGAGGCCGTGACACAGACCCTCGAGCAGATCGATGGGTTCCACCGGTTGGTCGCGCGGTACCCCGGTGCGCTCGCCGCCGCGCAGAACGGCCGACGACGTCGAGCGCGCTCGTACGACCGGGCCAGATCGCGTCGATGATCGGGCGCCGAGGGCGGCCAGTCGATCGGCTCGCTCGCTCGGTGCGCTCCGGATGCTCGCCCGGCTCGGCGCCGGCTACATGACGCTCACCCACAACGACGACACGCCCTGGGCGGACTCCGCGACCGGAGAGCAGGCGCATGGCGGGCTGACCCGGTTCGGCGAGGAAGTCGTGCGGGAGATGAACAGGGAGGGTATGCTCGTCGATTGCAGCCACGTGTCCGACGACGTCATGCGCCAGGCGATCGAGGTGAGCGAGGCGCCGGTGCGTCTTCTCGCACTCGTCGGCTCGAGCGCTGGCCGACATGCCCCGGAACGTCCCGGACGACGTCCTCGAGCTGGTCGGACGGGCTGAGCGGCGTCGTGATGGTCGCGTTCGTGCCGTGGTTCGTGACGCAGGAGGGCGCGGCGATCAACCGTGAGGCGATGGGCGTGATGAAGCGGCTGCGCGAGGAGCACCCAGACGATCCGCTTGCAAGTCGAGCGCGTGATCGACGAGTGGCTCGGGGCGCAGGGCCGGGTCGAGACCGACGCCCGGCGACATCGCGGACCACATCGACCACATTCGAGACGTCGCGGGCATCGACGCGATCGGGATCGGCGGCGACTACGACGGTATGCCGTTCATGGGCGAGCAGCTCGAGGACGTCGCGCGCATACCCGGCCGTGTTCGCGGAGCTTCGCGACGCGCGGCTACGACGACGACCGAGCTATCGCAAGATCGCGGGCGGGAACGTGCTCCGTCGTGATGCGCGCAGGCCGAGGGCGTCGCGGCGAGGCTGCAGAGCGAGCGTGGCCCGTCACTCGCGACGATCGAGCAGCTCGACGGTTCCTGACCGGTACCATCGGTCCTGCAAGGGGGGGATCGATGCCGGGGTTCGAGGAACTTGAAGGAGACGTGCGGGCGGCGCCCCGGCAGCTCGGGACCGTCCGTCTGATCGTTCGCCGACCCGCCGTCGACGAACGAGAGATCGTCAGCGAGGCCCAGCTCGACGTCGACGAGGGGTTGGTCGGCGACAACTGGCGTGCGCGGGGGAGTTCGAGCACGGCCGACGGCTCTGCGCATCCCGACGCGCAGATCACCGTGATGAACGCGCGCGCCGCAGCGGGTCTTGCCGGTGACATGGACCGGTGGCCGCTCGCGGGTGACCAGCTCTACGTCGACTTCGATATCAGCGAGGAGAACCTTCCGGCAGGCACACGTGTCGTGGTCGGCGACGCGGAGATCGAGGTGTCGGCCAAGCCCCACACGGGTTGTTCGAAATTCTCAGCCCGTTTCGGGAAGGACGCGCTCCGGCTGGTGAGCACACCCACCGGGCGATCGCTGCGGTTGCGCGGTTTGAACGCCCGCGTGACGAAGAGCGGAACGGTCCGCGTGGGCGATCGGATCGAGCCTGTTCGTTCCCGCTGACGAAGTCGCTGCTCGGTAGACTCGGATGCAGCGGGGACGTAGCTCAGTTGGTAGAGCACCTGCTTTGCAAGCAGGGGGTCGTCGGTTCGAGTCCGATCGTCTCCACGGGCGTCCGTCGCGCCGAGTCCTGCCGATCCGATCGTGACGGCGATGCCTCCGGCTTTCCCGTCGATCGTCTGCATCTCGCAGGTGTGAATGCCGGCCCGGACACGGGTGCGCAACCTGAGGAACGCTTCGCGACCACTGGAGTGAGCGGTTCCTGACCGACCGCGATCACGTGCGGGCATCGGGCCGACGGACCCTGCCACCGGTAGCCGGGGCTGATTCGGGCACCGGTCGCGTCGGGGTGCCTTCACGAGATCTCTACGACCACATAGGCCGTTTGGCGGTTCCGGGGTGGCGGTGCGCTCGATAGAAACCTTCCATACGAAGCGTTCATCGTGAGGTGAGCGACATAGGGAGGGAAGATGCGCCTCCGAGGAGAGGAGGGCGCGTCGGCGGTTGAATTCGCCATCGTCGCGCCGCTGCTGGTCATGCTTCTGTTCGGGATCCTCGGGTTCGGACTTGCGTTCCTGCAGGTCCAGTCGATCCGAACGGCGGTGCGAGAGGGCGGCCGGGCGGCCGCTGTCGGCGCCACCCTGAAGGAGATCCGCGACAAGACGGTCTCGACGTCGTCGAGCTCGATCCCGAGCGGCCAGGCTGCGCTTGTCGAGGTCTCGCCGAACGCGGCCGACATGAACATGCCCGTCTGCACCCCGCAGCAGATCGGCGAGGACGTCACGGTCACGTACCGCACTACGAACCTGCCGCAGGGCGGCGTGGTGGTCCACATCCCGCTCCTGCCAGACATCGTGATGCGGCCGGTGGTCTCGGCGTCATTCCGGTGCGAGGTGTGACGTGAAGCCGACGGTGACCCAGGGTCGTCGCCAGGAGGGCGTGGTGGCGATCGTGGTTGCGATCATGCTCGTCGTCCTTCTCGCGTTCGTGGCGCTGGCCGTCGATGTCGGGGGCATGTATCTGCGACGTCGCGAGCTCGTGAACGGCTCGGACGCGGCGGCGCTGTCCGCAGCGAGAACATGCGCCCGGGGTGGTGTCGACAGGTTCTCGTCACCGGAAGCGGCCGCGGACTATCAGGTACAGCAGAACGCGCCGATCACGGCCGCTGAGGTTGCTCCGACCAACGTGTTGTATCGGCCGCCGATCTGCGGCGACCGATACGGCCATGTGACCGTCGGATACACGAGTCAGCAGTCGTTGTATTTCGCACCCGTTCTCGGGTTCGATCGCACGACGCCGGTCACCGCCCAGGCAACCGCGAGCTGGGGCCTCGGGAGCAACGATTCGCTGCCGACGGTGATCAGCAACGTCTTCGCGCCCGGGACGTGCGCGGTGCCGCCGACGGGGACGATCGCGATCGGACAGCAGTGCGTGTTCTGGTACGACAACGACACCCTGGGCGGGGGCAACTTCACGTTCTTGAGCCTCAACGCGCGCGGGTGGGACGTGCCGTCGGCATCGAACTGCTCGCAGTCCTCGTCGGGTGGAACATCCACCCTTACTAAGTGGATCAACGGCCGGATCCCGACGAGCGTCACGCTCAACTGGACCGACCCCACCTACGTCTGCACGGACACCGGCATCCGAGGGGTCGGTGGCAAGGGCGGGCCGAACTCACAGGTGTGGAGCGCGTTCGCGGCGCTGATCGGTTCGACGCGGAACTTCCCGATCAATTGGGAAGGGTGCGGAAACCCGGCGTCGCCGGTCGCGTGCCCTCCCGTGCCAGGCGCCACGCCCCAGAGCACGATCTACCGGAACGGTCAGATCGACAAGTACGACATCATCGGGTTCGCCGCGATGACGATCCTGCATGTCTACGGCGCGAGCGATCCAGGGATCGGCGGGTCGCCCGCGGTGGACTACACGTGTAGCGGGAAGAACGCGAGCGCATCAGTGGCGCCGGGCGCGTACACCTGGTCGCAATTCGCGAGCTGGTTCACCGGCTGCCAGACACCGCCGGCCGTCGTTGACAGTGTGACGAACATCTCGATCCCCGCTCTCAACTCGCCGGCCGACTACACCGTCGACTCAAGCGGCATCACACTCACGAAGCAGATCCCGAAGCAGACCCCCGTCGTCTTCGAATTGCACACGAACGCGACACCCGGCCCGTGCGGCCCGGTGCCCAGCAACAGCAGCGCGGTCTGCATCGTGACGTCGTGGCAAGGCTCGACGCTGTCCGACGATTATCAGCCGAGCGAGGACAACATCACTGTGGTGCGCCTGTGCGACCTGACCTACAACACCTGCCTCGACCGTTGATCGGAGCGGGCGTCCGTGGTGGTTCTCATCCGCAGACGACGCGCGCCTGTCAGGATGACGGCCGTGGAGCCGACGTTTGACGAGCGAGCCGCCTGGTTCGATCAGCACTACGGTACGACGCGAGGACGCATCCGCAAGGAGTTGGTCCTCGAGCGCATCGTGGCGACCGCCCCACCTCCCCCCGCTCGGGTGCTCGACGCCGGTGGCGGACCCGGGGCAATCGCGGTGCCGCTCGCACATCTCGGCTACGACGTGACGCTGCTCGATCCATCGATCGAGATGCTTGAGATCGCCGCGGGACACGCACGAGATGCGGGTGTGTCGGTCGCGACGGTCCAAGGCGAGATCGCCTTGCTGCCGTCCACTGTCGCAGGGCCGTTCGACCTGGTGTGTTGTCACGCCGTGCTGCTGTACCTCGACGAACCCCTGACGGCGCTGCGGAACCTGCGGGCGGTTGCTCGACCTGGAGCCACGCTCTCGATGCTGGAGAAGAACCGGGAGGCGTTGTCGGTTCGGCCGGGGCTCATCGGCGAGTACGACGAGGCGATCCGTGTGCTCGACGATCCGGTCGCCACCGGCAACCTCGGGATCTCGAATCGGTCGCGAACCGTGGATGAGTGGCACGCGATGCTCCTCGACGTGGGTTGGCGTGTCGAGTCGTGGGTAGGTGTGCGCTTCTTCTCGGATCTGGCGCCGGACGATCTCGGTCCCTCGGCGTACGAAGCATTACTGCGACTCGAGCGCGAAGCCGGCCGCAGCGACCCGTACCGGCGGGTCTCAAGGTTGTTCCACATCGCGGCGACGGCTGTGTGAGCCGGCATCTTCACGCGTTCTTGACGCCGTTCTAGTCCGTTCGGCCGTTCCGGTCCCTACCCGCTTCCCGGTACAACCTGCATGCGAAAACGTTCATGTCGTCGCGCCGGCTTCCATCTGGAGGGGAGATGTATCAGCGGGTCGATCCACAGCACCGACGTTCGATCTGTCAGGGCGTGACGGCGGAGCATGAGCGAAGCATGAGATGGGCGCCGTGCGGCGTTCCTTCACGCCGGCTCATTCGTGCCGTTCCCAGACTCCGAACAACAGCTCGCACCTGTGCCGCAGCCTGGTTGTGCCCGGCCCGACCGGCCGCCGACCGTCGGTAATCGCGGCCGCCGTCATCCGTTCGATCCTTCGTGCGAAATCGTCGTTCTACAGGTAGCCCGCGAACGCGCCGAAGGTTCCCTTCGTGAGGGTCGTCGGGGCCCTCCCGACCTACGACGAGGGATCGAATGAGCGCCACTGCCGTCGCACCGAAGTCCACCTGGAAGATCTTGATCGGGCTTGCGATCGTTTGTGGGGCAGTCGCGTTTGCCGCCGGTTTCCTACACCAGCGAGCAGTGACCAAGGCGGTCGACACGCAGCAGGCTCGATCGGCCGCCTTCGCACGTTCGGCACTTCCCACGGCAGTGTCCGGGGCGAACTTGTCGAAGCAGGCCGGCGAGGAGACGGCGAAGGAACTCGATCGGAAGATCGAACCGCCGGCGCATACCGATGTACGCCTCTACGCGCTGAACGGCACGCTCGTGTACGCCTCACCGGGCGCGGGGATGCTCGCGGGTAGCAGCGAGGCGATCACCGATGCGGGCAAGGGCAAAGTCAGCCGCGTGATCGACAACGACGACCTGGTCGTCTACGCGCCGATCCCGTCCGACAAGAAGGGCGTGCTGGCGGTCGCCGCGATCGTCACCGACTACGCTGCGTTGCGTGCGGACGCCACTGGCCCGCTCGACACGTTCCGTATGCCGCTGCTGGGTCTCGCCGTTGTGCTCTTGATCGCCGGCCTGGCGTTGATGGTGCGCAGCGCGAAGGGTGGCGCCCGCCCGGTCAGAGCGCCGAAGGCGGCAAAGGCGGCAAACGCCGGGGAGCCCAAGAAGTCGAAGGGCAGCATCACCGGATTCGAGCCAGCGGCGCGGACGGGGCAGGCAGAGGACGAGTCGGTCGTGGAGAACCACCCCGAGGTTGCAGCCGCAGCTCCCGAGGCGTCGAAGTCCAAGAGGTTCTCGATCGGCCGGAAGCACGGCGACACGGACGAGACCGACGCAGCGAGCGAAGGCACCTCGTCGAAGAGCCGGGGCCGATTCAGCCGCAAGGCCGCAGTCGAGCAGGGAGAGTCGCCCGCGCTCGCCGACTCACCGAAGGATGACATGGCGCTGCAGCGCGAGATCGCGATCCGTCAGGCGCTCGAGGATCAGTTGGAGCAGCTCCGTACACGACTGCAGATGCAGGAGGAGCAGTCGGTCGCTGCGATCCGTGAGCTGCAAGCGCGGCTCGAAGCGAACGAGGTCGGCTCTGGCCTGGCCCCGTCCCCGACTGCGAGTGCGGACCCCGACGTGATGGAGCGCGTTCGGTCGATGGAGGCGGAGCTCGCCGAAGCGCGCCGGGTGGCAGCCGAAGCCGCTGCCCAAGCGTCGGAGCTGCGTGATCGACTTGACGCTGCGCCCGCGTCGTCGATCGCGACCGATGCTGCAGCGATCGAGGCGCAGGTCCAGGAGATGCAAGCGCAGCTCGAGCAGGCGCAGCGGTCGGCTGCCGATAGTGAGCAGCGAGCGCAGTCGATCGAGTCGGTCCGTGGCGAGCTTGAGGTTCGTGTGGCGCAGCTCGGATCGAAGGCCGGGGAACTCGAGCAGAAGGCAGAGGAGCTGGAGGCGCGTCTCCGCGAGGCGAACGAAGGTGGTGACGCCGTCCGAGCGGAGATCGCGACCTTGACGGCGGCGCTCGCCGCAGCCGAAGCACGGGCGACCGAGCTGGAGTCCGGAGCCTCTGCGTTCGCGGATGCCCAGACAGAGATCACACGTCTGCGCGGCGAGCTCGGCAAGCAGATGGAGCGCGCGCAAGAGGCTGAAGAGCAGGTTGCGACGCTGCAGGCTGATGTCGCTGCGGCAACACAGGGTCTGCAGCTCGACGTTGCGACAGATGCACGAGAGCCGGGCGGTGCGCCCGACATCGAGTCTGACTCGACGCCTGAGCCCTCCACATCGGAGCCCGAGCCCGAGAAGGCGTTCACCTCTGAGCCCGAGCCCGAGAATGCGTTCACCTCTGAGCCCGAGGCCATTCAGGCCGCTACCGCCGAGCCGGCGTCGGAGCCCGAACTCGTGCAGTCCGTGACCTTTGAGCGGGAGCCCGGGCCTGTTCAGTCGGTGACCTTTGAGCCGGGAGCCCGAGCACGAGCCCGGGCCGCGACGATCCCTCTGAGCCGGAGCCGGAGCCCGAGAAGGCGATCACCTCTGAGCCGGAGCCGGAGCCCGAGAAGGCGATCACCTCTGAGCCGGAGCCGGAGCCCGAGAAGGCGATCACCTCTGAGCCGGAGCCGGAGCCCGAGAAGGCGATCACCTCTGAGCCGGAGCCGCCGACAGAGATCGAGTCGGTGTTCGCTGGCGTCTTCGCTTCAACTCTTGACGAGGAGCCGACCTCGGCGACCGAGCTGCAAGAGTCGGCAACGAACGACTTCGACGAGGGTCTTGCCGCGTCCGATGAGGGCGAGCAAGCCGACGACCATTCGGCGAACGATGCGCCCGAACCTCACCTCATGGCCGAGCAGCCACGAGCGTGGGAGACGCAGCCCGAGATCAAGCCGGACGAGTCGCAGCCCCCGGCTCCGAGTGGCGAGGATCGCTACGACGACGTGTGGGCCGCCGCCTTCCCTGAAGCCGGCAGTGAGAACGGGTCGACCGGCGAGCAACAGTCGGTCGAGCCCGAGCCGGCCACCCCTCCCGCCGAGGAGGCGGATCCCGATCGCCCAGAGGAGCCCTCCGACGAGGTCTCCGTCGACGATGATCTATGGGCGCTCCGTGCTCGCCTCGCCCATGCGGGCGACACAGAGCCACAACGTCAGAACCCACCCGCTCCGTCCTGGGAGTAGGCGCACGCGCTCCAAGAGCGCAAGATGGCGGGATGATTCGGGCGATCGTTCGCTGTGCCGTGGTGGCGACCACCGCCCTCGTCTTCCTCTCGACCACGCACGCGAGCGGCATCGACGTCTCTCGAGGAACCGTCGTTCGTGGGCCCGTCTATCACGCATCCGTGTCGCCCATCCCGCCGCGGATCCGCGCGTTGATGCGGGGATTGTCGTGGCACGTCGGATGTCCGGTATCGCTCGATGATCTTCGACTCGTGCGCGTGCGGTACTGGGGGTTCGGCGGAACCCCTCGAGATGGTGTCTTGGTCGTGCATCGCCGCTGGGCACACCCCATCACCCGTGTCTTCGGTGCGATCTTCGACGCGGGGTTCCCGATCCGGCGGATGCGTTTGGTTGATCGGTACGGAGCGGAAGACATGCGATCGATGAAGGCCGACAACACCTCCGCGTTCAACTGCCGCTACCGAGATGGCGTGTGCTGCATCTGGTCACAGCATGCATACGGAAGGGCGATCGACATCAACCCCGTCGAGAACCCGTACGTCGGGCCGTGGGGCGTTTCACCCCCGAACGGAGCGGCGTTCGTGCATCGTTCACCGATCCGGCGCGGGATGATCGCCGCGCACGATCCCGTGTGGAAAGCCTTTCATGCGATCGGGTGGGAATGGGGCGGCCAATGGAGCTGGCCGACCGACTATCAGCACTTCTCGTCGACGAACCGCTAGGGAGCCTTGACGCAGGCCGCCTCGAGGTACAGATAGGGATCGACTGCGAGCCCGTCCCCCGGATGCCATTCGAAGTGGTCGTGAGGGCCGGTCGCGTCTCCCGTGATGCCGACGTACCCGATCACGGTGCCGGCCGTCACCCAGCCGTACGTGGCCACGGACGACGCGTGCGCGTTGTAGACGTACCCGGCGTCGCCGGCCACCCGGATCTCGAGCCCGCCGAGTTTCGAGGTCGAGGTGCCCACGTATCCGTCGAACGGGGCCAAGATCGGGCTGCCTGCTGGGGCAGTCACGTCGTCGCCGGTGTGTCGGTGCACCGGAACGTCTGGCAGCCGCACGGTGATGCCGAAGTTGTCGTTGATCACGGTGTACCCGGGTACCGGACATACGCGGAGGACGCCGGTTGTGTCGAGCCAGTCGTCTAGCAACCGGAGCCGAGATCTGAGCCACAGGAGCTTCCCGTGAAGCCGGCGAGCGTCGTCCCGGAGGTGTGCGCGCAAGCCGTCGATCAGTCTCGGCGCGACCGACTTCATCGTTGATCGGCGGTCGTGACGACCCGCGCGCCCGGTATCGGTTGCGGAGCGAGCTCGGCTCAGCGTCCTGATCTTGCGCCGGATCTCGGATTCGCGTTGATGGGCCACTTTCCGCGCGTGGCCGATCTCAAGGACGATCTTGTGGCGCTGACGGAGGTGATCTCGAACCGCCGTGCTGCCGGTGGTTGCCGTGGCGGTCGGCCCGACGGCAGCGGCAAGCACCAAGGCGAGCACGATGATTGTCTTGCGCTGCATACCTTCCCCTCGGTTTCGGCCGTTTGGCATTGGCCTGTGTCATCGGCAACCGGGGGGGTGGGCCTTGAGGGATCGGCCTCTCTGGGGTGCAACGTTCAAGGGACGCTGCGGGGTGACGAAACTTCCTACGGGCCGGTCCGCGCGTACGGATCTGGTCGGAACCGACCGATGGGTTGTGGGATGTCGATCATCAAACGAGCGACGCGTTCTCGTGCGGCCAGGGTCATCTGGGGCGCGCTCACGATCCTGTGCCTGGTGGGCGTCTGGTACGCGCACGCACAGCAGGCAGCCGGGCCGGAGGATGCAGTGGCTTCCGCGCGCGCGCGGGCGGACGAGGTGGCAGCCCAGGTTGGTCGCGTTGTCAATGCCGACGCCGGAGCGGTGACGTTCCCCGACGACGCCGTCCGCGGGCAGATCCGCCGCGTGGCCGCCGATGACGCGGCGATCGGCGGATTGGTGATCTGGAACGCTCGGGGCGAAGGAGTAGCGGCGCTCGGTTCGACGGAACCGCCTGGCACGCCGAGCCGTCGGGACCCGGCGTTGACGGCGGCACTCGACGGGAACACCACTGCCCAGGCTGTCCGTGGGCACGTGGAGGGGGCCGGGGATGGAGACTCGACCTCCACCGAGAAGTTGCTCCGCGCTTTCGCGCCGATCCGGGTAACGGGGGCGGCGCGACCCGCAGGCGTGGTGCAGATCGACTTCCTGTACGAGGCTATGGACGCGTCGAGCACCTGGTCGATGTTGATGCGCGTTCTCGGCGTGCTCGCGCTCGTCTTCGGAACACTGTTCGTTCTGTCCTTGGCTCGCAGGCCGGAGCGCCGGCGGGCAAAGCCCGCGCAGGCCGCAGACGCGAGCGCTCCGCCCGTCCCCGCTCCGCGATCGGCGTGGGTGACAGATTCGAAGGCGAGCAGCGGAGCTGCCAAGACCTCACCTGCGAAGACGCCAGTGTCGCCCGCTTCAGCTCCCGTGGTCGCGCCCGTGAAGGAGCCGGCCCGGTCGCCCGCCCCGAAGGTCGATCCGGTTGCTGCCGGAACCTCTGAGCCCGCCACGGTTCCCGAGCCGGCTCGAGAGGACGCGCTGACTGCGGCGCAGGTCGACGCGGCGATGCGGAGGATCGAACACCTCGAGGGCGCGCTCAAACGGGCGTCGCGGGAGGCTGAGGCCGCGCGGTCGCGGACGGTGCCACAGGAGGAACTCGAGCGCGTTCGCCGCGAGGCGGACGAGCGCGTCGCCGCGCTGGAGCGCAAGTTACAGCTCGATGGGCCTGAGGTGATCGCGCTCCGTGCCCAGGTCGCCGAGGCCGAGAGTCGCGCGAACGAGGCGGAGTCGCTCCTCGCTACCGCACAGGACGATCTCGCAGCGGCGCGTGCAGAGGTGGGCGAGCCCGAACCCGTGTACGAGCCGCCACCGGCCCCCGTCGAGACCGTGGAAAGAGGCGCCGTTCCGGAGATCTTCGCAGACTGGGCGGCCGACTCCGACATCGCGCCCGACGTCGCGCCCGAGGTCGCGCTGCCCGACATCGCGCCCGAGGTCGATGGCGTTCGCGAGCCTGATCAGGAACAAGAGTGGGAACCCACCGATGTGATCGACTTGCTCGAGGCGCTCGCGGCGAAGGTGGCCAAGGCCGAGGCGCGCGCACAACTCGCTCGCGACGAAGCGCTGCAACTCTCGCCCGAAGCGGCGGATCTTCGACGGCGATTGGCACGAACCGCAGCCCGCAAGAAGCTTGGCACGACCGGTTGAGGCGCTACCAGTAGACCAAGGGGTCAACCGCGTAGGTCTCCCGCAGACGCAGGTCGACCTCATCGGCCTGGAGCAGGCGTCGGGGCTCCATCCCGTAGCGTTGCGCCAGTTCGAGATGCATCCAGCACAGCGGCAGCAGTTCGTCTCGCGCGAACCACCCGACCACGTTGGGGCTCAAGCCGTGCGTTCCCCACTGCCAGAAGCAGAATTGGCACACGAGCGTGACGAGCTGCGGGTAGGCGAACTGTGCCCGGTACCCGTGCTCGTGCTCGATCACCCGGCCCCACAGCGCCACCCTGCCGAGAACCGCGGGGCAGCGTGTGCGCCGGAGGAGGTCGATGTCGTGTGTCCCGTGCAGCCCGCAGGTGCAGCGGACGCTCGGTGATGCGTGCAGACGGCTGTGCTTGCAGCCCGCCTCGGCGATCTGTCGGGGGCGCCAGGGCCTCGAACGTCCGGCCACGGGTCGCAAGAGGAGATCCGTCGCGTCTCGGTGACCCGTGAGGGCCCACGTCCGCCACGCGACGATCGGTTCGATCGACGCTTCGACGTCGAGATCGGCGGCGAACCCGGTCGGGTTCACGGGTCCGCCGGCTCCGCCGGGCTGGGTTCGTGCACAGGCTCGGTGGTCGGCATCGGCAACGTCGGTGCCGGCAGTGGCAGCGAAACCGGTTCGATCTCGATGATCCGTTGCGGACGACCGATATCCATGGCCCCTCCCACGGCGTCTGAACGACGTCGGAACCGTCAGCCTAGTCCAGGCCTCGCGATCGCGCGAGCTTTCCTACGCCCGTGCGAGCCGCCAGATCCCGGTGGGACCGCTGATGTAGATGCGACCGTTCGGACCGACCTCCATCGAGTGCACGCTCTCCGGGGCCGTGAACAGGACGCGTGGCCCCGCGTCGAACCCGGTTCGGGCGGTGTTCAGATCGATCGCGCGGATCGTCCCGCTCGTGACGTCCCCGAACACCAGATCGCCGTTGAGCGCCGTTCCCAGCGAGCACCCGTCGCAGAACGCGGCACCGGTGATGCCGATCGGCGAGGCGAAGTACGCCTTCGGCAGATGGCGTGGTGTGGGCCCGGAGTTGTTCGTACCGCCGGGCTTGGCGAGGCTGCAGTTCTCCTGCGGCCCCCAGCCGAAGTTGGCGCCCTTCGCGATCAGGTTGATCTCGTCGGTGCACTCGGGGCCGTTCTCCGTCTCCCACAGGCGGTCGGTCTTCGGGTCGAACGCGAACCCGAACGAATTGCGATGGCCGAAGGACCAGATCCGACCTCTCGGATTTCCTGCTGCCGCCGAACCGTTGGGGTCCACGCGCAGGATCTTGCCGCGGAGGTTGCTGCTGCGGTCCTGTGCGTTGGAGGCGTTGTGGCCGTCGCCGACCATCACGTAGAGCTTGCCGTCGGGGCCGAACGCGATCCGCCCACCGTTGTGATACGGGCTCGCGCTTGCCGGTGACGAGAACAGCACGCGGATCGGGCCGACGCCGCCGCTCGCGACGCGGAAGCGCACGACCTGGTTCTGCAGGTGCCCCGCGTGCGTCCGCGTGACGTACACGTACACGAGCTTCGTGCTCGGCCAGTCGGGGTGCAGCGCGATGCCGAGCGCGCCGCGCTCACCGCTGCCGTCGACGCCGCCGATCGTGATGATCCGTCTGATCGGCGTCGGTCGCCGGGTTCAACTTGTGCACTTCGCCCGTCCCGCGCTCGAGGTACCAGATCGTGCCGTCAGGGGCGAAGGTGAACGCCGACGGGCCGTTCAGGCCGGTCGCCACCGGCACCGCCTTGAGCGAGACTGCGGCTGCAGCAGGCGCTGCGGCGATGAGCCCGGTGATCGGCGCGGCGAGCGAGACCATCGTGAGCGCGGCGATCGCCGCGGTGAGCCTGTGCTTCATCGATCCTCTACCCCCTCGGTGCTGTGGCACGATGACCGCCGTGACGGCGATCCCTCCATCCACCTTCGGCATCCCGGCCCTCCGAACCGAAGACCCTCGATTCCTCCGGGGGGAGGGTCGCTATCTGGAGAACCTCGCTATCGCCGGGTCGCTGCGGGCGGTGTTCGCTCGCTCCATCTTCGCGCACGCGACGGTCAACGCCGTGGAAGGGGTCGAGGCGGCACGCGCGATGCCGGGTATCGCCGCCGTGTACGTCGCCGGCGACCTCGATCTGCCGAGCCAGCTCGCTGCGGGGTCCGTCGAGGTGCCGGGCGGCGACCTGGACCGACCGTTCGAACGCCACATCCTGGCCACCGACCGGGTCCGCTACGTCGGTGAGGCCTACGCGGTGGTGATCGCCGAGACCACGGCCCAAGCGATCGACGCAGCGGAGCTGCTCTGGCTCGACGCAGAGCCACTCGACGTGGTCCTGGACGCCGAGGCTGCGGCCAGCGAGGGTGCCACGCTCCTGTTCCCCGAGACGGGGACGAACGTCGCCACCCACTTCGCGCATCGATGGGACGACGACGTCTTGGCGGGCGCCGACGTTGTGGTGCGCGGTCGGTTCGTCAATCAGCGGCTCGCGCCGGCGCCGATGGAGACGAACGGGATCGCCGTGATCCCCGAGCCGGACGGTGGCGCGACGGTGTGGGTGTCCTCGCAGGTGCCGTTCGATGTGCGCGACGAGGTGGCCGAGGTCCTCGGCGTCGAGCGCCGAGCCGTCCGGGCGATCGCGCCCGACGTCGGTGGCGGCTTCGGTGCGAAGGTGCCGATCTACCCCGAGTACCTGGTGGTCGCGAAGGCGGCGTCCGTGCTCGGCCGGCCGGTGCGCTGGTTCGAATCCAGGACGGAGTCGATGCAAGCCATGACGCACGGCCGCGCACAAGTGCAGTGGATCGAGCTCGGGGCCACCTCGACGGGGGACCTGGTCGGCGCGCGGTTCGAGGTGCTGGGCGATGTGGGCGCCTACCCGCAGCTCGGGTCGTTCATGGCGCAGACCACCGCCGAGATGATCTCGGGCGTGTATGCGATCCCGGCGATCGCGTTCAAGGGCCGGGCGGTTGTAACGAACGTGACGCCGCTCGGTGCGTACCGCGGCGCCGGCCGTCCCGAGGCAGCGGCGTGCATCGAACGCGCGATGGACATGCTCGCCGCCGAGCTCGCGATGGACCCGGTCGCGCTGCGACGGCGCAACATGATCGCGCCCGACGCGTTCCCGTATACGACCGCGTCGGGCTCGACGTACGACAACGGCGAGTACGAGAAGGCGCTGGATCGCGCGCTCGAGCTCGCGGGCTACGACGAACTCCGCGCGGAACAGGCGGCGCGGCGCGCGCGAGGCGATCGCACCGCGCTCGGGATCGGCGTGGCGACCTACGTCGAGATCACCGGGTTCCCGTCGAAGGAGTTCGCGCAGGTCTCGATCGAGTCGGACGGTTCCGCGACCGTGCGGGTGGGAACGACGTCGTTCGGGCAAGGGCACGAGACCGCGTTCGCCCAACTCGCGGGGGGCATGCTCGGCATCCCGCACACGTCGGTGCGGGTGATCCACTCGGACACTGCGGAGGTCGAGCGTGGGCAGGGATCGTGGGGGTCGCGCTCGCTTCAGGCCGGTGGGTCGGTGATCGCAACACGGGCCGGCGAGGTGATCGACCGAGGAAGGAGCCTGGCGGCAGAGGTGCTCGAGGTCGACGAGGCTGACGTCGTCGGTCCGATCGACGGTGGATTCCACGTCTCGGGCGCGCCGACGCGATCGGTGGGGTGGGCTGCGCTCGCGGCCGCAGGGACGGAGCCACTCAGCGCGAAGGGGGCCGACCGGGATCCGGGCGCGACATTCCCGTTCGGGGCACACGTGGCGGTCGTCGAGGTGGACCTCGAGACCGGCGGGGTGCGCGTCGTGCGGATGATTGCGGTGGACGATTGCGGCCGCATCCTGAACCCGATGCTCGTGCGCGGGCAGCAGCACGGCGGGATCGCGCAGGGCATCGCGCAAGCGTTGTTCGAGGAAGTCCGCTTCGACGAGGCCGGCAACCCGCTCACGTCGACGCTGCTCAGCTACCTCGTCCCCAGCGCGGCGGAACTGCCGGCCTTCGAGTGTGCGAACACCGAGACCCCGACGCCCGTCAACGCGCTCGGCGCGAAGGGGATCGGGGAGTCCGGTTCGATCGGTTCGACGCCGGCGGTCCAGAACGCCGTGGTCGACGCGCTCGCGCACCTCGGGGTTCGCCATGTGGACCTGCCTTGCTCGCCCGAGCGCGTGTGGCGAGCGATCCTCGACGCCCGCGCCGGGTAGCCTGCTGCGTCATGGATGAGATGCCAACCTGGGAGCAGCGCTTCCGCGCTCCCAAGATGACCCTGCCCGTGTGGTCCCCGGCAGCGCCCGACCGGTGCGTCTACGAGACCAACGTCTCGGGTGTCTGGCAGGTCCACGCGTGGGACGCCGCCTCGGGCGTGACGCACCAGGTCTCCGACCACCCGGTGGGGGTGCTGCAGGGCTACGCGACGCTCGACGGCGCCGGGATCGTCTACTGGCAGGAGGACACCGGCGACGAGACGGGTCGCTGGCTCCTGCAGCCGTTCGAGGGCGGCGGCTCGGAGCCGTTCCTCGAAGAGGTGCCCGTCGGTTGGAACGAGGGCCTTACGCAGGCGCCGGGTGTGGTCGCGGCGGGCATCAGCACCCAGGACGGGTCGTTCGAGGTGTACGTGTCGGTCGAGGGTGCGCCGGCAGCGCTGGTCTCGCGTTCGAGAGCGTGGACGGCCATCGGTCTGGAGGCACCCGACCTCGCGGGTCTGTCAGCCGACGGTTCGTTCCTCGCCGTGCAGCATGCGGAGCACGGCGATCTGACCCACCCGTCGCTGCGCGTGGTCGATCCGCGCACCGGCGCCACGGTGGCCGACCGCGGCGACGGCACGGCTGCGGTGATCGCGACGGCCTGGTCGCCGACGCCCGGAGACCAGCGGCTCGCGATCTGCCACGAGCCCGACGACCGGCTGCAGGTGGCGGTCTGGGATCTCGCTGCCGGTGTCTGGCAGGACCTCGCCGTCGATCTCCCCGGCGATCTCCAAGCGCTCGCCTGGTTTCCCGGCGGTGAAGCGCTGCTCGTTCGGCGGTCGCTGGACGGCCGCGACACCCTGCACCGGGTGGAGGTCGCAACGGCGGTCGAGACAACGATCCCGACGCCGCCCGGATCGATCGGCGCGGCGCGCGTGCGGCCCGACAGCGGCGTCTGGTTCGAGCACACAGACGGCGTGCATCGGGTGCGCATCCTCGACGACACCGGCGTCGAGCCGCTCGCGATCGATGCGCCGGCACCGCCTGGGCGACCCTTCCAGGAGTGGCGGTACGAGAACGATCACGGGCAGCAGGTCCACGGGTGGATCGTCGAGCCCGACGGCCCGGGTCCGCACTCGGTACTGGTGTTCGTGCACGGCGGGCCGCACTGGCTCTACGAGGACCGGTACATGCCGGAGGTGCAGGCCTACGTCGACGCCGGGTTCCTCGTGGCGATGCCGAACTACCGCGGCTCCACCGGCTACGGGCGTGCCTGGCGGGACGCCCTGACCGGCGACCCCGGGTTCACGGACGTCGACGACGTGACGGCGGGGCTTCGCGACCTACTGCGGCGCGATGACGTCGACCCCGAGCGAGCGGTGATCGGCGGTTGGTCCTGGGGCGGGTACATCACGTTGATGGAGCTCGGTCGCAACCCGGACCTGTGGCGTGCGGGGATCGCGGGCGTGCCGGTCGCCGACTACGTGCGCGCCTTTGAGGAGGAAGCGCCGGCCTTGCAGGCGATGGATCGCGCGCTGTTCGGCGGGACGCCCGCCGAGAAGCCCGATCTCTACCGCCGCGCCAACCCCATCACGTACGCCGATCAGGTCGCTGCACCAGTGCTCTTTGTGATCGGCGAGAACGACTCACGGTGCCCGATCGGCCAGGCGCTCGCCTACGTCGACCGGCTCGAGGACGCGGGCAAGGCTCACGACGTCTACCGGTTCACCACCGGGCATGGGTCGCACGACACGGACGAAACGGTGCGCCAGATCGCGACCGTGTTGGCGTTCCTGCAGCGCGAGGTGCCGGGCCTGGCTCAGACGATGCCCTGAGCGAGCATCGCGTCGGCGACCTTGCGGAACCCGGCGATGTTCGCGCCGTGCACGTAGTTGCCGGGCACGTCGTAGGACTCTGCCGTGGACCGGCAGTTCTCGTGGATCTCGATCATGATCGTGTGCAGGCGGTCGTCCACCGTCTGGCGCGTCCAACTCCGGCGCGCGGCGTTCTGCGACATCTCGAGCCCACTGACGGCGACGCCGCCGGCGTTCGCCGCCTTGCCCGGCCCGTAGAGGATCTTGGCGTCCACGAACACCTGGACCCCCGCGGGCACGGTGGGCATGTTTGCTCCCTCGGCGACGATGTAGACACCGTTGTCGATCAGGTTCTGCGCGTCCTGGGCATTGATCTCGTTCTGCGTCGCCGACGGGAACGCCGCCTCGGCCGGGATCGCCCACAGCGGGTTGTAGTGATGGCTCGGGTCGGCGGGCTTGAACTCTGCGCTCGGGTACCGCTCGACGTACTGCATGATCCGGCCGCGCCGGCCGTTCTTGAGGTCTATTACGAACTCGAGCTTCTCGCGGTCGATGCCATCCTTGTCGTAGATCATGCCGCCGGAGTCGCTCAGCGTGACGGGCTTCGCGCCGAGGTCGAGCAGCTTCTCGACCGTGTACTGCGCAACGTTGCCCGCGCCCGAGACGAGGCACGTCTTGCCCTCGAGGGACTCGCCACGGGTCTTGGCCATCTCCTCGGCGAAGTACACCGTGCCGTAGCCGGTCGCCTCTGGCCGGATCAGGGAACCGCCCCAGTCGAGGCCCTTGCCGGTGAGCACGCCGGTGAATTCGTTGCGGATCCGCTTGTATTGGCCGAAGAGGTAGCCGATCTCGCGGCCGCCGACGCCGATGTCGCCGGCCGGCACGTCGGTGAACTGCCCGACATGGCGCTGCAGCTCGGTCATGAACGACTGACAGAAGCGCATCACCTCGCCTTCGGAGCGCCCCTTCGGATCGAAGTCGGCGCCGCCCTTGCCGGCGCCGAGCGGCAATGTGGTGAGGGAGTTCTTGAAGACCTGCTCGAACGCGAGGAACTTCAGCATCCCGAGATACACCGTCGGGTGGAATCGGAGCCCGCCTTTGTACGGGCCGATCGCGGAGTTCATCTCCACGCGGAAGCCTCGGTTGACCTGCACCCCGCCGGCGTCGTCGACCCACGGCACGCGGAACATCACGACACGCTCCGGTTCGACGATCCGGTCGAAGATCCTCGCGTCCACGTACCTCGGGTTGCGTGAGAGGGCCAGTTCGACGGACTCGGCGACCTCGTGGACCGCCTGGTGGAACTCCGGTTCGCCGGGGTTCCTCGCCACGAGCTGCGACATGAAACGGTTCACGTAATCGCCCACGTGTGTTTCCTCTCCGTTCACGTGTCGAACGGCGTCATCCTATGCCCGGGAACGTTCGGGGCGAAGGCGCCATGCGGTCATATCGCGATAGGTCCAACGACCCGTGGCTGTTACCGTGGCCGCCATGCCCTGGTGGATCGCGCTGCCCGGCGCCGTACTGCTCGGCTACGTGGTGTGGCGGCTGGGGATGGCCACGCTCCGCGCGCTCTCGGGACCCGCGCCGGGCTCGCTCGACGTTGGGCCACCCCCGAAGCAGGCCGAGGACGTGGAGGAGTTGGCGGTCGTGCTGGTGTGCGACGAGTGCGGGACCGAGCTCAAGGTCTCTCGGTTGGGCGAGCTCCAGATACCGCGTCACTGCGGCGAGACGATGCGCGTGGAGCGCCGGGCGACCGAGGCGTGACTACTCCAAGCGGGCGTTTTTCCACAGTTAGGCATGGGGGTATCCACAGGTTTTTCCACAGGTTTCGACGGGCTACTTCCAGAACGAGATGCCGAAGAAGCCTGCTGCGATGAGGCCGAGCCCGAGCCACATGACCCCCGGATCGAAGCCCGCACCGCTGCCACGGAAGAAATTCCAGACGATGACGCCGATCCCCAGGACCATCAGGGAGACCATGACGGGGGCGAACCAGCGTGGGCTCGCCTTGGAGCGCTGCTTGCGATGTGGATGAAGCCCGTAGCGCTGCTTCGTCGGCTTCTTTCGGCTCTTGGACTTGGGCATCGCGGGGTGATGGTACCGGCTAGGCCGGGGCGATGGTGAGGGTCGCGACCGCCTCGGTCGCGAAGCCGGCCGGCTTCGTCCGGCCGCTCGCGTAGAGGGCGTGCTGATCCGCCCAGTGGGGCGACGCGGGGTTGCCGCTCACGCCGCTCGGCACGACCGTGACGCTCCGCTCCACGTCGCCGAGGTCGTAGATCGCCCGGATCGAAGGGATGACCCCGACCTGGTAGCCGAGGCCTGGGTCGAACCCACCCTGGGCGATCGTCTGGTCGTCGCCTGCGAACGGCGTGTCGGCCGCCATGAACACGGCCTCGAGCCCCGGGATACGCGCCAGCGGGTGGGCGATCACGAGGTGATGCAGCTCGCCCCAGGTGGCGTCGCCGGTTTCGTCGATCGCGTCCTGCAGCGCGTCTCGGATGGCCGAGGGATCGACGCGCTCGCCGCCGTGGGCGAGAAGTTCCGGCAGGACCCGGGTGAGGAACGTCTCGCGGAAGCCCTCATACGCCGCGTAGACCTCGGGAGTGAGCCGTGGGTCAACGAGCCGTCGCATCAACGCGGTGATCCACGCCTGGAAGAGCGCGGCCTCGTGGCTGTCGACCGCGAGCGACCCGTCCCACGCGGCGAGGGCGTCGAGCGCCGCCTGTTGACGCTCGTTCGTCGGCTCGACGGCGGTGAGGCGCGGCAGGACCGAGCGGGCCGCGCGTGAGACGTCGTCGAGTTGGATCGCGGCGAGGCTCGCGACGTCGTGCCGGTCGGTCGCCTCGAGCAGCTCGCAGATCCGTTCGTAGCGGCTTGATGCGTGGAAGTCCTTCGCGATCAGATGCGGATAGCCCTCGGGGTGGATGTCGTGGTTCGCGGTGGCGATCCAGCCGCGCTCGGGATCGCGTTCGGCGGGCAGCTCCTCGGCGGGGATCCAGCCGATCCATTCGTGGTCGTCTTTCCAACCGGGCACCGGGCGCGTACCGTCGCCGGCTGCCCGGATCGGATGGCGCCCGGTCGCTTGGTAGGCGATCGTGCCGTCGACGTCGGCGTAGACGAAGTTCTGCCCCGGGCAGACGATCTCGCGAATCGCTTTGCCGAACGCGTCGGCGTCGAGTGCGTTAGCAACCTCCAGCGCGAGCATCGGTCGCATGGTCGCGTCGTGACCGGTCCACCGCAGCGCGTAGGTGCCGTCGATCGGCCGGTAGCGCGTTCGCAAGAGCCCCGACACGCCGTGCGTGAGGATCGGGCCGTGTCGGCTCTCCCGCACGTTGACCGCGCGCGGCTCGTCCTCGCCCCGGACGCTGATCCGCTCCTCGTGGATCGTAAGCGGCTCCCACTCATCGCCGTGACGCGCTGCGGTGCCGTCATCGTTCAGGCGCTCCTCGTAGAGGTCCTGCACATCGCCGGTCACGTTCGTCACGCCCCATGCGTGGTGCGGCGTGGTTCCGAGGAAGATCCCCGGTGAGAACGGCGTCGCGACGCCGCGGGCCTCGTATCCCGGTGCGCGCAAGTGGAGCTCGAGCCAGATGCCGGGCTGTGTGACCAGCAGGTGGGGGTCGTTCGCGAGCAGAGGACCGCCGCCGGTGGTGCGCCGGCCGGCGACGACCCAGTTGTTGGAACCCACGCCACCGCCGGCCGGCGCGGACGGCAACAGGGTGTCCGTCACGCCGGGGCCGAGTGCGGCGTCGAGTTCGGCGCGCAGGAGCTCTGCCTCCCAGTTGTTCGACAGGTTCCACGCGAGGAACGCGAACGCGGCTGCATGCGACGCGGCATCGTTCGGGATCTCGGCGGGATCGAGATCGAGGATCTGGTACTCCACGGGCTTGACGGGTATCTGCGCGATCCATGCGTCGATTCCCTCGCGGAACCGGCCGTGCATCGCGTGGTCCTGCTCGTCCCAGACCTCGGCGGCGTGGCGCGCGCCCGCGCGGTTGAGCCCGATCGTGCGCACGAACACGTCGTCGTCGACGGTCAGTGGACCGAAGTACTCCGAGAGGCGTCCGGTCGCAGCGCGCAGCAGCAGGTCCAGCTGGAAGAGGCGCTCGCCCGCCGTGACGAAGCCCTGCGCGAACCACAGATCCTCCAGGGTGTCCGCTGTGATCCGTGGGACCCCGAACGCGTCCCTCTGGACGGTGACGGAGGCTCCGAGGCTGGGTGTGGTCAGCCCTCCCTCCAGTGGGAACTGGGACGCAGCGGCCATGGCCAGGATCGGATCGCTCAACGGCTCAGAGCTCCACGGCGGGTTCGCGGACGTTGCCGAGCCAGCTCTCGTAGAGCGCCGCGTAACGCCCGGACCCAACGGCGAGCTCATCGTGGGTGCCTTCCTCGACCAACTCGCCTGCGTCGAAGACGAACACTCGATCGGCGCCCTCGGCGGTCGAGAGCCGGTGAGCGATCGTGATGACTGTTCGGCCGGCCGACAGCCGACGCAGCGCTTCAGTGATCCGCTGCTCTGTCGCGGGGTCGACCGCCGAGGTCGCCTCATCGAGGATCAGCAGCCCGGGATCGCCGAGCTGTGCGCGGACGAGCGCTACCAGCTGCCGCTCGCCCACCGACAGCGCCTCCCCGCGCTCGCCGACGTTCGAGTCGAGGCCGTCCGGCAGCGTCGCGACCCAGTCGCCGAGCCCGAGTTCGTCGAAAGCCGTGTCGACGTCGCGATCGGTTGCGGCGGGCCGCCCCATCCGCACGTTCTCGCGCACGCTCGTGTCGAACAGGAACCCGTCCTGCGGCACCATCCGGATCCGGTCGCGCCGTGAGTCGGGCGTGACGTGGCGCAGGTCCTTCCCGTCGATCTCGACCGTGCCTGACCGAGGGTCGGCGAGCCGCGACACCAGCCGCACGAACGTCGACTTACCGCAGCCCGTCTCGCCGACGATCGCGATGTGGCCGCCGGCCGGCACATCGAGTGTGATCCCGTGCAGCACCTCGGGCCCTTCCCGGTAGGTGAAGTGCACGTCGTCGGTCCTCACCGAGAGCGCGCCATGCGGCAGCTCCACCCCGTCGACGGGCTCGACGATCTCGACCGGCAGGTCCAGCACGGCGAGGATCTTGCGCCACCCTGCGATCGCCGTCTGCGTCTCGGCGTAGACCTCCGGCAGATCGGTGAACACGTGCAGGAACACGTCGGCCAGGAACATGAACGCGATCACTTGGCCGGACGTGAGCCCCCATTCCGGTCCGTAGAACGCGCCGAGCACCACGACCACGGACAGCGACATCGCGTAGAACACCGAGGACAACGGCCACAGCGTCGCCGCCCGGAAGTGCGCCAGGACCTCGGCTCGGTAGCGTTGGTCGATCGCCATCTTGACCTTGCGATCGGTGTGTTCGTCGAGGCCGTATGCCCGCACGACCGCCGCGCCCATCACCGATTCGGACACCTCCGAAAGCATCTCGCCGACCCGGGTACGTGCGGTGTTGAACGCGATCGTCAGCTTCGCCTGCATCCGACCGACGACCCACAGCAGCGGGACGATGAGCAGCATGATCGCGACGGTGAGCTCCCATGCGTAGTGCAGCATCAGCGCGAGCGCCCCGATGACCTGGGTGAGCGAGATGATCCAGGCGATCCCGCCCCACTCCATGAACTGCTGCAGGGCGTCGACGTCGGCCGTGACGCGGGCGACGAACACACCGCGCTTCTCCTCGGATTGCTCGGCGATCGACAACGCGTGGATGTGCGCGAACGTGCGCACGCGCAAGCCCATCATGGCGTTCTCGGCGGCCGTCACCAGCCGGCGACCGGCCGTTCGCGCCGCAATGAAGGCGACCACGACCAGCACCATCGCGGCGACGCAGTTCTGGACGATGTAGGCCGGGTTCCAGGGGTCCAAGCCGTAGTCGATCACGCGCTGGATCAGCACGGGCGTGACCAGTGAAACCGCCGTCACGCCGAGCGAGACGATCACGGTCAGGCCGAGCCCGCGACGGAGCTCCGGGCTCTCGTGCAGGCCGCGGCGGAGCACCCCCCATGCGCTCTTGAGTTCCTCGGGGACGGGCAGCGCGTCCTCGTCGTCCACCACCGGCAACAGCTCAACGCTCACCCACGTCCACCTCCTCGGCTTCTTGCTCGTAGGCGCGGATGATCGCGGCGTACCCCGGCAACGTGGCAAGAAGCTCTTCGTGGGTCCCGGTGCCCGCGACGCGCCCGTTCTCGAGGAAGATCACGCGGTCGGCGAGCCGGATCGTCGACAGGCGGTATGCGACGACGATCAGCGTCGTGTCGAGCTCACGGCGCAGGGCGTGCAGGATGTCGGCCTCCACCGTCGGGTCGACCGACGATGTTGCGTCGTCGAGGATCAAGATCCGGGGCGAGCGTGCTAGCGCGCGGGCGAGGGCGACCCGCTGGCGCTGTCCGCCCGAGAGCGTATGGCCTCGCTCTCCGACCACCGTGTCATAGCCGTTCGGCAGCTGCCGGATGAACCGGTCGGCAGACGCGATCATCGCCGAGCGCACCACCTCGGCGTCGTCGACGGTGTCGTCGAGCGAGATATTGTCGCGCACGCTCGTCGCGAACAGGAAGCTCTCCTGAAACACGATCGTGGCCGCGTGGCGCAGGGCGAGGGGGTCCGCGTCCCGCACGTTCACGCCGCCGATCTCGACCGTGCCGCCGTCGGGGTCCGCGAGCCTGACCAGCAGCCGCGTGAGCGTGGACTTGCCGACCCCGGTCGGGCCGACGATCGCGACCGACTCGCCGGGCTCGACCTCGAACGAGACGCCGTCGAGCACCGGGAGACCGTCGTACAGCAGCCGCAGTTCGCGCACCGAGACGCCGAGCGGTCCCTCGGGCAACGCGATCGGATCGGTGGGCGGCAGCACCGTCACCTGCTCGTCGAAGACCGTCTGCAGCCGGTTCCACCCGACGACGGCCCGGGGAAGCTCGGCCAGGATCCATCCGATGAACCGCATCGGCCACGACAACAGTCCGAACAGCGCGACGAACCCGACCAGGTCGCCGGTGGTGATCGCGCCGATGTGGATCTCCCAGGCGCCGACCCCCACCAGGACCACGGTGGCGAAGGCGGGCAAGGCGTCGAGCCCGGCCTCGAACGTCGCGCGGATGTAGCCCCCGACCACCCGGTCGTTGCGGAGCGCCTCGGCGGCGACGTGCAGCTTCTCGGTCTCGGCGTCCTCCCGCCCGAGGGTCTTCACCACGAGCGCGCCGTCGATCGACTCGTGGGCGATCGACGAGACGACGCCGATGTCCTCCTGGGCGAGGCGCGCCGGCTCCTCCATCCGCTTGGCGAAGCTCCGGTTCATCAATGCGAGCGCAGGGAAGAGCATCGCCCCGACGAGGGCGAGCCACGGATCGACGCGGACCATCTGGATCAACGCGAGCACCACCAGCACGACCACGCCTGTCGCGAACGGCACGGGCCAGAAGACGTCCACTGCAGCCTTGACGTCGGCCTCCATGTGGGCGAGCAGCTCGCCCGTCGGCGTCTCGCGGTGGTACTGCAGCTGCAGCTCGCGGTAGCGGTCGGACACGTCACGGCGCAGGGTCGCCATCACCCGCTCGCCGGCGACCCCCGAGTAGTAGCGGCGGACCATGATCCCGAGCGCACGCAGGCACCCGAACAGCATCAGAAGGCCGACCGCGGTCCACACCGTCGATGCGGCGACGCCACCGTCGAACGCGGGAAGCAGCACCTCCTGGGTCGCGTAGGCGATCGCGCGGGTCAGCGCGAGCGACGCGACGGCGAACAGGATGGCGCCCGCGAGCGAGGCGTAGAAGGGCTTTGGGTGCAGCTTGATGTAGCTCCACACGAGCCGCATACCCGAGCGGAACAGCCCACCGCTCGTGGTGGTCGTCGGCGCGCTGGAACCCTGCAGTGCCGTGGCCATGCCGCCTATGATGCCTGCTATGAGCGCCGAACGACCCTGGTTGGACTCGTATCCGGCCGATGTCCCTGCGTCGCTCACCCCGTATCCGTCCGAGAGCGTCTTCTCGATGCTGGAATCGTCCGCCCGGCGGTTCCCCGATCGGCCGGCGATGGCGTGGTTCGGCCACCGCATGACCTACGCGGAGCTGCTGCTGGAGGTCGAGCGGTGCAGCGCGATGCTCGCAGGTCTGGGGGTCGCCAAGGGCGACCGGGTCGCGATGATCATGCCCAACTCGCCGGCGTTCACGATCACCTTCTACGCATGCATGCGGATCGGGGCTGTCGCGGTGGGCAACAACCCGGTGTACACGGCCCGTGAGATGGCCCACCAGTTGGCCGACGCTGAGCCGTCGGTCGTGCTGGTGGCCGACCTGATGTACGCGGACTTCGCCGGTGTGTTCGCCGAGGTCGGGATCGCGAACGTGATCGTCACCCGGCTGAACGACTACATGCCGATCGTGAAGAAGCTGCTCGCGCCGGTCTTGAAGTTCAAGAAGCAGCAGCGCGCCGCCGGTAAGCCCTGGCCGCCGGTCGCGAAGGACGCGCCCGTGCTGCGCTGGCACAAAGCGATGGCCGCCGTCGGACCCGTGCCCCCGGTCGCGACCGTCGACCCCAAGAACGACGTCGCCGTGCTGATCTACACGGGCGGGACCACCGGGGTGGCGAAGGGAGCGATGCTCTCGCACGCGAACCTCGACGCGAACGCTCGGCAGGCGTGGGCGTGGATCACCACGATCGTGGAGGGCGAGGACGCCGTGCTCGCGGCGTTGCCGTTCTTCCACTCCTACGGGCTGCTCGCGATGGTGCTCACGGGTCTGATCGCTGGAAAGCTCGTCTTGGTCCCGAACCCTCGCGACATCCATATGATCTTGGAGATCAGCCACATCGAGCGGCCGACCTTCTTCCCAGGGGTGCCGCGGCTCTACGTCGCGATCAACGAGTTCCCCGAGGTGTCGAAGTTCGACCTGAAGTCCGTGAAGGCGTGCGTGTCGGGCGCGGCACCGCTACCGGCGGCGGTGGCGATCGAGTTCGCTCGGGTGACGGATGGGGCGACCTTGGTCGAGGGCTACGGCCTCACGGAGTGCTCGCCGGTGACGCACGTCAATCCGCTCGATGGCCGTGGCCGACCGGGCTCGATCGGGATGCCGATCCCCGACACCGAGGTGCGGATCATCTCGCTCGACGACCCCGACAAGGAGATGCCAACCGGGGAGCCCGGGGAGCTCTGCGTCAAGGGCCCGCAGGTGATGCTCGGGTACTGGCGACGTCCCGAGGAAACTGCGCTCGCGATCCGCAACGACTGGTTCCACACCGGCGATGTCGCGGTGATGGAGCCCGACGGGTTCTTCAAGATCGTGGATCGACTGAAGGACATGATCTTGGTCTCGGGTTTCAACGTGTACCCGAACGAAGTTGAGGACGTGCTGTACCACCACCCGGCGATCTCGAAGTGCGCCGTGGTAGGGCTGCCCGACGAGCGCACGGGCGAACGTGTGAAGGCGTTCGTCGTGCTGAAGGACGGTCACACGCTGGGCGCCGACGAGCTGATCTCGTGGTGCAAGGACCCGGCGCAGGGCCTCACGGGCTATCGCGCGCCGAAGGAGGTCGAGTTCCGCGACTCGCTGCCGGAGACGCTCGTCGGCAAGGTGCTCCGGAGGATCTTGCAGGACGAGGAACGGCAGAAGGCCGCCGCGGCATCGTGAATCCGATCCACTGGGAGCTGGGCGATGGCGTGGTCGTACGCACGTACACGCCCGACGACGACGTCGCGCTGCTCGACTTGATCGACGCGAGCCGAGACCGATTGCACCCGTGGATGATCTGGGAGCCGACGACGAAGACGCCGAGCGACACCCGAGCGTGGATCGAGAGGTGCCTCGCGTCGCCGACCGATCTGGAGGGGAACGGGCTCTGGGTCGAGGGCGAGATGGCCGGCGGGATCGGGCTCAGCATCGACACCGTCGCGAACAGCGGGGAGATCGGCTACTGGCTCGGCGCCTCTTTCGAAGGTAGGGGTCTGATCACGAGAGGGTGCGCGCGGTTCTTCGATCACGGGTTCGACGAGCTGGGCCTGCATCGGATGGAGCTGAGTGCGGCGGTGGGGAACACGCGGAGTCGGGCCGTGGCGGAGCGCCTCGGCATGCACGAGGAGGGCGTGGCCCGCGACGGGTGCCGGGTGGCCGACGGCTACCTCGACCTCGTGACCTACGGCATCCTCGAGGACGAGTGGCGTGCGAGGAGACGGCTCGGTGCCTGACCTGTCGATCGATCTTGGCGGAGGCGCGGTGCTGCGGACGCTCCAGGCGTCCGAGGCGCAACAGCTCGTCCAACTGATCGAGGCGAACCGCGCGCGCCTGGCCAGGTGGTTCGCCTGGGTCGAGCAGGACGGCACCGACGTGGCGGCGCAAGCCGCCTGGATCGAGGAGCGCCGGGCCGACGAGGCATCGTTCGACCCGCTCGGGATCTGGGTGAGCGACGAGCTGGCCGGCCAGGCGGATCTGTGGATCGCCGACGACGACATCGGTGAGTTCGGGACGTGGCTCGGCGAGGCGTTCACCGGTCGTGGGCTTGTGACCCGGGCGGGGCAGGCATTGCTGATCGCCGGGTTCGAGGACGGCGGTTTGCACCGGATCCAGGCGCGCGTCGGGGTCGAGAACCTCCGAGCGCGCGCGCTCGTGAAGCGCATGAAGATGCGCGAGGAAGGCGTGCTGCGCGGCGCCGGGAAGGTCGCCGATGGCGTCTACGTGGATCTGGTCATGTGCGGCCTGCTCGAGGACGACTGGCGGATGTCCCGCTGAGCGCGCGCTTCGACGCCGTCATCTTCGACCTGTACGGCACGCTCGTGCCGGAGTTCCCACGTTCCGACTTCTATCTGACGGTCGATCGGATGGCACTCGAGCTCGGCGCGGATGCGGATTCGTTCCGCGAAGCTTGGAACCGGACCGCGATGGCTCGGCAGACGGGCGGGTTCCCGACGATGGTCGACAACGTCCGCGAGATCTGCGAAGAGCTCGGCCTGGACGAGCCGACGGAGCTCGAGTTCGGGCGGGCGCTCGCCCCACGCGAGGCGATGTACGACCGGTGGTTCCACCCGCGGGATGGCGCGCCCGAGACTCTCGCGGCGGTTCGCGAGCGCGGGCTAGCGATCGGGCTGATCTCGATGTGCGCGCCGGACACGCCCGCGATGTGGCGTGCGTCCGCGCTCTCGGGCACCGCCGACGTCGAGGTCTTCTCGAGCGAGGTCGGGTTGCGCAAGCCCGATCCTGCGATCTACCTGCTCGCCAGCGAACGGCTCGGCGTCGAGGCGTCTCGATGCCTGTACTGCGGTGACGGCGCGTACGGCGAGTTGACTGGCGCCGAGGCGGTCGGGATGGTCGCCGTCGAGATCCGCGACCCTGCCGTCGATGTCACCGAGCAGCTCCGTCCTGAAGGCGAGGACTGGAGCGGCGCGCGTATCGCCGACCTGCGTGAACTCCTCGCGATGCTCTAGCTAGATCGCCGGCTGATCCGACGACGGCGCGTCGGCGCGGGCTAGATTGCGGAGATGCACGACAACGGACACTTCGATGCGCGGATCGCGGCCAGGTACGACGAGACCTCGGCTGATCGGTTCGCGCCCGAGGTCCTCGAGCCGACGGTGGCCTTCCTTGCTGAGCATGCTGGCGACGGCCGTGCGCTCGAGCTCGGGATCGGGACCGGTCGGATCGCCCTGCCGCTCTCGCAGCGAGGCGTGAGGGTCAGCGGCATCGAGCTCTCGGAAGCGATGACCACGAAGCTGCGCGAGAAACCGGGCGGCAACGCGATCGACGTGACGATCGGCGACTTCTCGGCCGCGACCGTCGAGGGCGAGTTCCGCGTCGCATACCTCGTCTACAACACGATCATGAACCTCACGACGCAGGCGGCGCAGGTCGCGTGCTTCCGCAACGTCGCGGCGCACCTCGAGCCGGGCGGCTGCTTCGTGATCGAGTGCATGGTGCCGGAGCTCCGCCGGCTGCCGCCTGGCGAGACGTTCCGCGTGTTCGACGGGAGCGAGCACTCCTGGGGGATCGACGAGTACAACGTCGTGAACCAAGGGCTCGTGTCGCATCACATCGAGGAGATCGACGGGGCGATCCGGCGCGTGTCGATGCCGTTCCGGTACGTGTGGCCCGCCGAGCTCGATCTGATGGCGGAACTGGCTGGTCTGTCTCTGCGCGAACGTTGGGGAGGTTGGGCGCGCGAGCCCTTTACAGCTGAGAGCGACCAGCACATCTCGGTCTGGCAGAAGGCGTGATCTTCCGAAAGCCGCTCTCTGATCCGAGCTACTCGCGAGACAGCATCGCGACCGCTTGGCGCTCCAGGTCGAGGTAGGGCTCACCGCTCACGTCGACCGCGACGCGCTTGATCGTGCCTCCGGTGAATCGGTAGGGCGTCGTTCCCGGGTAGTCGTCGGTGACCGCCTCGCCGCTGTCGCGGCCGACGCACAACCCTTCGCCGGCGAGCGAGAAGAAGCCCGGCTGCGTCTTGATCCCGCCCTCGCCGACCTTCGTGTCGCCGTGGTAGAGCGACAGGATGCCGGTCGCGACGCCCGGCGGGTCCTCGCCGTCTTTGTCGAACGCCGCCGACAGGATCAGGTTCTCGCCGGTCGGGAGATCGACAGTTCCGTCGATCTTCTGCTCCAGCATGCCGACGAAGTTGTTGACGTAGTGCAGCCTGCCGTCCTTCACGTACAGCGCGTGGCCGCCGAAGCGTGCGCCGTGGGCAAACAAGACACCCTCGGCGCCGGGGCCTGGGATGTCGACGAGCGCTCCGATCGCGAACGACCGGTTCCGGATGTTGACCGCCTGCTGCTCCGGGATGTCGGCGGTATCCGGGAAGTAGACGTAGCGGTCCCTCGGCGGCGCGAGCAGGGGCCGCGGCGTCAGGATGATCTCGAGTGCCGAGCGGTCGTCCAGTGGGAGCGCCCCGTTGCGGCCCGCCTCGGCGAACCACAGGTTGACCAGCTCCCGGAGCTTCTCGGGCTCCTCCGCCGCCAGATCGTGCAGCTCGGAGCGGTCCACGTCGGTGTGGTACAGCTCCCACACGTCGTCGTTAAAGTTGCTCCAGCCGGCGATCGTCGGGTGGGTCGTGATCGCCTTCCACCCATCGTGCCAGATCCCGCGGGACCCGAGCATGGAATAGAACTGGGTTCGCCTCGTCGTTGCGGCGGACGCGTCGTCCAGGCTGTAGCGCATGCTCACGCCGTCGAAGCTGCTCTGCACGTGACCCTTGAGTCGCTCCGGTGCCTCGACTCCAAGGCAGTCGAGGATCGTCGGCACCAGGTCGACCGCGTGGTGGTATTGGGTCCGGATCTCGCCCTTGGCCTGCATGCCGGCGGGCCACGAGATGATGCACGGGTCGGATGTGCCGCCGTTGAACTCGTAGCGCTTCCACATCTTGAACGGCGTGTTGAAGGCCATCGCCCAGCCGTTGCTGTAGTGGTTGTAGGTCGCGGGTCCGCCGAGTTCGTCGAGCATCGCGAGCGCCGAGTCCAAGTCGTCGGGCATGCCGTTGAACAACCGGTTCTCGTTCACCGACCCGTTTGGCCCGCCCTCGCCACTCGCGCCGTTGTCCGAGACGAGGACCACGATCGTGTTCTCACGCTGCCCGGAGAACTCGAGGAAGTCGAGCAGCCGCCCGATGTGGTGATCGGCGTGCGCCAGGAACCCGGCGTAGACCTCTGCCATGCGAGAGAAGAGCCTCTTCTCACCATCGGACAGCGAACCCCACGGCTTCGTCGTGTCCATCGGCGGGAACGGCTTCCCGTCGGGACCCGTCCGCGTCTCCGGGGTCCCGAGCGGGTTGACCGGCGGCAGCTCGGTCCCGGGCGGAACGATGCCGAGCTCCTTCTGGCGTGCGAGCGTCTCGTCGCGGATCGCCTCGTAGCCCATGTCGAATCGCCCTGCGAACCTCTCGATCCACTCCTTCGGCGCTTGGTGCGGTGCGTGGCACGCGCCCGGCGCGTAATACAGCAAGAACGGCTTGTCGGGCGCGATCGCCTTTGCGTCCTTGATGAACTCCAGCGCTTTGTCGGTGATGTCGTCGGTGAAGTGGTAGCCCTCCTCGGGCGTCGCCGGTGGGTCCACCGGGTGATTGTCGTAGACAAGCTCGGGGTACCACTGGTTCGTCTCGGCGCCGAGGAATCCGTACCAGCGCTCGAATCCGCGACCGCTCGGCCAGTTGCGTCGGGGGGCGGCGAGGTTCATCTCGTCGGTCGGACACAGATGCCACTTGCCGACCATGTAGGTGTTCCACCCCAGCTCGCCGAGGATCTCCGGGAGCATGCCGTTCTCCGGCGGGATCGTGCCGCTCGCGTTCGGGAAACCAACCGCCGCCTCGGTGATGCAGGCCATCGAGTTTCGGGTGTGGTTGCGCCCCGTCAACAGGCACGACCGGGTGGGGGAGCACAGCGCTGTCGTGTGCCACTGGGTGTAGCGGACCCCGTCGGACGCGATCCGATCGATGTTCGGCGTCTCGATCGGCCCGCCGTACGCGCCCATCGCCGAGAAGCCGACGTCGTCGAGCACGATGAACACGACGTTGGGCGCCCCCTCGGGCGCCTTGGGAGACTCGAATGGCGACCAATCGGGTGTCGAGTCACGGATGTCGAGGTCGATGGAACCGCCGAACGCTCGGGGCATCAGGGTCCTTTCGTTGGCTGGGTCGATGGCAAGGGCTATCGGTCATCCTATGCACGCGAGCGTTTCTTCGGCCCCTGCGGCGGCGAGCAGGCCCGCGCGCATCGGGGCGACTCGCGGTAACGTCACACGACCATGACCGACACCAAGCGCGCGAAGTACCCCAACCACCTCTACGAGCAGGAGCTCGCCCGCCTCCAGGAGGAGCTCGTGAAGATGGAGGAGTGGGTCTACGACACCGGGGCCCGGGTGGTCGCGATCTTCGAGGGACGCGACGCGGCCGGCAAGGGCGGCACGATCAAACGCATGACCGAGCACATGAACCCGCGCATCACGAAACACGTCGCGCTCCCCAAGCCCACCGAGCGCGAAGCCTCCCAGTGGTACTTCCAGCGGTATATCGCGCACCTGCCGGCGGCCGGCGAGATTGCGCTCTTTGACCGCAGCTGGTACAACCGCGCCGGCATCGAGCACGTCCTCGGGTTCTGCACGCCGCAGGAGCACTACCTGTTCCTTCGGCAATGCCCGATCTTCGAGCGGCTGCTCGTCGAGGACGGCATCATCCTGATCAAGTACTGGTTCTCGGTCAGCGACGAGGAGCAGGAGCGCCGGTTCGAAGCGCGCGTGAAGGATCCGATGCGCCGCTGGAAGCTGTCGGAGACCGACCTGTTCTCGCGCTCGAAGTGGATCGACTACTCGCGCGCCAAGGACGAGATGTTCGTGCACACCGATATCCCCGAGGCGCCCTGGTACGTCGTCGAGGCCGACAACAAGAAGACCGCGCGACTGAACTGCATGGCGCACCTACTGACCAAGATCCCGTACCAGGCGAAGCCGCTGCCCGAGATCGTGATGCCCGATCGCCAACGAGATGACGGCTACGTCCGACCTCCTCGCGACATCTACACCTACGTGCCGGATCACGCCGCGGAATTGCTGGCGTCCTCGGAGTAGCTCGAAGGCCTACCCTAGAAGGAGAGCGGAAAGACGAGGAGGCCGCCATGACCGAGCTTCACGAAACACGGATCGATATCCCGGAGGGTGCCCGCGGGAAGCTGGTGGACCTACTGAACCGCCAGCTCGCCGACACCACCGACCTGTTCACGCAAGTGAAGTACGCGCACTGGAACGTGAAGGGATCCGACTTCATCCAGCTGCACCTGCTGTTCGACGACATCGCGACGAACCTGCTCGGGTTCTCGGATCTCATCGCCGAGCGAGCGACAGCGCTCGGCGGTACGGCGACCGGTACCGCCCGCATGGCGGTGGCGGCGTCGACGATCCCCGAGTACCCGGAGAGCGCGGTGAACGGCATGGACGCGGTTCGCGCCCTGTCGGATCGGCTCGCGTTGTACGCCGCGAGCACGCGCCGTGCGATGGACGAGTCGGACGATCTGGGCGACACCAGTACCAACGATTTGTTCACCGAAGTCTCACGTCAGGTGGACAAGGATCTCTGGTTCCTCGAGGCGCATCTGCAGTCCGGCTGATCGCCGGGCTCAGACCGGCAGTGCCTTCCGCTCCGCGTCCGATAACGGGCGGAGCGGGGCGGACGTCCGCGGACGTCAGCACCCCGCGGTCTGCCAGCACGGCCTTGAGCGCGCTGATGAACGGGAGCGACGCGGTTGCGTCGCGCAGTTCGATCACGCGGCGGTGCGCGGCCTCGTCGTGATCGTGGACGAGCCTGGCGATCACATCGGGCCAGGCCGTCGCGAGCCCGCTGACGCTCCCCGCGGCACCTGCGGCCGCCCCTTCGAGGAACAGTGGCTCCTGGCCGATGAACACGTCGAGCCCTGGCAGCAGATACGGTTTCACGGCCTCGAACGGGAGGTCGGAGACCTTGAGTCCCGCGAGGTTCGGCGCCTGCTGTCGGAGTCGCTCGATCACCGGGATCGGGATCGCGTACCCGCTGCGTCCGACGAACTCGTAGACGTAGAACGGCAGGGGGTCGCATGCGTTGGCCGCTGACGAGAGGTGTGTGAACAGCTCCTCATCGTCGAGCGTGTAGTAGGGCGGGGCGATCACGGCCACCGCGTCGGCGCCGTGTTCCTGCGCATGTGCGGCCAGAGCGACCGTATCGTGCGTGGTCTGCGCGCCGGCGTGGATAGCGATCGCGAACCCGTCGGGGCGCTCGGCTACCCATCGTTCCGCCAGGGCGCGGCGCTCGTCGGCAGACAGGAGCACGCCTTCCCCGGTAGTGCCGGCGACAAGGACGCCATCGAGGCCGTCACCGGCAAGGAACCGGGCGAGCGATCCGACGCTCTCGAGGTCGAGCGACCGGCCGCCATCGCGCATCGGCGTGACGGCCGCCGCGAGGGCGCCCTGCAATCTCGGACTCATGCGGCGCAGTCTAGAACTGTTCTTGCTCGGTGCTTCCCGACAGCGCCAGCGTCGAGGTATGCCCCTGGCCGATCGTTTGCGAAACTTTGTCGAACCAGCCGGTGCCGACCTCGGCCTGGTGCTTCGCCGCGGTGTAGCCGTCGGCCTCCAGGGCGAACTCGTGCTGCTGGAGCTTCACATAGGCGGTCATGCCCTCGGCCGCGTAGCCCTTCGCGAGATCGAACATGCTCGCGTTCAGCGCGTGGAATCCGGCCAGCGTGATGAATTGGAACCGGTAGCCCATGGACGCCGAGTTCCTTCTGGAAGGTCGCGATCGTCGAGTCGTCGAGCGATCGCTTCCAGTTGAACGAGGGCGAGCAGTTGTACGCGAGCAGCTTGCCCGGGAACGTCGCATGCACGGCTTCGGCGAAGCGCCCCGCCTCGGCGAGGTCGGGTGTGGAGGTCTCGCACCACAACACGTCGGCGTACGGCGCGTACGCGAGCGCCCGGGCGATCGCGGTGTCCATCCCGTTCGTGAGCCGGTAGAAGCCCTCCTCCGTGCGCTCGCCGGTGGTGAACCGGCGGTCGCGCTCGTCGATATCGCTCGTCAGCAGCGTTGCCGCGAGCGCGTCGGTCCGTGCGATCAGCACGGTCGGCACGTCGAGCACGTCGGCGGCCAGCCGCGCCGCCGTGAGCGTCCTGAGGAAGTGCGACGTCGGGATCAGTACCTTGCCCCCGAGATGGCCGCATTTCTTCTCGGAACTGAGCTGGTCCTCGAAGTGCACGCCAGCGGCCCCGGACTCGACCATCTCGGTCATCAGCTCGAAGGCGTTCAGGGGCCCGCCGAACCCAGCCTCGGCGTCGGCCACGATCGGCGCGAGGAAGTCTGCGTCGATGCCCTCGGACCACGCGATCTGGTCGGCGCGTTGCAGCGCGTTGTTGATGCGCCGGGCGACCGCCGGAACGGAGTTCGCAGGGTAGAGGGACTGGTCCGGGTAGGTCTCGCCGGCAAGGTTCGCGTCGGCCGCGACCTGCCAGCCCGAGAGGTAGATCGCCCGCAGGCCGGCCTTCACGCACTCGACCGCCTGGTTGCCGGTGAGGCAGCCGAGCGTCGGCACGTAGTCCTCGTTCGTGATGAGGGTCCAGAGCTTCTCGGCAGCCTGGGTGGCGAACCCGTGGGAGTCGCGGATCTTGCCGCGCAGCCGCACGACCTCCTCGGCCGTGTACGGCCGCTGGATCCCTTGCCAGCGTGCCTCGGTGTCCCAGCGCTGTTGCAGCGCAGCGGCCTCTGTCTTGATCTGCTCTTGGATCTTCATGATGTCGGTCCTTCCCTGCGAGTGCTCCCCGAGAAACGAAAGACCCCCCGGCGAGCCGAGAGGTCATCTGCGCGCGCGGCGGCGTGAGGCCGCCGGTGCGCTGGTCAGCTACCTACGTAGCCGAGGTCTGTGTTGAATCGCCGTTCAAACATCTCGCTCATCCTGTCAGATAGCACACCACGTGGTCAAGCCTGCCGCCATCGGCCGAACGGTCCGGTTAGGGCAGGCCGTGCAAGCCGGACGAGCAAGGAACCGAGGCGTCCGTGTGGCCAGGTCTGCCCGGCAGCGATCACGAGTCTGCCATTGGGCTGCAACGCAGCTGCTGCCGCCGGTGTCTCGGGTTGCCTGCGATGTCGAGCCGAACCAGACGCCGTCGCCGCTGAACGGCGGGATCGGGCAGCCCCGGTCGCGAGAAGCGCACGACGCCGAGGTCGTCAGCTGTCCCACGGACCTGCCGACAACGTAGGCCCCGTGTCCGTCGCGGACGATCTCGGCCGCCTGCTCGAAGGCCGGCGGGCCCGGTATCAGGGCGCGTCCGTCGTCGCCGTAGGACGCAGTCCAGGGTTCCCGTGGGCTTGACGCCGAGGACGGCCCAGTCGCCGTGGGTCGATCCGGCGACCAGGAGGAAGTCGCCGTTCGCTGCCTGCACGAGCGAGGTCGCTTCGTCAGGTCCCTTGCGCGGCGTCGAACGTGCTCCACCCGCTCCGCCGCCCGAACGTGCCGCGCGAGTCGCCCGTCGGACGTCGTGCTCGCAGGATGCTGAACCGCGGTCCTGCCCGCTTTCGACGGTGCCGGCCGCGACGACCCGCCGCCCGGCAGCACGAGCAGGTCGTTCATCTGCTCGGCGGCCTCGACCGATGTCGAACGCGGCGATGCCGTCGCCGCCGAAGCCGGGTCGAGCGCGCCGTCGGGGTCAGACGCGGGCAAGCACCGATCGCGCGTGCGATCCCTTGAGAGCGTGTAGCCGCCGACCACGATCGCGCCCGTGCGGCGTGAATGCGATCGCGTTCGCGCTCTGGCTGGCGTGTGCCGGCGTCGATGACGAGCGAGCCCGTCGTCGCCGAACGCGCGCAGCCGAGTGCCGTCGGGCGTTGAGCCGAAGGACGAAGATGCGGTCTTCCTCGCGTCCGGTGCGTCGCCCCGTGATCGCGACACCGCCCCTGCGCGGTGACCGCCGCGTCGAAGGCGTAGTCGGCGCCGCCGAGGTCGAAGCGTGCGCGCCCGTCGCCGCTGAACGACGGGTCGGGCGAGCCGTCCGGCTCGAACGCTGGCGGACGACGCACGTCCGGGTGCGACGCTCGATCGTGTAGCCGACCGCGATGATCCGGTGGCGGGCGTCGATGCCCACCGCGGTGCGACGCCACCGGCGGGGAACGCGGTGACGATCGCCGTCGCGCCCGAACGTGGGGTCGAGGTAGCGCGGCGCGCGCGTGCGCGAGCGGGGAGGAGCCAGCGGCAGCGCGGCGAGCAGCGGAGCAGGATCGAGATCGTCGCATGGGGAAGGCCTGAGGGTATCGCGCGCCCGTGGCGACGCCTCAGGGAACGATCTTGGAGATCGGCAACTCGAGGATGTCGGTCGCGCCCGCCGCCTTGAGCTCGGGGATCAGGCGGTTCACGCCTCGCTTGTCGACGACCGCCTCGATCGCGAACCCGCCGTCGGCGAGCGGCGAGACCGTCGGCGCCTTCATCGACGGCATGACGGCGATCACCGCGTCGCGTTCGCCCGCGCCGACGTTCAGCTTGATCAGCACGCGGCCCTCGGCCTCGAGCGCGCCGCGCAGCAGCGTGACGATGTCGTCCATGGCGGCTCGCTTCGCGAGGGTCGGCGGCCGCCTCGCGGTTGGCGACGAGCACCGGGTCCGACGTCAGCAGCGTCTCGATGATCTTCATCCCGTGGGCGCGGAGCGTCGAGCCGGTCTCGGTGACGTCGACGATCGCGTCGACGATCTCGGGCACCTTCGCCTCGGTCGCGCCGAAGGACCAGCTCACCCGGACGTCGATCCCGAGCCCGGCGAAGTAGCCGCTTCGTGAGCTCGACGAACTCGGTGGAGATCCGCGTGCCGGCGGGGATCTCGCGCGGCGCTGTTCGGCCGGGTGCTCGTTCGGCACGGCGAGCACGACCTTCGTGCCGTGCCCGGTGCCGGTCTTCGCGTAGGTGAGCGTCGTGAGCACCTCGAGGTCGGCGCCCGTCTCGGCGATCCAGTCCTGGCCGGTGATGCCGACGTCGAACAGGCCGTCCTGCACGTACAGCGGGATCTCCTGCGGGCGCAGGATCGACACGCGCTCGATCGCGCTCGTCGTCGATCGTGCCGTGGTAGTCGCGCTCCGAACCTCGGCGCACGCGCAGGTCGGCTTCCTCGAACAGGCGGAGCGTCTGCGCCTCGAGCGAGCCCTTCGGGATGACCAGCTTCAGCATGAGGCGGCGAGTGTACCGAGCGGCGACGTCGGCGGGCCACTACGATGCGCCGTGCTGTCTGCAGCCGCCTGGGCGGGCCTCGCGGCGTCGACCCTGTTGCTCGGCGCCGCGCTCGCGATGGTGTATCACGCGTCTCGAAGCGCGATGCGTCGGTCTCGTGATGGGGTTCGGCGCGGGTGCTTTGATCGCCTCGGTGTCGTTCGAGCTCACCGAGGAGGCGTTCGAGCTGAGCGGCCGGGTGCCGCTGGCGCTCGGTCTGGCGCTCGGCGCAACGGCGTACTACGCGGCGACATGCTGATCGATCGGATGGGCCCGACGGAGGAGCCCGGCGGACAGCGGTCTCGCGCTGCTGCTCGGGTGCCACCCTCGACGGTATCCCGGAATCGTTGATCATCGGGCTGTCGCTCCTGTCGGCGGGTCGCTCGAGATCGCGTTCCTCGTGTCCGTCGCCGTGTCGAACCTGCCGGAGGGGTTCGCGTCGGCGTACGAGGAGCACGCGGCGGGCGTCACGACACGCACGATCCTGCTCCGGTGGCTGGCGGTGGTCGTGCGTCTCGGCGATGTTCGGTGCGCTCGGATTCGTGTTGTTCGACGACCTGTCGCCGAGCGCGGTCGCGATTCACCGAGGCGTTCGCGGCGGGCGCACTGCTGACGATGGTGATGGACACGATGGCGCCGCAGGCGTTCGGCGACGCGGGCCGCACGACCGGCTTGATCGCCGTCGCGGGCTTCGCGTTCGCGTATTTCCTGAGCGTCGCGACTAGGCCTGCTCGAGCGTCCGGAAGAAACAGGAGCGCTCGCCGGTGTGACAGGCGGCACCCGCTGGTGGACCGGGCGAGCACACGTCGGCGTCGCAGTCGACGCGGAGCTCCTCCCAGTGCTGGACGTTGCCGCTGGTGTCGCCCTTGCGCCAGAGCTCCTGCCGCGAGCGCGACCAGTAGACCATCCGGCCTTCCGCGAGCGTGCGCTCGAGCGCCTCGCGGTTCGCCCAGGCGAACATCAGACATCGCCGTTCTCGGCGTCCTGCGCGATCACCGGGATGAGCCCCCGCTCGTCGAACGTCAGCTCGTCGAGGTTCATCGGCGCACCTCGATGCCCTCGGCCGCCGAGATGGTCCTTCACCTCGGCGATCGTCAGGTCGCCGTCGTGGAACCGGCTCGCGGCGAGCACCGCGTCGGCGACGCGCAGCCCATCGGCGAAGTGTGCGGGCGTGCCGGCGCCGCCGCTCGCGATCACCGGCACGTCGGTCGCGTCGCGGACCGCCGCCAGCAGCTCCAGGTCGTAGCCCTCGCCGGTGCCGTCGCGGTCCATCGAGGTGACGAGCAGCTCGCCGGCGCCGCGCTCGCCGGTGGCCTCGGCCGCCCACGCGACGCGTCGCGCCCGGTCGGGCGTGCGGCCGGCGTCGACGAAGACCTCCCAGCCGTCGCCGGCGCGCTTCGCGTCGATCGCGAGCACCACGCATTGCGCGCCGAAGCGCGTCCGCCAGCCGCGCCAGGAGGGCCGGGTCGCGCACCGCCGCGCTGTTCACGCGCACCTTGTCGGCGCCGGCGCGCAGCAGCCGCGGGACGTCGTCGGCGTCCCGCACGCCGCCGCCAACCGTCAGGGGGATGAACACCTGTTCGGCGGTGCGCGCGATCACGTCGTTCCGTCGCGGCGCGGCCCTCGACGGTCGCAGTGATGTCGAGGAACACGAGCTCGTCGGCGCCCGTCGGCGTCGTAGCGCGCGGCGAGCTCCACCGGGTCGCCGGCGTCGCGAAGCCCCTGGAACCGCACGCCCTTCACGACGCGGCCGGCGTCGACGTCCAGGCAGGGGATGATCCGCTTCGCGAGCACGGCTAGCCCCGGATCACCTGCGACAGCTTGAGCGTCTTCTCGTACAGCGCCTTGCCGGTGACCGACGCCTCGCAGCCGGCGTCGCGGAGCGCCCAGATGTCGTCGGCGGTGCGCACGCCGCCGCTCGCGATCACCGGCCGCTCGGTGAGCGCCAAGCACCTGCTTGTAGAGCCGGAGGTCCGGCCCGTCGAGCGTGCCGTCGCGGGCGATCGCGGTGACGAGGTAGCGGGGCGCACCCGCGTCGTCGAGCGCCGCGATCGTCGGCTCGAGCTCGGGTCCCTCCTCCGTCCAGCCCTTCACCATGACGTGGCCGCCGCGCACGTCGACTGCGACGAGGACCCGCTCGGCGTACTCCTCGACGGCGCGAGCCACGAACGCCGGGTCGAGCGCCGCCGCGGTGCCGAGGATCGCCCGCGCCGCGCCCGAGCTCGAGCACCGCCTCGATCTCCTCGAGGTGCGAACGCCTCCGCCGATCTGCACCGGGATCACCACCGCCTGGCAGATCTCCCGCAAGGACGTCGCGGTTCTCGCCGTCCCCGAGCGCGGCATCGAGGTCGATCACATGCAGTCGCCGCGCGCCCTCCTCTTGGAAGCGCGGCGGCGACCTCGACCGGGTCCTCGTGGTAGGCGGTCTCCTCGGCGGGGTCGCCGCGGAGCAGCCGAACCGCGCGGCCGCCGCGCACGTCGATCGCGGGGATCACGATCACGCGGCGACCTCCCGCACGATGTTCTCGTAGAGCGCGAGGCCGGCTGGCGCCCGACTTCTCCGGGTGGAACTGCGTCGCGAACACGCCGTCCTGGGCAACGACCGCCGAGAACGCGCGGCCGTGCTCCGTCGCGCCGACCGTGTTGGGCCCGAGGTCCGCCGCGTAGCGAGTGCACGAAGTAGAACGACGACTCGTCGTCGATGCCGGCGATGAACGGGTGGCGGCGTCCGGCCCACGCGACGGTGTTCCAGCCCATGTGCGGCACGCGCTCGGACTGCCGGCAGGCGCCGTACGCGGCCGGGCAGGATGCCGAGCCCGGGCTCGTCGTCCTCGTCGCTGCCCTCGAACAGGACCTGCATACCGACGCAGACGCCGATCACGGGACGCCCGGCGTCGGCCGCCTCGTGGATCGCGTCGGCGAAGCCGGCGTCGCGCAGCGCGCGCGACGCACTGGCCGAAGTGGCCCACCCCGGGCACGAGGATCGCGTCGGCGCCGCCGAGCTCGGCTGGCTGCGCGCGACCTGTACGGCGGCGCCGACGTGCGCCAGCGCGCGGGTGACCGAGTGCAGGTTCCCGCTGCCGTAGTCCAGGACCGCGATCCTCGCGTTGGTCACAGGGTTCCCTTCGTGCTGGGGATGCCACCGCGGCCGGTCAGCGCGAACGCGTCGCCCAGCGCCTTCGCGAGCGCTTTGAACGTCGCCTCGCAGACGTGGTGCGGCGAGCGGCCGGACCGCAGGCGCAGATGCACCGTCAGTTCGGCCGCTCTGCGCGAACGCGCGGACGAAGTCCTCGAGCAGCCCCGTGTCGAACCCGTTGATCTCCTCGTACGGCACGTCGATCTCGTAGACGACGAAGGTCCGGCCGGAGAGATCGAGCGCGACCTCGACCGCGGCCTCGTCCAGCGGCACGACGATCGATGCGAAGCGGCGGACGCCGGCCTTGTCGCCGAGCGCCTCGCGCAGCGCCTGCCCGAGCGCGAGCCCGCAGTCCTCCACCGTGTGGTGGCCGTCGACCTGCAGATCCCCCTCGCAGGTGACGGTGAGGTCGAACCCGGCGTGCTTGCCGAGCTGCTGCAGCATGTGATCGAAGAACGGCATGCCGGTGTCCGGCGGTCGCGTTCCCGGTGCCGTCGAGCTCGAGCTCGACGCGGATCTTCGTCTCCTGCGTGGTTCGCTCGACGGTCGCGGCGACGGCTCATCGGGCGAGGACCTCCTTGAGCGCGGACAGGAACCTGTCGGTTTCGTGTTCGGCGCCGGCGGTCACGCGCAGCCATCGGGCACGACCGCGGTCATGTCGCGGATCAGCACGTCGCGGTCGAGCAACCCCTGCCAGACGCGCTGCGCATCCGGACGTGAGGAACAGCACGAAGTTGGCGTCGGTCGGATACACGTCGAGGCCCAGCATCCGGAGCTCGCGCACGATCCGGTCGCGCTGCACGCGGATCGAGCCGAGCAGGGCGCTCGCGTCCTCGCGGTGGTGCAGCGCCACGATGCCCGCCGTCTGGGTGAGCGCCGAGAGGTGATAGGGCAGGCGTACACGCCGCAGGTCGCCGACCACCTCGGGGGTCGTCGAGCACGTAGCCGATCCGCGCGCCCGCCATCGCGAACGCCTTCGAGAAGGTCCGCACGACGGCGATGTTCGGGTGGGAGGCGATCAGCGCCTGCGCCGATCCCGCCGGTGCGAACTCGCCGTAGGCCTCGTCGACGATCACCAGCGCGTGCGGCAGCGTCTCGGCGAGCGCGACGATCTGCGACAGCGGCTGCGCGTTGCCGGTCGGGTTGTTGGGTGAGCACACGAAAGCGACGTCGGGCGATGAGGTCGGCCGCGGCGGCCACCTGCGGCTCGCCCAGCACGAAGTCCGTCGGGCAGCGCCAGGCGAGTCAGGTCGGTTCCGGTGAGCCAGCACAGCCGGCTGTGCAGCAGATAGGTCGGCTCGAACGTCACCGCGCGGCGGCCAGGCCCGCCGTAGGCCTGGAGCAACTGGGTGATGATCTCGTTGGAGCCGTTCGCGGCCCAGATGCCCTCGACCGGGTGGTGCATCGCGGCCGCCGGCGAGCTCTCGCGCAGCCGGCGGAGGTCGCCGTCTGGATACCGGTGCAGCGGCAGGTCGCGGACGGCCTCTGCCAACTCGTCGAAGAACGCTCGCGGCAGCGGATGCGGGGACTCGTTCGTGTTGAGGCGGACGGCGACGTCGGGATGCGGCGAGGCGTACGGCTCGACGTCCCGCAGGCCCGGGCGTGGCTCGGCGGCGCTCATGCGCCGCCGGCCTCCTCGGCGCGCGCGTCCATCGCCTTCGCGTGGCCGACGAGCCCTTCGGCCCGCGCGATCGCCGAGGTACCGGGGGTGAAGCGGCGGGCCGCCTCGGGGGACATCTCGATCACCGAGCTCACCGTGACGTAGTCAGCCGCGCGGAGGCCGCTGGAGAACCGCGCGGTGCCGGCGGTCGGCAGCACGTGGTTCGACGCGACGCCGTAGTCGCCGTAGGGCACCGCGGTCCACGTGTCCGAGGAACACCGCGCCCGCGTTCCGGACGCGGCGCAGCAAGGCTCGGGATCGGGCACGAGCAGCAGCACGTGCTCGGCGGCGAGATCGTTGACGGCGTGGATCGCCTGGTCGAGGTCGCGGACCGAGATGCAGCTTCGTGTGCGTTTGAGCGACTGCTGGACGATCTCGTGGCGTCCCGCCTGCGGCAGCTCCTGCTCCAGCGCGGCCTGGACCTTCTCGCACAGAGCCTCGTCGGGCGTCAGGAAATACGTGCCGGCGTCGGGGGTCGTGCTCGGCCTGCGCGATCAGGTCGAGCGCGACGACGCGCGGGTCGACGTCGCCGCTGGCGACGATCGCGAGCTCCGACGGCCCCGCGAGGCCGTCGATCCCGACGAACCCCGCGACCTGGCGCTTCGCCTCGGTCACGTAGACGTTGCCGGGGCCGACGATCCGGTCGACCGCAGGGATCGACTCGGTGCCGTAGGCCATCGCCGCGACCGCTTGCGCGCCGCCGGTCTTCGCGACGTGGGTCGCGCCGGCGCGCCGCGCCGCATAGAGCACGGTGGCGGGCACCGACCCGTCGGGTTGCGCCGGCGTGCAGACGACGATCTCCTCGACCCCCGCGACCACTGCCGGCACGACCGTCATCGCCACCGTGGAGGGGTAGCGGGCTCGTCCGCCGGGCACGTAGCAGCCGATCGTCCTCAACGGCCGCACGATCTCGCCGAACCGCACGCCGTCACGCTCGTCCCACCAGTCGGTCGGGATCTGCCGTGTCGCGAGGTCGCGCAGTCGCTCGATCAGCTCGTCGAGCGCGCGCCGGAGCTCCCGCGGCGTCGCCTCCTCGGCCGTCTTGAGTTCCTCCTCGGTCACGAGCATGCCGGTGTCGGACAGATCGGCCTTGTCGAACTGCGGCGGCAAGCTCGATCAGCACCTCGTCGCCCTCGACGAAGACGCGCTGGAGGATCTCGCGGACGGTCTCGGACGTGGCGGGATCGATCTCGAGCCGAGGGGCTCAAGCCGCCCGCCCCGCTCGCGCAGGTCGAGGAGCGCGAGCATCACGACTCCTCTTCGACCGCGGGATGTTCCGGGGCAGCGGTCGCGCGGGTGCGCGACCACATGAGCCAGCCGCAGATGCCCACGGTGAACGCCGCGACGGCAAAGGTCACCAGCGACAACAGGAACGTGGCATCGCGATCCATGGAGAGTCCCAGGGTATCGAACCTGCGGAACCCCCGACCCGGCGTGGTTCAGCCCACGCCGTCGAAGGTGTCGTCGGCGTGGGGCGCAGCGTGGTCGAGACGCGTTGCCGAGCACGCGATCGGCTATCCCGAAGGCCATCGCAGCTCGCGTCGAGCCGCTCGGTGTTCGCGAGCACGATCACCGTCGTTCGCTCGGTCGGGAACCGCACCATCTTCGAGTTCCAACCCGGGAACGAGCCGCCATGACTGTGGATCGGCAGCCCTCGATGCGTGCGGACCGACAGGCCCCACCCGTAGTGGATCGGCGTCCCGTCGTCGAGGCTGCCGCGGCGCGCGAGCCGCGGTTGCAGCGAACCCGTGTCGTAGAAGGCTGCGTCCCACGTGCGCGAGGTCGCTCGGCCGTCGTCCAGAGCCCCCCGGCGCCGACGGCGTGGAACGCGCCGGCTCGACGTACGTCTTCCCGTCGACCGCCTCGAAGTGCCCGCGCGCCGCGTTCGGCGGCAAGCGGCGTGGGTGCGTCTCGGAAGAAGGTGTCGCGCATGCCGAGCGGTGCGAACAGTCGATCGCGCGCGAGATCGGCAACGGACCGGCCGGCGACGCTCGCGACGACGTGCCCCAGCAGGTGGTAGCCGCGGTTCGCGTACCGGTACGCGGTGCCCGGGGTAGCGGCGAGCTCTTCGACGGCGCCGGATATCGGCGAGCTTGTCGTCGTTGCCCCGCTCGGCACCCCGTTACGGGCAGCCCGGGGAACGCGCTGTGGTCGCGGTCCGTGAGACCGCTCGTGTGATGGACGAGCTGGCGAACGCGCACGTCGCCGCCCACGGGCGGGAGATCCTCGACGATCGACCCGACCGGGGCCTCGACATCGAGGGCGCCCTCATCGGCAAGCGAACAGCGCGCACGCCGCGACGAACTGCTTCGCGATCGACCCCACGTAGAAGACGAGGATCGGCGTGAGGGCGCCCCCGTGTCGGCGTTCGCGACCCCGTTGCATGCACGTCGACGCGATCTCGCCGTCGCGGATGATCGCGGTGACGCTCCCGCCGGGATCGGCCACGAGGCCCTCAGCCCTGCTGGGCTGTCCGCTTGCGTTCGGTGCGCCGCTCGGCTTCCAGCCGCTCGAGGTCCACGTCCTCGTAGGAGATGTGGGTGAACGCCGCGGCGAGCGACGGGTGGACGCGCTCGATCTCGCGATGCATCTCCTGCGCGACCGCGCGGTAGACGGGGTGCCCGGCCGGCTGGGAGCGCAGCTCCGTCAGGTGCATCGCCTCGCGCGCCGTCATCTGCATCACGAACCGGATGCGGTACGCCATCGACACCGCGTACTGCGCGACGTCGGGCAGCCCGGCCGCCGCGATCGCCTCGAGCGGTCTCGCGAGCGGTGCATCACCGCGTTGCCAGTCGGCCTCGAGGCCGGCCTCGACGATCGCCTCAGGCACGTCGTAGCCGAAGCGCCGGGGTGAGGCGCTGCCACTCGAGCGTCAGCGGGCGATGCCGCTGCAGGTCGCGGTACGCGCCGTAGTCGCACAGCACGTCGAACCGGTATTGCGTGCGCTCCCACGCACGGCCGGGCTTGTGCCGACGGTTCCCGCGCTCGCCGACGCTCGCCGCGAGGATCTCCGCGCGCTCGGCCGTCGTCATGCCGCGGACGATCTCCAGCAGCTGGTCGTCGGGCAGGTCGCTCGCCGCGTACAGCACCGCCGCGGTGACCTTGAGCTCGCCCTCGGGATCATAGTCAACTAAGTTGACCAAGCTGCGTGTCCTGGGGTTCGACGTCGCCGACCAGCTTGGCCGCGAGCTCCTGCGTGCGCTCGCGGACGTCGCGCCAGTAGTCGCTCCACGCGACGCCGCGCTCGGGCTGGTCGACCCGCTTGAGGAACTCCGGGATCACCTTGCGGAGCTCGATCAGCATCAGCTCGCCGTAGTCGCGCATCTCGGCGAGCGGGTGCTGCGCGAGCCGCATCAGCAGCTGCTCGTAGGACTGGCCGGTCGCGTAGATCCCGAGGTTCGACCGCGTGCCCGCCGGCAGCAGCATCCGCAGCGTGTCGCACGTCTTGGCCATGATCGTCTGCCGGTAGACGAAGTCGGTGTCGGCCTCCTGCTTCGGGAAGCGTTCGCGGAACCACGGCTCGAGCTGCTCGTAGAGCCGCCCGTACGTCGTGAACACCTCGTCGAGGAAGCCCGGTACATGCCCTCGAGGTCGGTGCCGACGATCTCGGGCGGCACCGTCGCGCGCCAGCGCCCGCCGGGCTTGTCGTCGTAGCGCATGTACCGCGTCGACTGCTCGAGGTAGGCGGCGAGGCGGCCCCACTCCAGCGCCTTGGCGAGCAGCTGCGAGGACTGCTCGCACGCGAGGTGCACGCCGCCGAGCTGGGCCACCGAGTCGTCGCCGTACTCGACGAAGACGCGCTCGTAGATGCCGGCGGCCTTCGCGGACGCCTTCGGGTCCTCGGCGCGATCGTCGAGCCCTCGCGACGTCGTCGGCGAACTCGTCGAGGAAGAGCCGCCGCAGCGACTTCGTCGTGCGGGAGTACCGCGCGAACATCGCGCCCTTGACCGCCTCGGGCAGGTTGGTCAGCGCGAAGACCGGTCCTTCGAGGTTCGTGAAGTGCGGAACGAGCTTGGCTCGTTCCTCGTCGGTGAAGGACTCGGTGACGTAGGTCGGTCATGGTCGGCGAGGGGGTCGGGCGACACCGCCCCGGTGTGAGGGTGACGGTGCCGCCGACCTGGACGGCCGTGCCGGGCGCGGGATCCTGCTTGGCCACGAAGTTCGGGTTGGGGCACTGGGCGAGGGTCGGCGCGGTACCGCCGTAGACGGCGACGAGCCCGGCCTTCTGCAGCTCGTTCTTGGCTTTGTTGAAGGTCTGGCACGTGTAGTCCTGGAGCGTGATCGTGGCGGGGCCGGTCGCAACGGTGACGTTGACGATGGATCCGGGCGGCACCTCTGCGAGTGCGGCCGGGTTCTGCGAACGATCGTGTCGGCCGGACAGGCGTCGCTCGTGGCCGTCTTTGCGCCGAGGGTGAGATCGACCGCAGTGAGCGCGGCGGTCGGCATCAGCGAGGGGCATGCAACTCAGGTCGGGCACCGCGACGTTCTCCGGCGGGACGGCGACGGTCAGCGTGACGGTCTGGCCGAGATCCCACAGGGTGCCGCTCTCGGGTCCTGTGCCAGCACGGTATTCGGTTGCAGGTCGCTCGCCCTGTCCTTTCGTACACAACGAACCCCTGCGCTTCGAGCGCGCTCTTCGCGTCGGCGTACGGCATGCCGACGACGTTCTCGACGGCGACCGACGTGGGGGTGTCGTCGTTCTTGTTCAGGCTCTGGGCGAGGAGGTACCCGCCGCCGGCCAGCAGCGCAACACAAGGATGCCGATCAGGACGCCGAGCCACATCTTCCGGGACGAGCCCTCGGGCTCGGGCGGCGGCATGACCTGCGTGGGCTGTCGGGCGATGACCTGCGTCGCACCGGCGTCGCCGACCGGCAGCAGCGGGGTCGCCTCGACCTCCTGGCCCTGCCGCACGCGCTCCAGGTCGGCGATCAGCTCCGTCGGCGCTCTGGTAGCGGTTGGCCGGGTTCTTCGCCATGCACTTCATCACGACGGCGTCCAGCCGCGGCGGCACGTCGGGGTTCACCTGGGACGGGCGGCACCGGCAACTCGTTGACCTGCTTGTAGGCGATCGCGACCGGCGTGTCGCCGGTGAACGGCTGCCGGTGCGCGAGCAGCTCGTACAGCACGCACCCGAGCGAGTAGATGTCGGAGCGCGCGTCGACCTGCTGGCCCTGCGCCTGCTCGGGCGAGAAGTACGCCGGCGTGCCGATCACCGACGAGGTCTGCGGCGCGGTCGCGTCCGTCTGGATCCGCGCGATGCCGAAGTCCATCACCTTGACCTCGCCCGAGCGCGTGACCATGATGTTCGCGGGCTTGATGTCGCGGTGCACGATGCCTTGCGCGTGCGCGGCGGCGAGGGCGGCGGCGATCTTGCTCGCCGAGCTCGACCGCTTGCACCGGCGTCGGGCGTCCCGCCGCCGGCGAGGAACGACGCGAGCGTGCGGCCCTCGACGTACTCCATGACGATGTACTGGGTGTCGCCCGTCGGCGCCGGCGTCGTAGACGCCGACGATGTTCGGGTGGTTCAGACGGGCGGCGGCCTGTGCCTCGCGCCGGAACCGCGCGACGAATCCCGCGTCGCGGTCGAACGGCGGCAGCAGCACCTTGATCGCGACCGTGCGATCGAGCGACGGGTCGAAGCCGCGGAACACCTCGGCCATCCCGCCCTGGCCGATGCGCGCCTCGACCCGGTATCGGTCTCCGATCGACTGTAGCTCCACCGGATCCGTCCGTTCCGCTCAAGACACCGTAGGACTCCATGACCGCCTTGGCGATCGGCGCCGCCACCGGCCGCCGGTCGCCTCGTTCCCGAGGCTGCCGCCGTCGAGCACGATAACCGCTACCGCGATGCGCGGGGTCTGCCCCGGCCCGCGGGTGCGAACGAGGTGAACCATGCGTTCGGCGGCAGGTTCTCGCCGTTCGTGGCGGTGCCGGTCTTGCCGGCGACGACGACGCCCGGGATCTGCGCCGCGGTGCCGGTGCCGCGCGCGACGACCTGCACCATCATCTGGCGGAGGTCCTCGGCGGAGGCCGCCGCCAGCGGCTTGCTGTACTGATCGGTGCCGAACGTCGCGGACCATGGCGCCCGTGGTCGCGTCGCGGACCTCAGTGACCAGCCGCGGCTCGTACATCGTGCCGCCGTTGCCGATCGCCGCGGCGATCAGCGCGAGGTGCAGCGGGTTGTAGAGGTCGTTGTCGAGCCCGATCGCCGAGCGCGCGAGCGCCGGCTCGTTGTTGTCGAAGTACGACGGCGCCGGGAAGTGGCCGACCTGCCACGGCAGGATGAACGGGATCGTGTCGTTCTGCAGCTCAGGCTGATGGTCGGGTCCGTCTGACAGAAGCCGTACGCCTGGGCTTGCGCGGCGAGCTTGTCGGCCTCGAGCGCCATCCCGATCTCCGCGAACGGCACATTGCAGGAGTCGACGAACGCTTGCTCCATCGTGACGCGTTCGCAGCCGCCGGTGCAGTAGCTCGTTGCCGAAGTTCTCGATGTGTGTGGTCGGTGCCGGGGAGGTCCAGATGGTGCGGGTTCGGCCAGGTCTTCTCCGGCCCCCAGCCGTTCTCGAGCGCCCCGCTCGCCGTGACCGTCTTGAACGTCGACCCGGGCAGGTACAGGTCCTGGAAGGCGTGCGCGACGAGCGGATGCGCGGGATCGCTCGTCAACCGCTTCCAGGCGCGGCTCGATCTGGGCGTCGGTGCCGGTGGTGATCGGCTCGGGTCGTAGCCCGGGTTCGAGTACATCGCGAGGATGTCGCCGTTCTGGGGGTCGAGCGCGACGACCGCGCCCTGGTAGCTGCCGAGCGCCTGCTTGGCGGCGCGCTGCAGATTCGGGCACGAGCGTGGTGATCACCGTGCCGCCCTGCTTGGGACGCCCGAGGATGATGTCGGTCAGGTTCTGCGTGGTGAACTCCGGCGCCGTGCCCGACAGGTAGGGGTTCATCGCTTGCTCGAGGCCGCTGCGGCCGTAGATCCGCGAGTAGTAGCCGGTGAGCTGCCCGTAGAGCTCGCCCTGCGGGTAGGGCCGGACGAACGCGTACGGCGAGTTCGGGTCGGGGTTCGGGAGCGACTCCGCGAGCACGGTGCGGCGGTCGGCGGCGAGGATGCGGCCGCGTTCCACCTGATACTCGGCGCGGATCTGGCGCGCGGCGTTCCCCGGCTCGTTCGCGATCTCGTCGGCCGCCACCACCTGCACGTAGGCGACCTGGGCGAACAGCACGCCGAAGAGGGCCACGAACGCGATCCCGAGCCGGCGCACCTGGCGATCCATCTAGGCCGCGGCCTCCTCGGGGGCTTCGGCGCCTCGCGTCTGCCGTTCCCGGAACCACGGGCCCGCGCTCGTCCGCACCAGCAGCGCGAGCACCACCGCCGTCGCGACGCGGCTCGTGCCGCCGTAGCTCATCAGCGGCAGCGGCACGCCGGTGAGCGGGATCAGTCGCAGCACCCCGCCGGCGATCACGAACACCTGCAGCCCGAGCAGGGTGGTGAGGCCGACGGCGAGCAGCTTCTCGAAGCTGTCGTGACGCTCGACCGCGATCCGTAAGCCACGCCCGACGAGCACCAGGTAGAGCAGCAGCACCGCGCGACGCCGAGCATGCCGAGCTCCTCGCCGAACGCGGCAAGGATGAAGTCGCTCCCGACGTACGGGATCAGCGTGGGCGAGCCAAGACCGAGGCCCGTGCCGACCATGCCGCCGGAGGCGAACGCGAACCACCCCTGGGCAAGCTGGTAGCCCTCGTCGGCGACGAGCCGCGGGTTCATCGCGTGGAGCCACGCGTCGACGCGCACCTGCACGTGCGAGAACGCGAGGTACCCGATGTACGCGCCGATCGCGAACAGGACGAGCCCGAGCAAGAGGTAGGACCACCGGCCGGTCGCGACCCAGACCATCACGACGAACACGCCGAACAGCAGCAGCGACGCGCCCATGTCGCGCTCCAGGAACAGCACGGCGAGCGATGCGCCCCACGCGAGCAGGAACGGCCCGAGGTCCTTCGGGCGGGGCAGACCGAACCGTCCGACGCCGGCGGCGAGCAGCTCCCGGCGCTGCGCCAGGTAGGACGCGAGGAAGATCACGATCAGCACGCGACCGACCTCGGCCGGCTGGAAGGTCACGACCCGGAGGTTGACCCACAGCCGTGCGCCGTTGATCTCGGTGCCGATGCCCGGGACGATCGGCAGCAACAGCAGGATCAATCCCGCGAGCCCGATCGTGTAGGTGTAGGCGTCGAGCTGGCGGGTGTCGCGGATCAACGACAAGCGTGACCACGAACGCCGCAAGGCCGATCGCGAGCCACATCGCCTGCTCGAGCGCGAACTCGGGGAAGCCGCGCGCATCCATCAGGCGGTACAGCATCGCGAGGCCGAGCCCGCCGATCAGAACTGCGGTGGGGTACAGGACGGGGTCGGCGTCGCGCGCGAGCTTGCGGATCGGCGAACCATCCACCAAGCGCGAGCCCGGTGAACGCCACCGCGTACAGCACCAGGTTGTCGGGGCGCGTTCCCGACAGACCCAGTCCTTGGTCCGCGTAGGCGAGCACGCTCGCGACCGACGCGAGCAGGACGCCCGCGAGACCGGTGCGCGCGCGGCGCTGCTTCGTGGCGCTCGCCGTCACGGCGCTCACTGGCGCTCCTGTTCGTGTTGTGGCGCTGCTCTGGGCGTCCTGGAGATCCGCCTGCATCTGGTCGACGATCGCCTGGGCTTCCTCGCGGCTGTCCGACGTTGATGCCGTCGGCGAGCAGGTCGGAGAACGTCGCCGAGTTGCTCCACAGCGGCCGCGTCGAGCCCGGTGTCCTCGTCGACGTGGGACAGCGTGGATGCCGAACGGCACCGCCGGGATGCCTTGGTAGATCGCGACGTGTCCGTTGGCCACGCCGACGTACCACTGGTCGTCGACGTAGGAGCGGAAGACCGTGTAGGCGGCGAGCAGGAGCACGACCGCGGCGACCGCGCCGATCAGGGTCTCCACGGGAAACGCCGGGCGCGGTCGCCGGCACCCGGCGCACCCGGCGCCGCGATCGCCGGATCCGCGACCTCGTGGTCGGCGGCTCGCCCTCGACCGCGTCGAGGACGAGCGCCGTGATGTTGTCGATGCCGCCGGCGCGGTTCGCCGCGCGCACCAGCCGATCGGCGGCGTCCTGCGGGATCGCCGGTGCTCGCCTCGAGGATCGCCCCGATCTGGTCCTCGGTGACCATCGTGGTGAGCCCGTCGGAGCACAGCAGCACGCGGTCGTCCTCGAGCAGCCCAACGTCGAACGCCTCGACCTCGACGGTGGGCTCGGTGCCGAGCGCTCGCAGCAGCACGTTGCGATGCGGGTGCACCTCGGCTTCGTCGCGAGTGATCTCACCTGCCTGCACCATCCGGTCGACCAGCGTGTGGTCGCGCGTGAGCTGGCGGAGGGCTCCGGCGCGCAACAGGTAGGCGCGGCTGTCCCCGACGTGCGCGAGGTGGATGGTCTCGGGGCTCGCGAGGGCCGCGGTGAGGGTCGTGCCCATCCCCGCGAACCGTTCGTCCTCACTCGCCCGTGCGAACACAGCGTCGTTCGCTGCGCGCACCTCGTCCTCGAGGCCCGTGTCGCCGCCCCGCTGCAGCTCCGCGATCGTCTGCAACGCGAGCTGGGACGCCACTTCGCCGGCGCGGGCGCCGCCCATCCCATCGGCCACGGCGTACAGCGGCGGATCCACGAGGAACGCGTCCTCGTTCCCCTCGCGCACCCTGCCCACATCGGTGGCGACGCCCGCGATGAGTCTCATCGGCGGAGCTCCACCGTGGTCGTGCCGACGCGGACCGTGTCGCCGGGCGTGAGCATCGCGGGCGCCACGAGCTTCTGCTCGTTGACGAAAGTGCCGTTGGTCGAGCCGAGGTCCTCGACGTACCAATTTCCGTTGCGGTCGAAGATCCGCGCGTGCTGCTGGGACACGTACGTGTCGTCCAGTCTGAGCTCGCATTCCGCCGCGCGCCCGAGCGTCGTCGCTCCCTGCACGCCGGAACGGGAATGGCTTGCCGTCCTCCGGCATGACTTGCAGCAGTGTCTCCCGGGTGGTGGTGGCGACGGCGCCGCCGCGAACCGGCGGCGGCGTCCGGTCGACGTTCAGTCCGCGCACCACCCAGCGCATCGCCCGCCAGATGAACAGGAACAACAGCGCGAGCAGGGCGTATTTCAGCGCCGAGAGTGCGAACGGCTGGACGTTCGCGAGCACTACGCGCTCCGGAAGTCGATCTGCGTCGAGCCGATCGTGATCGTGTCGCCGTCGGCGAGCGCCGCGGACTGCACGTCGCGGCCGTTCACTTTCGTGCCGTTGGTGGAGCCGAGGTCGGTGAGCGTCGCGACGCCGTCGGCCGTTCGGATCTGCGCGTGTCGCCGCGAGGCGCCGGTGTCGCCGATCACGACGTCGCACTCGGCGAGCCGGCCGATCGTGACGAGGTCCTTGTCGAGAGGCATCGCGCGCACGGCGCCGTCCTCGTGGACCCGCAGCTGCGCCGGCGGGAGCGGCGGCCGGGGCCGGGACCGCGACGGGCTCTTCGCCCTGGACCAGGCTCGCCTCCACCACGAGGTCGCCGCGGCGAAGCGCGTTGTCGACGAACAGCTCGACCTCGGGCGGGCCGACCAGCCCCCAGCCGCGTTCGCCCGCGGTCTCGAGCACGACGTTGGAAAGCTCCTTCACCAAGGCGGGCTCGATCTGCTGGAAGCGCGGGGCGTCGTCGGGTCGACAGGGAGATCTCGAAGCGGTTCGGCGCCCAGACCTCGTTCACGGCGACCTGCTTGCCGTCGTCCATCGCGCGCACGACACGCTTCGCGATCTCGACCGGCTGGACACCGGAACGGAAGGTCTTCGAGAAGAGTCCTTCGACGAGGCCCCCGAGGCGGCGTTCGAAGTTGCGGAGGTTCGGCATGGTTCGGCGGGCTGCGGGTGGTGTCGGACCCGCGCGAGGGCAATCCTACCCCCGGGCCCGTGACGGTTCGGTGACGCTATCGCCGCACGACGATGGTGCCCGCGATCTTGTCGTGCAGTGTCTGCTTCTGGCGATCCCACAGCATCCACAGGCAGTCGAGCAGCCGGACGAGCCTCAGGTTGACGATCCCGAGCAAGGCCTCGAGCAACGGCCGGAGCGCGGCCTCGCGCCATCCGGCGATAGAGCCGTCCGGTCGGCGAACCCGCAGGCCCGTCGCGAACTTCCCGACGGTGGCGTTCCACCTGCCGATCATCAGCAGCTGGTAGCAGTAGCCGATCGCCGCGATCGCGAGCGCCCACGCGATGAACTCCCCGCCGAGTGCGAAAGCCTGCGTGGGATCGCCGCCGCCGTCGGGTTCGGTGCCGTCAAGGCGAGCGATCACCGCCGCCACGAAGGCCGCGTAGAAAGGCACGAGCACCAGGAGATCGATCAACCACGCCGCGACGCGGATCCAGAACCCGGCGTAGTTCGGAACGATGGCGGGCGCGGGGGGCGGCGTTCCTCCCGGCATCGGCGCCGGCGGGAGCACGGCGGTCGGCGGCGGTGGCAGCTCCGGCATGTCGCGCGAGCGTACGCCGCGGCCGCCACTGCTACCATCGCTTCCCCCACGGGCGAGTGGCGGAATTGGCAGACGCGCAGGATTCAGGTTCCTGTGTCCGAAAGGACGTGGGGGTTCAACTCCCCCCTCGCCCACTCCTCCTGACATGTGGCGCTTGACCTTCCGCCGGCTCGAACGCGGCGGTCTCCGTCGTGGTGACGGGCTGGTGACGGCTCCGTCCGGGAGTGGCGAGTGATGGCTCCATCGGGCCGCCAGCCGATGCACCCGATGCTCGTGAGTCCGGCGTAGCGGCTTGGCGACCGTGGCGCTGAACGCCTTGAAGAACACCACTTTCCCGAGCTCGACCGCCCCGAGATACGCGATCACGAAGACCACCAGCACGAGGAAGAACGTGAGCGGCAGCGGGGCGAAGCCCAGCGCCTGCCCCATCGGGGACTCCGGGATCAGGGCACCGATCGTGACGACGGAGATCATGGACACGAGCAGCGGCATCGAGGGGTGGCTGCGGAAGAACGGGACGCGGCGGGTCCGGATCACGAACACCACCAGGGTCTGGGTGGCGAGCGACTCGACGAACCAGCCGGACCTGAACAGGGCCGGGCCGGCGTTGAACACCCACAGCATCACCCCGAAGGTCGCGAAGTCGAACAGTGAGCTGATCGGACCGATGCGCACCATGAACCGCCGGATGAACGCGATGTCCCAGTGCGACGGGCGAGCCAGCTGCTCCTCGTCGACGTGGTCGGTGGGGACGGCCATCTGGCTCGCGTCGTACAGCAGGTTGTTCAACAGGATCTGCGAGGGAAGCATCGACAGGAACGGGAGGAACGAGGCGGCGACCGTGACGCTGAACATGTTGCCGAAGTTGGAGGACGTGCCCATCAGGACGTACTTGATCGTGTTCGCGAAGATGCGCCGACCCTCCGTCGATGCCGTCGGCGATGACGTCGAGGTCCCGCTCGAGCAAGATGATGTCGGCCGCGTCCTTCGCGACGTCGGTGGCGGTGTCCACCGAGATACCCACGTCGGCGTGATGTAGCGCGAGGGCGTCGTTCACACCGTCACCGAGGAACGCGACGGCCGAGACCGACAGCCGCGCTGGGCCCGCAGGATCGCCGCCTTCTGCTCAGGGCTGACGCGTGTTCGCCATCGCGTCGATGCCCACGCCCGCTCTCATGCCTGCGCCCAGAGCTTGCGCTTCCTCTATTTAGCGATACTATGTACCTGTAGTCAGTATCACTGAATAGAGGTGAGGAGGAAGCCTCCGGTGGGGAAGCAGATGACGGAGATGCTCAAGGGGACGCTGGAAGGCATCGTTCTCGCGGTCCTGTCGGGTCGGCCCGCATACGGCTACGAGATCACGGCGTGGCTGCGGGAGAAGGGCTTCTCGGACATCGCCGAGGGGACCGTCTACGCGCTGCTCATCAGGATCGAGCAGCGCGGCCTCGTCGACGTGGAGAAGGTCCCCTCCGAGAAGGGGCCGCCGCGCAAGGTGTACTCCCTCAACGATCGGGGACGGGCGCATCTCGACGAGTTCTGGAGCACCTGGATCTTCCTCACGGGACGGCTTGAAGAGCTCCATGAAGGGGGTAGATGACCATGTCTGACACAGAAACGGGCGGCTTCATCTCGAAGGTGATCGGCCCGAAGCGGCGGTGGCGGGCATACAAGAGGCGCAAAGAGCAGCTCCCCCAGAACTACCGGGCGGCGGTCGACGCGGTCGAGCGGTACCTCATGTTCTTCGGGCCGATGGAAGCCGACAGCGCAGGGTCGTTGCTCGAAGACGTGGCCGACCTGTTCGAGCGGGCGGCGGCGGACGGAACGCCGATCCGCGACATCGTCGGAGACGACCCGGTGGAGTTCGTGGAGGCGCTCGTCGCGAACTACACGAAAGGCGGGTACGTCACGAGAGAGCGGGAGCGGCTGATCCGCGACATCGCGCGCGCCGCCGGAGAAGAGACTGAGAACCCGGAGGTGTCCCGATGACCACAGAGACGGTCAAGGCGCTGCACGTGCAGGGTCTGGAGAAGTCGTACGACGAGTTGCGCGTGCTGCGCGGGGTGGATTTCGACGTCACGCGGGGCAGCATCTTCGCCCTGCTCGGATCCAACGGCGCGGGCAAGACCACGGTAGTGAAGATCCTGGCCACGCTGCTCATGCCGGAGGCGGGGACGGCCACGGTCAATGGTTTCGACGTCGTCGCCCAACCGGCGGACGTGCGGGGGTCCATCAGCCTCACAGGGCAGTTCGCCGCCGTGGACGAGATCCTCACCGGGCGCGAGAACTTGATCCTCATTGCCCGGCTGCGGTACCTGAAGGACCCCGACCGGATCGCGGATGACCTGCTGGCCCGTTTCCAGCTCGCCGACGCGGCTGAACGGAAGGTGTCGACGTACTCCGGAGGCATGCGCCGCCGCCTGGACATCGCCATGAGCCTCATCGGGGACCCGCCGGTGATCTTCCTGGATGAACCGACCGCCGGCCTCGACCCGCAATCTCGTGTCGAAGTGTGGAACAGCGTCAAGGAGCTCGCCGCGCAGGGCACGACGGTGCTGCTCACCACGCAGTATCTGGACGAGGCCGAACAGCTCGCCGACCGGATCGCGATCCTCCACGAGGGGCGGATCATCGCGAACGGCACGCTCGCCCAACTGAAGCGGCTCCTCCCGCCTGCCAAGGTCGAGTACGTCGAGAAGCAGCCGACCCTCGAGGACGTCTTCCTCGCCATCGTCGGCGCCGACGGCAGGGTCGGCGACGCTCGCGATGACGAGTCGGTCTCTGCAACGACGAGGAGGGAAGAGCGATGACCAGGCACTTCTTCGGCAACACCGCTGTCCTGACGGGCCGGTCGCTGCGCCACATCACGCGCAGTCCGGACACCATCATCACGACCCTGCTCATGCCGATCGCCTTCATGTTGCTGTTCGTGTACGTGTTCGGCGGCGCGATCAACGCGGGGCGGCCGGACTCGTACGTGAACTACCTTCTGCCCGGCATCCTGCTCATCACGATCGCGTCGAGCATCTCCTACACCGCCTTCCGACTCTTCATGGATATGAAGAGCGGCATCTTCGAGCGCTTCCAATCGATGCCGATCGCTATGTCGTCCGTGCTGTGGGCGCACGTGCTGACCTCGCTGGTCGCCACGCTCATCTCGCTCGCGGTGGTCGTGCTCGTCGCCCTCCTGATGGGCTTTCGGTCAGGAGCGGGAGTGCTGGCGTGGCTCGCGGTCGCCGGCATCCTGATCCTGTTCACCCTTGCCTTGACGTGGCTCGCCGTCACCGTCGGCCTGTCCGCAAAGACCGTGGACGGCGCAAGCGCGTTCTCCTACCCGCTCATCTTCCTGCCGTTCATCAGCTCGGCGTTCGTGCTCACCGCAACCATGCCCGGCCCGGTGCGCGCCTTCGCCGAGAATCAGCCGGTGACGCCTATCGTGAACGGGATCCGAGACCTGTACACACAGCAACCGATCAGCACCGACATCTGGATCGCCCTCGCCTGGTGCATCGGCCTCCTCATCGCCGCATACGCCCTCGCGATGGCCACCTACCGCCGTAAGAAGGTCTAGCACTCTGTGTTCGCTGTATGAGGCTGCGCCCGAAACGCTCCCAACCGCCTGAGCGTTGCTCGCGTATAACGCACGAGGAGGTCGGGTGGAGATCGTTCGGTTCGTAGTCAGGCGGCTGCGCGCGCAGCGCGCACTCGCCGTGGGGATCGTGGTCACGCTCGCGTTCGCCATCGCGGGGATCTCGTCCGCGCCGATCTTCATCGACGGCGCCCGTGCCGCGATCTACCAGTCGGCGTTCGCGACCGCTTCGGAGCCCGTCCGCAACATCCGGATCTCACTCTTCGCGAAGCCGACCGACTGGGCCAAGAGCGACCAGCAGGTTCGGGCTGCGATCTCGGACGTGCCGTCGGACGCGGTCGTCGCGCAGGGGCTCGCGAACGCGCGGCTGCCCAACTACACCGGAGAGCTGATCCTGCTGTTCCGCGACGGAGCCGGTGACCACCTGACGTTCACCGATGGGCGTAGCGCCCCGCGACGGAGAGGTCGCGATCCCCTCCGGCCTCGCGTTCGCGAGAGGCATCGGGGTCGGGGACGAACTCCCGGTGCTGGGTCCATCCGGCGCGACGGTGCCGCTGAAGATCACCGGGATCTTCGAGCCCCCGCCTCGAACGGACCCGTTCTTCTTCGGGGAGAAATCGCCGTTCTCGATCCCTGAGGATGGGGGCCGCCACCGCCCGTGGTCACGACACGTTCGACCGCGCTTGACGTCTCGCGGCGGCTCGGCCTGTCGACGTGGTTCTCGTGGGATCTCTATCTGCCCTGGGATCGGATGACCTGGGAGCAGGCCCAAGGACTCGAGCCCGTGCAGCACACGATCGACCAGCGGCTGGTCGAGACGCTCACCACGTCTCAGGCCCACGTCGAGGGTGGGATCCCCGAGCTGATCGGCGACGTCCGCCGCTCCGTCGAGGATCTCCAGACGCCGGTGTTCCTCGTTGCGTTGCAGATCCTGCTTGTCGGACTTGTCGTGATCGCCGGTGTGGGGGTGTTGCTTGCCTCACGGCAGGGCTTCGAGTTGGCGATCCTGCATTCCCGTGGCTTCTCTCGGGGCTGGTTGTTCCGGGTCCAGCTGCTCCAAGCCGGCGCGGCCGCCGTGGTCGCCCTGCCGATCGGCCTGCTGTTCGCTCGCGCGCTTGCGGCCTTCGCCGGCTCAACCACGGGCGAACGGGCGCCCGGCATCGGTTTTCCGACCGCGCTCTCCACGGCGTCGGTCCGGCTGGCGGTCGCGGCGGCCGTCGTCGCGGCGATCGTGCTCGCTCTTCCCTCGATCGCTGCGGTGCGTCGCACGATCATCGCCGAGCGGCACCACGCCTCGCGGGAGGATCGCTCGCTGCTCGCGCGGCTACCGGTCGAACTGGTCGTGCTGCCCGTTGGGGTCTTGGCCCTGGTGCAGCTGCGGCAGGCCCCACTGACCATCGTGACCGATGCGCAGCCGGTGCAGCCGCTCCTGCTCTTCGCCCCCACACTCCTGATCCTCGGCGTCACGTTCCTGGTGGTTCGGTTGCTGTCGTGGACGGCGCGCGCGCTCGACGGGCCGGTGGGTCGGTCCCGGCGGCTGTCGACCTACCTCGCCGGTCGCCGACTGGCGCGGTCGGGCGACGCGTCCTTCGCGGCGGCGCTGCTGGTGGTGCTGGCCGTCAGCTTGCTCGTCGTCGCGACCACCTTCCGGGCCACCAGCGAGCGCGCGCACCGCGACGCCGCGCAGGCGTTCACGGGCGCGGCGTGGGTTGGCGACCTCGGGCAGATGCCCGGCGGGGCAATCAGCACGCTGCCACCGGGGACGACCGCCGTGAGCCGGTTCATTCCGAGCGCGGTGAGCGGGACACTGCCGTCCGGGACCGAGGGCCTCGGGATCGATCCCGCGACGTTCGAAGGCTCCTCGTGGTGGCGCAGCGACCTCGCCGACGGATCCCTCGGGGATCTGATGCAGGACCTGCACACGCCGCAGCCCGGTGTGCCGCTCCCGGACGGGGCGCGCCAGCTGTCGTTCCGGATGACTGCCCCTTCGGACGCCGACGCATTCGACGTGCGAGCCACCGTGGCCGATCCAGACGGCACGGTCAGGGCGACGCCGTCCCAGCCGATCGTGCCGGGTGCGAACGAGTACACGCTGGATCTCGGCGACGCGAGCCGACTGCTGTCGATCACGATCGGCGCTCGCTCGTTCGCCGAGCTGGTGCCCGCCGGATCGGCATTCGCATTCTCGGATGTCGCTGCCGGCGGCTCGGCGCTGACGCTCGACGGATGGGCGCCCGTCTCGCGCGCCGGAGCCACCGCCACGCTCGAAGCGACAGACGGCGGATGGCGGTACGTCGTCTCGGCGCTGTCCGAGGTCGTCGGGATCCAACCCCAACCGCAAGCCCTGCCGGCGCTCGTCTCGGACGCCATCGATCCGTCCACGACGGCGTTGTTGGTCGCCGGCGTTCGGGTGCCGATACGGCCGGTCGCCTTCCCGCGCGCCTTCCCCGGTGTCCCGTCGGGCTCGCCGTTCGTCGTGGTGTCGCGGCCCGCCCTCCAGGACGTGCTGCGTGCCGCACCGGAACCGCCGTCGATGGCCGTCCAGGTCTGGACGATGCACTCGGATCCGACGGCGGATCTGCATGCCGGCGGATACCACGTCATCGACGCCACGTCGGCCGCGGCGATCCAGGCGGGTCTCGATCAGCAGCCGCCCGCGCTCGCGATCGGGATGGACGCGGCCGCCGCGATCGCCGGGCTCGCGTTGGTGGTCGCGGGGGTGGCCGCGACGCTGTACGTCGCCCAGCGCCGCCGCGCCTTCGAGTTCGCGGCGCTGCTCGCGATGGGTGCCCCCACGCGAGCATTGCGGCGCGCGATCGGCCGGGAGCAGCTGTGGCTCGTCGGTTCGGCCTCGATCGTCGGGCTGGCGCTTGGACGTGCGTGCGTCGAGCTCGCGGCGCCCCAACTCCGCGCGAGCGCGGGCGTTCGCTTCCCGACGCCGGTCGTGGTCGTCGACGCCTCGGTCCTGCTCGCCGCGCTCGCCGCCTTGGTGGTCGCCACGTTCCTGGCAACGCGAGCCGCCGGCCGCGCCCTGTCCCGTTTGCCCGTCACAACCGTCCTGCGTGGTGAGGTCGAATGAGCGCGCCGCACGACTCGGCCCCCAAGGACCGCTGGGGTGCGGCGGTGCGGTTCACCGATGTCTACAAGGTCTTCCGGGTCGGCGATACCGGCATCGCGGCGCTGGCCGGCGTTGACCTTGCGATCCAGCCCGGGGAATTCGTGGCGCTCGTCGGGCCGAGTGGCAGCGGCAAGTCCACCGCATTGCATCTGGTGGGCGGTCTGGACCGAGCGTCGGCTGGCGTGGTCGAGGTCGAGGGCGACGATCTCGGCCTGCTCGACGATGCGTCGCTCACGCGTCACCGTGCGGATCGGGTGGGCTTCGTGTGGCAAGGTCCCGCTCGGAACCTCGTTTCGTACCTGTCGGCCATCGACAACGTCCGGCTGCCCCGCCGCGCGCCGCGGCGCACGGTGCACCTCCGTCGAGGTTCGACCGCCGAAACCACCGCCGAGGAGCTGCTCGAACTCGTCGGCCTCAGCGAGCGCGCGCACCATCTGCCTGCGCAGCTCTCCGGCGGGGAGCAGCAGCGCACGGCGGTGGCCGTGGCGCTCGCGAACGACCCCGCGCTGCTGCTGGCCGATGAGCCGACCGGCGAGCTCGACGGCGCCTCGGCCGCCCGCGTGCTCGACGTCTTCCGAGACGTATCGGCGCGACTCGGGACGACGATCGTGATGTCGACCCACGACCTGCTGGCTGCACGCGCCGCCGACCGCAGGGTCTACCTGCGGCACGGCCGCGCCTCCGAAGCCGGGGTCCCGTTGCCGCCGATCGGAGAGGACGGCACCGTGCGACTGCCGCTCGAAGCCGCCGACACCCTTGGGGCCGAGCCGCTCGAGCTCTCGATCGAGTCGGACGATGTCGTGATCCGTCGCCGCAGGGAGCAGCGCGATGACTGAGCCCTTGCTCGAGGCGGTCGACGTCGAGCGCACCTATCGAGGTCCGACGGACGTCGCGGCGGTTCGTGGCGTGTCGCTTGCCCTTCGCCCGGGGGACTTCGTCGCGCTCCTGGGCCCGAGTGGCTCCGGCAAGTCGACGTTCCTCGGGATGCTCGCCGGCCTCGACGAGCCGGACGAGGGCGAGGTGCGGTGGCAGGGCACGTCGTTCGGAGCGATGTCGACCGAGGAGCGTCGTGGCGTGCACCAACGAGGGATCGGGATCGTGTTCCAGGCGTACGGTCTGCTGCCGTCGCTGTCCGCGGTCGAGAACGTGGCGTTGCCGCTCCGGGTGCGCGGCGAGGTCAAGGAGAGCAGGGAGACGGCGACCGCGATGCTCGAGCGGCTGGACCTGCGCGATCGACTCGAGCACCGGACGTTCGAGCTCTCCGGCGGTCAGCAGCAGCGGATCGCGGTCGCGCGGGCGTTGGTCGGGCAGCCGACCGTGGTCCTTGCCGACGAGCCGATCTCCGAGGTGGACGAGGCGAACGGCGAGCGGATCCTGGCGGCCCTCTGGGAGGTCGCGTCGCGCGGCGGCGCCGTGGTCGTCGCGACGCACGACCCGCAGGCGATCGAGTACTCGACGCGCGCGGTGCTTTTCCGCGACGGGCGTGTGGAGGCGGAGGGGGATCCCGCCGAGCTCCGCGCGAGCCTCACCACCGACTGAGCCGGGCGCGCGATCGACGCCGTTTCTCACCTTCCGGGCCGCCCATGCTCCAGTCATTCTTCGGATGCCGCGGCTGGCACTGGTTGACCTTTCAGGTCACCCGTGGTTTCGTCTCTGAGGCGACACGAGGGGAGAGGCGATGAGACGTGGTACTCGGTTGCTCGTCGCCGGGCCGATGGCGCTCGCGCTGCTGGCGGGGCTGTTGGTTCCCGCGAGGGCGGTGGCTACCTCACACGCCCCGGTCGTCCTCATCGTGATGGAGAACCAGTCGTTCGGCTCGACTGACCCGGGGGTCAACGGCGACACCACCCGCTACATCGTCGGTAACCCCGACGCGCCGTACATCAATGGCACGCTGATCCCGGCCGGAACCCTGTACACCAACTACCATGCGCTCGGCCCCGTGTCGCTGCCGAACTACCTCGATCTGACCGCCGGGACCGACGGTGGTTGCACCACCAACAGCTGTCCGCCGGATTCGTTCCCGCAGGAGAACCTCTTCCACCTGCTCGGGGAGGCTGGCATCCCATTCGCATCCTTCATCGGCGGAATGCCAGGGAAATGCCCGACCAGCAAGACGTACCCATCCCTTAGGCACAACCCGGAGGCGTACTTCACGAACGTCGACGCATCCACCGGCTTGCCCTACGCCTGCCCCATCACCGATGTTCCGCTACCGTCGACGCTCCCCAACCCGTTGCCCAACTTCACGCTGATCGCACCCAGCAACTGCGACAACATGCATGGCGCCGCCGCAACCAGCTCGTGTCCCGCGGGCACCGACGCCATCATCCAGGCGGGAGACTCGTGGCTCTCGCACGAGGTGCCTGCACTGCTCGCACTCGGCGCGACGGTCGTCGTCACGTTCGACGAGGGGAGTGCCTTGGACACGTCCGGCGGCGGCGGGCATGTTGTCACGATCGTCGTTGGGCCGGATGTCCCTGCCGGTGCCGTGAACGGCACGCCAGTGAATCACTTCGGGTTGCTCGCTGGCATCGAGCGGACCTTCGGCCTGTCGCCGCTCCTCAGCGGAGCGGCGACGGCCACGCCGATCCAGATTCCCGATGGACCGGCGCCGTCGGCCCCAGAGATCACCGACGTCACGCCGTCCTCGGGAGGCCGCGGAACCATGGTGCGGATTACGGGTACCTCGCTCGGTACGGCAGGGTCGGTCGACTTCGACGGGGTGCCGGCCGCGTTCACGATCCCTCAGCGATGCCGAGATCGATGCCATCGTGCCCATCGGCGCCACTGGCGGCCCGATCGCGGTCACGACCCGTGGCGGTTCTGCCCTGGCTGCGTTCACCGTCGAGCTGACCGGCCCGTCGCTGGCCCAGCACGCCTCCGCACCAGGCAGCTCGTCCTCGCCCAGCGTCACGATGTCCAACTCCACGGTGGCGGGCGACCTGCTCGTCGCCGCCGTCGCCTGGAAGGGCACCGCGACGCTGTCGGCGCCTCCCGGCTGGCAGAAGGTCACCGTCACCAACAACCTGGCTCTCTACGCCTGGGTGAACGCACCATCGCAGGGTCCGACGATCTCCTTCTCCCTCTCGGGGTCCAACAAATGGGTGATGCAGGCGAGTGAGTGGTCGGGTCTCACCGCCGTGGACGTCTCGGCACACGCGTCGAGCCTCAGTTCTACGGGCTCGCTCGCCACGACAGGGACCACGGCTTCGACCACCGCTCCGGTGGAGCTCGCGTTCGGGGCCGTGAGCGCGATGGCGGCTGTGTCCGAATCGGCGCCGACCGGTGGTTTCGCGCTGCTGGATCTAGCGTCGATCTCGAAGGCAGTGACGCTCGGGTCGTACGTGCGTGTGACGTCGGCGATCGGCCCCCAGAGCCTCTCCGTGACGCTCTCGCCGGGTGCGAAGTGGCGAGGCGTCGTAGGGACGTTCGGCTAGCGCAGTAGAGCTCTACGGCTCGGCTGGTACGGACCCGGGTGTGAGCGCCGCGCCATCGAGCAACGTCGCCCGTTGAGTGTCGAGCGTCCTCGCGTCGGTGCCGCCGAAGAATACGACCTCGGTCTCGGTCCACACGGCTGCAGCCTCGACCCGGGCTCGCAGCGGTGCTTTCGGAAGCGCAGACCACGTGTTCCCAACCGGGTCGTACGTCTCGCCGTGTGCGGGGATCGCGCCGCCGGCCCCGGTGCCGCCCCAGACCACGAGCTGGTCGCCGGCCCAGACCGCGACGAACCCGACGCGTGGGTACGCCATCGGAGCGAGCCACCGCCAGCGGTTCGTGGATGGGTCGTAGGCGACCCCGCGAGCGAGCGGCTCGGGGGATGCCGACAGCTCACTCGCGCCACCCACCATGAGCATTTCGGTGCCGTCCCACGCGGCGGCGTAATCAAGCGAGTAGTAGCCGCCGCCGCGCGCCACGGGCATCGGAGGGAGCTTCCTCCATCTGCGCGTGGCGGGATCGTAGGCGGCTGCGTCATCGAACATCGTGAAGCTCTGGTCTCTCGGGCCGTTCCCTTCGTAGCCCGAGCCGCCGGCGATGATCATCTCGCTGCCCGTCCACACGCCGGTCGCGTGCCGGCCGGCCAACGGCGATGGCGGCAGCATCCGCCACGAGTTCGTCGCGGGCGTGTAGGCGGCGCCCTCCGCGAGCTGCTGGTCGCAGCAGCCGCCGCCCCAACCGATCATCTGCGTGCCGGTCCAGACGACGATCGAAGGCCCGCCGGCGCCGGCGGGCGGTCGCGGCAGGTGCTGCCAGGTGTCGGTGGCCGGATCGTAGGCAGTGTTCGAGATGCCCCACAGGAGCAGTTCCTCGCCCGTCCACACCGCCTTGTCCGACCCTTCGAAACACCCCTTCGGTGTCGGCACCAGCCCGATCTTGCGCCAGGAGTCCGTGGCTGGGTCGTAGGCGACCAGCGTCTCGGAGCAATACGTCTTCGGGTCGGACTGGGTGACCACGACGAGCATCTCGTCGCCGTCCCACACGGCCGCTGCAGGCGGGTAGTAGTCGCCCTTGATCGGCACGGCGGCGATCCGTCGCCACGTCGCCGGCGTCGGCGCGCTGCTGGGTGCCGCGCTGGTGCTCGACGGCGTGGTATCCGGTCCGGTCGACGTTCCCGCGCTTGAGTCCGACCCGCGATCACACGACGCCAGGACCACCGTCACGACGGCCAGCACTGCGACCGTCGACCAGCGCCACGACCGCGTACCTCGCTTGCGATCGGATCCCATCAACTCGACGACACCTCCAACACAAGCATCCCGCAACCCAGCCCTCCCGGGGATCGGTCAGTGGGCCCGGAGGAGGTGGGCCGAACGCCTATCGTGCGTGGATGCCGCTCTCGAACCGCATGACCCCGTTCGGCGAGGCGGTCGCCGACCCCGCTCGCGGCCTCGTCTACGGGAACCGCGGTTGTATGCACGATGCCGATGGACTGATCAGACGTCCGTTCGGCGTGCGCCGATGGATCGCCTGCCGTCTCGAGTTCCGCGGGTGGCGACGCTGGCCGTTGCTGCAGCCGGGCAGGTTCACGGAGCTGTTCTTCCTGGACGAGGCGACGGCGTTCGCGGCGGGCCACCGGCCGTGTCGTCTGTGTCGCTACGAGGATTACCAGGCCTTCGTGCTGGCTTGGTCTGCGATCCATCCGGGGGCCGCAACGAACGCCGATGCGATCGACGCGGTGCTGCACGCGGAACGGTGGGATCCGGCGACGCGGCAGCAACGGCACCACGAGGAGCCGATCGAGGATCTGCCGGACGGTGTGTTCGTCGTTCACGACGGTGACGCGTGGGTGGTCATCGACGACCGACTACGACGGTGGACGCCAGCCGGCTACGCGGAGACGCTCGAGCGATCGCGCGGCCACGCGAGCGTGATCACGCCACCGTCGATCGTGCAGGTCCTGCGCACGGACCGGACGCCGCTCGTGCCGTTCCTGCACCCCAGCGCTCGCCTTGACCGTGTTCCGTGACGCTACGCGTCTTGGAGGATCGCTTGCATCGGATCCTGCTGTGCCCCGATGCCTCGCTCCGGGACCACGCAGCGAACCCGGAGGCATTCGTCGACGGCGAACCGACGAAGGTCCCGTTGCTCCTTGGCGGGCATGTAGGGCGCGCCCATGACTGTAGGAATGACCTCCGGCTGGTCGATCCGGTACGTGTCCCCTTCATGGACGATGGTGGCGGACCCGCTCGCCTTGACGTTCTTGAGCCAATCGACATCCGACCCGTACGGCAGCGCGATCACGAATCCATCTTCGGTCGCGAAGGGGACGATCGGCGTTTCGTAGGATCGGCCCGTCGTCCGGCCGACATGTCGGATGACGGAGGCATATGCGCCCGGCGTTCCGGCCGTCTTCATCTGGTGGGGGTTGCCGAAGGACCGGTTGAACCGTCGGACCACATTGCGTACGAGGGGCGATCCCGTCCGCATCCCGACGAAGAACACAACCCCGATCGCTACGAACACGAGCGCCAGCCCGACGACCACCGTGGCGATCTCGCTCCACACAGCCAACAGACGCATCTTCCCCACCTCCTTCGCCGGTCCCTCCGGCTCAGCCAGTGCGACGTGTCCCCGGCGGGTAGGCCCTGAACAGGCCTGTCAGGACCATGATCAGTCCAGCGGTCGCCATGACGATCCCGATCCAATCGATCGCACCACTGCCAGTGGTCAGGCCGAAGACCACGCTGGCACCCATGATCGCCACTCCCGCCAGAGCGAGCGTCAGTCCGACGTTCCTCTCCCCTTTGGTCGCCATCGGAATCTCCTTTCCGAAAACGCTCCCACCGTCATGCTGGCCGATGGGGCTCAGGGCATCCAAGGCGACGGTCCCGAGTCGGACGGGACGCCCGGTTGCGCGAGTGTTCGCGGATGCACCTTGGGCTGTACGGATCAGGGAACGCCGGGACGGCGAGGTGCGTCCACGACCGGCTCGAGCGCATGCCACACGGCCTCAACGTTGTTCTGATGCAAGTCGTTGACGAATGCCGCGTAATACCGCTCGGAGTACTGCGTCCAGACCCCGGGCTCGCCGCGGACGGTCGCGCCGTTTGCGACGGCGGCCGCGAAGAATGCGTCCACGGCGTCTCTGCCCTCGGCGGAGAACGCAACATGCGTCGCTGTGCTCACGGGCTCTCCACGGCAGATCGTGAAGTCGTCCAGATCCTCGGGCCCGTACGAGACGCAGTCGTCCTGAACGTAAAGCTCCTCGTAGCCGAGTGGGGCGAGGGCGGCTGTGTAGAGCCTTCGGCTCGCGTCCAAGTCTGCCACCACGAAGAGCACGTGATCGACGACGACGCGGCGAACAGGCATCGGTTCACGGTATCAACGTCGGTTCTGGGGGTCGTTACTGTCGGGCTCGGAGGGGGGAGCGCGACCCAGCAGTTCCCGAGGATCGAGCGGGCCCCTGCGCTCACAGGCCGGATCGACCCCGAGGGCGTCCGTGAGCGCGAGTTCGAGTTCGTTGGACGGGCCTGCGTTGTAGAGGGAGATGTAGTACCCGTCCCCAGCCCATACCTGCCCGTGGCTGATGCCCAGCTCGTAGATCGGACAGGCTGGGTTCACGGCATCCCTCTCCGCAAGGACCTCCTGGAGGAAGGCGAGGCCGTCATAGCCCTCGCCCATCGTGAGCCCGATGTTCGTTTCCCCGAGGGTGCAGCCCGCCCGCGTCGTCCCGTGACTTTGGAGCGTCGGGCCGCAGACGAGTCCGTGATCGATGGCGACCTGTCGTACCTGGTCGAAATCCGTGAGGTCCACGGGCGCGTGCTGTCTGATGCAGGCCGGACTGAGGGCCACTACGGCGATAGGTGCAATGCAGAGGGTCGCGAGTCGGCGCACCGCCCGAAGGATGATGAGTTACGCAACGTCGTTCAAGAGCGGCGGCGACGATGACACAGGATGAGCGGAAACGCCGAGGGGCGCTCTTGATTCCCCGAGGAAGGCGCCTTCAGATGCCAAAGTATTCGGAACGTTCTTGGATGCTATGACGCCCGCGGTACCAGGTCGGAACCCGCTTCAGGCGGCTCGTCGTGAGCCGAACGAAGCGCCGACCGCCACCCCCGCCAATATCGACCAGATCGCCCAACTGACGTCGTCGATCCAGTAGAAGCTACGGAGGAACTGAGGACCCGACGTCACGCTGATCGCGTACCAGACGTGAGCTGCGGGAATCATCAGGACACCGGCAATGAACAGGCCCCTCCAAGCAAACCGCTGTTGCTGGAATGGGAATCGGACCCCAACCACGAACGCCATTCCGGCGATCACGTACACCGCTTGGATCAGCCAGTATCGGCTCCAGCCGACCTGAAGCAAGATCGGCAGGTCATGCTCGAGCTGACCGCCCCACTTCAACAGCAGTACCGCGATCGCAAGCATCGCGACGCGCACGATCCAGATCTTGAAGCTCGCGTACCGACCAACCTCGTCCAACGACGCCCTCCGAGCGATGCTAATCGCATCGAGCCCCTGTTGCTTTGATGAAGGGTCGCTCCACCTAGGCAGGCGTCGCCTCCGAGAACGGAGGCGCCCTGGTGCCACGGGGTTGTCTCACCTGAGCCAGTCTCTAGGTGCGAGTGATGAGCGCCTTCGTCCACAAACCGGCCACGCCGGAGACCGTCTTACCCCAGCTCCGCGCCATTGACCTGCCCTTAGACTCCGCGCATGCGGGTCGGCGTGATCCTTCCGATGGCTGAGGTGGACACTCCGAGCGGCGAGCCGAGCTGGCCGGACATCCGGTCGTTCGCGCGGGCCGCGGAGGACGGTGGTCTGGATTCTGTCTGGGTGTGCGACCACTTCTACGACGACCCCGGCAATGGCCCCGTGCAAGCGATGCACGAAGGCTGGACCACGCTTGTCGCGGTCGCCGCTGTCACGCAACGTGTGCAGGTTGGTTCGATCGTGCTGTGCGCCGGGTTCCGCCATCCGGGACTCCTCGCGAAGATGGCTGCGACCGCCGACGAGGTGAGTGACGGACGCCTGATCCTGGGGATCGGCGCGGGCTGGCACGATCCGGAGTACGACGCATTCGGGTTCCCGAAGGATCACCGCGTCGATCGCCTCGAGGAGACCCTGCAAGTGGTGCACCCCTTGCTCGCCGGGGAGCACGTCACGTTCGAGGGCAGCTACGTCAAGCTCCGTGCCGCAGTGCTCGCGCCGCCTCCTCGTCACCACGTGCCGATCCTCGTCGCCGGCGAGGGTCCGCGGATGCTGCGACTGACCGCCCAGCACGCCGATGCGTGGAACACGGCGTGGTACGGCGCGCCCGACGATCGGCTCAGCGCGCAGCTCGCGGTGTTCGATGGAGCGCTCGAAGCGGTCGGCCGTGATCCGTCGGCGGTGGCGCGAACGGTCGGCGTGCGGATCGCCGGTCCTGAGGGCGAACCGGATGAGGACGACGAGGCGTTCGTCGGGTCGGTCGAGGAGACAGCTCGCGTCCTCGACGAGTACGAGGCGCTCGGCGCCGACCATCTGATCGTGGGTCTCGAACCGATCGTGCCGTCCTCACTCGAGCACCTGCTCGCGGCGATCGCGGCGCGCAGGAAGTGACCCGCGTGCGCATCGAGACGTTCCCGGAGGGCTCGGTGCCACGCGCGCTGCGCCTGCAGGTGGTGGCGCTGCAGGATCAGGCCTGGCCCGTCGAGCGGCCGAGCGGGCCGGAGCCCTGGCACGATCCGGCGCTCGAGCCGCTCTCGATGCTCCTCGTCACAGACGAGGGCAGTGTCGTGGCGGCGCTGGACATCCTGTCGTCGTCCTTCGGGCACGCGGGGGAGACCTGGCGGGCGCAAGGTCTCTCCGCGGTCGTGACGGACACCGCAGAACGTGGGCGCGGGTACGGCACGCGGTTGGTAAGCGCTGCACGGGAGCGGGTATCGGCGGAAAGTGGCGCCGACCTCGGCATCTTCACCTGCGACGCGTATCTGCTGGCCTTCTACGAGCGCGCCGGATGGGAGTTCCTGCCCGGCACCGTCGTGATCGGAGGCACGCGTGAGGATCCGTTCCCGAGCGATGCGCTCGGGAAGGTGACGCTCGGCGCCTTCTTCTCCGAGCGCGCCTGGGCCCGCCGGGCCGCGTTCGTCGGCGCTCGGATCGAGCTCTATCCGGGGTTGATCGACCGGCTCTGGTGATACCCGGTCGGGACGGGCCCGTGGCATCCTTGGCCAACCGTGCGCCGCCCCGTCGTCTTGCTGCTGTTCGCCACGATCTTCGTGGCGGAGATGGGCTGGTCGGGCGTGGCTCCGCTGCTGCCCGACTACCAGGAGCTGCTTCGGTCTCTCCGATACGACGACCGGGTTCGTGCTGAGCATCGCGGCGGTCGGCATCCTGCTGGTGTCGCTGCCCGCCGGTGCGCTCACCCGTCGGTTCTCGGTTCGCACGCTCACGCTGTGGGGGGTCGGTGCGCTGACGGTCGGGAACCTCATGACCGGTGCTCGCCGACTCGTACCCAGTGCTCCTCGCCGGACGGTGTCTGCTGGGGGTCGGTCTCGGGACGATGTGGGTGACCGCGACCGCGTGGCTGCACGACGCCGCCGGCGATCAGTCGGCGCGGGCACTCGCGCTCACCACCACCGTGGTCGGGATCGGGAGCCTCCTCGGTCCGTCGCTCGCCGGCGTGCTCGGTGAGCGGTACGGCCTCGGCGTTCCGTTCGTCGTACTCGGTGTGGTGTGCGGCCTCACAGGCTTGGCGCTCGCCTTCGCGCCGGGTGAGGTGGGCCGGGTTCCCGAGCCCGGCCCACCTCTTCGGGAGATGCTTCGCGCCGCCTTCGCCGACGATCTGTTGATCGCGAGCGTGCTGCTCACTCTCATCGTCGCGCTGATGTGGATGACGGTCGAGCTGCTGGTCCCGCTGCACCTGGACGAGCTCGGCTACTCGGCGTCGAAGATCGGCTTGGTGTTCTCGCTCTCGGCCATCCTGTTCGCCGGCTCGAGCTGGATCATCGCCCGGCGGGCGGAACGCCATGCGACCGTCCGCTTCGCGGCCGCGTGGAGCACCGTGTTCGGGTTGGGTCTCGTGTTCGCCGCGATCGCGACGTCCGCCTCGGCGACGATCGTGTTCCTGTGCGTCATGGGGGTGACGACCGGTGCGATGATCGCGATCACTTATCCGCTCGGCGCGGTCGGCGCGAAGACCGGGGGCTTTTCGGTCGCGGTCGTCGGCGCCCTGCTCAACATGGTGTGGGCGGGCTCGGGGATCCTCGGACCGGGGGTCGGTGGCGCGCTCGCCGGCAGCGTCGGCGACACGGTGGTGTTCGTCGGGCTCGCGATCGTGGGACTTGCAAGCGCTGGATGGATGTGGGCACGCGCGCGTCGCGCCGTGGCCGCATCGTCGGGGTAGGGTTCCGCATGGCCGTGATCGAGATCGCGGGGCTCCGCAAGGAGTATCGGCGTCTCCGCGGCGGCCGGACCGTCGCGGTTGACGGACTCGACCTGACGGTCCCCGTGGGCGGCGTGTTCGGGTTCCTCGGGCCGAACGGCGCCGGCAAGACCACCACGATCCGCTGCTTGCTCGGTCTCGTGCGGCCGAGCGGCGGGGACCTGTCGCTGCTGGGCGCCGATGTGCGCCACGACCTGCCGAGCGTGATCGCGCGGGTGGGCTCGATCGTCGAGGCGCCGGCGATGTTCCCGCGATTCAGCGGCCGCCGGAACCTCGAGATCCTGGCCCGGATCCACGGCGAGGTGGACACAGCGATCGACGCCGCGCTGGAACGAGTCGGGCCTCACCGACCGCGCGAAGGATCCGGTTCGCACCTACTCGCTCGGGATGAAGCAACGGCTCGCGATCGCTGCGACCCTGCTGCGCGACCCATCCCTGCTGATCCTGGACGAGCCGGCGAACGGCCTCGACCCGGCGGGCATCGTCGAGGTCCGCGAGCTGATCCGGTCGCTCGGCGCCGAGGGCCGGACCGTGTTCGTTTCGAGCCACATCCTGTCGGAGGTCCAGCAGACCGCCGACCACGTCGCGATCCTTGCGAAGGGCAAGCTGATCAAGGCGGGACCGGTGGACGAGGTGCTCGCCACGAGCGGCGCCAAGGGCTTGCTGGTCGGGTTCGGCGATCTTGCGGCCGGCCGACGCATCCTCGAAGGGGCCGGGTTCACGGTCGCGCTCGCCGGCGACGGTGCTGCGGGTCGGACGTCCGCCGGACCAGGCCGAGCGGATCAGCCGCACGCTCGCGGAGGCGGGCCTGTACGTGACGGAGCTTCGCCCCGACACCGTCGATCTCGAAACGGTCTTCCTGGAGCTCACCAAGGATCAGGGAGTGGGCGACTGATGCGGCTGTTCCGCTCCGAGTTCCTGCGAGCGCGATCGCGACGGCTCGTGAAGTTGCTGCTCCTCGGGGGTGTGCTCGCCATCGTCGTCGGCTTGGGGATCGGGGCGATCTACTCCACGCCGGCGTCGCAGGCGGACATCGATCAGGCGCAAGCGAGCTACGACAAACAGTTCGAGCGCTGCATGTCGGGCCGGGATCTCCAGCCGGGCGGAGCGCTGCCGCCCGGCTACGACAGTCTCGAGGAGCTCTGTCGCCAGGGTTCGGGTCCGTACCTCAGCGACGGCGGGCGTATGGCTCCACGATCTCCCCGAAGTCCTGCAGGGCATCTCGATGTTCGTGATCTTGCTGGGGGCCTGGCTGGGTGCGTCGCTCGGCGGCGCCGACTGGACCTCGAACACGATGACCACCCTGCTCACGTGGGAACCGCGGCGCGTGCGGGTGTTCGTGACGCGAGCTGTCGTGGTCGCTGTCGTCGTCATGGCGATCATCGCGTTTCTGCAGGTGGTCTTCGCGGGGCTCTACGATGCTCGTCGCCCTGACGCGGGGTACGACGGCGTTCACCCCGTCCGGATCTGTGGGCGGACGCGGGGGCAACGGCACTGCGCGTCTGCGGTCGTCGCCGCCGCCTTCGGGCTCATCGCGTACGCCATCGCGATGATCGGGCGCTCGACGGTTGCCGCGCTCGGCGTGCTCTTCGGCTACCTCGTCCTGGTCGAGGGCGTGATCGTCGGGATTCCGGCCCTCGATCGAGGGGAAGCTGCTGGTGCGGGCGGCAACGGTGATCGTCAGCCAGCAACCCCCTCGTCGACTACTCGAACAGCGGCGCCGTCAACGGCGCGTATCCCGAGCCAACGATCCTGCTCGGCGTGGCTGGCGCGGTGATCGTCACCGGCGCCTACGTGCTTGCGTTGCTGGTCATCGCTGCCATCTTGTTCCGCCGTCGCGACGTGTCCTGAACTGGGCCGGCGTCCGGCCCGGCGTATACTGCCGCCCTCCTGCGGGACCGCGCGCACGCTGCGGTGCCGCGACATCGGAAGGCATCGACGATGACCCTGTCGGACCGCACGCTCACGCTGATCGCGATGATCGCGATCGGTCTGTCGCTGCTCGCGATCGTCTTCGTGATCCTGGGTGGGGCGAAAGGCGGCGGCTCGACCGAGACCCTGGCGGGCGACGACGCGGTCGGCGCGCTGCTCGGCAAGATCGACCGGCTCGAGCAGGCTGTGCGGGCGTTGAACGCGACCGACAACCGCCAGCAGGTGCAGATCGAGGGCAGCGTGCGTCGAGTCGGCGTGCTGCGCTACGACGCGTTCGAGGACGTCGGCGGCCGGTTGTCGTTCTCGTGCGCGCTGCTCGACGAGCACGGCACCGGGGTGGTGCTCACGTCGATCAACGGCCGGCAGGAGACGCGCGTCTACGCGAAGCCGGTCACGACCGGGCGAGAGCACGCTACAACCTGTCGCGCGAAGAGGAAGAGGCGATCCGGCAGGCGATGCACACCGATGAGGCGGCGACACGATGATCTGGCGACGAGAAGATGCGGAGGCGGCGGCGGGCGACCGGCCCCGCTCGCGACGCAGCGCGAGCGAAAGGACAAGCAGATGGCGGACAACGGTGAGGTCACGATCGTCGGTGCGGGCGCACGGCTGGAGGGCAACGTCGTGTCGGCCGGCAGCCTGCGGATCGACGGCCAGGTCAAGGGCCAGATCAACGCCGACGGCGACGTCAGCGCTGTCGCCGCAGAGCCAGGTCGAGGCCGACATCCGCGCCCAGAACGTGAGCGTGGCCGGCCGCTTCACGGGCAACATCGTCGTGAAGGACACGCGCGCATCTCGCGCGCGGCGGCCGGATCGACGGCAACATCACGTCGAAGACCCTCGTGGTCGAAGAGGGCGGCGTGTTCCACGGGCAGAGCATCATGGACGCCGGCGCCTCGTCGGGTTCCTCACACGCATCCGGACGGCCCGCGTCGACGAGCGCGGCCACCGGGGAGAAGAAGGGTCCCGACCAGGTAAAGGTGTGAGGCAGATGCTCGACATCAAGAAGCTCCGGGACGACCCGGAGCCCTACCGCGCGGCCTCGCGCGCCGCGGCGTGCTCGAGGACGCGTCGACGAGCTGCTCGCCGCCGACGCGCGCCGCCGCGAGCTGACCGCCCGCGTCGAGGAGCTCCGCGCGGCGCAGAACAAGGCGTCGAAGGCGATCGGCCCCGCGCGAGGGCGACGAGAAGCAGCGGCTGATCGCGGAGGTCGGCTCGGTGAGCGCCGAGCTGAAGCAGCTCGAGCCGGAGCTCGCCGACGCCGAGGCGACGCTCAACGCGCTGCTCGCCGCGACGCCGAACCTGCCGGACGACAGCGCGCCCGACGGCGGCGAGGACGACGCCGTCGAGATCAAGCGCAACCACGACCGGCCGCCGGCGTTCGACTTCGAGGTGCGCGACCACGTGGCGCTCGGCGAGCTGCTCGGCGTGCTCGACATCGACCGCGGCGTGCGGACGAGCGGCTCGCGGTTCGTCTATCTGCTCGGCGACATCGTGCTTGCTGCAGTTCGCGCTCGTGCGCAACGCCATGGACATCCTGACGCAGGAGGACTTCATCCCGGTGATCCCGCCGGTGCTCGTGCGCGAGGAGGCCATGTACGGCACGGGGTTCCTGCCCGCCGAGGAGGTCAACATCTACCGGACCGACGAGGACGACCTGTACCTGGTCGGCACCGCGGAGGTGCCGCTCGCCGCGCTGCACATGGGCGAGATCATCGACGAGGCGCAGCTGCCCGCTGCGATACGCGGGCTACTCGACGTGCTTCCGCCGCGAGGCCGGCAGCTACGGCAAGGACCTCGGCGGCATGTTCCGCGTGCACCAGTTCGACAAGGTCGAGATGTTCATGTTCACGACGCCGGAGTCAGAGCGCCGAGGCGCACGAGTTCCTGCTCGCGCGTCGAGGAGACGGATCCTCGGGAAGCTCGAGATCCCGTATCGCGTCGTCAACATCGCGGTCGGCGACCTCGGTGCTCCCGGCCGCCAAGAAGTACGACATCGAGGGATGGCTGCCCGGCCAGCAGCGCTACCGCGAGCTGACGAGCTGCTCGAACACGACCGACTACCAGGCGCGGCGGCTGCAGACGCGCGTGCGCCGCGCCGACGGGTCGCTCGAGACGCTCCACACGCTGAACGGCACGGCGACCGCGATCGGGCGCACGCTGATCGCGATCCTGGAGAACCACCAGCGCGCGGACGGCTCGCGTCGAGATCCCCGAGCACCTGTGGCAGTACCTGCCGGAGCGTGTGCGGGTGTTGGAGCCGACGGGCTCAGGCGAGCGGCTCGGCCGGCGCCTCGGCGGAGCGTGCAGCGTCGTGCCGGCTGCTCTCGACACGTGCAGGTGCGTCACGTCGATCGTGACGCCGTGCCAGAGCTGCGGGGTCTCGTCCTGCGGGGGATGCGCGCCGGCCGATGCGCGTGGAGCCAGCGCACGGAGCCGTCGCGGCGCGATCACCCGGTACGTGTCGTCCCAGTGGCCGTCGCGCTCTGCAGCGGCCACCCCGCGACGACCCGGTCGAGGTCGTCTGGGTGCACGCAGCCGTTCGAAGTGCTCGGGCTCGGCCAGGAGCTCGGCTCGGCGGTGAAGCCCAGGACTCGACGCGACGTTCGGTGAGATGTAGCGTGTAGCGCGACCGCCGTCGGTCTCAGCGTCGACCACTTCGGTCCACATGATCGCGCGGCCCGCGATGGGTCACGATCGCGAAGGGTCGTGAGCTCCGCGTCGGTGCGAGGCCATCTCGCTCGCGGCGCTCGCGTGATGTCGGCTGATCGCGCCGACGAAGCGCGACGGCCGGCCTTCGGTCGTCGCGCGCGACACACGTGCCGCGGTCGGCGAGCCAACGGATGGAGCCGTCGGCCGCGATGATCCGGTACTCGATCGTTCCAGTCGCTCGCCGGTCCGCCACGTGTGCTCGCTGCGGCTTCAGCACCGCGCTCGGTCGTCGGGGTGGATCATCTCGAACCACCGCAGCGGGTCGTCCTGCCACAGCGGCGGCGGGACGCCGAGCATGTCCGCCGAGCTGGCGGCTCAGGTAGTCGAGGCTCGACCTCGGGCGGATCGCCTGTCGGCGAGCGAATAGGCGTAGAGCACCACCGGCCCGCGCTCGACGAGCTCGCGGAACCGGTCCTCGGCGTCTCTGCGCCTTGCGCTCGGCCTCCTTCATCGTCGCGTGACGTCGATCATCACGCCTTCGAACAGCAGCGGCTCGCCCTTGTCGTTCCGCCGCTCGCAGCGTCGCGTGGTCGATCACCCAGACCACCCGGCCGTCGCGCGCGAGGTAGCGGTACTGCAGCTGGAACGGCTCGCCCGTCTCGATGCTGAGCTGCGCGGCCTCCTCGACCATGTCGAGGTCGTGCGGGTGGACGCGGTGCGCGCCAGCCGCCGTCGTTCCACTCCTCGGGGGTGTAGCCGAGCATCGGTGCGATGTGATCGCCGACGTAGGTGAACCACGTCGCCGTCCGGGTTCTCGCGCGTCTGCCAGAGGTAGACGACCGCGGGCAGGTTGTGCAGGAGATAGCCGAGGTGCGCTCTCCGCGCGCAGCCGCTCCTCCTCGGCGCGGCGACGCTCGGCGATCTCGATGCCCATCAGCTCGTTGGTCTCCTGCAGCTGCGCGGTGCGCGCCCGCACCCGGAACTCGAGCTCGTCGTGGGCGCGCGCGCGAGCGCCAGCTGCGCCTCCTTCTCGGCGGTGATGTCGACCATCACGCCCTGCCAGTGCGTCGGGTTGCCCTCCGCGTCGCGCAGCAGGGCGGCCTGGTCGCGCACCCACACGACCTCGCCCTCGGCGCCGATCAAGTCGGTACTCGCGCTGCCACGGATCGCCGGTGCGCGGATGCCAGGTCGTGGGCGGCGAGCTCCACCTCGCGGTCGTCGGGGTGCAGCACCTCCGTCCACATGTCCGGCTGGTCGAGCCATTCCTCCATCGTGTAGCCGAGGAGTTCCTCGATCTTGCGGTTCACGTAGCGGGTGCGCCGGTCGTCGTCGGGGTCCATCTCGTAGACGACCGCGGGGAGGTTCTCGAGCAGCGCGGCGTACGGCCGGCCGAGGTCTCGTGCGCGCCGCTGGGCCTCGACGCGCGCCGTGATGTCGTCAGGGCGCCCATCCAGCGGCGATTCGCCCGTCACCGGATCGACGAACGGGATCGCGCGGTCGTGGACCCAGACGTCGCGACCGTCCGGGTGCACGAATCGGTACTGAGTCTCGTAGGGCCCGCCGTCCGCCGCGAACGCGGCGAGCTCCGCTCGCATGTCGGCGAGGTCGTCGGGGTGGACGGTCGAGAGCCATCGTTCCCCCGGCTCGAGGTAGAGCGACGGCGGGTAACCCGAGCATCTCCGCGACATTCGGGCTGATGTAGATCGTCCGCGGGCACCGGCCGTCCCGGTGTCGACGTAGACCACGACCGGCAGGTGCTCCAGGATCGCCTGGTAGGGGATCTCGTCGGGGGCGCTGGGTGTGGTCTCATTCGGCATGGCGAGCCAGCGTACGCCTTCAGGAACGGGCGCGGGAGGGTCGTTCGAAGAGGTTTGGTTGTCAGGTGAGCCTGCGGTAGAGCCGGATCGCGAGCGGCACGAAGACGAGCAGCAGTCCGACGATCCAGGCCACAGACCAGAGCACCAGCGCGTGGAAGGTCGCGACCGGGATACCTGTTGCCGGGTCGATGATCCCCTGCGGGCCCAAGGCGAGGTAGCGCGCCAAGTTGCAGAAATGCGTGACGGGGTTGTGACGCGCGATGACCTGCATGAACGGCGCCATCCCGACGACCGGCACGAATGCGGAGCTGACGAAGACGACCGGGAAGATCCAGGTGAACGACGCGGCCTGCACCGCCTCGACCTGCTTCAGGGACAGACCGATGCAGGCGGAGATCCACGAGAACGTGAAGCCGACCGCGATCACGAGCACGATCATCCACAGGGCGTTGACCAAGCCGTTCTCGAACTTGAAGCCGACGACGTACCCGATCACCAAGACGATGGCCACCAGGATCAGGTTCTTGACCAGGTCGAACGTCGTTCGGCCGATCAGCACGGCCGATCGCGCCATCGGGAGCGAGCGGAACCGGTCGATCAACCCCTTCTTCATGTCTTCGGCCAGGCCGATCGCCGTCGTCGTCGAGCCGAAGATGGCGTTCTGCACGAAGATGCCGGGCATCAGGAACTGCACGTAGTCCAGCGCGCCGAGGTTCGCGATGTTGTTCGCGTAGATGAACCGGAACAGCAGCACGAACATGATCGGCTGGACGAGTTCGAAGATGAAGACGTTCGGCACGCGCGAGAGCGTCACGCATGTTGCGCCGCGTGACCAGGAGCCCGTTCGAGATAGCGCGCGAGACTTCGCGGCGATGTCGAAGGAGCGCGTCGGGCGGTCGATCGATCGACCGTGATGCTCATGCGTTCGCCTTCTTCCTGCCGCGCTTGCGCCTCGCCGTTCTGCTCGGGCTCCAGTTCGTCTTCCGCGCCGTGGCCCGTCAGGGCCATGAACACGTCGTCCAGCGTCGGGCGGTGCACCGCGAAGCCGCTCAGCCTGATCTTCGTTCGTCCAGCCGGCGGGAGCTCTCCCGCAGTGCGGCGGCGCCCTCCGTGCCGACGGGCAGCCGGATGCGTCCCTCGTCGGCGTCGACGTTGGGGTTCGCCGGTGCCGAGCCCGTGCAGCGCTTCCGCAGCCTCCGCAGTCTGCGCCGTGTCCTCGACGTTGAGCTCGAGGACCTCGCCGCCGATCTGATCCTTCAGCTCGTCGGACGTCCCTTCGGCGATGACCAGCCCGAGGTCGATCACGGTGATGCGGTCCGCCAGCTTGTCTGCCTCCTCGAGGTACTGCGTGGTGAGCAAGATCGTGGTCCCGTCCGCCTGCAGCTCGCGGATGAACTCCCAGACGCCGACGCGGCTGCGTGGGTCCAGGCCCGGTCGTCGGCTCGTCGAGGAACAGCACGCTCGGTCGGCCGACCAGGCTCGCCGCGACGTCCAGACGCCGGCGCATCCCACCCGAGTACGTCTTCGCGGGCCGGCCGGCTGCCTCGGCCAGATCGAAGCGCTCCAGGGTCTCGGTCGTGCGCTTGCGGGCTTCCGCCTTGTTGAGCCCGTACAGGCGACCGACCATCTCGACGTTCTCGAACCCGGTGAGGTTCTCGTCGACCGCCGCGCTCTGGCCGGCGAGACCGATCCGGTAGCGAAGCTCCTCGGCGTCGGCGACCACGTCGAGGCCGTCCACCTCGGCGCGACCGCCGCTCGGCAGCAGCAACGTCGTCAGGATCCGAACCGTGGTGGTCTTGCCGGCGCCGTTGGGACCGAGCAGGCCGAGCACCATCCCGGTCTCGACATCCAGGTCGATGCCTTTCAAAGCTTCGACGTCACCGAACCTGCGTTCGAGCCCCTCGGTACGGATGATCGGTTGGGACATGGACGAGCAGCCTAGCGCTGCGGCCGACAAGCCCTGAATGGCGTTCAGGAATGCGTCGAGCCCGGGCAGCGGGGGACCGGGCTGTTCAGCGGGCTTCGATGCGGCTGACCTCGACAGGCGCGCCGGGTTGCCCGCCGGGGGTGGAGGCGTACTCGGGAACCCCCACGCAGGTAAAGAGCAAGCCGTCGACGGGCTCGCCGAGCAACGCCGGGATCTCGCTGTCGAGGAACGTCATCCCGCTCGCGCTCGCGTCCTGTGCATACGCCGCCAGATGCAACCTGCCCTCCACCAGTCCGGACGCGAGTTGGGCGTCGCGGTAGCCGTGGTCGTCGAGCGCGCCGACGTCGGTGCCTCCGATCACGACGAAGGCGGCGTCGCGCGCCAGCCCTTGTTCGAGGCTCACTCGGAAGAGCTCGTCGCGAAGGTCGCCCGCGCGGACCGGCGCGGTCAGATCCGGCCAGCGGTAGACACCCGGCTCGGCGCCGTCGACCGCGTGGACCGCCACCCAGTGGGAGATGCCGATGCCCCGCATCGCCACGGCCATCGAGTACTCGAGCACGCCCTTCGGCAGACTCCGCGACGCGTCCATCAGGCGCTGCGACCCGCGCGCGAGCACGACCTGCTCGACAGGTCGGCCGTCGGCATCGGGCACCTCGACGGGAGCGCCGCGGTCCCACGGCGCGCCGAGCGCGTCCTGCTCGCCCGCGCGCTGCGCGCTCGTCACCAACGGGAACTCCATCGGCGCGGCGTCGATCGAACCCGGTGCCGCCGCGCCCGAGCCGACGATGGCGGGTTCGCCGATGCCGAGCGCCACGATCGCGACCGGGAACTCGTGCACCCCGTCCGCACCGACCAGTGACGTGAGCGCGGCATCCGGGAACCGTGTGTGCAGGGCTGCCGGGATACCCGCAGAATCGGCCGCCGCCAGCAGCTGGGAGAGCATCGTTCCGGAATCCCAATAGATGTGTCGATACCCGCGCTCTCGGTAGCGCCACCCGGTCCGCCACGGCACGCCGGTCACGACGATCGTCGGCGCAGAACCGGCGGGCGCAGGACCAACCTGCACGAGTGCATGCTCGGCGGGGTCGTACCAGTGCACGCCTGCCGGCAGCGCGATCCCGTCGGGAACCGCCACGTACACCTCCATCGGGAACCGCCCGCCGGCCGACCCCGCCGCGCGGAAGAGCCAGGTGGCGTACGGACGTTCCATCGTCCGCACGACGCCCGCCGAGAGGTGGAGGATGCGCGCCAGGTGTGCCAGATCGAGCGGCCGCTCGGCGGCGTCGGCGGTCCCGGCGAGGACGGCCATCGCGGACGCAGTGGTGCCGGGGAGCTCGCGCGGCAGCGGCAGACGCGGCAAGGTGCGCGCGTACCGCTTCGTGAACCACGGGAAGCGCGAGAGGTCGTCCGTCTCGAAGCCTTGAACGATGCGTGGGTCGTCGATCGCTTCGTCCCATTCCAGGCGTGGCTCGTACGAGGTCAGCCGATGCAGCACCTGCGTCTCGGTCTCCATAGGGCGACTATCGCGCACGACCCACAGGGTCGTCAGGGCGAGACGTCGGCGAGCGGCTAGGCTGCCGCGAACGGCGAGGGGGTATCCATGTACGAGTGGGCGATGTTCGATGCCGAGGGCGTCGAAACCGGAGCGTCCGATGCGTTCGACACACAGGCCGACGCCGAGGCGTGGTTCGGTGTGAACTGGGCGTCTCTCGCCGCGGCAGGAACCGCCGACGTTGCCCTGCGCAACAAGGAAGACGGCACCGAGGCGTACAAGATGAGTCTCGCCGCGGAGTAGTCGCTCCCGATGACGCTCCGGGCCGTCTTCGAATCCGAGCTCGAGCGGTTCGGCGTCCGGTGGTGCGGTGGACCCTGCCGGTACCGCAACAGCCACCGTCGGGGGTTCGCGACCCCCGGCACCGTGCATCTGGACGCGAAGATCGGGACCCGCCGATCGCTGTACCGCGGCATGCACGAGGTCGCGCACGTCGTGTTGGGTCATGCGAAGCGCGGACGCCGCCGCCGATGGGAACTCGAGGCGGAAGCCGAGGCGTGGGCCCAGCAGCGGCTGACCTCACTCGGGATCGAACTCCCTGCGGCGTCCGTCGAAGCCGGACAGGAGTATGTGGCGCGCATGCGGCGCTGGGGCGACAACATCAGTCGCGCCTGACATGGGATCGTCGGCGGTCGACCTGTATTGGATCCCGCTCGGTGCGGGTGCACACGTCGTGCGGCTCAGCGGACGGCTTTTCGAATCGCTGAGCGCCGCCGTCCAACGTCGACCTCGGTGCGACCTGTTCCACTCCGCGCTGGAGATCTCCATGCGGGACGAGCGCTACGTGATCGAGATGACGCCGATCCCGGACGACGACGGGACGCGACGTCGCGGCGTGGTCGGCGAGGGAGCGGTCGGCTCGAAGCTGGCCGGCCGCTTCCGCGTGTTCCGCTACGAGATCCGTCGGTGGCCGAGCGGATCGATCCCCGACGTGAAGGCGGCGGTCGGTGGCCCGCTGCGCCTGTCAGAGGACCCGGCGGTCGCCTCACGGATCCTTGAGCTCGTGCCGTCGGTGCCGCTGCTGGTCTGGGGCCGCGACGAACGACGGGCCGGCGAGATGTGGAACTCGAATTCGGTCGTCTCGTGGCTATTGGTACGCGGCGAGGTCGACGGTGCGAGTCTGCGACCACCGAATGCAGGTCGGGCACCGGGGTGGGACGCGGGAGTTGTTGTTGCTCGTCGCGAAACGCGGTGACCTTCCCGCGCGATGAGCCGAGTCGAGGTGCCCGGCTACCCGTCGTACCGGGCTCTGAGGACCCGAAGGCGTTCCCGTCCCTCGGTCGTCAGTCGGGTCGTCGAGTTCTGCGTCGGTTCAACGAGCTGCTGATAGAAGCCGGCCATCCCGCGTCGGTTGTACGAGTTCTCCTCACCGATCTCCAGGAATCGCTGCCGGCTCACCTCGCCGCCCTCGCGGTCGAGCTGGTCGAGAACGGCGTACATCATCGTTGCCCACCGTTCGTTCCCGCCGGTGTCGAGCTTGAGGTCGTTGCGAGCGCTCCTGGCCTCGTCGGCCGCCGCGCGTAGGAGCCGCTCGACCCGCTCGAGCCGACGCTCCACCTCCAGAAGCTTCATCTCTGTCACGAGGACCTCCTCCGCTAGATGGCGGCCCAGCCCGCAACGGTCGGATGATCGACCTGCGATGTTCCGACCTGGGCTGCACCACCGGGAGACCCCAATCCCGAGACGGCGTCGCCGAAGTACTCGGTATTGATCGCGGTGAACGGCTTCCACTCATCGGGAACGTCGTCTTCGGCGAAGATCGCGGTGACGGGACAGACCGGCACGCAGGCATCGCAGTCGACGCACTCGTCCGGCTGGATGTAGAGCATCCGAGGACCCTCGTAGATGCAGTCGACCGGGCACTCGTCGACACATGCGCGATCCTTCACATCGATGCAGGGCTCTGCGATCACGTAGGCGATGCGATCAACCCTTTCAGTCGGGACCTGAGGTATACCAATATACGCGCGTCCTCTATCCTTGCTGGTTGCAGGGGGAGCGGCGTGACAAAGAAGGGGATCCTCGAGCGTCTCGCAGACGGTCCTGTGCTGGGTGACGGCGGGTACCTGCTGGAGTTGGAGAAGCGCGGCTACGTGCAAGCGGGGCCGTTCACGCCGGAGGTCTCGATCCTGCACCCCGAGGCGCTGCTCGAGCTGCACCGAGAGTTCCTCTACGCGGGTGCCGAGGTCTTGCAGGCACTGACCTTCTACGCGAGCGAGGAGAAGCTCGCAACCGTTGGGCTGGGTGACAAGGTCGATGAGATCAACAAGGCCGCCACGGCGATCGCGCGAACCGCTGCGGCCGAGGGCGATGCGCTCGTTGCCGGCAACCTGACGCTGACCTGGTCCTACGATCCTGCGGACCCGCGATCCGACGCCCTCGTGCGGGAGCAGTTCGACCGCCAACTGCAGGATCAGATGGAGCTGGGGATCGACTTCGTCATCTGCGAGACCTACAGCTTCATCGGCGAGGCGATCATCGCGACCGAGCGGGCGAAGCAGACGGGTCTGCCCGTCATGACCACCATGTCGTTCACGAAGCTCCCGCACGCCGAGGAGGGCGACTCAGCCGCGGAGTGCGCGAAGAAGCTGGTCGATGCCGGCGCGGACATCGTCGGCGTGAACTGTCTGCGGAGCCCCGAGGCGATGCTTCCGCTGGTGCGTGAGATGCGTGAGGCTGTGCCCGGCTATGTGGCCGCGCAGCCGGTCGCGTATCGGGTGCCGTCGGACAGTCCCGATTTCACCTCGCTGCCGCAGTTCCCCTACGCGCTCGACACGCTTCAACTGACGCGCCAAGACTTCGCCGACTACGCGAGGGAGGCGCTCGAGATGGGGGTGAACTACATCGGCGCCTGTTGCGGCGCGGTTGCCGAGCACGTCCGGGCGATGGCGAAAGTTGTCGGCAAGCTGCCGGCCGAGGAACGCGAGTGGAAGTCTCCGACCGGAAAGCCGATGTCCGGCTACGAGTACTACGAGCACAACGAGGAAGCTCCGTAGGCGACGACGGGCTGACAAACGCTCCCGATCCCTTGCGCGGGTTCGTCTTCTTCGCGGACTAGTGCTTCTTGACCATCGGCTTGCATCGGGCATACGGTTCGAGCACCTCATCCCCCGGCAAGGAGAAACCCCGCTTGCGCCGTCGCGCATCGCTCCTGGTTGTGATCTCGATCCTCGCGCTGGTTGCCGCCGCGTGCGTGCACCCAGGCTCCCCGAGCGCCGAGCCGGTGGCGTCTTCGTCCGCAACAGAGCCGGGCGAACCCCAAGCCGACGAGCCGGTCGAAGGAGATGAAGAGGAAGGGGGGGAGCGAGCCGAGGAGCAAGAACAGACCGCCGAGCGGCTCGAAACGCTTGATGAGGCCGTGGACGCGGGCATCTTCGGGACCCGCGAGCGGATCACCTCGAACGCCGCGACCGGGTGGACCGGTGAACAGGTCATGAGCGCGAAGACCGACGATTGGGAGCCGGCCGTGGCCGCGGATCCCAACGCGCCGTTCCTGTATCTGTTGACGACCCGCTACGGGGAACCGAAGACGTGCTCGAGCCACTGCCCAACGCCCTTCCTTGCGCTGACGAGATCGACCGACGGTGGGAAGACGTGGAGCGAGCAAGTGCCGATGTGCGTGTGTCGTGGATCTGGCGCCCAGTACGACCCAACGATCGAGGTTGTACCGAACACGGGCGATGTCTACTCGGTCTTCTTGAACGCCGACCGTGCTGGTGGCTTCTCTGCGACGTTCATCCGGTCGAAAGATCATGGGCGGACGTGGACGGATCCGGTGCACGTGTACAAGAACTCGTGGACCGACAAGCCTGAGGTCACGACGAGCGCGAGCGGGAAAGACATCTACGTCTCGTGGAACGGCCAAACGGGTGGCGATCCGTGGGTCGGCCAGTCGCACGACTACGGCAAGACTTGGACGCAGACGAGGATCGTCAACAGCAAGCGGTACTTCTACGCCTACGACGCCGACGTCCTTCCCGACGGCACCGTGATCTTCGCCCAGAGCAGCCTCCAGTACCAAGGAGGCAAGTCGGTCGAAGGGCAGGTCTGGCATCACGTCCTCATCTCGCGTGACGAGGGGCGCACCTGGCAGAACAAGATCGTCGACAAGGTGGCGGTCGGCGAATCGTGTGTGGCCGTCGGCTGCAAACCGGACTTCTATCTGGGACAGGCATCGGTGACGTCCGACGCTCGCGGCCATCTCGTGTTCGCGTATGAGGGCGCCACCGAGGCGCGCGGTCCACAACAGATCTACATCAGCCGATCCTCGGACGAAGGACGAACGTGGAGCCCGCGGAGCGCGGTGTCCACCCTTGGCGAGAACGCGACGGGTCCGCGCGTCGCATCGGTGGGGAACGGCGACGTCCGGCTTTGGTACATGCAGACGTCGAACGGCGACAATCCGAACAGGTGGAACGTCTGGTACCGAAGCTCAACCGATGGCGGCGCCACGTGGAGCGCGCGGCAGAAGCTCTCGGACGCGACATCGGGAGCCGGATACAAGACGGCCGACGGCTTCAAGGAGATCTACGGCGACTACGGCGAGATCGCCATCACCTCCGCCGGGAAGACGTTCGCGGCCTGGGGTGAGGGGTTCAGCTACTTGGGCCCCGGCGGGACCTGGTTCAACCTGCAGACGTAAGCCCTGCACGACTGGCTGTCGACGTGGCGGTGCGGGGCTCAACCGGTGGGTGTTACGCTCCGGTCGCACCGCGTCGCGAAGGGCGAAGTCCGGTCGGAAACCGGCGCTGTCCCGCAACTGTGAGCCCCAACGGGCGAGCCAGGACGACCCGCGCGACGCATCGATGAGCGGTCCCTCGAGGACAAGGCGAGCCGGCTCTCCGGATCCCGACTCGAGGCTCGCTCCTGTGGGGCGCGCGGACGCCCGGAAAGGAGCCAACGTGGCTTCCATCTCTCGACGGGTCATCTCGCCGATCCTGTCTCTCGCGATCGCGGTGGCGAGCGCCGCCGGCGCCTCGGCGGCGCTCCTGGCGCCCGAGCGAGCGCTCCGAGCCGACGCGTACATCGCGTCCCAGCAGCAGCCGGACGGCTCGATCCCCGCGTTCTCGCCGGTCGGCTCGACCGCCGATGCCGTGCTCGCGTTCGTCGCGGCCGGCGGCGGCCCGCGACCGATGAAGCGTGCGCTGGCCTACCTCGAGGACCAAGTGGCCGCGGGCCAGGTGAAGACGCTCGGCCTCCGTGCCAAGGTCGTGATCGCTTGGACGGCAGCCGGTCGCAACGGTCGTGAGATCGGCGGCCGCAACCTGGTCAGGTCGATCCGCAACGCGCTCGCGACCCCCCACAGCGTGTTCGACGTCGCCCTCGGGGTGCTGGCGGTGGAGTCTGCTGGCGCGACCGTCCCGGTTGCCGCGCTGACGTTCCTCGCGAACAACGAATGCCCCGACGGCGGCTGGCCGTTCGACAAGTACCACAGCGCGAAGGAGGACGAGCATTGCGTCAACATCGCGAACCCGGGCGGTGACTTCTTCGGCTCCGACACGAACACCACCAGCTACGTCGTGATGGCGATCGCGGCGTCGCCCATCATCCCGATCGTGACGACACCGTCGACGCCGTGGGACTTCTTCGATGCGATCCGCGACGCGACGAACGGCGGCTGGGGGTACACGTGGGGGTTCCAGACCACGGACGCGAACTCCACCGGGCTCGTCCTGCAGGCGTACGCGGCCAACGAGGTGCCCGCACCGGCCGGCGCCAGGCTTGCGCTGCGAGAGCTGCAGTACTCGCAATGCGGCGCGTTCGCGTTCACGTACACCGCTCCCGGGGTGCGGGGGGACCCGGACATCGGCGCGACGATCGGCGCGGTGCCCGGTCTGCTCGCAGCCCCGATCCCGATGACGGGCGACGTAACCACGGCGCTTCCCGATACGCCGGCCTGCGGATAGCTCGGTGATGCGGCGTCTGGTCGCGGCCGCGCTGTTCGTCGGCGCCGTCGCCGGTGGTGTGGGCGTGCCCGCGGCTATCGGCGGGGCGCCGGCGTGCGCGGCCACGACCGGACCGCATGCGGGCTTGGTCGTCGTGACCGACTCGGGCACCGACACGTTCTGCGTGGCGCTGGCCGACACCGAGGTGAGCGGGCTCGAGCTGATCGAACTGGCGCACGCACAGGGGGGTCTGCCGTACCGGTTCGGCAACGGCGGATTGGCGGTGTGTCAGCTCGAAGGTGTCGGACCTTCCAGCGGAAGCGATTGTTTCGCGGACTATCCGGACTTCTGGGGCTACTGGCACGGAGACGGGGCGGGCGGCTGGACGTGGGCTTCCACCGGAGCAGGATGCGTCAGCAGCTCGGCGACGGCGACGTGGAGGCAGCCTGGGTGTGGGGAAGCGGCGACACGGGGGCGAGTCATGCTCGACCGGCCGCGCTCGGCATCGACGATGTCTGTCACGCCGAGCCGTCGCCACGGCCGACGCCGACGTCCACGCACACGTCGACGCCATCGCCCGGCGCGGCCGCGGCATCCTCTGCCGGATCAGACCCGCCCGCACCCAGCTCGACGTCTTCGCACTCGGGAACGCCGGGGACCCCTGGTCGCCGTCGCACTCGCGCACCCCGTCGCAGCAGGCGGTCGATGCGAGCGACGGGTCGACCACGGGTGGGGGGGCAGGTGTACGCCGCCGCGGGAACGGAGCGATCCCCCCGCGGGGGCGAACCGCCCGGTCGGGCTGCTCGTCGCCGTGGTGTTAGGGATCGCGCTGGTCGTCGGCGGCTGCGCTCCGGCTGCGGAGTCGATCGCCACGGGATCCGGGCGCCCGTGACCGGCAGGGCAGCATCGCCGAGATCCATAACCCGCGGCCTGGGGCGTGGATCAGCCGGGGCGTCCTTCGTCACATTCGTGACGACCGAGTCCGATCTACCTCTTGTTGCTCTGGGGCGTCGCGTGGTTCGTCTACGAGACGCACCGCGTGCACGGACCGGACCGCGCGCTCGTTCCGCATGTTCCTGATCGCGGCCATCGTCGCCGTCGCGCTGCGAACGGCGCTCGTGCTGTTCACGCCGGTGGGCAGTCGCGACGTCGCGTTCGCGATGCTCGAGGGGCTCCGGCTCGGGAACATTGCTGGTGCTGTTCGGCACGTTCAATGCGGTCACCGACCCGTTCGGACTCGTGCGGCTCGCGCCGAAGCACTTTTCCACGAGCCCGCGCTCGCAGCGGCGCTCGCGCTGTCGATCACGCCGCGGACCGTCGCCAGCGTTCGCGAAGGTGCGCGAGGCGCAGCGGCTCCGGGGTCTCCCCGTCGGCGGGCTCCGGACGCTGTCGTCGCTCGCCGTGCCCGTCTTGGAGCGCGGGATCGAGGAGGCCGGGACGCTCGCCGAGTCGATGGACGCGCGCGGTCACGGCAGGGGGACCCGAAGCCGGTACCGGCCGCAGCTCTGGACGACCGCCTCGATCGCGATCGCCTGCACAGCAGTGCTCGCCGCCGCCGCGTTCCTCGTGGCGTCGACAGGCGGTCGCGTTGTGTTGCATCCTGCGACGCAGCCGCTCTCGCTGCCCGCCCCAGAACCCTTGCTCCTCGCGGCCATCGCGTTGCTCGCGCTGCCGGGCGTACTGCCGCGAGGGGGCGCGCGATGACCGAGGCGCTTCGCTACGACGACGTCACGTTCACGTACCCGGACGCCGACGAGCCGGCGCTCTCGCACGTGGACGCCGTGATCCCCGATGGCTCGTTCGCACTCGCGATCGGTCCCACCGGCGCCGGGAAGTCCACGTTCCTGCGTGCGGCGAACGGGCTCGTTCCGCATTTCACCGGCGGCACGTTCCACGGGCGGGTGACGGTCGTGGGACGGGATACGCGGTCCGAGCCGCCGCGCCGTCTCGCCGACGCGGTCGCGTTCGTGCCGCAGGACCCTGCCGCGTCTTTCGTCGTGGATCGTGTCGAGGACGAACTCGCCTACGGGATGGAGAACCTCGGCGTCGATCCCCGGCTGATGCGCCGGCGAGTCGAGGAGATGCTCGACTTGCTCGACCTCGCCCCGCTCCGCGATCGGAGCGTCCGGACGCTGTCGGGGGGGGAGCGCCAACGCGTGGCGATCGGCGCGGCGATGGCTGCGGGCCCGGGTCTCCTCGTGCTCGACGAGCCGACGTCGCAACTCGATCCCCAGGGCGCCGAGCACGTGATGGCCGCCCTGCAACGACTCGTGCACGATCACGGCGTTACGGTCCTGCTGGCCGAACACCGGCTGGAGCGGGTCGCCGGATGGGTCGATCTAGCGCTGGGCTTCGACACCGGACGCGTCCAGACCGGCACGCCGCCAGCCGTCATCCGGTCGCTCGCGGTCGGTCCCCCGGTCGCCACCGTCGGGCGCTCGCTCGGGTGGGATCCGTTGCCGTTGACGGTGCGAGACGCCCGGCTGGCGGCACGGGATCTCGCGATGCCCATACCGACGCTTGCACGCCACCCACCGCCGGCGAGGTGCTCGCCGAGGCGCGCGGTCTCCACGTGACGTACGGCCGAACCGAGGCGGTGCGCGGCGTCGACCTGCGCCTGCACGCCGGCGAGGTCGTCGCGCTGATGGGTCGCAACGGTGCGGGCAAGTCGAGCCTGCTCCGTGCGCTCGCCGGCGTGCAGCCGATCGCCGCGGGCGTTGTGCACGCGGGTGGGCGTCCGCCTCGGCCGGGCGTCGACGTGGCGCTGTGCCCTCAGGAGCCCGATGCGATGCTCTTCAACGACTCGACCGAGCGGGAGATCGGTGCCACGCTCGCCGCGCGCGGGTTGACCGATGCAGGTCCGTGGCTGGAGGCGCTCGGCATCGATCACCTCGCCGATCGGCATCCGCGGGACCTCTCCGCCGGGCAGCGGCTGCTCGTCGCGACCGCGGCGATCGCCGCCACCGGCGCCGCCGTCCTCTTACTCGACGAGCCGACGCGCGGGCTCGATCCCGAATCGAAGGACCGGTTGATCCGATTCGTCCGCGCCCACGCGGACGGCGGAGGCACGGCGGTCGTGGCGACCCACGATGTCGAGCTCGCCGCCGCGGTCGCGACGCGCGTGGTGATGCTGGCGGCCGGGGAGACGATCGCCGACGGCGACCCTGCGACCGTCCTCGGCGACTCGCGGGTCTTCGCGCCACAGATGACCCGGGTGTTCGGCCCCGGTTGGCTGACGCCGGATCAGGTCGTGGAGGCGCTTGCGTGAGCGCGACCACCACCGTCGCGCCCACGGTCGCCACGCCTGCGTCTGCTCGGGCGACCCCGTGCCCGGGTCACGTTGCTCGTCGTGGCGAACGTGTTGGGTGTATTCGCGTTCGCCTGGCCGTTCCTTGTGCCGGCGCTGGCCGGCCCCTCGACGGAGAACCATCGCGTCGACGGGCCCTTGATCCTGTTGGGGATCTGCGGGATCGTCGCCGCCCTCGTCTTCCTCGAACTCGGCCGGGGCGGGATGGGGCCGAAGGTCGTCGCTCTGATCGGCGTGCTCGGCGCCGCCATCGTCGCGCTCCGGCTGCCCGGGTATCTGGCGGGGTTCAGCGCGATGTTCATCGTGGTGCTGGTGGCCGGGAACGCATTCGGTCCCTCGTTCGGATTCCTGCTCGGCGCCGTCGGGATGTTCGCGAGCGGACTCTTCGTCGGGGGATTGGGACCCTGGCTGCCCTTCGAGATGGTCGCGTTCGGGTGGGTCGGCGCGGGGGCCGGTTTGCTCCCGGGGGCGGGCACGCCGTGGCGGATCCGTCTGCCGGCTTTGGCCGCCTACGGCGCGGCGGCCGGGCTCTTCTACGGCGCCGTGATGAATCTGTGGACGTGGCCCTTCATCGCCGATGGCTCGGCCATCGCGTGGGATCCCCACGGAACGCTCGGGCTGAACCTCCACCACTACGCCTCGTTCTACCTGGTGTCATCGCTCGCGTGGGATCTGGCGCGCGCGATCGGCAACGCGGTGCTCGTGCTCGTGGTCGGCAAGCCGTTGCTCGCCGCTCTGGACCGGGCGGCGAAGCGCATGCGCCTCACCGTGGAGTGATCGTTCGAAGAGAACGAGCGTCGGACCGCGAACCGGCTACACCTCGTGGTGAAGCGGTCGCGTCACCTTCTCTAAGACCCGCTGTGTGAGCGGGCGTTCCTCCCACGTCGCCCGCGGACACGCTTGCTGCTGCGTTCGAGATCGGCTCGAAGTGCTCGTCGAGCGTCGACACGATGTCGGGGTCAAGCACCACGAGGTTGATCTCCTCGTCGAGCTCGGTCGAACGCGCATTCACGTTGGCCGACCCCACCATCGCCAGGATGCCGTCGACGGTCATCACCTTCGCATGCAGCATCGAAGGCTGGAAATACCAGATCTTGATCGAGTGCTCGAGCAGCTCCGCGAAGGCTGCCTCGCCCGACAATTGGACGAACCGCTTATCCGCGTTGGGCCCGGGGAGCAGGATCTCGATCCGCACGCCGCGATCGGCCGCATCGCAGAGTCGCTGCGTCATCGCCGTGTCGGGCACGAAGTAGGCGGTCGCGATGCGCACCCGCTGCTCGGCGAGCTGCAGCAGGGCGTTGAACAAGGTCGAGATGTCGCTCATCCCGGCCTCGGAGGCACCCCGCACGCATTGGATGACCGATGATCCGGGCTGCTCGTGCTTCGGGAACCGATCGGCTTCGTCGAACAGCACGTCGTCCGTCTCTGCCCAGTTATCCAGGAATGCCGCCCGAAGGCCGTCGACCGCAGGCCCGACCACGCGGAAATGCGTGTCGCGCCACTCCGACGCGTCGCGAGCGTCGCCCTGCCACTCGTCGGCGATGCCGACGCCGCCGGTGAAGCCCATCGTCTCGTCCACGATCATCACCTTGCGGTGGGTCCGGTGGTTCATCTTGTTCGGCTCGAAATGCTTCAACGGCCGGAACCACCGCACCTGGACGCCGGCGTCCTGCATCTCCTCGACCAGCGGCCGATCGATCGGATGGCATCCCCAGCCATCGAGCAGGACCCGAACGCGCACCCCGGCGCGCGCACGGTCCGACAGCGCGTCTGCGAACCGCGTGCCGATCTCCCCCGTCCAGTAGACGAACGTGAGGAAGTCGATCGTGTGCCGGGCTCCCGCGATCGCATCCAGCATGTCGGGGAAGATCTCGTCCCCGTTGCGAAGGATCGAGATCCGATTGCCCTCGGTCATCGGCACGCCGATGACGCCCTCGAGCGTGCGGCGCAGCGATGGCTGTGCGATCGGTCGTGGCGGCGCTCATCGACGTGACCATCGCCGCACGTTCGCCAGTCGCGACCCGCGTCTTCTCGACATCCTGCGGCGGCGCAGCGCCCGCCCGAACGGCCTCGAGCTGTGCCGACACCGCGGCGCCGTAGAGGAATGCGATCGAGGCCGCGAGCGCCCAGAGCATCAGCGCGACGATCCCGGCGAGCGGTCCGTAGGTCGCTCCGAAGGTCGAGCTCAGCCGGAACATCAGGTCGAGCCCGATCGTGACGAGCAACAGCAGCGCGACGGACACGGCCGGCCCCGAACGCGAGCCAGGACCACCCGGGCTGGTGACGCTTCGGCGCATGCCGGAAGAGCAAGCGCGTTGCCCAACACCGAGCAGGACCAACGCGACGGGCCAGCGGAGCGATGTCCCACATCGTCGCCACCGTAGGGCTGCCGATCGCCCGGCCGATGTCCCGGCCGAGCGCGAGCGCGACCACCGCGATGCCCAGCACGACGCCCGCGCTGAGCGCCAGCAGGATCGCGCGACCGTACTTGTGCAGCGTCGGCCGATCCTGCTCGACGCCGTAGATCCGGTTCAGCGCGCGTTCGATCTGGCCCATGAGCGATCGCAGCGGTGACCAACGCGCCGATCGTGCCCAGGATCAGCGCGACGGGATGCGCCGAGCTCGCGTGCCGCGCCTGCCCCGCAGCCTCGGTCAGCACCTGTCCCGTCGGTCCCGGGGCGATCGCGCGCAGGGTGTTGACGATCAGGTCGCGCGTGCCGCCCGCGCCGATCACGCTGGCAAGACCGACCAGGGCGATCACGCCTTGCACGAAGATCAAGGTCGTCACGTAGGCCATCGATCGTGCGTGGCTGAAGCCGTCGGCCCAACGCAGCCGAAGGAAGGCATCGCGCAAGAGGGCTCCTCGCCCCACGCGCGTCAGCGTCTCCTTCGCGTCGTCGCCGGTCAGACCCCAGGTCTCCGGCACCTCGTTCGCAGTGCTCATGTCGCCTCCGATTCCGGCACGCAGACGGTGATCGCGCCCGGCTTCACCTTGGTCTTGATGTGTCTCGTCGTGCCGCGCTCGCTCCCGTCGATCTCGTAGAGCAACGGCTCCTTCATGCGGATGTCGAACGACGTTCCCGTGGTCATCTGGATGAACGGAGACTTCGCAGGGTCGCTCACGACCGAACGCGTCAGCGTCCGGAGCCAGTCCAGAGCGCTGTCGGCGGTGATCACGCCGATGTCGAGAACCCCGTCATCGGGGCGCGCATCGGGGAACGCCGAGATGCCGGCGATCACGTCGCCCACGTTGCCGATGAGCGACGCACGCGGCTCGATCGTCGAACCACGTCGTGCCGTCCACCTCGATCCGCATCCGCACGGGGTCGCGGCGTGAGGTTCTTGGAGCCCGAGAAGACGTAGGCGAGAGAACCGATCCGATCCTTCAACCCGCCCGCATCTGCGTCGCGGATCATGAAGGCGTCGAGGCCCGCTCCGGCCATCACGCCGAAGTGCTCGCCGTTGGCCTTGCCGAGATCGATCGTCCGCCTGGCCCCGTGGAGCCCGACGCGCACGGCCTCCTCGAGGTCCGTCAGGGATGCCGAGGTTGGTCGCGAAGAGGTTGGCCGTGCCCGCGGGGAGGACCGCCACGTGCACCCCGCTGCCGGCGACCGCATCGAGCGCACGCTGGACGGAGCCGTCACCGCCCCAGACGAAGAGCAGGTCCGCGCCCTCGTCGCGCAGCCGGCGGGCCTCCTTCGGGATCTTCTTGGCCTTCGGCACCTCGACCCACGGGGGGTCGGCGAACCCGTAGCTCGCGAGCGTGCGGCGGAGCTGCGGGAGCCCTCCGTCGAAGGTCTTGGCCGCGTGTGCGAGGACCGCGATCGAGGTCATGCGCGCACCGCCGGCGCCGCGACGCTCGGTGCGGTCGACGGGTGCCTCGGGCTCCGGCGGGCGATCGACGCCGCGGTGGTGATCCGGGTGACGATGACCGCGCAGAGCAGGCTTCCCGCTGCGAGCGCGACACTGCCAAGGACGTCGGTCGCGTGATGCATCCCCCGATACAGACGCGACAGCGCCACGAAGAGCGGCACGACGACCGCGAGCACCCAGAAGAGCAGGCGAAGGGCCCAGGACTGCGAGAGCGTCCACACGATGATCGCCACGCTCACGTACAGGACGAGCGCGGCGGCCGTGTGTCCCGACGGGAACGACGAGGTCGGCGGCGCATACGTCGAGCTGCGGGACCGCCGGCCGTGGCCGGCTGACCGCGAAGGTGGTGGCGAGGAACGCCCCGACCTCGATCAGCAACCCTGCCGCTAAGAACCCGATCGCGAGCCAATGACGACCGAGCGCGAGCACGATGCCGACGAGCACTGCGAGACCGATCACGACGAACGTCGATCCGAGCATCGAACCCATCTCGGTCGCGGTGTTCAGCTCACCCGTGCGTTGCGTGACGAACCAAGCCGAGATCGATCGATCCCACGCACCGACGCCTTCCGGGAGGATCTCCGCGACCAACAGGAGTCCGAGTCCGATCAGGGCGGACGCCATCACGACCCAGCCGACGAACGTGGCGACAGCCCATGAACGAACGGGCCCGTGCGAGGTGCTGCGCGACGCGCGATGCGGGTCCGTCGCGTTGTGGATCGAGGAGAGATGAGGGATGGGTGCGTCCCGACCGTCGCCTGGTGCCGCCCCGGATATCCGTTGTCGTCCATGGGTCGTTGTTTCCCACTGTGGCCCCTGGGTAAACATCCGGCTGTGCATCTTCGATCGGAGGCTCGCGTGGTGGTGCTGGTTGCTCGTTGCGGCCGTGTGTGTCGCCGCCGCCGTGATCGCAGCTGCCGCCTTGCATGCGGCGCCGCACTCGGATCCCGCGCTGTCGGCGACTCGGGCGATCGGCGAAGGACTCGGTCGTCGCGGTCCGATCCATGCCTTCCTCGACTCACGGTTCGAGCGAGGTGTGGCCACCGGCTTGTCGCTGACGATCGGCCTGCTGGCGACCGTCGGGTCGGGGATCCTGATCGGTGTTCTCGTCTACATGATCCGGACCCAGTCGGGCCTGGTGCGCGTCGACCGGGCGGTCGAGCAGCTGGAGCGACCCGCGGATGACGCCCGACTCGATCGCCACCCTTCGCGTGCTGACGACGTTCGGTGCGACCGCAACCGTCGTCGTGATCGGGGTGGTGGTCGCGGGCTACGCGTTGTGGCGCTGGCACCGGTGGTCGATCCCGGTGTTCCTGGCGCTCGTGATCGGCGGTCAGTTCGTGCTGGCGAACCTGATCAAGGACGGCGTGCAGCGGGCCCGCCCGGACGTGCGACCGTTGGCCCACTTCACGGGACCGTCGTTCCCGAGCGGCCACACCACGGCGGCCGCGGCCACGTTCATCGCGATCGCGCTGGTGCTCGGGCGCGACGGATCGCCGCGGCGTCGGATGCTGCTGGCCGGCGTGGCCGTCGGGCTCGCTGTCGCGGTCGCGTGTTCGCGTGTGTTCCTCGGGGTGCACTGGCTGACCGACGCCGTCGGGGGTCTGGTCCTCGGTTGGACGTGGGTCGCCCTGTGCGCGATCGCGTTCGGCGGGCGCGTGATGCGGTTCGCCGCTCCGGCGGAGGCGGCTGCCGCGACCGATCCCGAGCCGGATCACGTTCATCCGTTTGGCGAGACCGGCACCGGGGGAGGACTGCGTCCACCACAACGAGAGGAGATCTCATGACGAAGCAGAAAGCGGCACCCATGGACGCACTGCGAGTTGCTCACGGACGATCACGACCACGTCAAGGTGATGCTCTCGGAGCTCGCGGACACCACCGAGCGTGCCGTGAAGACGCGCGAGCGGGTGTTCGCGAAACTGCGGAGCGACCTCGAGGTCCACGAAACGATCGAAGAAGAGATCCTCTACCCGGCGTTGAAGGAGCACCCCAAGACTCGAGACATCGCGCTCGAGGGGTACGAGGAGCACCACGTGGTCGACACGGTGATGGGAGAGATGCTGGATCTGCCGGTCAGCGACGAGACGTGGACGGCCAAATTCAGCGTTATGAAGGAGAACCTCGAGCATCACATCGAAGAAGAGGAGAAGGAGATGTTTGCCAAGGCTCGGAAGGTATTCGAGCAGGAAGAGCTCGAGGTGATCGGCGAGCGTATGGCTGCACGCAGGGAGGCGCTCAGGGCGTGAAGTCTCTGTGGTCATCGATACAGGGCGATCCGGTGTTCATGCGGAAGGTCAATGGCTGGCTGACGGTCTTCTGGCTTGCGATGATTCCCGTGTCGCTGATTACGCACTGGATCAGCAGCGTGACGTACGTCGCCGCTCTGTCTCTTTGGGCGCTCGTCTCAGGTCACTGGTCGGCCTGGCAGGCCGCCCGCGTCGAGGTGAACCAGCAGATCGAGGAGCAGGCGCGCGACGACGAAGATGTTCCGGGCGAGGTCGTCGAGCGGATCGTGAATGAAACCGCGATCGAAGCCGACGAGAACGAGAAGGCGTCCTCCCCGTCGCAGCGATAGCCCTGCGCGTGTGCTTGGGGGTTTGGGCTCCCCGACGCCGGGGTAGACAATGCTTCATGACTGACGAACCTGGCTTGCGGTGTCCCATCTGCGGCGTGGGAGTCGTGACCGTCATCGCATTCGACCGCGATCCGGAGCAACGGAAGACGACGCCGCATCAAACGGCCGAGTCCACCGAACTGACGACGTACTCGTGCGGACATCAGGTGCCTGGGCGTTCGCTCGCGAGTGCAGATACGGAGACCTTGGACGTCGAGCGGCGGCGCTCACGGGACACCGTTACGCGCATCCCATGACTTCCATGCACGATGCACCCAGCGGTGCGTCGCTCGCTGGGTTTGTCGGCGACGCGATCGGGTAGTGCGTGCCAAGAACGGATATGAGGAAGGAGATCCGATGTGTATGTCGTGTGGTTGCGGGGAGCCGAACGAGGCTCACGGGAATGGCGACAACATCACGCTGGAACGGATGGAGCGAGCCGCAACGGCGGCAGGGATCGACGTGGAGACCGCCGCGGATCACATCCACGACCTCGCCAAACAACTGCGTGACGCCGGCGCGTCCGCCTGAAGGGAGCAAGCATGATCGCAGCGATCGGAATGGGTCTCGTCGGCACGATCATCGTCGTGGCCGTCATCGTTGCACTCGCCATCTGGCTCTTGAACCGAACCTGACCAGGGTGACTGTCGTGCAGGCCGTGAACGAGCGACGCCCACGGGCTCCACGGGTGTGGGTGCGGGCATCCGGCCTGCGACGTTGCCGTCTAGAGATCTGTCGAGAAAAGGAGCATGACATGGCTGGGAAGAAGCTCGAGACGAAGGGCCGTAAGAACAAGGCTGTCGGCGCAGCGAAGAAGGAAGTCGGGCGCATCACGAAGAACCGTGATCTCGAAGTCAAGGGCGCCGTTCAGAAGACGAAGGGGTCGGCGCAGAAGACCGCCGGCAAGACCGCTCGGAAGGTGACTGGCGGCAAACACTGACCTCGACTCGGGACAGGGTATTGCTCGTCTGCTGCGGACCAGAGCCCGGATCAGCCAACGAGTGGGGACGGTGAGGGCGGGAATACCACCTCGTGCGTGCCGTCCGTGAACGCATCGAACCGGAGCGACAGCTGTGAGGTCGGCCACGCATACGTGATGTCCCCCTCCTGTGGGTCGTATGCCGCCGTATACACGGTTCCTCGGCCGAGGTCGTGGGCAAGGCTGTAGAGGGGAGGCACGAGGAAGGCTCCGAGGAACCGCTCATGGTCGACGTCGGGGTCGTCCAGCAGCCGCAGGAGCCACCATTCGCGCTGCAAGGTGCTCTCGGCGAGGACGGGATCCCACGACTCCACGGCCCACTGGTGGTTCACGGCGATCGGCAGCCGACGGAACGAGGGCGCTCGATCGGGGTTCAAGTAGGCGGTGACCACGTCGCCCTCGGCATCCGCGATCGTCAGGTTCTGTGTGTGTGCGACCGGGATCCTCTGCAACGCGGCGCGCGCTTGGGTGGCGCTCTCACAGGTCTCCAGCAGGTACCGGAGCACGATCGGCACACCGAACCCCGGCCCCAACGATGCTCGACCGCCGAAGGTGAGCGAGGCAACGAGCCCTCGGTCATTCATCCCATCGCAGAGGCCCCACACCACGTCGGTCACGCCGATGATCTGCCGGTCTAGCAAGGACGTACGCAGGATGACCGCGTCCATGAGTTGCGCCGGATAGTCGTAGTTCCGAACGAGACGTGGGCCGCGATCGCCGGCGCGAAGCACCGCCTGGGAACATGCGATCGCAGCGGCCGGCGGGATCCACATCGTGAACATCTGCGCGGCCAGCGGATCGCCGCCGACCGCCGCGACCATCTCCTCGTACGCCGGCAGGAGCTCCGGCATGTGCGTGCGAAGAGCCTCGAACCCCTCGGCGGCCGAGGGCCGAGCCTCCGCACCATCCTGGAGATACCAGGCTGCGTAGGCAGCCGATCGTTGCGCGTAGATCTCCGCCAGCTTCGGACCGGGCCGCGCCTCGTCGACCGTTCGAAAGGTGACCCCTGGAGTCATCGACACCGTGCTCTTCCTTTCGTCAGGTTGTCCCGTCCCACCACGCGAGTACCCGTAGGGCTCGGAGGGTGTTCCAGCGGCTCGTCGTTCCCACGTCGCCTTCGAGGTTGAAGTGGACGCGACCCGGATGGATCCGGTCGAGCAACCACCGGCCGTTGGGTTGCTGTCGCGACCGTACGATCGCCACCGCCTCCGCCATGCGGGGATCCGGACCTGCGCCCGACTCTCGGAAGTAGTCGAGCGCGCGCAGCACGTCGTAATGCCAGTAATAGGGGAACGCGAACTCGAGGTACGCGGGGTCGACCACATCCCCGGTGCTCAGGCGGCGGAACAGGCTGCGATCGAGCACGTACTCCTCACCGCGACGACGAGCCTTTCGCACTTCGTCCGAGCCGCCGGTCGCTCGTTCGAAGCCGAGCAAGCCGTCGAGCACGTTGATCGTCGTGTCGAACGAGGATCGAACCGATCCGTTCTCGACCTCGCAGTTCCAGCCGCCGTCCTCGAGCTGCTCACCGAGGATCCGCTCGACGATCGGCGCGACGTCAACACCGAAGTACGCGCCGGTCTCGATCGTCCTACCGTTGATGCACGGCTCGACCTCGCCGTCGAAGAACCGTTGTCCGTCGTGCTCCCAGCGAGCGTTCTCCGCGATCAGCGCGATCGACCGGCGGGCAGAGGCCGATGCGGGGTCGAGCCCGAGGAGCTGCAGGGTCTGGAGCGTGTGCATCGTGGCCGTCCAGGGCTGCCCCGGTTCACCGCCCCGGTAGGACGCCGGGAAGCAAGCGCCGCCCGCCCATGTCCCCTCGGGGTCTTCGAGCCCGAGGAGATGTGCGCCCCAGCCCTCGTGCTCCACCCGCGCTCGCTCCGCGGCGACGTCGTCCGGTGGCTCGTCCGTCAGGTCCTGCAAGACCTGCCATCGGATCGCCGGGTCGGCATCGAGCAGCCAGTCGATCACGCTCACGGCCGAAGGCTACCCAGAACGTCAGCAACGAATCCCTACCCTCGCGAATCGGCCGGCCACCGTGGGTGCGGGTAGCATCGCGCCGGGAGGATGGCCGAGCGGACGAAGGCGACGGTCTTGAAACACCTTTCCGCAGAGGACATCTGGCCGCTGACCTGCGCGTTTCGTCGTGCTCGGGTGCGGCGACGGCCCGATTCGGGGTCGATCGGTACACGTAGGGAACGGCCCGGCGCCGCTCCCGCCTGAGCCGGGCACTCGCACAATCGGAACCCGCGCAACGGAATGAACCGCTGTCCTGACGGCGTCGTACCCCTGGCGTCCGAGTCACAGGGGAGGTTGCGCCATGAGCGCTCGCTTGCTTCGGTGGATGACGATGACAGTGGCGGTCGCGGTGATGCCTGTCCTTGCCGCTTGCAGCTCCTCATCGACCAGCGCGGCCGCGACGTCGGAGGCGGTCGTCACGAGCAGTGCCCCCTCATCCAGCGCAGTCGGGACCTCGTCCAACGCGGATCTCTGTCAGGCCTTGGTCGCGGAGAAGGCGAAGCTGAAAGTGCTGGGCGACTCGTTCGCCTCGAAGGTGGACCTCAGCGACTTGGCCGGCACGAAGCAGGCTCTCAGCGACCTCTTGTCGGGGACCAACTCGGTCGTGGCGGAGTCGGCGAGCCTGATGTCGTCGGCGCCCCAGGACGTCCAAGACGCGCTCACGACGATCAAGGACACCCTCTCGTCCACTGCGAGCGGCATTCAGAGCGCGTCCTCGTTCCAGGACCTCGACAATCTCTCCCACGCGTTCGACAGCTCCGACATGAAGTCGGCGGTCAACACTGTGTCCGACTACATCGGCGGCCAGTGCGGCTAGGGATCACCCGGGCCGGGCCGGTCTGCAGATCTCGAACGGGTTCTCGATCGATCCCACAGGGGAGGTCCTGATTGGGGCTGGCTAGTGCCGGTTCGTATCGCCGCTCGGTCGAGACAACTCCACGCTCGGTCGAGACAACTCCATCAGACTCCAAAGTCTCTCTTAGGCTCACCATCTCTTGGGGAAGGACAGGGTCGAGGAGATCTTTGGGGATTACCTCCTGTCGCTGAGACGACAACAGACTGACGTCGTCCCTTGCGCGCGACCGGGGCCGGTCGACGTGCCTTCCCTGAGCAAGGAGGTAGCCTCGCGGCGGGAGGATGGTCGAGCGGACGAAGGCGACGGTCTTGAGAACGGTCTCCTGATCTCCTTGCGCTGGATCTCTCGCCACTCGGCACGGTGTGCGATGTGCGAGTGGCGGAGATGACCGCAAGACGCCGGGCGGATCGCTCGGGTCGAAGGGGAAGCGTCGGACGGTGGGGAAGGCGACCTCTGACGTATTGACCCCGGCGGGAACGACGCGGCAGAGTACGCCGGGAGGGGGGACAAGCATGATCAACACACGCCGCCTGACTCGCGGTCGGGCTTGGGTTGCTGCGTTGGTGACGACCCTTGTCGCGATCGTGTGGAGCGCGAACATCGCAGCTGAGGCACGGGTGCTCGATCGGCAGCGCTACTCGGGCACCTTCGAAGTCGACGAGATGAACTGTGGCCGCCATCAGCACATCGAGGGGACCGTCCGCGGCGTAACCATGCTCAAAGCGTCGCAGGGTGATCTACCGCTCAGGTTGTTCGACAACTACGACATCCATGAGGTGTTCACCGAAGACGATGGCGATGGCTACATCATCGACCAAAGCGGCCTCTACAGCGATGTGCGAGTGCGGCATGCTGGCGGAACCCTCTATCGGTACACCGCCATCAACGTCGGCCAGGTGTTCACGATCCGGACATTGGACGGCAAGGCCGTGCAGCGCGACCGTGGCCTCCTAGAGATCACCTACCTCATGGATACGCAGGGGGACTCGGATCCCTCGAACGATGTGTTTCTCGAAGACAGCCTCCGACTCGTCAGGTCGGCCGGCAAGCATCCGTATGCGACCCAGACCGATGCTGAGTACTGCGCGGTCATCGAACAGGCCATCCAGGGCTGAGCCGATCGGGGATGTGACTCTCGACAGCCTCGACGACCTCCTGCAAACAGCTTTGCCCGAGACGCGAGCAACCGTCCGAAACATCTTGATTCGCCCGGCTGCTGGAAGCGCTGCGAATAGACGGGGTGCAACCTGTCGACCTTGAGACCGGCTCAGCATCCAACCCCGCTAGTCTTCACCCGGGAGGATGGCCGAGCGGACGAAGGCGACGGTCTTGAAAACCGTTGATGGGGCAACTCATCCGTGGGTTCGAATCCCACTCCTCCCGCGCTGAATGTGCCACGACTGCCGAAAGGAGTGAGGTGGAATGCATCCTGGCGTGTTCGTCTCGAAGGCCTCGACCGACGACTGGGAACCCGATCCCGAGGTGCCCGGAAGCGCGATGCACGAGCTCGTGCATCGCGATGGTGTGTGGGCCGGATTCACTCGCTTCACGGAGGTGGATGGCCCGGTGCCGTGGACGCCCGAGCAACGAGAGGTTGCGTTCATTCTCGAGGGGTCCGTGCGGATCGAGATCGCGGGGGGTGACGCGCTGGAGCTCGGCGTGGGCGACCTGTTCTCGTTGCCGCCCGGCGTCGAGACAACGTGGCATGTGAGCACACCGTTCAAGGAGATGTGGGTTCTGGCGTCGAGCTGATCCCGTCTCGGAAACCGTTGATGAGCGGCCTACGCGAGGTTCGACGATCCTCAGCCCCCATTCATACGTGCTGGACCGCAGAGTATCTCGTCGTCAAAGCGTTTTCGCATTCCAGGTCGAGCATCCTCGAGCCGATACCCCGTTCCAGGTATCTGGACGAGGGGAGCTGGCGTGCAAGAGGCTCGGAGCAGATGGAAGCGTGGCGTGACGTGGGCCCTGATCTTCATGATCGCGATCGCCACGCCCGCCCTCGCAGGGGGCAACAAACGCGATAGTCACGTGAATCCCGGCCGGGGCGATGCGAACGCCAACTGCAACAAGACCAAGACATGCGCAGTGGCCTCGCTGGACACAGAGCCGCCCACCGAGACGATCGACCACCCATCGAACGGCGCCAAGGTATCCGGCACGATCAAGGTGATGGGCACCGCGACGGACAACGTCGGCGTGGACACGGTCGATGTCGCGATCGACGGTGGAGCCTTCGCCGTCGCGACCGGTACGGCTTCGTGGGCGCGCTCGATCGACACGACGACCCTGTCGAATGCGACGCACCGGATCACGGCGCGGGCGACCGATGCAGCGGGCAACACGTCGTCCGTCCAGATCTCGATCGACGTCGCGAACCCCGTCGAACGAACCGACACAGACACCGGCTCAACCGGCTCAACCGGCTCAACCGGTGGGGGCTCTACGACGCCGACGACCCCGACGACTCCCGCGGACCCTCCAAGCGGGTGTGACAAGAAGCTCGATGGCCCCGGCAACATCCAGGCCGCGCTCACCGGCCTCCAGATCGGACAGACGCTCTGCCTGTCGGGGACATTCACCACGAGCATCCCCATCAAGCCGAAGAACGGACAGAAGATCGTCGGCCCGGCATCGATCGTCGGTCAAGGGATGAGTCCGTTGCAGGATGTGTTCCAGACCAAGCCTGCTGAGGGCGTGACCTACAAGGACCTCGATGTGTCGAGCGGCGGTCGGCGAGGCATCGGGTGTTGGTTGGGAACGACCATCCTGGGCGGCAGATTGCACGACAACGGACAGAACGGGACCGGCTGCGATCTCGAAGGCCGGACGACCCACGTCTTGATCGACGGCACCGAGGTCGACCACAACGGGCGGAACCCCGACACGCTCGGCTGCTGCGCCGGCGGCGTCAAATGGTTCCACGCGAACGGCGTGACCATCCGCAACGCGAACGTGCACGACAACATCGGCAACGGCGTGTGGTGCGATGCCCAATGCGGCGATTTCACGGTGGAGAACAACACGATCGTTCGCAATAGCCGCAAAGGTGTGTTCTACGAGAAGGGCGGTGCGTCGGACGGTTCGTTCCTCGGCCGAACATGGGCCGTCTACGAAGGCATGGCCACGATCGTGAACAACATCATCCGCGACAACAACACCGAGGGTGTGCCGCAGGCGCATGCCGGCGTCTCGCTCTACGCCTCGAAGAACGCCTACATCGCGCACAACACCTTCGGCGGCAACGGCCGGGCCGTGATCGCCCGCGAGGACGAGGAGCGCCTGGTCGATGACAAGCACGGGTGGCACTTGTCCAACATCGTGATCGAGAACAACACGCTCAACGGAGACGAGATCCTCGGGTGCGCCAGCGACGGTGTGCGGTGCTAGATCGGTTGCCCGCGTGACGACAGCGCGAGCGCTGCGACGCGGTCGATGTCGTACTTCGTCGTGTTGCCCATCACCGCGATGCCGACCTCGCGCGTCGGGTAGATGCGGATCACGTTGAAGAACCCCGCTCCGCCGCCGAGGTGCTCCACGAACGGCGGGTCGGCATCGCGCTGCGCGACCGGCCGGAACCAGCCGAGTCCGAGGTCGTAGCGCTTTCCGCGCCACTGGATATCGCGCATCTCGCGCGCGGTCGAGGCCGGCAGGAGCCGCGTGCCGTCGAGCTCGCCGTCGCGCAGGTGCAGCTGCAGGAACCTCGCGGCGTCCGTCATCGCTGCCAACGAGACCGCCGTAGGCGGACCCGTCGAGCAGGAACCGCCGGAACGACAGCCACTTGCCGTGCGGTTCACCGATCACCCATCGAGGGCAGGAGCACGCGCATCGGACTCGATCGAGGGTGGTAGCCGGTCGCCGCCGCCGCGTTCAGTTCGTCGGTGTAGACGAATCCGGTTCGTGCCATGCCGAGCGGCTCGAGCACCTCCCGGTCGCACGCTGTCGGTGAACGCCTGACCGGTCACCGACGCGAGGACTTGCCCGAGGACGAGGGTGCCGAGGTTCGAGTAGCTCGATCGCGAGCCGGGCTCGAACGTGAGCTTGCCGTGCTTCGCGAGCAGCCCGTCGAGGAAGGCCGCCGGGTCGGGTGGGGCCGCGTCGGCCGGGTGGATCCACTTCACGGGGATCGGGTTGACGAGCCCTCCGCTGTGCGAGAGCAGGTGGCGACTCGTGATCCGTACCGCTCGCTCGCGCGGTGTGAGGCGTTCGAGCTGCGGCACCGTTGGGTAGACGGGCGCGTCGAGATCGAGTATGCCGTGCGTCGGCACAGACGCATCGCAAGCGTGGCGGTGACGATCTTCGTCATCGAGAACCATGGGCAGACCATGTCGACCGACGCCGGCTCTCGCGCGGCAAGGTTGGCCATCCCGTTGGCGGCGGTGGCCCGGACGCCCTCCGGACCGACCACGGCGATGGCGATGCCCGGTACCCGATCGCCGACCGTTGCGGCGAGTGCTCCCGCCAGATCGATGTCCTGCATGACCCCTCCGAGTTGGTTCGTCGCTATCCCAGCCGACTCGGCTCCGGTTGTCGAGTGGAGCGGCTTCGCGAAGGTCGCCGTCTTCCCCGGGCGATGAGGACAGTGGGTCTATCCTCAGGCGATCTCGTCGCCTCGATAGGAGTGACTCATGTTCCGTTCTCGTCCCGTCGCCGCGCGTGCGCTGGCGTTCCTCACGGTCGCCGTCGTGGCGATCACAACAGCCCCCGACTCGCCTGCGTGGGGAACCGCCCCGGCCCTGAGTGCGGCTCTTCCGTCTGTCTCCGTGTCCGATATCAGCCTCAGCGAGGGCACCGGTGGCACCCGCACTGCCGTGTTCACGGTCACCCAAGATGTCGCCGCCAAGACCATCATCAACTTCAAGACGGTAGACGGAACGGCCAAGAGCCCAGCCGATTACCTGGCGCGGACCGGCAAGATCCGGTTCGCCGGGAAGAAGAAGACCCGGACCGTCTCTATCACCGTCAACGCCGACGCGTTGCACGAACAGGACGAGACCTTCTCGCTCATGCTCACCGGAGCGACGGGCGCCGCGATCGCAGACGGAGAGGCGGTCGCGACGATCCTCGATGACGACGCACCACCCGACGTGTCGGTGGCCGGGACCTCCTCGGTTCCCGAAGGGCAGACTGGTGACACGACCTACGCGTCCGTCGACGTAACACTTTCACCTGCGAGTGGACTGACGGCGTCGGTCGACTGGTCGACCGCAGATGGGTCCGCTGCCGCCGGCAGCGATTACAGCGCGTCCTCGGGCACCGTCTCCTTCGCGCCGGGGGAGACGACGCAGACGGTGCTGATCCCCGTCACCGGCGACAACGCGACCGAGGGCGACGAGACGTTCACTGTCGATCTCTCTGCACCGGTGGAGGCCTCGATCGGCACCGGGTCGGACGTGGTCACGATCGTCGACAACGACCCGATCCCGCCGGGCTCCGCGGTGTTGTCGGTCACCGGTCTCAACGTGCGCGAGGGCAAGACGGGCACGACGACGCTGACCTACACAGTGACGCGCACCGACGAAACGACGACGGCCGTGAGCGTCGACTATGAAACGGGCAACGGCACGGCGCTTGCGCCGACGGACTACGCGTCGACAACCGGCACCTTGGCATTCGCCGCGAGCCAGACCGTCGCTACGGTCGACGTCACGGTGAACGGCGATGCGACGCTCGAGCACAACGAGACGTTCTTCCTCAGCCTGCTGAACCCGTCGCTCGGCGCCGCCATCGAAACGGGCCAAGCGACCGGCACGATCGTGAACGACGACACGAAGACCACGGTCGTCGTCAAGGTGCGTCGATCGAAGCACCTGATCTCGGCGCGCGGGCGCGTCTCTCCCGCTCGCCCGGGCAAGCGCGCGGTCGTGAAGCTCTACCGACGGCGGAGCGGTTCGTGGGTCCGGCTGAGCACGAAGCGCCCGCGCCTGGCCGGGACCAGCGACCTGAATCTCGACGGGTTCACCGACAGTCGATACGCCGCGTCGTTCGCACGGCCGGGGCGCGGGCGATGCAAGGTCGTCGCGACCCTCCCCGCCACGGCGAAATTCTCCTCGAGCCAGGCGGTGAAGATCTTCGCCTGTTGACGGTCGGAAACACCCAGGACACGAGAGACGCGCGGCGGGTGGCCGAGCTCGGCCACCCGCTGCGCCTGTGACTAGTGGCCGGAACTCGTGATCTGGAAGCAGGCGACGTCGTATTGCGAGACTGCGTGCGCGTTGCCGCTGTGCAGCGACGCTGTCCCGTCGCTGCCCGCGTACACCGATGCCGCGTGCTCGAACCCGCTCGTGGTGAACCCGTGGGGCATCGACATGCCCGGATCCTCGCACGATGCGCCTGGCTGACCCGTTCCCGCCGGGTTGCTCGCCGCGAATGCCGCTCCCGGCAGCGCGAACAGCGCTGCGGCGCAGACGGCCGCCACGATCGCCTTCCTCATGGTGCACCTCCCGTTCCGGCGCAGCCCCGTGCCGCGCCCTGCGAGGTCTCCGGATGGGAACGCGATCACGCCGTTGGGGTCGGCACTTCGCCACGGGATCGCAACATCAAGCCGCGGTCCGTCAACCCGGCCTGAACGCCTCCGCCGCCGCGTACGTGTCGAAGAACTCCTGGAAGGTCCGGACCTTTCCGTCGGCGATCGTCACGAGATGCACGAAGTCCGTCTCGTAGACCTTGCCGGTCGAGCGCACGCGGCACGCGGTCGTGCCCACGACCGCGACGGCGTCGCCCTGTGCGATGAAGCGACGTGGTTCGAGGGCGAGGATCTCCTCCGCCGCATCGCCGATCGTCGCCCACTCTAAGAACCCCGCATGGCCGTGGTGAACGCCCGCGGCCGGGTTCACGGGGTTGTCGGGCTCCGACCACTCGACGTCGGGGTGGAGCGCCGCCAGCACGGACGGTATGTCGCGCGCTGCGAACGCGACGTACACGCGCCGAACGAGCTCCTCCGCGGACGGTGCGTCTGGCGCAGGCTCCATCGCGCCCGGAGCATACGACCCCGGACATGCGAAGGCCGCCGCGCGAAGCGCGGCGGCCCTCAACACCGATACGACTAGGCGACGACGCGGACGTTGTTCGCCTGCGGGCCCTTCTGGCCCTGCGTGACGTCGTACTCGACCTTCTGGTTCTCCTCGAGGTTCCGGTACCCCTCGCCTGCGATCGCGCTGAAATGCACGAAGACATCGGGGCCACCGTCGTCCTGCGTGATGAAGCCGAAGCCCTTCTCACCGTTGAACCACTTCACGGTACCTGTGCTCATGAACATACCCTCCTTCCTTTCCCCGGCACGAGCCTTGGTGCTGCTCGAGGGGCGTTCGGTCCGAGAACCGAACGGCACGTGTTGCGACGGGACGCGCTCGCGCTTCCCGCCTGGTCTGGTGGTGCGGGGACGCGACGGACCGCCCGCGCGTCCGAAGCCGGGATCCAGGTCGAGGATCTTGGCGATCCGGGCGACCTCCGGCTGCTGTTCGGGGGTGACGAACGTGACGCCTTCGCCACCCCGTCCAGCCCTCGCTGTGCGCCCGACGCGATGGACGTATGCCGTCTCATCCGCCGGGGCGTCGAAGTTGATCACGTGCGTGATGTCCTCGAGGTCGAGGCCACGCGCCGCGACGTCGGTCGCGACGAGCACGTCGTTGGCGCCGCTCGCGAACCTGCCGAGCGCGCGCTCCCGCTGCGGTTGCGACATGCCGCCGTGGAGTTCGCCGGCGCGGAAGCCCTGCTTGCGCAGGTTCCTCGCCAGCCGGTCGGCGCCGTGCTTCGTGCGCACGAAGACCAACGCGAGCCCTCGGTCGGCCGCCAGCTCGCGCACGAGCGTTTCCGTCTTCGCCGGGTGGGCGACCGTGAGGAACCGGTGCTTCGCGTCCGTCAACGTCACACCGCCGTCGCCGACCTCATGCCGAACGGCGTCGTTCGTGAATCGCTCGGCGAGCCGGCCGACCTCACCGTCGAGCGTCGCGGAGAAGAGCATGGTTTGCCGATCGGTTCGCAGCATCTCGAGGATGCGCCGCACGTCCGGCAGGAACCCCATGTCGAGCATGCGGTCGGCCTCATCGAGCACGCAGATGCGGACGCGGTCGAGGCGCAGCAGATTGCGGGCGACGAGGTCGAGCAGCCTGCCCGGCGTCGCCACCAAGATGTCGGCGTGCCGTGCCCGCTTGGCTTGCGGCCCGATGCCAACCCCGCCGTAGACGGCGGCGATCTGCAGGTGCGCGACGTCGGCGATCGCGCGGAACTCCTCGGTCACCTGGCTGGCGAGTTCGCGCGTCGGCGCGAGGATCAACGCCGAGGGGCTCCGCCCGCTCGGGGTCAGTCGCTCCACGATCGGCACGGCGAACGCGAGCGTCTTGCCCGAGCCTGTCCGGGAACGTGCGAGGACATCGCGGCCTCCGAGCGCGTCGGGGATCACCCGCGCCTGAACCTCGAAGGGGTGGCCGATCCCGCGCATACGAAGCGCGAGCTCGATGGGTTCGGAAACGCCGAGGGCCGCAAAGGTCGCGGGTGGTACCTCCACAGGTATCTGTGGCTCGGAACGAAGGTGGTGCACGTAGCCTCCTGCCTGTCTGGTAACGCGGGCGCGTCGAAGACCGGCTGGCCACGCACTTGGGGGGTGGAGCAGAACGTGCGGGGTATCGCGATTCGTCGTCGCGCGCGTCTCGGTTGCCCGAGACTCGCGGGGTTTTGTCCGGTACAGCGTACGCGAAATCGCAGGCCATGGCCCGTATCGCCCGACGGGCGCCCCTGGCCACGTAGTACGCTGGCATTCTCGGCCTCACTGCCGAGGGTTCGCCCGGCGCGACCGACAGGCCCTCCCGCCCTCGTCCATGCCGCTTCGACGGATCAATCCGCGACCGCGGCTGCGGAAGGGAGCGATGGGATGAATAGAGCGAACACGGCAGAGGTGCGCTACGGCCCGCCGACGGGCAAGGGCGCGAAGGTCCGGGCAGAGGCCGGCCGGCGCTGCGAGGTCGCGACCTGCGACACGGTGCTGTCCACCTACAACTCGGCACCGACCTGCTGGCTCCACTCAACGCCGACGCACAGGCACGCGTTGGCCCCGACTCGGTGAGATACGCGCCGACCGCCGATCCGCGCGATCCGCGCGAGCCGCATGTTGATCACCTGCTCCAGGAGCAGTCCGGTTACTACGAGGCACGAGCGCCCGAGTACGACGACGTCTGGTACCGGCGCGGTCGTTACGACCTCGGTCCGGAAGGCAACGCTCGCTGGTTCGAGGAGATCGCGCTCCTGAGGCTGCTGTCGACGGCGCCGGCATCGCCGGCGACGTGCTCGAACTCGCCTGCGGCACGGGCCTGTTCACTCGGCGCCTGGCGCCTCGCGTGAGCCGGCTGACTGCGGTCGATGTCTCGGGCGCCGTGATCGAGATCAACGCGGACCGGGTCGGGGACCCATCGGTTCACTACTTCCAGGCAGACGTCTTCCGGTGGGAGCCGTATCGCCGCTACGACCACATCTTCTTCGGATTCTTCCTCTCGCACGTGCCGCCGCACATGCTCGAGACGCTCTGGCAGCGACTCGGCCGGTGGCTCGCGCCGGGGGGCCGGGTCTCGTTCTGCGACGACGCCCCCGGGTTCGACGGCCGCGCGTCGAACCCAGGCGAGGCGGTCGAGCACGGCCCCGAGTGGCTCCACCGACGACGGCTCCACGACGGCCGCGAGTTCACGATCGTGAAGGTCGCGTACACCCCCACCGTTTTGACCACGTGGCTCGCCGAGCACGGATGGCGAGCCGATATCTCGACCACGGGCGACGAATTCATCGTTGGCTCCGCGGTGCCCGTCCTCTCCTCCGCGTGACCCGAGCCCCGGGGTCGGGGATGCTGTAGACGTATCCGGTGTCAGGATCGTCATGGGGACCACGACCGAGGAGACCCGTCACGCGTCGATCGCGGCGATGCCGCCCGAGGATGCGATGCGCTCGCTCGGCTCGCGCGCGACGGGTCTGACGAGCGAGGAAGTGACCGCTCGGCTGCGCACCGACGGTCCGAACCTCCTGCCGTTGCCGAAACGCCCGGGCGCGTTCCGTCGATTGCTCGCGCAGATGACGCACTTCTTCGCGACGTTGCTGTGGGCGGCCGCGGTGTTGGCGTGGATCGCGGGCCTGCCGCAACTCGCGATCGCGATCGTCGTGGTGGTGATCGTGAACGGCGTGTTCAGCTTCGTGCAGGAGGAGCGGGCCGAGCACGCGACACTGGCGCTGCGGCAGCTGCTGCCGATCGCCTCGAGGGTGTTTCGAGACGGGCGCCGTTCGACGGTCGAAGCCGTCGGGTTGGCGCGGGGCGACATCCTCGAGCTCCGCGAGGGCGACCGCATCTCAGCAGATGCCCGGCTCTTGTCCTGTGACGATCTTCGGGTCGACGAGTCGGCGTTGACGGGCGAGTCGAAGCCGGTCAGCAAGCAGGTGGCGGCGCCAGCAGCGGTCGAGGACCCTCTTGACGCGCCCGACCTCGCGTTCGCCGGCACCTACGTGACCTCAGGCGCTGCTCGGGCGATCGTGTTCGCCACGGGCACACGGACGCGGATCGGGCAGATCGCGGGACTGACGCAGTCGGTCGTTCGCCGACCGACACCGCTGCGGCTGGATCTGGATCGAGCGGTCCGTGTGATCGCGGTGTTCGCGCTCGCAGCAGGGCTGCTCTTCTTCGGCGCGTCGCTCGCGCTCGGCGCACCGGCAACCGACGGCTTCCTGTTCGCGATCGGGGTGATCGTCGCCCTCGTTCCCGAGGGATTGCTGCCGACCCTCACGCTGTCGTTGTCGATCAGCGCGACGCGCATGGCGCACCGCGGCGCCCTCGTCCGGTCGCTCGAGGGGGTGGAGACGCTCGGCGCCACGACGATCATCTGTTCGGACAAGACCGGGACGATGACCACGAACCAGATGACGGCGCGTGCAGCGTGGACGCCGGCTCGGTCTCTCACTGCGACTCGCACGGGCTGGACCCCCGGCGGGACGTTGCTCGAGGACGATCGGCCGCTCGACGATGCGGCACGCGCCGAGCTGCGGCACCTGCTGGAAGCAGCTGCCCTGTGCGGCGATGCTCGGCTCGAAGCGCATGACGGCGGCTTCCGGTGCGTCGGCGACCCGACCGAGGGAGCGCTGGTCGCGTTCGCTCGGAAAGGAGGGGTCGAACGCGAGGCAGCCGAACGAGGACTGCCACGCGTCCGCGAGGTGCCGTTCAGTTCGGTGCGAAGACGCATGACGACGATCCACCGCTCGGCCGAGGGCTCGGTGGGGTACACCAAGGGTTCGCCCGAGACCGTGCTGGAGTGTTGCGATCGCCTTCGCAACGGGTCGGAGGATGTCGAGCTCGATGCGGAGCGTCGAGTCGCGGTCGTCGCGGCCGTCGATCGGCTCGCGCACGCGGGGCTCAGGGTCCTCGCGTTCGCTACACGGACGTGGTCCGACGGCGTCGAGCCCACGTCCGAGGTTGAGGCGGGGCTCGTGTTCCTCGGGCTGATCGGCATGGAGGACCCGGTGCGGCCCGAGGTGCCCGGTGCGATCGATCGCTGCACCGATGCGGGGATCCGGGTGCTGATGATTACCGGAGATCACCCCGCCACCGCTGTCTCGGTCGCGCGCGCGGTTGGGCTCGCGGGGACCCGTGTGATGCTCGGCGACGAGCTCCCCACGTCCGACGATGCGCTGCGGACCGTCCTGACGGACCCGGAATTGTCGGTCATGGCTCGGATCGCGCCCGAGCAGAAACTGCGGATCGCCGCCGCGTTCCAGGCGGCGGGCGAGGTCGTGGCGATGACCGGCGATGGCGTCAACGACGCCCCGGCGCTGCGTCGCGCGGATATCGGTGTCGCGATGGGGGCGACCGGCACCGATGTCGCGCGGGAAGCGGCCGACCTCGTCTTGCTGGACGACGACTTCACACACATCGTGGAGGCGATCGAGGAGGGGCGGGCCTCGTTCGACAACATCCGGCGGTTCCTGACGTACCACCTGACCGACAACGTCGCCGAGCTCGCACCGTTCGTGGTCTGGGCGCTCTCGGGGGGCGTCGATCCCGCTCATGCTCTCCGTGTTGCAGGTGCTGGCACTCGACATCGGCACCGATCTTCTGCCCGCGCTTGCGCTCGGCGCCGAGCGACCAGAACCCGGCGTGATGGAGCGCTCACCACGAGCCCGCACCGAACGGCTCCTGTCGCGACACGTGTTGGGTCGCGCGTTCGGGTTCCTCGGGCCTGTCGAGGCGGTGACGTCCCTTGCGCTCGTGCCCATCGGAGCAGCGCTCTTCTTCGGGTGGGCATGGGCGAGGTGCTCCCATCGGCAGGGATCCCCAAGGAGACGCTCTCTGCGATGGTGTTCGCTGCGATCGTCGCGATGCAAATGGCGAACGCGTTCGAATGCCGGAGCGATCCCTCGTCGCTCGTCACGATCGGCCCGTTGTCGAACCGGCTGCTGGTCGGCGCGGTCGGCGTGGAGTTCGTGGCTCTGTTGGTCTTCATCTACTGGCCGCCGCTCGCGAACGCCCTGGGCGGTGCGCCGCTCGATCTCGAACAGTGGGGACTCATCGCGCTGACACCGATCGTGTTGCTTGCGGCGGAGGAGACACGCAAGGGATTCGCCCGCAGGGGTTGACTTTCAGGGTGTCCCCCCAGCGGGGGGCCCCATCATGTCCGATGTGGCTGGTGCGTTCGCGGACCGATAGTGGTCAGGTCCGACCGACGGCCGCCGGGCCGTGACCAGCCGGGAGAGCACGTGACCCTCAAGCGCAAGACCACACCCGCCGATCAGCTGCGCCGCGACGCACGGATCGCCGGGCTGCGGGATTTCCGAACGCCATCACTGGAGGCCGTGGAGCAGCGACGCCGCCAGCTGTGGCGCCGCACCGCCACCGGCCTTGCCGCGGTCGCCTTGCTGATCGTGCTGCTGTCCGCGATCCCGACCGAGCAGGTGCGATGGCTCGGTACCGGCCGGGCACAGGTCCTCGTGATGGTCGTCGCCGGCGTCTTCTTCGTCTGGGCGTTCGAGAAGGAGAGCGTGCTCGGTCGGCTCACGCGGATCCTCACCGACGAGCGGGTGCTCACCGCGGCGCTCACGAACCGGCTGCACGAGGTGTCGCTTGCTGCTGGACGCCGGCAAGCAGATGACCGCGGTGCTCGACCTCGACGAGCTGCTCGACACGATCCTGCGGAGCGCCTGCGAGCTGCTCGACGCGACCGGTGGCTCGGTGATGCTGGTCGATCAGACCGACCTCGTCACCGCGTGCGTGCTCGGCCGCGACGTGCCGATGGGGCAGCGCACGCCGCTCGGCGAGGGGGTCGCCGGCCACGTGGCGCTCCGTCGCGAACCGGTGTTGATCGACGGCCACGCCGACGCGGAGCGCTTCCCCGGCCTCGCGGAGCGTGCGCCGTACGTCGAGAGCTCGATGTCGGTCCCGCTCGTCCACCGCGCCGAGTTGCAGGGTGTGCTCAACGTGAACGCGCCGCTCGGGCGCTCGGTTCACGGAGTACGACCTCCGCGCGCTCGCGGTGTTCGCCGAGCAGGCGTCCGTCGCGATCACGAACGCCCGTCTCTACGAGGCCGAGCGCGCCCACGTCGCGGCGCTGCTCGAGCTCCGGACGCATAAGGAGGCGGGATGATGCACATCGGCCCGCCGCGCGTCCTGATCGTCGAAGACGATCCCGACACCCTGGTGATCATGCGTGTGAATCTCCGGGCGGCGGGGATCGAGCCCATCCTCGCGAGCGACGGCAGCACGGCGATGGCCCGGATCGAGGCCGAGCAGCCCGACGCGGTGATCCTGGACGTGCTGCTGCCCGGGATCGACGGGTGGGAGGTGCTCGAAGCCCTCCACGAGACTGGGCGACCCCGTGCCCGTGATCATCTGCTCGGGGAAGAAGAACCCGCACGACATCCTGCGTGCGGAAGAGCTGGGCGCGGTTGCGTATCTGGTGAAGCCGTTCGACATCGACCGGCTGCTCGACGTCACGACCGAGGCCGTCTCGCAGCGGCGCCCCGTCATCGACCTCGAGCCGCGGCTCGGTGTCCAGGGCATCGACCCCGCCTGACCTGCTCGTCGGGTTCTGCCGGGGCGCTCCGTATCCTGGCCGCTATGGCCGAGCGATCGTTTCCTGCGCGCGCTCAGGCGCGAACCGGTCGACCGCACGCCTGTCTGGTTCATGCGGCAGGCCGGCCGATACCTGCCCGAGTACCGCGCGCTGCGCGGTGACCGCGACATCCTCGAGACGATCCGGCGACCCCGACGAAGCCGTCGAGATCACGCTCCAGCCGCTTCGGCGGATGCCGGTGGACGCGGCGATCCTGTTCAGCGACATCGTCGTCCCGCTCGTGGCGATCGGGCTCCCGATCCGCGTGGAGGCGGGTCGCGGCCCGGTGCTCGACGAGCCCGTCCGCGACAAGCGCGACCTCGACCGGCTGCGCGCGCTCGTGCCCGAGGAGGACGAGCCGTACACGCTCGAGGCCGTTCGGTTGCTGGTCGCCGAGCTCGATGTGCCGCTGATCGGGTTCGCCGGCGCCCCGTTCACGCTCGCGAGCTATCTGGTCGAGGGCGGGCCGTCGCGCGACTACGCCCGCACGAAGACGCTCCTGTGGAGCGAGCCCGCGGTATGGGACACGCTGATGTCGGCGCTCGTGGACATCGTCGTGCCGCACCTGCGCGCACAGGTGAGTGGCGGGCGCGCGCGCCTTGCAGGTGTTCGACTCGTGGGTGGGGGCGCTCGCGCCCGACACCTACCGCTCCGCGGTGCAGCCCCACATGCGGCGGCTGTTCGATGCGATCGCCGACCTCGGCGTGCCGACGATCCACTTCGGGGTCGGCACCGGGGAACTGCTGGGCGCGATGGCCGAGGCGGGTGGCGACGCGATCGGGATCGACGCGCGCACGCCGCTCGACGACGGCTGGGACCGCGTCGGGAACCGGGCGCGTTCAAGGGCAACCTCGACCCCGCCGCGCTGCTCGCGCCGTGGGACGTCGTCGAGGACCAGGCGCTCGACGTGCTCGCGCGCGCGGGCGGGCGCGACGGGCACGTGTTCAACCTCGGGCACGGGGTCTTGCCCGGAACGCCGGTCGAGTCACCTGCAGCGGCTGGTCGACCTGGTGCACGAGCGTTCCGCCGCGGAACGAGGGCTGAGATGCCCCGCGTCGTTATGGTCGGCGCCGGTGTATCGGGGCTCACCGTCGCGTACCGGCTTCGCCAGCGCGATCCGGAGCTCGACGTCACGGTGCTCGAGGCGGGCGCGCACCGTCGGCGGCATGTGCCGGAGCGCCGAGGTCGGCGGTCTGCGCGTCGCGGCGGGTCCCGACTCGTTCCTCGCTCGCAAACCGTGGGCGGTCGAGCTCTGCCAAGGAGCTCGGGATCGCCGACGAGCTGGTCGAGCCGCGGGCGTCGGGCGCCTATCTCTGGACAGGCGAGGCTTAGTGGCGTATCCGACGGGAACGGCGTTCGGGATCCCGGGGGACCTCGGCGACGCGTTCCGGTGGCCGGGGCTGTCGCGCGGCGGCCGCGCTCGCGCGCTCGCCGACCTCGTGATCCGGAAGCGACGGGACGGCAGTGACGAATCGCTCGGCTCGCTGCTGCGCCGGCGTCTCGGTGACGAGGCGACCGATCGTGCGCTCGCCCCGCTGCTCGCCGGGCTCTACGCCGGCGACGTCGACGACCTGTCCGTCCAGGCCACGTTCCCCGAGTTGCAGCAGTGGGAGCGTCGACAAGGGTCGCTCCTGCGCGGGGCGCAAGCGGCGTCGCGTAACGGTCGCCAGAACCCGGGTGGGCCGATGTTCCTCAAGCCGCGCGACGGGGTGGAGCGGCTGCCCGGACGCGCTCGCGGAGCAGCTCGGCCCGGCCGTCCGGCTCGGCACCCCGGCGATGACGATCGCGAAGGCCGACGAACTGGGTGGGAGGTCTCGACGCCCTCCGGTGCCCTCAGCGCCGAGCGCGGTCGTGCTGACGCTGGACGCACCCGCCATCGTCTCGCTCCTCCCAACCGGACGCGCGGCCGAGCTGCTCCGGCAGACGCCGTTCGTCTCGACCGGCGCCGTGCTGTTCGTCTACCCGAAGGGGACCGCCGAGCGAGCTGCCCGCGGGCTCGGGGTTCGTGGTTCCGCGCGGGGCCGCGCCGATGACGGCGTGCACCTGGCTCTCGCAGAAGTGGCCGGACCCCACCTACGGCGACCGCGCAGTGCTGCGGTGCTTCGTCGGGGCCGCCGGCGAGGAAGACGTCCTGATGGAGCCCGACGAGGATCTGATCGACGCGTGCGCCCGACACCTCACGGCGTTGCTCCCACTGCCGCCCGCGCCCGAGTCGGCGGCGGTCGTGCGCTGGCCGTCGGCGATGCCGCAGTACCGTCGTCGGGCATCTGGACCGCGCGCGCGAGATCAGGGAAACGCTGCCCGCGGGTATCTTCGTGACCGGGCGATCGCTCGACGGCGTCGGCATCTCGGACTGCGTCCGGGCCGCGGGCGAGACCGCCGAAGCGGCCGCCGCACTGCTCGCCGAGGAGGCCCACCGATGACCGACACGCTCTACGCGATGTACCCGGTGTTCCGCGCGGATCCGCGAGGTCCGCTCGGTGTTCGCCGATCCGGAGGATCGCGCCCGCGCCACCCGCGAGGTCGAAGACCTCGTCAAGCGTCTCCAGGACCGCGTGACGCTCCGCGGCTCGTACTCCACCGTCGGGTTCCGCGCCGACGCCGATCTGCTGCTCTGGCTCGTCGCCCCGGCTCCCGAGGATCTGCAACAGCGCCCTCGTCGAGTTCCGGCGCACGGAGATCGGCGGCTACCTGGACATGACCTGGTCCTTCATGGGCGTCGTGAAGCCCGCGGAGTTCAGTCGCGGACCATCAGCCCGCCTTCGTGAAGGGCGATCCGCCGCAAGGACTACCTGTGCGTCTACCCGTTCGTGCGCACGGCCGAGTGGTACCTGCTGCCCTCGGACGAGCGAGCGCAGCTGCTGCGAGATCACGGCGTAACCGGCCGCGAGTACGCGGAGGTCGTCGGGAACACGACGAACGCGTTCGGTCTCGGGGACTGGGAATGGATCCTCGCGTTCGAGTCACCGAAGCTCGACATGATCGTCGACGTGATCCGCCTGCTCCGCAACACCGAGGCGCGCCGCTACACGAAGGTCGAAGTGCCGTTCGTCACCGGGATCCGCAAGTCGATCGCCGCCTGCATCGACGACTGCTGCTGAGCCGCCTCGCACAGGTAGGCTCGTGGGGATGAGCTCCGCGCTTCCCTTGCACCTGCGTCCGAAGCCGCGATTGCGCGGTCGTCTGCACGAGGCCGCGTTCATCGTGGCGATCCCGGCCGGGCTCGTGCTGCTGGTGATGGCCGACCGGACCGCATCGGGAAGGCGGCCGTCGTCGATCTATTGGGTGGCGCTGCTCTCGCAGTTCGGCGTGAGCGCGACCTACCACCTCGGCGAGTGGGGGGAGCGGGCGCATTCGTGGCTCCGGCGGCTCGACCACTCGACGATCTTCCTGTTGATCGCCGGGCACGTACACGCCGTTCTGTCTGCTCGCGCTTGACGGCACCGGCGTCCCGGGTGCTGCTCGGCGGTCGTCTGGGTCGGGCGCGATCGCCGGGATCGTCACGAAGCTCTTCCGCGCGGACCTGAACGTGCTGTCGGGGTTCCTGTACATCGGGCTCGGGTGGGCGGCGATCTTCCTGCTGCCGACGCTTGTGCACAGGCCTGACGACGGTCGAGCTCGGACTCGTGATCGCGGGCGGCCTGCTCTACTCGCTTGGGAGCCCTGGTGCTCGCGACGAAGCGGCCCAACCCGTTCCCGCGAACCTTCGGGTTCCACGAGATCTGGCACACGGCGACGATCGCCGCGGCCGCCTGCTTGTTCGCGGCGATCGCACTGCTCTGCCGCGGGTAGGCAAGAGTCCGGACCTCGGACCGATTGACGCCGGGTCCCATCCCCGCGGCTAGCGTCCGGCCGTCCATCTGGGAGGGGATCAGGTGTTGCGGTCCGCGTGGCCGTCGTGGTCGCCGCCGCCGTGCTGGTCGCGGCCGCATGGGCGCCGGTCGCGGCCCGGCCGCCACCGAGCACGACCGCGGATCGCAGCGGTCGGCGACATCGCCTGCAAGGACCCTCCCAAGCGGAACAAGCAGGTCTGCCAGTACGACGACGTCGCCGCGGCGATCGAACGCGGGAACTACGACCGCTTCCTCGTGCTCGGAGACGTCCAATACGAGACCGGGAAGTACCAGCGACTTCGTCGACAACTACGACGCCTTCTTCCACGATCTGCTGCCGATCACCGAGCCCGTGCCTGGCAATCACGACTACGGTACGGCGGACGCCACCGGCTACTACCGCTACTTCGGGACCCGGGGCCACGGCCCGAACGGCTACTACTCCTACGACCTCGGCGGGTGGCACATCATCGCGCTCAACTCGGCGATCTGCCCGGCGGCGGTCGGCTGCGGACCGGGCGATCCGCAGTACGAGTGGCTGCAGCAGGACCTCGCGAACGACAACGCCGCGTGCACCTTGGCGTATTGGCATCACCCGCGCTTCGACTGGCTGAAGTACCAGAACGCAAGCTGGACGGAGGACTACGAGTTCCTCCGGACGAAGCCGTTCTGGGATCTGCTGTCGGCCGCCGATGCGGACGTCGTGCTGAGCGGCCACAACCACAACTACTCGCGATGGAAGCCGATGGATGCGAACGGCGTGGCCGACGCGACCGGGATCCGGCAGTTCATCGTGGGCTCGGGCGGTCGCAACCTGAACAACCTGGGGTCGGTCAGCACCAAGCCCGACACGTTCGCGAAGGGGTGGGCCGGCGGCTTCGGGTTCCTGGAGATGACGCTGCGCCCGGACCAGCTACGACTGGCGGTTCGTGCCGGCCGACGGCCAGCTCAACTTCGTGGATCAGGGCAGCGCGAGCTGCCACTGAGTCAGAGCAGCGCGCGCAGGGACCCGATCACCGTGTGGCCGTTCGTCGACGCGCGTAACCCTCCGGCGGCACCCACTCGGGGCGGACGATCAACCGGGTGTCGATCCCGAGCGCGCGGGCGCCGTCGCAGTAGTCGGTCTGGTCGTCGACGAACAGGGCGTCCGGCGGGTCCGCGCCGATGCCTTCGAGCGCCGCCTCGTAGATGCCCGGATCGGGCTTCCGCACGCCGGAGCTCGAACGACAGGATCACCGCGTCGAACAGCTGCTCGAACCCGAGCCGGTCGACGATCTGCCGCGTGGCGTTCGAGCAGTTACTGACGAGCGCGAGCGCGTGCGCCGCGCGCACGCAGCTCCGCGATCGTCGGCAGGGCGTCGTCGAGAACAGCATGATCCGGTCGTCGAATCTCGTCCTCGGCCGCGACGATCCCGCCGATCAGCTCTCGGGTCCGGGTCGGGTGCGTTGGCGTAGGCCAGCACCTGCCGAAGGGCCTCCTCTGGCGTGGCGTAGCCGCCGGTGTTGCGTCGCATCCTGGTCCGGTGGAACCCCTCGGCGATCGCCTCGGGTGCGACGCCCGCGAGTCCCGCGAGCTCCGGGCGCCAGCGCGAGCCAGTCGCCTCGGGCAAGCGTGTCGTACAGGTCGAGCAGGTACGCGGTCGGCGGCATCGGCCAAAGGGTACCCGCGGCGCTCAGCCGAACAGGTCGGCGAGGTACGCGTCGACGCTCGCCGTGCCGGTGACCGCGGGCGCGTCGTCGTCGCCACGATGGACGGCCGGCTCCCGCACCTCGAGGTGTTCCAGGACGGTCGGCACATCGAGGAATCGCGACACGACCGCGTACATGTGGACGTCGTCGCGGGGCCGCTGGCGGCGGTAGTAGCGCTGCGGATAGGTGATCGTGAGCTCGTCGCGCGCGCGGGTGAGCGCGACGTACAGGAGGCGGCGCTCCTCCTCGAGCTCCTCGTCGTCACCCGTCGCCATGTCGGAGGGGATGCAGCCGTCGGTCGCGTGGATCACGTGGACCGTGTCCCACTCCAGGCCCTTCGCCGAGTGGATCGTCGACAGGATCAGGTAGTCCTCGTCGAGCAGCGGCGGCCCGGCGAGGTCCGACGTCGAGGCCGGCGGATCGAGCGTCAGCTCCGACAGGAACCGAGAGCGCGCGACTCGTAGCCGCGCGCCATCAACGCGAGCTGATCCAGATCGGACATGCGCGGGGCGGGCGCGTCGTACCGCTGCGTGACGATGGGCTCGAGGTAGGTACGCAGCCGTTCCAGCTGGGCGCCTGGCGGCAGGACCGTCTTCGTCGGCGCAGCCCGCGAGCGCGCTGCGCAGCGCCTGGATCCCCTCGGCGGCTCCCTTCGGCACCTCGAACCGGATGGTCAATCAAGTTGACCAATGGCGTGGCGCCCTCGCTGCGGACACCGATCGCGTCCATCACCCGGCGCGCACCCGCCGGCCCCATCCCGTCGGGCAGCTGGAGCACCCGGAACCACGCAACCTCGTCGTGCGGGTTCTCGAGGACCCGGAGCAGCGAGATCGCGTCCTTCACGTGTGCGGCCTCCAGGAACTTGAGACCCCCGTACTTCACGAACGGGATGTTCCTTCGTATGCAGCTCGATCTCGAGCACGTCGGAGTGGTGCGCGGCGCGGAACAGCACCGCCTGCTCCTTGAGCGGCGTGCCGCGCTCGCGCGCCTCGAGCACCGCGCGGCAAACGGCGTCGGCCTGGTCGCGGTCGTCTGCGCACGCCTGCAGTGTCACGGTCTGCCCGTCGGTGCGCTCGGTCCACAGGGTCTTCTCGTGGCGCTGGGGCGAGAGCGCGATCACCGCGTTGGAGAGCTCGAGGATCGGCGTGGTCGAGCGGTAGTTGCGCTCGAGCTTCACCACGGCGGCGCCAGGGAAGCGCTCGGGGAACTCGAGGATGTTGCGGACGGTCGCCGCGCGGAACCCGTAGATCGCCTGCGCGTCGTCGCCGACGACGGTGAGGTTGCGCGGCGAGCCCGTCGGCGCGCATCGCCTCGAGGATGTCCGCCTGGAGCGCGTTCGTGTCCTGATACTCGTCGACCAGGATGTGGTCGAACATCGCGGCGACCTGCGGGCCCGTCTGACGGCGAGGTCGCGAGGGCCCGCCAGAACAGCAGCAGGTCGTCGTAGTCGAGCGTCTGCTGCTCGCGCTTGCGCGCCGTGTACGCCTGGAAGATCTCGCGGATGCCGTCGGCCTCGTCGATGGCACCACGGGTAGTGGCGGTCGATCACGGCGTCGAGCTTCTGCGCCGGCGTTGACCACCCGGGAGTGGATCTGCGCGAGTGTCTCCTTGCGCGGGAAGCGGCGCTCGCGCGCCGCGAAACCGAGCTCGTCACGCAGCAGGTTGAGCACGTCCGCGGCGTCGGCCTGATCGAGCACCGTGAAGCCGGGCGCGAGCCCGAGGGCGCGGCCGTGCAGCCGGAGCAACCGGTTCGCGACGGCATGGAAGGTGCCGCCCCAGATCGCGTCCGGCGTCGCGATGGCCGCCCTGGCGCTCGACGCGCTCGAGCATCTCGCGGGCCGCGCGCCGGCTGAACGTGAGCAGCAGGATCCGTTCGGGCCGGATGCCCGCGGTCGAGCAGCGTGGTGACCCGGGCGGCCAGGGTCGTCGTCTTGCCGGTGCCGGCGCCTGCCACGATCAGGAGCGGCCCGTCACCGTGGCGCGCCGCGGCGAGCTGTTCGGGGTTCAGGGCTGTCGAACATGCGTTCGGGCAGCATACGCCGCCCCGTGCGCCGCGGTCGAGGAGCCGTGCAGACGCGGACGCGCCGATGCTCGGGAGGCGCCGGCGCGTCCGCGGTCCGAAAGGGCGCCTATCGGCGCCCGAATCTGGTGGCGAACCTGACCACGATCGCCACGATCGCTGCGATCACGACCGCCCATGTCAGGGCACGAGCCCAGGTCGGCGCGTGCCGCGCGGGTGGTTTGCGCTCAGGATGAACCTCGCCGGCCAGATGCTCGTCTTGCATCGCGTGAATCATCTCGGGCGTCGGTGCGATCACCTCGCTCACCTCCTCGGTGGAGAGATCCACCTCCACATCCAGTGTGGAGCCGCGCGCCGCACGCCGATCGGTGCGGAGGTCCCGGCGGTTGCGGGACCGGCTAGCGCGCGTCCTCGAGCGCCTGCCGCGCGTCGGACGCGAAAACCCGAGCGCGCGAGCGCGCCGAGGTACGTGCGCGCGGCGGCGTCGAGCGCGGCGCGCGGGTCGTGCGGCGGGCGGCGGCGATCGGCCACGAAGGTGCCGGCGCGACCGCGGCCGACGAGCCAGCCCTCGGTCTCGAGCTCGCGGTAGGCGCGCGCCACGGTGTTGGGTGCGAGCCCGAGCTCGACCGCTGCGGCGCGGACCGGCGGCAGTCGGTCGCCGGGCGCGAGCGTGCCGCGTTCGATCTTTGCGACGGATCGCGTCGCGCAGCTGCGCGTACGGAGCGCCGGCCCGTCGCCGGGGCGGAGGGTGAGCCGTCGATCGGGGTCGGGCACGCCCGGGAGTATCACACCCGCGGCTATGGTTCCCGGATGCGCATCCACATGGTGCCCGGCGGCCCGATGGTCGATCGAGGGCGATGGCGGTGTCGCGCGCTCCTGGTGCGCGACGGCGATGCTGTCTACGCTCGAGTCCGATCGAGACGCCGCGGGCGTGACCGCGATCTGCCGCTGCGGGCGCTCCGGGGCCTGATGCCGCTGGTGCGACCGCGCCGACGCCGTATACGCTGTTTCGCCGAGGAGCCGAGCGAGGGTCCGCAGCCCGCGCCGTTCCGATGGGACGTGCCGGACCCGGCCGGACCGCCGCCGTGGCGTTGAAGCTCGAACGGTCCGATCCGTGTCGCGGGGCCGGTGCCGGTGCGCCACGGCGAGCGCACGCTCCCCGCACGCGATCGCGTGTCGTCTGCCGGTGCGGCGCCTCGCGGTGCCAGCCGCTGTGCGACGGCTCGCACAAGGTCGATGGGGTTCCGCGGCTAGGCGTCTTCGCGGCAGGCCGAGCTTCGCGACCACGTCGGACGGGAACACGTGACAGTACGGCGTGTGGCCGTTCACCTCGTAGTAGCGCTGGTGGTAGTCCTCGGCCGGCTAGAAGGCCGTGAGCGGCTCGATCTCGGTCGCGATCGGCCGAGGAGACGCTGCTTGCGCGCGAGCCTTCGACTCGGTGGCGCCGCGAGCGCCTGCTCATGGCTGTGCGTGAAGATCACGCTGCGGTACTGGTCGCCCACGTCGGGTCCTTGCCGGTCGATCTGCGTCGGGTCGTGCATCGCCCAGAACACCTCCAGCAGCTGGTCGTAGGTCACGACCGCCGGGTCGAACGTCACCTGCACCACCTCGGCGTGGCCGGTCGTGTGGCTACAGACCTCGCGATAGGTCGGGTTGGCGGTGTGCCGCCGCTGTAGCCGCTGACGGCGTCGAGCACGCCGGGTACCTGCCGGAAGACCCACTCCACGCCCCAGAAACAGCCCGCTCCAAACGTCGCCTGTTCGGTCATCGTGTGCTCCTCCTCACTGTCGGTACCTCTCAGTGTGCGACAGGTCGCGGATGTTGCACCGGCTACCGGCCGGATCGAGGGAGGGTGTAGCCTCCGGCTCCCGGCGGAACGGAGACCCAAGCGTGAGCACGAACACCTATGACGCGATCGTGATCGGCGGCGGCCACAACGGGCTGGTCGCGGCCGCGTACCTGGCCAAACACGGCGCCCGCACCGTGGTGCTCGAGAAGCGTCACAAGACCGGCGGCGCCGCGGACACGATGGAGCCGTGGCCGGACGAGTTTCCTGGCGTGAAGGTGAACACGCTGAGCTACACGATGTCGCTGATGCCGCCGTCCGTGCGGCGCGACCTGCAGCTCGAGCGGTTCGGTTTCAAGCTGCTGCCCCTCGGCCAGGGCTACCTGCCGATGCGCGGGGGCGGCTCGATCGTCCAGCACACGGACGACACGATCACGCGCGACTCGATCGCGAGGCTGTCGAAGCGCGACGCCGACGCGTACTTCGCGTTCAACGAGTGGGTCGGGAGGATCGCCGACATCATGGGGCCCTTGCTCATGCGGACGCCGCCCCATGTCGGCTCGAAGCGCTTCGGCGATCTCAAGGACGTGTTCCAGCTCGCATGGGCGCTGCGCAAGCAGGTCGACGAGCAGACCGCGGCGGACATCACGCGGCTGTTCACGATGAGCGCCACGGATCTGCTCGACCGCTGGTTCGAGACCCCGCAGATGAAGGGGTTCATGTCGGTCAACGGGATCATCGGCACCTGGGCGGGCCCGGATGCGCCGGGAACCGCGTACGTGCTGATGCACCACTCCGTGGGCGATATCGGCGACGGCGAGGTCGCGAGCTGGGGCTTCATGGAGGGCGGCATGGGCGCGGTCGCGACGGCCTGCGAGGAGAGCGCCAAGTTCTTCGGCGCCGAGGTCCGCGTCAACGCAGGGGTCAAGAAGATCACGACGCGCAACGGTCGCGCGACCGGCGTGGTGCTCGACGACGGTGAGGAAGTGCGCGCACCACTCGTGGTGACCGCGATCCATCCGAAGATCACGTTCCTGGAGCAGCTGGAACGCACGGAGCTGCCGGACACGTTCGTGAGCGACATCGAGAACTGGAAGACCCGCAGCGGCACCGTGAAGATCAACCTCGCGATCGACAAGCTGCCCACGTTCACGGCGAACCCCGACTACGACCCCGAGATCCTCGGTGGGGCCATCCAGCTGCTGGATGACGGCGAGCAGTTGGAGCAGGCGTACCAGGATGCGCGGTTCGGTCAGGCCGCGCGGGTGCCGTTCAGCGACACCGAGATCCCGACCGTGGTCGACAAGACGCTCGCGCCCGAAGGTATCCACACGGTGTCGATGTTCAGCCAGTGGGTACCGGCCGACTGGGCCGACGACGAGGACGACCACTGGCCGGAGCTCGAGGCGTACGCCGACCGGCTGATCCAGCACTTCGACGACGTTGCGCCAGGGTTCAAGGACTCGGTGCGAGCGCGGCAGATCATCGGTCCGAAGCAGATGCAGGAGGGCTGGGATCTGATCGGCGGCAACATCTTCCACGGGGAGCTGACGGTGGACCAGCTGTTCCACATGCGGCCAGCGGCTGGGTTCGCGGATTACCGGACGCCGATCACGGGTCTGTACCAGGCGTCGTCGGCCACCCACGCCGGCGGCGGCGTCACCGGGCTGCCGGGGCATCACGTCGTGCGCGAGATCCTGAAGGACAAAGCGCTCAAGAAGTAGCGCGCCGATAGGCTGCGCCCTCATGGATGAGGCGGCGCAGGCGGTCGAGCAGGTCATGGCGCGATGGGCGCTGCGGGAGCGTTCGCCCGGGCTCGCGTGGGGGCTCGTCCGCGAGGGCGCCCCGGTTGCGAGCGGCGGTGTCGGCACGCTCCGTGTCGGTGAGGTCGCCATGCCGACCGCCGAGAGCGTCTTCCGGATCGCGTCGATGACCAAATCGTTCACCGGCGCGGCGTTGATGGCGTTGGTCGCCGAGCGGCGCATCCGGTTGGACGAGCCGGTCGCGACCTACGTGCCGGCGCTCGCCGACTGGCGCGGGCCGACCACCGATGGCCCACCGCTCACCGTGCGGCATCTCGTCTCGATGGAATCCGGGCTGCCGACCGACGACCCGTGGGCGGACCGGCACCTCGATCTGTCCGCAGGACGGACATGGAGGCGCTGATCGATGCGGGCGCGACGTTCACCTGGACGCCGGGCATGGCCTTCGAGTACTCGAACCTCGGGTGGGGTCTGATCGGGCAGGTGATCCGCGCCGTCACCGGGGAAGACGTGCAGACGCGGATCTCGCGCGATCTTCTGGCGCCACTCGGCATGACCCGCACGACGTGGCTCCGGCCGGATCACGACGACATCGCCGAGCCGTACGAATGGCGCGACGGTGCATGGGTCGCAAGAACCGCACATGCCGGGCGACGGCACGATCGCGCCCATGGGCGGCCTGTGGTCGACGGTCGCCGACCTCGCGCGCTGGGTCTCGTTCTTCATCGATGCGTGGGAGCCCCGCGACGACCCCGACGTCGGACCGCGTGCCGCGCTGGGCGCGGCGCGAGATGCAACAGCTGCGGCGCGTGGACGCGATCGAGCAGGTGCGCCCACGGCCGGACGGTCCGTCGCGCACGGTGGCGATCGGGTACGGGATCGGGCTCGGGATCCGGTGGGACCCTCGGCTCGGGCAGGTGCTCGGCCACAGCGGCGGGCTCCCGGGGTATGGGTCACACATGCGCTGGATCCCGGATCGGGGGATCGGCGTCGTGGCCTTGTCCAACACCACGTACGGCAACATGCACGCCGCCTGCATCGAATCGCTCGAGCGCCTGGCTGATCTCGAGGCGCTGTCGCCGGCGCCGACGGCCGCCGCCACCCCTGCGATGCTCGCCGCCGCGGACCGCTCGGTCGCCCTGGTGAACGACTGGCGCGACGACGAGGCAGCCGACCTGTTCGCGGACAACGCTGCCATGGACGAGGACCTCGCGCACAGGGCGAAGGAGGCTGCCGCGACGGTTGCACGCCACGGACCGCTCGCGAACGAGGGGGTCGAGCCGATGCCGCCGCAGCGCGCGGACGTGGTGGCCGGCGGCGGGCAGGTCCGGATCGAACTGGAGCTCAATCACGAGCGGCGCGTGCAGTGGATGCTGATCAACGACCGTGCGGTCCCGAGCGACGGTGCGATCCTGACCGACCCTGCGGCGCTCGCCCGGCAGCCACGGAGCGCCTACGTCGTCCTTCGTCCGACCGCCGACCTCCTCGACGCGTTCGGTCGCTGGCAAGGAGCGGTGTTCGACCGACTCGGCGGCGTCGGCGTGCGTGCTGACCGCAGCCACACGCGACGATCAAGACGTTCGGCTCGGACGCGGCTCCGATCTCGCCCGAGGACGAGCCACGCATCGCCGAGGTCGTGTCGGCGTGGGCGAGCGAGACCCCGCCGGTCGAACTTCGCGCCGAGGGCCTCGAGCTCTGGGAGGACGACGAACCCGTGCCGGTCCTCACGCTCGGGGTGAACGATGCGTTCCGTGCGGCGCTCGTGGATCTGTGGTCGCGGTGCGCGGACGTCGGACCTGCCCGCGGGCTACGCCGATCGGATCGGCGCCGAAGGGTGGCGCCCGCACCTCACGCTCTGCTACCCCGAGACCCAGCCCGCGCCGGGCATCTGGGAGCCGCTGCGGGCTTGGGCGGCGCACGTCGACGTCGGCGAAGCGACCAGCACCGCGTTCGAAGCCGAGCTCGTCGCCTACGGTGACGGGACCGAGCGTCGCCTCGGGTCGATACCTCGTTCAAGCGCTGAGCGACTGGCACAAACGGCCGACCTCGATCATCAGGTCGCCGCCCGCGGATGTCGCCACGCCTCGTATGCGAGCAGCCCGATGTCGACCGCGGTCGCGAACGCCCATCCCTTCACGCGGCTCGCACTGACGTCGAGCAGGTCGGTCAGCTGATCGAGCCGAGCCTGCAGCAGGTGCGTGCCGGCCGAGGTGTCGGCGATCAACTCGCCCGGCTTGTCGCGCAGGAGCGAGGCGACGTCGAAGGCAGGCTCGCCGACGAGTGGCTTCGGGTCGGTGGCGACCGCGTGGTCGCCCTCGAGCACGAACGCCCCGATGCGCGCGTCTCCGTGCAGCAACACCTGCGAGGACTGCGTCGACTGGAAGGCGCGGAACAGTTGCTCGGCGTCGCGGAGCAGGGACTCGTTCGAACGGCTGGTGGGTCGCTTCGAAGCGGTTGGCCATCTCGTCCACCCATGCGCGGGCCTCTGCGCGGACGGTTTGCAGCCCTTCCGGTGCCGGGATCCACAACACCCGCAGTGCGTCGGCGGCCAGGCGCAGCGCACGCATCGCGTTGCGCTCGGTGCTGAGCGGCGTGCCGGGATCGGGGGCGGCCCGCAGCTGCGCCCCCCGAGCGTCGTGCTCGAGCAGCCGCACCGACCCGTTGCCGTTCCACGCCTCGAGCGCGATCCGCTCGTCGTGGAACCACCCGTCGGGATAGCCGATCCGAAGCAGGACACGGTCCTCGCCCCGCATCGCCGGGATCGTCATCCCGAACGCGCTCACGTCGGTGGCGGTCCCCGTCACGATCAGATCCCAGGTGGCCGTCATGGTGGAGATCAGACCCGGCAGGTCGGCGATCCACGCGTCGGCGTCGGCGCCGATCCGCTGCGCCAGCGCCCGTTCGAACGCGGCGAGCGGGTCCGTCGGTGTGTTGGACGACATCGGTGAAGGAGCCTACCCCGTCGGTCGGAGGCCGTTCCGCGATCAGAACCCCCGATGGGCCGATACGCGCACGCGCGCGTCGATGCCGATACCTCGGGTACCCAACGCGAGGAGGGCGTGCCTGTGCGGCAATGGGAGTTGTTCGGTATCACCGACAGTGATCCCTACTGGACACCACCGAAGCGTCCGTCGACGGACGACACGATCGCGATCGTGCCGGACGTCGACGACGAGGAGGAAGCGACGCTGATCCCCGAGCCGGCCGCGTAGCGGCCGGCTCGGTGCTAGCCGCCGAACCTGGCTGCAGCCTCGACCACCTGGGCGACCTCGGCGTCGCCGTGGGCGGTCCCGAGCGTCCACAGTTCGTACCCCGAGGGCGGCAGCGCCACCCCGTTGTCGAGCATGTGGTGGAAGAACCGCGCGTATCGGTCGTGGTCGGCGGCCTTGGCTTCGTCGAAGTTCCGCACCGGTCCCGCGGTGAAGAACACGCTGAACAGCGATCGCGACCGGTTGATCGTCGCGGGCACGCCGTTCGCGGCGAACGCGTCGGCGAGACCCGCCGATCAGCGCGTCGGCCGTCCGCTCCAGCCCGGGGTAGGGGTCGGTCGTCCGCGCGAGGTCGAGCGCGGCGATGCCTGCCGCCACGGCGACCGGATTCCCGCTGAGGGTGCCGGCCTGATAGACGGGGCCGACCGGTGCGAGGTGCGCCATGAGGTCGGCGCCGTCCGCCGAACGCCGCGCATGGGAACCCGCCGCCCATCACCTTGCCGAACACCGACAGGTCGGGCGTCACGCCGAAGACGGATTGGGCGCCCGCGTAGGCGATCCGGAAGCCGGTGATCACCTCGTCGGCGATCAGCACGCGCGCCATAGTCGGCGGTGAGAGCGGCGAAGGTCCGCTCGAGGAACCCGTCGGCTGGCGGCACGACGCCCATGTTCGCGGCGACCTGCTCGACGATCACCGCGGCGATCTGGTCGCCGTGCGCTGCGAACAACGCCTCGATCGCAGTCGGTGTCGTTGTACGGCGCGGTCAGCGTGTCGCGCGCCGCGCCCTCGGTGACGCCGGGCGAGCCGGGCAATCCGAGGGTGGCGAGGCCACTGCCCGCGCCCTTCGCGAGCAGGGCGTCGGCGTGCCCGTGGTAGCACCCCTCGAACTTCACCAGCAGATCGCGGCCGGTGGCGCCGCGCGCGAGGCGGACCGCCGACATCGCGGCTTCGGTGCCGGAGCTGACGAGCCGTACCTGCTCGACGCTCGGCACGGCCTCGACGATCCGCTCGGCCAGCTCGGTCTCGTCCTGGGTGGGCATCCCGAAGCTCGTGCCGCGCGCGGCCGCCTCGGTGGCCGCGTCGACGATCGCCGGATGCGCGTGGCCGAACAGCAGCGCGCCCCAAGACTGCACGAAGTCGATGTATCGCGTGCCCTCGGCGTCCTCGACGTACGCGCCGTCCCCACGGACGGCGAACCGGGCGTGCCGCCCACCGACCCGAACGCCCGCACCGGCGAGTCCACCCCGCCGGGGATCACCGCCTGGGCGCGTGCGAACAGCTCCTCGTTCGTGGTCATCGCCCGATGCTACCTACGGGAAGGTGCCCTCCTGCTGGATGATGGTCCGGTGAGCGACCAACCACCGGTGACGACCCACCAGCTGCCCGAGCGGGCGCGGATCGTGACGCCCGGCCGGATCGTGATGCTGCTGCTGGCGGCGATCGGCCTGTACGTCGTGTGGCCCTCGCTCGTCGCCACCTTCTCCTCGTTCGACGAGCTGACCAAGGTCGCCCCCGGGTGGTTCGTTGTGATGGCCGCCGCCGAGGCGGCGAGCTACGGCTGCATGTGGCTGCTGATCGGGCTGTGTCTGGGGTCGCACCGGTTCTTCGCGATCGGGACGGCGCAAGTGGCTGGTAACTCGGTGAGCAAGATCGTGCCGGGCGGCAGCCCGATGGGCGCCGCGATGCAGTATCGGATGCTGGTGGGCGCGGGGATGGACGCAGCACGGATCGGGACCGGCATCGCCGCGGCGTCCCTGATCAATGTTGCGACTCTGTTCGCGCTGCCGGTGCTGGCGGTACCCGCCATCATCGGCGGCGTCGCCGTGAATCAGGGGCTCGAGAAGGCCGCATGGCTCGGCGTCGTGTTGTTCGTGCTGCTCGTCGGCGGCGGCGCCGTGCTTTTGCTGTTCGACAAGCCGATCGGCGGCGTCGCGCACTGGATCGAGCGGATCCACAACGTCGTCGTGCGACGTCGCCCACCGATGACGGGCCTCGGGGAACGGCTCACGAGCGAACGCGACGCGGTGCGCGGCCATCTGGGCGCGCAGTGGGGTCAGGCGATCTTGCGCTCGGCGGGCAACGTGCTGTTCGACTACCTCGCGTTGCTCGCGGCCCTCGTCGCCGCCGGGTCGCGCCCGCGCGCCTCGCTCGTCCTGCTCGCCTATGTGGCCTCGGTCGTGCTCGGCATGATCCCGATCACCCCGGGAGGGCTCGGATTCGTCGAGGCCGGGCTCGCCGCGATGCTGATCTTGGCGGGCGTGCCGGGACCGGCGGCAACGCTTGCGACGCTCGCCTACCGGTTGGTTTCGTACTGGCTGCCGATCGCGGCGGGCCCGGTGGCGTTCGCGCTGTACCGGCGCCGGGCCGCGCGCTGGCGCGCACGCCAGCGCGCGAACCGCTCGCCCGCCTAGCGGCGCTTCTTCCGCTTGTTCTTGGGGTGGTGCTGCTGTGGCTGGTGGTGCCCGGGCAGGCCCTCGGGTGTGAGTTCGTGCTCGCGGTGGCGCTCCGCGCGGCGGGCGGCGGCCTCGCGCCGGGTCACGAACGACATGATCACGAACGACACCCCGATCGCGAGCAGCAGCCCGGCGACGCTGAACACCCTGCCGAACTCGCCGTCGATCAGCCAGGCGATCGAGCCGGCGATCGCGGTGCCGAGCAGACCGACCCACGCGACCTCGGTCCAGTCGGTGCGGCCGTGCTTGCCGACCAGCAGTTGCGCGACCCAGCCGGCCGCGAGCGCGACGCCAACCATCCCGAACACCACGATCACGAGGCCCATCGGTTCCCTCCGGTCATGCGGACCCGCGGAGGCTAACAGGGGTGGCATGGGGTAGCGTGACCCGCCGAGGAAGGAGACCCGATGCAGCACATGGGTGGAGGAGACGCGCCGCTCGGGCCGGTCGATCCGCTGCAGGTGCCGCGGTTCGCCGGGCCGGCGACCTACGCGAGGCTGCCTCGGCTCGATCAGGTCGACCGCGCCGACGTCGCCGTCGTGGGTGTGCCGTTCGACGGCGGGGTGACCTACCGGCCCGGGGCCCGATTCGGTCCCGCCGCGATCCGCGCGGGCTCGCGGCTGATGCGCGGGTACCACCCCGGGCTCGACGTGGAACCGTTCGCCACCCAGCAGGTGGTGGATGCCGGAGACATCGCATGCACGCCGTTCGCGATCGACGACGCGATCGTGCAGATCGAAGCGGGGGCGCGCGACCTCCTCGCGTCCTCCGGTGCGCTGATCGCGCTCGGCGGCGACCACACTGTCGCCCTGCCACTGCTGCGGGCCGTTCATGCGGTCCACGGTCCGGTCGCGCTGATCCACTTCGACGCGCACCTCGACACGTGGGACTCCTACTTCGGCGCCGCGTACACGCACGGCACCCCGTTCCGCCGTGCGCACGAGGAAGGGCTGCTCGGCGCCGATCGATGCGCGCACGTCGGGATCCGTGGGCCGCTGTTCGCACCGGTCGATCTCGTCGACGACGCCGGGTTCGGGTTCACGATCGTCGGGGCGTTCGACTTCCTGACGCGATCGGTCGCGTCGGTCGCTGATGAGCTCCGCGCCCGGGTCGGTGATGTGCCGGTCTACATCTCGATCGACATCGACGTGCTGGACCCCGCGCACGCGCCGGGCACCGGTACGCCGGAAGCCGGGGGGATGACGAGCCGGGAGCTGCTCGCAACGTTGCGGGCGCTCGCGGGCCTGCATCTGGTGGGCGCCGATGTCGTCGAGGTGGCGCCCGCCTACGACCACGCCGAGATCACGTCGATCGCGGCAGCGAACGTCGTCTACGAGCTGCTCGCGATGTTCGCCCACCATGGGGTTGGCTGATCGATGGCTGACGCGGTGACGCTCCGCGAGCTCGCGGCGGCCGTCCGCGAGCGGCGCATCGGCGCGCACGAGCTGGTCGCCCGCTCCCTCGAGCGGATCGAGACGCTCGACGCCGATCTGAACGCGGTGGTGGCGCTTCGTGCCGAGGAGGCGTTGGAGGAAGCTCGCGGTCTCGACGCTGCGCTTTCCGCCGGCGCCGAGGCGGGGCCGCTCGCCGGACTGCCGCTGCTCGTGAAGGACATGACCGACGTCGCGGGGATGCGGACGACGTTCGGATCCCAGGTGTTCGGTGCCGCGCCGGCCGCGACGACCGATGCGGTGGTGGTCGCGCGCCTCCGCGCGGCCGGCGCCATCGTCGTCGGCAAGACCAACCTGCCCGAATTCGCCGCAGAGGGGTTCACGTCGAACCTGCTCTTCGGCACGACGTGCAACCCGTGGCTGCCGGATCGCACGTGCGGCGGCTCGTCGGGCGGGTCGGCGGTGGCGCTTGCGGCCGGCATGGCGGCGATCGCCACCGCGACCGACGGGGGCGGCAGCATCCGCATCCCGGCCGCGTACTGCGGGCTCGTCGGGCTCAAGCCGACCAACGGTGTCGTCGGCCGCGACCCGATCCCCGATTGGATCGACCTGTCGACCGACGGGCCCTTCTCGACGTGCGCGGACGACCTCGAGCTGCTCCTGGAGGTGCTGCGAGGGCCGACACCCGGCGATCCGACCGCGCAGGTCGTGCCGCCCCCCGAGCGTGACACGGCCGTCGCTCGCGTGTTCACGATCGAACGCTTCACCGACTACGGGCCGTTGCCTGCTGAGGTGCGGGAACCCTTCGACGCGGCCGTCACGTCCTTCGGCGAGGTGGTCGGCCGAGCGGCGGAGCCGATCACCCCGTCGCAGCTGTTCGGTGATCGCAGGATCGACGAGGACTGGTTCACGATCACCGGATCCGAGCACGCCCACCGGTTCGGTCGCGCCTGGTTCGACGAACACGCCGAGCAGTTGCATCCCTCGACGAGGTCCTACCTCGAGGGCGGGCTCGCCGTGCCCGATCGAGGAGTACCTGGCCGTGCGGTTCCGGCGGTTCGAGTACACGCGTGCGCTCGACGATCTGCTTGGCGACGACGCGGTGCTGCTCTCGCCCGTGATGACCGCCGACGCCTGCCCCGCCGATGGATCGGACGACGGCACCGGTCCCGAGTCGTACGCGTGCCAGGCGCAGAACATCACGGGCCACCCGGCGTTATCGCTGCCGGCGGGCGCGTATCCGAGCGGTGTGCCCTTCGGGCTGCAGGTGACCGGGCCTCGCTTCCGAGACGACCTCCTGCTGGACATCGCGCGACGGTGGGAGGACGCGCGGCCGTGGCTGCGAACCGCGCCCGGCTACCAGCCGTTCGGCGCCCTGACGTCCTCAGTCGGCGAGCCAGGCCGCGGCGTCGGCTGCGTGATACGTGAGCACCAGGTCGGCGCCGGCTCGGCGGATCGACGTGAGGATCTCCAGCACGACTCGGCGCTCGTCGAGCCAGCCGTTCTGGGCGGCGGCCTTCACCATCGCGTACTCACCGCTTACGTGATACGCGGCGACCGGCGAGGCGCGCAGCGCGGCGGCCTCGTGGACCACGTCGAGGTAGGGCAGCGCGGGCTTCACCATCACGATGTCGGCGCCTTGCTCGAGGTCGGCGCGGATCTCGCGGAGCGCCTCGGCGCCGTTCGCGACGTCCTGCTGATACCCCTGACGATCCCCGAACCGCGGCGCACCCTCGGCGGCCTCTCGGAACGGTCCGTAGAGCGGGCTCGCGAACTTCGCCGCGTACGCCATGATCGCCACGTCGGTGGCGTCCGCGCCGTCCAGCGCCGCGCGGATCGCTCCCACCTGGCCGTCCATCATGCCGCTCGGCGCCACCATGTGCGCCCCCGCCTCGGCCTGCGCGACGGCGACGCGCGCGTACCGCTCCAGGGTCGCGTCGTTGTCCACGTCGCCGCGGGCATCGAGCACGCCGCAATGCCCGTGGTCGGTGTATTCGTCCAGGCAGAGATCGCTCATCACGACAGCGTCGTCGCCGAAGTCGGATCGCAGCGCACGGATCGCCTGCTGGCCGATCCCGTCGGGGTTCCACGCCTCGGAACCCTCGGCGTCCTTGTGGGCCGGCACCGCGAAGAGCATGAACCCGAGCACGCCACGAGAGCGGATCTCCGACGCGTCCTTCCGGAGCGACTCGATCGTGTGCTGGAACTGTCCGGGCATCGAGGCGATCGGCACCGGCTCGTCGAGGCCCTCCTTCACGAACAGTGGCGCGATCAGGTCGGCCGCATCGAGTGTTGTTTCGCGCACGAGCGCGCGAAGGGCAGGCGTGCGGCGCAGCCGACGTGGTCGCTGTTCGGGGAATGCCATCGGGGACCAGCGTAGCGGGTGCTACGCGTTCGCGTGCCGCCGGGCGACGCCGGCGACCTGCGCGAGCGGCGTGCGCTCGAGCTCCCGGCGGAAGGCTTCTTCGGCGGCGACCCACGTGTCGTGCACGACGCACCGATCGTCGCGCAGGCACGGCCCGCCGCGGAGCGTGCAGCGCGTGTTGATGAGTGAGCCCTCGGCCGCCTCGACCACCTGGAGCATCGAGATCTCGCGCGGATCTCGCGTCAGGCGATAGCCGCCTCCACGGCCGGGCTTGGATGTGGCGATCCCCGCCCGGATCAGCTTGCCGAGGATCTGCGGTGTGAACGTTCGCGGAAGAGACATGCGGTCGGCGATGTCAGCGATCGTCACGTACTCGCCGCCCTCGTAGCTGGCGGCCAGCGCGAGCGCGGAACGGACCGCGTAGTCGCCTGCCTTCGACAGGGTCATGTCCATTGGGCCGAGTCTAACCGAATCCTTACTGCCCCACTCTAGGTATCTCCCCTCACCGGGACGAAGGTCCCGAGCGTGGAGGGTCGTATAGGGGACTCACTGGTCGAACCTTTAGTTCAATACTCCAGATATAGAGAACCGAGCCAAGGAGGAACGGGTCATGAAGCAGCCCATGGTGATCGCGATCGTCGCGGGGGTCGCGTTGGTGTTCGGTCTCGCGATCGCGCCGGTGACCAAGACCGAGGCGTCGACGGGCGGTCCCTATCGAGCCGTGGGCGCCAACGGCACCGTGGTGAACGTCGATCTGACCGCCACGGAGACCGTGCAGGAGATCGCGCCCGGCATCAAGTTCAGCGTGTGGACGTTCAATCGCACGGCCCCGGGACCGGTGATCCGCGTGCGCCTCGGCGACACGATCCACTTCTCGCTGACGAACGACAGCACGCTCGGGATGCAGCACTCCATCGACTTCCACGCGGCGATGACGCCGTGGGCGGACCTCCCGGCCGCCGGCTCGGACACCCTGACGGGCAACTATCAACCGGTGAACCCCGGCGAGACGAAGACGTTCGATTGGGTCGCCATGTACCCGGGCGTCTTCATGTATCACTGCGGTGCCACGCCGGTCCTGCAGCACATCGCCAATGGCATGTACGGCGCGATCATCGTGTCGCCGGACACCCTGCCGGCTGAGCGCGAGTACGTGCTCGTCGCCAGCGAGTTCTATCCGTCCGACAAGCCGGTCAAGGGTGTCTACGTCGGCGACTTGGAGAAGATGGTCGCGGTCGACCCCGGCTACGTCGTGTTCAACGGCGTCGCGGACCAATACAAGACGACGCCGCTGGAGGTGGCCCCGAACGAGCCGTTCCGCCTGTGGGTGCTCAACGCCGGGCCTACCCTCACGAACGCATTCCATGTGATCGGCACGATGTTCAACGAGACCCACGACACCGGGAATCCGGCGAATACCGAGTACGGTCTGCAGACGTTCAACATCGCGCCCGGAAGCGGTGCGATGTTCGAGCTGCAGATCCCGGACGCCGGTCTCTACCCGTTCGTGACGCACGCCTTCGCGTACACGGGCCTCGGGTCGGTCGGCCTGATCAAGGTCACCGCCGACGCGGCCTCGGCTCCGACGTCGTATCCGATCATGGCCGACCCGTTCGATGGTGGCGTCGCCCCGGTCAAGGGTGCATCGGTGGGCGGCGGTGCGCAGCCGACGGCGTCGGCGAGCATGCCGATGCCGACGTCGTCCATGCCGATGCCGTCGTCGTCATCCGCGGCGGCGCCAGCCGCATGCACACCGGATGGCACGGACCTGTCGGTCGTCGCCGAGCAGATGGCGTTCAGCACCGACTGCCTGGCCGCCCCGGCCGACACGGCGTTCACGATCGCGTTCGACAACAAGGACCTCGGCGTGCCGCACAACGTGTCGATCTACACGGACGACTCGGCGACCGAGGCGCTGTTCACCGGAGAGATGGTCACGGGTCCCGGGAAAGCCACTTACAAGGTGGCCGCGCTTCCCGCCGGCACCTACTACTTCCGCTGCGACGTCCATCCGCCGATGAACGGCACCTTCGTCGTCAGCTGAGCGCCCACACGGCGAACGCTCGGCCTCGGCTTCCCGGGGTCGAGCGTTCGTCGTTGCTCTCGGCGGACGTCCGGAGCGGTGCTGCGAGCGCAGTGCAGGTTCTACGATGCAGCGATGCACGCCCTAGATTTCTGGCTCGGCTCCTGGGAGTGCACGTGGGAGGGCGGCCACGGCTCGAACCAGATCGCACGAGAACTCGGCGGCAACGTCATCGTCGAGCGATTCGAGTCGGTCGCGCCGGAGGCGTTCACGGGACTGAGCGTCTCTGTGCACGATCCGGAAGGTGATGGTTGGCGCCAGACGTGGGTGGACTCCAACGGCAGCTACTGGCACTTCGCCGGCGGTCCGCAGCCGGACGGCACCTTCGTCTTCGGTACCCCGGATCCCGTCGACGCAGATCGGCGCTTCAAGCGGATGGTCTTCTCCGAGATCACGTCCGACGCGTTCGCATGGCGCTGGGAGAGCTCCGATGACGGTGTCGCCTGGGAGGAACGCTGGGCGATCGCGTACCGGCGTCGGGCTTAGATCGGTTCGATCACCACGACCGGGATCGTGCGGTCCGCCTTCACCTGGTACTCGCCGAACTGCGGGTATCGGGTCGCCTGCTCTTCGTACAGACGGTCGCGCTCGGGGCCCTCGCGGAGCACCGTCGCGCGACCCTTGATCGTCTCGGTGCCGACCTCGATCTCGACCTCGGGGTTCGCCTCGATGTTCAGCATCCAGTGCGGATGGAACGCGTGCCCGCCCTTGGACGCGAACACGACGTAGTTACCGCCGTCGGCGAGATACATCAGCGGATTGATCCGCTCTTCGCTGGTCTTTGCGCCCGTCGTGTGCAACAGCAGCAGCGGCGCGCCCTCGAACGGGCCGCCGACCTTGCCCTCGTTCGCGTGGAACTCCTCGATGATGTTCGCGTTCCAGTCGCTCATGCCGTTCCCCTCTCGGTCTCCTTCATGATGCAACCCCGCGGAGATGTGCTCGCATTCCGCAAACGACCGCTGGTACCGGGCGTTCACATGCCTCGTACGTGAACAAGACTACCGGTCCTTCGAGTTGGCGCCCCACGACGCTTCATCGACGCGCTGGGCGACGTTTGGGAGTGAGGGCACGCTCGAGCGCCACGACGAGGCCGTCGGTGGTGTGTGGATTCGCGACCGCGTGCACGACGAGGCCGTGCGTCCGCGCCTCCTTCGCCGTCACCGGGCCGATGCAGACGACCTTGGGCGAGCCGCGGAGCCCTGTCGGCCCGAGCGCATGCAGGAATCCGCGCACCGTCGAGGCGCTCGTGAACGTGATCGCGTCGACCTTCCCGGCGGCGAGCACGCGGCGGGCCTCCGCCGGGAGCGACCGCACGAACATCGTGCGATAGGCGTCGACCCGCAAGGGATCCCAACCTTTCGCCGCGAGGGCGTCCTCCAGCCCGTCGGGGGCGATGTCGGCCCGCGCGCACAGCACCCGGCCGTGCCCGCGCGGGAACGACCGCGCGAGCGACGCGACCGTGAAGGAGCGCGGCAGGAGATCCGGCTGGCGTCGCGACCATCGAGCGTATGCGGCGGCGGTGCCCTCGCCCACGGCGGCGACCTGGGCACGGATCGACGATGGCCCGTCCAGGCGTTCGTCGAGCATCCGGACGGTGGCGGGCGACGTCAGCACGATCCAGGCGAAGCCGCCGGCCGCAAGATCGCGAAGCGCGGCGCTGAGCGCCGCGCTTCGGACCGGTCGCAGGTCGATCGCGGGCGCAACGACCGCGCGCGCCCCGCGTTGGTCAAGTTGATTGACCAATCGGGTCGCGCGCTCTGCCGGCCGCGTGACCAGCACGGTGCGCCCCGCGAGCGGCGAGGTCATGACGCGCGGATCGCGTCCAGGATCTGGTCGGCGCCCTCGGCGCGCAGTTGCGAGGCCACGATCTCGGCGGCTCGATCCGGGTCGTCGGACTCCGCGGCGGCGCGCACGACCTGTGGACCCGTCGGGCATCGCGACGCAGGCCGCGAGACGGACGACGTCGCCCTGCATCGCGGCGACCGCACCGAGGGGGAGCGAGCAGTCCCCGCCGAGCGCGCGCGTCAGCGCGCGCTCGGCTGCGAGGGTGATCCTCGAGACGCGGTGATCCACCGCGCTCAGGGTGGCCTGTAGCTGGCGGTCGTCGGCGCGGCACTGGATCGCCAGCGCTCCTTGTCCGGGCGCCGGCACCATCACGTCGAGTCCCAGCGGCAGCACGTGCTGGGGTTCCAAGCCGAGACGCTCGAGACCGGCGGCCGCGAGGACCGCGATGTCGGCGGCGCCTTCATCGAGCACCTTGCGGAGCCGCGTCGTGACGTTCCCGTGCAGCGGCACGATCTCGATCCCGGGGAACGCCGCGAGCAGCTGTGCGATCCGTCGCAGCGACGAGGTGCCGAGCCGGGCGCCCGAGCGTGGATGCCCCAGCTGGTCGACGAACGCCGGATCGAGCGTGACGAGCACGTCGCGGGCGTCGGCGCGTTCGGGGACGGCGGCGATGACGAGATCCGCGGGGTCGGCCGCGGGGAGATCCTTGGCGGAGTGCACCGCCAGGTCGGCCGCGCCGCTGCGGAGCGCCTCGACGATGGCATCCACCCACCGGTCCTTGCCCGCGCCATCGTTCGAGTCCCCACTGGTGTCGACCGGCAGGAAGACCGCGTCGTGCCCGAGCGGTTGGAGTTGGCGGCGAACGAGGTCCGCCTGCGCCATCGCGAGGTCCGAGCGACGGGTCGCGATCGTCAGGGTCACGGCGCCTCGGGAAGGCCCAGCAGCTCGGCGAGCAACGCGGCCACTTCGCGCTCGCGCGCGGGCTCCACGCGTTCCTTCAGACCGACGATCGGATCGTGCAGCAGTTTCGCGGCGACCCCGCGGAGCGCAGCCTCGACCGCGGCTCGCTCGTCGGCGTCGAGGTTCGCCAGCCGCGAGCGCACACGTGCCAGCTCGGCCTCGATCACTGCCTCGCCGTGGCGGCGGAGCTCGCGGATCACGGGGGCGAGCTCGTCGCCGCGACGACGAGCGACCCAGCGGGCAACCTCCTGATCGACGAGCTCCTGGGCGCGTGCGATGTCGGCGGCCGTTTCGGGCGTGTGCTCGGTGACCCGTGACCGCAGCGCGGCGATGTCGAACAGTCGAACGTCCGGCACGTCCCCACAGTCGGGCTCCACGTCGCGCGGCACGGCCAGATCAACGAGCACGAGCGGACGTGGGGCGCGCGCGGCCATCGCGTGGCGAACCGCGTTGGCGTGCACCACGCAGCTCGCGGCGCCGGTCGCAGAGATCACGAGATCGGCGTCGGCGAGCGCGGCCGGCAACGCGTCCAGATCGCCGTGCTCGGCGTTCGTGCGCTCCGCGAGCGCGCGCGCGTGCTCGAGCGAGCGGTTCAGGATCCGCATCGGCCCGACACCGCGGCGATGCAGGTGTTTCACGGCGAGCGAGGCCATCTGCCCGGCGCCGACGACGACCGCTCGCTTCCCGTCGAGCCCGCCCAGCGCTTCGGCGGCGAGGTCGGCGCCGAGCGCGACGAACGCATCGGGGGCCGCACCCAGTGACGTCTCCTGGCGAACACGCCGGCCGGCGCGCGAGGCCGCGTGGAAGACGCTCGTGAGCGTCGGGACGCTCGCTCCCTCGGTTTCGGCACGGCGGAGCGCCTCGCGCACCTGCGAGTAGATCTGTGTCTCGCCGATGACCATCGAGTCGAGTCCGGCCGAGACCGAGAAGAGGTGGTCGGCGGCGTCGCGCTCCCAGTGGGCGTAGAGCGGCTCGGCGAGCTCGGAAGCCCCGACGCCTCTCGTCTCGCAGAGCACGCGCTTCAGCGCGAGGAACCCGGCGTGGTAGGAGACGACCTCGCCGTAGATCTCCACCCGGTTGCAGGTGGAGACGATGACGACGCCGTCGACACCAGGCTGATCACGGGCGACGCGATAGGCCTTCGTCAGGTCGTCGTCGGTGAACGCGAGCCGCTCCAGCAGCTCGACGGGTGCGCGGCGGAACGAGATCCCGAGTCCGAGGATGCCCATCAGTGAGCCGGTATCGTAGCGGGCCATGGCTCAGCCTCGCGCCCGCGACCTCGGCATCCGGATCGGCACCGGAACTCCGGGACCGACCAACGGCATCACCGACGTTTCGGGCGTCCGCGTCGGCCAACGCACGCTCGTGACCGGCGAGGACGGCGCGGCCGACGCCGTCCGCTCCGGCGTGACCACGATCTTCCCGGGGGCCGGGAACCCTTGGGACGAACCTGTCTACGCTGCAACGCATATCCTCAACGGCTACGGCGAGTTGATCGGGGTGAATTCGATCCGCGAGTGGGGCATCCTCGAGAGTCCGATCGTGCTGACCAGCTCGCTGCTGATCGGGAAGGCCTACGACGCGACGGTCGCGTGGATCGCGGCTCGCGACCCGGCGGCCGGCGAGTCGGTGATGCCGTGCGTGACGGAGTGCGACGATTCCGGGCTCTCCGCCGTGCTGACGCGTCCGCTCGCCGACGAGGACGTGTGGGCGGCGCTCGACGCCGCGACCGCCGATCCGGTCGAGGAGGGGTGCGTCGGCGCGGGCACCGGCATGCAGTGTTTCGACTTCAAAGGCGGGATCGGGACGGCCTCCCGCGTGCTCGAGAGCGAGGCCGGTGGCCACACCGTTGCCGCGCTCGTGCTGACGAACCACGGCGATCGCTCGGTCCTGCTGATCGACGGCGTCCGCGTCGGGGAGGGCATCACCGATCTGATGCCCGAGGAACACACGGAGGGTTCGTGCATCGTGGTGGTTGCAACCGACGCGCCGTTGCTGCCTCACCAGCTGCGGCGGGTTGCCGAACGCTCGGGGATCGGCCTCGCCCGCGGCGGTTCGCACGCGTCCAACTCCAGCGGCGAGCAGTTCCTCGCATTCTCGACGGCGAACGTCGTCCCGCGCGACGGCGCGGCGTATGCGCCGAGCGCGATCGCGGACGGCCCCGCCGCGGGCACGATCTTGTCGGCGATCTTCCGGGCGACGGCAGAGGCGACCGAGGAGGCCGTGGTCAACGCGATGCTCGCGGCGCACACCACGATCGGACGCGACGGGAACACCTTGCACGCGCTGCCGGTGGATCGCACGCTCGCCCTGCTGCGGGCCGCGGGCCGCATCACTTAAGCGCGGAGCAGGGCCAGGACCTCGCCCGCAAGCGCGTGCTTGCGGTAGCCCTCGGGCATATAGGCCTGACCGTCCTGCGACACCACCGTCAGGTCGTGCGCCGGACAAGTGAGCACCGACGTTCCCCAGTAGCCGCCGTGACCCCAGAAGACCTCGCCGTCGATCTCGCGCCGCCCGAGGAACATCCCTGTCCCGGCGGCCTCGCGGACATCCTCGGGGTGTGCGGCCGGCGCGTCCGGAAGCGTGCACATCGTCGCGAGCGTGGCCGGCTCCTTGAACACGTCGTCTCGCAGCAACGCTCGGAAGAAGCGCGCGAGGTCGGCGCCCGTCGAAACGAGTCCGCCACCGCCCCATAGGTCGACCGATGGGTCGTAGCCCCAGATGTCGAAGTCCCCCTCGTACTGATGCGCGATCGGCGGGAGGTCGGGTGGCTCGGGTTCCACCGAATCGTGATACGTGTTGGCGAGCTCGAACCGCGTGTACCCCACCAAGTCGCGGATCGCCTCGCCCATCGTCGTTCCCGTGGTGCGTTCGATGATCTCGCCCACGAGGTTCGCGCCGGTGTCGGAGTAGCAGAAGACCGTGCCGGGCTCGCCGTAGGGCTTCCCATGCTCCATCGCGAAGCGGAGCTGCTCGAGCCGGGTCCATCGATGGCTTGGGTCGGCCTTGCATGCGGCGACGAATCCGTCGTCGGTCGCCGGGCCGTAGGCATCGGCGGCGAAGTCGTAGACCCCGCTCGTGTGGGTCAGCAACTGCCGCGTCGTGATCGCGTCGGGGCGGTAGCCGCCGCCTCGGAGGGTCGCGGTGCTCCGCTCGTCGATCAGCGCGTCGATCGGCTCGTCGAGATCCAGGCGACCGTCCTCGTGCAGCCGAAGGACCGCCGCGGCGACGAACGGCTTGGTCGCGCTTGCGATGCGGAAGCGCATCCCGGGCTCGAGCGGTGCTCCGGTCGCTCGATCGGCCACGCCGGCGGCCACGCCGAGGTCAACGCCGGGCGCAAGCACGTGCACGATTCGGCCGGGCATGGCCACATAGGTGGCGACGTCGCGGTCGACCAAGGCCTGCAGTGCTTCACGCATGGGCCCGGACTCTAGCGGGCGGGACCCAGGGCTCGTTGGGCTGCTCGGCTGGACCCCGCATCCGCTCGAGCGCATACTCCCGCCGACCGACGTGGGGAGAGGGCGGGGTGGGGCGGAAGCGGTTGTGGGCGCCACTGCGCGTTCGGAACGTCCGTCTCCTGATCGGCGGCACGGGGCTGTCCCAGATCGGCGATTGGCTCTACAACGTCGCCCTGATCGTGTTCGTGTTCGACCGAACCGGGTCTGCCGCTTGGGTCGCCGCGGCGGGCATCGTGCGACTCGTGCCGTACGTCTTGTTCGGCACGATCGGCGGGATGATCGCGGATCGTCGCCCGCGACGCAGCACGATGATCGCCTCGGACGTGATCCGCGCCGGTGTCATGTTCGTGATGACGGTGGTCGTCACGCGCGAGGGCTCGCCGGTGTTCGCGGTCGTCCTCGCCGGCGTCGCGACGACCTTTTCCGTCGCCTACGGCCCGTGTGTGAACGCCGCGATCCCTCGGCTGGTCGACGAGGACGACCTCTCGGTCGTGAACACCATGTCCGCGACCGTCACGAACCTCAGCTACGCGCTCGGTCCCGCACTCGGCGGAGTGCTGCTGATCCTCGGGTCACCTGCGGCGGCCCTCGCCGTCAACGGGTTCACATTCCTGATGTCCGCCGTGTTCACGGCGATGATCCGTGGAGATCTCGGCCCGGATGTGGACCGCGTCGCCGATGTCCCGATCGCGGAGGCCGTCGCGGCGCCGAGCCCGAGGCTGATCGACGGGTTCCATGCGCTCATTTCGAGCCCGTTCGTGATCGCGCTCGTCGTGACCCAGGTGATGACGAGTGTGTTGTACGGCATGGAGACGGTGCTGTACGCGCTCGCGTCGACGGATCTGTTCAGGACGGGGGTCGACGGCGTGGCTTTCCTCTACGCGGCGATCGGCGTGGGCGGGATAGCCGCCGCGGGGATCGCACAGCGCCTCGCCGGGCGGTCGGAGGCGGCCGTCGCGTTGGCCGTCTCGGCGGTCCTGTGCGGGATACCCATGGCGACGCTCGCCGTCATCCGCGTGCCGAGCGTCGCGATCGCCGTCTTGTTGGTCGAGGGCGCCGCGATGATCGTCCTCGACGTCATCGCCGTGACCTCCTTGCAGCGGCTGCTCGGCGCGGACGTGCTCGGCCGGGCCTTCGGAACGCTTGACTCCCTGACGGTGGCCGGGATCCTCGTGGGCATCGTGCTCGCGCCGGTGCTCGTCGCGAAGGTCGGGTTGGAAGCCGCGCTCCTGACAGGCGGCGCGTTGATGCTCGTCTGCGGGCGCCGGCGTGTTGGTGCAAGCCCGAGCGATCGACCGGTCGATCGAGGCATACGCAGGGCCGCTTCGGGATCGCGTCTCGTCGCTCCGCCGACTCGCCATCTTCCGCGGCGCCACGCGCTCGACCCTCGAGCACGTGGCCGAGGTCCTTCGCGAGGAGCCCATGGGCTCAGGCGTTGCGGTGATCCGGCAAGGCGATCCGCCCGACGACCTCTTCGTCGTGATCGAGGGCGGTCTCGAGGTCGTCGCCGAGACAAGCCAGGGCGACCACATCGTCGCCTCACTCGGTCCCGGCGACTTCTTCGGGGAGATCGGGCTCCTCCGACAGGTACCGCGGACCGCGACGGTCCGAACGATCGAGCCGAGCCACCTGTACCGGATCCCCGGGCAGGAGTTCCTCGACATCGTGTCGGAGGGGGCGGTCCGATCACGGGTGCTCACGCGGGCTGCCCAGTCTCGGCTCGCAGCGCTCCCCCTGGAGACACGCCCGGCGCCGACCTCCGAGGGATAGACCAGGCGAGGGGGTCGCTGCTAGCGTTCCTGCGCATGAGGATCGCCTTCTGCTACAACGTTCGTCACGCGGACGCCGGCGTCGACGGCGCGGCGCAAGCCGAGGCGGAGTTCGACGAGCCAGCCACGATCGCCGCCATCCATGACGCGATCGAAGCGAACGGGCACACCTGCATCGACGTCGAGGCCGACGAGGAAGCCTTCGAGACGTTTCGTGCCCTGCGCGGCTCGATCGACTTCGTCTTCAATATCGCGGAGGGCCAGCGAGGCCAGTCGCGAGAGGCGCAGATGCCGGCCATCCTCGAGATGCTCGACATCCCGTTCTCGCACTCGGGCTCGCTCACACACGCGATCTCGCTCGACAAGGCGCTGACGAAGAAGGTCTGGCGCTTCCACGGGTTGCCGACCCCGCGGTTCATCGTCCTCGGAGACGCGCCGGGCGAGATGGTCGTGGATGCGTTGCGATTCCCGGCGCTCGTGAAGCCGAACGCGGAAGGGTCGAGCAAGGGCCTGTTCAACGACAACCTCATCGAGCATCCCGCCGACCTCATGCCGAAGGTGGCGGAGATCCGAGCGCTCGTCGGCGGCGCGGTCTTGGTGGAGGAGTTCCTGCGTGGCCGCGAATTCTCCGTCACCGTGCTCGGCAACCCTGGGATCGGCGACGGACCGATCGTGTTGCCGATCGTCGAGCAGGACTACAGCATCTTCCCGCCGGATCTGCCGCACTTCGCCTCGTACGAGGTGAAATGGTTCTTCGAAGACAGCGACGCCGGACGTGCCGCCGCCCGATGTCCGGCCGATCTCACGGCATCGGAGCGTACGGAGATCGAGCAGCTCGCGACGCAGGCCTTCCTTGCTCTGGACTCCCGGGATGTGGCGCGGGTCGATATGCGGCTGGACGACGACGGGAATCCGCAGCTTCTCGAGATCAACACCCTGCCGGGGATGTATCACGACCCCTTGGTCATCTCGTACTTCCCGGTCGCGGCACGCGCCGCGGGCTGGGACTACAACCGGATGATCGGCGAGCTCCTGGATCGCACGATCAGCCGATTGATCGACCGTCCCGTCGCAGCGCCGGGTGTGATCGACCTCCGCGAGACCCAGGCAGAGGAGGCCCCCACCGGCGTCCCGTAGGATTGACGACGGAGACGTGCCTGAGTGGCCGAAAGGAGCCGCCTGCTAAGCGGTTATGGGCTGAAAGGTCCATCCAGGGTTCGAATCCCTGCGTCTCCGCCAGAGATCCAAGCCTGACCGGTTCAGCGACCGACGGCTTTCTCGAGTTGCGCCTTCGTCATCTTCGAGCGGCCTTTGATGTGCTTGCGCTTGGCCTCTTCGTACAGCTGGTCGCGCGTCCGACCTCTCGGGCCGCTATGCGAACGAAGCCCGCCGCGCCGGCCTGACGAGATGTCCTCGGTGGAGGTCCGGCTGGATGTCTTCGACTCACCGTGGCGAGCTCGTTCCTTGTTCACCGTCCGCGCGGCGATCTCCTCAGCCACGTCGTTCGATCGCCCGCTCTTCTTCTCACCCGATTTGATGTGCTCGTATTGACGCTCCCGCTTCGCGCTCCAGCTCTCGTTCGGCATCGTGTGTCTCCCGTCTCTTGGCCTCAAGGTTCCCCGTCGACCAGCGCCCGCAGCTGTATGCCACTGAGCACCAGTCGGGGCGGATCCGCTTGCCGGTCCCGTCTCTCGCCCCGCGGCGCCGGGGGGATCTTGGGTTGCGTGTGGATCCAGCAGGTACCGCCGGTGTTGTACGTGGAGAGCGTCGTATCGCAGCTCGGCGCCGAACACGTCCGTCCCTCGCCGTGGGTTCTCACGGCCCGGTCGGACGGCCCGCGCGGACCGACGGCGGTCATCGTCAGCTTCGCGATGCTCGGCATGGCTACTTGAAGATGCTGACCCCGCCGGGGCCGACGAGACATCCAACCACGATCATCACGATGCCTGCTGCGACTGCGCCGCGAATGATCCACACGATGCCCGCGATCACGAGGATCACGGCAACGATCCACAGCAAGGTCGCCACCCCACTGGACAAGGCAAGTACGTCCATCATTCTGTCCCCTCCGGTCTCAGCTCTCGGTCGAACGTCCACCTGCGCCGGGTGGGCTAGGTGCTGGCCATATCCGTTGCATCCCGCGCGGTGGAACGAACCGCATTCGAGGCGCGAGCACTGCCGCTCTCGATCTCTCCCTGCACCTTCGCCGCCCGATCGCGTGCGCCGTCGAGCCAGCCCTGGAGCTGTTCGTATCGCTCCCGCCCGGCCTTCGTCCCGGCGATGTAGGCGACGCCCGCCGCGATACCGAGCACCAGTGGCGCGCGGAGCCGTGAGCCTCTGCGCCGGCTGTCTTTCTCGAGCGCGGACCACAAGCGCTTGCGTTCCTCTTCCTCGCGCCGCATCCCCGTCCGAAGAGAGTCGTTCTCCTCGCGGAGCTGTCGATTGTCACGCTCTGCGTCGTCCAGCCGATGCTCCAGCCGGTCCCGCGCATACGTGCGTCGTGCTTCGCTCGCTCGTTCGATCAGATCCATGGCGATTCACCCTTTCCGTTCCGCATCGAGTCCCTCCGTTCCTACCCCGGGCGAGCGGTGGGCAAACACGACGTTTGCCGGACAGACGCGCCGGGGAGAACGCGCTTTGGGAACACATTGCGAAGGAGGAAGAGATGAGTAGGGGAACAGGATCTGGATTGCTCGGCTTCGGCATCGTTCTGGTCATCGGGGGCGCGATCATGCGCTACGCGATCACCGCGGATCCCAACGGCTTCGACGTCGCGACGGCCGGGGGCATCCTGTTGCTGGTCGGCGTCCTCGCAGCAGCGATCGGCCTGCTGCTGCTCTTGCTCGGCGGGCGGACCTCAGTCACTGAGCGCGAGCAGACGACCCAGACCCCGCACGGGGCCGAGCGGATCACGGAACGCGAAGGGTGGTCGAACCCGTAAGGACCGCCCCTCGCGTCGAGCGGTTGGCTCTGGCGCCGGCGGCGGCTGCGGTACAGGACTCGGCGGCACCGGCGACGGGACCGGGGTCGGAACGGGTGACGGAGGTGGGGTGCCCGGTTCGGGGGTTGGATCCGGGGTTCTCCTCGGGTTCGGGTCGGTTGTGGCGCGCATCGCTCGATCGTTCGTCATGTCACGTGGCTACCCGCTCAGCGAGCTGGGAAACGCGGCGAGGACGGTTATCGGCCGGCCAACAGGGTAGGTCAGAGGCCATGCAGACAGGACATCGACACGACACAGCCTGCGTCGCGCTGCGCGGAGCGGTCCGATCCGCCAACGCCTTCGTGTTCCAGCGCGAACTGGTGGACGCGGCCGCCGCAACGGCCGGCGATGTGTCGATCGATCTCTCCGGCGTGGAGTTCATGGACGGTTCGGGCGTCAGGGCGATCGTGGCTCTGGCAGACGCTTTGCACGCCGATCAACGGCGGTTGGTCGTGCGGTCTCCCGCCCACATCGTCGAGCGGGCACTCGCCGAGCTCGCACCTGGTCACGATGCGATCGTGATCAGGCGAGCGTAAGGAGGTCAGGCCTTATGTCGGGAGACTTCCTGCCGCGGCACGACGCAGGTGGCACCGAGCGGGTTCCACCGCAGATCGGGCGCCAGCGAGCCGAGCAGGACGCGGCGGTCACTCATCGTGTCGATGTCGAGCTCGGCGTCGGGCGCCTGGACCACCAGCCCGATGCCCTCCGGTGTGGGATCGATGCGCACCGAGACCGTCGTTGCGCCGGCCTCGATCAACTCGGCGCACAGCTCGGATGCGAGGAGCTCGAGGTCGGCCGCCGGCTCGGACTCGATGCCGAGGCTCCGCGCGACCGACCGTACGAACAGCCGCACGTTCGCCAGCTCGTGGACGTCGGCCGGGGACGAGAAGCTGTAGAGGCCGGGCGACGTCACCGTTCAGGACCCGTCGAGCTGGGCGGGGTCCTCGACGATGCGCAGCTCTTGATCGAGCCCCGTGATCGACAGGACCTTGCGTGGCGATCCCGAGGGTCCGATCAACGCGAGGTCGCCGTTGCGCGCACGCGCGAGCTTCATCCCCTGCACGATCACCCCGAGCGCGCTCGAGTCCATGAATCGCACCGAACGCATGTCGACCGCCACGAACGCGGAACGCTCGATCGCTTCACTGAGCGCGGCCCGCAGCCGCTCGCTGCTGGCGAGGTCAAGCTCTTCGTCGACGACAAGCGTTTGCCACGACCCGTTGCTTCGAGATTCGATCATCGCCGGCGTTCCCTTCGGGTTGCGAACGCGGGTGTCGGGGGGGCCGCACCAGCCGATGGATAGTATACGGAGGGTGCGCGAGGAAGCCGTCACACCGACGTTCGTGAGCGTTCCCGCGACGCCGCACGCGATCGACGTTCTTCGCTCGGTGACGGCTGCGGTGGCCGCGCGATCGAGCCTCGGCTTCGAACAGGTCGACGATCTTCGCCTCGCCGTCTCGGAGGCCGCTGCACGACTCATCAGTACGGGACGCGGCAGCACAGTGCGCGAAGAGATCCGCGTCGATGCCGAGACGATCGCCGTTCGGCTGGTGCTGCTCGACGCCGCAATCACGGTCTGGCCGCTTCCCGATCGCGCGACTCCCTTCTCGCGGATCGTCATCGACGCGCTCGTCGACGACGCAACCGAGTCGCTCCAAGACGGCGATCCGTGCATCGAGCTGCGCCTTCGGGTGCCGCGGCGATGACGTCTGGGCACACCGAGGCCACCGAGGCTCGAGGTGGCCGTGATGAACGGATCGCGGCCGCGTTCGCGCCGGGCGTCGATGAGGCCGAGCGACGCGAGATCGTCGTGCGCGAGATCGCGCCCCTCGTCCGATACCTCGCCCGGCGGTACGAAGGGCGCGGAGAACCGCTCGAGGATCTGATCCAGGTCGCGGAGATCGGGGTGTTGAACGCCGTCAAGCGTTTCGACCCGGAGCGTGGCGTCGCGTTCACAACGTACGCGGCTGCAACGGTGGTCGGTGAACTCAAACGGCATCTGCGCGACAAGGGTTGGTCCGTCCGGGTGCCACGACGTCTGCAGGAAGTCGCCGGGCTGGTGAACGGCGCCCTGCCTCGGCTGTCGCAATCGCTCGGTCGATCGCCCACCTTCGCCGAGCTCGCCCACGAGGTTGGTGTGTCAGAGGATGAAGTGATCGAGGCTGTCGATGCAGCCGGGGCGTTCACGGCCTCGTCGCTAGACGCCGCCCCCGACGACCAGTTCAGTCCGGCCGACAGCTTGGGATCGGTCGACGAGCGCTTCGACGTTGCCGAGGGGTGGATGGACGCGTCCGCCGCGATCAAGTCGTTGCCTCCGCGCGAGCGCCGCATCCTCTACCTGCGCTTCTTCGAGCACAAGACGCAATCCGAGATCGCCGAGGATGTGGGCATCTCCCAGATGCACGTCTCCCGACTTCTTGCTCGAACGCTCGCGCGTCTGCGCGAGGAGCTGGAGACCCCGCAGGCCTAGAGCAGTGGGGGAAGCTGCCGGCGACCGATCCGGCCTCGAGGGATCCCGGTCCACCAGGCGATGCAAGGACCCAAGAGCTCGACCTCGCCGTCGTGGAGCCGGGCCCTCGACCGCCCGCAGGGACACGGCGCAGATGTGGCGTCTCGGAGCATCCATTGGCCTCGGCACGCAACGCACTGCACAGTTGCGCTTCCGGGCGACTCGCTGTGCCTCGTCATCGTCCCCATCTCGACGTCATGCCCAACCGAGTAGCGGACCAAACGATCGAAACAGGTTTGTCTGGGGCGCCGGGTGGAAACGACTCCCGCACGAACTGTTGGGGACCGAAGAAGGAGGAGCCACATGTCAGGAGCAAAGGACCGCGCTGAGGGAACGTGGCAGGACGCCAAGGGCAAGGTCAAGGAAGCCACCGGCGACGTGACCGACGACGAGCAACTCGAGCGCGAAGGTCAAGCGGATCAAGTGGAAGGCAACGCCAAGAAAGCAACTGGCCACATCAAGGAGGCTGCTGAGAAGGTGCGGGAGGGGATCGACGACGCGATCGGCGACGACTAACGCCGATCAGCCTTATGTGCGGGCGTCGCCACGCAGTCGACCGAGGAAGGCGTGGAGCCAGCCCGCCCGGTGCGTCGTCGTGTGCGCCTTCAGCGCGGCGTCGTCGAGTGCCTCCGCGACGACGGGATCTTCGTTGAGCTCCGCCGCCTCATTGATCGCTCGGGCCGTGTCCTTCGCCGAAGCCTCCGTCGCTTCCGCGACGAGTTCCTCGGGGCCCATCTGCTTGTCATCCACGCGGAAAGGCTAGCACTCGCTCTCGGCAGGGGACGAGCGTTTGGAAGCGTGAAGCGCGGGTACCCCTCGAACATCGACGAGTGGAGGTCGTGGTGGGAGAGCAACGCCTGGGGTCGCGTTGCCCCCGACGATCGTGAGACCTAAGGTTTCGGGCGTGGCGATCTTCCGCGTCGAACCGTTGGTTGGCGAGCACGGGGCACGCCTCATCGGTGAGTTCGACCTGTCGCAGTACGAACGCACGGATGCGGCGCTCGCCACGCTCTTTGATGCCGATGGCGACGTGGTGCTCGATCTGGCCAACCTGACGTTCATCGACAGCAGTGGGATCAGGTTGCTCATCCGGCTGCATGCAGCCGTCGAGGAACACGGCGGTCGCTTGATCGTTCGCGCGCCAGCCCCGCATGTGGTCAAGGTGTTCGAGATCGCAGGGCTTTTCGATCTCGGCATCGTTGTCGAAGGGGCCTCGGATGGCTGAGACCTACACGACCCGGACGTTCCCCGCGAACGATCCCTCCGTCCTTACGGACGTGCGTCGATTCGTGGCGGAGGCGGCCGCGGGTGTGTCGCAACCGGTTGTGCAAGATCTCCAGCTCGCGGTCACGGAGGCGTGCGCAAATGCGATCCGTCACAGCGGCACCGAAGAGGTGCGTGTGTCGATCCGCGTGCTTGATTCCTGCGTCGAAGTGACGATCGAGGACGATGGGGTGTACCTCGAGCGGCTGCCGCCTGCCGAGGGTGACGCGTATGGGCATCGCGGGATCTTCCTGATGGTGGCGATGGTCGACGAACTCTCGGTCAAGCGCGGCACGGTCGAGCAACTCGGCACCACGGTGCGGCTCGTGAAGTGCTCTGCCTAAGAGTCGACGTCGGTCGTGGCTCGGATGACCAGGGCAGCGACATCGTCGAATTGGTCGTCGGCGATCCGATCGGCGACATAGCGACGAACCCGTTCGCCCGCTTCGGTGGCGGATGACGGCGGTTGCGCGCGGAACATCGCTGCCGGGCCGTCGGGCTCCTCGCCCGTTGCTTGGCTCTTTCGAAGGAGCCCGTCGGTGAACATCAGCAGGACCTCGCCGGGTTCCAGAAAGAACTCCGCTTCCTTGAGACGGACGTCGTCCGTCACGCCGAGCAGCGTCCCCGGTTCGCCGACAGACGTTGCCTCGCCATCGATCGAGATCCGCTGCGGCATGGGATGGCCACCGAGCGCCAGTCGAACTCGGACACCTCCTTCCCCGCTCGGCTCGATCTTCGCGAACGCCACCGTGCAGAAACGGCCATCCAGATCCTCGCGAAGCAACGTCCGGTTGAGCATCGAGAGGATGTCGCTCGGCGACTCGATCGCAGCAAGGGCGTGCAGGGTGTGGCGGGCTAACCCGGTCAGGGCGGCGGCCTCGATCCCTTTGCCGCACACGTCGCCGACCACGGCCGCCCACGAGCCGTCCTCGGTTTGGAACACGTCGTAGAAGTCACCACCCACCTGATAGTCGCGGAGCGCCGGGAGGAAGACGGCGTCGATCTCCACTCCCGGTACCTCCGGGAGCGACGGAGGCAACAGGCTCGCTTGGAGCGTTCTGGCGACGTACGCCTTCTCGCGATAGAGGCGGCTGTTCTCCAGTGCCCGTGCCATCCGGCGCGCGGCCTCTGTCGCGAATTGGAGGTCGGTGCGGTCACGAACGTCGATGAGGCACTCGTCCACGAGCAGCGCGCCCACGCTCGTCGAGGCGATCGACAGCGGCAACACTAACGACGGCGCGGAACCCTCGGATGTCCCGGGCACGACGGTCGGGGACGCCTCGGCGACGGCGCCCTCGAGGACCCGCTCGATCTCGACGTGCGGTCGAGAGTCGATCTCCGAGATCCCTCCTTCAGCTGCTGAGTCCGCGATCGCGGTGAATCCATCTGGGCCCAACTCGAAGATGCGCGCTCGTTCCCCGAGGTGCTGAGCGGCGAGCGCGACGGCCGTGGCTGCCGTCACGTCGAGATCGAGTGACAGCGCCAACGTGCTCGAGACCGAGGCGAGGGCGTCGAACCGTGCTTGCGTGCGCGCGGCCCCCTCCCGGGCGCTCGCTCGGTCGACCGCCTGCGCACACTGCTCCCCGAGCGAGGTCAGGAACGAGAGGTCGTCCTCGTCGAAGTCGGTGCCGGGCGGATACGAGGCCGAGAAGCCACCGATCGCGACTCCGCCGAGCAGCAGCGGCAAACACACTAGGACGTGGTCCGCCTGTTCCCCGCGCCCGCGCAGGCTCGGATAGCGACGGTCTCGCTCCTCCGTGGTCGAGACCACCGTGGGCATCCGCTCCCGGATCGCCTCCGCCATCGGCAGGGTCGCATCCACCGAGAAGGAGTGCCAGAACGGGTGATCGTCCAATTCGTAGCCGCTGATCCCGATCACGTCGACCGTCTCGCCTTCGACAAGGCCGACCGTGCCTGCGGCGGCGCCCGCTTTGCGGATGCCCGTGTCGAGCATGGCCTTGAGGACCGCGTCCACCGATGTCGCCTGGCCGAAAGCCGCGGTCGCATCCTTCAGGATGCCGTTGCGGTGTGCCTGTCGCGATGCGGCCGTTCGTGCGTCGTTCTCCGCTGCAAAGAGTTGCGCAGTGTCGATCGCGAGCGCCGCGCGGTCGGCGATCTCCTCGGCGAGTTGGAGATCCTCAGGGCCGTAGTGCTCGTGATGCTCCGCTCCGATGAGTGTGAGCGCGCCGAGCGTCCGTCCGCGCGCCGTCAGCGGCACCACCATCGCGCAGTGCAACTGGAGGCTCCGCATGGTCTTGAGAACATCCGGGTCTGACACAAGCGCAGCGAGCATCTCGTCGGAGATCGTTTCGATGAGTTCGGACTTGCCGGTCGCGATCACGTGCGGCGGCCCTGTGAGCGCGTCCGGGTCGACGGGGAAGCGAGACTGGAGTTCGCGGGCGAGTTCGACCTTCTGGCGATCCGGATGCACCACCAGCACGCTCCGTATCAGGCCCTCATCGACGAGGTCGACCGCGAACCAGTCCGCGAGCGACGGCACGAGGATCTCACTCAGCGCATTGAGTGTGTCCTCTGGGGCGATCGACCTCGACATCGCATCTCCGGCGGCAGCGAGGAACCGGAGCCGATCGCGCTCCCTCGCCTCCGCATCGACCGTCTGCGCGAGCCGCGCCACCAGCTGCGACACGACGACCCCGACGATGACGAAGACGAGCAGGGACACGATCTCCTGCTCCGTTCGATCGCTCGCGACGCCGAGGGACGTGTTCAGGTACCGCTCGAGCATCACGACGGATACGGCGATCGCGACCCCGCTTGCAACGAGCCGCCCGACAACCGCGGCCGCGACGACGATCAGCACGTACGGGACGCCGGGAAAGACCGTTGCCGAACCCGACCGGGCGATCGTGGCGATCATCAGCGGTCCGAGGATCCCGATCGCGATCCCGGCGACGAGTCGGCCCCGACTCGGTGGGACCCACACGCTCTGTGGTCGCCGTCGAAGCGGCCCGGGATTGATCATGCTGGCCTCCGGCCTCGCGCAGGCCAAATACGCGATCGCCCGGCGACCCTACCGCAGCCCGCGCAGGTCTGCCCTAAGACCGATCCATCCTCCTCCGCATGAGCGGCAGGCCGAACCACCACCAGACGAGGGCGCAGAGGACGGCGAGCGTCGCGAGCCAGAAGATCGGGCTGTCATACATCACGTCGGCGATCAGGACGGATGCGCTCGTGATGGCGAACGCCAGCATCGCGATCCCGCCGACCGCGAACCGATTGGAGGCCGCGAGGAGGCCATCCTTGTCCCCCTGACGGAATCGAAGCCGATGGTAGGCGGTCGGCGCGGTCAGTAACGCCATCGCCAGGAGCGTCGAAAGGAACGTGATCGAGTAGATCACCCGCTGCGTCTGGGTCAACGCGTCGTACCGACTCGAAAACGGGATCGTGAGCAGCAGGGCAAAGAGCACCTGAACACCGGGTAGCGCCACTCGCAGTTCGTTCAAGAGCTCGATCAGCTCGCGATCCACTCGCTCCTTCTGTGTCTCGCTCATCGTTGCGGGATTCCCACCGGGGTGACCGCGCAAACGCGGAGGGCTTGTCTTGGCCTGGCTCCCTGGCCCGGGGGAACTGATCCCTCGATCCTCTCGACCTCCGTCCGCAGGCGAGAGACGATGGCGATCGTCCCAAGTTCGTGAGGACCTGTAAACGTTCTCTGCTCCTGAGGTCTCTGTCGATCCGGGTGAGGTGCGGCCTCATACGACGATGAATCAGAGAAGGTGAGGATCTCGGCCGTCCGGGAGCACGATTACACGGCGCTCTTCCGCGCCGAGTACCCCATGGTTCTGCGGAGTGTCTTCCTCGTGACGTACGACCGCGGCCGCGCCGAGGAGATCACCCAGGAGGCGTTCGCGAAACTGTTCGCTCAGTGGCGGCGAGTCTCGCGATACGATCGGCCGGACGCGTGGGTTCGCAGGGTCGCGATCCGCTTGGCGATCCGTGCCGCGGCGCGCGAGCGACGACGACCCGCGCTCGAGGCGGATGCCTTCGATCCTGCCGCCGGCTCGTCCCTGCCTGATATCGACCTCGCTCGGGCCGTCGCGTCCCTCGCGCCCCAGCAGCGCGCGTGCGTGGTTCTCTACTACTTCGAAGATCGGCCAATACCCGAGATCACGGACTTGCTCGAGATCGCCGAACCGACCGTTCGTGTGCATCTGCACCGGGCGCGGCAGCGGCTCTTCGAACTTCTCAAAGAGGAAGTGACCGACGATGTCGATTGACCGACGGATGCGCGACGGCTTGCGTCGCAATGCCGATGTTCTCGATCCCGAGGTCGAGGAGGCGCTGCGGGCCAGTCGGAAGCGTGGCGCCAGGATCCGATGGGGGCGCCGCGTCACGGCGACCGGGGTGGCAGCCGTGCTCGTTGCCGCGGGTGTCGCTCTTTCGTCGGTGGTGCAGCAGAGCCCCGTCCAGGTCGCCGGGCCGCCCCTCTTCGAGGGGGTCTGGCAAACCGATACGCAGTCGAGATCCGATCTCGTCGCCCGAGCGATCGCGCAGGGTGCCGATCCAACGTGCGCGTCTGACTTCGTCGGCGACACGGCCGCCACGGTCCGGTACACGCTGGCCGTCAACGGCGATCGCTGGCTCTTGTACCGGTCCGACGATGGTGGTGAGCTGATCGGCGTCGAAGACGGGTTCTGGGATGTGCCGCGACCCGGTCAGATCCGTCTCTTCGCCCCGAACGCTCCCGCCAGCTATGTCTTCGATTCCTCGATCGAGCCATCCTCGCTCCGGCTGGACGTCCGCGATCTCTCGCTCGGCGGTGACCCCGAGGCATGCTTCGTCCGTGCCGGCTCATCCATCGAATTCGGCGCTCCGTTCGCGCGAGTGGTTGATCCCACCGTCGCCTTGCCGTCGCCAACTAGCGAGGAGTTCGCAGCCCAGACTCCATCGATCCAAGGTACCTGGACCACAGCGCTTCTCACCGAGACGGAGCTGCACGGCGCGATCGACGCGGCCGGAGCTGGCGAGTGTGCTGATGCCGTGCTCGGGCAGCGAGGGGACCGTCGCTACATCCTGTCGATCGAGGGGGATCGCTTCGTGATCCATGAGCCGGGGCAGGACGATCAGGCGCTCGGCGCAGGCAGGATCGATGGAGGGCAGGTCTTCGGCGACGCGGGCAGGGTTGGGTACCGCATGTCGTTCCCCGAGCCGCCGTTGGCGGCATCGGTATGGGTGCAGTCGAGCGAGGACACGCTACGGCTGACGGTCACCGAGTTGCATGTCGGTTCCGGCGATCCCAGTTGCGAGTCCCGGGCTCGACTCGCCATGTGGTTCGGGTTCCCGTTCTCACCGGCGCCGTAAACGGCTCGGTCCGCCCGGGTCTTTGAGCAGACGGGAACGGATCGAAAGGGGAACGGACATGTTGCGGGGCTCGTGGAGGCGCGGACCAGTCATCGTCGTGTGCACCTTGCTTCTCGGCGCCTGTACGGCTTCAGCTGCGCAAGAGGCGTCGCAATCGGCACCCGCGTCGCCGTCGGCAGCTCCTGCGTCGGCGTGGCCAGGCACGTACAGCGACGGGGTGGAAGGGCAGTGGACCGTCGAGCTCACCCGTGGGGAGATCTTCGAGCGCGCCCGGGAGCAGAAGATCAGCACGAAATGCGTTCGCGACTTCCTCGACCCCATCAAGTTCAAGCGCACGCTGACGTGGGATCTCTACCTGCGCGACGGACATTGGGCTCTGCTCGGTGCTCGTGACGGCGGGAAGTCGGTGCCCTTCGATGGCGGCACGTACGGGATGCCGTACAAGGAGTTGGAGTGGGCGTTGTTCACATCGCAGGCACCGGGGGTGCGGGACGACGTCTGGCTGGTCCCGTGGATCGATGGGGACTCCCTGAAGATGGACCTCCTCGACCTCACACAGTGGACGGATGCCACATCGAAGTGGCCGGTGGCGGACGATCCGTACTGCTTCGTCCAGGCCGCCTCCGTCGTCGAGCTCACGAATCCCTTCGAACGAGTGACTTGAGATCCAATCTGGCAACGTCGCGTCGAGGCGACCACCACTCGAGGGTGCTGACCAACGCTCGAAGCAGACGCGCCGTACGCTGGCAGTGGAGGTGGTGAGCATGCTCGGCCATCTGCCACAGCGGAGCTCAGGCGCTGCGCGTCCATATGGCGATCGTGCGTTGCGCTGGTCCTGGTACCTCTTCCTCCTGTCCTATCCGTGGCATCTGCTGGGTGGTGGGATCGCGCTGGCGATCACATCGCTCGCGGGCGGTGACTTCTCTGCGGGCACGGACGTCCCGAGCTTGGTCTATCCGGCGCTGTACATCTGGATGATGCTGCCGCTCGTCGCGTCGGTCGTGCTGGGCGTGATGGGATGGGTGAAGGGGCATCGGCCGGCTGCCATGGTGCCCGCGCTCGCGAGCGCGTGCATGATCATCGTGATCACCGTGCTCGGCGCGGGAGAGTTCTTCGGTTGATCGCCGGCGTTCAGCCAGCCAGGGCCGCGGTGGCCTTCGGGACCATCTTGGCCGCCTGCACCCGATACCAGGCCTGTTCGATCCGCCCCTTCTCGTCGACGAGGAACGCGGACCGGATCATCCCCACGTAGGTCTTGCCGTAGTTCTGCTTCTCCCCCCACGTGCCCCAGGCGGTCGAGACGGCCATGTCCGGGTCGCTGAGCAACGGGAATCCAAGCGCGAACTTCTCATCGAAGGCGAGCTGCTTGTCGGGTTCGTCGGGAGAGATGCCGACGACGTCGAGCCCGAGGCTCGTCAGATCCTGGCGGTGATCGCGCACATCGCAAGCCTGTGTTGTGCAGCCCGGCGTGTCCGCCTCCGGGTAGAAGTACACGAGCACCTTCCGGCCCCGGAAGTCCTTCAGACGCACGGTTGAACCGTGCTGGTCGAGGAGCGCGAAGGCAGGAGCGACGTCGCCGACATTGAGCGTGGTCATGCCTACCACTGTAGTGGCGATCGCTCGATCAGGTCGGGTCGGCGGGGTGGGGCGGTCCCTTTCGCCACGGTGCGACGCCGTCGACCTCCACATCGATCGCGAAACTGAGCGCGATCCGCACGAGCACGATGATCCCAAGACTCACGGCGCTCTGCAGCGTCGGCACCTCGACGATCGTTCGCACGATGTCGGCGGCCACCAGCACCTCGAGGCCGAGCAGGATGGACCGCCCCAGCTGGGCTCGCAGCGCACTGAAAGCCGCGAGTCGACCCGTACCGCCTCGCAGTTGGACGAGGTATCTGACGAACGCGATCGCGGTGCCGACCACCAAGATCGCGACCCCGAGCACCTCGAACGCCCGCACGATCGTGTCCATCACGTCGTGGTAGTGCACGCGATAACCCTATCCCGGGCGGTCGGCTCACGTGACCCAGAGACGATGCAACCCGACCTCGAGCAGGATCAGCTCAGTCTTTCGTGATCCGACCTTTGAGCCGGAAGCCGCGGCCGAGGTGCACTCTGTTCGGAAGGATCCCCCAACGCCTCGACGGCCGGTACCGACGCCCGACGATCCTCTCATCCGGGTGTTCGACGATGCTCCGTGAGCGCCGCCGCATCGCACGTCACCTCCCCCGAGGGGGAGGCGGCGCCCCGCCTCCCCCTCTATCCGCATGAGCGCGTCAGCCGACCAAGGCCGGCTCGCGCTCCGTCTCCGGCTCTGCCACCACCACGTCCGGAGCCGGGACGTGCCGCTGCCGATTGCGGTACCGCATGTACAGGTACAGCGGGATACCGATCATCAGCAGCATGTAGCCCTTCGCGATCGCCTCGGGGCCCGTCGCGTACATCGCCCAGAAGGCATAGCCGAAGCCGAGCGCGGCAACGATCGTGTCGCGTACCAGCTTCCTGCCCGCGAACATCGCGGGCTCCTTGATCATCAGGGCGATCTCGGCCGCGGCCGCGAACGCGTACGGCACCACGGTTGTGAGCGTCGCGAGCAGGATCATGAACATGAACTGATCGACCAGCTTGTCGTTGTAGTTCATGAACACGAGGCCCGTGACGAGCACGGCCGCGATCACGAGACCCCACACCGGGGTCTTGCGGGTGCCGCTCACCTTCGCGAACGGCTTCGGGAACAATCCGTCTTGCGCAGCCGCCGTCGACACGCGTGCCGTCAGCAGGATCCACCCATTCAGGGCGCCGAACGCGGCGATCATGCCGATCCAGGCGACGGCCGTTCCCCAATTGCCGCCGAACAGCGACGCGGCTGCGTCGGCGAACGGTGCGTTGGAATCGGCCAGCTGGGCCATCGGGATGATGCCCATGACCGCGATCGTGGCGACGATGTAGATCAGCGTCGTCACGGCGGTGCCCAGATAGGTCGCCCGCGGGATCGTCTTCTCGGGGTTGCGGACCTCTTCGGCCGGAACCGTCGCCGACTCCAGACCGATGAACGCCCACAAGGTGAGCCCGACGCACGCGGTGATGCCCTCGAACAGGGTGAGCGTGTGCCGCCCGAACGTGCCGCTCGCCTGCAGGAACGGCGTGAAGTGGTCGCCCTGCAGCGAGAACAGCCCGATGATCCCGATCAGCGCGAGCGGGATGAACTTCAGGATCGTCGTCGCGACCTGCACCCAACCGCCCTCACGGACGCCGAGGATGTTGACGAACGTCAACAGCCACACGGTGCCGACCGCCAGCGCGGCCATCTCCAATGGGGTGTCGAGTGCCGGCCAGACGTAGCTCGTGTAGCCGACGAACGCGATCGCGATCGCGGCGTTCCCGACCCAGGCGGCGATCCAATAGCCCCAGGCGGTCTGGAAGCCGACGAAGTCGCCGAAGGCACGCCGCGAGTACGCGTACGGGCCTCCCATCCTCGGGTAGCGTCCGCCCAATGTCGCGAACACGCCCGCGAGGAGCATCGCGCCGACACCGGTGACGACCCAGGCGAGCAGTGTGCTCGAGCCGTACACCAGCGCGACGCCGGCGATCGCCGCCGGCAGCAAAAACACGCCGGAGCCGATCATGTTGCCCACGACCATGGCGGTCGCGGTCCACAGCCCCATCTCCCGCTTCAATGCGGGCCGGGCCGTGTCGGGGCTTCGGATGGTCTGTGCCATCGGTCCCCTCCTTTCCTCATGGGAGACGCGCAGCGCCTCCCGGTGCCGGAGCCTCGCTCCGGCGATCTCCTCGCCCGCCGATCAGCAGCAACAGCGCCGCAACGACGAACGCGGTGAGCAAGAACACGCCTTCGGGCGGGAACGCGGTGATCCCGGGGACGTCCGCGTTCGCCTGGAAGACGCCTGCGATGTTCAGGTTGAGCTGCGTGATCGCCCCCATCACGGCCATCGCCGTCCCGAGCAGATACCCGGACGGACGGCGCCGCGCGAGCAGCACGCCCGAGACGATCAGCATCGGGACGAGCAGCGAGAGGTCGAGCGCGAACACCACGTGCTGGCCGAGGACCGGGATGTCGTGCAACAGCTCGCCCGTGAGCACGTTGCGCACCAGCACGAACAGCCACAGGCCGCCCTGGCCGATCCCGACGACGATCAGGAAGACGCCGATCCCTCGCGCGGCCCGGTTCGGCCGGAAGGCGTCGGCGACCGCCGTGCGGTCGATCGCCGGCAGCGCGCATGCGATCGCGAACATCGCGAGCGAGAACACCGCGATGTGCAGCAGGAACGCGTCGTTGAAGGCGGCGCCGAACACCGCGTAGGCGTCCATATACAAGAAGTAGAAGAGCGCGCCCACCCACACAGGGATCGCGCGGATCGAGCCGCGACGCACCAGGACGACCGCGGCGATCAGGGTCGGCACCGCGACGACCAGCGTGACGAGGTCGCCACCGCGGAACGCCTCACGGGCCCACGCTGTCTCGTCCGGGAACAGATCCGCGATGAATAGGCTCGCGAACGCGGCGAGCGTCGCGCAGACGGCGAGTACCCACGAGAGTGCGCGCGCGAGGCGGAGTTGCGAGAGTCGGACGTCGTCGGTTGGGAGCGTGAGGACCGGACCCGCCCCCGGAGCCCTGATCTCGGTGCGCACGTCGACCACCTACTCGGCCGGTGTGGCGCCTCGGTCGGCCACGGAGGAACACCGGCCTTCCATCTCGAGGCTAGGTCCTGGACCGGACCTGTTCCGGCGCCAGGGGTCCTGCAACTCATGGGTCGTCCGCCCGTGCTGGTCGGTAGCGTCGGGTTGCGTTCCACCACGACGCCGGGCAGAGTGGGCTCCTACCGGAACGAGGGGGATGGTATGAGCGATTCCGAGGCCGGTCTGTGGACCACCGACGACCACATGCTCGAGGCGTACGTGTTCGAGACGCATCTCGAGGCGGGACGTGCCGCAGACATCAAGAGCCAGCTGATTTCGCAAGACGGCGTGCAGTTCGTCGCTCAATTCGTCGGACATTTCTCGTTGTTCGCTCGGGTCACAGCGGCGAGTCTCGGGGAACTCCAGGAACGCATCGACGGGGTGTATCGCGACGCGGGCGTGCATTCGGACTGGTCGCTCAACCTCACCGCCGGTGCCGCCGCCGGGCCGAAACGAGGTAGTCCGCAGTTCTGCGCCCTAGTGTGCGCCCGCGCGACGAAGGATCCGTTCGAAGTCCGCGCTGCGCTCGACGCCGGGTTCCTCAACGATGGGGAGGGCGCCGGCGTCATCAACGCGGAGGATTTCGACCTGTTGGTGGATCTCGGAGCCGACACGATGGATGAACTCGTGCAGCGGGTGAAGGACCTGCGGGCAGTGCCGGGGATCGGTCGGACGGCGACGTCGTTCGCCGACCTCCTCGCGAACGACAACGCCGTCCGTCGGTAACGGGGGACGCGCGGTCACGGTGAGCCCCAGCGCCGTTCCGGTTGGCGAGCGCAAGCTCGTCACGATGGTCTTCGCCGATCTCTCGGGGTATACCGCGCTCGCTGAGACGCTCGACCCCGAGGAGGTCTACACCTTCCTGCGCCCGACGATGGAGGAACTGGTCGCCGATCGTCGAAGGGTTCGGCGGATCCGTGCCACATATCCAGGGAGACGGCTTCATGGCAGTGTTCGGCGTGCCCGTCGCGCACGAGGACGACGCGGAGCGGGCCGTCCGGGCAGCGTTGGCGGTGCGCGACGCCGTCCGTGCGCGCAACACGGACCGGGGCGGTCTGCAGATCCCGGAGGTCCACGCGGGGGTGAACTCCGGCGAGGTGATGGTGGCGCCCTCGGCGGAATCGGCCGGGTTCGCCGTGGTCGGCGACACCGTCAACACGGCCTCCCGGCTCGCCGATTTTGCCCGGGCGGGCGAGGTGGTGGTCGGCGAAGCGACCCACTCCCTCACGGCTGCAGCGGTCGACTACGGCCCTCGCGGCGTTCATCGCGCGAAGGGCAAGGCGGAGCCACTCGCGACCTATCTCGTGCTCGACGTGATCGGCGTCCGTCCCGCGCCGGCGGGGGCAGCGTTCGTGGATCGCGAGGAGATCCTCGGGCGTCTCGGTCGCGAGCTCGAAGCGGTCGAGCGGGAGGGGCGGACACGGGTGCTCGTCGTGACGGGCGAGCCCGGTATCGGCAAGAGCCGGCTGGCAGCGGAGCTCGCACATTCGGTGCCCGGCGATCGGACCTTCGTCGGGCGCTGCACCCCGTTCGGCGACCAACGACGGCTCGGCCCACTTGCCGACATCGTCGCCGCCGCGCTCGGGATCGAGCCTGACGTCCGAGAACCTGCGGCGATCAAGCGCGCGCTCACCGGGCTGGCAGGCGGCGAGGCGGTGAAGCTGCTGCCCGATCTGCGTCTGTTGCTGCTCGGCGATCATGACGACCCCTCCCGGTCGGATCGCGATCTGGTTCGCGCGACGAGGCTGATCGTGGAGGCGGTGGCGCAGGACCGACCGGCGGTCGTCGCCGTCGACGATCTGCAGTGGGCCGACCGCGCGATCGTCGAGCTGCTGCACGACGCGCTCGAGGATCCGTGGCCCGCGCCGGTGTTGTTGCTCGGCCTCTCGCGAGAATCGGTGGGTCGTCTACCGACGGTGCCGTTGCCGGCCCTCGATCCGGTCTCGATGGACACACTCGCCGAGGCGTTGCTCGGCAGCCCGTCCGCCGCCGACAGCCGTCAGCGCGCCGCATCTCGCGCGCCAACGGGAACGCCCTCTTCCTCGAAGAGATGGTCGGGATGCTCGTGGAGCGGGGCGCACTCCGTCATGAGGGCGAGGTATGGCGGCTGATCGACCCGGGGGCCGCCGAGGATGTGCCGGCGTCGATCCGGCTGCTGATCGCTGCCCGGCTCGATGCGTTGCCGCCGATCGAGAAGCGCGTACTGACCGATGCGTCGGTCTGCGGCACGGTCGCGTGGGACGGCGCGCTCGCGCGGCTCAGCGACGAGGCGACCGTGGCGAGCGCGCTCCCGCGGCCTGCTCGCGCGCGGCCTGCTGCGAGCCGCGCACGCACTCCTCGATCCCGGGCACCAGCGAGTACGGGTGGAAGCACGCGCTCGTCCGCGAGGTTGCATACCGGTCGCTCCCGCGCGGCGCCCGGGCGGATCGGCACGAGACGGTCGCGACGTGGCTCCGCTCGGTGTCGCCCCGTCGGCGCGCCCCGGTGGGGGCGATCGCCTATCACATACGAGCGGGCATGGGAGCTCCGGCAAGGACGCACAGGACCCGGCCCGTCGCAGGAGCTCACGAACCTCGCCGCCGACTACCTCACCCGACGGGGGGAGCAGGTGTTCGCGCTGCAGGCGCGTGCCGCGGAGCCCTTCTTCCGTCGCGCGATCCGGGTGATCGAGGGCGGTGGCCGATCGGTCGATCCGAGGCTCGCCGCGACGGCCTACGTCGGGCTCTCGGAACTCCTCGTGGAACGCGGCGTCCACACCGAGGCGGTCGACCTTGCGGGCCGCGCGCGCCGGGCGGCCGACCGGGCCGGCGATGCGGCGCTCGCGGCTCGCGCCCTGCTGGCGCTCGGCAGATCCGAGGCCGACGCCGGGAACATGCCGCGCGCCCGGCGGCTGCTGCTGGACGCCCGCAGACGATTCGAAGCGCTCGACGATCTCCACGGGCAAGGGTGGGCCTGGCACCGGCTCAGCGAGACTTGGGGATGGGAGGGCTTCGAGCGGGAACTCGAGGATCTGCGCAGCGCGTATCGCTGCTTCAGCGAGTCGCGCGACGCGTTCGGCCGAGCGGTCGTGGCCGGGGATCTCGCGTACATCCTGTCCGTCCAGGGCGGGAAGGAGTTCCACAGGTGGTTCAAGACGGCGGACCGTCTCGCCACGGACGAGGGCGACCTGCGCTCCCGTGCCTGGTCCTTGCGCACGTGGGGCAGCTACTGCTACGCCTCGGGCTCGTTCCGCGAAGCGGCCGACACGATGGCCAGGTGCCGACCGGTGGCGGTCGATGCGGGCGACGGGTACGCCGAGGCGGACGCCCTCAATATCGGCGCATTGTCGCTCGTTGCGGAAGGCGAACCTGTCGAGGCGGAGCGACTGGCGACCGAGGCGCTGGACCTCGGGCGCTCGCTGGGTTCCATCCGGATCCGCGCGATGGCTCGGCTGGTGATCGCTCGCGTGGCAACGCGGCGAGGCCAACGTCCAGCCGCGTCGACCGCGTTGCGCTCGGCGCGGACCGCGATCCGTACCCACAACATCGTCATGATGGGAAGCGACCTCGCCGAGGCAGAGGCGATGGTGCTGCTCGATCGTGGCGCGTGGAACGAGGCGATCGCCGCATCGGATCAACTGGTGGAGACGCTTCGCGCCGTCCCCGCCGCGCTGTGGGAACCTCTGCCCGATCTGATCGCAGGTCGGGCGTGGCTCGGGCGCGGTGAGCTCGACTTGGCGGTGCCGGCGCTCGAGGGCGCGACGGCATCGGCCAAGCGCGTGGGGGCCGCCGGGACCTTCGAACTCGCGTCGTCCGCGCTCGCGCAGGCGCGGCTCCTCGCGGGCGCACGCCCGCGGACTACAGCAACCGGAGCCGTCGAACGGGAGAGCGGGGCGATCTCTGCCGAGAACGATGGCATCGTCGCGTGGCGGGCGGCCGACCACGACGCGGCGCTCGCCGCGTTCGACCGGGCGATCGAAGGATGGGCGGCGCTCGGACTCACCGCATGGCTGGCCCGCGCGCACCGGATGCGCGCCGCGGTGCTCCGTGCGAGCGGCGACCGCGCCCGCGCGGCAGCGGCCGTCGCTCGTGCCGACGCGGTGGCCGACGCCCTGGCGATGAAGGCGCGTGATCGCACTGCCGTCGAACACCCGTTGGACGTCTCGCCGTGAGATGAGCCGTCAGCTGACGAGCCGGCCGTCGTGGACGGCCCGCCGCATCTCGGCGAAGTCGCGCTCGTTCTGATCCGCGTACGTGCGCGCGAAGTCCACGATCGCCCGATCGAAGACGTCGCTCGTGCCGAGGTAGGCGGCGATCGCGACACGGTCGCCCGATCGGGCGTGCGCGCGCGCGAGCGTCCACCCGCACATCTCCGCATAGAGCTTCATCCCCGCCGGCGTCATGTTCGCGACCTCGGCGGAGCCCTTCCAGTCCCGGAGCTGCCGCACGTAGTTGTCGCGCGGTCGGTCCACATCGTTCGAACGCTGCCACCCCAGGAAGACGTCGCTCGCGGCCTGCATCAGCCGCTGGCCGGCGACGACGCGATGGCCGTGGTTCTGGAACTGGCTGACGCCGAGGTAGGGCTCCAGGACCGAGGCCTGCGCCTCCTTCACTTGGAGGAACAGGGGTGCGCCTGAGAGACGGTCGAGCATGAGCACGATCCAACACCGCGTGCCGACACTTCCCACGCCGACGACTTTGCGCGCGACGTCAATGAGCCGGTATTGCGTCAGCAGATGTCGCTTGTCCCATTGCAGCGTCTGCCGATAGGAGAAGGCCATCGATCGGATCATCTCGAGCAGCTGCTCTTGGTCGGCGCCGCCCGCGAGCTCGGCGAGCGGCACGATCAGCGGCGGGTCGTGGACGATCCGCGGGTCGCCGTCGGTCAACTCGGCCAGCCGCGAGAACGCTTGCAGCGAGTCGTGGGCCCGTGCGGTCTCGATGGCCTTCCACACGGCCGGCGTTCGCACCCGGTCGAGCGCCTTCAGGAACGGTGGGAGCAGACGGTCGACGTCGAGGTGCGCGTACCAGACGTCGAGGTCGACATCGCCGCGAACCCGGCCATCGCCTCCCGGTAGGAACGGACCGCAGCGCCGATCGCGCCGCGCCGCTCCCGCCCGCTGAACCCTCGGTCGCGCGCGGCTATCTCCAGGCTCGCACTCAGGCGCTTCACGTCCCATTCGAACGGCCCTGGGTGCGTCTCGTCGAAGTCGTTCACGTCGAAGTAGAGATGGCGCTCGGGCGAGCCGAACATGCCGAAGTTCGACAGGTGCGCGTCGCCGCAGAGCTGGGCGGTCAGGCCGGTGTTCGGCACGCCGGCGAGGTCCGCCGCCATCGGCAGCGCCGCGCCTCGGAAGTAGGTGAACGGGGAGACCAGCATGCGCTGGTGCCGGATCGGCAACAGGTCCTGTTCGCGATCGGGACCTTGGCGCTGCAACAGCGCGATCGGGTCGCGGTCCGGCGCGGGCGTCCAATCGGCGTGTGACGACCGGGAGACCGAGCGGCGGGCGTCTTTGCCCGCGCGGGATCGTGTGACCGGATCGTCGTCCGCAGGAGCCGTGCGCTGTGCTGATGCCATCGTGCGGGGTACCGTATCGTTTCAGCCGACTTGCGCGCTACGTGTCGGAAACCTCGCGGTTGACCATCACGTACCCGCGGACGACCTGTTGCGCGTCGCGGATCGGCAGGCCCTTCGTCTCGACGACCACCTCGTAGCCGTCCTTGTCCTGCTGTGTCACCCGCTCGTACCAACCCATCGGGTCCGCTTGGGAGATGTCCCGCACCTCACCGACGTGGATGTCGAAGCCGAGCACGTCGCGAAGCGTGCGACCCATCGCCTGGTCGGCCGTCCAGCCGTAGAGGACCTGTGCGGCTCGGTTCCACGACGTGATCGCGAGGCTCTCATCGCAGGAGATCACAGCGTCGGACACCGTGTCGAGCAGCTTCGCCTGGAACGCCGCCCGCTCCTCGGCCTCCTTGCGGTCGGTGATGTCGTACATCAGACCTTGGATCAAGAAGGGATTGCCGTCGGCGTCGCGCAGTGTGTCCGCCTCGTCGCGGATCCAGACGAGGCGCCCGTCGGGCCGGATCATCCGGTATTCCAGCGCGTAGGAGGCTCCGCTCTCGATGCCTTCGTCGATGGTGGCGATCGCGCGGTCGAGGTCGTCGGGGTGCATCATCTCGGCCCACAGCCGGCTCTCACCCGTCCAATCGTCGGGCTCGACACCGAGGACCATGCGGATGCGGGGGCTGACGTAGATCGTCGTCCACGCCTCGTTCGCCGAGTCCTGGTACACGACGGCCGGGATGTTGTCGACCAGCGACCGCAGTTGCTCTTGCGCTTCACGCAACTGCTGCAGGGTGGCGCCGTCGTCCTTCGTCGATGCCATCAAACGCAATCCTAGTCCGCCACGCCCGCGGGTCGAGGAGCCCCGATGTTACCCTGATTGCCCCGCGCCGGTAGCTCAATGGATAGAGCATCTGACTACGGATCAGAAGGTTGGGGGTTCGACTCCCTCCCGGCGCGCTACCAGCACGAACGCTCCGACGCCTTGCCGCTTGCCGCTCCGACGCCGTATGACGTCGTGCGTTGAGTCTCGTGAGGACCTGGTCGCCTCGCTTACCCAACGCGAGATGCTCGATCAGCTGAGGGGCGTCAGGCGAGACATCCGCGCTGGCTCCACGTACGCCACCTCGGCTCCAGGTGCGTCCGAGAGGGCGGTTTGCGCTCGTGCGTACATCGCGTCTCGCAGCCGGACGAGTTCCTGCGGACTCTCTTCGGGATCGTATGCGTCCGCAACCTCCCAATACTCCCGAAGCTCCGCTACCGACGTGGCGTGTGTGCGCAGGTCGAAGCGGCGGCTGTCGACCAGGGCAAGATCACCTCGCCCGACGACTCTTGCGACCGCTTGCTCGGCATGTCGGAGGTCGTCCTCGTAGTCGAACGAGGGGTCTTCTTCGGAGAACGAGACATCTCCGTTCGCACGGATCTCCACGAAAGGGGGAGTCTCGGGAGCTGGGTGGATCTCGATCAGTACGCCTGCCGGCCTGAGGATCCTGCGGGTCTCCTCCAGGGCATGCACCATGCCCTCGGGCTCCATTCAGCAAAGCGACCAGGACAAGAGCGCGACATCGAACACGTCGGTGTCGCTAACGGCGGCGAAGTCCTCGAAGGCCACGTGCTGAAAGTCGATCAGGAGGTCCGTCGCGCCGAGCCTCTCCTTCGCCCGCCCGATCGCGTCCTCGAACGGATCGATCGCCGTGACGTGGCCGGCTCGGCCGGCGTACCGCCAGGTGAGCCGGCCGTCGCCGCATCCGATCTCCAGGACCTCACGGCCGTCGAGCTCAACGAGGTCGAACAGCGCGTCGGTCTCGCTGCCCCCGGGATCGATCCGTATCGTCACTGGCCCGATGCTTTCCGTCACGGCGCCGATGCGACCGGCAGCTTCCAGACACCGCTCCGCGTCGGATCGGTTCCCTGCGCTCGCGAAGGCGTCTGCCGCCTCGCGGAACATCGCACGCGCCTGCGCGTCTTCGCCCTCAGCCTGGCGGAGGGTGCCCCGAGCCTCCCACACCGCCCCTGTCCACGGGCCGCCCTGCCACATGCCCGCGATGCGCTCCGCCTCCGCGATGAAGGACCGTGCACCATCCAGTTCGCCGGCTCGCGCGCTGGCCGTTGCCGCGCTCGTCAGGTATCCCATCGAGCACGGCTCGCAACGATTGCATCTGGGACAGCTCCCGCTCGGCCTCGCGCAGAACGGTGATGGCCTTCTTCGGATCCGGGGCGGCCTGGATCATCGTGCCGAACACGCGCACCAAGAGGTGAGCGACGATGTCGGAGCGGTGTGCGAGCGCCCGCGCCCTGCCGAGGAGTCGATTGGCGTCGTACCTGCGACCGCGGCTGACCGCCGCCTCGGCCAGGCGCTGCCTCGCCAGCGCGGCGCCGGAGATGCAGCCCTGACGGTCGTTTGCCTCGGCCGCCTCCTTGAGGTGGTCCTCGGCCTCGCCGAGGCGGCCGGCCAGCAGCTCGGCTTCACCGAGCATCAGCAGCGCGAGCGCCGCACCGGTCGCTGAGCCAGCCTCCTCCGCGATCCCCATCATCTGGCGCGCGAAGTCGGTCACGGTGTCGTAGCCCTCCGGCCCGGTGAGGTAGTACTCGGCGAGGCACAGGTGGGCGTCGTACACGATCGGCTCCATGTTGGCGCGCATCCGCATCGACTCCGCCAGCTCCTCAGCGAACTGCTCGCGCCACCTCCCTTGGGCCATCGCCACCTTGGCGAGGATCACGGCAGCTTCACCGAGCTCACGGCCCAAACCGCCGTCGAGGGCTATCGCGCGCGCCTCCGCCGCCGCTCGCTCCGCCTCCACGATCTCGCCCCTTTGCATGTGGACGAGGGCCCACGCGAGCAACGCGTGTGCGCGCTCGGCATCGGAGGGCGGCTCCGCGCCTTCGAGGGCGAGCACCTGTTCGTAGAGAGCGACGGTCGCGGGGTCCGGCCCGACGCCGAGATGATCGCGGAGCGCCTCGCGGAGCCGCTCGAAGCGGCGGATCGCCTCCCGACGCTCTCCGGCATCGAGATGGATGCGCATGAGCGCGCGCGCTGCCTGCTCGTCGGTAGGGTCCTCTTCGGCCAACCGATCCCACAGCGCTGCGGCGCGCAGCACGTCGATGTACCGACGGCGCAAGCGTGTGCGCGGCTCGATCGCCCAGGACTCGTAGAGGTCGTCGGGGAGGAGGTCGCCCCGATACAGATCGGCGGCCGCACGGCAGCCAGCCTCGTCGGACGCATCCAAGCCCCGTTGCGCGGCGGCCTCGAAGCGCTCGACGTCCGTCTCCACTCCGCCATCGGACCGCAGCACGAGCACACCGCGGTCGTTCACGATCGCCTGCTCGTCGCCGAGCGCGCGCCTGGCGAAGTGCAAGGCCTTCCGAAGGTTCGAGCCGGAGGCTTCGGGCTCGCTCTCCGGCCAGAGCGCCTCCATGACCTGCGCCCGATGCATCCGGTGGTCGGGCGCGAGCGCGAGCAGCTTCACCACGTCGGCCGCGCGGCGGCTGCGCCACGCGTCGCCCGGGATCGGGGCGGCGTCGACCGCAACCGAGAATCGCCCGAGGAGTTGGATCGCCAGTGTCCGCACGCAGGCAATCGTACGGGGCTGCCGTGGCCCCGGCCAGACAGCCGTGCGGAACGGTAGCGGAACGGTCGTCTCCCTAGCGTGGGCCACGAAAGGAGGTGAGACGGATGACTCTGTACATGGACGTGCACAACAGCCTGCCTGATGGCACCACCGCGGCCGATGTCGCAGGGGCCCACGCGGCGGATCTTCAGGTCCAGGAGCGCTTCGACGTGCGCTACCTCAACTACTGGGTGGACGACGAAGGCGGCAAGGTCTTCTGCCTGATCGAGGCGCCCAGCGCCGAGGCCGCGCACACGGTGCACCGCGAGGCGCACGGCTTGGTCGCCGACGAGATCTACCCCGTCGCACAAGGGTAGGAACACGTCCGAGGGGGTTGACCTGCTGTGTTCTGGGCTCCGCCCGATGGACGACGAGGAGGACGACGTGACTGGCACACACACGTTCGACGCCGGCACGCTCAGCTGTGCCGATGGCTTGGCACAGGAGTTCCGCCGCCAGATCCTCGCGATCCCGCAGGGAGACGTTCTGGTGGTGACCGCACGTGATCCCGCAGCGAGGGAAGACCTGCCTCCGCTGGCCCGGATGATGGGCCACGAGGTGCGTTCGATCGAGACGCCCGGTGACGGACGCCTCCTGATGACAGTGGAGCGTGGACGATGAGCGAGAAGTTGATCTTCAACTGCACCTACGGCAAAGAGGAGCCAGAGCGGGCGACCCTCCCCTTCGTGGCGGCCAACATCGCCGCGACGGCCGGGCAAGACGCGGTGGTTCTCCTGACGATCGAGGCCGTCTGGCTCGGCACCACGGGTGGAACCGAGGGCATCGCCCAGCCGGGGCTGCCGGTCCTGGACGACCTCTACCAGGAGTTCATCGACAACGGCGGCTCCGTGTGGGTCTGTGGAGCCTGCGCGAAGCCCCGGGGCATCGGCGACGAGCAACTCCGCAAGGGGTCGGTCATCGTTGGCGCGGCCAAGGTCGTCGAGGAGGTCATACAAGGCGCTAAGACCGTCGCGTTCGCCTGAGGCACGGCCGAACCAGCCTGCCGTCTTCGCCAAGGGCGTCGTCGCGACCCTCCGCGGCGGCGTCCTTCGGGCGACGCGTCGGCACCCCGCGCACGGAAGGATCGGCCCAAGGATGGGGTGATTACGAACGTCGCACCCGCGAGGCGTGCTTCCGACGTGACCTTTCGTAACGAGGAGTAGACGAACGACTGCTCCACGCCGGCTGGGGTCACGTGGATATGGCGCTCGTCGTCGATGAGCTCAAACGCGATCCCGCAGCGTTCCGAGAGCGCCTGAGCGTCGTAGCGCCGAACCGGCAGTCCGCTGCACATCTCGGGCCCGTCCGGCGCGAAGGTCGCCATCACCGCGATCCCGCCCGATTCCACCGTTCGTTCGCACAATGCAACGTATCGTCGGCAGTCGGTTGCCTCAGTCAGGAAGTGGAACACGGCTCGGTCATGCCAGACGTCGAACGTTCCAAGATCGTCGAGCCGCGTGACATCTCCGACGATCCACTCCACGGCCTCGCCGGCCGTTCCTACGCGCCTCCTAGCGATGTCCAGCGCCCGGCGTGAGATGTCCAAGACGGTGATTCGATCGAGATCCATCTCGACAAGGTGATCGACCAATCGAGAGGCTCCGCCCCCGATGTCGATCACGCTGCGCGCTCCACGTTCAACCGCTTCCCGAACCCGTTGGATCGACGCTGTCGGGATTGCTTCGTACCAGCTGACCTCTTCGGCCTCACGCTTCGTGTATATGGCATCCCAATGGTGTGACCGGTCCATAGCGGCAAGTGTAGGGCGAGTTAGCCGAGCGTGGTCAAAGGGCGATATGGGCCGCGTCACTCCTTGCGGCTCGTGACGTGGACTCGCACCTCCCCGCCGACGCCGACACCCGCCGCCTGATTCAGTCGAGCTTGCGCCCTCCTGCCTCGCACGGAAGGATGCTCGCCGTGAAGCTCCCCGAGACCCACTACGCGGAGACGCCGGACGGGGTCTACATCGCCTACCAGGTCGTCGGCGAAGGTCCCGTGGACGTGGCGTGGCAGTTCGACTGGCTGGGCAACGTCGACCTCGTCTGGGACGTGCCGATGTTCGCGCAGGTCTTCGAGGGGATCGCGTCCTTCGCACGGCTCATCCTCCACGATCGACGTGCGACGGGCCTGTCGAGCGCCAACGTGCCGCCTCCCAACCTCGAGACGCGCGCCGCTGATCTTCTCGTCGTCCTCGACACGGTCGGCTCCACGCGGCCGGTGCTCGCGGGCGACCTCGAAGGAGGCGCCGCGAGCGCGTTCTTCGCCGCGACCTACCCCGACCGAGCCAAGGCGGTCGTGTGGGGCTCGCCGCGCGCGCGGAGCGTGCAGAGCGCCGACTACCCCTGGGGCGTGCCGTCCGAAGAGCTCTTGGTCCTCGATGGTGAGCTCAAGCACTGGGGAACGCTCGAGGGGGCGCGCATCTGGGCCGAGGCGGAGGCCATGCACGGCCATGTCTTCAACGAGGAGCACGTCCTGGCGCACGCGAGGCTCAGCCGGAACACGGCCACCCCTGACGTCGCACGTCAGATCGACCTGAACTGGCTCGAGACGGACGTCCGCTCGATCCTGCCAACGGTCAGGGTCCCGACCCTGCTGCTCACCCAGGGGATGTCCGACGAAGAGGTCGAAGAGGCCGAGCACGTCGCGTCGCTGATGCCTTCAGCGGAGGTGAGACGTCTCCCGGTCGGTCAGTTGTTCTCGACCGAGGTGATGTCCGCACAGGTCGACGAGATCCGCCGGTTCATAGGAGCCGAGCCGGCACGACCCGAGCTCGACACGGTCCTCGCCACCATCCTGTTCACAGACATCGTCGGCTCGACCGACCGTCAGTCGGCGCTTGGCGATCGGGCATGGAAGGCTCTGATCCAGCGACACCATGCGGTGGTTCGCGGAGCCCTGAAGGAGTGGAGAGGCATAGAGGTCGACACGGCCGGCGACGGGTTCTTCGCGACGTTCGATGGGCCCGCGCGCGCGATCCGCTGCGCGCTCGAGGTGGGACAGCTGGTGCGAGAGCTCGGGATCGAGATCCGAGCGGGTGTGCACACGGGAGAGTGCGAACTGGTCGACGGGAAGGCGTCAGGGATCGCGGTCTCGACAGGAGCCCGGATCTCCTCACTCGCGGGTCCGTCCGACGTGCTGATCTCGGAGACGGTCAAGGGTCTGGTGGCCGGGAGCGGCTTCACCTTCGAGGAAGCCGGCACGCATGATCTCAAGGGTGTTCCCGACCGCTGGCACCTCTACCGGGTAGTGAGGTGAACATGCATTAGGCCGACGTGCGCTTTGACGCTTGCCGTTCCGACCGCGTATGAGGTCGCTGGTGGGCCACGGCCGGACCCCCGTCGAGATGCACATCCCGGCGTGTCGTCGACGGAGCGGTCGCTCAAGGCGGCTCGCCGCTCGCCTCAGACGATCCAGTGACATAGTCAGCCATCCGGCGATTCCGCGCCTCCACGAAGCCGATCGCGTTCCGGCGGTAACCCTGATACTCCTCGGCAGTGTGGGGCAGCGTGGAAGTAGTGAAGTCGGCGAGCATGAAGAACTTCACCGTCGACGATTCTTCGGACGTCCTGCAAGAGGAAGAGGTCTGTGTACCCCTTGAAGTCCTGGAACAGAGCGAAGAAGTCCCCGTAGCGGATGAGGGTTTCAGCCATGTCGTTCGTCTCGCCGAGGTAGTGCAAGTGATGCGCCACCGACTTCCCCTCGCACTTGGTTGATGAACTCGTTCCCCCTGACTCGCTCGGAGGTCCAGGTCTCCTGGAGAGCGAGTTGCTTGCCCTTCTTCTTGGGCTGCGCGATGGGGATGAAGAATGACGAGGGTCGCCGCGACTCAGCGATCTCATCAGTGATGCCGTCCTCATCGATGACGAAGTGCCGGGTCGGCTCGACGAACGGGGAGTTCAACACCGGGTTCTCGATCAGGACATCAGGCATCGCGTGTAACCCTTCGTGACTGCTTGTCCGTGCAGGATGTCAGGGCGTAGTTCAGCCACGAGCCACGCGAGCGGTGGAGTGGGGAGACTTCCCAGGCCAGAAGCTCGCCCTGGTGATGTCAGCATATTGTCAGCAAGTTCTTGAACGCAGGAGACCATGTCGATGGAAACTGCAACATCCCGTGACACTTCGGCTTGACTCGGGGCGGGAGGCTCGTTTACTACCTCTGACCTCCTGCAACGGCAGGAAGGATCGACACCGTGTCGCCGTCGGAGACCGGCGTCGAGCGAGCCCGAGGTAGCGCACGTCCTCGCCGTTCACGTAGACGTTCACGAACCGGTGGAGTCCGCCGTCCTCGGTGAGGACGTGCTGGTCACGCCGGGGTGCCGCGACTCGAGGTCCTCCAGCACCTCGCGCACGTGGCCCCGTCGGCCTCGACCGCCGCGACGCCGCCGGTGTGCTTGCGCAGGATCGTCGGGAGCTTCACGGTCACGGCCACCGTCGGTTCGCGACTCCTGCTCGGTCGGTCGGGCCCGCGCGGGGACGCCGCAGAACAGCGTCGTAGTCGATCAGCTCGGTGACGGTCGGCTCCTCGCCGCACACCGGGCAGTCGGGGTCCCGCGGATCTTCACTCGTGAAGTCCATGTCGAGCGCGTCGAAGAGCAGCAGGCGCCCGACGAGCGGCTCGCCGACGCCGGTGATCAGCTTGATGGCCTCGGTGGCCTGGATCGAGCCCGATCCCCGGCAGCACGCCGAACACGCCGGCCTCGGCGCAGTTCGGCACCGAACCGGGCGGCGGCGGCTGGGGGAACAGGCACCGGTAGCACGGCGCCTCCTGGCCCGGCAGGAACACCGTGACCTGTCCCTCGAACTGGTAGATCGAGCCGTACACGAGCGGCTTGCCCAGGAACTGCGTCGCGTCGTTCACCAGGTACCGGACCGGGAAGTTGTCGCTCCCGTCGATCACGAGGTCGTACTGCCCGAGGATCTCGAACGCGTTGTCGCTGGTGAGCATCGTGTCGTGCGGGACGACCTCGATCGTCGGGTTCAGCCCGCGGAGGTGCTCGACGGCCGACTGCCACCTTGGGCCGGCCCACGTCGGCGTCCGTGCAGGATCTGGCGCTGGAGGTTCGTCAGGTCGACCGTGTCGAAGTCGACGATGCCGAGCGTGCCGACGCCCGCCGCGGCCAGGTACATCGCGATCGGCGAGCCGAGCCCGCCGGCGCCGACGCACAGCACGCTCGCGTCGAGCAGCTTGCGCTGGCCCTCGCCGCCGATCTGGGGAAGGATGATGTGGCGCGCGTAGCGCAGCACCTCGTCCTCGGTGAAGCGCCCGCTGCTCGCGTCATGCGATCGTCACGTCCTCTTCGGTCACCTCGCCGTCCAGGATCCGGAACCCCCGCAGCCGGGGCGAACCGGTCCTCGAGCGACAGGATCAGGTAGTGGGCCTCGGGGTAGAACGCCTGCCGGCGGTCGGTCGCCGACGGATACGGCCTCCGAGTGCGTGTGCGAGTGGAAGATGCCAACACGTCGAGCCCTCGTCGTCCATCTCGTCGAACACGCGGAACTGCTCCTTGGCGTCGAGCCGGTAGGTCGACGGGGCTCGCGTCGGCGTTGCGCATGGGGATCACCCGCACCGGCGACGCCCTCCTTCGCCCGCGACCAGGCCGCAGCCTCGTTCGGGTAATCGCCCTGGCAGTGGGCCACGATCTCGTCGTAGTGGGAGCGTTCGAGCTCGATCACGTCGTTCCTCCGTGCGCGTCCGGCGGGCGTTCTATCAACGGGTGGATTCCCGTTGCTGTTGCAACACGGCGCCCGGGTCGCCCGACCGCCGGCGCCGGTCAGTCCGGCGCCACGCGGCCGGTCACGGTGATCCGCCCCGGGCACGCCCTCGACCACCCGGCCGACCTGCCGGAGCGGCACCCCGCGCTCCGGCGGCCGCTCTGCAGGCGCGCCGGGTCGCGGGTCGCGATCAGCATGCCGCCGGAGGTCTGCGCGTCGGCCAGCACCAGCTGCTCCGCGCGCGGGAGCTCGCCCCAGGCGACGTATCGTCGAGGAACTCGTGGTTGCGGCCCGTTCCGCCGGGGACGACGCCCGTCCGGGCCAGCTCGACGCGCCGGGAGGAGCGGGGACGAGCGCCGGCGTCCACGGCGGCGGCGCACGCCGAGGCCTCGAGCAGCTCCGCAGGTGGCCGAGCAGGCCGAACCCGGTCACGTCGGTCGCCGCGTCGACGCCGGCCGCGACCATCGCCTCCGCCGCGGCGCCGTTCAGCTCGGTCATGGTGTCGACCGCGAGCCGCCGACCTGTCCGTCGGTCGCGATGCCGCGCTTGATCGCCGTCGAGATGAGCCCGAGCCCGAGCGGCTTCGTGAGGAACAGCTCGCCGCCGGGCCGCGCGGTGGAGTTGCGGACCAGCCGGTCGGCGTCGGCGAGGCCGGTGACCGCCATGCCGTACTTCGGCTCGGCGTCGCGTGATCGTGTGCCCGCCGACGATCGCGACGCCCGGCCGCCGCGGCGACCGCCGCGCCGCCCTCGAGCACCCGCGCGAGCAGCTCGAGCGGCAGCTCGTCGACCGGCCACCCGGCGAGGTTCAGCGCGATGACGGGCCGGCCGCCCATCGCGTAGACGTCGCTGAACGCGTTCGCGGCGGCGATCCGGCCCCAGTCGTACGGCGTCGTCGACGATCGGCGTGAAGAAGTCGACGGTCTGCACCAGGGCCTGCCCGCCGGGCAGGACGTAGACGGCCGCGTCGTCGCCGGTCTCGGCGGAGACGAGCACCTCCTCCGGCTCGCCGGGGCCCCGAGCCGGCCCAGAACCTGGGCCAGGTCCGAAGGACCGAGCTTGCACGCGCAGCCGGCGCCGTGGCTGAACGTCGTGAGTCGGACCTCGGCACGCACGTCCCGAGGATACGTCGCGGCGTCAGACGGACAGGAGGACCTTGCGCGTCTTCCGGTCGACCGTGACGGGGATCATCTGAAGCGCCGTCGGGGCGGGGCCCGCGATCGGCTGGGCGCCGTTCGCCGGATCGAACTCCGCGCCGTGGCACGGGCAGAACAGGATGCGGTGGGCGGTGTCGTAGCCCACCAGGCACCCGGCGTGCGTGCACGTCCGGCTGTACGCGACGACCTGGTCCGTGGCCAGCCGCACGAGCACGGCGGCCCCCACGCCCGGCGCGGTGAACCCGATCGCCTTGCCGACCGGCAGCCGGTCGAGGGTGGTGATCGTCCGAGCCTGGCTGCCGGTCCCCGTTCCCGCCCCAGCGCCGCCCGTGGAGCTCGACGAGGACCCGCCCGACGAGCCGTTCGTCCGGGTGCGGCCGAGCGCGGCCACGGCGTCGCTCGCCGGGCCGGCGAGAGCCCTCGACGCCGCCGCGACGACGAGCGTCATCCCCCCGACGGCGACGCCCCGCAGGAACCGACGCCGGTCCATCGAGTCGAGCACCTCGACGGGGCCGGGGACGTGGCCGACGCGTTCGCGCGTCTCCTGCCAGAGGCCGGCGAACAGCGCGAGCCACGCGACGGCGTAGATCGAGTCCGAGCCCAGGAAGTACGGATGGACGTGCCACGTCGCGGACAGCCAGAGCGTGACGCTTACGGCGAGGCCGCCGAACGCCGCGGTGAGCGGGGCGACGCCGAGCAGCGTCCCCAGGCCGATCGCGATCTCGACCAGCGCGATCGCGACCCCCGTCAGGACCGGCGCGTGCGCGAGCAGCAGGAGCAGCGGGCCCGCGGGCGTCCCCTGCGCGAACCCGTGGAGCTGGGTCCCCACGAAGCTCTCGCTCCCCGCATGCAGGAAGTTGGGATCGAGGAGCTTCTGGGCACCGGCGAACACGAACGTGATCCCCAGGAACGCCCGGAGGATCCGGGGCGGCCACCGAGATCGGTCCACCCCTCGGCCAGGCTGCGCGGTCGCGCACGCCGGCCGGCACGGGCAGCATCCGGCCGCCGAGGGACCTGGCGAGCAGGGGGGCGCTGGGTCTTCGTGGGGTTCGTCACGTCCCGCGAGTGTGCGGGGACCACGTTTGGGCCGTGTTGGACCCAGGTTGGAGAACGGTTAGAAGCGTGGGCTGCAGCGGAGATCGGCTGCCACGATGTGTCCATGCGGATCCTGCTGATCGAGGACGACCGGCGCCTCTCCGAGCTGCTCGCGAAGCGCCTGCGTGCGGAGGGACACGAGGCCGAGACGTGCGACAACGGGGCCGACGGGCTGGAACGGGCCTCCTCGGAGGGGTTCGACCTGGCGATCGTCGACGTGATGCTGCCCCGGCTCGACGGCGTCACCCTGACCTCGACGCTCCGGTCCCAAGGCTCCGCGCTCCCGGTCCTGATGCTGACGGCGCGAGACGCCGTCGACGATCGCGTGACCGGACTGCGCGCCGGCGCTGACGACTACCTGGTCAAGCCGTTCGCGTTCGTCGAGCTGCTGGCGAGGATCGACGCGCTCACCCGTCGGACCGGATCCGCCGGCAGCCCGACCCTCGTCCACGGCGCGGTGGTCCTCGATCCGCAGAAGCGGCGGGTCACGGTGAACGGCGCCGAGGTTGAGCTCACCGCGAAGGAGTTCGACCTGCTGGCCGCCTGATGGAGCACGCCGGCCGGGTGCTGTCGCGCGTCGAGCTGAAGGAGATGGTCTGGGACTTCTCGTTCGATGCCCAGACCAAGGTCGTGGACCTGTACGTGCACTACCTGCGGAAGAAGCTCGGGCCGGACGGCGACATCATCCAGACCGTGCGAGGCGTCGGCTACGCCGTGGGCCGCTGATGTTCCGCTCGCTCCGCTCCCGCCTGGCGCTGTCGCACGCCGTGGTGCTGACGGTGATCCTGATCGCCCTCGGGTTCTGGCTCCAGCTGCTGCTGGCCCGCACGCTCGACCGGAGCGCGACGGAGGACCTGCTCGGGGAGGCGAACGGCCAGGTGGAAGCACATCCAGGAGTCGGGCGAGGTCCGGCCCCCGGTGGACTCGGACGTGCCGTCGGCGGCCTCGGTGCAGCTGGCGATCTACGCCGCGCCCGGCGGCGGGCTCGTCGGCGAGAACGACCGAGACGCCGCTGTGGCTGAAACGGTACCCGGGGACCGTCACGGACCTCTCCGTCTCGGGCGAGCGCGTCCGCGTGGTGACGATCCCGGCCGTCGTCGACGGGCAGACCATCGCCTGGGTCGCCGCCGGCCGGTCGCTCGAGACGGAGGACCGTCTGCTGCATCAGGTGCGGCTGCTGCTCGTGGCGGGCGGAGCCGTCGCGATCGTGGTCAGCCTCGGCGCCGGATGGTGGCTCGCCGGGCGCGCCGTCCGCCCGGTGGAACGCGCGTACCGCGCTCAGGCCGGCTTCGCCGCAGACGCCTCGCACGAGCTCCGCACGCCGCTCGCGTTCATCCGTTCGGGGTCGAGGTGCTCGCCGAGACGCGACCCGGACCTCGGACGCGACGTGCTGTCCGACGTGGACTACCTGACCGGTCTCACCCAACGGCTGCTCCAGATGGCGCGCGCCGAAGGCGGGGTCGTCGCGCTCGAACGCGCCCCGATCGACGTCGGGGCCGCAGTGCCGGTCGGCGGCCCGTCGCAGCGAGACCGCGCACGCGGACCGCCTGACCCTCGCCGGCCCGGAGGAGGTGACCGCGCTCGGCGATCGCGTGGGGCTGGAGGCCGCGCTGGACGCCGTGCTCGAGAACGTGCATCAGCACGGCGACGGCGCGGCCGAGCTCACCTGGATCCGGGCCACGGGCGGGCCGAGATCGCGGTGGCCGACCACGGCCCGGGGATGCCGAACGAGCTGGCGGATCGGGCGTTCGAGCGGTTCTTCCGCGCCGATCCCTCGCGGGCCCGCGAGACCGGCGGCGCCGGCCTCGGCCTGTCGCTCGCCCGTTCGCTGGTGGAGGCGCAGGGAGGCCGGATGTGGCTCGAAGCCACGCCGGGCGGCGGCCTGACCGCGAAGATCGACCTACCGCTCGCCTCCACCTGAGCGTCCGGGCATACTCGCGCCGTGGACGTCGCGACGTTCTTGTCGAAGCACCCGCCGTTCGACGCGCTCTCGGCCGACGCGCTCGCGACGGCGGTCAAGGCGACGCTGATCGAGCACTTCAGCGCCGGCACGACGATCCTCGAGGAGTCCGGGGAGCTCGTCGGAGTTCCTGTACGTGATCCGCAAGGGTGCCGTGGAGTTGCTCTCCCAGGGGCAGCTCTACGACCTGCTCGGCGAGGGCGAGGTCTTCGGACAGTTCTCGTTGCTCGCCGGGGCCAGCCCCACCGCCACCGTGCGCGCGCACGAGGACACGCTCTGTTACCTGATCGATGCGGCCGTGGCCGACCGGATCCTGGGGACGTCGGCCGGCCGGACGTTCGTGATCGGAACGATGCGCGACCGTCTCGCGGCCGGGTACGACGTGGTCGTCTCCCCTCCGGGCGCGCCGTACCGGCCGGTCGGGAACCTCCTGCGACGCGAGCCCGTCGCCGCCGACGCCGGCATGTCGATCGCCGACGCGGCCCGGCGGATGACGGAGGAGCGCGTCTCGTCGCTGCTCGTCCCGATGCGGGGCGCATGGGGGATCGTGACCGACCGCGATCTGCGCTCCCGCGCGCTCGCGCCGCGGCGCGATATGGACGACCCGGTGGAGGAGATCTCGACGTTCCCGGTGAAGACGCTCCCGCACGACGCGCTCGTGGGCGAGACGCTGCTGGCGATGTTCGCGGAGGGCGTTCACCACTTCCCCGTGACCGACGCCGGGGGTCGGATCGCGGGCGTCGTGACGGACACGGACCTGATGGACATCGGGAGGAACACGCCGTTCGCGATCCGCAGCGGGATCGAACGTGCCCGCACCCGCGACGGCGCGATCGCCGCGGGCCGGGAGCTCCCCGAGGTCGTCGCGACGCTGGTCGACGCCGGGACCGACCCGGTGGGGGTCGGCCGTGTGGTCGGGCTCGTGGTGGACGCGCTCACGATGAAGCTGCTCGAGCTCGGGATCGCCGAGCTCGGCGAGCCTCCCGTCCCATGGGCATGGCTCGCGCTGGGGAGCGCCGCCCGGCACGAGCAGGCGTTGCACACGGATCAGGACCACGCCCTCGCCTTCGATCCGCAGGGACTCGCGCCCGACGAGCTCGACGCGTTGTTCGCGCCGCTGGCGGAGTTCGTGACGGCCGGGCTCGAGGCGGCCGGGATCCCCCGCTGCCGCGGCGACGTGATGGCCTCGAACCGCGCGATGCGGCGAACGCTCGACGAGTGGGTCGCGGCGTTCCGCGAGTGGATGCAGGATCTGAGCGGTGCCGGCAGCACCCAGTCGTCGATCGTGTACGACTTCCGTCAGGTGGCGGGGTCCCTGGACGCCGTGTCGCGGCTGGACGAGGTGATCCGCCAAGCCCGATCACAGGGACGGTTCCTCCGTCACCTCGCGCGCCGAGCGCTCGACGAGCGACCCCCCACGGGGTTCCTCCGCGATCTCGTGGTGCAGCGCCACGGCGAACACGTGGGGATGCTCGACGTAAAGCGCGGCGGCATCACGACGATCGGCAACATCGCGCGCGCGCAGGCGGTCCGTGCGGAGTCTCCTCGAAGGGAACGCTCGACCGCCTCCGCGGCGCCGAGGCCGCGGGGATGCTCGACGCCGAGAGCGGGCGCGAGCTGCGCGAGGCGTTCCGGTTCCTGTGGGAGGTGCGGCTCGAGCATCAGGTCCGACAGGTGCGGCGCGGCGAGCCTCCCGACGACTTCGTGGACCCCTCGACGCTCGGACCGGTCGCCCGTCGGGGCCTCAAGGAGTCCTTCAACGTGATCGTGCGGGCGCAACGCGCGCTCGCGACCGAGTTCGGCGTTCGGATGCCGTAGACCACGGTCCCCCGGCCGATCGTCAGGTGAAGAGGTCGGTGCCCATCGCGTGGAACCCGCCGTCCACGTGCACAGCTCGCCGGTGATGCCCGAGCGAGGTCCGAGAACAGGAACGCGACGGCCGGCCGACCGGCGTGGGGTCGGTATGTCCCAGCCGAGCGGCGCCCGCGCGCCCACACGTCCGCGATCCTCGAACCCGGGGATGCCCTTGCCCGCCATCGTCTCGCAACGGCCCCGCGCCACGAGGTTCACGCGGATCCGCTTCGGCCCGAGATCGCGCGCCAGGTACCGGGTCACCGACTCGAGGCCGGCCTTCGCCACGCCCATCCAGTCGTAGAGCGGCCACGCCTAGTCGCGTCGAAGTCCAGCGAGACGATCGGCCGCCGCGCGCCTCCATCAGCGGCAGCAGCCCGACCGCGATCGCCTTCAGCGAGAACGCGCTCGTCTGGAACGCGGTCGCGGCGCTCTCCCACGGCGTGTTGAGGAAGTTCCCGCCGAGCGCGTCCTGCGGCGCGAACGCGATCGCGTGCAGGAACCCGTCGACGCCGCCCCACCGCGACGTCCAGCTCGTCGCGACGGCCCGATCTGCACGGGGTCGTTCGCGTCCAGCTCCAGCACGTCGGGCGGATCGGGCAGCCGCCGTGCGACCTTCTCTGTGAGGCTCATCGCCCGACCGAACCCCGTCAGCACGATCTCCGCGCCCTGTTCCTGGCAGGCCTTCGCCGCCGCGAACGCGATGCTCTGCGGCGTCAGGACCCCCGTGATCAGCAGCGCTTGCCCTCGAGCAGCACTCCGGGCTCCCTCAGGCGGACGGTGTCGCGGACGCGGCCGACGAGGCGTCGACGACCTTCCACGTGACGTTGCCGTTGTCGTCCTTCTGCGTGACGCGGATCGTGATCGTGTCGCCGTTCGGCAGCGTGCCCGTGCACTCGAACGTCGAGCCGGCCTCAGCCTTCACGTCGCCCGGGCAATTCACGGTGACCCCCGATGTCTGCAACTGATCCTCGAGCTGACCCTCGAGCGACGATTCGAGCTGATCGATCTTCAGGGTCTTCGTGCACGCGACCGCGAGGACCGCCATCACGAGCGTGGCGAGCACGCGCGCGGTGCGGGAACGCATGGACTGGGTCACTCCTCCGGTCGGGTGGGGCAGAGGGTAGCCAGGGGCGGGAGGGGGGTCAACCGCATGTCGCGGCTATGGGTCCGGTCGAGTCCGGACCTCGAGCAGACGCTCCTCCACGCGGCGGGCGAGGACCTCGTTGCCCTTGCGCCGGAAGCAATCGAGCCCCCGCTCGAGCGCGACCGTCGCCCCTTCGGCGTCGCCGTCGAGGACGAGCACCTCCGCCAGATCGACGTTCGCCTCACCGAGCCCGTTGACGTCGTGCGAACCTTCGTAGATGAGCACCGCTTCGCGAGCCACCCGTTCCGCCTCGACGGCTCGCCACGCCGCGCGACCACCTTCGCCCTGACCCGGCGCCACATCAGCTGGGTGAACGCGTCCCCGCTCGCGCCGAGCTTGCGACCGGCGACCCACAAGCTCGGCTTCGTCGAGTCCGCCCGAGCGCGTACAACGATTTCGCGAGCGCCCGACGCCGCGAGATAGGAACTCCGTGCTCGCCGAGCTCATCGAGCTGTGTGCACCCTCCCGCTCCCAGCTCGGCGGCGGCCTCCGGGTCGCCCGCCATGAGCTCGAAGTCAACGGACTCGATCCCGGTCGTGACTGCGAGCCGGATCCCACCGCCACTGCGCCGGCGCATTCCGGCGGGCTTCTGCGAGCATCTCCCGGCCCTCGTCGAACCGGCCGAGCATCCCGAGGGCCAGGGCCCGGTACATCCGGGGCCAGTCATTCTGGCCGGCCGTTCCGGCCTCGACCCGTCCAACCACGCCAGGATCCCCGAGACGGGCGTCGCCCCGTAGAAGCGGCAGACCGCCCGCCAGTCGATGAATCTTGCGTCAAGTCCGGCCCGCTCCGCGTGCACGATGCGGCCTCGCTCTCGTAGGCGTCGAGCGGCCGCGTCCGTCTGCGCGTGGTCGAACGCCGCCTCTCGCGCAGCGCGCGGTAGGCGGTGGAGAGACCGAGTCGTGCTTCGGCGGCCTCGAACACGGGGAGCGCCTGCGCCACCGAGCCGTCAGCCGCTCCCCCGCGCCCTCGGGGTCGGAGGAGGGCCGCGCGATGCTCCCGACCTGCAGTTTCCCGCACAGCTCCCGGCCCGGTCACCGGCGCACGAGGCCCGCTCGCCGCCAGCGTCGGCGCGATGGAGCGCCTCGTCCGCGCCTGCCGCCCCAGAACAAGGCGTCGACTGGCGGCTCCGTCTCGAGCGCGAGGTCGATCTCCGCCGGGTGACCATGAGGGCGAGCCGCGCGTTCGAACAGGCCCGACGGCGGCGCCGATAGTCCGCCCGACGTGTGCCGCGGACGACCGGCGGCCGCCAGGCGGCGTCCCGCCGCCGCGAGGCAGCCTCTCGTCTCAGGGACGCCCCGAGCTCGTCCCGGTAGCGGCAGGCCTGCTCGAGGTGGTATCCGACGATCTCGTCGAGCTCGACCAGTTCAGTCCCGTGTTCCTCGAGCCAGGTTGCCAAGCGGTGGTGGAGGTCCGCCCGTAAGGTCTTGGGCAGCGCGTCATATGCCGCGTCCCGGATCAACAGGTGGCGGAACCGGAAGCCATCCTCGCGCGCCAGCTGCGGGCGGTTCGGGCGGATGAGTTCCTTGCGGACCAGCGCGGCCAAACGCGGAGTGACCTGCATCTCCTCGGGCGCCAGGGCCTGGACGGCACCTCGGTGGAAGATTTCCCCTTCGATCGAACCGCGTTCGAGCACACTACGCTCCCCTGACTCGAGCTGGTCCAAGCGCGCCGCGAGCAGCGCCTGGAGCGTAGCCGGGACGATAACCTCGCCCTCCGCCTCCTGGGCCATGGCTACCATCTCGCCAATGAACAGCGGATTGCCTCCGGCCGCACGGGCAATCTTTCTCGCGGAGCACCCGCGTCATCCCGGGAGGAAGGAGACCCTCGACATCCGCCTCGCCCAATGGTTCCAACCGCAGCGTCACCGGCCACTCTGGGTGGCGCTCGATGAGGTCGGGCCGCGCATTGCAGAGGAGCAGGATCGAAGCACCTGACGACAGGAGCGCCACGTGCTCGATCAGGTCGAGGAACGTTGGTTCCCCCCACTGGATATCGTCGAACACGACCACCAGCGGCTCCTGTCTCGCGGCGTGCTCGAGGGTCTTGCGAAATGCCCAGGCGATCTCGTCGGCCGACGTGGTTGCATCCGTTTCTCCCAGCAGCGACCTGATCGCCAGGGCAGCGCCTTGATCTGGCCGGCAGCACCTTGAGCTGCTTCAGGACCTCCACGACCGGCCAATAGGTGATCCCCTCGCCGTAGGGCAGGCATCGACCCCGGATGACCGTCCCGTCGACGGGACCCAGAAATTCGGCCACCAGCCGGGACTTGCCGACACCCGCGTCGCCCACGATCGTCACCAGCTCGCAGCGACGCTCCGCCTGCACCCGCTCCCAGACCCCCCGCAGCAGGGAGAGTTCGCGGTCGCGTCCGACAAAATGCGTGTCGTGCCGCCGCTCGCGGCGCTCACGCACCCGAGAAGTCGATACGCCCGGACCAAGTCGGCCTTGCCCTTCAGGTCGAGTGGCGTGATCGGCTCGACATCGGTGGTGCCTTCGACCAGAAGGAAGGTCGGCTGACCGATGAGGACTTCGCCCGGCTGCGCGGCCTGCTCCAGTCGCGCAGCGACGTTGACCGCGTCGCCGGTCGCCAGCCGCTCCGCGGTCCCGGTCACCACCTCGCCGGTCATGACGCCGATCCGCCCCTGCACTCCCAGCCCAGGTAACGCGTCCCGCATTTCGAGTGCGGCGCGCACCGCTCGCAGGGCGTCGTCCTCGTGGACGACAGGTACGCCGAAGACCGCCATCACCGCGTCGCCAATGAACTTCTCGACGGTCCCCCCGTGCCGTTCGACAATGGTCTTCATCTGCTCGAAATACCGGGCAAGCAATCCACGGAGGCGTTCGGGATCGAGCGTCTCGCCCATGGCGGTCGACCCGGCCAGGTCGCAGAACAGGACGGTGACCGTCTTCCGCTGCTCGTGGGAGGCGGCACCAGGAACGAGCTCGGCCCCACACGCCGGGCAAAACCGGAACCCGCCCTCCGACTCGAATCCGCACGTCGCACAGACCGGCACCGAGCGAGTCTAGGTCGTCGCGCCCGATCTCGCTCCGACGTGTCGGCGTGGACGTCTTCGCGAGCCCGACGTCCCGCACGCCCCAGGTCGCCGACGGAATCGACGGGGGTGAACGCGATCGTGTTCGTCTGTCCGTCCACCAGGAGGTCGTCGGTATTACGAGCTGCCGGGGACCGGTCCAGTCGCCGTCGGGACCGGCGTCCACGGTCGCGACGTCGGCCCAGTTCACGGAGAGGTCGCCGACTCGGCCCGCCTGCGCGTCGAACGCGTCGTACGTGAGCACCCGGTCGCCGCGGAACCCACCGACCGTGTAGACGACCCCCGTCCCGTGCGTGGCGTCGGCCCCGGGGACGTTGCCCAGCACCTGATCGCCGAGCGGGACCGGCAGCGCCGGCGACTCCACGGGGTTCGCGGACTTGCTGCAGGGCCGTCCACTCCGCGCCGTCGACACCGGTGTACGTGTAGTAGCTGCCGCCGATCACGCCACGTTCGCGCAGCGCGTGCACGAACGCATCGGCTTGCTCCAGGCTCGCGTCCTGACGGCACCCGCTCGATCACATGGATCGGCACCTGGTCGCTCCCGACCTCGCGGCGGATGATCTGGATGTTCTGCTCGATGTACCGGTGCGTGCCGTCTGCGGTCGGGTGGTGCCACGTGAAGTACGACATCGGCATGAGCGCGTCGTAGATCGGCGAGCGCGCCGTACGGGAACGCCGGCCAGTAGCTCCGATGCACGACCATCCCCCGCGGCGATGGGATTCATTCGCGCCGAGCGGATAGTCGTCGCCCGCGAATGCCGCAGCTCGCTGGAGATCGTGCAGCAGGCGCTGGGTGCGGACCGACGCGTCGGCCACGTCGGGCGCCTCGATGTCGAGCCCGTACCCGTCGAACCGGTTGCCGGCGCCCGTCGTGGAACCGGATCGCGGCCTTCGAGCGCCGGAGGTCGATCGCGGGATCGACGAACCCCGGCAGGGACCACGTCACGATCTGCATCCCGTCCGCGTGCGCCGCGTCGACGAACGCCTTGGCGGTCGCCTCCCGATCCACGAACGGGAACGGCCGGTTGAAGTTCGAGGTCTCCAGGTACAGCGTGCGGACGCCGTTCGCGGCCATCGCGGCGACGGCGGCGGCCGGGTCCGCCCACGCGCCGTCGTCGAAGCAGGTCGACCCACACGCCCAAGCCCTGGAACGGCCCGACGCTGGGGTTCGGGCGCACGAGCGGCGGCGCGGGGTCCCGTCGTGCCCATCGGCCGCGGTCAGGAGCGTGATGACGATCGCGACGGCGGCGATGGGAGCGACGATCCGGGACAAGATCCGGCGGACGATGATCCCGTCCAGGGAACGCTGACCCCTCACTTCTGCCGGGTGTTCTAGGTCATGGACGTCGACGAACGCGCGCGATCGCTGGCCGCCGCTTCTGGGACGCGATGCTCGAAGCTCGAGCCCCTGCTCGGGACCTCGGTCGGCGACGAGCGCTTCGACGACCGCCTGTCGGACCCCGGCGAGGCGGGCGCTGGCGGCGACGGGCCGCCGTGTACCGGGCCGCGCTCGAGGAGCGCAGGCGATCGACCGCGGACGCGCTCGTCGCGACGAGGCGCGGCGACCCTCGACATGCTGGAAGCCTCGCGTCGCCGCGAGCTCGCCGGCATCGAGCGCCGCATCGGACCGCCAGGTCGCTCCACCTCTGGGGACCGGCGCCGGCTCGTGGGCGAGGTCGCGTCGCTGCAACGGCGCGGACACGCCCGAGCGCTCGAGCGCTACGTGACGCGGCTGCGCGCGATTCCCGGCGTTCTTCGCCGCCCTCGAGCCGACCTGGCGCGACGCGGGCGCGGCGCGGGCAGACCTCGCCCGCCGTGGTGGTCGACCGCGCCTCGCCCAGGTCGAGCGGCTGCTCGCCGCGCCGATCCGGATGGAGTCCCCCGGCGCTCGCGCCGCGTCGGCGTCCGGACCCGAGGGCGCGGCCGCGGATCGCCGCGGTCTGGTCGCGGACGTCCTAACCCCGCGCACCAGCGGTAGCCTGGAGGCTTCGCGAGGAACACCGGCCCAGCGCCACCGAGTCGATCGGGCTATCGGCACTCCCCGACGGCGACGGCATGTACGCGGCCAAATCCTGTCGTGGACCACGCTGCCCCTGGGGGCGCAGGAGGTCCACCGGCTCGGGCATGGAGCGGAACGCGGCGATCCAGGAGGAGCGCCGCGAGATCGCGCGAGCGGCTGGGGTTCGACGATGCGCGAGGCCATCGCGGCGCGCAGGCGACGGGGCGAACACGGCCGCGGCCCGCGAGGACATGATCCGGCTCGCCGAGACCAGGTCGAGGGCTGGGAGGCGGCGCCGGCGATGTTCGGCCGGCTGCCCGGCGCCAACTGCGAGGTCGAGCCCGTCGAGGAGTTCCGGGAGGCCGACACGCCCTCGGCTTCTACAACCCGCCGACGGCGGATGGCTCGCGGGCGGGCGTCTACTACATCAACACGCTCGGACCCCGAGCATCGGCCGCTGCACCAGCTCGCCGGCGATCACGTACCACGAGGCGAACCCCGGCCACCACTTCCAGATCAGCTCGAGCAGCGAGATGGCCGACCGGCCCGCGCTGCGCCGGTTCGGCGGGATCCTCGCCGGCAGCGCGTTCATCGAGGGCTGGGGCCTGTACAGCGAGCGGCTCGCGGACGAGATGGGCCTGTACAAGGCGACTACGAGCGGCTCGGCATGCTCGACGCACAGGGGATGCGCGCCGGCCGGCTGATCGTCGACACCGGGATCCACGCGCTGGGCTGGGACCGGAGCGAGCGGTTGACCCAGATGATAGCGCGGCGTCCCGAGCTGGACGCGACGATCGAGAGGACCGGTACATCGCGCTGCCCGGTCAGGCCCTGGCCTACATGATCGGCAGCTGAATCCCGCGCGCGCCGCGGCGGCCGAGCGCGACGGCGCCGGTTCTCGCTGCGCGACTTCCACGATCGCCTGCTGGCGCTGGGCTAGGTGCCGCTGCCCGCG
>CAVVDF010000007.1:0-450755 GCA_963746995.1 uncultured Actinomycetes bacterium
CACGGATCGCGGATCGATCTCAAGTTCATGACGGACTTCCGCGCGTGCCCGTTCATCCGGAGCGAACCGATCGAGATCCACTCCGGCGACGGACCCGCTGCCCAGGACCCTGCCCTCGTGCTGGCCGAGTATGTGCTCCCGCCGGAGGAAGGCTCGCTCAGATCGGCTAACGATTGAAGACATCGGTCGACAGCCGGGCGGTGAGGCCGTCCATCAGTTTGAGCAGGAGGCGGGCTAGTCCGGCACGCGTGGCCACACCTCGCCCATAAAAGTATGGAAGCGGATCGGGACCCGCGCACACGATGCCGCCAGCGTCGGCGAGGAGACCGGCCTTCGGCGTCATCGAGTGGACCGCGTCGAACCGTTCGCGCCGGAATAGCAGGTAGAGACTCCAGACGGCGGCAAGATCCCTGAGCGGGCTTGGCTTGCGCTCGATCCTGATCGGGTGGCACCGGATGGCTTCAGACAAGAAGGAGAGTCCTCCCGTACCGACGTTCGCCACCACGGAGATCTCATAGATCAGGCTCAATTCCTCGAGCTGGAACCGGAGGAAGTTGCGAACCGTCTCGGGATGGGACACGACGATAACACGCGTTTGACTGCCCCGGCCGGCCGACTGGGGGGGTGATCATCCAGCGGACGAACCGGAGGGCCGCGGTGACGTGGATGAGCGGTATGGCGGGAAGAAGTGATCGGCAATGGTGGAAGGTTCGTTCATCGTGCTCTCCCCGGCTTACTTCCCGTGAAAAGGGAGTCGAGGTCCACGACCATGACCAGCTCGCCACGATCCTCGCCTGTGTCGTTCTCGTAGCCGAGTGACTCATAGAGTCGTCGCGCCGCGACATTGTCCGGGTGCACGCGGAGGCGGACGCGGTCGGCGCCCCGCGGTCGCGCCTCGGCGTGGAGGTGGTTCATCATTGGCGCCCGAATCCCCTTCCTTGCGCCGTTCTTCGAACCGCGATCCCAAGTGAGGGCGTCGCGTAGCCCTCGTCCCCATCCCTCGCAGCATGCCGTATGCGATGGCCCCCGGCTGTCGGCGAGGAGCGCGTACACATCGCGCCCCGAGTAGCTCGCGAGCCGCTGGGCCTCTTCCAAGGTGAATGGATGGGGGCGGAAGAAGGCGTCATCGATCACGAACACTTCGGCGAGGGATTCCTGGTCATGTGAGCTCACGACCCGGAACTCCACGCCGGCGCCATGCCGTGGGGAGCGGTAGAGGGGGAAGTAACTCGGGTCCTCATCGATGCCCCCAGCCTCCGTCAGCCGCTTCCTCCAACTCTCCGCGAGATCCGCGTATGCCGCCGGGTCGAGGACCCACCGCCCAACCGAGAAGCGGTGGCTCTGAGGGGAGAAGCGACGTTTGAACGCGAGAAGCGAATCATCTCTGCCTCCAACCCCCCCGCCTAGGTGCAGGACGTCGTTGCCACGTTCGCTCGCCCATCGGCGGACGTCGTCGAGCAGGAGCTTCAGGGGGGACCATTCTCTGAAATCGTCGTCCGTCCCGACGAGGTGCGCCTGGACGATGCCACGGTGCTCCGTGAAGAGTCCGGTCGCTGCGATCCTTCCGTCGAGCGCGGTGAGGAAGAGGTGCAACTCGTTGCCGAGTGCCGCTTTCCAGACTACGGAAGTCTTCCTTCGAGAAGAAGTACGTGTCTGCGGCGCCAGTTCGGAGCATCGTTGCTCGATACAGTTCCGCGAACGTGTCAAGGCCCGACCAATCTTCGTCGAGTCGAGTCACCATGCCGGCTCGACGCGCCCTCGCGATCTCCGTCGGAGCGTCTTGCTGTACGCGGCCACAGCAGCGACGTCGTCCTTGCGGAGGGCGATTGCGACGGTCTCACCGAGCTCGAGGATCGGCTCGCTTCCATAGGGCCCCCGGCCGGCAGGCCCATCCCCCAGCGAACATTCTCGAGCAGCGGGTGAAATCGAGTGAAGGCGGTCAGGGCACCTTGGCTGCGCCAGAGGTCAACGAGCGCATCCACGCTCTTCCGGGTGAACTCGTCGCCTGGCTGACAGCCCCAAGCGAGTGGCCCTGGGTATCCGTATACGCAGTCGACGTCGAACCCTTCTACGTTCGGGAACTGAGGAACGTCCGCTACCGGCCGAAGCAGATACGGCCATAACAGCCCGCGCCGGTCATTCGGCTCTCGGAATACGGCGAGGAACGCCTTGGCTCGTTCAGTCTCTTCCGTGAACCGATGGTAACCAGCCCGATGGTAGACATCGTCTGGCACGGGCGCGAGGCGTTCGTCCCACTCGGGGTCGTCACTACTGATCAGCGCGAATTCACTCGGCATGAGCTCGTTGACGTCTCAGTTTCGAGCGGGTTCATCCGAGGAGTGACTCGTGCCGCCCGCGTCGGACCACATGATCGGAAAGACAGCCGGGTCCGTGTAGTCGGGCGAACCACGGGGTCTTTCCGGGCCAATCGATCGTTCGTTATTTCCCATGGAGCACCTTGCTCGTTCAGGTATCGTCGCCACCTATTCGACTCGTCCTGCATGTGCAAGGCGAGCGAGAGCCGGGGGAACGTCCCTCGGTTGACGTCGCTGCCGTGGATCAGCCGGCTGTGATGGAAGCTCATCTCCCCCTTCCTCAGGGTTACAACCCCCCTCAACGAATCGGCTCCCGTACCGACGAATCGTCGCTCAAGCCCCTCGAGGTTCTGAGCGTTGAACGTGCGCATGTTCTCGGTTTCTGGCCACCGGTGGCTCCCCTCGATGTAGATAACGGGTCCCATCTCTTCGGGGCAATCGTGAAAGGGGATCCAAGCCGTAAGCACTCTTCGGAGGTGCAGGTCATCCAGTACGCCCGGTCCGTGTGCCATCCCACTACGGGACCGTCACCGGCCGCAGGCAATGGGGGCTTCCAGACCAGTTGGTCATCCCACAATCGAATCGTGTCAGTGCCGGCGAGGCGGGCGGTAATCGCACCGATTATCGGCTGCAGGACAAGTGAACGTATCTCGAGATTCTGGAGGGCCACGAACTCTGAGTTCCGGATCGTATCCGGATCGCCCGGTTTCCAGTCTCCGAATCCACTGTCAATTGGCAACCGGAAGTCACGTTCGCCGGCGAAGTGACGCTCGGCTCCATGCGCGGCCTCATCGATCACCTCGTCCGGTAAGACCTTCCCTGCCACGTGATATCCGCGCTCGCGGTACAGCGCGACATCCTTCGCCGTCGGAAGAAGCGCCTCGATGTTGTCATACCGTCCTGTCATCAGTTGGCGACCTCTCTTGCAGCTGCTGACGAGCGATAGTTTCAACTGCTGCTTGTCCGCGCCAGCCTACAGCTTGAGATGTAGCAACTGCCCGCTTGGCGGATCGAACCCAAGCCCTCCCCAGGTTATTCGAAGCGTCCTACGACGGCTATCCGCTCACGCTGCTGTGAGCGCATAAACGCGGACACCGTGATCATTGGACCTAGACTCGGGCTTCCGGGGGGATTGAACCGCCGACTGGTCCGAGGGTCACCGGGCAGATGTCTGAGGCGAGTCCCTGACCGAGGAATTCCGGACCTGTCCCGCTTCCCTCCTGGCTGAACCCCTTGCCGTGCCAGACCGCAGCAATGGTCCGCCAGGCGATCGTCGCGTCGAGGGCGACCGATCGGTGGTCCACGTAGAACACGTCGAGAGCCAAGCGATCCTCCCAAGCAAGATCGGTTCGCCCGTTGACTTGGGCCCACCCGGTAATCCCAGGCAGGACCTCGTGACGCCGCGCCTGCTCCGACGTATACCGTGGGAGGTATCTGACGAGCAGAGGCCGCGGGCCGATCAAGCTCATGTCACCCCGCAGGACAGCCAGCAGCTGAGGGATCTCGTCGAAGCCGGACTTGCGAAGAAACCGAGCGAACCTGCCGACGACCTGTTCAGACGGGGTTTGTAACCCTCTACAGACTCGAGGCTCCCCGCAGCATCGAGCGTCATCCATCGCGAGTGTGCGGAACTTCGCGATCACGAATCGGCGTCCATGACGGCCTACCCGCTCCTGTTTGAAGATGATCGGGCCACCCATCGTTACACGGATCCCGACCACGATCGCCAGCATCACCGGCGCCAGCACGATGAGTCCGGCAGCGGCCAACACTGAGTCAACGATCCGTTTGATCCGGTCGAATGCGACTGGGCGGCGGACATGACGCGAGGGTCGCGACCCGCTTCTATAGCCTTGGCAACTTGTCGCTGGGCAGTGGCAGGAGTTCAGCTTGCGGACTCTTGTAGACCTCGCGCTCGCTTGTGTCCTTCATGATCACGGTTCCTGCGCCGATGACGCACTCCCGCGCGATGGTCACGGAGTTCCTGACCGTGGCGTTGGCACCAACGAATGAGTACGACTCCACGGTGACGTGTCCGGAAAGGTCGGCACGCGAAGCGAGGAAACAGTGGTCTTTGATGACGCAATGATGCCCGATGCAATTACCTGGGCCGAGCGTGACGTCATCCCCGATGCGCACGAACGGTTGGATGACGTTTCCCTCCATGATGAAACAGTTCTCGCCGATCTCGACGTTCGGCCAGAGGATCGCGCTCGAGCTCACGTACGAGATGAGCCGGTAGCCCATCGTTTTCACTTGGAGATAACGCTCCGCTCGATCTCGGTTGACCTTTCCGTAGCCCATGGCTACAAACATCTTCGTTCCACCGGGCGGATGCTGCTCGGCGATCTCGTCCAAGGGGAGGACGGGGACCCCTTCGAGAGCCGACTCGTTTAGGTAGGAACCTTCGACGGTGAAAGCCACGACGTCGAAGTCCGAGTCTCGCGAGAGGTAGAAATGCGCAGGACCGCCATGTGTCCGTTCCCGTAGATCACGACATCGGTCACGACGGTAGCGGCCCTGCGCTCGAGCGAAGCTCCTTCACGTACGCGGTCGTGCGGTCGAGCGACCTGAAGTGCTCGATGTCAAGATCATCGGTCTCTATCCGGATACCGAACTCGGTCTCGAGCCCAAGGAGCAGCTCGACCAGACCGAGCGAGTCGATGAGACCGGTCTCGAAGAGGTCGAGGTCAGGATCCTCGATGTCGACGTGCAAGCGATCGCGTATCAGCTCTCGGATCCGCTCTTGCAAGGGCTCTTCGCCGTGAGCAGCGGTCTCAGGGTCCAAGCCCTCCTGCGTCGTCATCGGCCTTCGCCCGGCCCCACGGCGACCAGGGCGTCCGACGCTGGGAGGTGCCGGCCCCGCTCGACCACCGTCTCAACGCGCACCCACTCATCGATGCACGCGACGAGGACGGAGCGATCGCCGCCAGATCTGACGGCCCCCGGGGCGAGTCGGCGGGCGCTCCGGTGAGCGATACGCGGGCGACACCGAGCTCGCGGCCCGCGATCGTGGCGATCGGGCATCCCCACGGTGACAAGAGCGGATGGAAATCACAGGCCCGCACGAAGTTGCTCACCGACTTCGCCGACAGGGTCCAGAACAACCGGCCGTCGTTCGGGGTTCCCGCACCGAAGAAGCTCCGCATGCTGAGGTCCTGCTCGATGGCTGGTATCTGGGCCGGGTCTTGGGCAGCCACGTCGACCAACTTGGTCATGAGCTTGACACCGGCCTTAATACATCTCGTGCTCAGCGTCAGACCCGTATCCGTCTTCTCGATCGGGAAGGTCTCTTGGTACGCGATCGGCCCCGAGTCCACAACCGGGGCCATCCGGTGGACCGTGACTCCGTGGAGGCGTTCCCCTCGGTAGATGGCCCAGCTGACCGAGTTGAGGCCCGCGTATGCGGGTAGTGGGCCCGGATGAAGGTTGTACGAGCCGATAGACGCGGCTTCTAGCACGCGGTCGTTGATCACAAAGAGCGAGTACACGTTTAAGAGGAGATCCACGTTGAGATCGCGTATCTCATCGCCGAGAGCGGGATCCGTGACGCGCTCAGCTGACCACGTCGGAAGGCCGGCTCGCTTCGCGACGCTCCACACGGACGCGCCTCGCCGAGTGCGCCGGACCGCTTCGCCATGACCGCCACGATCTCGATGATCGCGCTGCTGCAGGGCATTGAGAACCTGGATGCCAGCGGAGTCCTCGGCGATCAAGAACACCTTCATGGCATATCTCGGAAGATCTTGCGGAGCGCTGGCCGGTCGGTCTTGCCGTTCGAGTTCTTCGGAAGACCCTCTAACTCCAGCCAGCGAGAGGGCAGCATGTAATTAGGTAGGGACCTCACAATTGCGGAGCGGATGACCACGGGCGTGACCTTCGTTCCTGCCGTTGCAGCGTAGGCGCAACAGATCGTGGTTCCCTCGAACCCTTCGGACTCGATGGCAACGACTGCGCTTTCGCGCACGTTGTCGACCGCGTGGACCGCGGCCTCGATCTCGCCGAGCTCGATGCGATACCCACGGCTCTTGATCTGGGAGTCAACCCGGCCGTGGAAGAACACCAGTTGGTGTTCGCCGACGCTGGCCAAGTCGCCCGTCCTGTAGATCCGCGTGTCGGGCTCGCCCGGGTACTCACGGAATGCGGCTGCGGTCGCCACCGGATCGGACCGGTAGCCAGGACTGAGGCCTGCTCCACCGATGTAAAGGTCCCCCACCTCGCCGGCGCCGACAGGCCGGAGCTTGGCATCCAAGACGAACAGCTCTTCTCCATCACAGGCGTGACCGATCGGGATCGCCTCCGTCTCGGCCCCGGCGGTCCTGGCAACGTGTAGTAGCTGCTGGCGATGGTGGCTTCGGTCGGCCCATAGAGGTTCGTGAAGGCGACGTGTGGAAGGCGCTTCATCCAGTACATGAGCGCGGGCGTCGAGAAGACCTCCCCGCACCACAAGAGACGCTTCAGCTCCGGGAAGTCGTCCTGGGCCACGACATCGAAGGCGGCCAAGTAGCTCAGGATCGAAGGCACCGAAAACCACTGGGTCAAGCGAGCCGTACGGATGAAGTCGGCCAACGTCGACGCCTTGAGGTTCAGATCCCTGGCGATCGGGTACAGGCAGCCACCGGCCGCGAAGGTGCCGAACACGTCGAACATCGACAGGTCGAAGTGCAGCGGCGAATGCCCCGAGACTCGATCCGTCTCATCCATACCGAAGTACGCCGAGTGCCCAGTCCACGAAACGGATGACGTTCCCGTGTGTGATCACCACTCCCTTCGGCTCGCCGGTCGAGCCAGACGTGAAGAGGATGTACGCCGCGTCGGCACCGTTCTGCGAGGACATCGGCGGCTCCTCTGCGGCGGTTCGGGCATCATCGAAGGCTGAAGAAGGGCTCGAGAGCTGGGTCTCCGTTGCGAGTGACATCCAGCCAGCCCACAGAGGGGCACCGGTCGGGCGGCAGTCCAGCGAGTAGGTCAACGACCGTTGCGTGAAGCGAACCGGCGGCCAGCACCCACCGCGGCTGACTGGCCTCTACGACGCGGCACAGTCGTGCCGAAGGGCTGGCCGGGTCCACGGGACGTAGACACAGTCAGCCTTCAGGATGCCTAGCATGACCACGATGGCGATGGGCGATTTGGGCAGAAGCAGGCACACCCGGTCTCCGCTACGGCAGCCGCCGTCGCGAAGCAGCCGAGCAAGGTAGTTGCTAGCACGAGCCAGGTCGCCGTAGGTGACGCGTTCCGTTCCCATAACGATGGCAGGCGCCTCCGGGCGGCCCTCGGCGGATCGGTCCGCGTACTCCTGAAGGAGGTTCGTCATGCGGCGGCCAGTTCTCGAGCGCGGTCGATCGCGATACGCGTGTGCATGAGGTCGGCGTGCTCGCGTGGGGAACGTCGACGACGAACGTGGTGAAGCCCATATCCAAGTACTCGGCGATGGAGCGAGCTACATCCTCGTACGCACCGACGAGGTAGGGACAGAACGTCTTGTAGTTCTCGAATGGATGGAGCCAGTAGGGAGGGTCCCCTGCGAAACGGACTCGTCGGCGAGCTGTGAGAGCTGACGATGCCAGACGGAGTCGGAGGTCCGCATGGCGACCCGATGCGTGATCGCGCCGCGACGATCGCTCGGGAATCTCCCGAGGCGACGCGCCACGCCTCGGCCGCGTCCGGGCGGGCGATGATGCCGATCCGGATCCCTCTGTCATCGGCCTCCAGCTCGTGGCTCCCTTCGTAGTCGCCGGCAGGCCTCGGGTATTGGATCGCTGTCGCTCCCAAGGCCCGGGCGGCAGCCATGCCCGCTACGGACGACCCGGAAACCGTGATGCCAGGAAGGAACTCATGCGGCAACGGGGGGGTCAGGCGAAGGTTCTTCACCGTGTACCACCGTCCTGAGAGGGACACAGGTTCGTCGCCAACGAGCAGACGATAACGATCGTCGTGTACTCGACGAGGCGTTCATAACGCGCGTCGTGTTCGGTGACGTCGTCAAGGAGACGAGGTCGTTCACGAAACCACCCGCGACCATGTTCAGAAACACGCGCCGACCTTGGAGGGTCGCGACGCGGTGACCAGCTTGGCGACCGTGTACGGGTGCATGTAGATGGGCTGCACAGCGATGAGTGGACACCACCGTCCGTTGATCCGATCACCGCCTGAGCAACGGCCCACGGATCGAGCAACGAGTTGTCGGTGTAGACCAGGCTGCCAGCGCAACCGGCCTCCTCGCTCCATCGAGCGACTCGGATAGCGCTCTGAAGATAAGGGTCAGGTTCCACGGATGTGGACGGTGGCAGCGTCGAGAACAGCCGGATGCTCTGCCCCGACGAGACATCAGACATCTGAGCTTGTCTCTCGCGCGGAGGGTGGAGCACCCAATCTCTGCTCGGCCAGGTTCGGCTCGTCGGTAGTGACGTTCGTACGAAGGAAGACCCGCGCCGCCGTCATACCCAAGATCTTGAGATCCAGCGCGAACGAGCAATGCTCCACGTACCAGACGTCATGTTCTAGGCGCTCATCCCAAGGCAGCGCACGTCGCCCATTCACTTGCGCCCAACCCGTGATCCCCGGACGCAGTCGGAATCGGGTGCGTTCACGCTCCGAGTAACACGGGAGATACTCCTCGAAGAGTGGTCGGGGACCAACCAGGCTCATCTCCCCACGTATCACGTTCACCAGTTCCGGAAGCTCGTCGATGCTCGTGGACCGAAGGAATCGGCCCAGGCGGGTGAGCCGTTCTTGGTCGGGCAATGCATGTCCCTGCTGGTCGAGGTCTTCGGTCATCGTCCTGAGCTTGATCATGGTGAATGGTCGCTCACCCAGCCCCGGTCGGCGCTGTACGAAGAAGACGGGCCTCCCCAAGGACCACGAGATGAGCCATGAAGCGACGGCGAGAACTGGGGACACCACGACGAGGACGAGGGCAGCGGTCACCACGTCGAACAGGTGCTTGCCCGCGTATCCGACGGGCTCACGAGCGAGCCTCGCGGAGGTGGGAGGTGCGAGCTTCACCGTCGCACCGCCTTCGCCACTCGCGGGTTCCGAGAAAAGGGTGCGGGCAGATCACCCATGGTGACGACGACGTCGTCCATCTCCCCTCCCAAGAGGCGTGTCGGCCCGGCGGGTTCGGGCGAGCAACCTACCCCGCATGCATCATAGGGGTACTCTCGTCGGTCAGGAAAGGGACCGATAGTCGAGGTGGCGACGATCGGCGAGGTCGCGCCGTAGGGGGACGAGATCCGATCCGACATCCAGATGTCAGCGGCAGATCTCGATGAACAAGACGAGGTCGCGGTGGTCGAGGTGCTCCGTTCCGGCGTACTCGCGCTCGGCCCCCGAACCGAACGATTCGAGCAGCTCGCCGCAGAAGCGGCGGGCGTCCAACACGGGGTCGCCGTCAGCTCCGGCACCGCCGGCCTCCACCTGATCGTCCATGGGCTCGGGATCGGGCCCGGCGACGAGGTGCTCGTCCCGTCGTTCACGTTCGCGGCCAGCGTCAACGCGATCCTCTACGAGGGTGCCACGCCCGTGTTCGTCGACATCGAACCGGACAGCTACAACCTCGACCCGGCCGAGATCGAGGCTAAGGAGGACGCCGGCCACCAAGGCAACTATGGTCGTCGACGTGTTCGGCCACCCGGCCGACCACGACAAGATCGAGCGTGGCACTCCGATGGCCTCGCCGTGATCGACGATTGTTGCGAGGCGATCGGCGCCACCTACCGGGGTCGGCCGGTCGGCGGCTTCGGTGCAGCCGGGTGCTTCGCCTTCTATCCGAATAAGCAGATCACGACAGGCGAGGGCGGCATGATCGTCACCAACGACGACGAGCTCGCGGCCACCTGTCGCAGCCTCCGGAACCAAGGGCGCGCGCAGATGGGCTCGTGGCTCGAACACGAGCGCCTGGGCTTCAACTACCGGATGGATGAGCTCTCCGCCGCGCTGGGCGTTTCGCAGATCGGTCGCCTGACCTCCTTCATGGAGAGGCGGGCGAACGTGGCTCGGATGTACACCGAGCGCCTCGGTGACCTCACGTGGCTCAGAACTCCCGTCGTTCGGGATGACGTCACGATGAGCTGGTTCGTCTACGTAGTGACCCTGGCGCCCGACGTCCAGCGCGACGACGTGGTCGACGCGCTCGCATCGGACGGCATCCCGAGCCGGACGTACTTCCCGCCGATGCATCTGGCGCCGTACGTCCGTGAACGCCTCGGCACACGCGAAGGCATGCTGCCCGTAACCGAAGACGTCGCTCGGCGGACCCTCGCCCTCCCGTTCCACAACCGGATGACGGAGGCTCAGGTCGATCAGGTCGTGGGCTCGCTCCAGCGAGCCGTCAACGGGCGCTGAGGCGCCCGGCCGCGTCGAGCACCTCGAGGGTGCGATCGACCGGCATCGCCGACAAGGCGTTCCCGTCGCGGCCGGTCACCGGCTCCGCCGCAAGCAGGGCGTTCACGACCGACTTCTCGGTCGCCTCGACCGTGGCGCGGAACAGCGGCGACACGATCGCGCCGGAATGACCGCCGTCGGCGACCACGCGAGGTTCGTCGACGAGCGCGTCTCGTGGTACGCGGTTGGCCATTGAGAATGCCCCGGATGAGCTGCTCACCGCTCGTACTCGAGGCGTGCGATCCACCTCGCGCGAGCCCCATCCCGGCGCTTTCCGCAACACGCTGCAGCTGGTGGGGTAGCAGCGGTGCGTCGGTCGCCAGGATTACGATGCACGAGCCCTCGTGGTGCTCGACAGGCCACATCGCGTAGCTGAGCGTGTTGACCTTGACGCCGGGAGCGAGTCGGGCCAGGCTCCATCGTGTCGGTTGCGCCACCGGTCTTGTGACGCTTCTCGAGGACCACGGTTCTGGATGCAGCCTTGGCCTAGTGTCGCACGAGAGGCCAAACCCAGATTCATCGCTGCGGTGTAAACGATCTCGGCTACGTTTTGCGGCGGCCGATGTCGATGAACTGCGTTGTGACGTGCGAGGTTCACGGGAAAGGGTAGTCGTAGTACGGGGGCAAGGGATCGCATAGCGTTTTCAGGTACGGATACAGGTCGTTGTACAGCGCTTCACCGACCGCACCCGGGATCCCGTTGATTTCGCCGCGGAACTGCGGCGTGTCCGGCGTCGTGGCGCTTGAATACACGACCGAGTGGAGCTCGTTCGGATCCGCGCGACCGTAGGCGCCGGTCAGGTCGAAACCTGCCCAATCGGGACCGGCATCCTTGTCGTAGCGGATGAGCTTCCCGTCGGGACCCCGGACCGCGCAGTATTCGGGGAACGACGTGGCATCGTCGGACATCTCGATCAGGAAGACGCGGTCGTCGAAGCCAGCAACCGGCTGCACGGACGACTGGAGCAGCGAGGCGAAGCTCATCCCGTCGAAGCCGCCACCTCGGTCCAGACATCGCTGCGTGAATGGTTCCTGCGTCGATGCGGGGCACCCGGGTACGCCCGTCGCCCCCGTCAGCTCCAGGACCGTCGGCGCCAGGTCGATGTTGAGGACGAGGTTCGCTCCATCGCTCGACGGCTGCTCCCCGAGCAATCCGTCGGCCCGTACCACGAACGGAACCCGGATCGTCCCCTCGTACGGGACGCGCTTCGGCACCCAATTGTGCTCGCCGTACTGGATGCCTTGGTCGCTCGTGAACAGGACGACTGTGTTGTCGAGCCCGGGATCCTTCACCTCGAGGGCGGCCAGGATCCGTGCCAAGCCGTCGTCGACGGACAGCAGCGCCCGGCAGGCCTTGAGCGGCTTCGTGTGGCCCTCCAGCAGTGTCTTGGATTCGCTCCAGGCCGTCCTGCCCTTCTCCCATCGAGCTTTGTCCTTCATGCCGGAGAGACCGTCGACGACGGTCGTGTCGGTTCCGGCCTCGTTGAATGAGGGAGACGTCCGGTAGTCGACGTTTCCACACTGCGCAGTCTCGTTCGCGTACTTGGTCTCCGGTGTCATCGGGTCGTGCGGCGCGTAGAACGCGAACCACCCGAAGAACGGGTCGGCGCCGGAGCGCTGGATCGACTCCACGGCTCGATTCGTCACCTCGACGGCCTCGTAGCCGGGATTCTTGGAGGAGTACACCTGCCATTTCGAGGTCGTCGGACACGACGGATCCGGTGCGAGGCACGCGAACGAGAAGTTGTTCACGAAGCCGCCCTTCTTGCCGCGCCAGTAATCCCAGCCCGGTGGCTTCACGAGCGCGTTGTAGCCGTTCAAGTACTTGCCGACCTCGGCCGTGAAGTAGCCGGCACGATCCAGCCACACGGGAAGCGTCTCCGCCTCGACACCCGCCTCGCGGGCCTGCGACCAACCACCCCACGGACCGTCGATGTCGTACACGCTCGTCGTGTGCGCGTACTGCCCCCGGAGGAACGAGGTTCGGCTCGGGCAGCACACCGGATCGACGATGAACGCCTTGTCGAACGAACGGCCCTTCCCGACCAGATCCGACATCAGCGTCGGCATGTGACTCATCAGGTCGTACCGCATGTCGTCGGCGATGATCACCACGACGTTCGGAGGCTGCGAGGCGATCACCGGCCCGCTGTCGATGCCGACGAGACCGGCCACGAGGAGCGCGCCAACGAGCAACGCCGTCTTCCGCATCTCCGCCCCCACGGCCGCTGAAGTGCAGAACCGTTTCCTGACGAGACATCCTACGATGGACCTAGGTCATTGGTCGAATCCGGCTTGCCGCACGAGCCTGCTTGGCCGCCTCGCGCGTGGGAGGCTTCGTGCGTGTCGGATGCAGCGCACGCAGATGTCGTCGTGATCGGGCTCGGGGTGATCGGGCTCTCCACGGCCGGTGCGCTCGCTCGGCGTGGGCATGCCGTCGTCGGCATCGACCGGTGGGGGAGCGGCCACCCGGTGACGTCCTCGACCGGTGCATCACGGTCGATCAGGGTCGCGTACGACGACGAGCGGTACGTCAGACTCGCTCGGGAGGCGTTCGAGGGATGGCGACGGCTCGAGACGTCGCACGAGGTCAGGCTGCTGGTCGAGACCGGACAGATCGACCTCGGGCCCGACGCGAAGCTCGACGCGCTGGCGGCCGGCATGCGTGCGGCCGATGTCAGGTTCGATGAACTCGACGCCGGAGGCGTCCGGGATCGGCTCCCCGAGTTCGCGATGCGGACCGGCGAGCGAGGGCTCTTCCACGCGGAAGCCGGCACCGTGCTGGCGGACGCCGCGATGCGCGCGCTGATCGGCGATGCGACGGATGCCGGTGCCACGCTCTCGATGCCAGAACGGTGTGTGTCGATCGAGATCGGAACGCAAGCGATCGAGGTGACGACCGACCACCGAACGGTGCGCGCCGACCAGGTCGTGATCGCGGCGGGTCCGTGGTCGGGCGAGATACTGCAGAGCGTCGGCATCGACCTGCCACTGGCCCCCGCGATCGCCCAGGTGACGTTCCTTCGAGCCCCACAGCTCGTCGATCGTCCTGGGCTCGCCGATTGGCTGCATGACGATGGGGTGGGTGTCTACGGTCACCCCGTGCCCGGCGTCGGCTACAAGGTGGCGTTCGACGCAGGCTCTTCAGCGCCGTGGCTCCCCGATGTCGAGGAGTGGGCGCCCGACCTCGAGGAACAAGGTCGGCTGCTCGCGTGGCTCCAGGAGCGCATGCCGGCCGTCGAACCGCACGTGGCGCGCACCCAGCGGCATCCATGGACGATGACGCCCGACGGCGACTTCGCGATCGATCGCCGAGGTCCCGTCGTGGTTGCGGCCGGGTGCTCCGGTCACGCGTTCAAGTTCGGCCCCGCGCTCGGTGCGCTCGTTGCGGATGTCGCCGACGGCGTTGCCCGCCCAGAACTCGGCTTGTTCTCCCTCGACAGGCCCGCGATGTGGACCAGTCACGCGTCACCCTCGACGCCGATCTCACGCTAGCGCCTGGAACCCTCACGCGTAGGCGGATCGTGAAGGTCACATTCTTCAGAGCGATCGTCGAATCCCCAGTGGCGACCTAGTGGGCGGCGAGTGAGTCGACCCATTCGCGAAGGCGAGGGAGATGCTCCTCGTAGTGCTCGGGCCCGGCTTTGCGGACCCACCGCTCCGACGTCGGGGTCGTCTTCGGCGACCGATTCCCATGCGCGGCGCATGCGGGTCCTCGCCACCCTGGCTTGCGCTTGCACCGTGTCGAACGGGATGTCCTTCATAGCCTCATAGAATCGCTGGTTCATGACGTCGATATCGATCTCGTCCGGACGGTAGGTGCCGAACCGGATCCGCTCCAGAACGACCCCTGCCTCCGCCAGCCAGCAACCGATGTGCGCAACGAGATCCTTCGCGGACCATCCTTCCTCGAAGTAGCCGGGGGTTCCCACCTCTGCCTCCGGGAGCGATCGGACGAGGTCGTGGAGCTCGGCCCACAGCCGATCTTCCTGGTCCATCAGGTCCTGTTTCGCGCTGTCGGGGAGCATCGAACCCAGTATGCCGGACGGAGCCCTCGAGACCCTAGCCAGCGGGTTGCTCCGGCGCCACGCCTCGTCGTTGGCGGCGTTCGCTTCCGACACCCCAGTACGCGTGGAGCCGATCCGTCGCGATGTACGCGATCACGACGGCGACGATGATCAGCGGCGCGGTCGAGATGCCGGCCTGTGAAACGACGATCGCCAGCACGACCGACGACAACGGCAGCTTGAGCATCGACACGCACATGGCACCGATCAGCACGGCAACGCCCGGCGTTTCCGCGAACCCCGGCAGGTGTCCCGCCAGCAGACCGCCGACGATCCCCAGGAAGATCGCCGGAAAGGTCGGGCCGCCTCGAGCGCTCCCGAGCGAGATACCCCAGGCGAGTCCTTTGAACAGGACGAGGAGTGCGAGCGTTCCGAGCGACAGCGTCGCAGCCTGTTGCACCAGCGAGTCCATGGCGTCTTGGCCGGAGAACAGCACCAGGTTCGCCGACTGATCCGTGATCTGCGAGAAGACGATCGCCGCGACCGCGACCCCGAGCGCGGCGATCGGGATCGTTACGAAGGGGCGTTTGGCCGCCCAGCCTGCAACCTGCCGGCCGAACTCCACGATGAGGAAGGTGACGATCGCCGCGACCACGGCGAGCACGATCGTCCACCCGAAGCTGCCGAAGGTCGGCTCCGGATACGCCGGGAGTGACAGGGGGATGATCGCGTATGCAGCCGAGCTGAGCCCGGTCACGGTCCCCATCCCGATGAACACGAGGGAACCGATCCCGGCAGCGGTAAGACCGGGGAGGAGCACCAACGGGAGCATCGGCCCACCGATCCCGGCCGCCTCGATCAGGATGACCGCACCGATCACCGGTGAGCCGAAGATGGTCGAGATCGCCGCGAAGCTGCCCGCGGCGGCCATCACTGCCACCAGCTGGTCCGGGGCATCCGCCTTCGCTCGCTTGACCGCGAAGATCGCGAGTCCGGTCCCGAGGGCGATCAACGGTGCCTCAGGGCCGACGACCATGCCGAGGCAGAGGCTCGCCAAGGCGGCAAGCATCACGCCGGGGAGATCCACTGGCTGTGCCGGTCCTCCACCTGAGAGGCCCTTCCACCCTTCGTGGCCACCGTGACCGGGGAGTCGCACGATCGCGAACGCGACGATCACACCGGCGATGGCGAGGACCGGCAGCGGCCACCACGCAGGGACGGCGTCGAAGCCGAGACTGTCGGGAAGATCCTCGAACACCCACACCTGGATCGCGTGGACCAGCTCGAGGAAACACCAGCTGGCGAACGAGACCACAAGACCGATCACTGCTGCGAACAGCAGGAGCCGGATGTATCCGGGCTGCCTGATCACAGCTCCCACATCGAGCGGCTTCCCCGGCTGGGCGCCTCCCGTGCTCGGCTGCCCGCTTGCGCCATCCAACGTCCCTACGCTAGGACACGGGGATCCGTTTGTCGGGATCGACGAACGGCATGGCCACTACGGTGGCGTTCCGTGTGCCCCACTCGGTCTCGACCTGGACGGTCGTCCCGGGCTCGGACAGCGACAGCGGCAGCCAGCAATAGCCGATGTTCGCTGCGGAGCCGGGGCGAGTAGATCGCCGAGGTGACCTTGCCCACGACGAGATCGCCGTCGCGCGCCTCCCATTTCGTGTTGTTCAGCGCCGGGAATGGATCGCCGTCGAGCTCAACGCCGTTGATCCGGCGTCCGAGGTCGCCCGACGCGATCCGCTTCAGCGCCGCGATCGAGATGGAGGCGTCCTCAGGCAGATCGTCCACGAGTCGGCCGAGGCCCATCTCGTACGGGTTGTTCTCGTAGGTCATGTCGGCGCCCCAGTTGAAGATGCCGCCCTCGATCCGCCTGATGTCGGACGGTCCCGTGGGACGGACGTTGAACGGCGCGCCGGCCTCCATGACCTTCTCCCACAGCGCCGTTCCCTGCGCGGTGTCCTCGAGGTAGATCTCGTAGCCGACCTCCGACGTCCATCCGGTTCGCGTGACGACGATCGGGATCCCGTCGAGATCGAAGCGCTTCCAGAAGTAGTACTTGATGTCGAGCACCTCGTCGCCGAGGAGCGCCTGCATCAGGTCCTTCGACTTCGGGTCCCTGGATCTGCATCGGGGCGACGTCCGCCTCGCGGATCGTGACGTCCAGATCCGGGTAGGCGTTGCGCAGGCCCCGCGCGAACAGCAGCGCATCGCTGGAGGCGAGCGCGAACCAGAAGGTGTTGTCGTCCATCCGAGTCAGGACCGGATCGTTGATGATGCCGCCGTCGCTGTCGCAGATCAGGACGTATTTGGCCTGCCCGACGGCGCACTTCGACAGGTCGCGCGGGGTCAGGAGCTGCGCGAACCGGAATCCGTCGGGCCCACCGATCTCGAGGCAGCGCTCCACGGACACGTCCCAGACCGTCACGTCGTTCAGCAGCGCGTCGAACTCGGCCTCGAACGTGTCGAAGCGGATCGGGAAGTACATGTGGTTGTAGACCGTGTAGCCGAGCGGTGAATACCGCTGCTCAGCCTCGTAATAGGGGGTTCGTCGGTTGCGTGCCCCCCGCTGAACCAGACCCATATCGAACTCGGCCATGCCGTCCCCCTTCGCTCGTCGATGGAGCATATCCGTCCATCGGCGCTAGGGCGCAAGCCGGCTATCAGGAACCACCCGCTCGGGCGTAGGGTCTGAGGCCACGACGAACGAAGGGGAAGCCGACGTGACGAACGAACGCCCGGAGATGCTGGAGCAGAGCGCAACGCTGTATTTCGGTCCTTGGTACCGGCGATCGCCGTTCTTCGACGCGACCAGGCGCGCCGGCTGCACCTCGTACGACATCTACAACCACATGTACCTGCCGGCCTACTACGACGATCCGGACGTCGAGTATCAACTGCTCACGGAGGGCGTCACGATGTGGGACGTCGGGGTCGAGCGCACCGTCGAGGTGAGCGGCCCCGACGCCGACCGCCTGATCGACATGATCACGTGCCGCGATCTGACGAAGTGCGCCGTCGGGCAGGGCAAGTACATGATCGTGACCGCTCCCGACGGCGGGATCGTGAACGACCCGGTGCTGCTGCACGTCGACGAGAACCGCTGGTGGATGCAACTGGCCGACTCGGACGCCGGTCTCTACGCACTCGGGGTGCTCGCCTCCAGCGGCCTTGACGCGTCCGTCACGCTGCCGGACGTGCACCCGATGCAGGTGCAGGGCCCGTTCTCCGCCAAGACGCTCGAGAAGCTCGTCGGGGACGCGATCTACGACATCAAGTACTACTGGTGCGAGCGCTTCACGATCAACGGTATCCCGGTGCTGATCAGCCGGACCGGATGGACGGCGATCCCGGGATTCGAAGTCAACCTACTTGACTATTCGAAAGGCGATGCGTTGTGGGACGCGATCTCGGGCGCGGGGGAGGAGTTCGGCATCAAGCCGATCGCGCCGTGCGAGGCTCGACGGATCGAGGGCGGCATCTTCAACTACGGCTCGGATATGACGCTTGCCGACACGCCGTTGCACGTGATGGGACTCGAGCGGCTGGTGGAGGACCAGCCGCAGGACTACGTCGGAAAGGCCGCCCTCGGAAGCACTGCGATCCTCGGGGGTCGACCGGAAGCTCGTCGGGATCGAACTCCACGGCGAATCCCTCCGTGCGGAGTTGTCCCGCACCTGGGACGCCTTCGTGGACGGCAGCCGGGTGGGCCGCCTCACCGACGCGGTGTGGTCGCCCGGCCTGCAGAAGAACATCGGATACGTCTGGGTCCCGATCGAGCATGCGGAGCCCGGCACGGTGTTCGACGTGGTCACGGAGCGAGGCGATCACCTCGAAGGCGTGACGGCCGCGATCCCGTTCGTCGACCCGCGCAAGGAAGCGCCCGCCGGGAAGCTCGCCTAGCGCCGCACCGTGTTGCCATCGAGTCGGCTCGACCTCCTCGATCGCCCGCTTCCGACGGTCCTGACGACCGAGATGGCGAACGGTCGACTGCAGTCGACGGTCGTGTGGTGCAACCGCGATGGCGACGACGTGCTCCTGAACACGATGCAGGAGTTCCAGAAGGCGAAGAACCTAGCGGCGCGTCCGCGCGCGACGGTGCTCGTCATGGATCCCGACGTCGACGGGATGTGGCTCGAGGTGCGAGGCACCCCAGTCCTCGAGCGGGACGGCGCACTCGAGCACCTCGACGAACTCACCCGCCTGTACATGGGGGAGGGTCCGTACTTCGGTCGAGCCGTCCCGGCGGAACTCGCCACCCGTGAGCATCCCGTGCGGATCCGGCTCGTGCCTGAGGCGGTCGCGACCGGACCACGGAAGGCGTCCGGCACGCGGCGCACGACCCGAGCGGCGCCCGAGGGGTGGAACGAACCCCGGTCATGCGACGCCGATGTGCGGATCCCGGACTCCCATCGGGATCTGCTCGATCGACCGCTGGTCGCGTCGCTCGCAACACGCTTGCCGAACGACGCGGCGCAGACGCAGCCGGTATGGTTCGCGCTCGAGGGCAACGATGCGTTCGTGAGCACGACGAGAGAGCGGCAGAAAGGTCGCGATCTCGAGCTCGATCCCCGCGCGACGTTGTTGGTGGTCGACCCCGACGACAGCGGGCGTTGGATCGAGATCCGCGCGGACGTCGATCTGATCGAGATCGGCGCCGAGGAGCAACTCGACCGGCTCACGCGCCGCTATACGAGCCACGGGCACTTCTACGGCGCCGTCTATCCAACCGAACAGCGCGAACGTGAGACCCGCGTGACCGCGAGGCTCCATCCGCGACGCGTCAACCGCGACGCCGTCCACGGGTAGCGCACGAGGGCGCTGTGCTAGGCGAGCCGCCGGATGGTCTCGCCACCGGTGGATCGGTCTCGTTTGCGCTCGTACATGGACGCGTCTGCGAGTTGCAGCAGCGAGCGAGCGTCGCCTGCACCGTCGGGGAACACCGCTGTGCCGATGCTCGCGCGCATCGACAGCGACGTCGTGCGGAGGGCCATCGGTGCGGCGATCGCGTCGGCGATCCGCGTGCTCACCGCCTGTAACCACGTCGGCAACGTTGTCTCCGTCCCCGGAGCCGAGGTCCGCGAGTAGGACGAGGAACTCGTCGCCGCCTTGCCTCGCGACCAGATCGGTGTCACGGGCTGCGGCGTGGATGCGTCGGGCGGTGTGCTGCAAGACCTCGTCGCCGACCTCGTGGCCGTGCGTGTCGTTGACCGGCTTGAAGTCGTCGAGATCGAGGAACAGCACAGCGACCGCATGCCCGTGGCGGCGTGCGCGAGCGAGTGCCAGCTCCAGGTGATCCTGGAACATCGCGCGGTTCGGCAGGCCGGTGAGCACGTCGTGGTAGGCGAGGTGCTCCATCCGCAGGGCGGTCTCCTTGGTCGCCGTGATGTCGAACATCACCCCTTGGATCAGCAAGGGAGACCCGTCGCGGTCGCGGACGATGGCCGAACGGTCGTGGATCCACACGACTCGTCCATCGGGTCGGACATACCGGTAGTCGCCACTGTTCGGCGATCCCGTTCGCAGGAAGGATTCGTAGTCTGCCCATGCGCGCTCGCGATCGTCGGGGTGCAGCAGCTCGTCCCAGATCGCGTCGCCGGAGAGGAAGCGCTCGGCCGGGACTCCGAGGAGCTCCTCGATGTATGCACTCATCGCGATCGTCGGGCCCCCGAGTTCCGGGGCGTAGACGTAGATGGCCCCGGGCACCTGCTCAAGCAGGGTCGCGTAGGCGGCCTCCGCCTCGTAGGCGCGTCGTTCGGTCTCGCGGAGACGGGCTTCGAGGTCTGAGGAGCCGTCCATGGAGGTCGTATCGGCAGCCTCTGAGCTGTCCGATGCATGTCGATCAAGGATGCCGGGTTCGGGGTACCTCGAAGACCCTTGTCTTAGGTGCCGAAGCGTTCTCGCAGGAGGCGGTCTGCGATGCGACCGCTCAGCCGTTCGGCTGCGTGTCCACGACCGTGCCGGCTTGCTCGCCGAAGTCCCACACATCGATGAAGGGGGGCTCGATACCGAGCGATGTCAGCGCGGTACAGATCTGGCTGCGATGGTCGGTGCCGTGGTGCACCACCTGCGCAAGGCGGATGCCGATCGGGGCGCTCGTGCTCGACCCGTCGTCGCGCTCGCGCACCAGGACGGTCTCGGGGTCTGGCTCGGCTTCCAGGATCGCCGCCCAGTGGGGTGCGTGCGAGTCCATCTCGTCGCGCAGCTGCTGAAGGTCCATCCCGTCGGTGTCGACGGGCTCCACCTGCTTGCCGCCAAGCACGTAGAGATACCCGCAGTCCGCCGCGACCAGGTGCCGCATCGTCTCGATGATCGGCCCGTATGTGCCGGTGGGCGACGTCTCGAGCTGGTCGGGCGTGAGCGCCATGCACGAATCGATGAGCGTGCGCGTTGCCCACAGATGGTGGTCGAACCCGTCCTGCAGCAGTGGCTTGGTCATGCCGAACCGTAGCATCGCCCGCCGGAACCGTGTTCACCGGGAGCCGGACGCGAATGGACCGGGCCGAAGACCCGGTCCATTCGACGCTTCGTGCCACACGGGCGCTGCGGTCCTCCGAGAGGGAGGCTTCGTCCGACCGACCAGCCGGAGCCCGTGAGGTCGGTGAGCTGGGTGGATTCTGCCGGTCACCCGGCCCGGACCGACCAGTCGCTCGGTCCGGCAGGGACGGCTAGCAGCCAGTCACCTCGAGGGTCTCTAACGATGTATGCAGTCGGACCACCTCCTTCCTCTCGTGCCCGACATGCTGCCGTACAACGGCGCGAAAGACAACGAGCCCGGAGGCCCAAAACCGGGTCGATTAGGGTGACGGCGCCATGAAGATGACCTTGCTCGGCTCCGGGGTTCGGGCCCCGTTCGTGCTGCGGGGCCTAGCCGCCCATCGCGACCGGCTCGACCTCGACGAGGTGGTCCTGCACGACGTCGACTCCGAGCGCCTGGAGCTGATGTCGGCGCTCGGCCGCCACCTGTGCGCCGAATGGGGTGCGGGGTTTACGGTGCGTGGCGAGCCCGATCCACGCGCCGCGATCTCGGGCTCTCGATTCGTCTTCTCGGCGATCAGACCGGGGAAAGAGGCCGCGCGCGCCGTCGACGAGGAGGTGCCGCTGAAACACGGCGTCCTCGGCCAGGAGACGACCGGGCCCGGCGGTTTCGCGATGGCCCTGCGGACGATCCCGGCGATGCTGGGCTACGCGCGCCTGATCGAGCAGGAGGCGCCCGAGGCGTTGCTCGTGAACTTCACGAACCCCGTTGGGATCGTGATGCAGGCACTGCACGATCACCGTTCCGTCCGTGCGGTCGGCATCTGCGACGGTCCGGTCTCGATGCATCGCAGCATCGCGGCGTTCCTCGGGGTGCCGCGGGAACAGGTACACGTCGACTACGCGGGCCTGAACCACTGCGGCTGGATCCATCGGGTGCTGGTGGATGGGCGGGATCGGCTGCCCGAGCTCGTGGATCGATTCGAGGAGTTGCGGCCGACCGACGACCACTGGCGGTTGTTCGAACCCGAGCTGGTCCGTGCGCTCGGGATGCTCCCGATGGAATACCTGTACTTCTACTACTCCCGCGATGAGGCGGTCGCGCACATCCGAGGGTCCGGGAGCTCGCGAGGCCGGCAGTTGCAGGCCATGAACGATGCACTTTGGCCCGTGTTGCGCGCGCGGATCGATGCGGAGGACCTGGCGGGCGCGCGATCGGCGTGGGAGACGGCGATGCACGAGCGCGACGTGACGTACTTCGCTCGCGAGCGGGGTGACACGGCGCCGGAACAGCCCGTGGGGGATGTCGATGTCTTCGACGACGAGGGATACCAAGGGGTTGCAACAGCGGTGATGCTCGCGGTCACCGAGCGGCGGCCGGCGCCTGCGATCTTGAACGTGGCGAACCGCGGCGCGATCCCAGGGCTGCGCGACGACGACGTCGTTGAAGTGTCCTGCGTGATCGACGAACAGGGCGCTCGGCCGCTCGCGCAGGGGACATTGCCCGACGTGGCGATGGCGCTGCTCGGTCCGGTCAAGGCCTACGAGCGGTTGACCGTGCGGGCGGCGGTCGAGGGGTCATACGAGGCCGCGCTCCAGGCGTTGCTGGTCCATCCGCTGGCCGGGTCGTACGCGGCTGCGAAGGCGATCCTGGACGATTACGTTGCCGAGCTCGGCGGCGAGCTTCCCGCGTTCACCTGAGCGAGATCACAGGTAGCGGCCGGTTGACATCAGCAACACCGCCACCAGCAGGAACGCGAAGCCGATCCGCGCGAACACCTTGAGCCGGTGCTGGATCGCGCCGATCTCGGCGAGGATCTCCGGGCTCGGCGGGCCACCCGCCTCAGCCGCCTGACGACCGAGCGCCAGCATGCGCCGGACCCCCGGGCGCGTCACGAAGACCGCGATCGAGAGCGCGGCGATCGCGCACAGCCCACCGATCGTGAGGGCGAGCCCGAAATGGGTGTCGAACCAGTCGGCGAAGCTCGGGTAGTTGTGCCAGTCGGTCCAATACAGCACGAGCCCTGCGAGGACGGTGATCACCCCGAGCGCGATGATCCGGTCGACGAGCCCGCGCTTCCCGAGCAGCTCCGCCAGGAAGGGAGCACCGGCCGGGGCGATCGCCTCCGCGCTCGGCTGGAGGAACATCACGAAGATGAAGACGGAGCCGACCCAGAACACCCCGGCCACGATGTGGAGGAGTCGGAACAACACCATCGGCCAATCCGTGGCGATCACTCGGCCCCCTTTCGGTAACGACGCCGTACTTCACCACGGCGACGGGCGCTGCACAAACGAGCTCGCGTTAGGCGGGATCCGCCGCGAGGGCGGCCGAGGCTTCGAGCTCGGCAGCGATCGACCCGGGGGGTGGCGTGTCGCGCATCCAGCTCTTCTTGGCTCGCCAGATGAAGTAGGTGATCGCCCCGATCGGGATCTGGATGCCGTAGGTGAGCACCCGGAAGATCAACACACCGGCGACGATCTGCGCCTGCTCGCTGCTGTCGAACGCCGTCAAACCGGCGATGTACCCGAGCTCGATCACCCCGACGCCGCCTGGCGTGATCGGGACTGCCGAGAGCAGGCGGGCGAACGTGTACACCGCGAGGATCTGGACCGCCGAGAGGTCGGGCTCCGCGACCCCCATATTGCGGAGCGACAGCACCAGCACGAAATATAGCGCGACCTGGCTGAGCACCGTAGTCCACGTCAGCATGAACCATCGGCGCGAGATCAGGATGATCGTCTCGCGGCGGAACTTGACGGTCCGATCACCCATGTCCTCGATCGGCGGCTTGCGGATCAGGCGCCGAACCCACGAGAGCATCCGACCGACCCGGTCGCCGATCCGGCGAGCGCTCTTCTCGCCACTGAACACGAGCACGAGCATGACGACCGCGATCACGAGCACGACGACGCCCACGCCGGCGGCGCTGACCAACCTCGGGTCGTAGTTCCCGGTCGCGACGAGCAGGGCCAGGGAGATCACGGGCATCGCGAGCTTGGCGAAGATGTTCCAGATGCCGGTGACACCGACGAACAGCGTGATCTCGCCGGCGGTGAACCCCCACGAACTGAGCTGCGCCGCCGTCACGCCGATCGCGAACGCGCCACCGGCAGGCAGCGTATTCGCGACCGTCGTGCTCGTCTGGGTCGTTACCGCGGATTTCTTGAGCGACAGACCGATGAGCCCCGCCTGATTCGCGAGCCAGTATGTGTACAGGTTGAACACCGTCGCGGCGATCAACGACAGCGATTCGAGCGGGGTCAGCGTCTTCATCGCGGCCCAGACCTCGCCGTAGTTGGCGAACCGGGGGATCGCCCACACGAAGATGATGACGACGATCACGATGCCGAACACGAACGCGAAGATCTGGCTGGGCTTGATCCGGCGCTTCGCTGGCGACGTCGTGGCGTCGGGCGCGCTGTCCATCCGCGAAGTATGCACGAACGGCTCCCGGAGCGAGAAGACCCGATGCTAGGCTCCGCCGCAATGGATGCCGACGTGATCGTGCTGGGAGCGGGGTTCGCCGGGGTCGCGGCAGCGCGTGATCTGTCGGAGGCGGGCCGGCGCGTGGTCGTCCTCGAGGCCCGCGATCGGATCGGGGGCCGGACCTGGTACAAGGAGATGCCTGAGGCGGGCGTGGGTGTGGAGTACGGCGGGATGTTCTTCTCTCGGGAAACACAGCCTCGGCTGGCCGCGGAGATCGTCCGCTACGACATCCGGGTCACCCCCGCGATCACCGATCCGGCCGAGCTCGCGTGGGTCCGCGGTGGTGCCCGCGTCGGCGGCCCGGGCGCCTACGACGATGTGCGCGCCAAACTCGCGGACTCCACGATGGTCGCCGCGCTCGGCGGAGACGGCGGCCGTGTTCGCCGAGGGTGACCGCGCCGAGCTCGCGCGCTTCGACGTCACGAGCGCGGCCTGGGCCGACGCGCTCGGTGCCGATCCCGAAGCCGCGGACTATCTGCGCGCGTTCCTCGCCGCGATGGGCGGCAGCGCGGTCGAGCGCACGTCGATCCTGCCGCTGCTGTGGGACATGGTCGAGCTCGACTACAACCCGGTGGACGCGTACATCGATCTGGGTGAGCTGTTCACCGACGGCACCAAGAGCCTGATCGATGCGATGGCCGACGGTCTCGACGTGCGGTTCGAAGCCGTGGTCGCCGCGGTCGCGCACGACGACGACGGCGTTCGCGTCACCCTTGCGGACGGCTCGGAGCTCACCGCCGCCGCTGCGGTCGTAGCGCTCCCCGTGAACTGCTGGGCCGATGTCGCGTTCACACCGGCGCTGGCGGCTCCGAAACGTCGAGTGGCCGCTGAGCGTCACGTCGGCGAGGTTTCCAAGGTGCTCGCGGTTGTGCGCGACGCACCGGAGACGTTCCTCGGCACGGGATGGAACACCCCTATCAACGCGGGGTTCGTCACGAAGGCGGCGGGGGACGGTCGCCTGTTCATGGGGTTCTCGGTACAGCCGCGGGTGGATCTCGCGGATCACGAGGCGGTCGCTGCGGCGGTGCGCGCGCACCTGCCCGATGCAGAGGTTGTCGCGACCGACGGACACGACTGGATCGCCGACCCGTTCTCGAAGGGCACGTGGCTCGCGATCCCGCCCGGGTGGTTCGGCGACGGGACGTTCGAGCAGCTCGAGCAGCCGGAAGGGCGGTTGGCGTTCGCCGGGTCCGATATCGCGTCTGCGGGTGCGGGCTGGATCGAAGGAGCGATCGTCAGCGGCATCCAGGCAGCCGAAACCGTCGGTCGTCTGCCCGGCGCCTAGACCTCTTCCAGCAGGAACATCCGGACCGGCTCGGCTTCCCAGGTCTCGAAATCGTCGCCTTCGGTGGCGGCGGCCATCGCCGGGCGCGCAGCGGCGAGCGCGTCGGGCGAATCCCAGATCGCGAAGCCGACCAGCGTGCCGTCGCGCCGATCCTGCAGTGTGTGCACCTCGCGGAGCCCCGGCTGGGTGCGCGCCGCCGCGCCGAACCGATGCATCGAATCGATCACCTTCTGCGCGTGCTCGGGCTTCGGGGTGTGGATCGCGATGTGGTACAGCACGGCGAGTCTCCTTCGTCTCGGGATCGCTCCCGAGCGTAGAGCACCTCGCCGGGAAGACCTATCCGCGGAGTCGCTCGCCCGTCGGATCGAACGGGGCGGCGGGCAGGATGCGGGCGGTCGTGGGCTGGCCGATCACGTAGACCGTGAGTTCGCGGCGCCGCCGCGACGACGTCGGCGTCCAGCAGCGCGAGCGCGAGGCTCATCCCGACGGTGTGACCGAACGCGCCGGACGTGACCTCGCCGACCAGCGCGTCGCCGACCCAGATGCCGTCGTCCTTCGCCGCGTCGGCGTCGGCGGCGTCCACGTGCAGCAGCACCAGCCGCTTGGGCGCGCCCTCTGTGCGTTCGCGGCGCGCGGCCTCCGCCCCGATGAAGTCGCCCTTGTCGAACGCGACGAACCGGTCCAGGCCGGTCATGCCGGGTGTGCCGTCCTGCCGGAACTCGGCGTTCCAGATGCCGTAGCCCTTCTCCAGGCGGAGGCTGTCGATCGCGCGATCGCCGATGGGCCGCAAGCCGTGCTGCGTGCCGGCCGCGGCGAGCTCGGTCCAGAGCGTCCGATGCTGGGGCGTCGGCACCACGATCTCGTAGCCGATCTCGCCCGTAAGCCCGATCCGCCCGACCACCGCCTCGGCGCTGCCCACGTCCATCCGCCCGCACGCCGAACATCGGGAACGCCTCGTTCGAGACGTCGTCGTGTGCAAGCTCGCCGAGGATCGAGCGCGCCGTCGGGCCCCGACACCGAGAAGCCCATCCAGTCGTCGGTGACGTTCTCGATCCGTACGCCGGTTGCAGGCAGCTGCTGCCGGAACCACCGGCCATGCCACGCCTGCAGGTAGTAGGAACCCGTGAGCCAGAACCGATCGTCGTCCAGACGCGTCGACCGACAGGTCGCCGAGCAGGCGGCCGGCGGGGCTCAGCATCGGCGAGAGCCGGATGCGGCCGACCGCGGGCATCCGGCCCGCGAGCAGGTGGTCGAGCCAAGCCTCGGCGTCCGGCCCCGTCACCTCGTAGCGGGCGTACTGCGCGATCTCGTAAGCACCGGCGCTCGCGCGAACCGCGCGGACCTCCTCGCCGACGATCGGTTCGGCGTTCGATCGTCCGAGCGTGTCGTTCTCGACGAAGTCGGTCGAGGGTGCGAAGTACAGCGACACCTCGAGCCCCCAGTTCACCGTGCAGCGGGCGCCCAGCCGCTCGAACTCGTCGTAGCACGGGGTGGTCTTGAGGGGACGGCCTGCGGGCAGCTCCTCGTTCGGGTAGGCCATCACGAACCGCCGCGCGTAGAACTGGGCCGTGGTCGCCCGGAGGTAGCGGTCGTTCGTCGCGAAGTCGCCGAAGCGCGCGACGTCCATGCCGAACACGTCGTATCCGGGGTCGCCGTCGGCGATCCAGTTCGCGAGCGCGAGTCCGATGCCGGCGCCCTGTGAGAAGCCCGCCATCACGCCGCAGGCGGCCCAGTACCCGGGGAGCGTCTGGACCGGCCCGACGAGCGGGTTCCCGTCAGGGGTGAAGGTGAACGCGCCGTTCACCCAGCGTTTGATGCCGATCTCCTGCAGCACCGGGAACCGCGCGAACCCGATCGTGAGCTCGGGCATGATCCGGTCGAGCTCCTCGGGGAACAGCTCGCGACCGTAGTCCCAGTCGGCGCCCTCGACCATCCAGTGACGCGGGTGCTGTTCGTAGAGGCCGAGCAGCACGCCGTTGCCCTCGCGCTGCAGGTAGGTGAAGCCCTCGAGGTCGGTCACCGCCGGCATCAGACCGTCGATCGCCGCCACCTCGGGCACGTCGTCGGTCACCAGATAGTGGTGCGGCATCGGTACGAGCGGGTGGTCGATGCCGACCATCCGACCGACGCGGCGCGCCCAGAGCCCGGCGGCGTTCACGACGTGCTCGGCGGTGATCGGACCCTTCTCGGTCTCGAGGAGCCACTCACCGTTGGGCTGCGGGTGCAGATCGACCACGCGGTTGTGCTCGATCACTTCGGCGCCGCGCTTCTTCGCCGCGACCGCGTACGCGTAGGTCGCGCCGTTCGGATCGAGGTTGCCTTCATCGGGGTCGAACAGCGCGCCGTAGATACCCGACGGGTCGATGATCGGCACCATCTCGACCGCTTCCGCGGGCGTGACGAGCCGCGCGTCGTCGTGACCCTGCGCGCGGATCCAGGCGAGCTCTTGGCTGAGCCATTGCTGGCGTTCCGGTGTCCCCGCGAGTTCGAGCCCGCCCGACATCTTCAGACCGATCTCGCGGCCGCTCTCGCGCTCGACCTGCGGGTAGAGGCCGATCGTGTACAGCTGCAGCGCGGCGACGCGGGTGTCGGCGTTGATCGCATGGAATCCGCCGGCCGCGTGCCACGACGAACCGGCGGTGAGTTCCTGGCGTTCGAGGAGCACCACGTCCGTCAGGCCACGAAGGGTCAGGTGATAGAGAACGCTGCAACCGACGATGCCACCACCGATCACGACGACCTGGTAGCGATCCTTCACCGGGGTATCCCTTCCGACCTGCGGTGATGCGAGCGCGAGGGAGTGTACCGGCGCCGGCGCTACCCGAAGTGACCTGAGGTCGCACCAACTGGGAGGATGACGTCGATGGGATGTCTGCTCGTGCTGTTGGCGACGATCGCACCTCGCGTTGCCGCGGTGCTGTATTGGCTGATCGAGCCGGCGCGATGGGACCGTGCGTTCGATGGGTCGTGGATCTGGCCGGTGCTCGGGATCATCTTCCTGCCGATCACGACCATCGTGTGGGTACTGGTCGCGACGAACGGCGTGACCGGACTCGACTTCCTGTGGCTCGGGATCGCGGTGTTCCTCGACGTGGGCTCGAGCTCGCGGGCGGCGAAGCGGCGAGCGGCGTAGAGGCGGCGACGGTGCAGGCGCTGGTGAAGCAGGCGGTCGGCGCCGGGCCTCGTGCTCGTGGACGTGCCCGAGCCGACGATCGGGATCAACGACGTGCTGATCCGCGTCGACCGGACCGGCATCTGCGGCACCGATATCCACATCGCCGATTGGAACGAGTGGGCGCAGCACGCGGTCACACCGCCGCTCGTGGTCGGCCACGAGTTCGTCGGTGAGATCGTCGACGTGGGCTCGAACGTCAGCGATTTCCGGGTGGGCGATCTAGTGTCGGGCGAGGGCCACGTCGTGTGCGGGCGGTGCCGCAACTGTATGGCGGGTCGCAGGCATCTGTGCGCGCAGACGTCGAGCGTCGGCGTCGATCGGCCTGGCGCGTTCGCCGAGTTCATCGCGCTGCCGATGACGAACGTCTGGCACCACGACCCGTCGATCGACCGCGACGTCGCCGCGATCTTCGATCCATTCGGGAACGCCGTGCACTCGACCCTGCAGTTCCCGGTGCTGGGCGAGGACGTCCTGATCACCGGTGCCGGGCCGATCGGCCTCATGGCGTGCGCGGTCGCCCAGCACGCCGGCGCGCGCTATGTCGTCGTGACCGACGTCAATCCCTACCGGCTGGACCTCGCGCGCACACTCGGCGCGACGCTCGCGGTCGATCCGCGGGAGACGTCGCTCGAGGACGTGCAGCGGCGGCTCGGGATGAAGGAAGGCTTCGACGTCGGCTTGGAGATGAGCGGCAACCCCGACGCCTTTCACTCGATGCTCGCGAGCATGTGCCACGGCGGGAAGATCGCGATGCTCGGCTTGCCCGATCGGCCGTTCGCGATCGATTGGAATCAGGTGATCCACGACATGATCACGGTCAAGGGTGTGTTCGGCCGGGAGATGTACGAGACCTGGTACATGATGACCGTGATGCTGCAGGGCGGGTTGAACGTCTCCCCGGTGATCACACATCGCTTCGCCTACAGCGAGTTCGAAGAGGCCTTCGCCACCGTGCGCTCCGGGCGGGCCGGCAAGGTGCTGCTTACATGGCGGGAGGGATCATGATCGGCAAGGTTCGACACCAGCTCGACGAGGAGCTCGACGCGATCCGCGAAGCAGGCACCTTCAAGACCGAACGTGTGCTGACGTCGGCGCAGGGTCCCCATGTCGAGCTCGCCGGTCGCGACGGGCAGCGGTTCGTGAACATGTGTGCGAACGACTACCTCGGACTCGCCTCGCATCCGTCGATCGTGGCCGCTGCGAAGGAGGCGCTTGACCGCTGGGGGTTCGGGGTGGCCTCCGTCCGGTTCATCTGCGGCACGCAGCAGCTGCACCGCGACCTGGAGGACGCGCTCACCGCGTTCTTGGGGTCGGAGGGCACGATCGTGTACCCGTCGTGCTTCGACGCGAACGGCGGATTGTTCGAGACGTTGATGACCGACGAGGATGCGATCGTCTCCGACGCGCTGAACCACGCCAGCATCATCGATGGGATCAGGCTATCCAAGGCCAGGCGCCTGCGGTTCGCGAACGGCGACATGGACGAGCTCCAGGACCGGGTCCGCGAGGCCAAGAGCGCCGGTGCGCGCCGGATCCTGATCGCAACCGACGGCGTGTTCTCGATGGACGGGTACATCGCGGCGTTGCCGACGATCTGCGACATCGCGGATCGCAACGGCGCACTCGTGATGGTCGACGACTCCCACGGCGTCGGGGTGCTCGGGGCGCATGGGCGAGGCACGCCCGAGCATCACGGGGTGACAGATCGGATCGACATCCTGACCGGCACGCTCGGCAAGGCGCTCGGTGGCGGCGGTGGCGGATATACGGCGGCCCGCACGGAGATCGTGGCGTTGTTGCGGCAACGGTCGCGCCCATACCTCTTCTCGAACAGCATCACGCCGGCGGTCGCCGCCGGGTCGCTCCGCGCGCTCGAGATGCTGTCCGCCTCGACCGAGCTGCGCGATCGGCTCGAACGCAACACGACGATGTTCCGATCGCTGATGGAGGAGACCGGTCTCACGGTCCTGCCCGGCGAGACGCCGATCGTCCCGGTGATGTTCGGCGACGAGCGCATGCTGGGGCCGATCACCGATCGTGTGTATGCGGACGGGCTCCACGTCGTCGGATTCTCGTACCCGGTGGTGCCGCTCGGGAGGGCGCGGATCCGCACGCAGGTGTCGGCCGCCCACAGCGAGGGCGATCTGCGGTTCGCGGCAGCCACACTGGCCAAAGCCGCAAGCGCCGTCTGACGCACCTGTCGAGATCCCCGATCGTCGTTCGTCGTGATGGGTGAACGATCCCATCCGGGGATCGTCGGCGAAGGAGGGACGGCGATGGCCAAGTACCTGTTGCTGTATGAGGGTGGGGGCATGCCCGAGACCGAGGAGGCGCAGGCAGCGGCGATGCAGGCGTGGGAGGCGTGGTTCACGCAATTGGGCGGCGCGCTCGCCGACGGCGGCAACCCGTTCACGCCGGCATCGAATCGGGTCGCGGCCGACGGCTCGATCAGCTCGGGCGCCGGGTCGGCGACCGGGTACTCGGTCCTCGAGGCCGACTCGCTCGCCACGGCGACCGACCTCGCGAAGGGCTGCCCTGTGCTGCAGGGCGGCGCCTCGATCGGGATCTACGAGACGTTCGACGTGATGTAACGGCTGCGAGTAGCCGGCGGGCCCGGTCGAGCCCGCCGGCTCCCGCGGTCAGACGCTCGCGAGCCAGGTCTTGGCGCTCTCGTACGCCTCCAGGCTCGATTCATTCAGCACGGCGGTTGCGTTCCAGACCTCGAGGTTCGGGATCTCGCGCAGGATCCGTGCATCGCGCATCCTGGCGTGTAGTTCTGCCGACACGCCGCTGAGATACACACGACCACCGCCGGCACCGACGCGCGCCGCGTAGTCGCGGAGCACCGCGAAGAACGTTGCTCCGAGCGACGTCCGGCCGCGCACTCGCAGCACCACGGCGGCATGCTCGGCGCCCGTCGGGTCGGGGAGCCGGCGCTGGAGGGTGCGCGCACCGGCATACAGCAGGCTCCCGTACGCGTCGAGCATCGTGACGCGCCGGCTCGGGAGCTGCTTCGGCGCCGCTCGCTCGATCAGTCTGCCCGTGGGATCGACCTCGAGTTCGATGACCCGAAGGTCCATCGCCTCCTGATTCAGTTGTAGCAACAGGGACAACGCCACGCTGATCCCAACCGCGGCGGCGATCGGAAGTGCGAGGGTCGCGATGAACGTGGTGCCGAGGGCGATCTGGGAGGTCAGACCGCTTCGCCAGATCGTTCGGAGCTCGCGGGGTTGGAGCGCTCGCATCGCCGCAACGATCAGGAGACCGGCGAGCGTGGTCATCGCGACCTTGCTGACCGCCTCGGAGAACGCAAGGACGATCACGATCATCCAGGCGCCCGAGGCGATGGACGCCCATCGATCCTTCGCGCCGACGGCGAGGTTGAGTGCCGTCTGCCCGACGGAACCGCCGACCGGCTGGCCCTGGAGCAGCCCTGCGGCGATGTTGCCCGCGCCCTGACCGATGAAGTCACGGTTCGTCCGGGTCCGGCTCCCGTCGAGGTTCGGCGCGGTTTCGGCTACCCCTGACCCTTGGATCAGCACGATCACGGTGACCGAGAGCGCTCCGACGATGAGATCGGTCGACAGCAGCCGGAGCGACGGCAGCGCGGGCAGCGGGATCCCGGTCGGGAATGCGCCCGCGTCGGCGACGATCTCGAGACCCCAGCCGGCGAGCGCCGCGATCACGGTCGGGACCGCGATCGCGAGCAGTGCGGCGATCGACGACAGGCGCGTGCGCTGCAGGGCGACGGCGATGGCGATCGCCAGCAGCCCGGTGACGAGTGATTGGGCATCGATCTGCCCCGGGTGCGTCAGCACCCAGATACCCCGTTGCACGGCGGTTCGCCCGATGGCCTGCGTGCCGGTCAGATCCGCGAGCTGCCCCAGGATGATGTTGCAGGCCACGCCTGTGATGAAGCCGAGCATCACCGAATACGAGACGAACCGGACATAGCGTCCGAATCGCGCGAGGCCGGCCACCACCATGGCCACACCGGCGACCACCGTGAGCAAGAACAGCGCCGCTGGGCGATCCGCCGGCGAGACGCGCGTCAACGCGCTCCCGGCCGCGAGTGCGGCGGCGCTGGTGGTGGTCACGACCATCCGCCGAGTGCTCACCGCGGCGCCGCCGACGATCGTGCCCGCGATGCTGGCGTACAGCCCGTGGACCGGGTTGACGCCAACGAGGACGCTCGCCGCCATGCCGTCCGGCACGTGCCCGATCGCGCCGGGGATACCGGCGATCACGTCGGAGCGGAGCACCGGCCATGAGGGCCATCGCATGGGGCGCATCGTAGCCCGGCCTCCGAACCGACTCAGGCGCGCGGGCGGGCGCCGGCGGTGTCGAACGCGACATCGTCGGCGATGCGAGCCGGCAACAGGCGGTCGAAATAGCGGACGGCGACCGGTGTGCCAGTGCCGATGTCGCGGCGCACCCAAGCAAGCGCGATGCTGCTCTCCACCGAGGCCCCCCATCCCGCGCTCGTCACGAATCCCACAGGCTCGTCGCCGGCGAGGACGGGCTCGGCCCCCATCGCCACCTGCTCGTCGTCGAGCAGCAGGGTATGCAACACCCGGGGTCCCGGGGTACGCACTGCGAGCGCCTCGGCGCCGATGAAGCCGTCCCCGGGCCGAAGCGTCCACGCGAGCCCGGCGTCGGCCGGGGCATCGGCGCGTGTCATGTCGGCGCCCCAGGCGCGATAGCCCTTCTCGAGACGGAGGGTGCCGAGGGCAGCCCGGCCGGCCGCGATCAATCCGAGCGGCATGCCCGCGGCCCAAAGCGCGTCCCAGAGCGCGAGGCCGTCGGCGTTCCCGACGGACAACTCCCAGCCCAGTTCGCCCGCGTAGGAGATACGCATGGCGTCGGTCGCGATCCCCGCCACCTGGATCCGGGCCGCGGTCAGGTAGGGGAACGCGTCGTTCGAAAGGTCGGCGTCGGCTAGTGGCGCGAGGATGTCGCGCGCCGCCGGTCCCCAGATCGCGAGGCATGTTCGCTCGTCGTGCACCGGGCGGATCGTCACGGTCCCGTCAGTCGGCCCGCGTGCCCGGAGCCACGCCAGGTCGCGCGGGCCGTTCGCTCCCACCACGAACCGCTCGTCGTCGAACCGCGCGACGGTGACGTCCGACGCGATGCCGCCGTGCTCGTCGAGCAGCAGCGCGTAGGTGACGGCGCCTGCCGACCGGTCCACCTGTCCGGCCGCCACCCGCAGCAGGAACGCCGCTGCACCGGGGCCCGTCACCTCGACGCGGGTCAGCGGCGTCATGTCGAACAGGCCGGCCCGCTCACGCACCGCGCGGTGTTCGGCGATCGCGATCGGCGACCAATGTCGGGCCGACCAGGCATCGCGGTCCGGAACTCGACCGGCGTCGAGCGTGGCGTTCGCTGCGAACCATTGGGGGCGTTCCCAGGTGGCGACGTCGACGAAGACCGCGCCGAGTGTCCGCTGGCGCTCGGCGACGGAGCTCCATCGGACGCCCCGCGCCGAGCTGTGCGGCTCAGCCGGATGGTGCGCCACGTAGACGTCGACGTATTGGTCGATGCAACGAGCCTCGATGAAGTCGGGATCAAGTTCTGCGTCGTCGAACCTCGTGAGATCGGCGGGCGTGACGTCGATCGCCGGTTCGCGCTGGCACAGGAGATCGGCAACGATCTGCGCGACCCCCACGGAGTGGGTCACCCACACCGACTCCGCCAGCCAGAACCCGGCGAGATCGGGGTGCTCGCCGATCAACGGAAAGCCGTCCGGTGTGAACCCGAACACGCCATTGAACCGATGTTCGAGGGTTGCCTCCGCGAGCGCGGGCAGGAACGCGGAGGTCAGCTCCCACGCCTCGGCGAAGTCCTCGTCGGTGAAGTCGAACGCCAGGCTCGCCTCCGTGTTGCGCGGGTGCGTGTCGAGGTCGCCGGCGGCGACCGGCAGGCCGCGGTGATGGAAGGAGCCGATCCCGACGCGGTCACCGTAGTCCCGGTAATAGATGCCGATGTCGTGGTGGCGAAGGATCGGGCGGACGGCTTCCCGACCTGCCCCGTCGGCGAGGGCGGGGATCGCCGACGTGACCGCGTATTGATGCTCCAGCGGCAGCATCGGCAAGGTGAGGCCGGTCATCGCGGCGATCGTCGGACCCCAGACACCGGCGCAGCAGACGACGACGTCGGCGTCGATGTCCTCGCCGTCGGCGGTGCGGAGCCCTCGCACCCGGCCGTCGTCGGTGCGGATCGCCATGACCTCGGTCGTGCCGCGGAAGCGCGCGCCGCCTTCGGCGGCGCGCGCCGCCTGCGCCCGCACCGCCCGCAGCGCGACCGCCAGGCCCTCGTCCGTCGTCGCGTAGGCCCCGAGCAGTCCCTCTATCTGGACGATGGGCCAGAGCGCCGCGGCTTCGTCGGGCCCGATCATCCTTCCTCGCCATCCGAACGATTGCGCCGCCCCGAACCGTCGCCAAAGCTCGGCAAGCCGATCCTCGTTGTAGGCCACCTCCAGCGTGCCGACCGGCAGCAGCGCGGGGCCGCCATCGGAGGTCAGCGACGCGAACTTCCTGATCGTGGCGTCCGCGGTCTCGCTCATGAACCGCGAGGTGCTCGTTCGGCTCACGAGACCCGGGGCGTGCGAGGAGGATCCGCCGGTCGAGAACAGCGGCCCCTTGTCGAGGACCGTGACGTCGGTCTCGCCACGCGCGACGAGCTCGTCGGCGAGCGCGACACCGACGACGCCGGCACCGACGATCGCGATCCGTCGTCCCATCACCCGCTCTCCTCGGGCGCGAGGATGCCGCGAGCGATCGCCTGCGCGTCGGCGAGCCGCTCGCGATCGACGAAGACCTGGGCCTCGCGTTGCAGGAACGCCAGAAGGCCGGCGGACGCCGGCTTGATCCACCACACGATGCCGGCGGCCTCGAGGGTCTCGCCGATCTCGGCGGCGTGCGCGGGCGAACAGGCGCACAGATGCACCGTCCGCACGTCGCCCGGCACGTCCCAGATCCGCTTCATCGGTCCCTTCACGACGAAGGGCGCCCAGCGGGCGCCCTCGCGTGTTGCGCAGGTGTTGGGGGCTACGCCTCGTCGTCCTCGGCCGCTTCCGAGGCAGCGACGGCGATCTCGGCTTCGGCGACGGCGTCGGTCGCCATGTCCTCCGCGACCGTCTCCTCGACGATGGCCTCGGTGGCGAGTTCGTCAGCGGCGGCGTAGAGCGCCTCGGCCTCGGCGGCCTTCTCGACGGCGTCCTCGTGCAGCACCTCGGCGGCGACGCCGCGCTCGACGGCGTCCTCGGCGATGCCTTCCGCTGCTTGCTCGAGCTCCTCGTCCGGCATGGTGGGGCTCCTTCCTATCGTGGATGCGCTGCGAGTGTTGGAACGTAGCACAGGGACCATCGACCGCGTGGCCCGGTTACGATGCCGGCAACCGACCTTGGGAGGCCTCATGCGTTCGCACCGCCGCTTCATCGTCCTCGTCGCCACGGTTGCCGTGGCCGCCTCGCTCGCCGCGTGCAGCAGCTCGAGCTCGAGCAGCTCATCGTCGAGCGGTGTGGCCGGAGATGCGCTTGCACAGACGAAGGCGACTGTGTGCGGGAAGCTGTCTGAGGCGGCGACGACCGTCGCGTCCGCCCAATCCGGCGACAGCGCTGACCTCACCAGCAAGGCCGAGTCGCTCGCGAACGACCTGACCAATGCGGCAGGGATCATGAAGACTGTCGGTCTGTCGAGCATGGCTGGCGACGTGGAATCCCTCGCGACCGACCTGCAGAACCTGGCGACCGCCGGTCCGACGGAGGTCGCGCAACTCGAGAGCGACGCGATGGCGAAGATCACGAGCGCCCAGACGGCGGTCGGTTGCTGACTGAACGCTAGGCCTTGATCCTGGCCCGCGTCGGGTCGTACATCGGGTCGAGCGAGCGCATCACCGGGTAGCGGCGACCGACGATGTCGATCTCCCATGTCCCCGTGGCGATGAAGTCGTCGGTGATGTCGTGTTCGCGTTCGATGATCGCGAGCCCGACGCTGCCGCCCAGCGTGTGGCCGTACGCCCCGTTGCGCACCTCACCCACCCGCTCGCCGTCGCGATAGAGCTGCTCGTCGCCGTACAGCAGCGGCTCGGGGTCCTGCACGAGAACCTGCACCATGCGGGACGTGCGGATGCCGGCGTCTCGCTGGGCGACGAGCGCGTCGCGTCCGATGAAGCCGCTCGGCTTGTCCCACGCGATCGTGAAGTCCAACCCGACGTCGAGCAGCGTGTCGCCGTTGTCGATGTCGAGCCCGTAGTCGCGGTATGCCTTCTCCAGGCGCAGCGAGTTGAGTGCGCCGAGTCCCGCGTGCCGGAGCCCGAGATCGGCGCCCGCGTCGATCAGCGCGTCATAGACACCCAGCGCCATGTCGTTCGGGATGTGGAGTTCCCAACCGAGCTCACCGAGGTACGTGACCCGGATCGCAAGCGCTTCCCCGTACGCGACGTCGATCTCCCTCGCCCGCATATACGGGAACGCCTCGTTCGAGAGGTCGGCGGTGGTCAGACGCGCGAGCAGCTCGCGTGTGCGAGGTCCCTGCACGCTCAGGAGCGTGCGCGCCGTAGTCATGTCGGTGATCGTGAGGAACTCTCCGTGGACCCTGTGCCGCTCGAGCCAGGCGATCATCCGCCGGTGGATCACGTCGGCACCGATCACGAGGAACCGATCGTCGGCCAGACGCGTGATCGTGAGGTCGGTCCAGATGCCGCCCCTCGGCGTGCACCAATGCGTGTAGACGATCTTGCCGACGGGCACGTCGATCTCGCTGACGCTCACACGATTCAGCAGCGGGAGCGCCCCCGGGCCCTGGACGAGCAGCTTCGCCATGAAGGACATGTCCATCACGCCCACGGCCTCGCGCACCGCTCGGTGCTCGTTCGCGACGGCCTCGAACGCCTGGTCGCGCCTCCAACCTTGCGGCCGCTCGTGCGAGACGCCGTCGTCGGCGAACCACTCCGGCACCTCGTAGCCCGACAGCACGATGAAGTCCGCGCCCGCGGTCTCGAGTCGATCGTGGATCAGCGAGCGGCGGACGCCGCGCGCGAGCCGCGGTCGGAATGTCGGGAAGGCGGCGTCGCCGAACAGGTTCCCCAGAAGTTCCTTCGTCCGCTCCTCGCGGAACGCGCGTGTCGCCATGAACGGAACCATCCGGTCGGGGGAGATGCCCGTCAGGTCGAGAGGCGACTCACCGTCGACGATCCATTGAGCGATGAGCGATCCCGCGCCGCCCGAGAGCAAGATCCCGAGGGAGTTCAGTCCGCACGCCGCGAAGAACCCCCGCAGCTCAGGCACCTCGCCGATCAGCGGACCGTTGTCTGCGGTGAAGCTCTCCGGCCCGCAGAAGAACTGCCGGATCCCGGCCTCGTGCAGTGACGGGAACCGGTCCATCGCGTCGGACAGGAACCCCGCCATCCGATCCCAGTCCGGCGGCAGGACCGCGAACCCGAGGTCGTCCGGGATCCGATCGAGCGACCACGGCGCCGCGTTCGGTTCGAACAGGCCGACGAGGATGCCGCCGCCCTCTTCCCGGTAGTAGCCGTAGCGGTCCGGGTCCTCAACGACCGGCAGGTCGGCGTGCGCCCATTCGACAGCGTCAGTGAGCAGGTAGTAGTGCTCCGCGGCCTGCAGGGGGAGCGACACGCCGGCGAGCTCGCCGAGCTGGCGGCCCCACATGCCCGCGGCAACCACCACGGTCTCGGTCTCGATCGCGCCCTGGTCGGTCACGACACCGGTCACGCCGCCGTCGGCGGTGGTGAATCCGGTGACGGTGATGCTCTCGAGGATCGTCGCGCCCGCCGCCCGCGCGCCCTTCGCATAGGCCTGGGCGACATCGGCGGGGTTCGCGCGCCCTTCGTCCGGCACCCAGGCCGCCGCGAGGATGTCGTCGACCTTCGCCGCCGGCCAATGCTTCGCGACCTCGTCGGGACCGACCATCTCGACCGGCACGCCGTGCGCACTGGCGAAGATGGCTTCCCGTGTCACCGTCTCGAGCCGTTGCGGGGTGCAGGCGAGATGCAGGTGTCCGATCGTGCGGAACCCGGTGTCCTGACCGGTCTCCTCGGTCAGTCTTGGCAGGAGTTCGGTGGTGTAGCGCGACATCCACAGGAAGGTCTCGGTCGGCATGCCGGCACTCGTGATGAGCCCCGCCGCATGCCAGGTGGTGCCGGCCGTCAGTTCCTTCCGCTCGAGAAGCACGACATCGGTAACGCCGAGCTTCGTCAGGTGATACGCGACGCTAGTGCCGATCGCCCCGCCCCCGATCACGACGACCTGGGCGCGCTGCGGGATGGTGGCGGTCACGGAATCCTCCAAAGGCCGGCTCGAGCGAACGACGGCACATGCTAGCCGGGGTATGCGTGAGTCCGGTACCGCTCGCGCGGGTGTTGCCCGCAGAAGATCGCGTGTGGATCCGGTCGGAGGTTCGGGGCGGTCGGCGGATCTAGACGGCCGTGGCCTCGTCGCGCAGGTCGACCAGCGAGTCCCAGCCCGTCCGCTCCGCCATCGCGGCGCGCAGCTCGGCGACGATCGCTCGAGGCGCCACGATCTGATCCTCCAATCGCGCGCGAAGACCGCTGTTGTCGTGGTGCGCCGTGCCAAGGAGCACGATTCCGATGTCCTGTGTCTCGATCGTCTGCATGTCGTAGATCGTCCCTTCCGTCGGTCCCCACGGTAGGGGACAGCAGCGGGGGAGCGCATCGGTCGGGCGGCTCGTCCCCCGACGCCGAACGGCGCGCGTCCGACCTAGGGCGTTCGGTTCCCGCCCGTGCGGCGACTCGGGGTCGTTCAGGGAGCGCGGCGGCGTTCCATGCGAACGCCGTGCCATGTTCCGTCTTCGTCGGTCGCCTCGAATCGCTCGACCACGAGGAGGCCGACCTTGTCGGCGACGCGGACCGAGGCCACGTTGTCAGCGCCTGCGTAGGCGCGCACGATGTCGGCGCCGAGCACCTCGAAGACGTAGGTGACCATCGCCCGCACGGCTTCGGTCGCGTAGCCCATGCCCTGGTAGTCGGGGTCGATCGTGTACCCGATCATGACGACGCCGGGCTCGTCGGCTCGCGGGCACAGACCGATGTCACCGACCAGGTGCGCCCCGTCGAGTGTCTCGACGGTGAGCTGGATCCAACCGGGCTCGCCAGGGGTGCGCTGCGCCATCTCGTCGATCTCCGAACCGACGTGGACGGGGTCGGTCTTCGTCCAGCCTTGATGGAGATGAACGTCGGGGTTGCTCCGGTACGCCGAGATCGCCTCGGCGTCAGCGCGCACCGAACGGCGCAGCCGCAGTCGGTCGGTTCGAAGCTCGACGAACCCTGGGTCGGTGCGCATCGCGCCGCCCAGCGTAGTGAAGCTCAGCGATTCGCGCGGGTGAAGTGCTGGCGCTCGAGGCGCGACAGCTCCATCACGACGCTTCGCATCTCTTCGTCATCGGGATGATCGGCGAGCCACGACCGCGCACCTGCCATCACCGAGGAGATCTGGTTCAGCGACGAGGCCTGCGAGACGAGGCTGAGCAATTCCGTGCGTTCCATCACATCTAGGGATACCGCGCCGCACCCTGCGCGGACGGCTCCCGAACATCGATGCCACGTTAGCAGCACAGTTCCGCAACACGCTGCAGCGGCGTCCCGAGGACGGTAGGTTTCGGCCACCGACCGAGAGGGGACCGACGTGCCCGACCGCGCCACCATCGCGTTCTTCCCGGAGCCCGGCGCCTGGGGTCCGACCAATAACTGCGTGGCGATCGCCAACGTGCTTCGCGACCGGGGGCATCGGATCGTCTTCGTGATCGACGAATCGTTCGCAAGTGTGCTCGAGGCGAAGGGATTCGAGGAGCGGCTGATGCGGATGACCCCCGCCGACGAGCACGCCGACCCGGATGCGGACCCGTGGGGAGAGTTCATCCGGGTCACCGCCCCGGAGTTCCGCAAGCCGACGATCGAGCAGATCGAGACGGTGACCAAGCCGATCTGGGAGGCGCTCGTGGCGGGAGAGCAGTACAGCCACGAGACGGTGATGGCGATCTGGGACGACATCCGGCCCGACGTCGTCGTCACCGACAACGTGACCGGCTATCCCGCGATCGAGCTCGCCGGGTGCCCGTGGGTGCGGTTCGTGTCGGCGAACCCGCTCGAGATGCGTGACCCGTTGCTCCCGCCCGTGCTGTCAGGGCTGCCGGTCGCCGACGACGAACAGTGGGCCGCGTTCCGCGACGAGTACCACCGTCAGCACGCACAGCTCCTCGAGGAGCACAACGATTTCCGTGCGTCGGTTGGCGTTGCCGCGTGCCCGACCGACGAGTTCAACACGCACTCCCCGTGGCTCAATCTCTACCTGTTCCCCGAGGCCGTCGACTACACGCGCGCGGAGCCGCTCGGCCCGACCTGGCATCGCCTGCAATCCACCGTTCGGTCGGGCGAGGCGCCCTTCGACGTGCCCGAGATGGTGCCGGGCGAGGGCAAGGTCGTGTACCTCTCGCTCGGGTCGCTCGGGTGCATGGACGTCGGCTTGATGCAGCGGCTGATCGACGCCATGGCGATGACCGAGCATCGGACGATCGTGTCGATGGGCCCGCTGAAGGACCAGATGACCCTCGGACCGAACATGTACGGCGAGGAGTTCCTCCCGCAGCCGTCGATCCTGCCGCAATGCGACCTGTTGATCACCCACGGCGGCAACAACACGACGTGTGAGGGGTTCCATTTCGGACTGCCGATGATCGGACTGCCCTTGTTCTGGGACCAGTACGACAACGCGCAGCGGCTCGACGAAACCGGCTTCGGGGTCCGGCTGCCCACCTACGACTGGGAGCCGCAGCAGCTCGTCTACGCCGCCGACCGGTTGCTCGCCGATGACGCGCTTCGTGCGCGGATGCGCGAGATCTCGGTAGCGGTCCAGGCGGATCCCGGGCACGTCCGCGCTGCGGACCTGATCGGCCGGCTCGTAGCGACGGGCGAGCCCGTCAGGGTAGGCGGCGCGGCGATCGTGGACGCGGTGATCATCGTGTTGAGATCAGGGCTCCTAACGCCGCTTCTTCTTGTAGCGATAGAGGCCGATGGTCGAGCCCGCGAACGGCACGTCTCGTTGGTGCGCCATCCCGATCTTCTTCGCGACCGCGATGGATGCCGCGTTGTCCACGTAGATCAACGAGATGGGGTCCGGGCGGATCTCCAGCGCGCGCTCGAGGATCACCGTCGCGACCTCGGTCGCGTAGCCCTTGCCCCAGTACGGCTTCGCGAGCAGGTACGCCACCTCGAGCTCCTCGGCGCCGTCGATGTCGGGCCATTCGATCAACCCACAGACCCCGACCATGCGACCGGTCGCGCGCTCGACCGTGGCCCATTGACCCCAGCCGCGCTCGGCGTAGTGCTTGCGCTCGCGCTCGATCATCCGTTGCGCGTCCTCGAGCTCGAGCACCCCGCCGGCCCCCACGAACTTCATCACGTCCGGATCGGCAAACATCGCGGCAACCGCCGCGTCGTCGGAGGGAGCGAGTTCGCGCAGGAACAGCCGTTTGGTCTCGATCACCCCACAACGATACCTGTCTGCGAGACTCCGGCCATGCGGACGGGGGTCGAGCGGACGGCGCCGGTTGCGGTTCCGAGCGGGTGGTCGCCGGAGCGACACGTGCACGTCGGGCCGTTCGTCACGCGTGCCTGGTACCGGCTCCAAGACGGTTCCGAGCGCGAATGGGCCTCGCGCCGCCATCGCAAGCAGTACGAACGTTTGCGGGCGGCCTCGGCGTGGTGGCAGCCCCGGGCCCTGGGCTGGTGGATCGCCCTTCTGTTCGCTGTTGGATCCGCGTTGTTCGCCCTTGGGGTGGTCCCGGCGTACGCATCCGCGGTCGGCGGGTCGGTGGACGCGTGGACGTTCTTCGCCGGGTCGGTCTTCTTCACGAGCGCGGGCTACCTGCAGTTCGTGCAGGCGATCAACGCGCCGACCGACGCGGCAGGTACCCACCGTCATCGTCGACGCCTCGTCGCATGGCAGCCGGACCGGATCGACTGGTGGGCGTGCGGCATCCAATCGATCGGGACCCTCTTCTTCAACATCAGCACCTTCGCTGCGACACGGGACGCGCTCGATGCCGCGCAGGCACATCATCTGATCTGGCAGCCGGACATGCTCGGTTCGATCGCGTTCATCGTGGCGAGCTGGCTCGCCTGGATCGAGGTGTGCCACCGGTGGTTCGCGTGGGAGCCGCACGACGTGTCGTGGCTCATCGTCGCGATGAACCTCGGTGGCTCCATCGCGTTCCTGATCTCGGCGATCGCCGCGTACATCGACCCTGAGACAGGCGAGATCGCGGACGTGCCGGTCGCCAATCTCGGCACGTTCGTCGGGGCGGTCGGATTCTTCATCGGCGCGCTGCTCTTGGTCCCCGAGATGCGAGCGAGTCGGCGTTAGCCTGCGAGCGAGCGCTCGAGCGGGGTTCGGAAGCGCGGCGTGAGCCGGACATCCCCGAGCCACTGCGCGAGCCGAGCGCGCTCGGTGTCGATCCGATCGGTGGTCCCGCGGTCGACCGGCTCGAGCAGGCCGACGCGGATCTCGCCGTCGGCGCGTTGTGTCCAGCCACCGACCACACGGCCGTCCACCCAGACCGTCGGGCCGGCGTTGCCGTTGCGATCGAAGAGTTCGCCCGTGTGCTCACCGAGGTACCAGCTGCGCTGCTTCCATCCCATCGTCGTGGGGTCGAGTCCGGGCAGGAGCGCCACCCATGGGGCCGGCCGGCGCACGCGGGTCGTGTCACCGGCCAGGACGAGACCCGGTTCGTCCCCGTCGAGCTGCACTTCGTCGAGGTCCGTCGCCGCCAACGCCGCCGTCAGCTGGCGGACGGTCCATCCCGTCCACCACCGCAGGTCGGTCACGGTGGCTGGACCGAAGGCGCGCAGGTATTCCCGGACCAGCACGACGCTCGCCTCCTCGAGAGACGGCGTCTCGAGCGTGGCGCCGAGCCACCGGTCTGTCGGCGACCAGCGGTATTGACTGGAGATCCACGACCCTCGCGGCCGGCCGCGCACGATGAGGCCCTCGGCCGCGAGCAGGAACAGAACGCGTGTGGACATCCCCATCTCGCCGCCCCAGGTCTTCCCCTCGCCGAACCGAAGCTTCGTCGTGAGCTCGGGCACATCGCGCGAGAGTTCCGACGCTGCCGCCTCCCCCCGCCGCCGGAGAGCGGTGAGCGTCCGCGCGCAGACGTCGTCGAGCCAAGCCGATCCGTCGGCGGCGACATCCTGGTCCTCGATGTAGCCGATCAAGCGCCGTCGCTCCGGCGGGGCGAGCTGTTTCGTGCACGACGAGTCGATCGCACCTGCCAGCCCGACCGGTACCACGAACATCGTGCGGCGCATCCCGAGGACGCGCACGACGCTTCGGTCGTCGTAGAGCGCCCGCTCCATCGAGGCGACCGTGAACCGTCGCGTTCGGCTCCACGCGGACAGGTACACGGCGATCGGGTCACTCGAGTGCAGCGCTGTCATCGCCGCGACGGTTTCGTTGATCGACGAGGCCGGCGACGCGAGGCGGTGGTGCCGGCCAAGACGGGCGCGCCGTTCGTCGTCGGTCACCGTGCGCATCTCGCCTACGGTACCGGCGGAGCGGACCTGCGCGTAGGCTCGTCAACGCGATGGAGGCGCTGTGCGATCGGTCCGCGACATGGCTCGCTCAGGCGCTCCGGCGCCGGGAGGTATCGGCTCGTGAGGTCCTCGAGGCGCACCTCACTCGGATCGATCGCTGGAATCCGGTGGTGAATGCGATCGTCACGAGGACGACGGACGACGCTCGCCGACGAGCGGCGGCGGCCGATGAGGCGCTCGCCCGCGGTGCCGAAGCAGGCGCCCTGCACGGTCTCCCGATCGCGCACAAAGACCTCGTTGACGTGGCCGGCGTTCGCACGACCTACGGCTCGCCGATCTTCGCGGACCATGTCCCGACCGTCGACGATCCGTTCGTTGGCCGAGTGCGCGAAGCGGGGGCGATCCTCGTCGGCAAGACGAATACGTCGGAGTTCGGCGCCGGCTCGCACACCTTCAACCCGGTCTTCGGGACCACGAGGAATCCGTACGACACCGAGAGGAGCGCGGGTGGCTCATCCGGCGGTGCTGCGGCAGCGCTCGCCACGGGCATGGTCCCGATCGCCGACGGGAGCGACCTCGGCGGTTCGTTGCGCAACCCGGCAAGCTTCTGCAACGTCGTGGGATTCCGTCCCTCGCTGCCCCCAGGCGACCCGCTCGATCTCTCGACGGACGGCCCGATGGCTCGGACCGTGCTGGATGCCGCACTGCTGTGGAGCGTCATGACGGGGGAGCCGGCGCGCGCGACCGTATCGAGCGATCCCGTCACCGGGCTTCGCGTCGCGTGGGCGCCGTCCTGCGGCGACTCGATCCCGGTGGATGCGGAAGTGGTCCGTGTCGTCGAGGCGGCGCGGCCGGCATTCGAGTCGCTTGGCTGTCTGATCGACGAGCGCTGCCCAGACCTCACGGACGCGCGGGATGTCTTCTTGACGCTGCGCGCGCGGTCCTACGCAGCCGAGCTGGGTGGGCTCCTCGCCACGGACCGGGAACGGATCAAACCGACGGTCGTCTGGAACATCGAACAAGGGCTCGAACTCACCGATGCCGATGTCGAACGCGCGGTGGGGCGGATGTCGGCGCTCCGTGCGAACGTCGACCGATTCTTCGATGAGGTCGACGTGCTGGTGCAGCCGGTCTCGCAGGTGCCGCCGTTCGATGCCGCGATCGAATATCCGGTTGACGTGGAAGGGGTCGCGATGACGACCTATGTCGACTGGATGGCGTCGTGTTGGACGATCACCGTACTCGGCGGTCCGGCGGTCTCCGTCCCGTGCGGCTTCACCGACGACGGCCTGCCGATCGGCTTGCAGATCGTCGGTCGGCCGGGCGACGATCCTCGGGTGCTCGCCGTGGCACACGCGTTCGAGGCCGCGACCGGAGTGGGTGCCCGTCGCCCGACGGCTCCTGGGGCGAGCGCCGAGGTGACCTAGGGTGATTCCATGCCCGCAACCGGTCCACTGCGCATCGGCCGGTCCGTGGTGATCCCCGACGGCGAGCTGCACTGGCGCTTCAGCCACGCGAGCGGACCAGGCGGTCAAGGAGTAAACACCGCCGACTCACGAGTGGAGCTGCAGCTCGACATCGCGCGCTGTGCGGGTCTCGGACCCATCCAACGCGCCCGAGCGCTCGAGCGGCTCGGCCCGCGACTGGTGGACGGGGTGCTCACCGTACGGGCGTCGGCACGCCGATCGCAGCTGCAGAACCGAGAGGCGGCGCGGGAACGACTGGTGGCGATCCTCGCGACCGCGATCGCGCCGCCGCCGCCTCGCCGGCGCCGAACCTCACCGACGAAGGCAGCGACCGAGCGCCGGCTCGCGTCGAAGCGCAAGCGAGCGGAGACGAAGCGCCTCCGTCGCGGGACCGAGGACTAGGGCTCCTCGGGATCCACGGGATCCAGCACGGCCTCGAGGAGTCCCCCGACCTCGGCCGCCCACGCCTCGGCTCGAGCCTCCTCGCCCTCTACCAACGCGTTCTCGTGTGTCACGAAGAAACTCTCCGGTGGCGTGGCGGCCTGGAACCCGCTGGCCTCCAGGCGATGCAGGATCCCCTTGGCCGCGGATCCCGTGAGCAGGCTCGACGCGTCAAACCGGGTGTCGAACGCCGCGGCGGCACGGCCTGCGCCATCTGGGAGTTCGTGCAGCCATGCACGCAGCCCAGGTTCGTCGCTCTGTTGATCGAACGTGTTGTGCTCGTCCGATCTGGCCGTGTCGCGAGTGCCGTGCCAGCTCAGGCCGTGGGCATGCGTGGGGCCGCCCACCACCAGCAGATCCGAATCGATCACGGGAGCAGATCCGACCTCCGCGTACGGGGCAACCGTCACGTCCATCTCGCGCGCGGCGAGCCCCCGACCGATCGCGGCAGCGATCAAAGCGGTGTTGCCGTACAAGGATTCGTACACGATCAGCGCTCGCATGTATCCCCTTTCCTGCTGCCGCCACTATGAGCAGCGTGGTTCGAGGCTACCGCTCGGGGGGTACGTCGGTTGCCGATGGCAGCCTGATCTCGATCGTCGTTCCCGGGCCGTCGGCCATGGTGACCGATCCGTCGTGCGCCTCGACGATCGCCGAGACGATGGCGAGCCCGAGCCCGGCACCGCCGGTTGATCGGGCGCGCGCCGGGTCGCCTCGGTAGAAGCGCTCGAACGCTCGGGCGGCGTCGTCGGCATCCATGCCCGGCCCGTCGTCGGCCACCGACAGGATGACCCGGTCGCCATCCGTTCGGACGCGGACGGTCGTGGTGGTGCCGGCCGGCGTATGGACGCGGGCGTTTTCGAGGAGGTTGTCGAGCACCTGGCGCAGGCGCCCCGCGTCGCCGAGCGCGACCGCGCCTGCGGCGAGGTCGGTGACCAGCACTCGCTCGGGCTCGATCGCCCGGGCGGCCTCGACCGCGTCTCCGGCAACGATCGAGAGATCAACCGGCGTGCGCTCGAGGGGGCGTCCCTGGTCGAGCCGCGCGAGCAGAAGCAGGTCATCGACGAGTACGCCCATCCGCGCTGCCTCGGCCTCGATCCGGGCCATGGACGTCGCCAGGTCTTCGGGACGTTGGTCAGCACCGCGGCGGAACAGCTCCGCGTAGCCGCGGATCGACGTCAGGGGGGTCCGCAACTCGTGGGAGGCGTCTGCGACGAACCGCCGGAGTCGCGCTTCGGATGCCCGTCGCTCCTCGAACGCCTCCTCGATCTGGGCGAGCATCGCGTTCAACGACGAACCAAGCCTGCCGACTTCGGTTCGATCGTTCGCCGGAGTGACCCGGCGTGTCAGGTCGCCCGCAGCGATCGCGCCAGCCGTCACGCCCATGTCATCGAGCGGTCGCAAACCGAGCCTGACGAGCCACAATGCGAGCGCCGCGGCGAGCGCCACCACCGCCAGCGTGACCGTCGCCTCGATCACGAGCAGTCTGCGCAGTGTGGTCTGCGTGTCGGTGAGCGGGATCGCGACGACGATCGTGCCGCGCGCCGGGATCGGTCCGCTCGCCTGCACGCGGAAGCGAGTGCCCCCGTCGGTCGCCCGCGCCGTGAAGACGACGGTGCCCGTGCCGTCTGCCGAGGAACCGGGCAGTGCACTTGGCAGCGCCGGCACCGGTGGCAGGCCGGCCCCGTGGTAGTCGAGCGTCCTGGCGAACACCGCGGTCCCGGCGGGGTCGAGCAGCGCGATGTAGGTGCCGGCCGGCGGGCCGAAGTCGCTCTGCGGCCCCGACGGCCCCGGGAATCCTGGGCCACCGCCACCCTCGCCGCGGATCGCATCGATCGCGAACGACTGCGCTTGTTGCAGCTGCTCGTCGACGCGCTGGATCAGCGACGCGGACAGCGCCCGGTACGTCACGACGTCGGCGACCAAGAGCCCCGCGGCGACGAGTCCGACCGTGACGAGCATCAGCCGAACCCGCAGCGACATCGTCAGTCCTTCGGCAAGCGCAGCACGTAGCCGACGCCCCGCACCGTGTGCAGAAGCCTCGGCGCCCTCTTGTCGATCTTCTTGCGGAGGTACGAGACGTAGGTCTCCACGATGGCGCCGTCTCCGCCGAAGTCGTAGTGCCAGACGTGGTCGAGGATCTGTTCCTTCGTCAAGACGTGGCGGGGGTTCAGCAGGAAGTAGCGGAGCAAGGCGTACTCCGTGGGCGTCAGGTCGACGTCGTGTCCGGCACGGCGAACCTCGTGGGCGGCGTCGTCCATCTCGAGGTCCTCGAACACGAGTCGCTCGCTCGACTCGGCGGAGGCCGCTCCCGTGCGCCGCAGTATCGCTCGCACCCGCGCGATCAGTTCTTCGAGGCTGAAGGGCTTCGTGACGTAATCGTCGGCCCCGAGTCCGAGCCCGCGGACCTTGTCTTCGGTCGCATCCCGAGCGGTCAGGAACAGCACCGGCACGTGCTGACCCCGGTCGTGCAGACGCTGCTGCACCTCGAACCCGTCGAGGCCGGGCATCATCACGTCCAGCACGATCAGTGCGGGGTGGAACGCCTCGACCGCCTCGAGCGCCTCTCGTCCGTCGGCCGCGGTCCTCGGCTCGAACCCCTCATACCGGAGGGCGGTCGCGACAAGGTCGGCGATCGGCCGCTCATCGTCGACAACCAGGACGCGGACGGGCACGCCGGCGGTCGCTTCCGGTGGGTGCGTAGAACCCGTCTCGCTCACCCTCACTCCTGTTGGTCGACCCTCGCCGGTGTGCCGAGGTCGGCGGATCGCTCAAGGAACGACTCCCGATCGATCTCGCCGCGAGCGTAGCGGACGCGAAGCTCCGCCTCGGCCGGGTCACGGTGCGGGATCGGCGTCGACGCGGACGTATCCGCCATGGCGGCGGGCATCTGTGTGATGCGGAGCACGCCCCAGATCACGACACCGATCAGCGCAACGAGCAGCAGGATCGGCAGCAGGTGTAGCGGCCCGGCCCACCACGCGTCGTGCTGGACGAAGATCTGTGCGCCACCCGGCATGCCACCGGGGCCGTTCGTCGGTCCGTTGGGGTACATGTGCACCTCCTCGTGCGGGGGACGATCCCGTCACACGATCACCAGTGCAGCGCGTGAGCCTGGGAACGCGCTGGGAACCAACCTTGACGGCCCTGTGTGATCGCGGGGGTTTGTCGCCCCGGCATGCCACGGCTGGAGTTTGCCGCTACCCGTGGTCCGTGCCAGGGCGGATCGCGAGCACCACGCCGTCTCGGACGCGGATCGACGCGTCCCCCTCGGCGAATTCGTTGGAGAGTCCCCACGTGGAACCCGCGGCGAGCTGATCGTCATCGAGCTGCCAGCGCAGCCCGGTCGTTGCGACGCCGGTCGCCGGCCCGCCGAGCGCGAACAGACTGACCGTCTCGCCGGGAGTGCCGGTGAGCTGACGCTCGCCGCGCACGATGTGAACCAGCGCCCTCCCGAGCACCGCGTCGACGGTCGCGCCGGCGTACCGCGACGATCCGAGCAGGAAGCACACGCCGAGCACGTGATCCAACCGGCCGCCGTCCCCACCGAGGACGAGCAGGGTATCCGCGCCGCCGGCCACGGCGGCGTCCATCGCGAGCTCGAGGTCCGAGGCGTCCTTGTCGGTCGGGTGTCGATCCACGCGGCCCCCACCGGCCTCGTAGGCCGCCACCGCCTCGGCCGGTGCGGAGTCGAGATCGCCGATCAGCAGGTCGACGTGCAGCCCGAGCCGCGTCGCTTCGACGAGCCCGCCGTCCGCGGCGATCACGGTGATCGGCCGGTCGAGCCTCGGCACGACACGGCTCACCGGTCCTCCGGCACACACGACGATCGCGCTCGGGGCCATGGCTTCCTCCGCCAGCATTACCTGGGTCAGGTTCTCGGGTCGCCGGCGCGGATAGCCGACCTCTCAGCCCGGTTGCCCGAGCTCCCCGGTGGAGTCTTTCCGGAGTATAGAAGCGCTACATTGCGACGTCGCTGGAGGTGTACTCGGTCCAGCGGTTGTACTCGGGGATCTCGTAGTAGCGCGTGGTCGCGAATTGGTACGCCATCGCGACCGCCGCGATAATCACGAGCATGAGCGCCCAGCCGATGCCCTGATCGAAGACCACCTTGACCGGGTGATCTGCAAACGTCGTCGGATCGAGCGGATTGAACAACATCAGGATCGTACCGACGATCGCGGCTCCACCGAGGAAGGATGTCGCGATGATCACGACGTACTTCTGCACGTTGAATCGCAGGGTGAGGAAGGCCGTCACGACGCCGGCCGCGACCGCGACGATCCACACGAGCGGTCCCAACTCCACGCCAAAGACACCGAAGAAGCCGACGACGACGGCGTAGCCGATGTAGCCGCCGACGAGCGCAACCGCGATGAACCAGAAGAGGTAGGAGAGCATCGCGAAGAGCACGCCAAGGCAGAAGGCGACGATCCAGCTGAAGGCCGTCGACAGGAAGCCGTCCCCGAACAAAGCTTGGACCCCTTGGCCGCCGATCGCGAGGCCGAAGAAGAATCCCCAGATCGGCAGGATGATCCAGAGCAGTCGGTACCCGAACAAGGCGACGAGCGCGCCGAGCAGCAACAGGATCGACGCGGCCACGACGGTGGCAAGTGTGCCATCAGACGACATCGAGAAGACTCCTTCCGCGAACGATGGTCAGGCGCATCGTCGCACCGACGTCCCGACGTTGCCAGCACCACATTCAGCGTCTTGGGGAGTGCGTCACAGGGCGGCTTCACCGAAGGTCGGCTAAAGCCGGCGATGATCGGGACGGTTCCACTAGCGCGGACGCTGACCCGCCGGCCTCGGATGGGGATCCCCATCGGTAAGGCCAAGCCAAGGCCAGAGCCGACCATCGTGCTCGTTAGTTATTCGCTGTGCGTCCGCCTGCGGCGGCGCTGCAAGACCACATGGAATGGGATGAGCAGGTAGAGCGCGATCGCGAGGTAGAGGAAGACCGCGACCCGGGGCGCGAGCAGGCCGATCGCTATCGCCGCGGCGTAGAACCCGAGACTTGGGGTCAACTTCTTGGTGACCTCCTTAACCTCGTCTTGGGGATGCTCGCTTGAGAGCATCCCCTCGGCAACCGCGTGCCGCCACACGACGCTCGTCATCGCCGACATCGCCAGCAGGTTGATCCCGTAGATCGTGACCGCGATGCGCTCGGGCGCGGACTCCCCCATAAACTCCGCGAGCATCTTCGTGGGGAACGGAAGCACCGAGACGAAGAAGAGCAGGAGCAGGTTGAGCCGCAGTAGGACGGAGTCCACCCGCTCGAGATGGTTCGTGATCGTCGAGTGGGCGATCCACACCGCACCAACCGATGCGAAGCTCACGAGGTACGCCGTGTAGAGAGGCCACTCGTCGATGAGCCCACGCCCAACCCCTTTGCTCGGATCGGGGACGGCGAGATCGAGCACCAGCAGCGTGATCGCGATCGCGAAGACGCCGTCGCTGAAGGCTTCCATCCTGCCGGGCCGGAGCCAGTGTCGGTCGTTCTTCTGCGACGGGTCGTTGCTCACAGGCAAAAGATAGCGGTCGGGTAGGGGCGTTGCCTGACAGGCGAGGCTTGCCTCCCTGCCCATGTTCCGAGTTCTTCTTGAAAGAGGTACTAGATGTCGCTACTCCTCAGGAGCCGGACCTCGTGTTGCAGACGTCAATCCTCAACGAGATGCGCGGTTCGTTGTGCGACGGTGTGCGCGGCGCCGATGACTCGGATGTCTCCTGTCCCTTCGCAGCACCCGTTTGACGGAGGAACCGAGCGCACCGGTAGGCTCCCCGCCCATGGACCGATCGCTCCCGCAGCCGTCCTTCACTGTCGTCGACGAGCAGGATCTCCGGGCGATCCACGACGCGGCAGTGCGCGTCCTCGTGGAGGTCGGTGGACGCGTCATGACCGAGGACGCCCGCGCGCTTCTTGTTGAACACGGGGCAACCCTCGTGGGCGAGGATCTGGTCCGGATCCCGGTGAATCTCGTCGACGAGGCGCTCGCGAGCGCACCCGGACCTTTCTGGATGTACGACCGGAGCGGTGAGCCCGCCATGCATCTCGGCGGCGGACGCACCTACGTCGGTACAGGCGTCACCAACCTCAACTATCTCGATCCGCGCGACGGGCTGGTCAAGGAATTCACACTCGACGCCGTGGCGGAGACCGCGACGCTGACGGACTTCCTGGGCGACATCGACTTCATCGCCACGCCCGGCGTCGTGCGGCAATCGGCCGAGCTCCCGATCGAGATCGTGAACCAGTGGGAGTTCTTCCACATGACGGCCAACACCACGAAACCGGTCATGGTGTTGATCGCCGGCCGCCCGGAGCTCGCGGACATCTACGACATGGCCGAGCTGATCGCGGGGGGCGCCCACGCGTTGCGCGAGCGGCCGTTCGTGATCCCGTATCTCAATTCGGTCTCGCCGATGCTGTTCAACCTCGAGACGCTCGAGAAGCTGTTCGAGTCGGCGGATCGCGGGCTCCCGGTGTGTGCGCAGGCCGCGCCGCAGGTGGGCGCGACCGGACCCGCGACGATCGCCGGGACGTGCGTGATCTCGGCGGCCGAGACGCTTCTGATGCTGGTGCTCCAGCAGCTCCGCGCGCCGGGCACGCCGTTCCTCACGGGCACGGTGCCGTTCCTGATGGACATGCGCAATGGCAGTGTCACGGCCGGCGGGCCCGACGGGCTGCGCTTCATGGTGCTGATGTCGCAGCTCTGCCGCTGGTGGGGGCTGCCGTGTCTCGGGATGACGTTCGGCGGCGATTCCAAGGACGCCGACGAGCAGGCGGCCATGGAGGTGGCGTTCTACGGTCTCGGCACCGTCCTCGGCGGCGTCGATATGATCTTCGACGCCGGGTGTGTCGAAGGAGGCCTGCTGTTCTCTCCCGAGCTGCTCGTGATCAGCGACGAGGTCGCCGGGATGAGCCGGCGGATGCTCGAACCCGTGGAGGTCACCGACGACGCCCTCGGGGTGGATGTGATCGCGGCGGTGGGTCCGGGAAACATCTTCCTCGGGGAGGAGCACACGCTCGCGAGATTCCGGGATCTGTGGATCCCCAAGATGCTGTCCTGGGAAGGCCGGCGCGAGTGGGAAGAGGCCGGCGCCAAGACGATGCGCACCCGATGCCGCGAACGCGTCTTCGAGGTTTGGGAGTCCCACCAGCCGCCGCCACTCCCCGATGACGTGCTCGACGGCATGCGGGCGATCATCGACGCGCGCGCGGCGACCATCCCCGAGGACTAGGGCAGCGAGCACGGCCTCGGCCGTTCGGCCGGGGTCGGTGGGCCAAGGGCACGGTAGCCTCGGGGGCCATGGTGCCGATCCTGATCACCCTCGCCATCGTGCTCGGCGCGATCGGCGTTGTCTATGTCGTCGGCTCGCAGTCATCGTCTGGGTCCAAGGAGAAGGGCAAGGGCGGCACGCTGTCGCGCGGCGCGACGGCGTCGAAGGCGTCGCGCCGGGCGCCCGCCCAGCGCTCGGCGTTCAAGCAGCCACCCCCGTGGGTCCGACGGTTGCCCGTCGTACTGATGATCGCAGCGGTCGTGTGTCTCGGGATCGCGGTCGCGCAGTTCCGCGTTTCCAAGCAGCAGGGCACGCCGGTGGCGATCCTCGTGATCGACTCGTCCAAGTCGATGGACGCGACGGACGTCGCGCCGAGCCGACTGATCGCCGCGCAGAGTGCGGCACAGACGTTCTTGCGACAGATGCCCGACAACTTCGAGGTCGCGCTCGTCTCGTTCGCCGATGAACCGACGGTGCTGGTGCCGCCGACCGACGATCATGCGGCGGTGGCCGACGCGATCGGGTCGCTGCCCCGCGGCAAAGGCACCGTGATCGGGGACGGTCTCGCGAGCGCGATCGATCAACTCGAGGCGATGTGGGCGGGCGGGCAGCCGGGTCCTGCGGCGATCGTGCTGCTCTCGGACGGCCGGGACACGGGGAGCACGGTGCCGCCCCTCCAGGCGGCCGCCCGGGCGGCGGCCCGCGAGGTGCCCGTCTACACGGTCGTACTCGGGGCCGCGGGGGCCCAAGGTGCGAACACGGCGCTGCTCCAGCAGATCGCCGATACCACGGGCGCCAACCTTTCGACCGCCAGCTCCGCGGGGGAGGTCTCGGATGTGTACGAGGCGCTCGGTTCCCAACTGTCGTCGCAGCTGCAAGTGAGCAATACGGCGCAGCTCTTCGTGTTCGCGGCGATCGCATGCGCGATGGTCGCGGCGGTCATCGTGATCCTGCTCAGCCTGCGCAAGGCCAACTGACCTCAGTCGCGGACCTCGCTCATCGAGTCGACGGCCACCGTGATCGCCAAGATCAAGGCGTCATCGTTGCCCGGCGCTATCTCAACGCCGTACGTCTCCCGCACGCGAAACCACTTCTTCGAGATGTGGGCGATCTTCCCGTTGTCGCCCTTGATCTCGTATTCGTGATCGGTGAGTTTGCCTTTGACCGTCCACTCGCCGCCACCTGCGAGTTCGACCTTGAGGTGGTCGCGGAAACCGACGATCCGCTTGTGGACCTCGGCGATCTTGTCGCCGTCTCGCTCGATCGCCATCGTGTCGCGCACGTGCAGCTTGCGTTCCTGGATCCTTGCCACCTCGGCACCGGCCATGTCCTCCAGCACGAACGTATCGCGCATCCGGAAGGCCTTGCCGTCGACTCTGTAGACCCTGTTCCCCTGCTCGTCCTCGATCCAGGAGTCGTCCCCGATCGCGGCGAGCTTCTCGCGCATCTGATACTTCATCGTGCACCCTCCTCCTCACAGTGGTTCGCGTGCTGCGAGCTCGGCGATCGCTGCTCGATGTCGGCAGCCTAGCGTCTACCAGATCAGCGGCAGCGTGCCGAGCGTGGCGACGGTGAACACGAGGAGTGCGACCGCGATCCCGTTGGCGATCCTGCGCAGGCGACGGTCCTGGAACCGTTGGGCGACGACGACAAGGAACAGCACCGTTGCGAACAGCACGGTGTTGCGTGCGTATGTGTTCGCCGTCTCGCGCGCGTCGGTCCCTTGGTTGAACAGGCTCGTTGCTTGCTCGTTGAGCGCCGCGGCCTGTTGTGTGAAGGGATTCCGGTACGCCGGCATCGCGGCCGGCCCCGGCGGCGCGTTCGGATCTCGGAACGGATCGGTCTCGAGCCACGCCTTGAAGGCAACCCGGTAGTCGGGCGTGAAGCGTTGTTCGAGCAAGCGCATCAGCTCCGCATCGCCGGCGTCCTTCGCCTGCAGCCACGCGGTCAGCATCGAGGCGTCGGCGACCAGCTCCTGGCCGGCATAGGTCGACGCCGCGTCTGCCTGGAAGCGGGTCGACGACGCCTGGCCGTACAGCAGCGCTTGCCGCCCGCCCCACGTTGTCGCTTGGAACCCGCTCCAGGCGGTCGCAACAGCAACGACCGCGAGCAGGATCAGTTCGAGGATCTGGAGCCGGTCCGTCCGCTGCGTCTCGTCGTCGACCACGTCACAGAAGGTTGATCGCTCGGGCGACGACGAGGATCGCGATCACGAGCGACAGCGTCGACTGGGCCATCATCGTCATCTTCGCCCAGGTACGAACCGGCAGGGTGTCCGTCGGGCTGAAGGCCGTGGCGTTCGTGTAGGCCAGGTAGAGGTAGTCGGGGTACTGCGGTGTCCAACCCTCGGACGCCAACTCGGGCGTCGCGTTCTCGGGAAAGGCGAACGAGGGCGGAACCCCGGCGCCGGTCGCCCGTTTGACCGGTCCGCCCCGGTCGTACTCCCAGAACCACAAGCTGAAGGCGATCACGTTCGTCACCCACAGGGCCGCGCCTCGCCCAAAGAGATTGGTCGCGTTCAGCGTCTGATTGTCACCCGCGACGAACCAAGGGAGATGGCCCGCGACGATGTCGAACAGGAGCACCATCACTGAACTGAGCGTTGCGACCGTCATCACCCCGATCAAGGCGATCGTCGTGCGTCGCGCCGCCCGGCTCGGCTCGTCGATCCGCCGCGGGTCCTGCACGACGATGATCACCAGCAGCGCGACTTCGATCAGGGGGACGAGCCACCACACGCGGATCCGACCACGATGCGGGGTGACGACCTGCAGGACGACCGCCGTCAGAACGGCGACGGCCATCGGCCATCGGCGCTCGGCACGGATCGGACGCTCATCCATCGGGCCTATCCTTCCACGCCAGCTAGAGGTAACGGTTCTCGCGCATCCAGCGCATCGCGAATGAGCCCCACAAGGGTGGCAGGTAGAACGTCACCAGGCGCATCATCAACGCTGTCGACGTCGCCGCCGCCTCCGGGATGCCGATCGCAACCAACCCGGCCGTGTAGGCGGCTTCGGCGACCCCCACGCCACCCGGAACGGGCATGAAACCGGCGAACAGACTCACGAAGCAGTAGATCAGGAGCAGCTGGGCGAGACTCGCCGAATAGCCGAACGAGCGCAGGCACAGACCGAGGATCACGGCCATCAGCACCTGGGCGACCAAGTTGCCCCCGAGCAGCAGCAGGACCTTCCGCGGTTCCCGAAGCACCTGAAGTGCGGCGCGACCGTCCGCCGCCTTCGATCGCAAACCGTCGATGAACCGCTTGATCATGTGACGGAACCGCGGGACGAGCAGGGCCGCGAGGAAGGCCAGGAGTAGCAGTCCACATGCGATGAACAACGACTCCCAATCGATACTCGAGCCGGACGAGGACGACGAACCGGATCCGAACAGGTGGAGCGACGCCAACCCCGAGATGGTGATCACGGCCATGAGCAGGATCTGGATGCAGAAGGTGCTGAAACTATCGATCATGCCGATCGTGACGGCGGCGGCGGCCGGTGCGCCGACGCGTTCGAAGAAGCGGATCTCCAGGGCCACGCGCGCCGCCGAGCTGGGGACGGCGAGGGAGATGAACTGGACTCCGTACTGCAGCATCAAGGACGGGAAGTACCGAAGCGGGTACGTGGTCGCCCCGATCGTGGAGAAGGCCTGCGGGATCTGTGTGACCGGACTCAACGCGATCGCTGCGAGGAGCCACAGCTTATCGGCGCTTTGGAACTCCTCGATGATCGTGTCGAGTCCGACGTCGGACACGGCCGAGATCAACGCGTACGCAACGAGACCGATCAGCGCCAGCTTGCCGAGCGATCCCCAGGTGACGCGCCGGAGCTGTTCGAGGTCCCTCGGCGCGCTGCCGGTTTCCTGCTCCGCCATGACGCGAAGGTCTTCCAACTTCCAGTCCTGTCGCTTCACGTCGCGCCAGACCTCCGGGACCAGCGCGGCACGCTGCAGATAGGGGAGTACCGCCTCCAACGCCGCGTTGCCGATCGTCTGCGCGGCGGCACGAACCGCTCGCGCAGGTCCGACGGCGAGGGCGGTGATGGTGAGCAACTGCGCTCGATCCGCGAGGATCTGGCTCTCGTCCGCCGCCATCGTCGCATCGCTGAAGTCGCCAACCAACGCGGTACCGTCCCCGCGAACGAACACGCTGGCGCCGGTCATGCGACCGATCGACACGCCGGGCAGACCGAGCCGGTCGAACGCGCGCCAGAGCCCTTCGATCGACCGATCCTCGATCGCATCGGCGTCCATTGAAGCGAGCGTCTGCGCATCCGCGTCCAGCACGAGCACGCCGTCGCCTTCCGGCGTCACGGACGCGGCGATCACGGGCAGCACGGGAACCGACGCGCGTTCGGCGAAGAGCGAGGCCAGAGCTTCCCGCTCGACCTGCTGCCAGCCGGAGCCGGCTCGCAGCGTGTGCCCTTTGCGGTTGAGCGACGACCAGGTCGACGAGAGGAACTCGCCACCTCGGGCGTCCCGTCCGAAGATCTTCACCAAGATCGGGCGGCCCTCGTTGGTCGACGCATCGACCAACTCCACACCCCGTGGGCCGAGCGGCGCCGCTCGCAGGTCCATCGCATCGACCTGCATGTCGTCGAGTGCCGCTGCCACTTCCTCGATCGTGAGGCGCCCACCGGGGGAGCCGAAGAGCAGATGGACGGTCGCCGCCCCGGCTATCCCCGTCAGGAAGGCGGCGATCGTGCCGATCGGGAGCGATACCCCGAGCACGATCGCACGCGAGGCCCCGAGGAACAGGATCCACCGACCAACCTTCCGCAGCGGCAGGGTCAGGTGCGGCGACGCGGTGGCGATGAGCGCGGCCGCGACGGCCAGCCGCGACGCGAAATATTGCGACGGCGTACCCGTGCTGAACGCGTCGGACAGGAGAGTCGTGACGTCCTTGCCGAGCGAGACAGCGACCAGTGCGATGAACGAGCTCGCCACGAGAAGCGCGAGCAGCATGTCGCGCAACACTCGCTTGCGGCCGTGGGCGAACAGCATCGCCAGCATCAATGCGAGCGGCCAGATCAGCAGGACGTCGTAGCACACCTGCCACAGACCGCTCGCGGTTCCTGGCAGTTGCTGGAGGAACGTTGTGATCGTGCTGTCTGTCTGTGTGGCGTCGGGCGCTGGGGCGAGCGACGCAGACACGAGGATGATCGAGGCGACGAGCAGCACGGCATCGGTCGGACGCCGCGACCGCGGCGCGTCGCTTGCTGAGGAGAAGATCCGAACGTGCAGGACTCGTCGCGCGCGCTTCGGTCGAGGCATCGGCTCGGCCGGCTCGCTCGCGGTCGCCTCTCGGCGTCGGACCCGGCTGGCGGATCGGTGCGGTCGAGATCAGGCACGGCGCGAAGGCTATACCGTCGCTCGACCGTGCGGAACTTGCCGCGTTCGCGTTCGTCTCGTCGCGAGGCTAGGATTCCGTCCGTTCGGTCAGCACCACGAGCGCGAGTTGGGGGGTCGACTGTGGGCAACGAGCGGGCGCCGGAGGAGAGCGTAGTCCGTCGGTTCATCGACGTGGAAGTGATCCGTCCGATGGAGGACTTCCAGGATCCGCGGCAGGAATGGCGTCGCTTGTTCGCCGAGCTGTTCGGCACGTTCTTCCTCGTGCTCGTGGCTGCGGGCGGGGGCATGATGGGCCAGGCGTTCCCGAACACGATCTCTCGCACGGCCGCCGTGGTCGCGCCCGGGGCCATGGTGATGGGAATCATCTTGTTCATGGGCAAGATCGCTGGCGCGCATCTGAATCCAGCTGTCAGCCTGGCCTTCGCCGCCAGGCGGGACTTCCCGTGGCGACGCGTCCCTGGTTACATCATCGTCCAGCTCATAGGCGCCGCTCTCGCTTGTCTGTTCCTGCAAGCGGTGGTGGGTGTATCGGCGACGTATGGCTCGAACTACGTCGCATCCGGATCTCGTCCGCCGACGGATTCTGGATGGAGGCGGTGCTCACCATGGGCCTGTTGAGCGTGATCCTCGGGACGGCTTCTGGTGCGCAGAACGTTGGACTCTTCGGAGCGATCGCGGTCGGTGCATACATCGCCCTCGCAGGACTGTGGGGCAGCCCGATCTCCGGCGCGTCAATGAATCCGGCGCGTACGTTCGGCCCCGACCTCGTCGGCGGGAACTTCGCCGACTATTGGGTGTACGTCGCCGGTCCGCTCGTCGGCGCCGCTCTCGCCGTGGGTGGCGCCTTCGTCTTACGCGGGTGGGGTGGTGGTCTCTCCGGTTCGAAGGCGGCGCAAGGCGACCTCGACACTGAGATCGCCGATCCCGACAAGGGGTAGCGACGCTGTACGCGTTCAGGTGCCAAGGATCTTTGCTTTGGCGGCAGCGAACTCCTCATCGGTGAGCGCGCCCGCCGAGTGCAGGTCGGCAAGGCTCTTGAGCTTCGCGGTCATGTCCTGTTGCGGGGGCGCGGGCGCGGCGGGCATCGGTGCCGCCTGAGCGACCCCCTGCTCCATCGCGACCGCCTGCTGTTGGTTATAGGCGGCGTCCTGTGAGGCGTACTTGTTCTGCTGTCGTCGTGCGACACGTCCGCTCACCGCGGTGGCCGTCCCCGCGACGACCGCCGTCCGTGCCGCCATCCCGACCAGGCCAGGACCTCTGCGCATCATCGATCACCCACCACCCTTCGTTTCAGTTCGCCTCGGCGAAGTCGATCGCCGCCTGAACCACGTCGCCCGGAAGACGATCGAGGTCCCACACTTCGCCGCCAGCGGCCACGAGCGCATCGCGCAACCGCGTCGCCCACACGTCTTCCCAGACCAACAGCGCTGCCGAACTGTTGGGGTTGAGTTCCTCGGCGGCGGCCGCGAGGTCCTCCTCGTTCAACAGCCCGCCGCGCTCGTTGCCGACGATGTCGGCCAGCGCCGCGCCGAACCTCGATTCGATATCGGCGACCTCGAGTGCTTCTACGTTGCCGTCTTCGTCCTTGACCACGAACGCGAGATCGATGATGCGGATCGTCTTCGAGCGCACGAGGTCTCCGAGGGCGGGCACGATCTCGCCCTTGAATCGATTCCCGGGGAACGCGACGATCATGTACTCCACTGGGCCGACGTCCATCCTTGCCTCCCTTGCGTGTCGGACCGTGAATGTACCGTGCTCAGGCTGCCGGCACCCCGACGTCCTCAGTCATCGAGCTCCTGCCACACCGACTGCTCGTCGTGTTCCTCCCAGTCTTCGCCCGGCAATGCGATCGCCCACCGTGTCCATGTACCCATCGGTCTCGCGGGGGCGGTGCGGACCTTGGCGCGAACGAGGGTGTCCGGCGCGAGCGAGACAGGGGCACGCAGCGGGGCCGTCGTCATCCCCCAATGCGTCGGTGGATCGCCCGGCGCGATCGACAGTGAGACGCCGTCCGCGAGCTCGGCGCTGAACCACAGGGCGAGGGCGTTGGCCGTTCCCGGGTCGAGCACTCGCAGCGAAACCTCGGCCTCATACGGGGCATTCGCCACTTCGAAAAGGATCGAAGCAGCGTCGGTCGTCCATAACCTTGCGGGCTCGGATCGTTTGTCCGCATCGGTGAGATGTCGGGAAGCACCCGAATAGATGATCTCGTTGACGGTCATCTCAACGACGCCGTCGAGCTTGAGGCCGTACGGATCGTCGCCCAAGAACCGCATCGTGTCGCCGAGATAGCGGTCCTCGACCAACCCGGTCCACGCCGTGACCGAACTGGGTATCAACGTGCCGTTCGGTTTCAACCAGCGGTCGCGGGCGGTGATGACCGGCACGAGCATCCCCTCGTCGATCCCGAAGCCTCCGAGCCACTCCGAGACGATCACGTCGACGGGTTCGGGGAGCTCGATGTCCGCGACGTCGCTGTGGATCACCTGGATGGTGTCCGCGAACCCGTTCGCAGCCGCGAGCTGCTCCGCCAAGACCGCGACCGTCGTGCGCTCGACCGCGTAGACGCGTGCCGCACCAGCTTTCGCCGCGAAGAGACTAAGGATGCCGGTTCCGGCCCCGACGTCGAGCACGACGTCTCCTGGTCGCACGACGCCCTCGATCGCGCGGCGGAACGCATCGGTCCGGACCCGGTCGCAGATCATGAGGCGGTGCACCTCGACCTCCGCGTACATGGGGTCGGGGGGATTGCGGATCGGGGTGCGCACGCGGCGTATTGTATGTTGTCGCTGTTGGTCGGATACCGGCCGAAGTGCATGGCCGGCCAAGAGCGGAAGGGGTTCGCCATGGGGATGAGGCGACGGACGAGGCGTCGGGCGGTCATCGCGACCGGAGCGGCCGTGCACCATCACGACAAGAAGATGCAGCAGGCACAGATGCAGCAGGCGCCAGCCGGGTACCAAGAGGAGCAGGACGCGCCAGCCCAACCGCAGTACGAGGCGCCCCCGGCAGCGCCAGCACAGCCGGCACCGCCGCCGGCCGATCCGGCTGACGAGATCGAACACCTCTCGCAATTGCACGATTCCGGTGCGATTACCGACGAGGAGTTCTCGGCGGCCAAGGCGAAGGTCCTCGGGACCTAGGGCGTTGTCACGATGACATCCGTCGGATCCGAACGAGTGGGAGATCGGTGTGTGCGATGAGTGATTCACGGAAGGACGTTCTGCTGAAGGCGCTCGAGGCCGAGGCTGGGATCGCGCCGGCCGACCCGAGCACCTTATTCACCGACGATGTCGTCGGGTGGTCCCCATATGCAAGCGTGTCGGGACTCGAGGCGATGTCGGAGCTCGCCGGCCTCCGGGAAATGGCGTTTTCCAATGTGACCCTTTCGCTCCGGGGCCTCGACGAAGTGGGGAACAAGGCGTTCGCCGAATGGCTGATCGACGCCGATCACACAGGACTCTTGGTCCTGAGCGAGGACGCAGCTTTGGAGCCGACGGGTCGCCATGTTCAGCTTGCCGGCGCAACCGTGGCCGACTTCCGGGACGGGAAGATCCGCGCGTATCGGACGTACTTCGACGACGTGTCGTTGATCGAGCAGCTCGTCGAGGACTGACGAAGCAGAACACGGTGGAGTTCCCGGTCGAAGAGGATCCGGATCCGCTCGACATCGCGTACCTGGAAACGCAGATCCGCCGTGAGGCGTCTGCTTCGTTGGGGCTCGGCGACGAGGTGGAGCTCGCGATCTTCGTGCGCGAGGGCGGCAAGGTGGTCGCCGGCGTCAGCGGTTGGACCTGGGGAGACTGTTGCGAGCTGACGAGCCTTTGGGTCGATCCGGATCTGCGGGGTCGCTGGCTCGGGCCTCGGCTTCTTGCCGCCGCTGAAACCGAGGCCGCAGCTCGGGGGTGTACGCAGACCGTGCACTTCACCCACGACTTTCAAGCCCGCCGCTTCTACGAATGGGCCGGCTATGAGCTCGTGGGGCGGGTGGAGGACTTCCCGTCGGGGGCGGACGCCCTGTGGTATCGCAAGCGGCTGCATCCATTAGTGGGTCCCAGCGAGGCCGGCGAGTCGCTCGCTCCCTAGGCCCCTCCGCGGCGGTGAGCCGCCCGAACCGGGAACACGCGACTGGGGTACAGTGCGAAACGGGTCGGCCCCGGCCCATCGGAGCGTGTTGCTCGGTGGGCACTCGATTGACCCTCGTATCGAGCTTCGAAGGCTAGGGGGCAAGATGAACGAGCCGGACCGCGCGCACCTGCCCATCCGACGGGGGTCATTCCAAGGGACCATGGGCCGCACCCTCGACGGATCGACGCCGGATTGGAACCTGATCGGTCACCCGGTGCCACCTGAGGGTGCGCCCAACGTGTTGCTCGTCCTGATCGACGACGCGGGCTTCGGCAACCCGAGCACGTTCGGCGGTCCGATCCAGACGCCAAACTACACGCGCATCGCCGAGCAAGGCCTCAAGTACAACCGGTTCCACGTGACGGCGCTGTGCTCGCCGACTCGCGCGGCCTTGCTGACCGGACGGAACAACCACGCGGTGGGCTTCGGGTCCATCGGGGAGTTCGCGGGCGGCTTCCCCGGATACTCGGCGACGTTGCCCCGCGACTGCGCGCCTCTGCCGCGGATCCTTCGCGACAACGGGTACTCGACTGCCGCGTTCGGTAAGTGGCACCTCACGCCCGACGGGCAGCAAGGGGCGGCCGGACCTCTCGACCGCTGGCCGAACGGATGGGGGTTCGACTACTTCTATGGCTTCCTCGGCGGGGGTGCCAGTCAGTGGGATCCAGTCATAGCCGAGAACCAGAAGATCATCGGGACCGACGAGCGGTACTACGACGAGGACAACCCGTACTACTTCCCCGACGCGATGGCCGACCGCTCGATCGAGTGGCTCCACAGCGTTCGCGCACAGGACGCCTCCAAGCCGTTCTTCATGTACTTCTCGACAGGGTGCAGCCACGCGCCGCACCATGTTGCCAGGGCCTGGGCCGACAAGTACAAGGGGAAGTTCGACCAGGGCTGGGACAAGCTCCGCGAGGAGACCTTCGCGCGCCAGAAGGAGCTCGGCGTGATCCCCGCCGACGCGGAGCTCACGCCGCGCGACCCGGCGTTCCCTGCGTGGGACGACGTATCCGACAAGCTCAAGGCCTTCTACGCGCGCCAGATGGAGGTCTACGCGGGCTTCTCCGAGAACGCCGACCACAACGTCGGTCGCGTGCTCGACTCGATCGAGGAGCTCGGCGAACTCGACAACACCCTGGTCCTTTGGATCTGGGGTGACAACGGCGCGAGCATGGAGGGGACGATCACGGGCTCGTTCAACGAGCTCACGATGCAGAACGGTATCCCGCTCACCGATGAGATGCAGCTCCAGCTGTCGGAACGTTTCGGCGGGCTCGACCAATGGGGCGCCGCTATCATGGACCCGCATTACGGCGCCGCGTGGGCGTGGGCGGGCAACACGCCCTTCCAGTGGGGCAAGCAGGTCGGCTCCCATCTCGGCGGGACCCGCAATCCGCTCGTGGTCCGATGGCCAGAGCGTATCCGTGAAGGTGCCGGGCTCCGATCCCAGTTCGCGCACGTGATCGATGTCGCGCCTACGATCCTCGACGTCGCGGGCATCCAGCCGCCAGACACCGTCGACGGCATCGAACAGGAGCCCATGCACGGCACGCCGTTCACCGCGTCGTTCGCGGACGAGACTGCGTCCGAACACCGCACGCAGCAGTATTTCGAGACGATCGGGAACCGTGCGATGTACAAGGACGGTTGGTGGCTGGCGATGAAGACCGAGCGGATCCCGTGGGTTCTCACCCCCGAGGCCCTCGCGCCATACGCGCCCGGCGTCTGGGATCCCGATGCCGGCCCCGCGGAGCTCTACTACTTGCCCGACGACTTCTCACAAGCGAAGGACGTGGCCGCCGAGCATCCCGACAAAGTGCAGGAGCTGAAGGATCTGTTCTGGCAGGAGGCGGAGAAGTACAAGGTGCTGCCGCTGCTCGCAACGCTCTCCACGTTCTTCGGGATGCTGCCCCCGATCGACGCACGGACGAAGTTCGAGTTCCGCGGCGACGTCCAGGACGTGCTGTCGGGGATGATCCCTCGGATCTACAACCGCTCCTACTCGATCACCGCCGATCTCCTGGTGCCCGAGGGCGGGGCAGATGGTGTGATCGTTGCAGAAGCCGATCATCTCGGTGGCTTCACGCTCTACGTGAAGGATGGGAAGCTCACCCACACCTACTCGATGATGGGCGTCTTCGTCTTCAAACAGGTTGCGGAGGAGGACTTGCCCAGCGGCGAGATCACGGTGCGGATGGAGTTCGCTGCCGACGAGGCCAAGCCGGCAACCGGCGGCGAGGTAACGCTGTTCATCGACGACCGGCCGGTCGGCAAAGGACGAATGGATCACACGGTTCCGATCCGGTTCAGCGGCTACGCCGGGATGGATATCGGCCGCGACAACGGCGGCGTCGTCGATCTCGCATACGAGAACCGCAAGCCGTTCGCGTTCACCGGCACGATCAAGAAGGTTGTGTTCGATATCAAGCCGCACCTGTCCGACGAGGACGAGTTGGGCCTGCACGCGGAGGCGCACCGGGGAAACGCTGCCGGAAGCCTGGCCGGCTGAACGTTCGAGGGGGAAGCGACATGGTGGGAGAGCAGACGATCGACGTCTTGATCGGCGGATATCTTTCGGCCAAGGCAGCGAACGAGGACTACGAGTCGGTCCTGAACAGCGGCGGGCACATCGAGGGAGCGGTCGTGATCAGCAAGGACCTCGAGGGCAACCTGTCGATCGAGCAGACGGATCACATGGTCTCGAAGGGCGCGAAAGGGCTGGGGGCTGTCGGTTTCGTCGTGGGCCTCGCCGCCCCGCCGTTGCTGGCTGCGACGGCGATCGGGGCGGTGATCGGCGCGGGCGCCGGCAAGCTCGCCGAGAAGAAGGCGGGCGGCAAGATCGAGGAGGCCGCCGGCGAGACGATCCCGCTCGGGGGCGCCGGCTTGATCGTTGCCTATCAACGCGACCAGGCGGAGGTCGTCGAGCCCGCCGTGACTCGGGCGATCAAGAAGGTGGTAGGCGAGGCCGAGGGCCACCATGTCAAGGCGCTCAAGGGGGCACTCGCCGACGCGCAGGAGAAGATGGCCGAGGACGGCTGATCGTCATCACCCTTCGCTCCGAGACGAGCCACGCTTAGACTCCGGACCATGAGCGAACCTGCCTCGGAGCCGATGCGGCCCGGCATGCTGCGGCGTTTCGGGAGCAGATTGGTCTCCGCCGACAGCTACGGCCTGGTCTTGCTCCTCGTCGTCATTTCGTACGTCGTGGGGGCGATGTGGTCGAGCGACACGGGGGCGATGAGCTTCGTCATGTTCGTCGAGGTCGCGGCCGTGTGGCTGGCGCTCCGGGTGTCGAACGCGCGGCGGCGTGTGAGACGAGCCGCCTCCGTGATGATGGTCGTCGTTGCGATCGGAGCCGTCCTCAATCTCGTCGCACACGATGAAACGTTCCGATGGGTCATCGTGATCGCCGGCGTCCTCTACATCGTCGCCCCGTTCTCGATCATCAGGCACCTCGCGCAGCGCCATGCGATCGACGAGGAGACGATGCTTGGCGCGATCTCGGCCTATCTGTTGTTCGGGATCGCGTTCGCGCTGGTGTATCTGGAGATAGGGACGGTGCAGACGAACTTCTGGGGCAACGGCCAGGCGCATGCGACGATGAGCCAGACCTTCTTCTTCAGCTTCACGACATTGACGACGACCGGCTACGGGAACCTCGTGCCAGCGGGCAACCCAGGTCAAACGCTGGCGGTGTTCGAGATGATCCTCGGTCAATTGTTCTTGATCACCGCGATGGGAAAGATCGTCACCGAGTGGCGACCCCGTGGGTGGAAGCCCGATCGCCCTGAGAACGCTTAGTTCGCCGTTTCCGATTCGGTCACGTCTACGACGTCGGCCGCGGTTGCGCGGAGCAGGTCGGGGATCTGCAGATGGAGGTTGACGCCGTGCGCGCCACCACCGATCGCCACCTGGCCGTGGGTGCCCATCGAGGCGTCGGCGATCACGGGCCACGCGGTGCGTGAGCCGAAAGGCGTGATCGCGCCACGCTCGTAGCCGGTGACCTCGCGGGCCTCATCGGCGTCGGGGAGCGACAGTCGCCGGACGCCGAGGTGCGAGCGCAGTTTCGTCCAGTCGATCCGCCGCCCGCCCGGAACGAGCACGAACACGTAGTCGTCCTCACCACGACGCACGACGATGGTGCGGAGCAGTTGCCGGAGCTCGATCCCTTGGAGTCCCGCGCTCTCCTCTGCGCTTCGCGCCCGCTTGGTGCGCGCCACCTCGTAGGGGATGCCCGCGGCGCGGGCGGCCGCGATGCCGGGCGTGTCGTCGCTCACGCCGCGCGCTCGATCTCGATCGTGGCGTTGACCTCGACCCCCGTCCGAAGGGTGTCGAGGACCACGCAGTAGCGCTCTGCGCTGCGAAGCAGCCGCGCCGCGCGTTCACCGGTTGCGTCCTCCGCGATCGTCACTCGGGTTCGGCATCGGATCGCCCGGATCCCAACCGGGAACTCCCGACCCATCGCAAGGGTGCCGCGCACGTCCCAATCCGCCTCGACGTCGATCTGAAGGGCTTCGATCGCGATGCCGAGGTTCGCCGCCACCATCCGCAGCGTGATCTCCTGGCATGCGGCAAGCGCGCCGAGCAGCAGGTCGCCGCTGCACGGTGCGTCGTCCTCCCCGCCCACGGCGGGGTGAGCCGCTGCGCGCCACACCGTGTCCGGGAGCTGCGCCGGCCAGACCACGCAGTGAAGCGGATCGGCGAGATCGACCCCGCCCCCGCGTACATGCAGCGACTGGATCGCGCTCGCAGGCTCGTCCCGATAGCGCTCGCGCAGTGGTGCCTGTCTGGTGCGGATGTCCATCCCGGTCCTTCCTCGTCGGTCGCTCGATGCTCCCGGGGTCGGGCGCATCGGTCAACCCGCCAGACGACCGGGCGGTAGGCTCCCCGCGAGACAGGGAGGACGGACCATGGACGGAGCGCGCGAGGTGCGGGCGCCGCGGGGCGCGGCGATCTCCTGCAAGGGCTGGCAGCAGGAAGCGGCCATGCGGATGCTGATGAACAACCTGGATCCGGAGGTTGCCGAGCGGCCGGACGACCTCGTTGTGTACGGCGGCACCGGGCGTGCAGCCCGATCCTGGGGCGCGTTCGACGCCATCGTCCGGGAGCTGCAGGAGCTCGAGAGTGACGAAACCCTGCTCGTGCAGTCGGGCAAGCCTGTCGGCGTCTGGCGAACCCACGAGTGGGCGCCTCGGGTCCTGATCGCCAACTCCAATCTCGTGCCCGAATGGGCGACCTGGGAGGAGTTCCGCCGGCTCGAGGCGCTCGGGCTGACGATGTACGGGCAGATGACCGCCGGCTCGTGGATCTACATCGGGACCCAAGGCATCCTGCAGGGCACGTACGAGACCTTCGGCGCCGTCGCCGCGAAGCGGTTCGGCGGCACACTCGCCGGCACGATCTCGCTCACCGCCGGGCTCGGCGGGATGGGCGGCGCGCAGCCGCTCGCCGTGACGATGAACGACGGCGTGGCGCTCTGCGTCGAGGTCGACCCCACTCGGATCGAACGACGGATCAAGCATCGCTACCTCGACGTCGCGGTCGACGACGTCGACGAGGCGCTCCGGCTGGCGACCGATGCGCGCGATCGTCGCGAGGGTCTGTCGATCGGCATCCTCGGCAACGCGGCGGACATCGTGCCGCGCCTCGCCGCGATGGACGCGCCGATCGACGCCGTGACCGACCAGACGAGCGCCCACGACCCGCTGGCCTACATCCCGCAGGGCATGACGCTCGAGGAAGCCGCCGACCTGCGCGTCGCCGACGCCGCCGAGTACACGCGCCGAGCACGTGCGTCGATGGCCGCCCACTGCGCAGGCATGGTCGCGTTCCTCGACTCGGGTGCGGAGGTCTTCGACTACGGCAACAACCTGCGCGCCGAGGCGGAACACGGCGGGTTCGAGCGCGCCTTCGCGTACCCGGGCTTCATCCCGGCGTACATCCGGCCACTGTTCTGTGAAGGAAAGGGCCCCTTCCGGTGGGCGGCGCTCTCGGGAGACCCGGCAGACATCGCGGCGACCGACAGGGCCGTGCTCGAGGAGTTCCCCGACAACGAGCCGCTCGCCCGATGGATCCGGCTCGCCGGCGAGCGTGTCGCCTACCAGGGCCTGCCCGCACGGATCTGCTGGCTGGGCTACGGCGAGCGGCACCGCTTGGGGATGCGGTTCAACGACATGGTCGCAGCGGGCGACCTTCAGGCGCCGATCGTGATCGGTCGCGACCACCTCGACTGCGGCAGCGTCGCGTCGCCGTACCGCGAGACCGAAGCGATGGCCGACGGGTCTGATGCGATCGCAGACTGGCCGTTGCTGAACGCGCTCGTGAACACGGCGAGCGGCGCATCCTGGGTGAGCATCCATCACGGCGGCGGCGTCGGGATCGGTCGCTCCATCCACGCCGGCCAGGTGGTCGTGGTCGACGGCACCGAGCTCTCCGGTCAGAAGGCCGAGCGTGTGCTGACGAACGACCCGGGCATGGGTGTGATCCGGCACGTCGACGCCGGGTACGAGGAGGCACAAGCGGTGGCCGCCGAGCGCGGTGTGCGGATCCCGATGGCGGAGGCCTAGTGCTCGTCGACCACATCTGCGAGCTCGTCACGAACGACCCGTCGGCGGGGAGCGGGGCACTCGGTATCGTCCACGACGCCGCAGTCGCCACCGACGGAGACCGTATCGTGTGGGTCGGCCGAACGGCAGAAGCACCGGACGGCGTTGCGGGTCCTCATTTGGACGCGGACGGCCGCGCTGCGACCCCGGGATTCGTCGACAGCCACACCCATCTGGTGTTCGCGGGCGACCGTACGGCCGAGTTCGACGCTCGGATGCGGGGGGAGCGGTACGCCGCCGGCGGCATACGCACGACCGTCGCGGCGACCCGAGCGGCGAGCGACGACGAGCTCCTGCTGAACGCCCGGCGGTTGCAGGCGGAGGCACGCCGCTCGGGCACCACGCACCTCGAGGTGAAGTCGGGTTACGGCCTCTCGGTTGCCGACGAACAACGGTGCTTGCGGATCGCGGGGAAGGTGACCGACGATGTGACGTTCCTCGGGGCGCATGTCATCGCACCGGAGTACGCGGATGATCCTGACGCCTACGTGTCGTTGGTCTGCGGCGAGATGCTCGATGCGTGCGCGCCGCTTGCCCGGTGGGCGGACGTGTTCTGCGAGGACGGTGCGTTCGACGAGGATCGATCGCGCGCCATCCTCACGGCGGCACGCGCGCGCGGTCTCGGCCTGCGTATCCACGCGAACCAGCTCGGCGCCGGCCCAGGCGCGCAGCTCGCTGCGGAGCTCGGCGCGACGAGCGCGGACCACCTCACCTATCTCGCCGACGACGACGTGACGGCGCTCGTCGACGCGGGCGTCGTGGCGACCTTCGTACCCGTCGCCGACCTCTCGACGCGGGAACCGTGGCCGAATGCCCGGGCGGTGCTCGACGCGGGCGGCTCGGTCGCGCTCGCGACCGACTGCAACCCCGGCACGAGCTTCACGACGAACATGCCGGTCGTCGTGGCCCTCGCGGTGACCGCGATGCGGATGACGCCCGCCGAAGCCCTCTGGTCGGCCACCGCGGGAGGCGCGCGCGCCCTCGAGCGCGCCGACGTGGGGACGCTGCGGCCGGGCGCGCGCGCCGACCTGGTCGTGCTCGACGCGCCCAGCTTCGTCCACCTCGCCTACCGCCCAGGCGTGCCGATCGTCCATACCGTCGTGGCGGCGGGCACGGCCGGCTGATTCAACCGCATGCGGACCGGCGACGATACCCGGGGCATGGTCCGCCGGGGGATCCGCCTTCGTCTGCTCTGCCTCGCCGTGGCGTCGTTCGTGGTCGCGGCCAGCGCGCTCACCTCGAACGCGACCACCGCGAACCGGATCGACCGAGCGAAAGCCGAGCTGCGCGACCTCAGCGAGCAGGTGATGGCGCAGGAGGCTGGGGTCGAGGCGGCGCGCGCTCGCGCCGCGACTGCGACGACCCAGGCGATCGAGGCGCAGCAGGATCTCGTAACGCTCCTGCAGCAGCGCGCCGATCTCGCCTCTCGAGTCGCGGCGACGCAGAACGAGCTCGCCACCGCTCAAGGGGACCTGAACGCCGCCGCCGTGGAAGCGTTCATCAACTCCCCGGGGACCGTTCCGGGAGCCGATGCCTTCGCGGCGCTGCTGGGTGCGCAATCGCTGGCGCAGGTCCAGGACCGCCTCGCGTACGGGGAAGCGGTCGCGCAGGCACAACAACGCACGATCGAACGCGTGACGACCTTGACCGCACGGCTGCAGGCGCAGGCCGACGCCCAGGATGCCGTGATCGCCGCCGCCGAGGATCTCCAGGATCGGCGGGAAGCAGCCGTCCGGGACCGGGAGGCGGCGTGGCTGCAGGAGCAACAGGCGTTGACCGCGCTCGATGCGGCGCGCGATCACGTGGTCGCCTTGCTCGACCGCCTCCGCGATCGCCTCGCACCGGCCGACGTCGCGGCCGTGGCACAGGCGTTCCAGGGGTCCTCGAACATCACCTATGGGGAGTGGGCACGCGCCTTCCTCGACGTCATGGGGGCGCCTCGCTGCCACGAGAACCTGGTCGTGACGATCGCCTGGCAGGCACAGGAGGGCACGCAGGCAGCGTGGAACCCGCTCGCCACGACCCACCGCATGGACGGCTCGACCGACTTCAACAGCGTCGGTGTCCAGAACTACCGTTCGCTGGCCCAAGGCCTGCAGGCCTCGAAGGAGACGATCGACAACGGCTGGGACGTGTACGGGTACGGTCCGGTGATCGAGCGCATGCGCCAGTGCGCCCGCGCGATGACGACCGCCCGGGCGATCGCGGACTCGCGGTGGTGCTCCGGATGCGCGAGTGGCCGCTACGTGCTCGGCATCGTTCCGGCGGTCGAGGCCTCCTTCGAGACCTACGCTGCGCTGTAACCACGCCTGAGCTGCGGGTTCAGCCGCCGGTCCGTGGTGCCGATGGTCTGGCCGGACTCGGGAGCCCACGTCCACGGAGGTTCCAGCATGCAGGTCGAGGAACGGCGAGCGTGCCCGTCGTGCGGGGCGGACAACCCGGCCGAGGCCGGGTTCTGCTGGCAGTGCTATTCCTCGTTCTCGCCGGCGCAGCCACCGAAGCCGCCGGCGACCACCGTGGGCTGGGGTCCGACCGGCACCCCTGCGCCGCCTGCGCCCGTCTCGTCAGCCGTCCGCGCCGGGGGCGCCGGCCGCTTCGTCAAGATGGCCATGGGTGTCGTGGTCGGCCTGGTGGTCGCTGCGACGGTTCGAAACATGCTCACGCCCGACTATCACGTGCCGGAGACGATCGGCACGATGCCAAGGATCCAATCCACGGCGACCGACGACTTCGAGCAGCAGATGCGAGCAGAGGGTGCGAAGGAGCAGATCGATCTCGAAGCCGCTGCGTACGGGACGGGCCTCGAGCCGCGGATCTTCTTCGTGTTGGCGAACGGCTCGGCCGTCGAGAACACCGACGAGTTGTTCCGGGAGTTCTTGGACGGGATGGAGTCTGCGGGCGCGACGATCGACCGGGCGGATGCGGTCACCGGCAGCCACGAGGGCGCGGAGTTCCGGTGCATCCCCGTTCATGCTCGGACGCTCACGGCCGCAGCGTGTATCTGGCGTGAGGAGGCGAGCGTGGGCCTGACGATGGATCTGGACGCGGGCGGCGACATCACCGAGACGATCACCGCCGCCTACGACGCGTCGCACGCGTGAGCGCTAGGCGTCGATGACGCGGCGACGGATCCCCATCACGGTTCGGTAGAGCGGATCTTGCGTGAGCGTCGCGCTCGCAGCGCCCGCGCGGGCGAGTGGTCCGACATCGTCGAGGAACGGCGCCTGACGACGGGCCCCCTCGAGATCGCGGCGGAGGACGAGCGCCTCAGCGTCGACGCCGCTCGACCGATCCTCGGCCAAGGCCTGGAGACGATCGTCGACCAACTCGATCGTCTGACGCACGATGCGGTTCTCGTAGATGTCGGAGGTCAGCGATCGACGCTCGTCGAGCGTGTACATCGGTCGGCCGTGCTCGTCGAGGTTCCCGGGCTTGCGCATCGAGCGGATCAGCTCACGCGGCTCGGGGTGGCGCACGAGCTCTTCCTTAGACCAGTGGGGCTCGGTCTTGAGATCCCGGCGATGGCGGCTCTCCAGGAGCGGCAAGAGTGTTGCGAGCCCGGGGGAGCGACCGTCGCCGTGGACCGCATGGCGCAGCAAGGTGAGCTCGCCGCGCGCGACGCGGCTCGGCTGGCTAGAAGTAGGAAACGAAGCCATGCGCTTGCAGCTCCGCTCGCATCGCGCGGGCCTTCGCGTTCGCGAGCGCGTACCGCCCGTCGGTGAGCCCGATGAACGCGTCGATCGCCGGACCGGCACTCGCATCGCCACGCATCCGAGGCAGCACCTTCTGGACGAGCTGCTCGTCAAGCGCGAACGCCGGGTCGATCCCGATCTCGGTCGCCGCGATGACGTAGGCGTTGATCTCGTCGAGCACGCGGAAGCCGAACGGTGCAACCTCGACGAGCGTGTCCCAGATCTCGAGCACTGTGGCGGCCCACGGGTAACCCTCCATGTGAGCGGCGACCTGCTCGCGGGGCAGTGGCAGCTCGAGGATCTGCGCGCGGTCATACACCTTGTCGGCGAACCCGTGTGTCGTCTCGTCGATGTTCACCGTGCCGGCGAACTTCAGGTTCGGCGTCAGCTCGACCGTGTGCCCAGGTGCCAGGTCGAGTCGCGCGATGCCCTCACGCGAGCGGACCTCCATCGACGACAGGAATCGGCTGAAGTAGTGCTCGACACGAGCCAGGTTCATCTCGTCCAAGATCACGTGGAACTCGCGCGCGACGCGACCCGCCTGGTTGGAGGCGTTCCATTCCCGTGCGGAGTCGGCGACGAACTCACTGAACGGCGTGTGATGGTAGAAGCCGTCGAGTGGGGAGAGGTAGCCAAGCAGATCCTCGTTCGACGACCAGCTCGGATCGACCGCCACCAGCTTCTGTCGCGCACCGATCACGTTGGAGTAGGCCTGGGCGAGCCACGTCTTGCCCGTGCCGCTCGGGCCGCAGAGGATCACGAACCCCCGGGTCGACATCGCCAGGTGGTAGCGCCGGATCACGTCGTCGCTGATCCGGAAGGTCGGGTTGTCGGCGCGGAAACGTTGGATCAGTTCCTCGTAGACATCACCGGACGTATGCAGGGCAGTTAGGTTTCGGCTCGTCATGGTCATATAGGAAGGCCTCCGGAGCCGCTGCCGCGCCTCGGCAACGTCAGGGGAGGGTACCCGGCATGAGCGTACCGCGCCATCCGCCCTTCGGACCTGGGGGAGGCCGGATGGCGGAGGTCACATGGCGTCGGCACTCTCGAGCGCCGCGAACAAGCGCTGGATCGGGCCACGGAGCCCGAGGTCCGCGGCATCTGCCGTCAGGGCCTCCTCGTCGCGTTCTCCTGCCCACAGACTGAGCGGGGCGTCGGTGTGGACGGGCACGAGCACCTGCATGTCCGCGATGTAGTCGCGGGACTCGAGGAGCTTCGCTCGGATGCCGGGCTTGATCACGGTGGCGCCGGCCTCGGCCGCCTCGAGCATCGAATCGATGGACGGGTACGCCTGCACGAGGGCGCGGGCCGTCTTTTCCCCGACGCCGCGCACCCCCGGCAGGCCGTCCGAGGGATCGCCACGGAGGATCGCGAACTCCACGTAGCGGTTCGCCGGGACGCCGTACTTCTCCAGCACGCCGGCATCGTCGTAGACCGCGAGGTCGGAGACGCCTCGAAGCGTGAACAGAAGCTTGACGACGGGGTCGCGTACCAGCTGGATCAGGTCGCGGTCGCCGCTGACGATCTCGATCGTGTCCCGTTCGGTCGCCTCGAGACAGAAGGCGCCGATCGCGTCCTCGGCCTCCCAACCCTCGGTCTGGGCTTGAAGCATCCCGGTGCGGTCGAGCACCTCACGTAGTAACGCGAACTGTGGGGTGAGGTCCTCCGGCTCCGGTGGGCGGTCGGCCTTGTAGCCGGGGTAGATGTCGGTGCGGGCGATCGGACGCCAGTCGTGATCGTAGACGTGGACCACCTCGTCGGGGCGCCGATCGACGATCAGCTTCGTCACCATGTCGAGGTAGCCGTGCACCGCGCCGACCGGATGCCCGTCCTTCGAGAAGACGCCGGGCTCCCGCATCGCGAAATACGCCCGGTACGTCATGCTCGACACGTCCAAGAGGAGGCGGTGGGCCATCGGCGGCAGACTACCGGCCTTGCTCGTCGCGCGCGCTACCGCACTGATCGGCATCGGTAGAGTTCTCGTATGACGGTTCTGTACACGTGGCGCGGCACCGTGACGAATGCGGAGCTGAACCGGCTCCATTCGGAGGCGTTCCATACACGTCTGTACGAAGACGATGAATGGAACTGGGTTGCCCTTCTTGACCGCCACAGCCTTGGATGGGTCGTCGCACGAGACGGCGACAGGCTCGTCGGATTCGTCAACGTGATCTGGGACGGCCTCGTCCACGCGTGGCTGCAGGACACGATGGTCGCGACCGATGCCCGAGGTCGCGACATCGGAACCGAACTAGTGAACGTGGCCGTCCAGGAATCGAGATCTGCCGGATGTGAGTGGCTGCACGTCGACTTCGACGAGCACCTCCGCCCGTTCTACCTTGACGCGTGTGGCTTCACGCCGACCGACGCCGGCTTGATGGCGCTCTAAGCGCCTCGGGGTGTGGCGTGTGGTGCGTCTAGACGTTGCCGGGTGGCCCCGCCTCGCACGTGACCGTCACGCTGCCATCGAGCGCCGTCGTCACCTGGATCCCTGCGCTGGAGCCGACGCCATGTCCGGCGTCTGGTGCGCCGTGCTGCGAGACCCCGTCGGAGCAGGTGAACGTGTCGTCGGGTCGAACGTCAGCGGCAGCGAGCGTCGTCGATGTGCCGTCCTCGATCGTCCATGTCTTCGGCCCGCGTTCGGGTTGATGAACGCCGGCGGACGCGACCGCGAGAGCGATCGCGGCGAGTGCCGCGCAGAACGCCACGAGCACCCGGGGTCGATCCACCGAAGGAGTATGACGGGTTGGCGACCCGGCGAGCTCCGCCTTATTCAGCGGCGATGACGTGCTCGACGGAACAGCCGGCGCTCAGCGTCCGGGATACCGTGCAGAGGTCCGTCGCCGTCTTCTCGCGAGCGCGCTCGAGCTTGCGCGCGTCGTGGCCCTCACCGACGTGGTAGGTGACGCGCAACCACTGCATCCTCGTGTCCTCCTTGTCGCCGTCCACCTCGATCCGGATGGGCTCGACCGGGTCCCGCTGTTTGCGCATCAACAGGTCGAAGTCCATCGCGCTACACGTGCCGAGCGCCGCCAGGAGCATCTCGAGGGGCGACAGCCCGCGCAGCCCGTCCGGGTCGACGAGCATCAGCGTCCCGTGCTTGTTCGTGACGGCGATCGTGCCGTCGGTGTTGGCCGTCATCTCCAGGTGTCGGTTGCCGGGTGCCGTGGTCATGGAGGCAGGGTATCGGGGTGCGATACGGTGCGGGCCATGACTTCACCGCGTCCTGCCACGGCGGCCGATCTCGGCCTGATGGAGGGGCCGTCGCCGGTGCTCGCGGATCGTTCGGTCACCCTGGAGAACTGGCAGGACCCGCCCTTCAACCGATGGGCGTTCCAGCACGTGCGCGATCTGATCCCGACCGCTCGGATCGACCGAGGCGACGGTCCGATGTGGCGACTTCCCCGGCAGGAGCGGGACGATCTCGACGGGCTTCGGGTGTCCGTGTCCGGTCGGCGCGTCGGTCTGCCTCGGTTCCTCGACTCGACGTATACGGACGGGTTCCTGGTGCTGCACCGAGGCCGGATCATCACCGAGCGGTATCGCAACGGGATGTCACCGAGCACGACGCATCTGCTGATGTCGGTGTCGAAGTCGATCACGTCCGTTGTGTGCGGGGCGCTCGTCGATCAGCGGCTGCTCTCGCCCGACGATCTACTCGTGACCCACGTGCCCGAGCTCGCCGGCACGTCGTGGGACGGGTGCACGGTGCGCCACCTCCTGGACATGCGAGCGGGGACCCGGTTCAACGAGGACTACGACGATCTGCGGGCCGACGTCCGCGTCTACGAACAGATCTATCTGTGGCGTCCTCGGGTCACGCGCCGATTGCCGACCGACGTGACGGCGTACATGACCACGCTCCGGAACAAGGCCCGACACGGTGGCCCCTTCGACTACCGATCGGTACTGACGGACATGCTCGCCTGGGTGATGGAGCGCGCGGCCGGCGTGCGGCTCCCGGCGTTGATCTCGCGGGAGCTCTGGTCACCGATGGGCGCGGAGTTCGACGCGGATGTCACCGTCGACGCGCATGGCAACGCGATGGCGGACGGCGGCATCTGCGTGACGCTTCGCGATCTCGCGCGGTTCGGGCAACTCCTGGCGAACGGGGGCCGGCGAGGCCGTCGGAGCGTGATCCCTCGTTCGTGGATCCGCGACACGCTCACCCCGGACCCCGATTCGGTCGAGGCGTTCGCGGATACGGCCGATCGCTTCGAGAGGAGGCGCGGCGCCTACTACCGCAACCAGTTCTGGGTCGTGGACCCGGACGTCTCGATTTACATGGGTTCGGGCATCAACGGACAGACCGTGTTCGTGCATGGAGCTGCCGATGTCGTGATCGCGAAGTTCTCGACGTGGCCGGTCGCCTGGGAGGATCAGATCGCTCGCGACACTCGTAGTGCGATGATCTCCCTAGCCGAACAGGTGGCCGCGGGCTAGGAGCAGGCGCCGCTTGGCTCAATCCTCGAACGGGTCGGGCATCGCGAGCGCCGCGTCCACGGCGTCGTCGAGCAGGACCTCGGCGGCCACGATGTTCGTCTCCGCGCCGGAGTTCTCCGAGACACGGTCCTCGTCCACGCCGTCGCCAACGCGGCCGCGCTTCCTGTCGTACACAGGTTGTTCCGCTGCGTTCCGGCCGTCGAACCAGGCGCGCGCATCGGCGGCGAGCGCGGCCCAGCGACTCGTGTCGTCGCCTCGGGCGAGCACGTCCAACGACCACGCGCACGACGCAACGTCGTAGGCCGAGGTCGACACCTGATGGGCGAAGGCCCGCTCGACGGCCGGGACCACGAGCGCCTCCGCGCTTGCGGCCGCGGCGTCGAACAGGGCCGGATCGTCGAGTGCGGCGGACGACCACGCCAACACGCCCTCTTGGATATGTGCCCACAGGTGCGGTGTGCCCACCTCCAACGGGGAGTTCTTCAACACGGCGCCGTCGCGACAGGCGAGCAGCTCGTCGGTCCAGCTGCGGATGGCTGGCTCGTCGCCGTCGGCGAGCGCGACCAACAGATGGAGCGCGCGGATGTCGGGCGGGGCGGGCTCACCGTCGAGCGCCGCATAGCCGCGCATGTACGCGGCGCGCGCCTCCTGGTCGTCGAATGCGTGCGCGGCCGCCTGCAGTCCGTGGACCGCCCGAGCTGTCCAAAAGTTCTGCCCGGGACGCGACGTGATTCCCTCGCGGTTCTTGTCGCCCTCCCAGTCGTGGATGAAGTTGAGCCACCGGCCGTCGGGCTCCTGCATCCACAGCACGAAATCCCGCGTCCCGCGTGCCCACCGCTCCACCCAGTTGAGCCCCGTGTGTTCCCACACATCGCAGAGCACGCCGAGGAGCCGGGCCGTGTCGTCGACGCACGCAACGCCCTCGAAACCCGACTCGGCGGCGTGGACCACACCGTCGGGGTGTTCGTAGATCGTGAGTGCGAGCGCATCCGGCCCGGCGGCCGGCACCGGCCTCGTGAGGCGCCACAGCTGTCGCAGCACGGTGTTAGGCGGGGGTCAGCGTGGCCAGGATGTCGTCGATCGCGAGGTCGGCCGCGCACAAGCTGGTGTCGGCCGCGCCGTAGTACACACGGATGTGGCCGCCGCCGAGGTCAACATGCCCGCTCGGGAACACCACGTCGTGCAGGAAGCCGTCCTGCTCGTACTGCTCCTCGGGCACCATGATCGGTCGCGTGGTGCGGGCAAGCACCTTGGTCGGGTCGCCCGCATCCAGCAGGAGCGCGCCCATCCCGTATCGGTTCATGCGATCGGCGCCGTGATAGAGCTCGAGCCAACCGGCTTCGGTGCGGATCGGCACGAGCGAGGCGCCGATCCGCATCTCGTCCCACATCCGGTGCCGCGGCTCTGCGACCGGCCGGTGGTGGCCCCAGTGGACGAGGTCGTCGCTTTCCGCGACCCAGATCCCGAGCACGCGACCGAACGAGCCGGGCATCGGCCGCGTGAGCGCGAGGTACTTGCCGTCCACCTTCTCGGGGAACAGCACCACATCCTTCTGGTCGGGATGCAAGATCGTGCCGTGCCGCTCAAAGGTGCGGAAGTCCGTCGTCGTCATGCGAGCGGTCATGATGCCGAGCCGGCTGGCCGCGACATAGGTGATGTGGAAGACGCCGTCGATCTCGGTGATCCGGGGATCCTCGACCCCGTACTCCTCGAGGGTGTCGACCGGGTGGATCGCCACGTCCGGGTCGAACGTGAAGTGGATCCCGTCGTCGCTGCGCGCCACCTCCAGATGCGAGATGTGCGAGAGATAGTCGGTGAACTCGTCCTGCCCCGGTGTGAAGCCGCCGGAGGCAGCCCGGTAGCGGATCGTCCTTGGATCGGAGAGGTCCAAACCCGGGAGATCGCGCGGCACGTAGCCGATCACGACCTGGGGCGGCTCGCGGTCGCAGTCGAAGTACGCCATGCCCACGAGTTGCTCGCGGTGCAGGCCGGTCGGCATCGCCGTCAGGCGGGGCATCGGACCGGATAGATCGATCATGGCAGCGTCGGCGGTGAGCTCGATGTCGTCCCGGGGCCGCTCGGCGACGCGCACGAGCAAGACGGTCTCCTCGCCGACCTGCGCCACGCCGGGATTGATGGTCGAGATCACTTCGAAGCCGGCCTGGGACGGACCAACAGCGGCGGGTGTGATGAGGGGGTTCGCCTTCACGCGATGCGCCACTTGCAAGGGCGTGCGTTCGGCCCGCTTCTTCGGCTTGGTCTTCGGCGTGTGCTCGTCGACGAGCTCCTGCATCGCAGCCAGGAACCGAGCACCGGTCTTGGGCCACGTCGCCTGGTTCGCGTAGGTGTACGCGTTCTTCTCGAGCTTGGCCTTGAGCTTCGGGTTATCGAGGATCGCGTTCACCGCGTCGCCGATCCCCTCTGCCGAACGGAACTCGACCAGGAGACCGCGGTCCTTCGCGAGCGCCTCCTGCGCGTGCAGGTACGGCGTGGAGACGACCGCCTTGCCCGCGCCGAGGGCGTAGGACAACGTGCCGCTCGTGATCTGGTTCGGGTCGAGGTAGGGCGTGACGTAGACATCGCTCGCGAGCAGGTAATCGATGATGTCCTTCTGGTCGAGGTACTGGTTCACGAACAGGACGTGTTCGCCGAGATCGAGTTCGTCGACCAACGTCTGCAAGCGGTTGCGGTACTCCTCGCCGCGCTGCTTCAACAGTTCGGGGTGGGTCTGCCCTGCGATCAGGTAGAGCGCCTCCGGATGCCGCGCGGCGACCGCGGGCATCGCTTCGATCACGTACTCGAGGCCCTTGCCCGGTCCGACCAGCCCGAACGTCGACACGATCGTGCGGCCGTCGAGCCCGAGCTTCGCCTTCAGGCGTCGCCGACCCTTGGGCTCGATGTGCGGCATCCCGTGTGGGATCACCAGTGGCCGCTGGTTGATGCCGTAGTCGCGCTCGAGGATGTCGACCGCGGTCTCTGCCATCACGACCAAGCCGTGTGCGGTCTCGGCGATCGATCGAACGGCCTCGCGGACGGCCGGCGACGGATCCGGCAACACCGTGTGCATGTTCACCAGCGCGGGCTTCTTCAACTCTTCGAGGAAGGGAGTGAGGTGGTCCTCGTACATGCCTTCGATCCAGTGATCGCCAACGAAGCCGCCACCCTTCCACAGGCCGTAGAGGCCGAACTCGTGCTGAACGCAGACGACGTCGGCGTTCGAGCGGTCGATGTCGCGAGCGGCGGCCCGGTACGGAAGGGCGCTGCCCTGCTTGATCCGCCAACGAACCTCGCTGCCGTAGGCCCGAACGGAGTTGCGTTCGTCGATCGCCGCGATCCGGCATTGGGTGCGGGGGTCGGCCTCGCGGATCGCCCCGATCAGGTCCGAGGTGAAGGTCGCGATGCCGCAGCGCCGCGGTGGGTAGGTGGAGACGAAGGCGATGCGCATAGCCACCTAGCGTAGCGCGACCGGCACCGGACCGAAGTTCCGCGTGCGCGGCCCGGCTACCCTGAGCCGACGGTGGCCTCGAGCGACCATCGGCGAGGAGGGAGGGCGATGGATCAGCGCGTGAGCTTGATCACACTTGGCGTCGCGGACGTTTCGGCGGCGAGATCGTTCTATGAGCGGCTCGGGTGGGAGGTCGGGCTCGACGTAGAAGAGACGGTCTTCTTCCAAACGGGCGCTTCGATCATTGCGCTGTGGGGGCGGGACAAGCTGGCTGCGGACAGCGGTGTCACAGACGGCGGCAGGTGGGGTGGGATCACGTTGGCGCACAACGTGGGGTCGCCCGACGAGGTCGACCGCGTCATCGAGGAGGCTCGCACAGCGGGCGCAAGGGTCTCTCGCGAGCCGGCGCGTACGTTCTACGGGGGCTACGCGGGTGTCTTCGTCGATCCGGATGGGCATCCGTGGGAGATCGCACACAACCCTGGCTTCGAGCTTTCGGCCGATGGGAGTATCAAGCTCCCGTAGCGTCCGCACCGGCGCGTGGGGGAACCAGGGAGCGCCTTCTACTACCCTTCCGCCGCGTGAATCGGTTCGATTACGTGGTGGTCGGTGGCGGTATCGCCGGAGGAACGTTCGCGACCGTGATGTCTCGGGCCGGCGCCAGCGTGCTGATGCTCGAGCGCCAGACGGACTACCGGGATCGCGTCCGAGGGGAGCTGATGTGGCCCTGGGGTGTTGCGGAGATGCAGCGCCTCGGACTCGAGGATGTTCTGCTCGACGCGGGCGCGAACGTTGCCGACCGTTTCGAAGGCCACGATGAGGGAAAGAGCGAGCCCCTTGCCCAGGACCTGTCGGTGGAGGTGACCGGCGCGCCGGGGTCGATGAACCTGTTCCACCCCACGGCGACGAGTGCCCTCGTGGAGTCCGCCACGGCCGCCGGCGCCCGGGTCGTCTTCGGAGCCCGGGACGTGGAAATCCAAGCAGCACCGCCCGCCGTCAGTTGGACGGACCATGAGGGTCGGCACAGCGTTGCGTGCGTGCTGGTCATCGGTGCCGACGGTCGCAGCTCCACGGTTCGCGCCCAGGCGGGCATCGAGCTGCACAAGGATCCGACCGCGCACCTCGCGACGGGGGTGCTGGTCGAGGGTCTCGACGAGGTGGATGAGCGCACCAACCTGGTCGCTCGTGCGAGCGACGTGCTGTTCCTCACCTTCCCGCAGCGCAGTGGTCGTGCGCGACTGTACTTCTGCATGCCGACCGAGCAACGTCACCGCTTCTCTGGTGCCGACGGCGCAGAGCGATTCCTGTCGACCGCCGCGCAGGTTCCGTCACTCCCGGACCCCGAGCGCTGGGCCTCTGCGACGCCGGCTGGGCCATGCGCGACCTTCGCATGCGCAGACACGTGGGTCGACCGACCGTTCGCCGACGGGGTCGCGCTGATCGGCGACGCGGGCGGCTACAACAATCCGTTGATCGGGCAGGGGCTCTCGCTGGCAGTGCGCGACGCGGGCGTGCTGAGCGATCACCTGCTGGCCGACGGTGCCGGGACGCACGCCGCTGTTGAGGCCTACGGCGCCGAACGGACCGAGCGACTCCGCCGCGCCCGGATCTCGTGTTTGTTGGACTGTTGGGCCCACGACGGGATCAACGTGCAGGATCCCGACGAGCGCGCGCGCCGGTACGACCGGATCGAGGCCGATGAGGTCCTGGCCCCGCTGATGGCTGCCCAGTGGAAGGGGTTCGACATCGTGCCTCGCACGCCGAGCGACGGCGAAGCGCGCGAGCGCCTGTTCGCGGATGGCTGAAGCTACGCTGGGCCCGATGCCATGCGCCTACGACCTCACCCTGGATCAACTCACCAACCGCCTTGTCGGCTGGGGTGAGCCCGCATTCCGGGCGAAGCAGATCTGGCGCCAGCTCTGGAAACGCGCGGTTCCCTACGAGGACATGGCCGACGTCCCCGGGCCGCTCCGTGAACGTCTGACGGCTGAGCTGCCGCTCGGTGTCGAGGTCCTGACCGAGCGAACAGCCGACCGCGGTGCCACCCGCAAGGCGTTGCTTCGGCTCGGCGGGGCGCACGTCGTCGAGGCCGTACTGATGGGGTACCCGGACCGGGTGACGGTGTGCGTCTCGTCGCAGGCGGGCTGCGCGATGGGCTGCACGTTCTGCGCCACCGGGCAGATGGGGCTGCAGAACAACCTCAGCGCCGGCGAGATCAGCGCCCAGGCAGTCTGGGCTCGGCGGGAGGCCGCGAAGCTGCCGGCGACCACACCGCAGCGGCTGACCAACATCGTGTTCATGGGCATGGGGGAGCCGTTCGCCAACCAGCGTCACGTGTTCGGATCTCTCAGCGCAGCTGACGGACCCGGCCACATTCGGTCTCGGCGCGCGGCATATCACCGTCTCGACCGTCGGGATCGTGCCGGGCATCGCGAAGCAAGCCGAACTTCATCCGCAGGTCGGCCTCGCGGTGAGCTTCCACGCCGCGACCGACTCGCTGCGCGACACGCTGGTGCCGCCGAACACGCGCTATCCGCTCGCCAGGCTCGAGGACGCGATGGCCGCATGGCGAGCCCGCACCCACCGTCGCCCGTCGATCGAGTGGGCGCTGATCGACCGCGTGAATGACACCGACGATCAGGCTGTGGCGCTCGCGCCCATCGCTCGCCGGCTCGGCGCACACATCAACCTCATCCCGCTCAACCCCACGCCGGGCTATCCCGTGCTCGGATCGCCGCCGAAGCGGATCGAACGGTTCGTCGCGACGCTCGAACGACTGGGTGCGAACGTGACCGTGCGCGACACCCGCGGCCGGTCGATCGAGGCCGCTTGCGGCCAGCTCGCGCTGGACGCCGTTTGAGGTCTCAGCGCTTCGGGAGGTTCGCCTCGACCTCGGCCAGACGCGTCTTGACGACCTTCTTGACGAGCCCGACCGGCAGGCGTTCGTCGTAGGAGAACCGGATCGTGCCCTTGCCGGTCACGTGCTCGCCCAGTGCATCGGCGTGATCCGCGACCGCCTGCTTGCTCATCGGGAACAGGCTGTAGTGGTCCTTGAACGCGGCGTAGCAGACGAGTCCGCGACCGCCGACCTTGAAGGCCGCCATCGAGTAGCTGATCCCCTCGGTCGCGCCGGGGGCAGCAGCGCGGATCGCCGCGCGAAGCCCTTCCAGTGCCGCCCGCTGTTCGTCGGACTGCCACGACAGGTACTCCTCGACGCTCGTCGGTTTCCGCATGTGGTCAGTGCTCCTCCTCGGGGGGCGGCTCGGCCTTTCGGCGATCGATGAACGCCCGGAGTTCCTCGTCGACCGCGTCGTCGATGCCCGGATCCTCGTAGGACGCGAGCAACTGCTTCCACCGTCGGTTGGCCCGCGCCGCGGCTTCCTCGGCGCCCGCGGCCGACCACGTCGTGAAGTCCTGCGTGATGAACAATGGCGAGATGTACTGCCACTCCTTGAAGTGGTTCATCGTATGTTCGGCGGCGAGCCACAGGCCGCCGGGCCCGACCTCGTGCAGGGCGTCGAACGCGAATTCCTCTTCGCTGAACCCGAACCCTCGTTGCTGCACCTGGAACTGCTCGAGCAGTTCGACGTCGAGAGCGAACTTCTCCAGAGACGCGGTCAAGCCACCCTCGAGCCAGCCGGCCGCGTGCAGCACGACATCGGTACCGGCGAGGACCGTCGCCCACAACATGAACGCGGACTCGGCGGCCGCCTGCGCGTCAACGGCGTTGGACGAACACAGCCCGCCGCCGCCTCGGAACGGCAGGCCGTACCGACGCGCGAGCTGCGCTCCCGCGAACACGCCGAAGATCGACTCCGGCGTGCCGAGCGCCGGCGCGCCCGAGCGCATGTCGGTCGCCTGGAAGAACGATCCGTAGAGGCAGGGCGAGCCCGGGCGGACGGTTTGGGCGAGCGCCACGCCGGAAAGCGCCTCAGCGACCTGCTGCGCGAGTCCACCGGCCACGCTCACCGCCGCGGTCGCGCCCCCGAGCAGGAAGGGCGTCACCACGGTGGCCTGGTTCGACTCCGCCCACGCGATCATCGCGTCGACCATCCGGAAGTCCCAGATCAGGGGGCTCACGGAGTTCACGATGCCCATCAACGCGGTGCGTTCGCCCAGATCGCCGCCGTGAACGATCCGCGCCATCTCGATCCCGTCCCGCGCTTTCGGCCCGCTCGTGCCGTACGTGGTGTAGGGCAGGTCCGACCACCGGAGCGTCGAGTACTCCATATCCAGATGCCGCGTGTGGACGTCCATCTTCACCGGCTCGCAGGCGCCCGTCTGTGCACAGTTGAGCGGCGATGCCGCCTGCGTCAGCTTGATGATGGTGTCGTGCCCCTCCAGGGTGCCGCCTCGCCGTCCGTCATCGAGGTCGCTCAGGAACGGGGGACCGCCGACCCCCATCCACAGCGGTGTCCCGCCGCCGACCTCGACGCTGTTCGCGGGGTTCCGCGCGTGCAGGGTGAACGTGTGGGGCGCCTTCGCGACCTGTTCCATCACGAAGCCTCGGTCGAGGAAGACGCGATCGCCGTCAACCCGCTGGCCGGCCGTGGCCAGCAGCTGCCTCGCGCCCTCGTGCAGCACGTCGACGCCGATCTCCTCGAGGATCCGCATGGCGTACTCGTGGACCGTGTCCTCTTGCTCGTCAGACATCGGACGCGGCGCGTGCTCAGGCGTGTACAGCATCGGCGTCCTCCTCGATCAACGGCGTGAGCAAGGCATCGAGCGGCTCGATCCCCGGGTCGTGGATCTCGATCGGTAACTCCATGTAGGCGGCGATCGCGCGCGCCTTCGCCTCTCGTTCGGCATCGGGGTGCTGGCGCACGAACAGCACGCGCGACAGGTTCCCGAAGTAGGTCTCCTTCAGCCACGGGAACCGGTCGAGCCCGAGACCCTTGATCACGGCGCGGTCCCAGTTCGTCACGAGCCAGTCCGTCAGGAAGTAGATGCCATAGTCCTGGTCGAAGCGCTTGAACAAATCGCCCGCATACCACTGGAAGCAATGGACCCCGGCGGGCCGGACGGCCGGATACCGCTCCAGGACGGCGTCGAGGCGCCCGCCGGTCCCACAGTCGCCATAGACGACGATCACGCGGTCGTAGTCGGGCAGGAGTGTCTGGATCTTCTCCTCGACGGCGGGGCCGATCTCGATCGGCGTCATGTGCAGGTCGCTCGAGATGCCGTGGACGTCGGCGCTCCAACCGTGGCGCGCGACCAGGGTGGCGGTGTCCTTGGCGACAGCGCCGCACGCGATCAACGCGATGCGAGCGCCGGTGCGGGTCATCCCGTTGCCTCCTCGGCGACGCGCCCTGCATCGAGATCGGGCAGCGTGTCGAGCGGCGGCAAGCCGAGGTTGCCGATGAACCGATCGTTGAAATCCTCGACCCCAGACAGCTCGATGTACTCGACGAAGGTCGGGATCTCCCATGCCACCTCGCGCTCGCGGAACGACATCAATGCCATCTTCGCCCCTTCGCTGGCCGTGTTGCCGACCGCCTTGATCTTGTCGACCGTGACGGCGGGAACCAAACCGATCACCTGCGCGCTCCGTGGGTTGATGTAGGAGCCAAACGATCCCGCGAGCATCACCTCGTCGAGATCCGACGCAGCGACGCCCATCTCCCGCATGGCGGTCTCGATCCCGGTAGAGATCGCACCCTTCGCGAACTGCAGGGCGCGGATATCGGACTGGGTCAGCACAACCTCGCCGTACAGCCGGAACGCCCGAACGTCCTCGCGCATCACGAGGTGATCCGCCAGCGGGTGCCTCGCGGCCTCGGCGTCCTCGCGCGTCACCATCTTGCCGCCGTCGTCGACCAGGCCGACCAGGCGCAGCTGCGCGACGATGTCGATCAGTCCCGAACCGCAGATGCCCCGGGGCTCCACGTCGTCGCCGATCACCTGCAGCTCGACCTCGCCGCTCGTGAGGATCACGCCCTCGATCGCACCGTCCGTCGCGCGCATCCCGTACAGGATCTCGCCGCCCTCGAACGCGGGACCTGCCGGCGCGGCGGTCGCAACGGCTCGCTCCGCGTTCCCGCAGGCGATCTCGCCGTTCGTGCCGACGTCGACCAGCAGCCGGATCTCGGGGTCGCGCGCGAGCCCGGTCGCCACGATGTCGGCCACGATGTCGGCGCCAACATAGGCCCCGATCGACGGGTAGACCGCGACCCAGCCGAGCGGGTGCATCGAGAACCCGATCTCGTTGGCGCGGAGATCCTGCGGTTCGAGGAACGCCGCGACGTACGGCGCCAGCGCGATCGACTCGGGGTTCACTCCGAGCAGCAGGGACATCATCGTGGCGTTCCCCGCAACGACGGCCTCGTAGATCTCCTCGGGCTTGACGTCGGCCTCGTCCTGGACGCGGGCGAGCAGTTCGTTCACGGTCTCGAGCGCCGCCGCTTGGAGCAGGTCGATGTTCTCCTGGCCGTGCATCGCCTTGGCCATGCGCGCGATCACGTCGGCTCCGTAGGACGCCTGGTGATTGATCGTCGATGCGACCGCGACCGTCGAGCCGTTGCGCAGATCCACCAGCGTGCAGACGCAGGTCGTCGTGCCGATGTCGAAGCTCGCACCGAACATCCGATCGCGGGTGTCACCTTCCTCGCAGTCGACGAGGTACTCGCCCACGAGCGTGGCCGTGACACTCGAGCCGTTGCGGAAGGCTTCGGCGACTCGTGGCAGCACCTCCCAATCGTGGTTCCGCGTGTAGCCGGCCTCTTCGATCGCGTCCATCACTCGTCGCAGGTGCGAGCGGTGGTCCTCGAGGGAGGGGGGCGCCAGTTCGAGGAAGAGCTTCACGACGTTGGGCTCCAGCAGGACGAAACGCCCGACCCCCATCGTCGCGGCCTTCGGCATCTTGAGGAGGCGCGGCACGTCCACGGTCATCGGACCGTTGATCGGGCATTGGCACGACAGACGCCAGCCGTCGTCGAGCTTGTCGGCCAGGTGGCGGTAATCGGCGAGCGACAGCTCGGCCTCGCCGTCGAGCACCTGGACCCCACACTTGCCACACGTGCCGCGACCGCCGCACGTCGACTCGATCGGCAGGCCCGCCCAGTGAGCAGCGTTGAACAGCGTCGTGCCGGCCGGCACGCGAACGGTCTTGCCGCTCGGCCGGTAGGTGACCTCGACCTTGGCGGCCGCACCCTCGGTCATCAGACGGTCGCCGCCTCCGTCTCGAGCTCGGCGCGATGGTCCCGGATCCACTCCGCTCCGTACTCGTCGTGGCCGAGCAACAGATCGGCCGCGAGGATCGCCTTCTTCACCGGCCGGTGCAGGGGGTTCGTGATCGCGGTGTTCATGCCGGCGCCAATCATCAGCGTCAGGAACGCCGCGTCGATCTCATGACGGCCAGGCATGCCGAACGAGATGTTCGATGCGCCGCAGGACAGGTTCACGCCGAGCTCATCGCGGATCCTCCGCATCGTGGCGATCATCGCGGTACCCGCGTCGGGTGCGGCGCCGATCGGCATCGCGAGCGGGTCGATGATGACGTCCTCGCGCGCGATGCCGTGCTTCTCGGCGTTCTCGACGACCTTCGCGGCCGCGGCGAACCGAACGTCGGGGTCCATCGAGATGCCGTCCTCGTCGTTCGCCATGCCGATCACGGCAGCGCCGTGCGCGGCGACGAGCGGGAGCAGCCGGTCCATCGAGTGTTGCTCGGCGGTGACCGAGTTGATCAGGACCTTGCCGCCGGCGAGCGGGACGGCGGCCTCGAGTGCCTCGGGGGTCGAAGAGTCGATACAGATCGGGACGTCCACCAGGTCGTTCACGATCCGCACCATCTCGGAGAGCATGGCGACCTCGTCGAACCCCGGGATACCGGCGTTCAGGTCGAGCACGCGCGCGCCGGCGGCGACCTGCGCGTGGGCGTCGGTGCGAACGGTGTCGTAATTGCCTTGCTTCAGCTCCTCGGCAAGCTTCTTGCGGCCGGTGGGGTTGATGCGCTCGCCGATGATCGCGAACGGGTGCGCATCTCCGATCACCACATCGTGGCCGGCGTGGGACCGAAGAACGGTGTTGGCGACTTCACTCACTAGCGTTCTCCTGCGTCGTCGGGCGGGTGCTCACCCTGCCAGAGGCGGCCTCTCGCCCGGTAGCGAGCGAAGACCTGTCGTGCAGGGTGACCGGTGGTCAGCGCATCGGATCGCCGGACCCCAGGAGGAGGATAGGTGTGCAGCAACCGAGACGGAACCGGCGAGTGGCCCCGGAGGTGACCCGAGGTCAGCGACGACGGGCGAACCCGAGCGCGCCGGAGGTACCCGCGGGCTGCGGCACGGGCTCCTCGGCCCGGCCGGGACCTGCCTCGAACGTATCGCCCATGCGAGGCTCGGGCGTCTCGGCGTCCAGGGGGATCCCCCGCGTGAACCGGCGGAGCAGATCGGCACCGATCCACACGCAGACCGCGACCGCCACCGGATGGCCGAAGGGCAGCCGGATCGATCGGATGAGCTCGGGGAGCCGGTCGTTCTCGGTCACCAGCTCGGTCACCGTGAAGGCGATGCACAAGATCACGAGGGTGCGCCTCGCGACGCGCGGCAGGGCCCACGCCAGCGGCAGCACCCAGACGAGGTACCACGCGCCGAGCATCGGGGCGAGCAAGATCACGGTCAGCAGGGCCCACCCCCACGCGGCGATCTGTGCGGCCGGCCGACGCGCATCCGGATCGGTCCAGATGCGCCGAGCGATCATCCACACGCCGGTGACGGAGAGTCCGAACAGCAACAGGTGCGCCGCCACAGCCGCGGGCGTTTCGAGCGCCGGACCGCCGAGCCTCGTCGCGATCCAGGTGAAGCCGTGCACCAGCAGTTGTCCCGGCGCCTTCCCCGAGTCGTGACTCGATAACTCGAACATGCCGAGCGTCGGGTTGACCAGTTGCAGGAACGGCGCGGCCAAGAGCAACCAGACACCCGCGCCGACCGCGCCGAATTTCGCTAGGAGCCGGACACGGCGTTCGGGTTCGGCGGCCGCGGCGATCGCCACGATCAACAGGATCAGCGGGACCACCGCGCTGGCCTTGACCGACATGCCGAGGCCGAGGCAGACGGCGGCGAGGAGCTCGCGCCGCGCGAACAGGCACGACACGGCTGCCGCGATGAACAGCGCAACCAACATGTCGTTGTGCCCGCCGCCAACGACGTGGTAGACGGTGATGGGATTCAGCCCGATCACGGCGACCGCGAACACCGCACGATCGGGCCGAACGCGCTGCACCGTTCGCCCAACGATCAGCATCGTGCCGATGCTCGCGAATGCGGCGAGCAGCTGGAACCCGCGGATCTGACTCTCGACGCTTCGCACCACACCCGTGGTGAGCACCGAGATCCATGTGAACAGCGGTCCGTACACAGACGGCGTCGCGCGCCAGCCCGGCCACGTGAACGACCACATCGCGTTGTAGGGGAAGTCCTTCGGTGTCCACACATACGGGTTCGCCCCGTACGAGTTCACGATGCGCCCGTAATACGCGTAGCTGTAGACATCGCGGGAGAACAGCAACGGGAGGGTCAACACCAACAGGTGGAACGCGATCGCGAGGATCCACACGGTCCGCATCGAGATCCGCCGATGCCACGCCTCTCGCAGGATCAGGATGAACCCGATCGCGGCGGCGACCACGGCTGCCAGCCCGACGATCATGAGGCCGACGTCCCCGAGGTATTGCAAGCGGATCGCGTCCGCGATCCATCGCAACGGCCCTTCTGCCTGCAGCCCTTCGGGCAGCACCGGGTAGTACGGCGAGCGCGGCGTTGCCGAAACGATGGCGACCGCGAACATGCCGACGACGGAGGCCACGACGGCGCGTAGGGCGGACGGTTCGAGCGGGAGGCCGGGTGGAGGAGCGCATGGGTCTACCGAATGTACTCGAGGAGCTGCTTGCCGCGGAGGGGACAACCGCGGCGAGCGAGCGCTCGCAACCGTATCTCCATCCCTTGCGACCTCCCGTGCGTCCGGTGCCACCGTAGCGGGGGTGCCCGAACCTCGCAACACGGACTTCGTGCCCCGTATCCTGCAGTGATGGGGTTCCTCGAGCTGACCGACGTCGCCTACCGGCTGCCCGGTGGCTGGACCCTGTTCGAGGGCGTCACCTTCCGCGTACCGGAAGGGGCGCACACGGCGCTTGTCGGTGCCAACGGCATCGGCAAGACGACGCTTTTGCGGCTGATCGGCGGCGAGGACGCACCCTCGGCCGGCTCGATCCGCGTCGACGGCCGGGTGGGTCTGATGCGCCAGTTCATCGGCTCGAACGAGCAGCCGACATCCGTCCGAGACTTCTTACTGGCCTACAGCGAGCCGGCGGTGCGAGAGGCGGCGGCGCGGATCCAGCGCGCCGAAACTCGGCTCGCGAGTGACGCCGACGAGCGGAGCCAGCTGGCGTATGCGGACGCCCTGGCGGCATGGGAGACGGCTGGCGGCTACGCCGCGGAGGTGCTGTGGGACCGCTGCGCCCACGAGGCGTTTGGCGGGGGATACCCGGAGTCCGCCGACCGACCGATCGAGACCCTCTCCGGCGGGGAGCGCAAGCGGCTCGCGCTGGAGATCGTGTTCCGCTCGCCCTTCGACGTCTTGCTGCTCGACGAGCCGGACAACACCCTCGACATCGCCGGCAAGGAATGGCTCGAGGATCGTGTCGCCGCCGACCCTCGGACGATCCTGTTCGTCTCGCACGACCGCACGGTGCTGGAGCGCGCCGCGACTCAGATCGTCACCGTCGAGGGGCGCGCGACGTGGACCCATCCGGCGGGCTACGCCTCGTATGCCGAGGCGCGCGACGCGCGGATCGAGCGCCTCGACGAACAACATCGCCGGTACGACGAAGAACGCCAGCGGCTGGCCGACATGGTCAAGGAGATGAAGCGGAAGGCCGCCTACAACGACGGCTGGGCATCACGCGCCCGAGCGGCCGAGCATCGGTACGACCGGTTCGTGGAACGGCAGACGCCACCGGAGAAGGCGGCGATCCAGGACGTCCGCATGCGTGTGGATGGGGGTCGGACGGGCAAGATCGCGTTCCGCGCCCGCGGGCTTGCGATCGCCGGCATCATCCGACCGTTCGACGCCGAGGTGCATTTCGGAGAGCGCGTCGGCGTGGTCGGTCCGAATGGGAGCGGCAAGTCGCATTTCCTGCGGTTGCTGGCGGGCGAGGAGATTGCGCACGACGGGGAGTGGATGCTTGGGGCTCGGGTCGACCCGTCGCTGTTCGCGCAGCTGCACGAGCGCCCGGACATCGGCGAGCGTCCGATTCTGGAGATCCTGCTCAAGAAGGGCCTCGAGCGATCGAAGGCGCATTCGGCGCTGCGGCGCTACGAGCTCGAGCAGGCTGCGCAGAACCCGTTCGAGCTGCTCTCTGGCGGTCAGCAGGCGCGATTCCAGATCCTGCTGATGGAGATCGATTCACCGACGATGCTTCTGCTCGACGAGCCGACGGACAACCTCGACGTCGCGTCGGCAGACGCGCTGGAGCGGGCGCTGGATCGGTATGAAGGCACCGTGATCGCGGTGACCCACGACCGCTGGTTCATGCGGCTGATGGACCGCTTCCTGAGCTTCGACGAGGACGGTACGGTGCGCGAGCTCTGACCTCGCCGTATGACCTGGCGGTTCGGTGAGCGACGCGGTCGCGATGACCGCCGCCGAGGTCCGGATCGGTGGCCGGACGATCCTCGGTCCGATCGACCTCGCGATTCGAGCCGGCGAGCGGTGGGTGCTGCTCGGCCCGAACGGCTCAGGGAAGACGACCGCTCTCGCGCTGATGGGAGCGCGTCGCCAGCCGTCACGCGGCCGTGTGGACGTGCTCGGCGAACGGCTCGGTCGTACCGACGTCCGGTCGCTCCGCCGAAGGGTCGGTCACGTCTCCCACCGTGTGGCGGAGGAACTCCCTGCATCACTGACGGTCCTCGAGACCGTGTTGACCGGGCGCGATGCGACCCTCGTCACCTGGTGGCAGGCGTTCGGGGATGCCGAACGGACCGAGGCGAAGCGGCTCCTCGGGGACGTCGGGTGCGATGCGTTCGCAGATCGACCGCTCGCGACGTGCTCGCTCGGCGAGCGGCAGCGAGTGCTCCTCGCGCGCGCGCTGTTCGGCGCGCACGACCTCCTGCTGTTCGACGAGCCTGCCGCCGGCCTCGATCTGCCCGCACGTGAGCTGCTGCTCGTGGCGATGTCGTCGGTCGACGCTGCGTGCACGACGGTGCTCGCGACCCATCACCTGGAGGAGATCCCGGCCCCGACGACGCACGCGGCGCTGCTGCGCGCCGGATCGGTGGTGGAGGCTGGATCGATCGACGACGTCTTGACCGGCGAGCATCTCTCGAACTGCTTCGCGATGGGGGTCGACGTGACGAACGTCGAGGGACGCTGGAGCGCTCGCGCTCGGTAGGTCAGTCCTCGGCGACCGGCAACGAGGGTTGCTCTGCCTTGTCGGAACGCCGACCCTTGCGCGTACGCATCGGCTTGCCGATGAAGAAGATCGCCAGGGTCAGCAACAGCAGAGAAGAGCATGACGTCAGCGACCATCACCAGAAGGACCGTGCGCGGACTCGGCTGATCGCTCGCCTGCCCGAGCCACTTCACGATCGCGTAGATGGTCAGACTAGCCACATCACGGCGACGATCACGCCGCCCAGATGCATACGCCATCGTCGCGACGAGCGCGACCGCGATCGACGTGCCCGTGTGCTCGCGCATCAGGCGGCCAGCCTAGCAACGCACGCGGACCGCCGCGCTGCGACTGGGATGATGCTGGCCGATGGCCACCACCGACCTTCTGCGTCGCCGCGGGCTCGCCGCCGTGTGGCTCGCGACCTTCGTGTGGGCCTGGGGGCCGGTGATCGTGAAGTGGAGCGACCTGCCGGGGCCGACCTTCGCGATGCTCCGGTTATGGGCGGGTGTGGGGATCTCCCTCGTCGCGATCGTTGTGACCCGACGCCGGCTGACCGTCGCGGCGTTCCGCGCATGCGCGGTGGGCGGGATCCTGTTCGCGGCCGACATCGGCCTCGGGTTCTCGGCGATCAAGCTCACCACCGTGGCCGATGTCGCGTTGATCGGCGCGCTTGCGCCCGTGGTCATCGTGGTCGTGTCGGCGATCCGATTGGGGGAGCGCGTCTCTGTCCGCGCGTGGGTGTTGGGAGCGGTCTCGCTCGCCGGCGTCATGATCGTGGCGGTCGCCTCCGCGGGTTCTCCCTCTTGGAGCCTCGCCGGCGACGTGCTCGCGTTCTGCGGGATCGCGACCTGGTCCCTGTATTGGTTCTTCTCGCGACACGTGCGCGAGCGCTTCGATCCCATCATCTACTTCGCCTGCGTGATGCTGGGCGGCGCCATCGCCATGACGCCGGTTGCCCTGCTGCTGGACGGCGCCCCGACAGGGATCGCTCGCGCCGATCTCGCCGCGGTGGTGATCGTTGCGCTGCTGCCCGGGTTCGTGGGGCACACCCTCGTGATCTGGTCGCACAAACACGTGGCGTCGTGGTTGTCCGCGCTGATCACCCAAGTGTCGCCGGTGATCACGGCGGTGCTCGCGTGGCTGCTACTCAGCGAGGCACTGCCGGCGGCGGCGATCGTGGGCGGCGCCATCACGATCGCGGCCACGATGGCGGTCGTCGCATGGGACGTGCGCGCCGCGCGGATGCCCGATGTCGGCGACGCGGCCGAGAAGGTCAGCTGAGCGCGGGTCGAGGCCGCCCGCCACGTCTGCCACATCCCAACGCCGAGCACGGCGAGCGCGCAGCCCAACAGCCCGATCCCGATCGGACCGAGCACGGCGATCGTGACCGCTCCGGCGAGCGTCACGTCCACCGACGGCTGAGCATCGGCGCGCATGATCACGAGCGTCCAGTCGCCTGGTTCGGCCTGCCAGTGCAGCCGCGGCGCCGCGCCGGTCTCCGATGTCACCCAGAAGGGTTCGCCGTTCGGCGGGGGTGGGGTCGCGCTCCCGCGGATCGGCTCGGTCCGTGCGGCACCCGGCCAATCGATCTGTTGGATCACGTCGATCGGCGCATCGGCCAGGTACGAAGCAACCGCGACGCTCGGACCGACGCCGATGAAGATGGGTGTGCCGGCAGGCTGGATCTCGACGTCGAGCACCACCGGGCGCCCGCCCGGCAGTCTCGGCACGTCGAGCTGCGGCAACGTGATCGCAACCCCGGTCGACAGGAACCGCGTCGGGGGGAGTCCGACGGACCCGTCTGGACCAAGCAGGACCACCACAGCGAGGCCGGCGACCGTCGCGAACAGCCCCACAACGATCAGCGTGATCCCGAGCACCATCCGGCCGTGGACTCGCCTGCGCACGGGCACATCCTGCCAGTCCGGCGATCGGTGGGCCGGGCGTCACTTGACCCCTTCGGCCCCAGGGGGTACTCGTGGGGGCGATGGCGACGTCTTCGCTCGACGCGCTGGTGGACGCGACCCCGGCGGACCGCGACCGGGTCGTTGATTTCCTGCGGGCGGCGAGCATCTGTACGGTTGTGGTCGGCCACTGGACCATCGCCATCGTGTGGTGGCAAGACGGCGTCCTTCGCACTACGAGCGCGATCGGTGTCACGTCGTGGATGTGGCTCGCAACGTGGGTCCTGCAGGTGATGCCCATCTTCTTCTTCGTCGGAGGTTTCTCCAACTTCGTGACGCTCCAGGCGATGCAGCGGCGAGGCGAGTCGGTGGGCACGTTCGTTCGCTCCCGCACGATGCGCCTGGTGCGCCCGTCGCTCGTGTTCTTCGCGATCTGGGGCACCGTCATCGTCGGGATGCATCTGCTCGACGTCGGTGCCCCGACCGGTCCACGGATCTGGGGTGCGACGACGCTGCTTCGCCTCTTCCTGCCGCCGGGTGCCACCCTGCCGTTCGGCCCACTGTGGTTCCTCGGCATCTACTTGATCGTGGTGGCGATCGCCCCATGGATGGTCGCGCTGCACCGTCGGTTCCGGTGGTGGGTGCCGGCAGCGATGATCGCCGGTGCCGTCATCGCCGACCTGATCGGCTTCGTCGGCGGTATCTCGGTCGTGCGCTGGTGCAACGTCGCGTTCGTGTTGTTGGTGCCGCACCAGCTCGGCTTCTTCTATGCGGATGGGACATTCGCGCGTACCTCGAAGTGGCTGTTCTGGTCGATGATCGCTGTCGGCCTCGGCGGGCTCGTCGTGCTGACGAACCCGCCGCTGTGGTCGCTGTTCGGTGCGCGCCGCTTCGACTGGTTCCCGGGGATCGGCGCGTATCCGAAGAGCCTGCTGGGAACCGACGTCGAACAGGTGTCCAACGCATATCCGCCGACACTGTGCTTCTTGCTCGGGGGCCTCTGGACGATCGGCGCCGTGATGCTGCTGCGACCGCGGCTGCAGGTGTGGCTGCAGCACCGCCGCCCGTGGAAGGCGACCATCGTGGTCAACGGCGTGATCATGACGTTGTTCCTCTGGCACATGACCGCGTTCCTTGGTGCGGTGCTCGTGCTGTGGCCGTTCGAGCTGGCGCAAGAGCACGACAGCACCGCCGCATGGTGGCTGCAACGACCGTTGATCCTCGGCGTGTCGGGGCTGTTCCTGCTTGGCCTCATCGCAGTGTTCGGCCGCTTCGAGCGACCGCGGTCGCGGCCACGCTGACCTGCACGGACGCGATCTGCGGGCCAGTGCTACCGTCCGTGCCACCGTGCGTGCGCGAACCCGAAACCGAACGACCACCGCCGAGGGCTGGCGTTCCCTTGCCGTCGCGACAGCCGGCATCGTGGCGATGGCGCTCGTCGGGGCGGCGCCCGGCTCCCCCTACCAACCGCTGCTGACGCCGGGCGGTCAACCGCACGGCCCGATCACCGACCTTGCCGTGCGACTCGGCCTGTCGTCGATCCCCGGCGATCCGATCCTCGCGGTCGGGGCCGTCGCGAGCGCCCTCGCCATCGTGGGGTTCTTGCTGTTGCTGCGCGCTGCGTTCCACGGGCGGGTCGGCGTCGGGCCGGTGGCTGCGCTCGTGATCGCCGCCCACTCCCTGGTAGTCGGTTTGCCATTGTTGTTCTCGCGCGACGTGTACTCCTACGCCTTCTACGGGCGGATCGCCGGCGTGTACGGAGGGAACCCATACGTCGACATCCCCCTGGATCATCCCTCCGATGCCCTGTGGAGATTCGTCGGGCCGATGTGGGTGAACACGCCCGCGGTCTACGGCCCCGCGTGGTCCTCCCTGTCGGGGTGGCTGTCGACGATCCTCCACGCGCGTCCACAAACGCACGTCGAGGCCTATCGCATGATCGCGCTGGTCGCGAGCCTCGCCACGTGCGCCGTCATCGTGTGGACCGTTCGCCGGCTCTGGCCGGAACGGACGGCGTTCGCGCTGGTGGCCTTTGGTGCGAACCCGATCGTGATCTTCCATGCGGTCGCGAGTGGTCATAACGATCTCTTGGTCGCCCTCGCGGTCGCCGGCGCTTTCGCGCTCGTCGTGTCACACAAGGAGATGCCGGCGATCGCCGTCCTCACGGTGGGCGCGCTGATCAAGGCGACGGCGGGGCTGCCCCTCCTGCTGCTGTTGGTGTGGTGCATCGCGCGCCGCCGGCCGGAGGAACGCTGGCGCGTCGGGCTCACGCATGTCGGACTCGCGGCGGTGATCGTCGGGTTGTTCGCGGCCCCCTACGCGCAGTTGCAGGACCCGAGCCTGGGGATCCTCACACTCGCGGGGCACGAGGCCTGGCTGGCGCCCGCCGCCGTCGGCTCACGCCTCCTTGACTTCGTGACCTTCCATACCCTCGGCTGGACGATCCGGGCGATCGCCGGCGGGATCCTGGCGTGGGCGATCTGGCGACTGTCCGTCGCTATCTGGCGGCGCACGACCGGAACCGACGTCGCCGGTGCACCCGTGATGTCCCCGCGCGAGCAGGCGGCCACGTGGGGCTGGGCACTGATGCTCCTGCTGCTGCTCGGTCCGGTGCTCCTGCCGTGGTACGTGGTGTGGGCGCTGCCGCTGGCGTGGGTGCTGCCGAAGGCGCCGCGCACCGCCTTGATCGCCGTCTCGTCGTTGCTCGGAGCGAGCTTGTGGAGCGCCGAGGCGATGCGCTACCCGGGCGCCTTCACGCTGAACGTGTTCGTCGGGAACTGGATCGTCGTGCCGGTCATCGTGTGGTTGCTCGTCGTTCTGCTCCGGGACCTCCGCTCACGGATCGATGGCGGCCTGCTGTTCGAGGACGACGTCGGTATGGAGGAGCCCGCCCCGCCGTTGATCCACGAGGCGCCAGGCGAGCAATCCGTAGCCCAACCCGCCGGCGAGCGCGCAGGCTAAGGTCGAGGTCCCGAGCGCCCCGAGCGGCGCGCCCGCGCGTTCGAGCGTGAATGCGACGAGCGCGAGGATCGGTGCGGCGAACGCGGGTGCCGCAGCAACTCCGCTGGCGACGTCGCCCAACGCCCACCACGACCATCCGAGGCCCACGATCAGCAGCAGCAGGAATGCGCGCCAGCTCGCCGAGACGATGGCGTCGGGGGCCGCCGGCCGAAGCTCGTCGTCGCCGGCCGAGAGCGCCTCGGGCGAGCCCTCCGAACTTGCCACCCAGGTATCCCAGCGGGTGAGGCCGGCTGTCGTCAGCTCTGCAGGATCCCGGATGACCTCGCCGACGACGAAGGTGAGGTGTGGACCTGGCGGGATCCGCGCGAGCGACGCCGCGCTCGCGGCGTCGAAGCGTGCGTCGTCGCGCACACTCGGGCGTCCCGCGGCGAGATCAGTCGGCGATCCGAGAAAGACGTACACATCGTCGACGCGGTCAGGCGGCATCGCGGCGCGTGCCACGTTCGCCGTGGAACCGAGCAGGAACAGCGCCTCCTCGGGATCGGCCGAATCCGCGACGAACACGAGCGGCGTACCGCGATCTGATCGCGCCGTCGCGATCTCTCCTGCGAGGGTCATGTGCGCGATCTCGTCGGGCGACACGTAGGTCAGTTGATCCCGCCAATCCCGCATCGCGGGCGCGACGATCAACGCGGTCAGCACGATGCCGACCGGCCATGCCAGCCACCACCGCCCGAGCCATTCGCCAAGCAGCACCAGCCCGAAGGCGGCGAGCATCGGCAGGCAGAACGCGAACATGACGAGCCGGTCGGGTGGGTACAAGCCGGTCACGGCGCCGAGCCCGACCCCGACCGCCGTGACGGCCGCCCACGACAAGAGGAATCGGCGGGCGAACCCCCGTGCCCGGAACGCCCCGGCGGTCGCGAGTCCAACCGTCATGAACGGGGCATAGCGACGCCAGTTCACGAGGAACCGATCGAGGTAGTCGTGCCGCAGCGCTCCGAGCTGACCGGTTCGACGCAGGAAGGCGTCGATGGATGTCTCACCGCGAACGCGCGCGCCGCCAAGCGTGGCGCTCCACACACCGGCGAGACCGATCGCTCCGCCGCCGCCAAGCGCGATCGCCACGCGCCCAGCGTCGGTCTGCCATCCGAACCGTCCCTCGTGAACCGCCGCCCACACGCCGACGCAGACGAGGACCGCAACCCCGACCGCGAAGAACCCGGGGTGGGTGAGCGCGCCGCCGCCGAGCAGGATCGCGGCGGCGATCGCGCCACGACGCGTCCGGCGGGCGAGGGCGGCGGCGGCTGCGAGGAACGCCGCCACGAACACGAGGTTCGAGACGTACCCGCCGCCGAGGAACGTCGCCCACGATCCGGCGAGCACGCCGGCAGCCAGCCAGCCGGCACGAGGCACCGTTCTGCCGCGACCGCGAACGAGCGCGACTGCGGCGAGGCCGATCGCCGGTCCCAGCGCGTACTGGAGCCCTGCGAGACCGGCAACGAGACCGTGATCAAGGACGCCCGCGATGGTCGCGATCAGCGCGGGAGCGCCGGGGCGCTCGCTCGCGAGGGCGGAGCCGCCCCACATCGTGACGCGTGTCCACCACAAGTAGACCGGCACGTCCGGCCCGACCGGAAACGGGTATGCGTGCCGCAGCGTCGGCCACGCGAACACACGGACGAGTACCGCGCCCAGCACGCCGATCGCGGCGAGGTCGATCGCCGGTCCGGATGTGGCGGGCGTGAACCCGGCGGGCGTGGATCGTGTCGGACACTCGGTCGGCGACCGTACCACCGGTCGGTCGTTAGGCCGGACCGTTCAGTACCATCGCCGCCATGCTGGATCGCGACCTCGTATCCGAGGTATTGATCGCCGCCGGCCGCCACGGCGGCGACTTCGCCGAGGTCTTCGTCGAGGAGCGATCGTCCACCTCCGTCCGCTTGGACGACGGGCGCGTCGAGGAGCTCACGACGGGTCTGGATCGAGGTGCCGGTGTGCGCGTGTGTCAGGGCACGACGTACGGGTACGCGTATTCGAACCGCCTCGACCGTGGCTCGCTCCTCGAGGCCGCGGCGGCGGCGAGCGCCGCGCTCGCAGGCGACGCCGCCGGTCCAGTGGTGGACCTGACCGAACGCACGGGCGCGGGGACGAACCGGGCCGAGCGGCCGGCTGCTGACGTCGACGCCGCCACCAAGGTCGCCTGGCTCCGGGAGCTCGACGAGGCCGCGCGCGGGGTGAGCGCCGAGGTGACCCAGGTCACCGGCATCTACTTCGATTCGTTGCAGCGACGGCTCATCGCGACCAGCGACGGGCGATGGGTGCGGGAGGATCGCCCCCGGATCCGCGCGGTGGCGCAGGTCGTCGCGAAGCGGGGCGACGTGATCCAGACGGGCTGGCAAGGTCCGGCGGCGTGCGCGGGTGTCGAATTCCTGGAGCGCCACTCGCCCGCGGCCACCGGCCGACGCGCCGCCGAGCGTGCGGTCACGATGCTCGACTCGATCCCCGCACCGGCCGGCGAGATGGCGGTCGTCGTGGCGAACGGCTGCGGCGGCGTGCTGTTCCATGAGGCGGTGGGCCACCCGCTCGAGGCCGATGCCGTCGACAAGGAGGCGTCCGTCTACCGGGGACTCGTCGGCGAGCGCTGTTCGAGCGAGCTGATCGACGGGGTCGACGATGCGACGATCGCGAACGGGTGGGGCTCGTTCGACTTCGACGACGAGGGCACACCCTCCGAGCGCACCGTGTTGTTCACCGACGGCGTGCTGCAGGGCTACCTGCAGGATCGGATGCGCGGGGCGCGGATGGGCGTCGCGAGCACCGGCAACGCTCGCCGCGAGTCCTACGCGCACCCGCCGATCGTGCGCATGACCAACACGAACATCTTGCCGGGCGCGACCGATCCGGCCGCCGTGATCGGCGACACCGCGAGCGGCATCTACGTGACCGGCCTCGGCGGCGGCCAGGTCAACCCCGCGACCGGCGACTTCGTGTTCGGCGTGTCGGAGGGATACCTGATCGAGCATGGAGAGATCACAACGCCGGTACGCGGTGCGAACCTGATCGGGCGCGCGATCGATGTGATGAGCTCGGTCGACGTCGTGGGATCGGACTTCGAGACGTGGGAGGGCGTGTGCGGCAAGGATGGCCAGGGCGCGCCGGTCGGGAGCGGATCGCCGACCCTCCGGATCGCTCGCATCACGGTGGGAGGCACGGGTGTCTGATCTGCAGGCGCTGGCGCGAGCCGCGATCGACGTGGCCGAGGGCGGCGAGCAGGTGGAGGCCTACGCCGAAGAAGACCGGCAAACCGAGGTGAGCGCGCACCGCGGCGACGTCGAGGGTATGACCTTTGCGGAGTCGCGGGGTGTCGGGGTGCGGGTGATCCGCGACGATCGGCTCGGGTACGCGTGGGCGGCTGATCCGACCGTGGACGAGGTGCGGTCGACGGTCGCGCGCGCCCGGGCGAACGCCGCCTTGGCCGAGCCGGACCCCGCGAACGGACTTCCCGAGGCGGTGCCGGTCGATCCGATGCCCGAGCTCTTCCGCGAGGCGTCGGCGTCCGTCGGGGTCGACGACAAGGTACGGATGGCTCTGGACCTCGAGGCGTACAGCGTCTCTCGCGATCCCCGGGTGACGAAGATCGATCTGGCGCAGGTCGGCGACGCGACCTCGCGGGTCGCGCTCGCCTCGACCACCGGCATCGATCTCGCGTACGAGCGCACGGATGCATGGACCGTGGTGGTCACCTTGGCGGTCGAGGGCGACGAGACCCAGACCGGGTTCTCGTTCACGATCACGCGCGGGCTCGACGAACTGGCCTGGCAGCCGATCGCCGACGAGGCGGTCGCCCGCGCGGTCCAGATGCTCGGAGCCGAGAAGCCGCCAACCGCCAAGGTGCCGGTGGTCCTCGATCCGTTCGCGGCGTCGAACTTCCTCGGGGTGCTGGCGGGGGCGCTCAACGCCGACAATGTCGTGAAGGGCCGGTCGCTGTTCACCGACATGGTGGGGCAACACGTGGGATCGCCGGCGTTCACGCTGCTGGACGACGGACGGCGCGCCGATGGTCCGGGCGCATGCCCGTTCGACGGCGAGGGCGTCCCGAGCGGCAGGACCGAACTGTTCGCGGACGGGGTCCTGCAGGGGTTCTTGCACTCGACGTTCACGGCTCGCCGGGCGGGCAGCGGTCAGCGATCGACCGGGAACGCGAAGCGCGGCGGGTACAAGTCGGCGCCGGGTGTCGGCACGTCGAACTTCTTCGTCGCGGCGGGTGCGCGCGATGCCGGACAACTACTGGCCGACGCCGAGGGTGGCGTGCTGATCATGGACGTCTCAGGCGTGCATTCGGGGGCAAACCCGATCAGCGGCGAGTTCAGCGTCGGCGCGACCGGCCGGCGGATCGGTCCCGGCGGCACGCTGGCGGAGCCCCTTCGCGAGATGACGATCGCCTCAACGCTGCCCGAGATGCTCGCCGGCGTGGGTGCGGTCGGGAGCGACCTCCGCTTCTTCTCGAGCGTCGGCACGCCGTCGATCCTGATCGGTGAGATGACGCTCGCTGGCGCATGATGCCGTCGCTGTCGTGAACATCACCGTCGTCGGTCCGGAACGGATCGCCGACCTCGAGCCGCTGACGAGGTCGTTGCACGCGCACCACCTCACCGTGGATCCGGGTATCCCCGGGGTCCCACCTCGCGATGCGGACGCGTGGTGGGCGATCCGCCGGACACGCTACGAGGCATGGCTTGCCGAGCGCGACAGCTTCCTGTTGGTCCTCGACGACGACGGGCTGCTCGCCGGCTACGCGCTGGTGGTCTTCCACGACGCCGACGACTCGCATAGCACCGGGGAGCGCTTCGCGGAGCTGCAGTCGCTCGTGGTCGCCGATGACCGGCGCGGGGAGGGCCTCGGCACCGACCTGTTGCACGAGGTGTATCGCCAGGTGCGATCGCGCGGCGTCACCGAGATGATGATCGGGGTGCTCGCGACCAACGACATGGCGATGCGCCTGTACCGCCGCGAGGGTTTCGCGCCGTGGGTCGTGCTCACGTTGGGGAAGGTGCCCGACCCCGACACGGAGCAGCGATGATGACGCGCTGGAGCCGTCAGTGGATCAGGTGACGTCGACCGAGATCTCGTGCAACCCGGTCGCCCCGTCAGGGAACGGTGGTGTGACCGCTGCGGTCTGCACCGCCCCCTCACCATCGGTCGCGCGGACGGCGATCGTGTGGGTGCCCGGTGTTGCTGACCAGTCGTACACCCACTGTCGCCACGTGTCCGCCGAATCCTCCACACCGAGTCGTGCCGGCGCCCAGTCGCCCCGATCGATCTGCACGTCGACCGCACCGATCCCGCGATGCTGCGCCCAGGCGATGCCCGCGACCGGCACCGTACCGGCAGCGAGGCCTGCGCCGCGCCGCGGGGTGTCGATCCGCGAGCCGGTCTCGATCAGCGCCTGTTCGGCCCACCCGCGCACCACCCAGTACGCCGAGGAGGACTCGAACGTCGTCGCTTCGATCTCGGCGATCCATTTGCACGCGGACTCGTAGCCATAGAGTCCGGGGATCACCATCCGCACCGGGAAACCGTGCTCGAGCGGGAGCGGTTCGCCGTTCATGGCCACCGCGAGCATCGCGTCTCGCCCGTCGAGTGCGATCGACGCCGGCGTGCCGGTGGTGAACCCGTCGGTCGATCGCGACACCAGTTGTGTCACGCCCGGTCGGATCCCGGCCTCCTCGAGCAGGCTCTGCAAGCGCACGCCTGTCCACCTGGCGTTTCCGAGATAGTCGCCGCCGATCTCGTTCGAGATGCATGTGAGCGTGACGTCGCGCTCGATCAACGGGCGCGCGAGCAGTTCGTCGAACGTGATCGTCATCGGACGGTTCACCATGCCGCCGATCGACAGCGTCCACCCGTCGGCCGTCAACGCCGGCACGAACAGCGCTGTGTCGACCCGATAGAAGTCGTCGTTCGGTGTGATGAACGGTCCCACCCCGGCAACGCCCAGATCTGATCCCGGCGGCGTCGGTGTTCCCGGGTCCGTGACGCTCGGCAGCCGGATCGATGCTCGCGAGGCACTGGCGTCGGTTCGGCGAACGAGGTACTCGCCAACGGCGCCGGTCGTGACGGCGAGTCCCGCGACGATCGCGCTGCCGAACAGGAATCGCCGTCGATCGAACCCACCGGGGGCGGGTGGGGCATCGGCCGACGTCGCGGTCGCAGGGGCGAGCCCTGCCCGTCGGCGGATCCATCGATAGGTCGCGAGCCCGGCGATCGTGCCCAGGAGCGCGGGAAGAGCGGCGATCCACCCGTTCGCGGGTCGGCTGATCGCCGAGATCGCACCGACCGAGCCCAGCGCGACCAACCCCCAGACGCCGGCTCGGGGATGTCTGAGCGAGGTGATACCGAGTGCGACGGCCGCCACCACGAGTACGGCGCCGATCCCGATCAGCAGCGCGCGTTTGTCGTTGGTCCCGAAGGTGCGGATCGCGAAGGACTTCAGCCATTCCGGTGTCGCATCGATCGCGGTTGCACCGACCGCCAGCACAGGCGACGCGCCCGCGCCGAGGACCCCGGCGGTTAGGTGCGCCACACCAACGGCGATGCCACCACTGACCAGGCCGATCACCGCGCCGGTCAACCACCCGCTCTTGGCCGTTGGGGTACTGAGCCGGTCTGTCTGGTTGTCCATCACCGTTCCGTGAGCCTAGGCGGGCAGGACGTTACGGCGGTCAGATCGTGCCGGAACGCACGCCGGTGACCACCAGGCCGACCACGAGCGCTGCGACCGCGAGGCGGTACACCATGAACCACAGGAAGTCGTGGCTGCGCAGATAGCGCAGCAGGAACCAGATCACCAGGAACCCGCTGACCGCCGCAGCCACGAACCCGGCGATGAATTGGGGCAGATACCCCTGGAATCCCACCTGCGCGAGGTCGATCGCCTTCAGACCGCCGGCGCCCGCGATGATCGGCAGCGCCAACAGGAACGAGAACCGAGCCGCCGTTGCACGGTCCAAACCGATCGCACGGCCCGCCGTGATCGTGATGCCCGATCGCGAGACGCCCGGCTGGAGCGCCAGAGCTTGCGCGATGCCAACGTAGAGGCCCGTCCGGGGCCGGATCGAGTCCACGCCGCGATCCTGCCGAGCGATCCGGTCGACGACGTACAGGACGACCCCCATCACGGCGAGCATCACGGCGATGAGCGCGGGCTGCCCGAGCTTGTCCTCGATCACCGATTCCATGGTCGCCCCGACGATCAGTCCGGGGATCGTCCCGATCACGATCGCCCAGGCGAGGCGCTGGTCGGTCGTGCGGATCTCACGATGTGCGATCGATGTCACGAACGCCTTGATGTAGTGCCACAGGTCATGGCGGAAGTAGATGACCGCGCCGACGAACGTGCCCATGTGCAGCGCGACGTCGAACGACTTGTTCAGCGCGGGGTCGTTGACGATCTCCCAGCCGAGTGCCCACGGCACCAGGATCAAGTGGCCGCTGCTCGAGATCGGCGCGAACTCCGTGATGCCCTGCACGATGCCGAGGATGATGGCCTGCAGGATGGTCATGGCCGCGGGAGTCTAGCCGGGCGCCGTGGCGGTCGGAAGCGGCGACGGCGTCGGCGGAAGGGGCGCCCGAGCCGCGAGCCCGAGCACGCCGGTGGCGGCCGCCTGCAAGAGCTGTTTCGCGGTCTCGGCGTCCACGTCGAGCGTCACCTGCGTGAGGCGCGGACCGCTCACCGACGATGCGCCGACCGCGATGGCGACCACATGCAGATCCTCGCCGACGAGCGCCGTATACGGGCGGGCGCCGGCGTAGGTCGCGAAGGCGTCCACCCTGTCTGCCACGGAGAACCCGTTCGGCACCGACGCGAACCCGACGGTCACGATCACGTTGCCGGGCGCCGCCAGCGCACCGAACGCTGAGCGACCGAGTCGCGTTGCGACCAGGATCTCCCCGGCGCGGACCGGTCCGACGCTCACCCACCCCACGGCGTCGAGTGGGTCGCGCACGGCGGCTGGTGGGGCGAACACCTCGGGCACCAGGTCGGCTGCGACGTCGTCGGATCCGATCAGGTCGCCCGCGGCAAGATCCCGTGCGGCGGCGATCACCGTGGTGAAAGGGCCGACGGCCCGTTCGGCTTCTGCCGCGCGACGCTGTTGTCCGTGTACGAGGAGGAGCGCGAACAGTGCGAGCCCGGCGGCGATCGCGAACCAGATCAGCGAAGCGATCGGAAGCTTCCGGCGCAGCGAGGGCAAACGCATGCCGGGACCCTAGGCCGGGGACGCGGCCGTCTTCGTGACGGACGCCACATCAGTCCACCGAACGCAGGTGTTCCTTCTTCTTGGTATCCAGTGGCATCGTTCGGACGCGGAACTCCTCGAGCTCGCGGCGGCCGACGATCGAAGCGGTCGCCTCTCGGATGCGGTCCCCGAGTTGCTCGGCATCGTCATCGGTGACGAACGAGAGCTCGATCCGGACGAGCTGGCGGGCCATCAGTGGCTCCCGGCGAGGGCCTGGCCGCAGCTGCACCCGCGCGCGGCGGGCACGTTCGGGATGGCTGCGAACAGCAGGTTGCGCAACGCTTCGATGTTCTCGCCGAAGACCTTCAGCACCTCGTGGTGCGACACCGGCGAGATATCGTCGACGCCGACGTCGTAGTCGGTCACGAGCGCAACATTCGCGAAGCAGAGCTCCGCCTCGCGCGCGAGCGTGACCTCGGGGAACTGCGTCATCCCGATCACGTCGCCGCCTACCTGCGCGTACATCTTCGACTCGGCTCGCGTCGAGAACCGCGGTCCCTCGATCACGACCATCGCGCCGCCGTCGCGATGCTCGATGCCCAGCCGGGCGGCCTGGGATACGAGCGCCGCGCGCATCTCCGGGCAGTACGGATCCGCGAACGAGACGTGCGTCGTCACCGGACCGTCGAAGAACGTGTATTGGCGAGACTTCGTGAAGTCGATCGCTTGGTCCGACACGACGAACGTCTTTGGCGGGATGTCGCGACGCAACGACCCGGCGGCACTCGGCCCGAACAGCCGCGTCACACCGAGGTCCTTCATGGCCCACACGTTGGCGCGGTAGGGCACGAGATGCGGCGGGAACTCGTGATCCTTGCCGTGGCGAGGGATGAACGCGACCCTGCGGTCCGCGATCGTCCCGATGGTGACCGGCGCGCTCGGCGCACCGTAGGGCGTGTCCACCGTTACTTCCTGCGGGTCTTCCAAGAAGTCGTAGAACCCCGACCCTCCGAAGACCCCGATCTCAGCGCTCGTCACGACGACCCCTCCTTCTTCGTGGCGCTCGACGGGGAAGAGGATGAATCGCTCTTCGCGTCGTTGGTGCCCTTCGACGAGTCCGAGGATCCACTGGATCCGGTCGAACCCGCGTCCTTCTTGGCGTCGCCGCCACTCGACGGCTTTGACTTCTTGCCGTGGTCGGTTGCGTAGAAACCCGACCCCTTGAACGAGATCGCCGGCGGCGCGAACACCTTTCGGAGTGCTCCGCCGCACTCCGGACAGTGCGTGAGCGGGTCATCGCTCATCTTCTGGATGATGTCGAACGAATGGCCGCAGTCGCGACAGCGGTACTCGTAGGTCGGCATGGCCGGGCAAGTGTACCGACGGGGCCCGCTAGACTCGCCCGCCATGACCGTTCGGACGGCGGTGATTCCCGCGGCCGGCCTGGGGACCCGGTTCTTGCCCGCCACGAAAGTCGTGCCCAAGGGACTCCTGCCGGTGGTGGATACACCCGCCTTGCACCTTGTGGTGGCCGAGGCGCTCGCGGCGGGCATCGACGATGTGATCGTCGTGCTCGGACCCGGACAGGAGCTGGTTCGGGACTACTTCGCGCCCGCGCCGGCCCTCGAGTCGGAGCTTGCGGCCCGCGGGAAGGACGCTGCGCTCGCGGCCGTGCGAAGCGCGTCGATCGACGCGGTGCGTTTCGTGCTGCAGGCCGAGCCGCTCGGCCTCGGCCACGCCGTGTCCATGGCCGAGCCGCTCGTGGGCGAGGCGCCGTTCGCGGTGCTGCTCGGCGACGACCTGCTGGATCCGGCGATCCCGCTGCTGCGCGACATGATCGCGGCGTCCGGCCGCACGGGCGGATCGATCGTCGCGGCGATGCACGTCGGCCACCGAGAGATCGCGATGTACGGCGCGATCGAACCCGGCGGCGAGGACGATGGTCTGATCCGCGTGGCCTCGCTCGTCGAGAAACCGGCGCCCGACGACGCACCGTCGGACCTCGCCGTCATCGGGCGCTACGTCTTCACGCCGGGTGTGTTCGCGGCGCTGCGCCGGATCGAGCCCGGGTCGGGCGGCGAATTGCAGCTCACCGACGCGATCGCGCTGCTCGCGATCGAAGAGCCGGTCCATGCCTTCCCCTTTTCGGGGGGCCGGTTCGACGTCGGGAACCCGCTCGACGCCCTCGACGCCCAGGTCGCGCTTGCGCTTGCGCGCAACGACATCGGCCCCGCACTTCGCGAGCGGCTCGTGCGGCGCCTCGAGCCGGGGGCGGCGCGCCACCCCGGGTAGACTCGCGGCATGGCCACCCGCGCGGTCCACGACCACGACTCCGCCGAGGGGCTCGTCCCGCTGGAGGATGCGCGCGACAGGGTGCTGTCGCAGGTCCACCCGCTGCCCCCGATCGAGCTTCCGCTGACCGATGCGTACGGGTGCGTCGCGGCCGGCGATATCACCGCGGCCATCGATCTTCCTGAGTTCGCGTCGAGTGGCATGGACGGCTACGCGGTCCGGGCCGTCGACGTCGAGGGGGCCACTCCCGACACGCCGGTCGAGTTGAAGGTCGTGGGACGCGCGATGATCGGGCAGCGCCCGGACGCCACCGTGGGCATGGGGGAGGCCGTCAAGATCGCCACCGGCGCGCCGATCCCGGCGGGCGCGGACGCGGTGGTGCCCGTCGAGAACGCTGAGGGCGACGACGATCTCGTCCGGCTGTTCGAGGCGGCACCGTCGGGCCGCCACGTGCGGCCGCGGGGCGAAGACGTCCGCGAGGGCGACGTGCTGGTCCCCGGCGGCAAGCGCCTCGGGGCGCCCGAGCTCGGGCTGCTGGCGAACGCTGGGGTCCCGCACCCGCTCGTGCACCCACGGCCGCGCGTGATCGTCTTCTCGACCGGCGACGAGCTGGTCCCGCCGACCGAGAGCCCCGAGTTCGGCCAGGTGCGCGATTCCAACGCCTACACGATCTTCGGCGCGCTCCGCGAGGCGGGCGCGATCCCCACGCTGGCGGGCATCGTGCGCGATGACCCCGAGGCGTTGAAGGACGCTGTGCTCAACTACGAGATCCAAGCCGACGCGTTCGTGTCGTCGGGCGGGGTAAGTGTGGGCGAACGCGACGTCGTGAAAGCAGCCTTCTTCCGGCGGGGCGACGTCGACTTCTTCAAAGTGGCGATGCAGCCCGGGATGCCCCAGGGGTTCGGGCAGATCGAGGGCAAGCCGTACTTCGGGCTTCCTGGCAATCCGGTCAGTGTCTTCGTCAGTTTCGAGATGTTCGTGCGGCCGGCGATCCTCAAGATGATGGGCCGGCAGCATCTCGGCCGGCCCGAGGTCGCCGCCACGTTGACGGGTGAGATCGCCGGACCCAAGGACAAGACGGTCTTCGCTCGTGTGGAGGTGACGCGCGGCGCCGAGGGGTGGACTGCGACACCGACGGGCGGTCGCGGCTCGAACCTCATCTCGACGGTTGCGCGGGCGAACGGCCTCGCCGTCGTGCCGCCGGGCGTCGCGTCGCTCGGCGAGGGCGAGCGAGTGTCGGTGGTGCTCTTCCGCGCAGCGGAGGACTGACGTGCCCGGGTCGGCGCAAGCGGGTGCGGACGGCACCACGAGGATCGTTCACGTCGGCGACAAGCCCGAGACCGCGCGCGTGGCGACGGCCGAGGCCTGGCTCGTCACGACCGCCGACGCCGTCGCCGAGCTCCTCGCCGGCACGAAGAAGGGGTCGCCGGTTGAGACGGCGAAGGTCGCCGGGATCGCCGGCGTCAAACGCACCCCCGATCTGCTGCCGCACTGCCACCCGATCCGAGTGACCGGCGCTGACGTCACGATCGACGCCGATCCTGACGCTGGGCGGTTCCGTGTCGAGGTGACGGTCCGGGCCGTCGATCGCACCGGAGTCGAGATGGAGGCGCTGACCGGCGCCGCGGCCGCGGCACTGTCCCTGTACGACACCGCCAAGGCGTTCGACCGCTCGGCCCGGATCGAGGGGATCCGCCTCCTCGCCAAGACCGGCGGCAAGAGCGGCGACTACCGGGCACCGTCGGGCGCCTGACCGACAGCAGACGCGTCTCCACAGGACTTCCACACCCTGGGGAAAATCACATGGATGTACTTCAGAAGCACTAGATGTGGTGCTACGGTCCCGTCCCAGCCTAGATGTTGTGTTCGATCCGGGGATCGACAGGCAGGAGGCGGGCTGGTGCAGTGGTTGCTGCTGGCGGTCTTAGGCATCATGTGGGCGGCGTTCCTGTTGCCGGTCGGTCGAAAGCGGTCCGACGCGAGGAGTGTCGAGGACTTCGAGCGCAGGATGGAGCTGTTGGCACACGCAGAGGTGCACGGCACGAACGGCCGCTGGATCGTCACCCCCAGGAAAGGGGTTCGGTTCCTCGGGCCGCGTGAGCGACAGCAGGCGCGGGCTCGGGTCCGCCGCCGCCGCGTCTTCGTGATCCTGCTCGAGGCGATCGGGATCACCCTGCTCATGGGCATCGTGCCGCCGCTCCGCCCCGCCTGGGCCGTCGCGGGAGCGCTCGCCGGTGTCTTGCTCATCTATGTGTGGGCCCTGCTGATCGTGAAGGCACGCGCGGCATCGGCGCCTGCGCCCGCCGTCGAGGCGGAGCGCCCTCGCGTACGGGTGCCGGTGACTGCTCCCGGAGTCGAGCAAGGGCAGCACGTCGTCATTCGAGCGGGCTGAGGCCCTCTGCTACCCTGACCTCGCCCCGGGGGTGTAGCTCAGTCCGGTAGAGCACTGCGTTCGCAACGCAGGGGTCAGGGGTTCAAGTCCCCTCACCTCCACCAGCGTCCTTCGACCTAACCCGAGCCGGGCTCACCCGGACCGTCATCGGGTCGTTGCATCACCCTCTCGGGCGGGGGAGCATCGCCCATCGCCCATCGAAGGGGTTCCGTTATGGAGAAGGGCAAGATCAGCTACGCCGGCGTGGGCGCCGCTGTCGCCGGCGTGATCGGCATCATCGGCGTCTACTCGACGTGGTGGGAGACGCCCACGACCAGCTACAACGGCACGGCAGACATCTCGGGCAAGCTCGCGCTCGGGATGGCGGTCGGCCTGTTCGTGTTCGGGGCCGCGTACGTTCTGCTGTCGGATCCACAGATCCGACGCGCGATGGGCGCTTTGGCGACGCTCTGCGCCGTCGTGCTCTCCCTGGCCTGTGTCTGGGGGCTCCTGCGAACCGACCAGGTCGCTCCGGGTGCCGAGGTCGCCTCCGGTTTGTTCATCTCGGCCGTCGGGGGCGTGCTCGGGATCGCGGCCGGATTCCTCGTGATGCGGGACAACGCCGAGGCAGAAGCGGCCGAAAGCTCGGTCGCCGACCAGGGAGCCCCGGCGGGCTGAGCCGGACCAACGATCTCCCGGTCGCGCACCCCTGGTTCCGGGCCGAGGACGTCGGCGACGGCATCACTCGGCTCTTCGAGCCGTACGTCGACGCGATGCTGGAGTCGAACGTGTGGCTCGTGCCCGGCGGCGATGTCAACCTCTTGGTCGATGCCGCCAACGGCATCGGGCCCTTGAAGCCCCACGTCGATCCGTTCACCCAAGGGAAACCGGTGATCGCCGTTGCGACCCACGGCCACTTCGACCATGTCGGCGGGTTGCACGAGTTCTCCGACCGACGCGTCCACGCCGACGACGCCGACATGACGCGCGCGCCGTTCCCGATGCGCCTGCGTCGTGAGGACTTCCCCGACGGCACCGAGGAGATGTACGCGTATTACGGAGTGCCGATGCCCGACGTGGCCGTGACGGCTGTCCCGGAGGCCGATTTCGATCTCGTGGGCTGGGCGACGCCGGGCGCGGACCCGACTGCGCTGCTCGCCGACGGCGACCGGATCGACCTCGGGACCCGCGTCTTCACGGTGATCCATACACCGGGCCATACGGCGGGATCGGCATGTCTGTTCGACGAACACGACGGCACGTTGTTCTCGGGCGATGCGATCTATGTGGACGCGCCGATCGACTGGGAGCTCGACGCATCGATCGTCGTCGCTTCCTTGCAACGGATCCGCGACCTGGATGGACGGATCGTGCACGCCGGACATGAGCGATCGTTCGACGGTGTCGAACTCCGTCAGGTGATCGATGTCTGGAGTGCGCGGCTCGGCGCCTGACGGCGCCGAGCCGCGCGGTCGCGTCGCCTACCCCGCTCCGGGAACCTCACGACCCATCCCCGGTCTTCCGCACTGAAGCGGTGGGCCCGGGACGGCGCATTGGCGACGCGAGCTGGAGACACCCTGGATGGGTGGTGGCGGCCGGTGGGCTGGAGAGGTGAGCCTCGACTACCACGTTTCAGGTATCGGCCGCGGGCCCGCGATCCTGGAGCGGAACCTCGCCGGTATCCTCGCCGCCATGACCGATCGCATCGCAGTGCTGCCCGACCGCATCGTCGACCCCGTCGCCGGAGAGGTCCTGCACGACCTCGCCATCCTGATCGAGGCTGATCGGGTGGTCGACGTCGTCTCAACCGCCGACGTGCCGGACGGTCCCGCTCGGCTCGACCTGTCGGGATGCACGGTGCTTCCCGGCCTGCTGGACATGCATTCGCACCTTGCGGGAGCCGAGGAGACCGGCCAGGGGTATGCCTCGCTCGTGACGAGCAGCGGGGCGCACGACGCGATCTGGGGGGTCCGGAACGCGCGTCTCGTGCTCGAGGCAGGTTTCACCACCGTGCGCGACGTCGGCTCGTTCCGTGCGTTCACCGACGTGGAGATCCGTCGTGGGATCGACGCCGGCTGGTTCCCCGGGCCTCGGATGCTCTGCGCGGGCGCCTACGTGACGGTGCCCGGCGGCTCGGGCGATATCACGGGGTTGGCGGTCGACGTCGACGCCGTCGTTCCCGATGAACTCCGGTTCGGTGTGACCGTCGGTGTTGACCAGATGCGTGCGAACGTTCGAAGGATCTTGGCTCGCGGAGCCGACTTCATCAAGGTGCTGGCGACGGGGGCAGTGCTCACCAGCGGGACGAATCCGGGCGCTCCGGAGTTCACGGAGGATGAACTGCGCGCGGCGGTCGAGACCTGCGAGGACTACGGCACGTTCGTCGCCGCGCATGCGCACGGGCCGGTCGGCATCATGCGCGCCGTGCGCGCAGGCGTCCGCTCGATCGAGCACGCATCACTGATCGACGACGAGACGCTCGCGGGTGCGATCGAGCGCGGCACGTACCTGGTGATCGACATCTCCGACGGCGACCACATGGCGGAGCAGGGTCCCGCGCTCGGCTATACCGACGAGGTGCTCGCGAAGGTCCACTGGACGAACGAGGTCAGCCGCGCGATGTTCGGAAAGGCCGTCGCCGCCGGCGCCAAGATCGCCAACGGTTCGGACACCGGCATCGCGCCGTTCGGCTCGGAGGCGAAGAACCTGACCTGCTACGTGCGGTTCGGCATGACACCGATGCAGGCGATCCAGAGCGCGACGACGGTGGCCGCCGAGATGATCGGTTGGAGCGACCGCGTCGGCCGCTTGGCACCGGGCACCTACGCCGACCTCATCGCCGTCGCCGGGGATCCCACGGACGACATCACGGTCTTGGAGTCGGTCCACGTCGTCATGAAGGGTGGAGTGGTCGTGAAGGACGTCCGCTGAGCGCCCTCCCGGGCTCTGGGAAGATGCCGGTGACCGGTGCACGAGGAAGGACGTGAGGAAGCGATGACGCTGTCGGCCGATGAGATCGTGCAGCTCGCGAAGCGGTACACGCTGTATGACTGGTCCGCCCAGTCGAACGTCATGCCGATGGCGGTCGACCGGGCGGAGGGTGTGTACTTCTACACGGTCGACGGCACGCGCTACCTCGACTTCAACTCCCAGCTCATGGGGGTGAACATCGGCCACGGCGACAAGCGTGTGATCGATGCGATCGCGAAGCAGGGGGAGACGCTGCCCTACATCACGCCGTTCGCCGCGTTCGAAACCCGTGCGCTGCTCGGCCAGAAGCTTGCGAGCCTGTGGCCCGGGGATCTCGAGAAGACGTTCTTCACGCTCGGTGGCGCGGAGTGCAACGAGAACGCGATCCGGATCGCGAAGGCGTTCACGGGCCGGCAGAAGGTGCTGGTGCGTTACCGCTCCTACCACGGCGCGACCTATCTGACCTCGAACCTCACCGGCGACCCGCGACGGTGGGCGAACGAGAACCCGCCGATGCCGGGCGTCGTGCGGGTATTCGACCCGTATCACGGGTCCGACCGGCCGCAGGAGACCGCGGAACAGGCACTCGACCGGCTCGATGAGCAGATCATGCTCGAGGGCCCCGGCACGATCGCGGCGTTCATCCTCGAGACGGTCACCGGCACGAACGGCATCCTGATACCGCCGGACGGGTATCTGCAGGGCGTGCGGGAGCTGTGCACCCGGCATGGCATCGTGCTGATCGCCGACGAGGTGATGTGCGGTTTCGGTCGCACCGGCGAGTGGTTCGCGGTGAACCATTGGGGAGTGGTGCCCGATCTGATGAGCACGGCGAAGGGCCTCACGTCGTCGTATCTCCCGCTCGGCGCACTGGCGATCTCTCCGGAGATCGCCGCGTACTTCGACGAGCACGTGTTCTACGGTGGCCTCACGTACAACTCGCACCCGCTGTCGTGCGCGGCGGCGCTCGCGGCGATCCAGGTGATGGAGGACGACGACCTCGTCGGGAACGCGAAGCGGCTCGAGCCCGTCCTGCGCCGTCACCACGAGGAACTCGCCGCGAACCATCCCAGCGTTGGCTTGCACCGAAGCATCGGGTTGTTCGGGATCGTGGAGCTCGTCACCGATCGCGACTCGATGACGCCATTGTCGCCGTACAACGCGAACAACGACACGATGCTCGCGATCAATCGGGCGCTGCTCGACCGTGGCGTCTTCACGATGATCCGCTGGAACGGGATCATGACCAATCCGCCGCTGTGCATCACCGAGGAGCAACTCCAGGAAGGGTTCGAGGCGATCGACGAGGCGCTCGCGATCGCCGATCAGGCGATCGGGGCCTGAGCGCGGGTCCAGCGCTCGGCCCAAACCTGGAGCTCCCCGAGGACGGCGGCGAGCTCGCGGCCGCGGGGGGTTAGCTCGTAGGCGATCCGCACGGGGGTGCTCGGCTCGACGGTCCGCGTGACGATCGACGCCGCCTCGAGCTCCTTCAGCCGTTCCGACAGGAGCGCGTCCGAGATCCTTGGGATGGCGGCCTTCAGATCGGAGTAGCGGCGAGCGTCGCCCTGCATCGCGTAGATCACCTGCGGTACCCACCTCCGCGCGATCAGCGCAGCCGCGCGCTGGAAGTGCTGACAGATCGGCCCTTCGCCATGCGGAGTCACGTGCATACCGTACGGAACGCTCACCGGCCGGTCAAGATTCCTTAGAAACTCTGGAATACAGAGTAACTCTGGAAGGTTAACCAGAGCAACGAGCCGCCGAGGGGGCGGTCCCAGACACCCAGGAGGGTGCCATGTCACAGACCACCATTGAGCGCGAGATCAACGGGATCGCGCTCCCGCCCGCAGGTTCCTACGTCTTCGACAAGAGTCACACGAGCCTCGGGTTCGTTGCGCGACACATGCTGTCGAAGGTCAGAGGTCGCTTCACCGAGTTCGATGGCCGGGTGACGGTGGGCGAGCGGCTCGAGGGATCGTCGGTCGGCGTCGAGATCCAGGCTGCCTCGGTCACCACCGACAGCGAGATGCGCGACAACCACCTCCGCGGGGATGACTTCTTCAAGATCGAGCACTACCCCACGCTGACGTTCGTGTCGAGCGCGATCCGGGCGGGCGAGGGCAGTTCGTTCGAACTGGACGGCGACCTCACGATCAACGGGAACACGCGGCCCGTGACGCTGCAGGCCGAGTTCCTCGGAACCGGCCCGGGGATGCAGGGGGGCACCTTGGCGGCCTTCTCGGCGTCGGCAACGGTGGATCGCGAGGACTGGGACCTCACCTGGAACATGGCCGTCGAGACCGGCGGTCTCTTGGTCGGCAAGAAGGTCGAGCTTGTGATCGACGCGGAGCTGCTGCTCGAGGACTGAGCGCGCCGCTACCCTGGGCGACATGCGCGCCGCGGTCTGCCAGATGAGCGGCGCCGGCCATGTCGGCGCGAACCTCGCCACCGCCCGCGGCCTCCTTGCGGAGGCCGCGGGCGGTGGCGCGCGTCTGGCCGTCGTGCCGGAGCTGTTCGGCTGCTACGGCGGTCAACGGACGATGCGCGAAGCTGCCGAGCCTCTCGGCGGGCCGATCACGACGGCCCTCACCGACGCCGCCGTCGAGCTGGACATGTGGGTGCTCGGGGGGTCCATCTGCGAGCTGGCGGGCGCACGCGTGTATAACACCTCGCTGCTGATCGACCCGAGGGGCGAGGTGGTCGCGCGGTATCGCAAGATCCATCTGTACGACGTCGACCTCCCCGGACAACGGCCGATCCGCGAATCTGCCCTGTTCACGCCGGGAGATCAACTGGTGACGCACGACGTGGAGGGTATGCGCCTCGGCCTGTCGATCTGCTACGACGTTCGGTTCCCCGAGCTCTATCGCGGGCTGATGGCGGCCGGCGCGACCGTGCTGGTGGTGCCGGCGGCGTTCCAGCGCGCGACCGGCGAGGGGCATTGGGAGCCGCTCGTGCGCGCCCGTGCGATCGAGGAACAGGCCTACGTGCTCGCCGCGGCGCAGTGGGGGCCCTGGGGCGCGCCAGACGCGGGTCATCGCACGCACGGGCACTCGATGATCATCGATCCGTGGGGCGCCGTGGTCGCGCAGGCGCCTGGCGACGGCGACGGTGTCTGGTTCGCCGACCTGGATCCTGCGGTCGTGCGATCCGTGCGCGAGCGGTTGCCGGCGCTCGCACATCGCCGACTCGGTACCGTCTGCTGATGCGGCGTCCGATCGGAGACGGGTACGAGCTTGACGACGATCGAACGCGTGTCGATGTCGACGAAGTCCACCGGTTCCTCACCGAGGAGGCCTACTGGGTGCCAGGACGCACGCTCGCGACCATCGCCGCGCTCGTACGATCGTCGACCCGTGTGCTCGCCGCGTACGGACCGGACGGGTCGCTCGTCGGGTTCGCGCGCGTGATGTCCGATGGATCGAACATGGCGTGGCTCGGCGACGTCTTCGTCGTGACCGATCACCGCGGTCGCGGCGTGGGGGCTGCACTCGTGGACGAGGCGGTGAACGACCCGAGGTTCCACGACTGCTACTGGTACCTCAACACCCGCGACGCCCACGCGTTGTACGAACGGTTCGGATTCGAGCCGGCCGACCCGGGCCGGACCCTCGTGCGGCCACGATCGAGTCAGTGATGAGCGGGCGGTGGTGTGTAGCGGGCCGCCGTGAAGACGCCGTCCACGACGGTGAGCCGCCACGAGCAGCCCTTCTTGTACGCGACCTTGCTTCCTCGCAGACGCACGCCGTCGTCGAGCAATCGTTCGACCCCGAGCATCATCACGTCGCCGTGCGTGCACGCGACGACGGGACCGAACGACGCCTGTTCCGCGAGGAAGGCCAGCGCTGCCGCCGGATCCGCGCTTTCGGTGAGCCGGTCGTCGGTCTGCAGCGCGAGATCGCGGAGCTCAGCCAGCGGCGCCACCGTTTGGACGCAGCGGAGCATCGGGCTGGTGAGGATCTTCGCCACATCGTGGTCGGCCAGCGCCTTCGCGATCAGCGCCGCTTGGTCGCGACCGGACCCGGTGAGTGGACGTCGTGTGTCCGGCTCCGTCCACAGTGTGCGGTCACCGGCCTTGGCGTGGCGGACGAGGTGGATGGTGACGCGCTCGCCGGGCGCGGGCTCCGGGTGGAACCGGCGGACCACGTCGCGATCGTGCGTGTAGGACAGCTGGGCGATCGCTTCGTCGAGCCGGAGCCATCGCACCTCATCGACCTCGTGCGCCGCAGCGGCGCGCTGTCCCCGCGGGGCACGCATCTGCCAATAGCGCACCACCTTGGGGCGGCCCTCGGAGTCCCGGTAGGAGATCGTCCCGAGGTCGCGCCCGGGTCGGCACCGGAGCGTCGTCTCCTCGAGGATCTCGCGGACGGCCGCGGTCCATTCCTCCTCGTCGTGGTCGAGCTTGCCCTTCGGGAGGGACCAGTCGTCGTACGCAGGGCGATGCACGAGGAGGACCTGATCGGCACCGCGGAAGCGTCGCCAGACCACGCCGCCGGCAGCGCGAACGGTCATCGCCGCCACCTCGCCGGCTCGCGGACGGCGGCGAATCGACGCCACGCCGGGCGCCAGTCGTCGCGAGAGCGCACCAGGCCCACCAGCTCTTCCCCCGCGAACTCGCCCGCCGCGAACGCCGTGACGGGGTCGGCGATCGCGAGCGCCTCGTCGTGGAGCCACGTGCGGAACACGATGGCGTCGTGCCGTTCGCCGAGAACGCCTTGCAGCCGTTCAGCTGCGCGCGCCGCCGCGCGCGCGTCCTTGCCGACGAGGGGTTCGAGGGCTTCGGCGCCGTAGCGGCAGCGCTTCGCAAGCACACGGATCCGATGGAGATCAGCGTCGGCGGGGTGCTTGGCCGAGCGCTTCACGCGCTTGCGCAGACCCTTCCAGTCGTCCTGCAACGCTTCGAGCAGTCGTTCGGCGGGTTCGAGTGCGTCGTCAGTGAGCCGGGGCTGGCGCGCGGCGTCGACGAGTGTGTCGAGCAGCGCCAGATACCGCTCGCCGCGGAGCTCGGCCCGCAGTCGGTCGACCGACGCAGCACGCTGCGAGTCCAGCCGACTCGCCAACGGGGCGGCATCGTCCGGGTTCGGCGAGGCGGCGATCCGCATCTGCAGCCGCGCAACCATCACATCGGCATCGCGCGTGGCGCCCAAGAGGTCGCCAAGCCAGGCGAGTTCGTCACGAAGCTCGGTCTCCCAGTCGGGGTCGACCAGCGGCCGGAAGGTCCGGAGGTTGGAGCGAAGGCGGCGGGTCGCGACCCGCATCTGGTGCACTCCTTCAGGGTCTTCGTCGAGCCGGGCGACGGCGTCGTGGCGGAAGAGCATGTCGACGCTCGCGCTAAGGGCATGACGGACCACCTCACCGGCGCTCGGCCTGTCCGTCAGGGCTTCGACCGTCACGTCGGGGGCTTGCCGGGCCCGCGGCCCGAGCACGTGCACGTACTTCGACGTCGCTTCGAGCCCGTCAGCGCCTGCGGCGCGCAAGAGGTAGACCGTTGCGTCGACGAGGGCGGTCGGGGCGGCGTCCGTGAACTCCACCTCGAGCTCGCGGAACCGGGCGACGACGCGGCCGTGTTCGCCGAGCACCGAGACCTCGTCGTCGTCGACCTCCAGTAGACGGGTGCCGTCGGGATCGTCCAGCAGGATACGGCGGCGCACGGTCCGCAGCCGCGCCGCGTGGGTGATGCGCCCGGTGCGCACGTACGCGAGCACGAGATCTGTGGCTGCCGATGGCGGGGTTTGACCGTCCACCGGGAACGTGTACTCGGGGCGAGTGAGCACACCGTTGCCGATCTCGCCGGGGAGCTTGACGGTCCAGCCCTCGCCTGTGCGGTGCCGGAGGCTCACGCCGGCGCGCGCCAAGCGGAGGTCTTCGGTATCGAAGTAGGTCGTCAGCGTTCTGAGCGGTTCCGCGATCGCGACCCGGACGTCATCTCCGAGCGTGGACAGGTCCGGCATCACGAACGTCGGGGCCGCCGCGAGCTTCACCTCACGTTCCTGCATCTTCGCGGCTCACCCGACCTTGTGGGTGCGCGAGCGCGCGAGCTCCATGAGGGCGTCGTTCGCGTTCAGCCCGCGCCGCGTCGGTACCTTGGTCCAGCCCTTCGGCCCAAGCTCCCAGGCCAGCTCCTCGTCTTCGAGTTCGAGACGCAGGATCTCCTGCAAGTGCTCGGCGAGGCTCGGATCGCGGATCGGCGTCACGCATTCGACGCGGTGATCCAGGTTGCGCTCCATCAGGTCGGCGGAGCCGATGAAGTACTCGCGGGCCACGCCGGTCGCTGCCGAATCGGAAGACGCGCGAGTGCTCGAGGAATCGGCCGACCAACGAGCGGACCCGGATGTTGTCCGAGAGACCGGGCACTCGGGCGCGCAGGCAGCAGATGCCGCGCACGATCAGGTCGATCTCGACGCCGGCGGCGGACGCGGCGTAGAGCGCGTCGATCATCTCCGGATCGACGAGGCTGTTCATCTTCATCACGATGCGGCCGTCGGCTGCCGGCGCGCGCCTCGTCGCGCGATCATCGCGAGCAGTTGCCGTGCGCAGACCGAGCGGCGCGACGAGCAGGCTGCGGTAGCGAATCTTGGCGACTGTAGCCCGTGATGTAGTTGAAGAGGTCGGTCACGTCGGCGCCGATCTCGGGATCGACCGTCAGCAGACCGATGTCCTCGTAGGCGTCGCCGTGTCCCGGGTTGTAGTTGCCGGTGCCGATGTGGCAGTACCGGCGGATGCCCGTCCCGCCTCCTCGGCGAACGACCATCGAGAGTTGCCGTGCGTCTTCAGGCCGACGACGCCGTAGACGACGTGGACGCCGGCTTCTTCGAGCGACGCGGGCCCAGCGGATATTCGTCTCCTCGTCGAACCGCGCCTTCAACTCGACCAGCGCCGTGATCTGCTTGCCTGCGTCGGCCGCCCGAACCAGCGCCGGGACGATCGGGCTGTCCCGCACCGAGTGCGGTACAGCGTCTGCTTGATCGCCAGCACGTGCGGGTCGGTCGCCGCCTCGGTCGACGAACGCCGCGACCGAGGTCTCGAACGAGTCGTACGGGTGCTGGACCAGCAGGTCGCCGTCGCGGATCTCATCGAAGATGCTCCTGGTACCCCGCAGGACCGGAACGAGCCGATCCTGGGTCACGCTCGGCCACTGTTCGTAGCGCAACTCCGGACGGTCGAGGCTCGCGAGTTCCATCAGATCGCCGAGGCCAGCGACCGGCTTGGTGACGTAGACGTCGCGCGATGTGAGGTCGAGTTCCTCCAGCAGGAGGGCCACGATCGATTTCGGCATCGTGGGGTCGACCTCGAGGCGCACCGCCTCGAGCGAGCGCTGCCGCCGGCGCACGCTCTCCTCGATCGCGGAGAGGAGATCCTCGGCCTCATCCGACGCGAGGTCCATGTCGGCGTCACGTGTCACGCGGAAGGGGTGGCGCGCGATGATCTCCATCCCGGGGAACAGACGATCGATATGCGCGGCGACCACCTGCTCGATCGCGATGAACCGCTTTTCGGCGTGCACCGGGATGAATCGCGGCAGGTTGCCCGGCACTTTCACGCGCGCGAAGCGGCGCTGTCGTGTCGCCGGATCGCGCACCACCACCGCGAGGTTCAAGGAGAGATCCGACACATACGGGAACGGGTGCGCCGGATCGACCGCAAGCGGCGTGAGCACGGGGAAGATCTGTTCCTCGAAACGATGCCGCATCGCGAGCCGGTCGCTCTTGGAGAGGTCGGTCCACTCGACGATCCTGATGCCTGCCTTCCCGAGCGCCGGGAGGATGCTCTTGGTCAAGATCCGGTTGCGGCGGGTCGACAGGGTGCGCACGCGGGCTTGGATCGCGGCAAGCGCTTCGGCGGGCGAGAGGCCGTCGGGCCCGGCCGGTGCGCCAGCCTCGAGCTGCTCATGGAGACCGGCGACCCGAACCTGGAAGAACTCGTCGAGGTTGCTGGAGTAGATCGCGAGGAACCGGACGCGGTCGAGCAGTGGCACCGTCGTGTCTTCCGCGAGGGCGAGCACGCGCGCGTTGAACTCCAACCACGACAACTCGCGGTTCTCATAACGGGCGTGTCGCGCCGGTCGTGGGGGTCGTGCTGCCGCGGGCGCGCGATCCGGGGAAGCGATCATCGGGGTATCTTACGTGGCCGTTCGCAGGGGTGGATCGGACCTAAGTCGGCACTCTGCGGCGCTCGCGGGATGTCATCGGGTCGATCAGACGCCTTCCCGAGCAGCGATCCTGCCCGTATGCGGAGGCCGCCGGTTCGTTCGTGTTAACTGGCGAGCTGCTTGCGTTGCCTGTCACGCGGGGTCATCTCGAGGAGCCTGCCCCGTGCGAGCCGCCACGCGGTGTCGGCGACGGTTGATCGGTCCTTCGCGTTGTCGAACAGCAGCAGCTCTTCGCGCGCGACGCGACGGATCGTGCGGACGTCCAGCACACCACGGAATTCCTCGACCAACCGCGGGGCGACCTCGCGTTCGGATCGCGGCGCCCCGGCGCCTCGTGTTGCCATCGTTCCCTCCCCGGAAGACCCGGTCGTGACCGGGCACCGCGCCTGACGCGGTCTTGACGTTGTACGCGGTCGGCGCGTTTCGCGCAACCCGCCGTTGGGCTATGGGAGGAGGAGGTCCCCGAGATCGTCCACGGTGTCGACGTCCCGAGGTGCCGGCCGCTCGATCGCGACCTCATGCACCCAATCGGGGTGGGAGGCGATGAGCACCCGGGCACCGGTGTCGCCGTGGAGATGCCCTGCCTCACCGTAGATCTCGCGGGAGAGCAGAGCCGGTCCCGGTCCGTCCGTGTACCGGAGCCGCACGATCTGGGCGCGGGAGGCGCGGAACGCATCGATGAGTACCTGGACATCCGACCCCAAGACGCCCGGTTGGTCCGCCATGAGGATCACCGCGCCCTCACTCGCCGGATCGACCACGTGCAGAGCGGCGGCGAGCGAGGTGGCCTGCCCGGCTCGGTGGTCGGGGTTGCGCACCGCATGCACGTCCGCGGGCAACACTGCTTCGACCGCCTCGGCGTCGTGACCCGTCACCACAAGGATCTCGTCGACGGCTCCCGACGCTCGGAGCGCGTCGACGGCGTGCAGAACCATGGCCCGGCCACCGAACCGCTCGAGCTGCTTGGTTCCGCCGAACCGGGCGCCCGAGCCCGCGGCCAGCACGACGCCGGAGATCACCGGGCTTCGGCGCCGGGGCGAGGGCGATCGTGGATCGGGCCCGGCCGTTCCCGTAGGAAGCCGCCGCCCCGACCGTGGCGGACAGCCACGATCTCGGCGACGATGGCTTGCGCGATCTCGTCGGGGCCTTCCGCCCCGAGATCCAGCCCGGCAGGTGCGTGGATCCGGGCGCGTTCCGCATCGCCGACGGGAACGCCGTGGTCGGCGAGGTCCATCAAGAGCCGTTGCGTACGGGCGGCCGGACCGAGCATCGCGATGTAGCCCACGTCGGAGGCGAGCAGGCCCCGCAGATAGTCGCGATCGCGCAGGTAGTTGTGCGTCATCACGATCGCGTATGTCCGGACATCGAGCGGCGCCGACGTGGTCACGTCGGCGGGTTCCGTCAGCGACACGAACGCGTGCGCCCCGGGGAACCGTTCCGGCGTGAGGAACACGGGTCGGTCATCGACGACGACCGCGCGCCAGCCCACCGCCGCCGCGGCTCGCACGAGCGAGATCGCGTCGTGCCCCGCGCCGCAGATCACGAGGCGCAGCGGTGGTTCGAGGACCTCGACGAACGCGCGCACGCCATGTACGAACGTGAAGATCTCTGAGTTCCCGGCGGCCAGCGCTTCGCGGGCGCGCACGATCGCCTCGGCGTCGATGTCGGCGTGGCCGAGGGAGCCGTCGACCGGCCCATCCGGCCGCACGACGATCCGCGCCCCGGGTGCCGCGAGCTCGGGCGCCTCGGACTCGAGCACCGTGACGACGCTGATGGGTCGCTCGTCCTCGAGGGCGGTGCGGAGCGCGTGCGTGACCGTGACGGCCTGATCAGCTGGTTCGATGAAGACCTCGATCGCGCCGTTGCAACCAAGGCCGAGACCCCAGACCTCATCGTCGTCGGCGGTGAGGTCCCATCCCGCGAGTCGGGCGTGACCTTCCTCGAGGACGATACGGGCCATGTCTGCAACGTCCCCCTCGAGGCAGCCGCCGCTGATGTTGCCGACCGGCGCGCCGTCTTCGGGTACGAGCAACCGGGCCCCCGGGCGGCGATAGGTCGATCCACGGACCGCGACGATCGTTGCGAGAGCCATGCGTTGCCCCTCGGCGTCGAGGGCGTCGATCGCGTCGAGGACGTCGGTGATCTCGCTCACGCAACGGATGGTAGCCCTCACGGCCAAATCCGGGTCGCTTAGGGCCACGCCGGAGGGCACCGATACCTCCAAGGCTATGGACGAGTCCTTCACGCTCGGGCAACGGGCGAGGCGCAGTGCCGGCCGCCGCATGAAACCCGTTGACCCGCCGCCGAAGCACGCTGCCATCGGACGCCGGTCGATCGGGCGGATCCCGCCCGTCGTCATCGTGGCAGCCGTGGCGATCGTGGTGGGCGCGCTCGTCTGGTTGGCGCTCGGCTAGGCCAAACGGCTACACCCGTCGCACCCCCCGCCGATACCTCCAGCGGGATGGACGACGCTTTCAGCATGGTCGCGGCTCGCGGGCCGCGGACCCGCCGGCTCACACCGTTCACGACGCGACTCGTCGTCGTGGGCGTCGCCATGGCCGTGACGATCGGCGTCTTCGGGATCTTCGTCGCGGGACAGCAGCGCGCGGCCGACGCCCGACGGGCCTCGCTGCTCGCCTCGCAGCGTGCGGCCATGCAGCGTGAGGCCGCGGCCGCCGAGATCGACGGCGAACCCGTCGGGCCCGACGGCAGCGCCGTCGTGGATCTTCTCGACTCCCAGGCGCGCGCTGCAGGGACCGCCGCCCTCGATGCGGCGGGGCGTGCGGCCGCGTCCGATGGCCTCGATGCGGCGACCGCCGCGCGGCTCGCGACGCTGGAGCCCGATCTGCTGTTCGTCGACGGCCCGTCGACCGCACCCTCGGTCGTCAGCGTCTATGCCGGTCCTGCCGGCTGGGCGGCGGCCGTCCAGGGAGGCGACGACCTGTGCTACTGGGTTGCCCGGACCGCCACAGGGCGTGAGCGGTTCGGCACGGGCACGGCGTGCACCGGACTGGCGGCGCTCGCCGCCGACGCCCCCACCTGGTAGCGCCGGCGGATTCGCCTGCAGCGCCCGACGGGGCTACCCTCGTGGCACGTCGATCGAGGAGGCCTCGATGCACATCTCCGTGACCGTGAACGGCGCAGCACGCGCAGCGGACGTCGAGCCGAGAACGCTCCTCGTCTATCTCCTGCGAGAACACTTCGATCTCACGGGTACCAACGTCGGGTGCGACACATCGTCGTGCGGCGCGTGCACCGTCCTGGTCGACGGCGAGTCCGTCAAAGCGTGCACGATGCTCGCGGCGCAGGCGGACGGAAGATCCGTCACGACGATCGAAGGGATGAGCGGTGCCGACGGCGCGATGCACCCGCTGCAGGACGCGTTCCATCGCAATCACGGCCTGCAGTGCGGGTATTGCACGCCGGGCATGATCATGGCTGCCGCGAGCTACCTCGAGGAGAACCCGAACCCGACGGAGGAAGAGGTCCGCGAGGCGCTCGAGGGCAACCTGTGCCGGTGCACCGGCTATCAGAACATCGTTGCCTCGATCCTCGACGCAGCAGGGCAGATGACCGACGCGAAGGTTGGAGGGGCGTGATGGTGACGACCGCGCCGTACATCGGGCAGCCACTGCTGCGAAAGGAAGACGCGAAACTGCTGGCCGGGCAGGGGAGTTACATCGACAACCAGTCGATGGCGGGCATGGTCTGGATGGCGCTCGTGCGTCCGCCGTACGTGCACGCGACGATCGACTCGATCGGCACCGCGGCCGCCGCAGCGATGCCGGGGGTGATCGGCGTGTTCACGGCGGCCGATCTCGAGTCGGAGTGGGGTGGCCCGCTGCCGATGGTCTGGCCGATCACTGAGGACATCAAGATCCCCACGCACTACCCGCTGACCGGTGACACGATCCGGTTCGCGGGCGATGCGGTGGCGGTGGTTGTCGCCGAGACGCGGGGCCAAGCCGAGGATGCAGCGGAGGCAGTGGTCACTCACGCGACCGCGCTGCCGGCGGTGCTCGATCTCGAGGAGGCGTCGAAGGACGGCTCGGTCGTGCATCCGGACCTCGGGACGAACAACGTCGTGCACTGGAATCATGGGGGCGCCGGCGATCAGACCGTGTTCGAGACCGCCCCGGTGATCGTGCAGGAGCGGTACACGCAACCCCGGCTGATCCCGAACGCCATGGAGCCGCGTGGCTGTCTTGCCTACGGCACGCCCGCATCGGGAGAGTTCACGCTGGTGTCGGCCACACAGATCCCGCACATCGCTCGGGTCGGACATTCGATCGCCACGGGCATCCCGCAGAACAAGCTACGGGTCATCGCGCCCGACGTCGGTGGCGGCTTCGGCTCGAAGCTCGACGTATACGCCGAGGAAGCGCTCGCCCTGGTGCTGGCGCGACGTCTCGACCGTCCGGTGAAGTGGATCGAGACGCGCCACGAGAACTACGTGGCGACGATCCACGGCCGCGGAACGGTGCACGACTGCACGCTCGCGGGCACCCAGGACGGACGGATCCTCGGGATGAAGTTCGTCGAGCTGGCAGACATGGGCGCGTACTTCCAGCTGCTGACGCCCGGGATCCCCGAGCTGGGCGGCTGGGTGTACATGGGGCCCTACGACATCGGATCGTATTGGTACGAATTCACCGGTGTCATGACGAACGCGACGCCGACGGACGCCTACCGCGGCGCCGGCAGGCCCGAGGCAACGTTCGTCGTGGAGCGACTGGTCGACGTGTATGCGCGCAGGATCGGGATGGATCCAGCCGAGCTTCGGCGGATGAACCTCCACCCACCGTTCGCGGAGGCGACCCCGTCGATCTGTGGGCTGAGCGTCGATTCCGCCAATTACGAGCCTGCCCTCGACCGGGCACTCGAGTTGGCTGACTACGCCGGTGTCCGAGCCGAGCAGCAGCAACGGCGGGCCGAGGGCGGGACACGGCAGATCGGGATCGGCGTCACCAGCTACATCGAGATGTGCGGTCTCGCGCCGTCGAACATCCTCGGCGCGTTGCGCTATGTCGCGGGCGGCTGGGACGGCGCCGAGATCGAGTGCCGCCCGTTCGGCAACGTCGTGGTTCGGACGGGGACGTCGCCGCACGGCCAGGGCCATGAGACGGCGTGGGCGCAGATCGTCGCCGACGGCCTCGGGGTGACGCCCGACGATGTGGAGGTGCTGCACGGCGACACGTCGGTGTCGCGGATCGGCATGGACACCTACGGCTCGCGGTCGGTGTCGGTCGGTGGGGAGGCGCTCCGCCGCGCGGTCGAGAAGGTTCGCGAGAAAGCCCGGACGATCGCCGCCCATGAGCTCGAGGTCGCCGAGGACGACCTCGAGTGGACCGACGGCGCGTTCCGGGTGAAGGGCGCTCCGGACAAAGCGCGGACGATCCCGGATCTCGCGACGTCGGCGTGGCACGCGCACTCCCTGCCCCCTGATATCGAACCGATGCTCGAGGGCACGGCGGTGTTCGACCCGCCTAACTTCACCTGGCCGGGGGGCACGCACATCTGCGTCGTCGAAGTGGACACGCAGACGGGCCGCACCGACATCGTGAAGTACGTCGCGGTGGACGACTGCGGCAACGTCATCAATCCGATGATCGTCGAGGGACAGGTGCACGGCGGTGTGGCCCAAGGCGTCGCCGAGGCGCTCTACGAGGAGGCGGTGTACGACGAGCACGGCAACCTCACGTCGGCGCTCATGACCCAGTACCTCGTGCCGTCGGCTACTGAGATCCCGTCGATGACGCTCGACCGAACGGTCACCCCTTCGACCACGAACGGTCTCGGGGTTAAGGGGATCGGCGAGGCCGGCACGATCGCCGCGCCGCCGACGGTCCTGAACGCCGTGATCGACGCCGTGTCGCATCTCGGCGTCACGTCGATCGACAAGCCCGCCACGCCCGAACGTGTGTGGCGAGCCATCCACGACGCACAGGGAGGTGCGGGATGATCCCGGCGCCGTTCGAGTACGTGCGCGCCGAGTCGCTTGACGAAGCGATCGGCGCGCTCGCGGCCGACCCCGAGGCGAAGGCGCTCGCCGGTGGGCATTCGCTGCTGCCGGCGATGCGGCTCCGTGTCGCGAGGCCGACGACGCTCGTCGACATCGGCCGACTGCGTGATCTGTCATACGTCCGTGAGGACGGCGACATGATCGCGATCGGTGCCCTGACCCGGCACCACGACCTCGCGAACAGCGAGGCGCTGCAGGCCGGGTGCCCGATCGTCCCGTTTGCCGCGGCACAGATCGGCGACCCTTCGGTCCGGCATGTCGGCACGATCGGTGGTTCGGTCGCACACGGGGATCCGGCGGGCGATCTGCCGGCTGTGCTGTTGGCGCTTGACGCGACGTTCGTCGCAAGCGGCCCCGGCGGCACCCGGGCGATCCCGGCCGGCGACATGTTCACCGGTCTGTTCGAGACCGCGCTCGGCCACGACGAGGTGCTGACCGAGATCCGCGTCCCCAGGGCCACCGAGGGCTGGAGCTTCGTGAAGTTCAATCGGCGGGCTCAGGACTGGGCGCTGGTCGGGATCTCGGTCGTGCAAGCCAACGGCGGCGTGCGGGTCGGGCTCACCAACATGGGCCTGACGCCGATGCGGGCCGCCGCGGTCGAGACGGCCGTCGCCGAAGGCGCGGACCCCGCCACCGCGGCGGCCCGTGCGCCCGAGGGGACCGCCCCGCCGAGCGACGCATTCGCCTCTGCCGAATACCGGCGCGCCCTGTCGTCCGTGCTCGTGCAGCGCGCCCTCGAGGAGGCCATGGGCTGAGCGGGATCCTGTCCCCGGAACAGGACGCCTTCGGTCGGGCGCTGCTCGATCGCGTGCACGGCGACGCGACGGCGAACGACATCGTCGAGCGCGACGACGGGTTCGTCGACGTCGAGGACACGCAGCGCTACCTCGATCCGTTCCGGCGATGGCCGGTCGTCGATCGACGGGCGTTCCGTCGGCTCCGCGGCCGGGTGCTCGACGTTGGGTGCGGTGGCGGCCGCGTGGCGCTCGAGCTCCAGGAACGGGGATCTGAGGTGACCGCGCTCGACGTTTCCCCGGGTGCGGTCGAGGTCTGCCGGGAACGCGGCGTCCGGGATGTGCAGCTGCGATCGATCACGCAGATCGATGCGTCGCTGGGCCGTTTCGATCGGATCGCGCTGTTCGGGAACAACCTCGGCCTGGTCGCCAACCCGGCTCGTGCCGGACGTCTCCTTCGACGGTTCCAACGCGTCCTGGCGCCCGGTGGCTCCGTGGTCGCAGTCTGCCTCGATCCCTACCGCACGGTGGAGCCGGTGCACCTCGCGTACCAAGCTCGCAACAGAGCACGCGGACGCGCGAGCGGACAGATCCGGCTACGGATCAGATATCGATGGCTCGCAACCCCCTGGTTCGACTATCTCTTCTTGTCGGTGGATGAGATCAGTGCGATCGCCGAACGCGCCGGATGGTCGGTCGTCGGCGTCGTCACGGACGACGGGCCCACGTACGCCGTCGAGATGCGACCCGCCGGTGCGTGACTGTTAGGGTCGTCGCCGTGACGCTCGCCCAGTCCGTGCAGCCGTTCACCGTGGCTTGGTGGCACGACCACGGGTGGGAACTCGCGATCAGTTTCGGGGTCGCTATCGTTCTCACCGTTGTCTCGCGGCGCTGGATCGGCCGGTACCGTCGCCGCGCTCGCGCCGGCGGGGACGACGCCGAGGGCCGCCGCCGCCGCCGCACCGCGACCGTCGTCGGGCTGTTCGCTGGAACCCTCGTCGTGATCGCCTGGACGATCTTCATGCTCACGGTGCTGAAGTCGCTCGGCGTCGATATCACGCCGCTGCTCGCGTCGGCGGGGATCGTCGGGCTCGCCCTCGGGTTCGGGGCGCAGTCGCTCGTTCGCGACACGATCAGCGGACTCTTCATCTTCGTGGAGGGGCAGTTCGACGTTGGCGACATCGTGGACCTGACGACCAGCTCGCAAACCGTTTCGGGCACGGTCGAGTCGCTCAGCCTGCGCACCTCGGCGGTGCGCCAGTACGACGGCTCGTTGTCGACGGTTCCGAACGGCCTGATCGAGGTGACGAACAACCGCACCCGCGGCTGGGGCCGCGCGGTCGTCGACGTGCGGGTCGCGCTCGACGAGGATCCCGAACGCGTGCGCTCGGTCCTCGAGGAGCTATTCGCGGAGATCAAAGACGAGCCGCCGCTCGGGGAGTGGCTGCGCCAACCGCCCGCGGTGCTCGGCGTGACGCAGTTGACCGACAACGCGCTGGTGATCCGGGTGGCGGCCGAGACCTCGCCGAGCCATCGGATCGACACGGAACGAGTCCTGCGGGCGCGGATCCTCGCGCGCACTGCCGAGCGAGGAATCAAGTCGCCGCCCGTCGGTGCGGTGCCGCCGCGGCCGGCCACCACCTAGCGCGCGGGCGCCCGGTAGGCTCTGCGTCCATGGCCGACCTGCCGTTCTCCGACGTGGAGTCCCTGACCGCCGCGCTTGGCGAGCGCGCGTACCTCGCCGACCGGGGGCTCGCGACGGCGATCTACCTCGCGCTGTCGCTCGGACGCCCGCTGCTGCTCGAAGGCGAGGCGGGGGTTGGCAAGACCGAGGTCGCCAAGGTGCTGGCCGACATGCTCGGGCGTCGGCTCATCCGCCTGCAGTGCTACGAGGGCATCGATGCCTCGCAGGCGCTGTACGAATGGAACTACTCGAGACAGCTGATCGCCGTGCGAGCGCTCGATGCTCGCGAGGCGGACGCCGACGTCGAGGATCTCTTCGGGCCGTCGTTCCTGGTCGAGCGGCCGCTGCTGGCCGCGATCCGGGCCGGGACGGGCGCCGTGTTGCTGGTCGACGAGCTGGATCGTGCTGACGACGAGTTCGAGGCGTTCTTGCTGGAGATCCTGTCGGAGTTCGCGGTGACGATCCCGGAAGTGGGGCGGATCGCCGCCGAGGCACCGCCGGCGGTGATCGTCACGTCGAACCGTACGCGAGAGCTGCACGACGCCTTGAAGCGGCGCTGTCTGTACCACTGGATCGATCACCCATCGCTCGACCGTGAGGTGGCGATCGTGCGGGCGCGTGCGCCGCACGTCGGTGAGGCGCTTGCCCGGGACGTTGCCGAGGCCGTCGAGCGTCTGCGCGCCCTCGACCTGGCGAAGGTTCCCGGGGTGGCCGAGACGATCGACTGGGCGAACGCGCTCGCGTTCCTCGGAGCGGAGCGGCTGGATCCGTCGCTCGCGGCCGACACGCTTGGCGCGGTCGTGAAAGACCACGAGGATCAGGCGCTCGTGGCCGCGCACCTCGGCGAGGTGGTCGGGGAGGATGCCTAGCGGTCCCGTCCCGCCGCTCGTCGAGCTCGGCAGAGAGCTGCGCGCGGAGGGGCTGCCGGTCGGCACCGGACGGATCCTCACGTTCATCGAAGGTGTCAGCGCGCTCGGGCTCACCGATCGCGAGACGCTCTACTGGACGGGTCGGACCACGCTCGTCGGCAACCGAACCGATCTCGAGACCTACGACGAGGTGTTCGACGCGTGGTTCCGGTCGCTTCGCGACGTACACGAGCCGGAGCTGTCGCTCGAGTTCGATCTGCCGCCCGATCTCGACGAGCTCGAACTCGGCGAGGACGGTGCACCGATGGGGCCCGCAAGTCACCACCGCGGCCAGTTGGCGGCATGCCGACGACGACGCCGAGGAGGCCGGCGAGGGCGACGAGTCGTCGCTGCGCCTCGTGGCGTCCGCGATCGAGATCCTGAAGTCGAAGTCGTTCGCATACCTGTCCGAGGAGGAACGCCAGCGCGTGCACAAGTTGATCCGTACGCTACGGATCCAAGTGCCGATCGAGCGCACGCGACGGACGCGCGCCGCGCGCTCGGGCAGCGCGCTCGACATGCGGCGCACCCTCCGCCGGTCGCTGCGCACCCAAGGGGAACCGTTCGACCGGGCATGGCGCGTGCGGCGGACGCGCCGCCGCCCGCTCGTGTTGATCCTCGACGTCTCGGGGTCGATGGCGCCGTACTCGCGCGCGCTGTTGCAATTCGGCTACGCGGCGATGGCGGCGGGACGACGCGTCGAGGTCTTCTGCTTCGGCACTCGCCTCACGCGCGTCACGCGGGTGCTCCGCGCGAAGGATCCCGATCGCGCCATGCACGAGATCGGCCGGATCGTCGCCGACTGGGAAGGGGGTACCCGGATCGGCGAATCGCTGAAGACGTTGCTCGACGGCTGGAGCCAGCGAGCGGCGCTCCGCGGCGCCGTCGTCGTCCTGTGCTCCGACGGCCTGGAGCGCGGTGACCCCGAACTCCTGCGCCTGCAGATGGCGCGTCTGCGCCGCCTCGCCTACCGGGTGATCTGGGCGAACCCGCTGAAGGGCTCGCCACGCTACGAACCGCTCGCCCGGGGGATGGCGGCAGCGCTGCCGAGCGTGGACGTCTTCTTGTCGGGGCACAACCTGGAGAGTCTCGAGGCGCTGGCCGAGGCGCTGTCGCCGTAGCAGCTAGGCTGGTGGGATGCCTGTCGACGACGACACGCTGGTCAGCACCACACCCGCACCGGACGCCGATGCGCCGGCGCGGCGCAGCAATCGCGGCTTCTGGCTGGTCACGGGCTCGATCGCGTTCGCTTGTGTGTTCGTGCTGATCGAGATCTTCGCGAATTTCGGCACCAAGGACACGATCGCCCACGCGGAACACACGCTGCGGACCGCGCAAGCGGCAGCCGATCGCGTCGTCGGCACGGAGGGCTCGATCGCCGGTGTCGGGGCATCGAGGATGACGGCGATCGAGCCAACCCTGCTGTGGGTCGACGGCGACACCGCGAGCACGGGCCTCGACGTCGTGAGCTTCGCAACCAGCGGCGCCGCCTGGGCCGCGACAGTGCAGGCTCGACCCGGCGCCTGCTTCTACATCCACGAGACCGGTTCGGGCGAGGTCTTCTACGGCGTCGGCACCGAGTGCACGGGCGCGCAGGCGCTCGACGCGACCGATCCTCGCTGGTAGCCGGCGCGCGCATCGGCCTCGCGTAGGCTGTCTCGCGTGCGTCCGCCGGTAGAGGTACGTGCAGCCTTCGCCGCCGCCGGAGAGCCGGTGGTGTTGCCGGGTGGCGAGGGTCGCGCGTGGCGCATCGGCGACCTTGTCTTGAAGCCCTGCGACGATCCGGCGGAGTGGACGTGGCTCGCCGCCGTGCTGCCGTCGATCGAGCAGGTCGGATTCCGGCTCGCGTTGCCGGTCGCGGCGCGCGACGGGTCGTTGGTGATCGACGGGTGGTGCGCGCAGCCGATCGTGGCTGGCCGGCACGCGGAGCGGTGGGCCGAGGTGATCGCGGTGGGCGAACGGTTCCACGAGGCGATCGCGGACGTGTCTCGCCCCGCGTTCCTCGATGCGCGTACGAACCCATGGTCGGTGGGCGATCGCGTCGCCTGGCAGGAGCAGGATCCGCCGGTCGCGCATCCGTTGCTCGATCGTTTGCTCGCCGCGCGCACGGACCTCGCCGGGCACGCCCAGGTGATCCACGGGGACCTCACCGAGAACGTGCTGTTCGACGACCGTCTGCCGCCGGCGATCATCGACGTGACGCCGTACTTCCGACCGAGAGGGTTCGCGTCGGCGGTCGTCGCGGGGGACGCGGTCCGGTGGCGCGACGCCGACCCGGGACCGCTGCTCGCGGCCACCGCGCACGATCCGGTGTTCCCGCAGCTGTTCGTGCGAGCGGTGATCTACCGCCTCGTGACCTCCCTGCTCTTCGGGCGCGAGGACGTGGGCTATTTCGCGTCGGACGTCGAGCTCGCCGAGCGGATCGTGGCCGGCTGAGCGATCGACCGATCGAGCAGCTCGACCGGGTGGACCACCTCGACGCCGGCCCCCAGGTACGACGCCAGCTGGACCGAGCAACCGGGATTCGCGGACGCAACGGTCGCGGCACCGGTCGCACGGATCGCATCCGCCTTCTCGCGTCCCAGGGCACCAGCCAGCTCTGGCTGGGTGGCGGCATACATCCCCGCCGCCCCGCAGCAGCGGTCGCCGTTGGCGATCTCCACCACCTCGAGTCCGGGGATCTGGCCCAGGAGCGCGCGCGGCGCAGCGTAGATGCCCTGCGCGCGAAGTGCGTGACACGCGTCGTGGTAGGCGACGGTTGTCGGCATCGGACCGAGCGAGACGTCCCCGAGACCTTCGTCATGCACGAAGGTCATGAGATCGCGAACCGGGAGCTCGCCCCCGGGCGCCAACTCGCCGTACGTGCGCATGTGGGCGCTGCAGCCGGCCGCGTTCACGACGACGACGTCGGCGTCCGCGAAGGCATGCCGAGCACGCGCGGCGAGCCGGCGCGCCACGCCGAGCCGGCCGTTGTGCGCGGCAAGCGCGCCACAGCACGCCTGTCCGCGTGGCACGGTCACGCGCCAGCCCGTCGCGGTGAGCACGCGGATCGTCGCGAGGTTCGCCCGATGGAACCATCGATCCTGGACACAGCCGGCGAGCAGGGCTACCGTGCCCCGCGTGGCGACGCCGAACCGCGGCTCGCTCACCCGCGGCAGCCGGGCGAACGGCGTCGCGCTTGGAGGGATCATCGTTCGCACCCGCCTCGGAAGGAGCGGTCGGAGGATCGGTTGTATCGCGGTCGCGAGCCTGATCGCCGTCGGATGCGGCAACACCCAGTGGAACCCCAGCCAATGCGCGAGCCGCGTCCGCCGCGCGCGCTCGGGCTCGATCTGCTCGCGAGCGGCCTCCATCATCCGGCCGAACGGGACGCTGGAGGGACAGACGTCTTCGCACGCCCGGCACACCAGACACCGATCCATGTAGCTCGCGAAGGCGTCGTCGACCGGCGAGCCGGCCGCGACCGCGCGCATCGCGGCGATCCGTCCGCGCGGTGACGCCGTCTCCTCGCCCGTCAGTCGGTAGGTCGGGCAGTGCGGCAGGCACAGCCCGCACGCGACGCACGAGGAAAGGTCCGCTGAGCTCGGCGATGCACGGTCGGGAGCCCAGCCGGGTGCGCTCTCGAGCGTGGAGCCCACAAACCGCGCCCCCTCGGGCAGGTCCGTGCCGATCGGCCGCGCATCCATCAGGCGGATGCTACGCCGCTAGGCTGGACTGCCGATGAGCCGCACCGGGAAACTCCGTTCCTCCGCTGCCGCGTCGTCGTTCACCGAATCGGTGATCCGGGAGATGACGCGTCTCGCGAACGAACACGACGCGATCAATCTGGGGCAAGGGTTCCCCGACTTCCCCGCGCCATCCGAGGTGAAGCAGGCGGCGATCCGGGCGATCGAGGAGGACCACAATCAGTACCCGATCACCTGGGGCGTCCCTGCCTTCAGGGAGGCCATCGCCGCCAAGTACGCGATCGACTACGGGCTGTCGGTTGATCCCGAGACCGAGGTGTGCGTTACATGCGGGGCGACCGAGGCGATGTCCGCATCGTTCCTCGGTCTGCTCGACCCCGGTGACGAAGTGATCGTGTTCGAACCGTTCTACGAAAGCTATGGTCCCGATGCGGCGCTCGCCGGCGCGTCGCTCCGGTACGTGACGCTTCGCCCACCCGACTGGTCGTTCGATTCGGCGGAACTCGAGGCCGCGTTCAGCCCGCGCACGCGCGCGATCGTGATCGGTACGCCGCACAACCCGACCGGCAAAGTCTTCACTCGCGCGGAACTCGAGACGATCGCGGCGCGATGCATCGAGTACGACGCGATCGCGATCACCGACGAGATCTATGAGCACATCACTTACGACGAATCGGCGCACGTGCCGATCGCCACGCTCCCGGGCATGCGCGAGCGCACGGTCACGATCAGCGCGCTGTCCAAGACCTACGCGGTGACCGGCTGGCGCGTCGGCTGGGTCGTCGCTGCGCCGGTATTGATGGCCGGCATCCGGTCGACCCACGACTTCCTCACGGTCGCGGCCGCGACGCCGTTGCAGATCGCCGGTGTCACGGCGCTCGGGCTGCCGGCCGGCTACTACGAGACCATGCGCGTCGAGTACCGGGAGCGGCGGGACGTGATGATGCGCGTGCTCGCCGACGCCGGGTTCGCGGCTGAGGCGCCTGCGGGCGCGTACTACGTGATGGCGGACGTGTCGTCGCTCGGTCTGCTGAACGACGTGGCCGCGGCGCGATACCTCGTCGAGGAGGTCGGTGTCGCGGCCGTGCCCGGATCGTCGTTCTTCTCGCGACCGGAACTCGGCTCCCATCTGTTGCGGTTCGCGTTCCCGAAGCGGATCGAGACGCTGGAGGAGGCGGGCCGACGGCTGGTGCACCACCAGCGGTGATCGACGGACTTACGCCAAGATGCCGGCGGGGTCCAGAGCGGCCTTGATCCTCCGGTGGACGACGGGGAGGGGAACGTGGGCGTCGTCGAGGTCGCCCGGGCCGCGGATCACCGGGGCGGTCCCGCCAAGATCATGGGCACGCCGACGAAGATCGTCGAGTTCCTCGGCGTTGGCGCACGGGACCCAGGCGAACCCGACACCCAGCAGTGCGCGGTACTGATCGCGGCCGTCGACGAGCGCGCCGAGCCGAGAGGGGGGAACCGCCGCCCGCGCAACGATCGTGGCTTCGGGGAACGGCACCTCCGAGAACGCCGCCGGGTCGTTGTCGCCCATCACGGCGACGCCGCTCGCGGCGGCCGCTTGCTCGGCAACTTCCTGGTGCCAACCCTCCAACCGCACGAGCACGCGGTCGGGCTCGGCAATCACGGCGGTGGGCAGCGGCACCTCGGCCAGCAACCGTTCGGCGAGCTCAATCCCGCCCTCACGCGACACGAGCGTTCGGGTGACCTTCGGGAGTGGTCGGACCTTGAGCGCCACCTGCGTGATCACGCCGAGTCGCCCGTTGGATCCGGTGAGGAGTCGGTGGACGTCGTAGCCCGTGACGTTCTTCACGGTGCGCGCACCGCTGCGGATCCTGCGCCCGTCTCCGGTGATGAACGTCATCTCGACCACCGTGTCACGGAGCGGTCCCACCCGGAGCTGCCGGGGGAGCGCCACGTCGGCTGCGATCACACCACCGACCGTCGCCTCGCCGGATTCGTCCACCGGCCACTCCTGACCGTGTTCGGCGAGCTTCGGCTGGAGGTCGCGCAGGCGCACGCCCGCCTCGACGACGCAGAGCATCTCCTCCTGGTCGTAGGCGACACCGCGGTCCAACAAGGTCGTCCAGATCTCGGCTTCTGCCTCGGTCGTGCCGATCGCCGAATGCTGGCGCCCGCCGACGACGTGGACGCGCGTGCCGCTGGCGGTGAGGTCCTTGAGCGTCTCGGCCATCTCGGCCTGCGTGTGCGGGTGGATCAGATCCATGTGCCCTCGGGGAGATCGCCGGCGCGCGCCAACGCTGCGGCGGCGTAGTCGCCGCAGCGCGCGCCGTCGGGCAGCACCTTTCGCGGGTTCATCCGGCCGTCGGGATCGAATGCGCGGCGCACGCATGCCTGGGCCGCGAGGTCGTCCTCGGTGAAGACGAGCGGCATGAAGTCGCGCTTCTCCAGGCCGATCCCGTGTTCACCCGACAGTGACCCGCCGGCGTCCACGCACAGCCGAACGAGTTCGTCGCTCGCCTGCAGCACGCGATCGAGCGTGCCGGGCTCCGCGAGATCGAACGAGAACAGCGGGTGCAGGTTCCCGTCGCCGGCGTGGAACACGTTGGTCACGATCAGCCCGTGGCGGTTGGCGATCGCGTAGACACCGGTCAGCACCTCGACCAGCCTCGTGCGCGGCACGACGCAGTCGTGCAGGTGATAGTGGGGCGCGATCTGGGCGATCGCGCCGAACGCCGACTTGCGACCCTTCCACAGCAGTGCGCGCTCGGCGTCGTCTGCCGCGATCCGCACCGTGCCGACGCTGTGTTCGCGCGCGGCGGTCTCGATCTCGCGCGCCTGCGCGTCGACGGCGGGCTCGAGCCCGTCGACCTCGACGAGGAGCACCGCGGCGGCTTCCGTGGGGTAGCCGGCGTGCGCGAATCGCTCGACGGCACGCACGATGCCCCGGTCCATCATCTCGAGGGCCGCGGGCACGACACCGCGCGCGATGATCGCCGAGACGGTGGCGGCGCAGTCTTCGACGCGCTCGAAGTCGAGCAGCATCGTGCGAACGGCCGGCGCGATCGGTGTGAGGCGCACGCAGGCCGCGGTGACGATGCCGAGGGTTCCCTCCGAGCCCACGACGATGCCTCGCAGGTCGAATCCCGCGGCTGCCGGCGCCTCGGAGCCGATCCGCGCCTGCGAACCGTCCGCGAGCACGAGGTCCAGCGCGAGCACATGGGCGCTGGTGATGCCGTAGGCCAGGCAGTGCGGGCCGCCGGCGTTCGTGTTGACGTTGCCGCCGATCGAGCTGACCTGTTGCGACGACGGATCGGGCGCGTACGTGAAGCCGGTCGGGGCCAGCTCGGTCGCGAGGTCGAGGTTGAAGACCCCCGGCTCCACCCAGGCGAGCCGATCCTCCGGGCGGACTTCGAGGATCCGGTTCATCTTCGTGGTGACGATCACCAGCGCATCGCCGAGCGGTGTCGCGGCGCCGGCGAGTCCCGTGCCGCTGCCGCGCGGCACCACGGGGAGGTCGTGCTCGGCGGCGATCCGCACGCACACCGAGACCTCGTCGGCGCTGCGGGGGAAGACGACCACCCCGGCGGAGCCCTCGACGAGCGATGCGTCGCGCGCGTAGAGGCGCAAGGCGAGCGGATCCGTGAGGACGGCGTCGGCGCCGAGCGCGGCCTCGAGCGCCGGCTGAGCGGGATGGGATGGCTTCGAGCGCCTCACGCCGACAGGCTACGCCCGCTCACCCGCGGATCATGGACACGATCGAGGTGGCGTCACGCTGTTCGGTCGCGCCGGGGGTGTATCGGTAGCCGGCCGGGTGCTTCCAGGAGCGCAGGTCTGCCGGTGTCGTCCCCGGTCGCGCGACCAGGTGCCGCACGAGAGCGCCCTTTAACGACTTGTTGTCGTGTGAGACGGTGGTGAACGAGCCGTCGGGCTCACGGTCGAGGAACCGGACGGTCCACTGCTCTCGATCCGGCGGCGGTGCCCACGCGGCGGCGTGCTCGTTCGGCAGCAGGTTCCAGATCGGGCGCTTCGCGCCGAGTGCCACCAGGCGTTCGGACACGGCCTCGCGCCACCATGCGGAGAGCTTGCCGAAGGGTCGGCAGGGCAGCGCCCATCTTCAGCTTGTAGTCCGGGATCGGGTCGGCGGGCATCACGAGCCCCCACAGGCCCGAGAAGATCACGACGCTGCGTTCCAGCCGTCGGCGCTCCATGGCCGACAGCGAAGCCTGATCCAGGGCGTCGTACAGGACGCCCGTGTACCGCTCGATCGCCGGCCGCGTCGGCGCTTTCGTGATCGCGCGGTTCGCGTCGGTCGCGGCGGCGAGCGCGGTCCCCTTGACGTGCAGCAGCGCGCCGCGGGTGAGCTCGTTTCGCTTCATCGCAGCCGCAAGCGCTCTGATCACGACGCGGCGCTCGATGTCGAGGTCGATCGCCATCGAGCCGGGCGTCCATGGGTGGCCCTCGCCACCCGGCGCCTTGCCCTCGGACGGCGGCAGCAGGATCACCGGCAGCGTCGATGCCATGGCCGAGATGATGTCAGGCTCGCCGGGGTTGCCGCTCGGCGTCGTTCCTTCCGAGCGGTACCCCTGTCAGACTGATCGCATGGACGCGACCACCGCACGCGCGGGTCGCAGGCGACTGGACGCCCTCGTGGCGTCGACGCCAGATTCACGGAACCGGTACGTCGACCTGATCCGTGTGGTCTCGATCGGCGCCGTGGTGCTCGGGCACTGGTCGATGGCCGTGCTCGGGTACTCCGACGGGACGTTCACCGGGCAGAACCTCCTGGAGATGCAGCCGCGCCTGCAGATCCTGACCTGGGTGTTCCAGGTGATGCCGTTGTTCTTCATCGTGGGCGGTTTCGCGAATGGCACGTCGTGGGCCTCGGCGCGGTCGCGCGGCGTCACGTACGCCGAGTGGCTCAGAGGCAAGGCGATCCGCCTCGCGCGACCCGCATTGTGGTTCGTGGCGTTCTGGACGCTCCTGCCGCTCGTCGGCATGGCGATCGGCGTGCTGCCGGCCTCCGTCGCTCGCGTCGGCGGCGAGGAGGTCGCCCTGCCGCTGTGGTTCCTCGCCGTCTACCTGGTCTCGATCGCGTGCATGCCCGGGCTGCGTGCGATCCACGGGCGTCTCGGGCCGTGGACGCTGCTTGCGCTCGGTGGCGTGGCGTTCGCGATCGACAACCTGCGGTTCGGCCTCGACGTTCCGCACGTCGGCGCGATCAACTACCTGCTGATCTGGGGAGCGGTGCTCGAGCTCGGGCTGCTCTGGGCGGATGGCACGTTGCGTTCGCGCCCGTGGATCCCGTGGGCGATGGCTGCGGCGGGTCTCGCGACGATGAGCACCCTGGTCGCGTTCTTCGACTTCCCCGTGTCGATGATCGATCTCACCCACGGGATACGCACCAACGTGCAACCACCCTCGATCGTGCTGCTGGCGCTCGCGTTCTGGCAGTGCGGCGTGATGCTGCTGTTCGAAGACGCGGGCAACCGGTGGCTGCAACGTCCTCGGGCCTGGCGAGGTGTGATCGTCGCGAACTCGATGGTGATGACCTTCTATCTCTGGAACATGAGCGCGGTTGTGCTGGCCGCCGCGCTGCTGTTCCCGACGGGTGTGGCGCCGCAGCCGGCACCGCTCGGCACGGCGTGGTGGTGGCTGCGTCCGGCCTGGTGGCTCGCGTGCGCGATCTGCATCGTGCCGTTCATGCTTGCGTTCCGGTGGACCGAACGTCCCGCGCCGCTGCGGCCGTCCGCACTCGACCACGGATGGAACCTGATCCTGTCCGCGCTCGGGACCGTTGCCTCTGCTGTGGGGTTCGGGATGCTCGCGGCGAACGCCTTTCCCGTTCGGGGGGAGGAACGGTTCGCGCTCGCGTCGATGGGCGTGACGGCGGTCGTCGCGGGTGCGCTGCTGCTGCGGATGGATCCCGTCGCGCCACTTCGACGCGCGCGATGAGGCTGCTGCGCTAGGCGACGCGGCCCGGGGAACCGTCGGCCGCTGCGAACGGCAGACCCGCGGATGCCCACGCCTCCATGCCGCCCTCGACGTTCGTGGCGTCGTAGCCGCGCGCCTGCAGCATCATCGTCGCGAGCTCGCTGCGATTCCCGCTTCGGCAGATCACCGCGATCGGCTTGGTCTTGTCGAGGTCGCTGCCACTGCCGGCCATGATCGAGTTGACCGGGATGTGGATCGCGCTCGCGATCCGGCCGGCGTCCCACTCGTACTGCTCCCGGCAATCGACCAGCTGGATCTCGTCGATCCGATCGTGGACGCCTTGGACGTTGCTGAGGTCGCTCATGGGAAGCGGAATGCTACCAGCGGGGTCGGAATCGCTTGTCAGCCGATCGCCCGCTCGAACGCCGCCAGTGTGCGGTCGTCGAACAGGACGAACCGAACCTCGTCAGCCGATGTGGGGGTGTCGCGCACGGCCGCGACGGCGATCGCCGCCGCCTCCTCGATGGGATAGCCGAACGCGCCGGTCGAGATCGCTGGGAAGGCCACCGACCGCGCGCCGATCTCATCGGCCACGCGCAACGAGGATATGTGGCACGCACGCAAGAGCGCTGCGTGATCGTTGTCCCTGCCGTACACCGGTCCTACCGTGTGGATCACCCATCGGGCTTGCAGGTCGCCGGCGGTCGTCGCCACCGCGTCCCCGACCGCGAGCCCATCGGGCAACGTCGTGCGCCGAAGCTCGCTGCATGCTGCGTGGATCGCCTCTCCGCCGAGGCGGTGGATCGCACCGTCCACCCCGCCGCCGCCCATCAGCGACCGGTTGGCGGCGTTCACGACTGCATCGACGTCCTGCGTGGTGATATCACCGAGCTCGAGAACGACACGGAGCATGCACGCATCGTAGTCCGCTGACCTGGGAGGACTCGGGTCGGCGGACGAGGCGACGATTGGAATCGCCATCCCGATGCGCATATCGGCGCCGATCGCGCTTGCGTTCCGCCGCTCTCGAGCGCGACGATGCGACATCGCGCCCTGCATGCCGTCACGGAAGGAGTAAACGATGCGCCGTCCTCGGATCCTCGCTGCGCTCGCCGCCGCCGCGCTCGCCGCGGGGCTCGCGCTCCCGCAGATCGCTGCCAACGCCGCGACCGTGCCTGCGCCGGTCACCTGCGACACGACGAAGGGCGGATGCTGGCATCCGGCGCTCGGGATGCGATGGCAGTACCAGTTGCAGGGCGTCGCCGCGTATGCATCCACCGGCGGGATCAACGTGAACATCAGCGCCGTGCCGGCTGGCGGTGGCGCGGCCGTCCGCCCCCAGGTGTTCGACGTCGATCTGTACGTCGACGCGGCCGTCAGCGGCAACAACACGACGTTGAACACGGCCGCGGTGAACGCGATCCACGCGACCGGCGCAAAGGCGATCTGCTACCTGTCAGCGGGCACCTGGGAGAACTGGCGCGTGGACGCCGGGCAGTTCCCCGCATCGGTCCTCGGCAGCAAGAACGGCTGGCCGGGCGAGAAGTGGCTCGATATCCGGCAGACCTCGGTGCTGTTGCCGATCATGCAGGCGCGTGTACAGAAGTGCCAGCAGGCAGGGTTCGACGGCGTCGAGTGGGACAACGTCGACGGGTACGCCAACAAGAGCGGGTTCCCACTGACCGCCAACGACCAGCTCGTGTACAACGCGTCGCTCGCCAACCTGGCGCACCAGTACGGATTGACCGTGGCGCTGAAGAACGACATGGCGCAAGTCGGTGCGCTGAAGACGTACTTCGACTACGCGATCAACGAGCAGTGCTTCCAGTACCGCGAGTGCGACTACCCGGCGCCGGGGCTGCCGGACTGGGTGGCGTCGGGCAAGGCGGTCTTCAACGTCGAGTACAAGAAACTGAACTGCCCCCAGGCGAACGTGTGGAACTTCGGCTCGATCCTGAAGACGCTCGATCTGTTCGACACGCCCTGGACGCCTTGCCGGTAGCGGGTCGGGCGGTTCGCGGCCTCGGGTAGTCTGCAGGTCGTGACGGACGCGTTCGATCTGCTCGTCCTCGGCGACGCGAACCCGGACCTCGTGCTGCGCGGCGGCGATGTCGTGCCGGCATTCGGACAGGCCGAACATCTGGTCGACGCGGCGCTCCTGACCCTTGGCGGGTCAGGAGCGATCTTGGCCAGCGGGGCCGCGAAGCTCGGCCTCCGGGTCGCGATGTGCGCGGTGATCGGCGACGATCTGTTCGGCCGCTTCGTTCGGGAGCAGCTCGACGAAAGGGGTGTCGACACGACCGCGCTGGCGGTCGATGAGACGACGCCGACGGGGATCACGGTCGTTCTGTCCGGGGATGCCGACCGAGCGATCCTGACGGCGCCGGGCACGATCCCAGGGTTGCGCGGCGAGCTGATCGATCCCGCGTTCCTTGCGCGAGCGAGGCACGTCCACGTGAGCTCGTACTACCTGCAAACCGCGCTCGTACCCGCGCTGCCCGGCATCTTCGACCGGGTGCACGACGGCGGCGCGACCACGTCGGTCGATCCGAACTGGGATCCCAGCGAGGTCTGGGACGGCGGGCTGCTCGACCTGCTTGGGAAGACCGACGTGTTCCTGCCGAACGCGATGGAGGCCACGCGACTCGCGCGCACCTCCGACCTCGAGGGCGCGGCGCAGCTGCTGGCTGCGAGGGCCGGACTCGTGGTGGTCAAGAACGGCGCCCGCGGCGCGCTGGCGGGCGACGGTGGTGCGATCGTGCGGGTGGGCGGCGTGCCCAGCGCGACGGTCGACACCACGGGAGCCGGCGACTCGTTCGACGCGGGATTCCTGGCCAGCTGGCTTGCGAGCGAGCCGCTCGAACGAGCCCTCGCGATCGCGAACGCATGCGGCGCGCTCTCGACGCGCGTGCTCGGAGGGGTCGATGCGCAGTCGACGATGGACGAGGCGCTTGCCGTGCTGGAGGGGAGTCTCGCGTGATCGTTTGCCTGGCTGCGAACCCGTCGATCGACAAGCTGTTCGAGATCGACCGGCTCGTGAAAGGGGACATCCACCGGCCGCAAGGCTTCGTGCAGGCCGCCGGCGGGAAAGGACTGAACGTCGCACGCGCCGCGCACGCGCTCGGGGCGTCGGTGACGGCGGTGGCGTTGCTCCGCGGGCACGCGGGGAAATGGCTCGAGGAACAGCTGGCCGCCGAGGGGGTCCCCGGCTCGTTCGTCTGGGCCCACGGTGAGAATCGTTCGTCGCTGTCGGTCGCGGACCGAGAGACCGGCGGGCTCACCGAGTTCTACGAGCATGGATCCGTGGTGCCCGCCGCGGCGTGGGCTGAATTGATGCAGGCGACGTCGAACGCGTGGCGGCGGGGCGGATGGCTCACCATCAGTGGGTCGCTCCCGCGTGGCGCTCCCGACGACGGCTATCGGGATCTCGTCGCCGAGGCCCGTCGCGCCGGCGTTCGCGTCGCGGTCGATGCGGAAGGCGATCGCCTCCGGCTGGCGCTGGAGGCGCAGCCGGACGTGGTCAAGCTGAACCAGGCTGAGGCGCGCGAGCTGCTCGGTGTGCCGACGGCGCGGCGCGAGGAGGCGCTGGCGTCTGCCTCGAAGCTCCGTGACCTGGCCGGCGGCGACGGACACGCGGGCGTCGTGACGAGGGGAGCCGATGGTGTGGTCGTGGCCGCGCCGGACGGCACCCTGTACGAGGGGCGGCTGTACGTGCGTGGACGCTATCCGGTGGGCAGCGGCGACGCGTTCCTCGCAGGGCTGATCGCCGGGCTCGACGTCGGAGATCCTTGGGATGACGCTTTGTGCCAGGCGCTTGGGGCAGCGACCGCGAACGCGGAACTCCCCGGCGCCGGCAAGCTCGACCCCGCGCGGGCGGCCGAGCTTGCCGATCAAGCCGAGGTCCGGATCGTCTAGCTCGTCTACGCCAACAAGGCGTCCGCGTACGGGTACGGGGCGAGCACCTCGTTCCCGTGAGCCGTCACCAAGATCTCGTCGCCGAGTTTGACGCCGCGCGGCGCGCCGACCTCCCCGAAGTAGCACTCCACGACGAGCGCCATGCCTTCTTGGATCACGCGGTCGGGGTTCGACTGCTCGTCCTCGGGATGGCAGACGCTCGGGCCTTCCTCCTCGAGACCGACGCTGTGGACCATGCACTCGTATCGCTGGGCGACGTATCGCTCGGGGATCTTCGGAGCGGTCGCCGCGAGCTCGGCGCACGTGATACCGGGCCGAACCAGCTCCGTCATCCCGAGCAGCCACTCGTGCGCCGCTTCGTAGGTCGCGCGCTCCTCGGCGGACGGTGATGCGCCGGGCGTGACGAACGTCCGGGACACGCAGAAGAAGATCCCTTCGATCCCCACCGTGTCGGTGTCGACGTAGACGAGGTCGCCCGGCTCCAGCGGGCGGTCGGTGACTTCGGCACGCCACGGGTTCGTGTTCGGGCCGGAACAGACGGTGTTGGTCGCCATGTACTCGGCGCCCCGGCCGAGCATCCCCGAAGCCAGCACAGCGAAGAGCTCGCGCTCGGTCACACCGGGCGCGATCGCGGCCTCGAACTCCTCCAGCGTCGCCGACACGATCGCGCCGTTCGTACGGAACAGCGCGATCTCCTGCGACGTCTTCACCTCCCGCGCTTCCTGGGTGGCCGGCGCCGAGTCGACAGGGGAGAGTCCTTCAGCCTGCAGGGCGAGGAACCCGGGCGTGCCGAGCCGGTCGACCCCGACACGGCTGCCCTGCACGCCGAGTTCCTGCAGGGCGGCCATGGCCTCCCGCGCGAACACCTGCGCCTGCTCGCCCGGATCGTCGAAGAATTCCCAGCCGTGCATCGGCCGAACGTCCACCGCCCGTTCCCGCGAGCGATGCACCGAGTTCGGATGCTCGAACAGGATCGGCGTGCCCTCGGCCGGGACGACGGCGCAGCGCGTGAACGTGCTCATGCTCCAGATCGGCATCGCCGTGACACCGGTCGCGTACCGGGTGTTCGGCTCGCTGAACAACAAGCATGCCTCGAGGTTGTGCGCGCGCATCGCCGCCTGCAGGCGCGCGAGCCGCTCGTCGCGCAGCAGCTCGAGGTCGACCGCGATCGTCACCTGATCGCGTCGCCGCCCGCGGCGTCGAACAGGTGCGTTGTCGCAGGATCAACGGCGAGGTGCAGCCGCGAGCCCGGCGTCGGCCGCACATCGGGCGCAAGCCGAACCGTCACGGCCGCCCGATCGCCCGCGCTGGAGTCGGCGAGCAGCGTCGCCTCCTCGGGCTCGATGCGGACACCCGCGTCGCGTGCCGCAACTGTGCCGTGCACGAGCACCTCGTCGCCGAGAGGCTCGACGACATCGACCTGCACCTCGAAGCCCGGCCCTTCGTCGTGCTCGCCGACGACCCGCAGGCCCTCGGGTCGGATCCCCACGACGACGTCGCCGTCCGGCACCTCCGAACGCGTGAACACGAGATCGCCCGCCTCGATGCGTCCCCCTGATGCGGTGCCCTGCAAAAGGTTCATCGGCGGGGAGCCGATGAAGCCGGCCACGAACACGTTTGCGGGCCGGTCGTAGACATCCTGTGGGGCGCCGGTCTGTTGCAGCTTCCCGGCCGCCAGGACCGCGATCCGGTCACCGAGCGTCATCGCTTCGACCTGATCGTGTGTGACGTAGATCGTCGTGATGCCGAGACGATGGTGGAGCTTCTTCAACTCGGCCCGCATCTGCACGCGGAGTTTCGCGTCGAGGTTCGACAACGGCTCGTCCAGCAAGAACGCTTGCGGTTCGCGGACCAGCGCTCGTCCCATGGCCACCCGCTGCCGCTGACCGCCGGAGAGCTGCCCGGGCCGTCGGCCGAGCAACTCCTCCATCCCCAACAGCTCAGCCATGGCGTGCACCCGCTGCGTGATCTCCTGCTTCGGCACCTTGCGCTGACGCAACGCGAATCCAAGATTCTTCTCGACGGTCATATGCGGGTAGAGCGCGTAGTTCTGAAACACCATCGCGATGTCGCGATCCTTCGGCGGGATCTCGTTCACCACGTTTCCACCGACGCTGATCGTGCCGGCGCTGATCTTCTCGAGGCCGGCGACCATCCGCAGGGCGGTCGACTTGCCGCATCCGGACGGTCCGACCAGGATCAGGAACTCGCCGTCGCCCACCGACAGCGACAGGTCGTCGACCGCCACCGTCGGGCCGGGGTAGACCTTGGTCACGTGCTCGAACTCGACGGTGGTCATCCCTTGAGCCCCTGGGTCGCGATGCCGCGCACGAAGTACCGCTGCGCGGCGATGAACAGGATCAGCATCGGCAGCATGCTCATCACGTTGCCGGCCATCAACAGGTTGGTGTCGTTCGCGTGCGAGCCTTGGAAACTCATCAGCCCGAGCTGCAGCGTGAACGCGCTCTCCTTGTAGATCGTCACCAGCGGCCACAGGAAGTCGTTCCAGGTCCACAGGAACTGGATCACCGCGAGCGTCGCGAGCGCCGGCAGCGACAGCGGCAACACGATCACGAACAGCACCTTCAGCCGGCTCGCGCCGTCGATCCGCGCGGCCTCCTCCAGCTCGATCGGCAGGGTCCGGAAGAACTGTGTGAGCAAGAAGATGCCGAACACGTTGGCCAGGTTGGGCACGATCAGTGCGCCGAGCGAATTGAGCAGGTGCATCTGCTTCACGATCAAGAACGTCGGGATGATGATGACCTGCAACGGCACGAGCAGCGTTGCGAGCAGGAAGAAGTAGGCGACCGACTTCCCCCAGAACTTGATCCGGGCGAACCCGTACGCCGCGAGCGAGCAGAACACCAGGTTCGACGCGACGACGACCGTGGTCACGACCGTCGTGTTCCAGAACCAACGCCCGAACGGCACCGAGGCCCAAGATCGCGGATAGTTGTTCCACTGGAACGAACCCGGCCACAGGATCGGGGGGAAATGCCGCGTCTGATCAAGCGTCTCGAGCGAGGTCATCACGACCCAGGCGAGCGGGACGAGCATGATCAACGCCACCGGCATCAAGACGAAGTGCCACGGGCTGAACGGCAGCCACGAACGCCGGGGCCGCTCCACCATCCCGGTCTCACCGCGCAGCTCGACCGCACTCATGACGAGTAGTGCACCACCCGGTTGCCCAGCCAGAACTGCGTGAGGGTAAGGATCAAGATCACGACGAACAGCACGTAGGCGAGCGCGGCCGCGTACCCTGCGGCGCCGAACCCGTACGAGCTCGTGAACGCCAGCCTGAAGATGTAGAAGACGGGCACGCTCGTGCGACCGAGCGGCCCGCCCTTCGTCACGAAGTAGACCTCGTCGAACAGCTGCACCGCGCTGATGGTCGACCACACGACCAGCAGCAGCGTCGCCGGCCCCAGCAGCGGCAGTGTCACGTTCTTGAACGTCGACCACCGCGTCGCACCGTCGACCGCCGCCGCTTCGACGAGCTCGTGTGGTACGCCTTGCAGGGCGGCCAGGTAGATGATCGCGTCGAACCCAAGCCACCCCCACACGCACATGATCACCAGGGACGGCATCGCTCCTTGCGGAGAGTTGAACCACCCGAACGGTCCGAGCCCGACCTGTCCGAGCGCCCAGTTCGCGATCCCGAATGTCGCGTCGAACACCCATAGGAACATGACCCCGGTCGCGATCGTCGAGACCGCGACCGGGATGAACACCGCCAACCGGTAGAACCGGATCAGCCGGAGCTTCTGGTTCAGCCCGATCGCGAGGAACAAGGCGATGATGATCGAGCTCGGTACGAACAGGAACGTGAAGATGACCGCGTTGATCGCGGCCTGCCGTGCCTTCGGGTCGGACGCGATGTGCGTGTAGTTGTCGAACCCGACGAACGGTCGATCGGGGGAGATTAGGCTCGCCTTCTGCAGCGAGAGCACGAATCCCCAGATGATCGGGAAGACGCTGAACAGCGCGATCAAGAACACAGCCGGCAGCACGAACAGCCAGCCCGCTAGGTGATCGGAGTGCCAGGCGCGCCGGGCGAAGCCCGGCGCGCCGTTCTGCGAGCTGGCGGCGACGGCCACGCTTAGCCGCCCGCCAAGACCTCGTTCACCTGCGATGCGGCATCGTCGAGGGCCTGCTGCGGCTGTGCCTGACCGAGCATGACCTTCACGACGGCCTCGCCCATGATCTGACTGATCTGGTCGTAGCTCTGGATCACCGGCCGGGCCTTCGTCACGTTCGTCAGGTTCTGCGCGAACAGACCCTCACCGGGGAACTTGGCGTCGAACTCGTCCAGGAACCCCGGCTCGTCGACGACCGAGTTGCGGATCGGCAGGTGCCCGCTCTCCATCGAGTCCTGCTTCACCTGCTCCGCCGCGGTGAGCCACTGCATGAACTGCCACGCCGCGTCGCCTTTGCCCTCGTTCTCGAACAGCACCCACATGTCGGGACCCGCGATCGTGGCGTGCGAGCCGCCCTCGTACATCGGCATGATCTGCACGCCGTAGTCCACGTCGGGGTAGCTCGACAGGGCCCAGGGACCGGTGACCGTCATGCCGATATTGCCGGCGTTGAACAGCTCGTCGATCTTGCCCACGTTCTGCTGATCCAAGAACACGGACTTGTCGGTGACCGCCATCTGCTGCAGCGTGGTCAAGGCCTGCACGCCCTGGGGCGAGTTGAACGCGGCCTCGGTGTTGTCAGCGTTCAGGATGTCGCCACCGGCCTCCCACAGCATCGCGTCGTAATGCCAGACGGTGTCCTCGCTCGAGTCGATCGGGAACGCGAACCCGTACTGCTGCTTCGACGGGTCGGTCAGTGCCTTGGCCGCCGCCCGGAAGTCGTCCCACGTCCAGTCGGCAGTCGGCTCGTCGACGCCGGCCTGCTTGAACAGATCCTTGTTGTAGGTGATCGCGAGGTTATCGATCAATGCGGGGAGTCCGAGGACCTTTCCGTCCACCGTCGCAGCCGCGCGCGCCCCTTCGGCGAAGTCGTCCCAATTGAAGCTCGGGTCCTGCACCTTCTCGGTGAGGTCCATGATCCCGGGCGCTGTTGCGAGCTGCGGCATCGACGTGCCGTACTGGTACGTGATGTCCGGCTGCAAACCGCCCTGGAGCGCGACCGTGAGCTTCTCGAGGGCGTGATCGTTGGATCCGATGTAGTCGAGCGTCACGTGGATGCCCGTGTTCATCGCGTTGTACTCGTCCACCAGATCGGTGAGCGACTTGGCCTCGAAGTTCGTTTGGCCCTGGTTGTCGATCACCTTGCCGTAGCCGTGCCACATCGTGAGCTCGATCGGCGCGCCGCCCGAGCTCGAACCGCTCGTGCTCGACGAGTCGCTTCCCGACGTGCACGCGGCCGCCACGATCGCGAACGCGGCGACCGCTCCCAACAGTGCTGTGCGCTTCCTCATGCCGTTCCCTCCTCTTGCAGCACCACCGAGCGGGTCAGGTGGCGCGGCCGGTCCGGGTCGAGACCGTGCGCCTCGGCGAGCGCGACGGCGGTCCTGTGGATGCAGACGAGCTCTGCCATGGGATCGAGTTGCCCATCTGCACCGTCGCGCCGGTGGCGTCGCGACGTCGTCGGCGACCGACGGGTCGGGCGTCCCGAGGATCCAGACCAACGTGGACGGCCCGGCGACGCTGATCGGGCCGTGGCGGTACTCCATCGCCGGGTAGCTCTCGGTGTGCGCCTGGCCGGCCTCGCGCATCTTGAGCGCCCCTCGTTCGCGAGCCCGACGGTCCAGCCATGCCCGAGGAACACGAAGTGATCGAAACCGCCGGATCGTACGGGCAGCGGGAGCGGCGATCGCTCGCTCCGCGTCGGCGATCGCGGTCGCGAGGTCCTCACCGAGGTGGCCCGCAGCAGCGCGAGCGCCGTGTCGCGAAACGCGTCTGGACCACCGAGCGCTCGTCGGCGAAGTCGAGCACGACGGCCGTCCGCGACCTCGGCGCGAACGGCGAGTCGGCGACCGCCGTGATCGCGGTCGTCGGCCGCGACCTCGCCGCATCCGCCGCGCGGCGGACGATCCTCGGTGGTGGTCCCGCTCCGGCTGATGATCACCGCGCGATCGTGCTGCGCCCGGCCGGCAGTCTCGCTCGGCGTGAAGGCGTCGGTACCCCGAACCCGAGATCGATCTCTCGCGCCGCGCCGCGTAGGCCTGCGCGATGAACCAGGAGGTGCCGCAGCCGATCGCGGCGACGCGTCCTCGCCGGCGCGGGGCAGGATCCGGCCGCGTCCGGCGCCAGGGCCGCGGCCGCGGCGCCAGACGAGGGGCTGGGAGGCGATCTCCGTCGCTGTCAGGCTCATCTCGCTCCGCGAGGCTAGTGTGCGTTCATGCGCGAGGTCAAGCCGAACGCGCATGAATCGCGCATGCTGAGGCGTATGCTGCCGCAGATGCGCCAGTCCGAGCGGGTGTCGGCCATCCTGGAGGAGCTCTCCGAGGACGGGTCGGTCGGCGTGGCGGAGCTCGCGACCCGCTGCACGTTTCGTGCGGCCACGATCCGTCGCGACCTCGTTCTGCTCGAGGAGCAGCGGTTGCTGGCCCGAACCCACGGCGGCGCGGTGCCGCATGGGTGTGCTGTACGAGTTGCCGCTCCGCTACAAGGGCGCGCGGCACCACGACGAGAAGCGCCGGATCGCGCGCGGCGGCCGCGGCGCGGGTCGCCGACGGAACGGCGGTCGGACTCACGGGCGGCACGACCACCACCGAGGTCGCACGCGCGTTGGTCGACCGCGAGGGGCTCACCGTCGTCACGAACGCGCTCAACATCGCGAGCGAGCTGGCGATCCGACCGAACCTCAAGCTCGTCGTCACCGGCGGCTACGCGCGCCCGGAGTCCTACGAGCTGGTCGGCCCGTCGCCGAGCAGGCCCTCGCCGGCATGAACCTCGACGTCGCGTTTGTCGGGGTCGACGGCATCGACGCCTCGCGGGGTGCACGACGCATCACGAGGTCGAGGCGCATACGAACTTCGCCCTGATCGAGCGTGCGCGTCGCGTCGTCGTCGTCGCGGACGGATCGAAGGTCGGTCAGGTCGCGTTCGCGCGGATATGCGCGGTCGATCGCGTGTCACGAGCTGATCACCGATCGGGGGCCGGCGCGCGCCGCTGGAGGCGCTCCGCGACGCGGGTGATGGCCGTCGAGACGGTGTGATCGCGATCTGCCCGCTGCGCGGGTCCCGGCCTCCAGCAGATCGTGCGCCGGCCGCGACGAGGCTCCCCGCGACGCCGCGCTCCGATGATGAGGCGCACAACCACCTCGGGCGGTGGCTGACCGCGATGGTCGGTGCCTGACTCGGCGAGCTTCACGCCTCATGGACGACTGCAGGCGATCTGAACTCGTCATCTGGTGCGAGGAGCTCGACGCGAACCTCGACCGTACGACCGGGCGCATCGGTCGGTTCGTGACGTTCGCTAGTGGGACCCACGTGGTTCGCAGCTCGACGCGATGCACCGAGTCGGGGATGCCGAGCGTCCGACCTCCGCCCGCGGCCGTGCGGCCTAACGTGTGGAAGGACATCGGCCTGCATCTGCGCGACGCCGCGGCGAGCTGGCTGCCCGACGACGCGCGGCTCGATCCGGTGTGGGACGCGGTCGCCGGCGGCGGGAGTGCCGGTGACGATCGACGTCGGCAGATCCGGTGGCGTTCTTCGAACCGTTGGATGACCGCAACGAACGTCTCGAGGAGCTCGCGCGAGAACCCGGACTGGTGGTTCGGCGACGGCGACCGGTTCCCCGCGTTCGAGCGGATCCTCGAGGCGCTCGAGGCGCTGGTCGCCGGCGCATCGACGTCACGTGGATCGGCGCTCCCCTGTGCTAGGCGGAGGACTCGCGCCGGTCGGCCGGATGCTCACGACCTACCCGAACGTGTACGCGGACATGGCGGCGCGGATCGCGGAGCTGGGCGGGTGACGAAGCGCCGCCCGCGACTTCTGGTCGGCACCCGACCGATTCCAGTTCGGCATGGACGCCTTCCCGCCGACCGGGACGTGACTCATCCACCGAGGATCTTCGAGACGGCCGACGAGGCGTTCGCCTACGATGCACCGAGGTTGCCGAGAGGGAGGTGGAAGATCGTGGCCGCGACCTCCCGGTCGACGTCGTCGGCAGCTGTACGCGCAACGCACGGCGACTGGTCTCGGCGAAGGCGATGAGCGAGGTCGCCGCTCGACGAGGGCGATCTCGAAGCGGTGATCACCAGCATCCCTTCGATAACGCCCGAGCAGGTCGCCGCCGTCTCGCGCAGCACGAGCAGGGAACGGTCACCGTCCTCATCGCGTGCTCGCGTCGCCGCGGTCGGGATCGTCGGGCTCGGCTGCACGACGACGCGCCGTCGACGAGATGCTCGAGTCCGCGGGTACGCGCTCGTCGACGACCTCACGTCGAGGAGCCTTCCGCCGGCGTCGGGCCGGCCGGGCGCTGATGGGCGGCCTCGAGGAGCACGCACGGATCCTCGGTGCGCCCGGCGTCATCCTCGATACGGAACCGGCGACGACTTCGCGGCGGCTCGGGCGCTCGTACCGCTCACTCGGCTACCTCGAGTGCGGCGGTGTGTACCTCGCAGCTGGAGACGACCGGATCGCCGGCGTGACTTCGTCGACCCCCTCAGGCAGAGGATAAAGTCGCTCAGCCCCGGCGGATCGCCTCCGGGATCAGATCGCCGTGCGCCTCGATCAAGTTCGTCGACCATCGCGACGATCTCCGCCGTCGACAGCGTCGCGGCCGTGTTCGGGTCGAGCAGCGCAGCTTGGTAGACGAGGTCGCGCGAGCCTTCGACGCGGCGCGGACCGTCGAGCTCGACGACGTTGAGGAACGTGCGGTTGAGCGCCAGACACTGCGCGGGGGTCGGCCGATCCGGGTCGGCTGCACCCGTTCTTGTCCACGACGCACCGGGACCTCGACGCAGGCGTCGTCCGGCAGCCCCTCGATCAGCGCCTCGTTGCGCACGTTCCCGTAGAGCTCCGTCGGCGTGCCCGTCTCGAGCGCGCATACGTAGCGCGATGCGAGCTCGTCGTTCCGCTCCAGCTCGATCTCCTCGCCGGCGTCCAGCTGTGCCTTCAGCCGCCCCACTCGTCGAGGTTCTCGTCGCTTCGCCGGACGTATTCGTCGATCTCGCGTGCGGAACCGCTCCACTTGGTCGGGCTGGTGCAGGAACCACGGGACGTACTCGGCCGTGTGCTCGCTCGACTCGGTCGGGAAGTAGCCGAACCGCCGGAACATCTCGACGCGCGCGCGCCGCCCGAGGCCCTCCGGGTCGGCCTCGACGATCTGGCGCAGGCGAGGGTAGAGGTCTTCGTCGGTCTCGCGATCCCGGAACACGTAGACGAAGCACTGGTGGTTGAAGCCCGGCGGTGCGGAACGCGATCCGCTCCTCGGGGGCGCCCGACGGTCTGGGCGAGGAACGCAGTGGGTGTCGCGGACGCTGTGGCACACGCCGACCGTTCGCGCCGCTGCCCACCGCGAGCCGGCCCAGATGCCCCACGGCACCATCGCCATCGGGTTCGCGTAGTTCAGCAGCAGGCCGTCCGGGCAGCGGTCGGCCATCTCGTCGGCCATCGCGATCATCACCGGGATCGTCCGGAGCCCGCGCATGATGCCGCCGATCCCGATCGTGTCGGCGATCGTCTGCTGACGCCGTGCCGCGCCGGGATCTCGAAGTCGGTGACGGTCGCACGGTAGCCGCCGACCTGGATCTCGTTGATCAGGTAGTCGGCGCCGTCGAATGCCCCGGCCGGTCGGGATGGGCGGTCACCGGTGGCCTGCCTCCAAACGCTCGACCACCTGCAGCGCGGCCCGCTCCGCGTATGCGAGCCGCTCCGTGTCGATGTCGTGCAGGGCGAACTCGAGCGGCCCGCGAGCTCCGGGTACGTGGACAGATCGGTCAGGACGTTCCTGGTGAACTCGACGCTGCCCGCGCCGATGATCGCGACCTTGGCCATGGCGTGAGTGTGACAGTGGCACGCGCGCCCCGTCGACCGCGGATACCATCCGCGCATGCTCGACCTTCTATCCTCGCGTTCGACCACCGCACGTCGTTGATCACGTCGTTCTTCGGGGTGCGCGGCGAGCCGGACGCCTCGAGTCGGCCACGAGGCGGAAGAGCTGAAGTCGATGGTGGCCGACGGGTTGCCGCGGCCATCGAACGCGACGATATCGCGCGGGACGAGGCCGGGCGCTCGTCGACGCCACCTACGGCGCCGCGTCGATCGCCGCGTTGCAGGCGGCGGGCGTCCGCGTCGCGGTGCCCGTCGAAGCGAGCGGGCCCCGCGAGCTCGGGTTCGAGCACCGGGATTGGCGCGAGCGGCTCGACGCGCTCGAACCGACGTGGGCCAAGGTGCTCGTGCGCTACAACGTCGAAGGCGACGCGCGGTCGAACGGCGCCAGCGCGACAAGCTCGCAGGAGCTCCAGTCGGTCGCCGCGCGATCGACGTGGCCCTGCTCGAGCTGCTCGTGCCGCCTGAGGCGCACCAGCGCGTCGAGGGTCGCACCGACATCCGACCAGCCTCGTCCGTCCGCGCCGATCGAGGAACTGCGCGGCGCGGCATCCACGCCCGACATATGGAAGATCGAGGGGCTCGAGCGGCGGAGGATCCGCGAGGCCGTGGGTCGCGCGCCGGCGCGCCGCGTGGTGGTCCTCGGCCGCGGCGACGACGCCGCGGCCGTCCAACGTGGTCGCGCGCCGGCGCGGGGGTCCCAGCTACGACAGGTTCGCGATCGGGCGCTCGATCTGGTGGGAGCCGTGCGCGGCGGCGTGCGAGGGCTCAATCGACCGTCAACCGCCTTGGGTCAGATCGCGGGCCGCTACGCCGGCTACGTGGGCGTCTGGCGAGGTGCCACCTTCTGATCGGTCGGCACCGGGCCGAAGGCCCGGTGCTAGCGTGACCGCTCGTGCGCACGCCCCGGATCGACGCCGCCGCCCAGATCCAGGGGCTCCTTCCTTCTCTTCGGTTTCGCGATCGCGGCGTTTCTTCCCGTTCCTCGCGTTGTACCTCGAGCGCTACCACGGGCTCGATGCCGCGCCAGATCGGTGTCCTGATCGCGATCACCGCCGTGGCCCGCATGATCGCGAATCCGCTGTGGGGTCACTACGCGGACACGCGGCTCGGCCGCTCCTGGTGTTCCAGATCTGTCTGCTCGGCTCGGCGCCGCCGCGCTCGCCCTGAACGTCCCGAGCGCGTACGCGCTCGTCGTGGCCGCCGCCGCCGCGCTTCCGTCTTCTTGGTGGGCCAGGGTCGAATATGGACGCGATCGGCGCTCGTGACACCTCGGCGACGAGCGGATGTCGAACTACGGGCGGATCCGCGGATGGGAGAAGCCTGACCTACGCCAACCGGTGCCTGTGTTCGGTGCCGTGCTGCAGGCGTTCGGAATGGGATGGACGATGCTGCTGTACGCGGCCTCGGTCTCCTCGTGTTCGCCTGGAGCCTGACGATTGGCGTGACCGCGAACCGCGCTCAAGAAACGTGCGGCTCGGCGCGGTCGGCGCGGTCTTCCGCGAGGCGCCACGGTTCTTCGGCTTCCTCGGGCGGTGTTCCTGGTGTGGACGGGTTCAACGCGGCGTGGAACTTCATCGCGCTCCGGATCGCCGACCGGGCGGCGGAGCGTTCCTCGTGGCGGCTCGGCACGGCGCTCGGCGGCGTGCTGGAACTCTTCACGATGCGCGGCTCCGCCCGTTGCAGGAGCGATGGCGGGCTGCGCAAGGTCTACATGCTCGGCTGCTGCGTCTACGCCGGCGGGTTCTTGCTGTGGGGTGCGGTGTCAGCCCGTTCGGCGCTGTCGATCCCACGATGTTCGAGGCGTCGGGTTCAGCCTGTCGTTCCACAACGAGCGTCGTGGTCGTGGGCCGGCTCATCCCGAAGCATCTGAGTCGACCGGGAACGCGATGACGTTGACGGTCGGGTCGGATCGGTCCGAATCGGCGCCGGGGTCGGCGGCTTCGTCTACCAGCGACTCGGGCCGGTACTCTACGCGTCGGCGTCCGTGTGGCGCTCTCGGCCGCGGTCGTGGCATGGCTCGCTTCGCGCGTGCCAGCGCTCGACCGTCCGCGGGCGGTCGAGAGGAGTTTTCGTCGGTGCCTTCCGTTCCCGAGCATCGGCCGACCGTCTGAGCAGGAGCGTCCTGTGGACGACCGAGAGCGGATCGACAGGTCTTCCCCCCAGCTGGGTGCCCGCGTCGTCCGCCCGATCGGACCGGCTGGACGGTCGACACCTATGACGTGGACGGGGAGTGGGTGGTGCAGTCCCATGCGACGCATACGCAGCCGACGGTTCCGCGCGCAGATCGACAGCGTTGCCGGAGCTCGCCGCCAGCTGTCGGCACTCGTGCCCGAGCCGTGCACATCGACCGCGACGTGCCGGCGATGACCTATCGCAGGCTCGACGGCGTGCCACTCGACGAGGCCCCCGACGGGCTGTGGCCCGAGCGGCTCGGCCGGTTCCTGTACGACCTGCACCTGATGCCGCCGGAATACGTCGGGCTCCGAGGCGAGACCGCCGCGCAGGTGCGCGAGCACATGCGCGCGGAGCTCGCATGGATGCGCGCGGACGTGCTGTCGTTGCTCGATGACGATGAGGCGGCGGCGATCGACAAGCGGTTCGACGCGTTCCTCGGTGACGCCGAGCTCTGGCGATTCGCGCCGTGCCTGACCCATGGCGACATCGGCCCCGAGCATGTCCTGGTCGCGCCCGGCGGCGATCTCGTCGGCGTGCTCGACTGGGAAGAGCTCGCTGTGGGCGACCCGGTCGCCGACTTCGCCTGGCTTCTGCACGCGCGCGCCGCAGACGGCGAGCGGGCCTTGGCCGCCTACGGCGGCGCGCCCGATGCGACGTTCCGCGAGCGTGCCGCGGTCCGGTTCGCGCTGATGCCGTTCCACGAGGTGCGCTACGGGTTGGAGACCGATCGACGAAGCTTCGTGGACAGCGGTCTCGCGGGCGTTCGCGCACGAGCCCAGCTGCTCGTGGGCTGAGTTGCACGACCTGCGGGTTTGCGCCAACGTGGCACCCACCGGAGCATCGTGGTCACGACCTGACGAGGAGGGTTCCCGATGGTCAGCGCGTACATCTTGATCCAGACCGAAGTGGGCAAGGCAGCACACGTGACCGACCTGATCCGCGACATCGAAGGCGTCGTTGTGGTCGATCCCGTCACGGGTCCGTACGACATCGTCGCGCGAGCCGAGGCGATGGATCTCGACCTGCTGGCGAAGGGCACCGTGATGCCGATGCAAGACCTGGACGGCATCACGCGCACGCTGACCTGCCCCGTGCTCCAGCTGTAGCTCAGTCGTCCACGCGAACCGGGAACGGTAGCGCAACCGGGTCGACGAACGGCGGATTGCCCTGCTCGTCGAACCGATCCATCCGGAAGTCCTCGGCGCGCTCGACGACGTCGGTGCCGCCGCCGAGCGCGAGATCCACGGCGATCCGCGACACCGCGGGGCCCCACATCATCCCGTGCCCGCAGGCGCTTGCGATCGTCGCGCCGTCCACCTCGGTGCCGTCGCGCTGCACGAGCGGGCCCAGCAACGGCAGGTGGTCGGGCGTGTACTCGATCGTCGCCGCCCAGACCTTCTTGATACCGAGATCCTTCGTTGCCGGGACGAGCCGGTGCAGCCGGCGCTCCATCTTCCGCAGGTAGGTCCAGTCGATCGCGCGGCCGGGACCCGGCTGCTCGGCGGGTTCGACATCCCCCACAGGAAGCCGCCCTCTTCGGGGCGCCAGTAGATGCCCGCGTCGATGTCGAACGCCATCGCCGTCGTGTCGGGATGCAGGGCGGCCGAGGGCTCGGTGACGACCACTTGGTGACGCGCGTAACCCACCCAGGCGCGCGCACCCGCCACGGTCGCCACCGCCTGCATCGCGGGACCACCCGTCAGGATCACCGTGTCCGTCGAGATCGTGCCCGCAGACGTGTGGACGCCGGTGACGAGGCGGTGGCCGCGACGCCCGGCCCTGGTCCGCAGCCCGGTGAACGCGCGGCCCTCGCGCAGATCGACGCCTGCATGCTGCATCGCGAGCGAATAGCCGCGCACGTTGCGCGGCGGATCCACCCAACCGTCGGTTGCGACGTAGGAGCCCCCTCGGTAGCCGGTCGCCGCCATCGCCGGGATCAACCCTTTGACGGCCGGCGCGTCCACCCAGCGGGCGTCGAGACCCGTCGCTCGCTGCATCGCGATCCGGTCGTGGGCCGCGCGCTCGTCGGCCGCGGTCACCGCCAAGATCACATAGCCGCGACCGACGAACCCCGAGTCGTGCGCGGGTTGGCGCTCGTAGAACCCGATCGACCACTGTCCGAGCCGGACGGTGTCGGGCGTGCCGCCCTGGGCCCGCACCATCCCGGCGGCGCGGCTCGACGCGCCGGTCCCGACGCCCTCGCGCTCGAGGACCACGACGCGATCCGCGCCCGACTCCCTCGCGAAGACCGAGGCCCAGCCACCGACGGTCCCGGCGCCGACGATCACGACATCCGCGTGCTCCCGTGGCATCGCGGCGAACCCTACCGTCTCGTGCACCGAACGGGGAACCGATGACGGCTACGCTTCGATGCATGCAGCCGGACCCCGCCTCGCCCGATCGGAAGACGATCCGCGGCGAGATCTGGGTGGTCCTCGCGGTCTCGATCCTGGCGAGCGCTGCGTACGCGATCGTGTCGTTGTTCGAGGCGCCGCTCAAGGGCACGACGGTCGCGGCTGCGTCGCAAGCGCCGCTGTTCGCGAACCAGCTCATCGGGTTCGTGTTCGGCCTGGCGCCGGTCGCGCTCGTGATCCATCTGTTGCATCGCGACGGCGAGGGCACCGGCGCGATCGGCCTTGACCGCACCGAACCCGGGCGCGACGTCGTCCGGGGGGTCGCCCTGTTCGCCGTGGTCGGCCTGGTGGGTTTCGGCATCTATGTCGCGGCCGTCCGCCTCGGCGTGAACCGATTCGTGATCCCGGCGCCGCCGCCGGGGCACTGGTGGACCTGGCCGACGATCGCGATGAATGCCTCGGGAGCCGCCTTCCTGGAAGAAGTGGTCGTGCTCGCCTACCTCGTGACGCGGCTACGGCAGCTTGCATGGTCGCCGATCGCGATCATCGCGGCGAGCGCGGTGCTGCGCGCCTCCTATCACCTCTACCAAGGTTGGGCGGCTTCGCCGGCAACCTGTTGATGGGCGCGCTCTTCGCAGTGTTGTTCCTGCGCTGGCGACGCGCGTGGCCGTTCGTGGTGTGTCACTTCCTCCTCGACGCGGTGGCCGCCGCTGGGTGGCTGCTGCTCCACGGCAAGGTGCCCGGCACCTAACTCGCGGTGCTCGATACGGTCGAGTGGCCGGGATAGCATCGCGCGGTGGCGGAGGTCGTCGACCATCTACTCGGACACCAGGTGCCGTTCCTGATCCTTCCGGCACCCCATGCACTCGACCCCGTCGAGGTCGCGAGGATCCACGGTGTCGATCCGGTGGAGCTGTTGTGGACCGAGGTCGTGATGACGAGGTCGGGCCCGGTTGCGATGGTGACCGGCACCCGCCGAGCACTCGATCTCGAACTCGCGCGCGCGGCGGCGCACGATCCGACCGCCCGGGTTGCAACACACGAGGAGATCAGAGCGTTCGCGCGCGGCTGCGAAGCGGGCGCCGTGCCCCCCTTATCGAGATTCCTCGTTGCGCCGGTGTTCGTTGACGAGCCCGTCGCACAGATGGAGCAGGTGGTGTTCGCGGCCGGTCGAACGGGCGTGCTCGTCTGCGTGGCACGCGCCGACCTGTTCGCCGCCGAATCGGTGAGCGTCGCGCGGCTCTCCCGCGGGGACGACGAGCTGAGCGTTATCGCGCCGTCGCGGCGGGCGTTGTTCTCGGGCGCGGAGCTCGTGCCGTACCACCTGCGCGTCGGGTGACGCCCTACTGGAGGTCCCGCGGGACGACCGCGTCCCAGTGACGGCGTGCGAACTCCTCACCGTCCTCGGTCGCCACGAGGTCGATCGCGACCCGGTAGGTCGAAGCGTCGGAATCCACCCGCACGTGCGCTTCTGTGCGAACGGTCGCCTCGGGGTAGCCGATCTCGAACTCGCCCTCGCCGGCCGCGAACGCCACGCCCGGGTCCTCGACCGATACCCCGACGACGCCTTCGTACCGTTCGCGGTAGGCCGGTGTCTCGTCGGTCGCCGCCGAGATACCGCCGTAGCCGGTCCGCGCCTCGCGCATCCCGTTGGAGGGCCGCGGATCGACCTCCCAGCGCCACCAATCGTCATCGGTGCTGTCCAGACCATGCTGCCGGCCGGTCACCGTGCGGATCGGGGGCGGATCGATCACGGGCGGCGGGCCTTCGAGCACCGGCAATTCCAAGGTGGCCTCGTCGATCTCGAACCGAAGCGTGGCCGCGGCCGGCGGCGCCCAGGCGTTCGGCCAATCGGCGCCCGCGAGCGCGACGCGCACCTGGTGCCCCGCCTCGAACGTCCAGGCGATCGCCTCCAGCTCGAGATCGAGGTCGACCGGCTCTCCGTTCGCTATCGGAACGGGCTCGCCCCTCGAGCCGCGCTGCGCGAGGTTCGTCATGCCTCGCACAACGAGCGACGAGCTGCCGTCGGGGTAGACGTCGGCGATCTTCACCGAAACGAATGCGCTGGGCCGATCGCAGGTCACGCGCACGCGCAGGCGAGAGTGCCCGAAGATCTCGAGATCGTCGTCGAGCGGTCTCCAGGTGTAGGTGAGCGATCGCTCCTCGTCCGAGCGTTGATCCGAGGACTGGCCCCACGGCAAGCCGCCCGCGCACGAGATCCACGCGGTCGAACCGACGTCGCCGTCCACCTGCAGCGTCGGACCGCCGGCCGCGAGTCCGCCGGCCTCGGCGTCTGAGAGTTGCAGCGGCGTTTGCCGCAGCCTCGCCGGTGGCCAGGTCGGCTCGAAGCGCCACGCGCCGCGCACCTCGGCGCGGAGCGGATCCGGCGGCGTCGATCGCTGCTGGTAGACCACGATCGGTGGCTCGCGGTCGATCCCGTTGTCGACGTCTTTGAGCCACCGGTCGAACCACCGCAGCAACTCGGCGGTGAAGTCGATATTCGGTCCCGGACGACACGTCTCCGGCGCCCCGTGCGACCACGGGCCGAGCAGCAGCCGTACCGGCGCCCGCATCCGTGGGAACGAGCGCAGCGCGATGTTCGTGTACCCGTCGGCCCAGCCCGCGACGATCATCGTCGCGGCGGAGATCCGCTCGATGTCCTCTCGCACCGAGCCGTCGCGCCAGTAGTCGTCCCGATGTTGGTGCGCGAGCCAGGTGAGGAACCACGGTTCGTTGGTCTCGATCCGGCGCCGCCACTCCTCGCGCCAGCCCTGGCCCCAGAGGCTCGGCACGGGCGGCAGCGCGTTCATCGCGACCATGTAGGTCGGGTAGTCCAGGACGTCGAGCTGCTTCAACGCGCCGCCGTAGTAGTGCACGTCGTCGCCGTAGCGGTCGTCCGAGGCGAAGATCGGGACGATGGCTTTGAGCGCCGGCGGCGCCTCCAGCGCCACCTGCAGGGAATTGAACCCGCCGTAGCTCGTCCCGAACATGCCGACGGTGCCGCTGGACCATGGCTGCGTGGCGAGCCAATCGATCACCTCGACAAGATCGGCACGCTCGGCCGCCGTGTATTCGTCGGTGGCGTCGCCCCCCGAGGACCCGGTGCCGCGCACGTCGAGCCAGCACACCACGTAGCCGGCGTCCGCGAGCTCGGCGTAGTACGGCCTCGAGCCGATCGTGACGTCGTCCTTGCGGTAGGGCAGGGCCTCCATCACTGCCGGCCACGGTTCCGCATCGGTCTCGGGGTAGAACAGCGTCGCCGACAACGACACGCCGTCGGCCATCGCGATCCGGACCTGCTCGCGGCGCGCCATCGAGGCGCGAGCCTACCCGGTCAGATCCACGCCCGGAACCACACGATCGTGCGCAGATGCAGATCGGTGATCTGGCCGCCCGTGAGGATCGGCCAGAACCAGGCGAACACGACCACCACCGAGATCACGTACGCAACCACGAAGGGCCGGTACACGTGCGCCGTCGAGATCGCGGGTGTACCGGTGGTCGGATGGAGGGCGACCTCGCCGGTGTCGGGCTCCCGGACGACGATCGTCGCGTCCGACGCCTCTCGCGCCAGGTAGGTGACCATCAACACCATGAACGGCGTCAGCGGCAAGACGTAGAAGAAGAACGTCGGCCTGCCCGGCAGGAACCACGGGAGGTACTGGGCGAACAACGCCACCGTGAGGAACCCGGCGCGCCAATCGCGCAGCCGCCGCCATGCGATGGCCACGAACGGGATCGCCACCACCGAGGCCCAGAAGATGAACGGGTTCCCGATCGCCAGGATCTGCTGGGTGCTCGTGCCGATGTCCTTGACGTAGAAGCTGATCGGACGCAGGAGCAAGATCCATTTCCAGGGGCGGGCGTAGTACGGGTGCGTCGGGGTCTGCAGTCCCGTCTTCGGATCGAGCTTCGTCCACTCGATCCCGCTGTGGTGGAAACGCCACGTCGCCAGCTGGTTCTCCACCCAGCGGCCCCAGTCCCAGCCGAAATGGTGGATCCACGGCAGCCACGTGATCACGTAGACCCCGATCGGCACCAGCAGGAAGGCGAGGACGACGCCGAACGACTCTCGCGCCACCGCACGACCGAAGGCCCCGCGCCATGTGCGACCGTCGGCGTGACGCCGCGTGGTCTCCCACATGTAGGTGAGGACCACGATCGCGAGGAGCGCGAATGCACCGGACCACTTGACGGACGCCGCCGCACCGAGGGTCACGCCGGCCCCGAACCGCCAAGGCCGCCACACGGGCGAGACCGTGTGGTGCGGCGGCTCCTCCTCGTCGACGGGTGGCGGCAGATCCCCGTCGACGGCCGCTTGTCGCCGCTCGATCCAGCGGCGATCGAGCACGATCAGCACGAACGCGAGGATCACCCAGAACTCCAAGTGGACGTCGAGCAACCCCGTCCGCGACATCACGACGTTCAGGTCCTCCACCGCCATCAGCAATCCGGCGACGAACGTCCAGAGGGCCGAGCCGAACAGCAACTGCGCCAGGACAGCCGTGAGCGTCACCACGAGCGTCCCTGCGACGGCCGACGGGAACCGCCACCCGAACGAACGCATCCCGAAGGCCTTGATGCCCATCGCGATCGTCCACTTGCCGAGTGGCGGGTGGACCCACGAGCCCACGTCCCACTTCTGATCGCGCCAGTACTTCTCATCGCTCGAGTCGACCGTGCACGTCTCGTTGGACCAGCCGAGGAGGATGCAGGCGGCCTTCGGGTAATAGACCTCGTCGAAGACGGTGCCCTCGGGATGACTGAGATGCGCGAACCGGGTGCCGGCGGCGAGCACCGTGACCGCGATGATCGCCCAGATCGGACGGTTCAACCGGCTGAGCCAGACCGGCGTGGCCGGCGGCCGCTGTTCGAGCGCGACGTCGCTCACCGCGCCCGATCCGCGCGTCGTCGGACGAACTGCAACCCCTGGAAGACGTCCGTGACCGCGGCCGTCTTGGTGTCCACGAGGCCGACGGACAACCCTGTGCCCTGCACGAGGTCGAAGGTGACGTCGGTGTCTGTCTTCGCGGCCTTCTTGGGCCACGCCACCCACAGACGGCCGTCGGTCGCGACCTGTTCCACCAGCGGCCCGAACCGGCGCGTCAGGTCGTTCGCTCGGGTCACGAACAACACGATGACGTCGAGATCCTGCGCCGCGCGTCGCACTATCGTGACACCGTCGGGCAGCGGCGTGATCGCGGTCATCGCCGCATCGAGGTCGGCCGGCGGTGACAGCAACCGCACCCGGGCACCCGGGACGATGCCGAGCTTCCTCCACAACGGGGTCCCCGAATAGTCCTTGTGCCCGTCCGCCATCGCGGCAAGGGTACGCGCGGCGTGCGACCATCGGCGCATGGCAGGGGTGTTGTGGATCGTGGGAACGCCGATCGGGAACATGGGCGATCTCACCGATCGTGCGCGCGAGACGCTCGGTGCGGTGGACCTGGTGGTCGCCGAGGACACGCGCCGAACGGGACGCCTGCTGAAGCACGAGAGTATCCAGGCGAGCCAGCGCTCATTGTTCGAGGGGAACGAACGACAGCGGGTCCCCGAGATCGTCGGCGCCCTCGTGGACGGGCGCGACGTCGCGCTCGTGTCCGACGGCGGGATGCCCGTGATCTCGGACCCCGGGTACCGGCTCTTACAGGCCGCGATCGAGGCGGACGTCGACGTCCGCGTCGTCCCGGGTCCGTCTGCGGTGCTCGCGGCGCTCGTCGTGAGCGGTCTACCGGTGGATCGGTTCGCGTTCGAGGGGTTCCTGCCGCGCGCGGCGGGCGAGCGACGAGCCCGGCTCGCGGCGCTCGCCGACGAACCGCGCACGCTCGTCTTCTTCGAGTCACCGAGGCGGGTGCACGGGCTGGTGACCGCGATCGCGGAGGCGTGGGGTCCCCGCCGCGTGGCGGTGTGCCGCGAGCTCACGAAGCTCCACGAGGAGGTGCGGCGCGGCACCGCCGACGAGATCGCGGCTGCGATGGCGGGCACGACGGTCCGCGGCGAGGTGACCCTCGTCGTCGAAGGACGCCGCGATGCGATGCCCGTCGACCTGGACGCTGCCGTCGCGGCGGCCCGCGAACTCGTCGCGGGCGGGACGCGTCGGCGGGACGCCGCTCACTCGATCGCCGCAGGATCCGGCATCCCGGTGAACACGCTCTACCGGGCGCTGGTCGAGGACGGATCGTGAAGCGTCGCCATCGCGCACTCCCGCCCCGCCCCGACTGGCCCGGGTCGAGCCCGGCGCGTGCGCCGCACGACCGGACGGGGTGGGCGGTCGTCGCGGTCTTCGTCATGGCCGCCTTCGCAGCGGTCGCCATCGGGGTCGCCGCTCCGACGGGCTCATTCCTCGAGGGACCGGTCGGGACCGGCGCGTCGCCGACGACAGACGCACCGGCGCCCGACTCCGTGCCGACCGATCCCAACGGCGACTTCGCGTTCTTGGCCGTCACCTATGTCGACGGCAAGCGCGTCCCAGTTCGGTGGGATCCATGCGAACCGATCGCGTACCAGTTGGATCTGCGCGCCGGACCGCCGAACGCGCGGGCCGCGATCGAGGCCGCGATCGAGGGTGCGAGCGACGGATCCGGTTACGCGTTCGTCGACGACGGTCGGGCGCACGAGCACATCCAGCGGCTGCTCGATGACCGGTTCTTCGCGGATGCGCTGCACAGCGTCTACCGTCCGGTGCTCATCACGGTGATCAGCCACCAGGCGTTCCGCCGATTCGATCTGAAACCGGGCGTGCTCGCGTTCGCGCACCCGCAGCAGGGCGCAGGTGCCTTCGACGATCAGTATGTGGCGGGGGCCGTCGTGATCGACGGGGGCCGGGGGTACGCGCGGCACGGCCGCTGGTCGCTCGGCCTGGTCGCCCAGCACGAGCTCGGGCACCTGCTGGGACTTGCGCACGTGGGGGCGACGGACGAGCTGATGTTCAGCTTCGAGGTGGCCAAGCGTTCGATACCCGAGCCGATCGACGGGTGGGGTCCGGGCGACATGGATGGGCTCCGCCGCCTCGGCGGGGATCCGACCTGCCTCGAGCGGGTCCATGTCCGGCCGTGAGGGGCTTCGGGACGCCCGCCGGTAGCATGAGCGCTACGATGGGCCACGACGTCTTCTACATCACCACGCCGATCTTCTACGCGAACGACGTGCCGCACATCGGGACCGCCTACAACGCGGTCAACACGGACTTCATCGCGCGGTACCACCGGCTGCGGGGCGAGCGCGTCTTCCACCTGACCGGCACCGATGAACACGGCCTGAAGGTCGCTCGGGCGGCCGAGGCCCAGGGGCTCACCGCGCAGGCGTGGGTGGACCAGATGGACATCCGGTGGCGCGAGGTCTGGGCTCGGCTCGACATCGGCTACGACGATTACATCCGGACGACCGAGACGCGCCACTACGAGGCCGTCGCGAAGATCCTGCAGGCCGTCTACGACAACGGACGCGACGACATCTACCTCGGGCATTACGAGGGCCTGTACTGCGTCGCCTGTGAGGCGTACTACGTCGAAGCAGACCTCATCGAGGGGAACCTGTGCCCGGTGCACGAGCGCCCCGTCGAGTTCTTCCGTGAGGACAACTACTTCTTCCGGCTGTCCGCGTACGCGGAGCGGCTGCTCGCGCACTACGAGGCCCACCCCGATGCGGTGCAGCCCGAGACCCGGCGCAACGAGGTTCTGTCCCTGATCCGCGGCGGCCTCCAGGACTTCTCGATCAGCAGGACCACCTTCGATTGGGGTGTGCCGTTGCCTTGGGACGAAACCCACATCACGTACGTGTGGTTCGACGCGCTCACGAACTACATCACCGCCGCGGGCTACGCGAGCGACCCCGCGCGGTTCGCGCAGCTGTGGCCAGCCAACGTTCACTCGATCGGCAAGGACATCCTCCGGTTCCACGCGGTGTATTGGCCGGCGATGCTGATGGCGGCCGGCGTCGAACCCCCGACCCAGGTTTGGGCTCACGGCTTCCTCACGGTCGGCGGCAAGAAGATGTCCAAAACCAACCTCACCGGGATCCACCCGTTCGAGTTGGTGGACCACTTCGGCGTCGATTCCTATCGCTACTACTGGCTTCGGCAGATCGCGTGGGGCTCCGACGGCGACTTCTCGTGGGAGTCGATGATCGAGCGTCACAACGCCGATCTCGCGAACGGCCTCGGGAACCTCGCGAGCCGGGTCCTCGCGATGCTGGGCTCGTACTTCGACGGCGTCGTGCCGGCGCCCGAGGTCGAGGGTTCCGAATCGGATCTGCCGGCGATCACCTCGGACGCGGCTGCGCGCTACGACGCGCACATGCTCGCGGTCGAGCTCCAGCCGGCCGTCGTCGCGGTGTGGTCGATCGTCGACCGGTTGAACGGCTACCTCGTCGAGAAGGAGCCGTGGAAGGTCGCGAAGGATCCTGATCGGCGTGCCGAGCTCGCCGGCGTGCTGTACGCGGCCGCCGAATCCTTGCGCATCCTCGCCGTGCTGATCCAGCCGATGATGCCCGGCGCCGCCGCACGGCTGTGGGAGCAGCTCGGCCAACCGGGCGAGGTCGGCGAGCAGCGCGTGCCCGGCGCGATCGGGTGGGGTGGGTTGGCTCCGGGAACCGTCACGCACAAGGGCGAGTCGCTGTTCCCGCGCCTCGACGCCTAGCGGCGCGAAACCCGGCGGTTCGACCCGGGGGTGAGGCTTCCCGGATCAATGTTTCACGTGAAGCTCCCCGGATGCACCCTAGGTCGAGACCCGCTATCGTCGCGGCCCGATGGCCGCTTCGAACCCTGAACTGCCGGTGCAGTCAGGCGCTGTGGATACCCACTGCCACCTGTTCCTGATGGACCAGGAACCTGCAGTCGCGGTCGAGACCGCGCGGGCCGCCGGGGTCGAGCGCCTGATCTGCGTCGGCGTGGACGTCGAAACCAGCCGGCGCTCGCTCGAACTCGCCACCGAACTCGAGGGTGTGTTCGGCTCGGCCGGCGTCCACCCACACGACGCCGACGGGTTCGACGATGAGGCGGCCGCCGCGGTCGAGACGATGCTCCGCGACCCGCTCGTGGTGGGCGTGGGGGAGTGCGGTCTCGACTGGTTCCGGATGCACAGCGAACGCGACGCCCAGATCGCGACGCTCCGCGCGCACATCGAGATCGCGCGCTCCGTCGACAAGCCGATGATCGTGCACGTTCGCGACGCGTGGGAGGACGCGCTCACGGTGCTCGCCGACGGCGGAGCGGAGCGCGTGGTGATCCATTGCTTCACCGGCGATGCGGATGTCGCTCGCGAATGCGCACGTCGCGGCTACTGGGTCTCGTTCGCCGGGAACGTCACGTACCCGAAGAACGCACACATGCGCGAAGCCGCTGCCGTCGTCGGGCTCGATCGCATCTTGGTCGAGACCGACAGCCCGTTCCTCGCGCCGCAGAAGCTCCGCGGCACCGACAACGCGCCCGAGAACGTGCTGTTCACGCTCGCGTCGCTCGCCGACGTGCGCGATGAACCGATCGAACTGCTCGTCGAAGCCACCGCGAACAACGCCGAAACTGCTTTTCCCGGTCTTTCCTGATATCGAACGTATGTTTGGTCTCAAGGTTGCAGTAAGAGTTGAGGGTTCGGTAGGGTGGCTGTCCATGCGACCGGAGGCATCGTTCCGGCCCGGCTCCTTCCCACCGAGCCGCTTCCCCCGAAGGCCCTCCCCGTTCCGACGGAGGCAGGGTGATACGACCCACACGGGTACGTCGACTACGGCGACGCCGCGCCGTCAAAGCGGCGATCGTTGTCGTGGGCGTGTTCGCGTCGGTGTCGATCGTGTCGGGCGCGTGGGCCAAAGACGTGACGTTGGTGATCGGCGGACAGACCCACGAGGTCCGCACCCGATCGGTCAGCGTCGAGGACCTGCTGGACGACCAGGGCGTGCCCCTGTCGATCGGACTGCAGGTCGAGCCGCCGCCGAGCACCACGCTCGCGGACGGCATGACCGTCGTCGTGAGTCCGCCGCCGGGCGTTCCGGCCAACGGGCTGGCGTTGGCGGTGTCTTCCACAGGTGTGGGGGTGTGGGTGGTGGAGCGGCCGGACGCGGGCCCGTTTGGGAAGGCGGGTTCCGCGACTGGGGGGGCAATCGACCCTGCGGCCGGTGTCGGGCCTCCGGGCGTCAGCGTCCGAGCCGTCGTGACGGGGAAGGTGCACGACGTCTCGACCAACGCGAGCACGGCCGGGGCGCTCCTTGTGGCCATGGGGATCCAACCCGACGGTTCTGACCGCGTCGTTCCACCACTCAGCACCCCCCTTCACGACGGCATGACGATCCGATTCGACGACGTCGTGACCGAGGTCCGGTCGGTCTCGACCGCGATCCGCTTCCCGATCTTCACGTCGTACTCGAGCGCGATGATCCCGGGACGCGTGCGCGTGCTGCAACCGGGCTCGCCGGGGGTCAGCCTCGATTCGGTCCGGGTTCGGATCGTGAACGGCCGGGTGGTCGGCCAGCGTCTACTGGAGCGCCGCGTGCTGGTGCGGCCGGTGCCCGAGCGGCGCCTGTCCGCTCCGTACTCGATGTTCGACGGCACACTCATCGAGCCGGGCACGGGACGGGGTGACCAGACCGGGGAGGCGTCCTGGTACGACCCGCCGTGGTCGGGACTGACGGCCGCCCATCCGTGGCTGCCGTTCGGCACTCGGGTGAGGGTCACCGACCGGGCGACGGGTCGCTCCGTTACCGTGGTGATCGATGACCGAGGACCGTTCGGCGACGGGCGCATCATCGACCTCTCGCCCGAAGCCTTCGCCGCGCTCGCGCCGCTCGGCCGCGGCGTCCTCCACGTCGACCTCAGCTGGTAGCGCTTCCGTGCGGGCGCTCGCCGAGGCGACCGGCGTCCGCCCGTCCAAGGCCCTCGGCCAGAACTTCCTGGTGGATCCGAACCTGGCGGCCGCGATCGCGCGCGACGCCACGGTCGAGGGTGCCGACGTCGTTGAGGTCGGCGCCGGCTTCGGCTCGCTGACGGCGGCGCTCGCCGATGCTGGGGCGCGCCGGGTGGTGGCGATCGAGTTCGACCGGGGGCTGCTGCCCGGCCTCGGCGAGGTTGTTGGCTCGCGTTCCAACGTCGAGATCATCCAGGCCGACGCGACCGCGTTCGACTGGCCCGTGCTGCTCGGCGGCGGCTCGTGGGTCGCCTGCGGGAACCTCCCGTACAACGTCGGGACGAAGATCGTGCTCGACCTCCTCGAGCAGCCGGCGATCGAACGGCTCGTCGTGATGCTCCAGAAGGAAGTCGCCGAGCGGCTGGTCGCCACCCCGAACGAGCGCGGGGCGTACGGCGCTGTGAGCCTGCGGGTCGCCTACCGTGCCACCGGACGGATCGTGCGGACGGTGCCCCCCGATGTGTTCTGGCCCCGGCCGAACGTCGGCTCGGCGGTCGTGCGACTCGACCGCCTGCTCGCCCCACCGGTCGATGTCGACGAGGCCGCGCTGTGGCACGTCGTTGAGGTGTCGTTCGCCGAGCGCCGGAAGACGATGCGGAACGCCGTGCGACGGCTCGGGCTCGACACGTCGGCGGCCGACGCGACGCTCGCTGCCGCGGGCATCGACCGCAGCGTCCGTCCGGAGACGCTCGATCTGGCGGCGTTCGCCCGACTCACCCGGGCGGTCCAGGCGTGAAGGAGGTCGTCCGCAACGCCCACGCCAAGCTCAACGTGTTCCTGCGGGTGCTCGGCGCGCGGGTGGACGCGTACCACGAGATCCAGACGGTGATCCTGCCGGTCGACCTGTACGACGTCGTGACGGCGCGGCCCGCGGAGGGGCTCACGGTCGAAGTATCAGGGCCGCGGGGCGCCGAACTCGCCGACGCAGGGGGGGAGTCGCTGGTTGCGCGCGCAGCGCTCGCCTGGGCCGAAGCCGTGGAGCGTGATGCGCCCGACGCGCTCATCTGCATCGACAAGCGCATCCCGGTCTCGGCGGGTCTCGGGGGCGGCAGCGCGGACGCGGCCGCGACGATCCTCGCTCTTGACGAGCTCCACGGGACCGACCTCGATCTTCAGGCACAACTCGACATCGCCACGGCCGTCGGCTCCGATGTTGCTGCGCTCCTGCTCGGTGGGGCGGCGTACGCCGCCGGCCGTGGCGAACGCGTCAGCCCGATCCACGTGCAGACCACGTACTGGGCGATCGCGCCGGCGCCGTTCGAGGTGCGAACGCCCGACGCCTACGCATGGTGGGACGAGGCTGGCTCCGTCGGCCCGGATCCCGGTGCCGTGATCGCGGCGATCGAGTCCGGCAACGACGACGTGCTCGGCGAAGGGCTCTTCGACGATCTCCAACCGGTCGTAGCGGCACACCATCCGTGGGTGGGTAAGACCGTGGCGGCGTTCGAGGAAGCGGGGGCTCTGGGCGCCGTGATGACCGGCAGTGGCCCGACCGTCGTGGCGCTCGCGCGACACCTCGCGCACGCGGACGAGCTCGCGCGTGTCGTTCCGGGCGCCTTCGTGGCCGTTGGCCCGCCACGTACCATGGGGCCGCCCTCCGGGGTCGTCTAATGGCAAGACGCGGGCCTTTGGAGCCTGAAATGGAGGTTCGATCCCTCCCCCCGGAACCCGACGAAGTGATCGCGATGGCTCGACTGGAGCTGCGACCACTGACCCCTGCCGACCTCGAGGCCCTCTTCCCGGTGCTGGACGAGCCCGCGTTGCACACGTTCATCGGTGGGGAGCCCCGAAGCCGCAAAGAGCTCGCTCGGTGGATCGACGCAGTTGCCAAAGGGGGTCCGCCGGGTGGGAGCGAGCGCTGGCTGAACTGGGTCGCTCGTCGGCTCGATGACGAGATCGTCGTCGGGACCGTGCAGGCGACTGTGGCCGGCGACGAGGCCTCGATCGCCTGGGTCATCGGGACCCCGTTCCAGGGACACGGCTACGCGAAGGAGGCGGCCGCCGGGATGGTCGGCTGGCTCCGCGACGACGACGTGACCCGCCTCCGCGCAGCGATCCATCCGGATCACCTCGCCTCGCAGGCGGTCGCACGTTCCCTGGGGCTCGAGCCGACCGACGAGATCGATGACGGCGAGGTCGTCTGGCGCTCGCGTCCGTAGGGTCGCCGTTTGCCGCCACTCCCGCCTGCTGCCACGATGTCGGTCCCGAACGCCGGAACGCCGAACCGGAACGGAGCGCGTTGGCCACGACGAAGACCACACGCACGCGGACGTTGACCGCCGTCGTCCTGGCCGCCGGCAAGGGCAAGCGGCTGAAGTCCTCCCGTCCGAAGGTGCTGCACCCGATCTGTGGCAAGCCGGCGCTGTGGCACGTCCTGCAGGCAACGCTGGCAGCCAAGCCCACCAAGATCGTGATCGTCGTCGGGCACGGAGCCGACGACGTGCAGGCCGCCGTCCGAAGCTGGGGCCTCACCCCGAGACCGGTCTTCGTCGAACAGGCCGAACAGCTCGGCACGGGCCATGCGGTCGCGGTCGCAGAGCGCGCGGTCGGCCGCTCTGCCGACGTGCTCGTGATGGGCGGCGACTACGACCCGATCACCCCCGACGACGTTCGCCTGCTCGTTCGTACGCACCGGCGACGCGATGTCGCCGCGACGATCGCGACCGCCGAGGTCGACGACCCGGGCGGGTACGGCAGAGTGGTCCGCGACGGAACCAGGCTCGTCGAGATCGTGGAGCACGCGGACGCCACGCCTGCCCAGCGGGCGATCAAGGAGGTCTGGCTCGTCGCGACCGTCTTCCGGCGCGCCAACCTGTTCCGCGCGCTCCCGCTCGTCGGCGACGACAACCGCCAGCGTGAGTACTACCTGAACGACGTGTTCCCGATCCTGATGGGGAAGGGTGAGCAGATCGCCGCCATCGGCGTCGACACCGGTGGCGTGATGGGTCTCAACTCCCGGGGCGGGCTCGCCGCCGTCACCCGCGTCGTCCGCGCGCGTATCAACGCCCAGCATATGGCCAACGGCGTGACCCTCCTGGACCCCGCGACGGCGTACATCGATGTCGGCGTGAAGATCGGCGCCGACTCGACGATCGGTCCGAACACGACGATCGAGGGCGACACGTCGATCGGGCGCGAGGGACGGATCGGACCGAATGTGCAGATCCGCGACGCGAGGATCGGCAACGGCGCGATCGTCCGGTTCGCCGTGATCGAGGAGGCAACGCTCGCCCGAAACGTCACCGTCGGTCCGTTCGCTCGGATCCGCCCCGGAACGCGTCTTGCCGATAACGTGATCGTGGGCTCCTACGTCGAGGTGAAGAACAGCGACATCGCGACCGACGCGAAGGTGCCGCACCTGTCCTACGTCGGCGATGCGACGGTCGGGGAGCGCACGAACATCGGCGCCGCGAACGTCACGGCGAATTGGGACGGCTACCGCAAACACCGCACGACGATCGGCAGCGACGTGCGGACCGGCTCCGCTACCATCATGGTTGCGCCGGTCACGATCGGCGACGGTGCCATGACGGGGGCGGGATCGGTGATCAGCAAGGCCGTGCCGGCGGGTGCGCTCGCGGTGGAGCGCGCCGAGCAGCGCACAGTGCAGGGGTACCGCAAGCGCAAGGACGATGAACATCGCGCCCGACGCCGACGCAAGGGGGAGTAGGCATGGAGATCATCACCAAGAAACGGATGATGTTGTACTCCGGCACGATCCACCCCACGCTCGCGCACGAGATCGCCGACAACCTCGGGATCCCGGTCAGTCAGGGAGAGTTGCGCCGGTTCGCCTCGGGTGAGATCTACTTCCGCGCCGACGAGTCCGTCCGAGGCGCCGATGTCTTCGTCGTGCAGTCCCACTACGAGCCCGTGAACGAAGCGGTCATGGAGCAGCTGATCATGATCGACGCGATGAAGCGCGCCAGCGCCAAGCGCATCACGGCGGTGGTGCCCTACTACGGGTACTCGCGACAGGACAAGAAGACGCTGTCGCGCGAGCCGATCACGGCGAAGCTCATGGCCGACCTGTTGTCGGCGGCCGGCGCCGATCGCATCGTGTCGGTCGATCTGCACTCCGGACAGATCCAGGGCTACTTCGACGCGCCGTTCGATCACTTGACCGCGCTGCCGCTGATCTCGAGCTACTTAAAGGATCAGCTCGGCCTCCAGGGGGATGACGTCGTCGTGGTCGCCCCCGACGCCGGCCGCATCAAGACCGCCGAGAAGCTGCGCGAGTATCTCCATGCCGACCTGGCCTTCCTGTACAAACGCCGCTCCCGGCGTGAGGCGCACAAGATCGAGGAGATGGCGGTCGTCGGCGAGGTCGAGGGCCGCCCCTGTGTCGTCGTCGACGACATGATCGACACTGCCGGCACACTGACCAAAGGTGTGCACGCGCTGGCCGCGATGGGAGCGGGTCCGATCTACACGGGTGCCACGCACGCGATCTTCAGCGGCAAGGCCCGTCAGAACCTCGAGGAGGCTCCGCTCAAGCAGGTGATCGTGACGAACACGGTCCCGATCCCCGAAGAGAAGCAGTTCCCGAAGCTGCGGGTGCTGTCGATCGCCCCGCTCGTCGCGAGCGCGCTGCGCGCCGTCTTCGAAGACTCGAGCGTCTCCGAGATCTTCGGCGGCGCCAACCAGGTCTAAGGCGGGGCGGTCGCCGTCGCGGATCCCTGCTGTCGTATGTCAAGCGATTCGGGTCGGGCCGTGATGTCGATCGGGCCATCGAACGCGGTGCCGCTATCGCCGAACGCCACCGTCGTCGTCTCGCCGACGGGCAAAGAGAAGACGCAGAACTCTGTGTTCGCGAAGTTGGACTCGACGCGAACGGTGAGGCAGGTAGGCGTCTGGTCCGAAGCCGTCACCGGCGTTTCGCCGAGCACCACGATCGAAACGGTGGCCGTCGATCCGCCGTAGACACCTCCGATCAGGGGAGAGGCGTCGCCGTTCCGATTGAGGTCGTACCACGAGGGCAAGCAGTCGCTCGTGCCGCTGTCAGCCGGGTTGGCGCCGATCACCTTGAGAAGCGCGCACTGGTCGGTGTGATGCGCGATGCCCCACGAGACCGTCCCGTCGCTTCCTGCACTGAAAAGGCCATCTGGGTAGAGGTACGCCGGCCACGACACGAACTGGGGAAGCGACGCGGTGCCACGTGAGACGCCTGTACCGGATCCCGGCAGGGCCACGAGCCACAGGTTCGCCGGGTGACCGTCGTTCGCCTGCGCTGGCGTGGACCGCCCCTCGATCGTCCGAGGTGGTTCTGTGCCGTCGACCGTGACCGTCCAGGTAGTCACGCTCCGAGGGTAGATCCCGATCAGGAAGGTCCCACTGTCCACGTCGGCCGCTATCGAGGTGTCCATGGCGAACGAGAAGCTCCCCGCCGGGTTCTCGACCCCGTCGACGAAGAAACGGGTCACGCCGTTGTCGAGGTGGATCTCCCAGTCATGGCCGAGGTCATTGCCGTAGACCACGACATTGCCGTTGTCGTCTATACGGGTCTGGAGTTGCCGATCGGCCGCCGTCGGTTGTGGCGTCGACGTCGGCTGCGCTGCGCCACCCTGAAGGAACGTCACCTCGCCCTCTTCGGGCGGAGCGGCGATCCAGATGCCCCCCGCGTTATCCAGCGGTTGCGACTCAGCGGCATTCAGCAGGCCCTGCGGCCATGCGTAGACGTCCGAGGTCGTCACGTCGCCGGTGGGTCCGGTCACGTCGACACCGGTGAAGCCAGCCGCCAGGTTCCCGTGCTGGATCACCTGACTGCCGACGACGTCGAGATCCTCCGAGTTCCCAAGCGTCGCATCTCGGTTCGCGGATTCCGACTTCGGGCCGTTCCTCACGAAGATCGAGGCCGCGATCGGTCGGCCATTCTCCGCGTAGGACCCGATGCCGGCCTCGAGCCGCCATCCTGCTTCGGCGTTCCCACCCGCAGTCAGGACGTATCCGGGTCCTACGCGGTTCTGATCGAGCGCCAGGTACGGGTTCGTCCGGCCGAAGATCGGCTGCTGGAGGAAGGATCGGGCCACCTCGAGGTCGGCCTCGGAGGCACCGGGCCCCGCTACGGCGATCGCCGCCATCGTCAGTGAGACCGAACCGTCGTTCGTCGCCAACGCGAACGTGGACCCGTTCGAGCCGGAGCCCTGCATGTACCGCTCAGCGCCAGGGCACGCGTCGAATGCGGCTTGGGAGCTCATGCCGGCGGGGAACGACGCGACGTACACCGCGACCCCGTCGTTCGGCAAGGGGGTCGCAGACGCATCGCCCAAGTCGCACACGGATCCCATCAGCGGGATCTCGAAGTTCGCGAGCTGCAGGAACGGAACGCCTGCGGGTGACGCAACGGGCTCCGAAGCGCACGACGTGGAGGGGTTCGCCGTCGTCCCCGGCGACACGGGAGAGCCGTTCGCGTCGACCTCGGTGCCGGTCCCCGAGAACGAACAGGACTCTGTCGATGTCGCGACGACGTTCAGCATCGGCGTGTCGTCGATGAGCGTCCAGCCCGCAGGTGCGGTCACGGGCACGCCGCCGATGGTCGTCGTGCGCGCCGGCAGCCCGTTCGTCGCGCCGGGGACCGTATCGGCGGGTGTCCGCAGCAGGTTCGACGCGGCGACCGCCAACGCGAGCACGACCACTGATGCCAAGACGCTCATCGCAACGGTCCGCACCTCGCGGCGACGGCCCCGTCGCAGCACCTGCTCCGGTGCTGCGGTCGAGCTCGCCACCTGATGTGCCTTCGCCTCGAACAACGCTCGGAGATCATGTTCCATGTCGTTCATCGCTCGTCATCCTCATGTGCGTTGGGTGGGAGCTGGCTCCGGAGGGCGCGCGCGCCCCGCGCAACCAGCGACTTGGCGGCGGCGACGCTGCATCCGAGCACCTCGGCCGTTTGCTGCTCAGAGAGATCCTCGTAGTAGCGAAGGACGAGGGCTGCGCGTTGGCGGGCCGGAAGTGTCGAGAGCGCACGCCACAGGTCCGCCTGCCCAGCGACGTCCGGCTGCTGAGAAACCGAGCCGGTCGCCCGGTGCCCCTCTTGACGGAGCCACTCCCGCTCGAGCCGGAGCCGGCGGAGTCCCGAGATGTGGAGATTCACGATGGCCCGTCGTAGATACGCGTCGAACGCGTCGGCGGCACGAAGATGGGCGAACCGACCGACGCATCGGACAAATGCCTCGTGGGCCAGGTCCTGTGCCCGTTCGGCGTCGCCCGTCAGCAGGTAGGCAAGCCGCACACCCGCCGGCACGTACCGCTCGTACAACTCGGCCATGCTGCCGCGATCGGGCTCCACCTGGGTCCTTCCGTCTGGCTTCAGTGCGTCCGTTCGCATCGTCATCTGTTCAGACGCACCAGACCCTCGAAAGGTATCGCTCCGTTTCACAACCCCCGGGAGCGACCTGGGCGGCGGGTGGGCCTGTCGGCTACTATCGGCGGGTTCCCCCCACCGAGCGCGAGGTTCATCGACCATGGAAACCGTCCTGAAGGCCCAGATCCGCGACGACCGCGGGAAGGGTGCTGCCCGCAAACTCCGCGCCCAGGGCTTGGTGCCCGGCGTGTTGTACGGCCACGGCTTCGAGTCGCAGGCCATCTCGTTGTCGAGCCGGGACCTGATCCACTACTTCCATGCGATGCACGGCGCCGCGGCGGTGGTCGACATCGAGATCGACGGCACCCGTCACATGGCCGTCCCTCGCGAGATCCAGAAGGACCACCTGCGGGGCCGCTACATCCACATCGACTTCCTCGCGGTGCGCCGTGACGAGAAGATCAAGATGACCGTCGAGATCCACGAGATCGGCGAGGCGCCCGGCGTGAAGACCGGCGGCGTGATCGAGCACCACCTTCGTGAGGTCGACATCGAGTGTCTCCCGGGCGACGTTCCCGAGCAGCTCGTGGTCGACATCGGCGAGCTCGAGCTCGGCGACATGCTTCGGGTGAGCGACATCCCCGTACCCGACGGCGTGACGATCATGACCGACCTCGAGACCCCCGTGATCTCCGTCGTCACGCCCGCCGTGCTCCGCACCGAGGCCGATCTTGCGCTGCCGGGCGAAGAGGGTGTCGAGGTGGAGGCCGAGGTCGAGGCCGAGCCCGGCGAGGGCGAGGCGCCGGTCGACGCCGAAGCACCTGCCGCCGACGACGCCGAGGCGTAGCTCCCGCGGTGGCGTGGCTGGTCGTCGGTCTCGGCAACCCGGGCGACGCCTACGCGCGGACGCGGCACAACGCCGGGCGGCTGGCTCTGCACGTGATCGCCGACGCCCACCGCGTGAAGTTGAAGAAGGTCCGGTTCCTGCCCGCTGAAGCCGCCGATATCCGGATCGGAGGCGAGCAGGTGTGGCTGGTCGGCTCGACGCGCTTCATGAACGAGGCTGGCCCGTCCTATGCGAGCTTCGCGAAGAAGCACGACGTCGATCCGGCGCACGTGCTTGCTGTCCATGACGAGCTCGAGGTGCCCGTGGGTGAGCTGATGGTGAAGCTCGGCGGCGGGAGCGCGGGCCACAACGGTCTGAAGTCGCTGACGGGCGCGCTCGGGACCCCCGAGTACCACCGCGTTCGCATCGGGGTCGGGCGGCCCCCCGAGCGTCAGGATCCCGCCGACTTCGTGCTCCAGCCGCTCTCGGCTCGGGCCGCCGAGGATCTCGCGGTGACGGTCGCGCTCGCAGCCGACGCCGTCGAGGCCCTGATCACCGACGGACTCGAGACCGCTCAGCAGCGGTTCAACCGCGGCGCCGCGCCTCGCTAGCGCGAGCGCTCCCGGACCTTCGGGTCTCCGTCGTCCGCAGGGGCGCAAGGCTTCTGGAGGCTCGTCTGTGGTTGGGAGATCGCCCGTCGCCCTTCAGATGACCGCCTCGATTCCGATACGACCCGTATGCGGTTCATGGCGATCTGCGTGACGATCATCTTGGTCGTCGGATACCTGCTGGGAGGCCGGCTCCGCAACCTGGCCTCGCTGCGGGTCGAGTGGCCTGCACTCGCGATGACCGGGATGGCACTGCAGTTCGTGTCCGGGCCGGGTTCGGCGGTGCCGCTCGTGAGCCTCCTTCTCTCGTTCGTGCTGCTGATCGTGTTCACCGTGAAGAACCTCGGCATCGTCGGGTTCCCGTTGATCTTGGCCGGCGTGCTGTGCAATGTGTTCGTGATCGGCGTGAATGGCGGTATGCCCGTGTCGACGCATGCACTCATCGCGTCCGATCAAGCCCGGTTCCTCAGGGCGCTCGAGAACGACCCGTATCCGAAGCACCACCTCGCGACCGCGGACGACCAGCTGCGGTTCCTCGGCGACGTGATCCCCGTGCCGGATCCCGTGGCGCAAGCGATCAGCCTTGGCGACATCCTGCTCTATACGGGCGCGGGTGCGGTGGTGGTCGCCGCGATGCGCGGCGCGCCGATCCGTCGCGAGGAGCAGGCAGCCGACGAACAGGGGGTCGCTCGTGTCGGCGGATGAGCTCGGGACCGGGGCCGTCGAATCGACCCTTCCCGCCGGTCCGCGATCCGGCCTCGTGCAGGACACAGTCACCGGTCTGCCGGACCGGATGGTGTTCCACCAACGTCTGCTCGAGGCGATCGAGGCCGCGCGCGACCAGGGAACGCGCATGGCCGTCATCTTGATCGACCTCGATCATTTCAAGGAGATCAACGACGCGCTCGGGCACGATGTCGGCGACGCACTGCTGCACGCGGTGGGAGCTCGCCTCGGATCGGTGTTGCGCAGCGGCGACGTGATGACCCGCCTGCGGGGCGACGAATTCGGGATCGTATTGCCCCACCTGCCCGATGAGGAGATCGCGATTCAGGTCGCGGATCGGTTGGTCGAAGAACTCGCCCGGCCGGTTGCCGTCGAGGGGCTCGCGCTCGACATCTCGGGATCGATTGGCATCGCGCTGTTCCCGTTGCAGGCCGACGACGCGGAAACGCTACTCCGTCGCGCCGACGTCGCCATGCACGTCGCGAAGGAGAACGGCGGCGGGTACGAGGTCTACCAGGAGTCCTTCGACCAAGCCAACCCGCAGCGGTTCACCCTGATCGCGCAGGTCCGGCCGGCGATCGAGGCAGGGGAGTTCGTGATGTTCTACCAACCGAAGGTGCGGCTGATCGACGGCACCGTGGCGGGTGCCGAGGCGTTGATCCGCTGGGAGCACCCGAGCCTCGGCTTGGTCCCGCCCGACGAGTTCATCCCGCTCGTCGAGAAGACGGTGTTGTTGCAGCCGCTGACCCACTACGTCGCCTCGAGCGTGCTCCAGCAATGGCGCACGTGGGCCGACCACGGCATCCGGCTCCCGGTGTCGATCAACGTCTCGCCCCGATCCCTCCTCGACAAGGATCTGCCCGATCAGATCGAAGCGCTCCTCCGAAACTGGGACGTCCCACCGGCGTTCTTGCGGATCGAACTGACCGAGGGCTTCCTGATGGGGGACTCGGGGCGCTCGATCGCCGTGCTGGACGCGCTCGCCAACGTGGGCGTGGGCCTGTCGATCGACGACTTCGGCACCGGCTACTCGTCGCTGTCGTCACTGAAGCGGCTGCCGATCGAGGAGATCAAGGTGGATCGGTCCTTCGTGATGCAGATGCACGTCGACGCCAATGACTTCATGATCGTGCGTGCCGCCGTGGACCTCGGGCGGAACCTCGGCTTGCGGGTGGTCGCCGAAGGGGTTGAGGACCGCGCGACGTTCGACCGGCTCGCCGACTTCGGGTGCGACGAGGCGCAGGGCTACTACATCTCCAAGCCCGTGGCGGCTGACGAGTTCACGCGCTGGCTATCGGCGCGGAACCTCGAGCCTGCTGAGGGAGTCGATCGCTCGCTCGAGGCCGATCCGCCCTCGCGCGGCACGCTCCACGCGATCTGACCCTCCGTCTACACTGCTCCTTCGAGATGCCCCGTCGCGTGCCGACCGGGGCTTTTGGTCGTGTCTGAAGGAGGGTGTGTGCCGCTCGCGTCGCTTGTGGAGGCGCTGGTTGCGTCGGAGCCGTTCGAGCGCCTGCTACTGCAGCGCGAGCGGCCGCTTCGGGCGCAGGTGGAAACGGGCGAGGGGTTCGTTCTCGCCGGGCTCGCGACCGCCCTGGCGGGACCCATCCTCGCGATCGCGCCCGGGCCGCACGAGGCGGAGGCGCTCGCCGCCGACGTCGCGTCCTTCCTGCCCGACCGGGTCGCGTCCCTGCCCGCGTGGGAGGCCCTCCCGTACGAGCTGCTGTCGCCGACGCCGGAGATCGCCGCGCGGCGCGCCTCGGCGTTCGCGCGGGCCCGGGCGGCGACCGGACCCTTCGTGGTGGTCGCCCCGGTGCTCGCGGCGATGCAGTCGGTGGCGCCCACGATCGGCTCGGCCGAGCCGCTGGCGCTTCGGGCGTCGGACACGCTTGCGCCCGACCAGCTCGTCGAACAGCTGCTCAGCCTCGGCTACGAGCGCGTCGATGTGGTCGAGCACCGGGGGGAGTTCGCCGCGCGCGGTGGCGTGCTCGACGTGTTCCCGGCCGATACACGGCGGCCAGCACGTCTCGAGTTCTGGGGCGACGACATCGAGGAGATCCGTCGGTTCGTGCCGTCGACGCAGTTGTCGCGCGAACGCATCGAGGCGCTCACGATCGATCCGGCGCGTGAGCTCTTCCTCGACGACGCGACTCGGGAACGCGCGCGTTCGGCGGCCGGCGAGATCGCCGATGAGCGGCTCGCGGACCTGCTCGGTCGGGTCGGCGACGGTCTCATCGCCGACGGGGTGGAGTCGGTTGCCGCCCTGCTCTTCGACCGGCTGCCTGCACCGGTGGAGCTGTTGGGGCCCGACGCGTGGGTCGTCGTCACCGAAGCAGGTCGCACGCTCGGTCGGGCGGCGCAGGCGGCTGCCGACGCCGAGGCGCTCGCGGCTGCCGTCGGGTGGCCGGGCCCGGCGGTGATCCGGTCGCTGGACGACGCCCTCGGCGACGCCACCAGGGTGCACCTGTCGCCGTTCAGCGAGGGGCTTGACCTCGAGCTGCACGCATGGGGGTCCTCGGCGGGCAGTCCCGCCGCGATCGCCGGGCAGGTCGGCGACCTGCAGGCGCTCGGGTATCGCCAGGTGGTGGTCGGCCACGGGCACGGATCGCTCGAACGCGCGCGCGAGGTGCTCGGCGACCTCGACGTCGAGGCGGCGGAGGCGCCGCTCGCCCAAGGCTTCGTGTTCGGTCCCGGGTCGCTTGCGGTGCTGACCGAGGAGGACCTGTTCGGAGCCCGGCGGTTCACGCGGGAGACCCCGCGGTTCACGAAACGGGCGACGGAGGGGGTCGCCGACGAGCTCACCCCCGGGGACTTCGCCGTACACCGGATCCACGGTGTCGGCCGCTACCAAGGGATCGTGCACCGCGAGCTCGGCGGGTCGGAGCGCGACTACCTCGTCCTCGAGTACGCGAAGGGCGACAAGCTGTATGTACCGTCCGACGCGGTCGGGATGGTCGCCCGCTACATCGGCGGCGACGTGCCGCGGGTCCATCGGATGGGCGGGTCCGACTGGGCGCGCGCCACCGCCAAAGTGAAGCGGGCAGTCCGCGACATGGCGGGCGAGCTGGTCCGGCTCTACACCGTGCGGATGTCGGTGCCGGGCCATGCCTTCGGCTCCGATACCCCATGGCAGCGCGAGCTCGAGGACGCGTTTCCGTACGAGGAGACGCCGGACCAGCTGACCGTGATCGACGACGTGAAACGCGACATGGAGCGCCCGGTGCCGATGGATCGCCTGGTGTGCGGGGACGTCGGGTTCGGGAAGACGGAGGTTGCTGTGCGCGCCGCGTGCAAGGCGGTGATGGGCGGCAAGCAGGTGGCGGTGCTCGTGCCGACGACGCTCCTCGCGGAGCAGCATTACCTCACCTTCCGGGAACGGTTCGCGCCGTTCCCGGTGACGGTGCAGATGCTGTCGCGGTTCGTCGATCCCGAGCGGCAGGATCGGATCGTCCGCGACCTCACCGACGGGAAGGTCGACATCGTGATCGGCACGCACCGGCTGCTCGGCAGCGACGTCCGCTTCGCGGATCTCGGGTTGTTGGTGGTCGACGAAGAGCAACGCTTCGGCGTATCGCACAAGGAGCGTCTCAAGGCGATGCGCGCGCACGTGGACGTCCTCACCATGACCGCGACACCGATCCCACGCACGCTCGAGATGGCCTTGGCCGGGATCCGCCAGATGAGCACGATCGACACGCCGCCCGAGGACCGGCAGCCGGTGCGCACGTTCGTCGGGTCCTTCGATGAGGACCTGGCGGTTGGCGCCGTCCGGCGCGAGTTGCTGCGCGAAGGTCAGATCTTCTGGGTCCACAACCGTGTTGCGACGATCGACCGCCAGGTCGGGCGGCTGCGGGAGCAGCTGCCCGGTGCGCGCATCGTCGTCGCGCACGGGCAGATGGACGAGGAGCAACTCGAACGGCAGATGCTCCGGTTCTGGGAGCGCGACGCCGACATCCTCGTGTGCACGACGATCATCGAGTCCGGGCTGGATGTACCGAACGCGAACACGCTGATCGTTGACCGCGCTGATCTGCTCGGCCTGGCGCAGCTGTACCAGCTCCGTGGGCGCGTCGGTCGCTCCGCAGAGCGCGCGTTCGCCTACTTCTTCTTCCCCGAGCACCGGGAGATGACGGAGGAGGCACATCTGCGCTTGGCGACGATCGCGAAGCATCAGGCGCTCGGATCGGGATTCAAGATCGCCCTACGCGACCTCGAGATCCGCGGCGCCGGGAACCTCCTCGGCGCCGAGCAGAGCGGCCACATCGCCGCCGTTGGGTTCGACGCGTACGCGCGGATCCTCCAGGAGTCGGTCCACGAGCTGCAGGGCGAAGCCGTACCCGAGGAGGTCGAGCTGCGGATCGACCTACCGGTGAAGGCGTTCGTCCCGCCGGGCTGGCTCGCGCAGGAAGCGCTCCGGCTCGAGTTGTACCGGCGGATCGGGATGGCCCGCGATCACCAGGTGCTCGCGACGATCCGCGATGAGACGATCGACCGATTCGGCGCGTTGCCCGACTCGGTGCAGGTGCTGTTCGCGATCGCGTCGCTCCGTCTCGCGGCGCTGGAGCTCGGCGTGCGAGAGGTCACGACCTACCGCGACCAAGTGCGCGCCAAGCCGATCGAGCTCTCCGACGTCGTGGAACTGGGGCTCGGCGCCGTGATCCCGGGCGCGACGTACGCGGAAACGACACGGACGCTCAATCTCGTGCCCGAGCGCGTCTACGGCGTCGAGCTGGTGCGGTGGGTCGAGGCGCGTCTGTGGCAGGCGACGGGTTCGCCTGCCGAACCACGGCTCCCGCCGGTGGACGTCGCTCGGGACGCCGCCTCGTAGACTGCGGCCCATGCGTTCCTCCTCCCGTTCGCGCTCGCGCGCCCTCATCGGGGTCGTCGTCGTGGTCGTCGCCCTTCTCGCGTCCTGCGCGTCGACCCCCGCGCCCGACGTCGCCGCCACGGTCGGCGAGGCCACCATCACCAAGGACGAGGTCGCGCGGACCGCTGCGGTGTTCACGGCCGTCGCGGCGATCCAGCAACAGTCCTGCGGCCAGTCGGAGGGACCGACCGACACGGCGCAGGCAGCGTGCAACCGTGCATCGCTCAGCTCGTTGATCCAGTTCCGGCTCGCCGACGCGTACGCCGCCACAGCCGGCATCAAGGTGCCCGACGCGAAGGTGAACGAGACCTATGCGAGTTTCGAACAGAGCGTCGGCGCCGAGGCGCTCGCGACCCAGCTGCAGGCGAATGGAGTCACCGTGGAGGACGTGAAGGCGCTCGTGCGGAGCTCGCTCGTGCAGCAGGATGTTGCAACGGCCGTCGTCGCGGAGCGGCTCACCGACGCGGAACTGCGGAAGCGGTACGAGGCCGGGATCGGCGACTACACGACGCTGCATTTCGATCACATCCTGGTGAAGACCGAGGCCGAGGCGCAGCGGATCCACGACCAAGTCACGGCGCCGGGGTTCACGCTCAAGGACTTCCAGGCACTCGCCAAGCAGGTCTCGACGGATCAGACGGCGAAGGACAACGGCGGGGAGCTCTCGGTGCCCGCCAGTCAGCTCGTGCCGGAGTTCGCGCAAGCGGCGGCGGCGCTGTCGCCGGGCGAGATCTCCGAGCCGGTGCAGAGCCAGTCCGGCTGGCACGTGATCTGGAAGATCGGCGAAGAGGTGACGCCGTTCGCACAGGCGAAGGCGCAGATCCTCCAGGGCGCCCAGCAAGAGGAGTTCGGTGCGTGGATGCGCGAACAGGCCGCCGACGGCGTCGACGTCGACCCGAGCTTCGGGCGCTTCGACGGGCAGCAGCTCGTGGTGGTGCGCGTCGCGAGCACCGATCCCTCCGCGACGGTGACGCCGAGCGGCGCCGTGAACGGCGTGCCGTCCTCGTCGCCGTGACCGTCGTCGACGGCCCCGTGCCGTCGTCCCGCGGCGGCGACGACCTCCTCGAATTGCTGCGTGTCCAGGCGCGACTGCGGGCTCCCGACGGATGCCCGTGGGACCGCGAGCAGACCCATCGAACCCTTGCGCGGCATCTGCTGGAGGAAACCCACGAGGTCCTCGACGCGATCGACCGTGGCGACGACGACGGGCTGCGTGACGAGCTCGGCGATCTGCTCCTGCAAGTCACCTTTCACGCGCAGATCGCCGCCGACGACGGCCGGTTCGACATCGACGACGTTGCTGCCGGGCTCGTCGCCAAGCTCGTCCACCGGCACCCGCACGTGTTCGGCGACACCGAGGTCGCGGACGCCGACGAAGTGCTCGTGAACTGGGAGCGGTTGAAAGCCGAGGAGTCGGGCGGTCGCAAGGCCGTCGACGACGACATCCCCTCGACCCTGCCGGCACTGGCGCGTGCCGCGAAGGTCCAGCGTCGCGCTGCGGGCTGGGGGTTCACGTGGAGCAGCGCCGACGACGCCCTCGCGAAGCTCCGCGAGGAGGTCGACGAATTGGCAGCCGACGCCGACGATCCGGCCCGGGCCGAGGATGAGCTCGGCGACGTGCTGCTCGCGGCGGTCGCCGTGGCGCGGCTCCTCGGGCTCGACGCGGAGTCGGCGCTTCGGCGCGCGACCGCCAGGTTCGCGGAGCGCGCCGAGCGAACGCTCGCGCTCGCGACCGAGCGTGGGCTGGATCCCGAGGCCCTCGACGAGTCGTCCCTGCTCGCGCTCTACCTGGAGGCGAAGGGATGAGCGAGCTCGCCCGGATCGAGGCGATGCAGCGTTGGGTCCAAGAGGCGACCGCGACGCGCGTCGAACCGTGGCGGTTCGGCACGGCGGTGTTCACCGACGACTTCCCCGGACGCTACGACAGCAACTTCGTGAGGGTCGAACACCACATCGGCGCGACGACGCCGGCCGAGCTTGCAGCAGAGATCGACCGGGTGCAGGCCTCCCTCGGGCATCGTGAGGTTGTGCTCGCCGACGAAGGAGAAGGCGCACGGCTCGCTCCGGGCTTCCGCGAACTCGGGTATGAGATCGAGCGACAGGTCGTGATGGTGCAGCGCACACCGGCGCCGGCCGTCCCGGATCTGCCGACGGTCCACGAGGTGGACGCGCACGAGGTGCGGCCACCGCTGCTCGCTGGGCTCCGGGCGATCGACGGCATGTCCGACGCCGACGCGACGATGCTCGCCGACTTCCGGGTCGTCTCCGCGGAGCGAGTGGGCACACGATACTTCGCGGCCGAACTCGACGGGGAGTTGGTGGCGTATTGCGAGCTCTCCCTGTACGAGGGGGCGGCCGACGTCGAGGACGTGAACACCCTCGCCGCGTACCGCAACCGCGGTGCGGGGCGCGCCGTGGTCCTGGCGGCGATCGAGGCCGCACGAGCTGCCGGCGCCGATCTCGTGTGGCTCCTTGCCGATGCCGATAGCTGGCCACAGCAGCTGTACCGCAAGCTCGGCTTCGAGCCGGTGGCCGGCTGGTGGCAATTCACGAAGATGACGCCGCGGCATGCGCAGATACGACGGGAGCCCGCCTCGGCCCCGTAGGATTGGCGGACATGTCGCGTATCGAGCTGGTGCATGCGCGCGAGATCCTGGATTCCCGGGGCAACCCGACGGTCGAGGTCGACGTGGCGCTGGACGACGGATCGTTCGGCCGCGCCGCCGTACCCAGCGGCGCCTCGACCGGCGAGCACGAAGCCCGCGAGCTCCGCGACGGGGACGCGCGACGATTCCGGGGCATGGGCGTCCGCCAGGCGGTGGCGAACGTCGACGGCGCGATCGCTAGCGTGCTCGTCGGCCTCGACGCGTTCGACCAGCGGGGCGCCGACCGAGCGCTGCTCGACCTCGACGGCACCACGAACAAGGATGCCCTCGGTGCGAATGCGATCCTGGGGGCCTCGCTCGCGGTCGCTCGAGCCGCGGCCGACAGTGCCGGGTTGCCGCTGTACCGCTATCTCGGGGGTCCGAACGCGCATCTGCTGCCGACCCCGATGATGAACGTGTTGAACGGTGGCGTGCACGCCGACAACGAGCTCGAGCTGCAGGAGTTCATGGTGATGCCGGTCGGCGCGGCCTCGTTCGCGGAGGGTCTGCGCTGGGGCGCGGAATGTTTCCACGCGCTACACGACCTGCTGCGCGACAAGGGCCTCGCGACCGCGGTTGGGGACGAAGGCGGGTTCGCGCCCGCGGTCTCCACAGGAGCCGAGGCCTGCGAGTTGTTGCTGCAGGCGATCGAGCGCGCCGGACTGGAGCCCGGCGCCGAGGTCGCGATCGCCCTCGATCCGGCGATGAGCGAGCTCTACCGCGACGGCGCCTACCACCTCGAAGGGGCCGAGCGGGGTGCCGACGACGTGGTCGCGTACTGGACGGCGCTGCTCGACCGGTTCCCCATCGTGTCGCTCGAGGACGGCCTCGCGGAGGACGACTGGGACGGCTGGGCCACGATGACGCGTGCGCTTGGCGACCACGTGCAGCTCGTGGGCGACGACCTGTTCGTGACGAACACCGAACGGCTGGAGCGTGGGATCCGCGACGGCGCCGCGAACGCGATCTTGATCAAGGTGAACCAGATCGGCACGCTCACCGAGACGCTCGATGCGATCGCGACCGGGCAAGGTGCGAGGTTCGGCGTCGTGATCAGTCATCGCAGCGGCGAGACCGAGGACACGACGATCGCCGACCTCGCGGTGGCGACGAACGCCGGTCAGATCAAGACCGGGGCTCCGAGCCGCGGCGAGCGCACCGCGAAGTACAACCAGCTCCTGCGGATCGAAGGAGAGCTCGGCGAGAACGCGCGGTACCACGGGCATATCCGAACGGGCCGATCACCCGGGGGTGGCGGCACGCCATGAGCGCACGGGCGACGGCGACTTCCCCCGCCGAGGCCCGGGGGAAGCAGCGCACACCGCCTGCCGAGCGCGGGCGGGCGCTCAGGCTCACGCCGCGAGCCACGATCCTCGGCTTCGTCGTCTTCATCGCGGCGATCTTCGCGGTCGCTCCCGCGCGCGCGTATCTCGATCAGCGGGCCGACCGCCAGCGTCTGGCGCAGCAGGTGGCGTTGCTCGAACTGCAGAACGGCCAGCTCGAGCAGCGCATCAGCGAGCTCCACGATCCCGTCGAGCTGGAGCGGCTCGCGCGGGAATGCCTGGGGATGGTGGACCCCGGCGAGATCGCGGTCGTCCCCATCCACCCGGGACAGGCGCCGAAGCCGCCCGTGTGCGACTAGGGCTCGAACCGGACGTCGACCGCCTCGCACACCCAGTCGTAGCCGATCCGCCGATAGATCGCGTTCGACGTCGGGTTGGCGAGGTCCGTGTGCAGGTAACACGCGGACGCGCCGGCCGCCAGCCGGGCGGCGCTCGCCGCCGCAACCAGCGCGGTCGCATACCCCCGGCCCCGGTGCTCCGGCGGTGTGTAGACGGGCCCGATCCGAGCGCCCGCGGGCGGTGCCGCGTGCGCGCCGGTCATCGAGACGGGCGCTCTGGCGTCGAGCCACAGCCAGTACCCGCCCTCCGCCACGACCTGTTCGAGCCGTCGCCGGCGCATACCGGCGTCGTCCAGGTGCTGCGGCACGGCCTCGTTCAGGAAATCCGACGTCCATGTGTCGAGCAGGTCGAGGTCGAACTCGGTCGCCAGTCGCGGCTCACCGGGTGCGTCGCCTTCGTCGCGCACCGCGGTGAGGGCGTAGACCCCTTGCTCGGTGATCACCGTCGCTCGTCCGCCGTGCCGAGCGCACCAGACCTCCGCGAAGCGGTCGGCCTCCGGACGTGCCCCGACGACACCGGGAGGGCGCACGCCGGCGGCGGTGATGGCCTCGACGAGCGTTGGGGTCGCCTCGTCGCCAGTCATCGCCGCGACGATCAGGTTGTACGGTGGCGTCTGCAGCGCCGCGCCGACCACCACGCCCTCCTCGACGACGGCCCAGAGGTGCGCGACGGGGTAGATGGCCGGGCTTCGACGGATCACGTCGAGAACGCCCAGCGCCAGATTATGCCGGGCGGCCTCGAGCAGCAGATACGGGAGCACGAGGTCGGCGTAGTCATCGGGGTCGTCGAACCGGCGCACGTCCATGGCCGGGATGCTACGGGAACATCACAGGCCGTTCGCGACCGTGCAACGACCTCGTGCAACGCTCTCACATGCGATACGGAAGAGGGAGGCTCCACATGGCCAGCGGTCGCATCCGCCGGAGCATCGCGCTGTGGCTGCCCGTCGCCGGCGCGACGACGGTGCTCGCCTTCGCCCTGTACGGCGGGGTTCAGCAGGTGCAGCGCAGCGACGCCGACGATCCGCAACTTCAGATGGCGCGCGACGCGGCCGCCGCACTGGCCGCCGGTACGGCGCCGGCCGATGTCGCGAGCGGTCCGGCGGTGGACGTCGCCACGAGCCTTGCGCCGTGGCTGACGATCTATGACGCCGACGGTTCGCCGGTCGCCTCGACCGGCTCGTACCACGGCGATCCGCCGCAGATCCCGGATCAGGCACGCGCCGACGCCGAGAGCGGTGAACGATCCTTCTCGTGGGAACCCGTCGACGGCCTGCGGTTCGCGACCGTGGTCGAGGCGTACCCGGGCGGCACCCTCGTCGCGGCGCGGTCGCTCGCCGAGGTCGAGTCCCGCGAGTCGCGCACCCTCGCGATCGCGGCCGGAGCGTGGCTCGCTGCGCTCGCCGCAGCGTTCGTCGGGGCTCTGGCCGGGACGTGGCTCCGGGAGGACCTCCCACCTGCGGATTGACGCGCAGGCGGCCGCTCACGCATGCTTGGCGCCTTCCCCGGGGCGAGCCCGGGCAAACGGGAGGAGAGCCAGATCGCTATCGAGGTCGGCGCCACGATCAAGGGAACCGTGGCGCGTATCGAGAACTACGGCGCGTTCCTGCAGCTCGAGGACGGACGGATGGGCCTCGTGCACATCTCCGAGATCGATCGGAACTACGTCAAGGACGTCCGGGAACACCTGCGGGAAGGCGACACCGTCGACGCCAAGGTGGTGGCGATCAAAGACGACGGGAAGATCGACCTCTCGATCAAGGCGCTGCAGGACCCGGCTCCGCCGCGTCCCTCCCGCCGCGGCTCCGACCCGGAGTTCGAGCAGATGCTGAAGAAGTTCATGCGGCAAAGCGAGGAGCGCCAGGTCGACTTCCGGCGGGCGACCGAGCACAAACGCAAGTAGCGCGGGCCGTGGGCCCCGCGCTTCGCAGCAGCGATCTCGCCGCCGTCCGCGAGCAGCTCGGCCGAGAGCCGACCGTTCCCTTCTCGGTTGTCTGCCGCTGCGCGTCGGGGCATCCGCTCGTGATCCGCAACGCCACGCGCGACGCCGACGGCAACCCGTTCCCGACGACGTTCTGGCTCACGTGTCCCGACGCCGTCACTGCAGTGTCGAGGCTCGAATCGGGAGGCGAGATCCAGCGGCTGAACACGCGCAACGACGAGGACGCCGCGTTCCACGACGCCGTCGAGCGAGCACATCGCGACGCCGCGGCGGTTCGCGCCGAAACCGACCCTGAGGCCGACGCGTGGGGCGGCGTCGGCGGCACGAGGCGCGGTCTCAAGTGCTTGCATGCGCACTACGCACATTTCCTTGCGGGTGGCGATGACGAGGTCGGGGCCATCGTGGCTCACGCGGTCGAGCCGATCCATCCGGAACGCGCGGACGCCGGGCGGCTCGCGCTCGTCGATCAGGGCACCCACACCTGCCGGCTGTTGGTCGTCGAGCGCGGTCCCGACGGCGAGCCGATCGAGCTCGCGACCGACATGGTGATCACGAAGCTCGGCGAGCACGTCGACGCGACGGGTCGCCTCGAGCCGGCGGCTCTCGCGCGCACCGAGGAGGTGCTCGAGCGGTTCGCGCGCCGGGCGCGGGCGCTCGGCGCCGGGGCGATCACGGTGACCGCGACCTCGGCGGTGCGCGACAGCGCCGACCGCGAGGCGTTCATCTCGATCGTGCGGGCACACGCCGGATCGGACCCGCGGGTGATCGACGGCGACAAGGAGGGTCGGCTCTCGTTCCTCGGCGGCACCCGAGGACTCGAGGTGGCGACCGGTCCGTTCCTGCTGCTGGACATCGGCGGCGGCTCGACCGAGCTGGTCTCGGGGCGCGAGCCGGGTCGTGCCGAGCGTGTCGTCAGCACACAGATGGGATCGGTGCGGCTGACCGAGCGGCATCTGGCGAGCGATCCGCCGACCGACGCCGAGCTCGATGCGACCCGCCGCGCGATCGACCGGCTGCTCGACGACGCCGAGCTCGCTCTGCCCGAACTCCACGCGGCGCGCACCCTCGTGGCCGTCTCGGGCACGGCGACCACCGTGCAGGCGATCGCGCTGGATCTCGCGCGCGACGATCCCGACGCGATCCACCGGACGTGGCTCACCCTCGCCGACGCAGTACGGGTCGTCGAGGCGCTCGCATCGATGACGACCGCCGAGCGGGCGGCGATCCCGACGATGGCGCCGGGGCGCGCCGACGTGATCGTGGCGGGCGGGCTGATCCTGGTCGGCACGATGAGCCGGTTCGGCATCGAGCGGGCGCTCGTGTCCGAGACCGACATCCTGCTCGGCCTCGCCTTGGATGCGCTCGGCGTCGGGTAACCTGACCGGCCGATGCCCAGCAGAGCCCGCGATCGCCACCTAGCCAAGAACGCCGAACGCCGCCGACAGGCCCGTCGGCAAGCCAAGCGCAACAGGACGTCGGCCCTCGGCGTGGGCGGCGCCATCGCCCTCGTGCTGGTCGTCCTCGGGGTGATCGGGCTCCTGTCGCGTCGTGACAACGAGCAGGCGCAGAGCGCGAGCCCGTCCGCCTCGCTCGCGGGGACGCCGCACCAGACCGGCACGGTCACCTCGCAAGCGAAGCCGCCGCCGACGGTTGCCTGCGGCGCCGAGGTGCCGAAGGCAGCCGACCAGCCGAAGCCCCAGTTCGACGGCGCGCCGAGTCCCGACGCGGTCCTGAAGCCCGACACGACGTACACGGCGGTTGTCGAGACGTCGTGCGGCACGATCAAGATCGAACTCGACGAGCAAGCGGCGCCGCAGACCGTGGCGAGTTTCGTCTTCTTGGCGGAGCAGGGTTACTTCGACGGACAGATCTTCCATCGGGTCGTCGATTCGATCGACGTGATCCAAAGCGGCGATCCCACCGGCACCGGCGGCGGCGGACCGGGCTATGCGATCCCCGACGAGTTGCAGGGGCAGGAGCACTACGCGCCGGGCACGCTCGCGATGGCCAACGGCGGTCCGAACACGGGCGGGAGCCAGTTCTTCCTGATCACGGGGGCCGAGGGCAAGAACCTCGACGGGAACCCGGCGTACACGATCTTCGGGCAGGTGACCGAAGGGCTCGACGTGGCCAAGCAGATCAACGCGCTGATGCCCACGACGGACGGCAGTTACGACGGTCCTCCGACCGAGGCGGCCTACATCGAGAAGGTCACGATCGAAACCGCCAAGAAGCCAACGGCGACGCCGAGCCCGTCGGGCTGATCCCCCTAGAGCCGCTCGACGTGTGGTTCGTCGATCCCGACGGTCGTTCCCCGCGTGTCGAAGACCAATGTCGCATGCCGGACGATCGCGTAGATGTCCAGCCCGGGGTGAGGCGTCAACACCACCACCACGTCGGCCGAGGCGAGGCGCTCGGGGGTGAGCTGCTCGGAACGCAGGTCCTGGTCGCCGATCCGCACCGCCGGCACGAACGGGTCGTGGTACGCGATCGTCGCACCGCGTGCCGCGAGACGCTCGAGCACCGCCACGGCGGGTGATCCCCGCAGGTCGTCGACGCCCGGTTTGAAGGCGACGCCGAGCCCGAGGATCATCGAGCCGTTCACCGGCTTGCCGGCACGGTTCAGGGCCTCCGCCACCCGGGTGGCGACGTAGTCGGGCATGCGGTTGTTCACTTCGTTCGCGTGCTCGATGAATCCGACGCGATACCCGAGCTGCTGTCCGGCGCGCCACGAGAGGTAGGTCGGATCGATCGCGATGCAATGCCCGCCGACGCCGGGGCCGGGCCAGAAGGCTTGGTAGCCGAACGGCTTGGTGGCGGCGGCGTGCAGTGCCTCCCATATGTCGACGTCGAGGTCGCGCGCCATCACCGCGAGCTCGTTGACGAGCGCGATGTTCACCTGTCGATAGATGTTCTCGATCAGTTTGGCCATTTCCGCTTCCCGCGGCGAGCTCGTGACGGCGACCGACTGCACGATCGGCGCGTAGAAGGAGACCGCAAGGTCGCGGCATCGCTCGGTCAGGCCGCTCACGACCTTCGGCGTGTGCTGGATCTGATGCTGCCGCTGTCCGGGGTCGATCCGTTCGGGCGAGTAGCCGAGCGCGAAGTCCGCACCGGCCACGAGCCCGCTGGTCTCGAGGATCGGCCGCAGGAACTCCTCGGTGGTGCCGGGCCACGTGGTCGATTCCAACACGACGAGCATCCCTGGGCGCAGGTGCTCGGCGAGCGACTCGGCGGCTGCCCGCACCATCGACAGATCCGGCGCACCGTCGGCGAGGGGCGTGGGCAGGCACAGGACCGCGATGTCGACCCCGTCGAGCGCCGTGCTGTCGTCGGTGAAGGTTGCGGGGTCGAGCGCCGCGAGCTCGGAATCGGCGATGTCGACGGTCACCGATCGGCCGTCCCGGAGGGACGCCACACGCGCGGGGTCGACGTCAAGCCCCACCACGGGGAACCCCGCCTGTCGAGCGCCGACGAGCAGCGGCAGGCCGACGTAGCCCAGGCCGATCACGGCGACCACCGCCGAACGATCGCGAATCGCGCCGGCGAGTCGTTCGAGCGGGTCGACGTCGGTTGGTGAGACGGTTCCCATCGGGCTCCTTGGGCGGGCGGTCAGGGTAGCGCCGGCTCGTCCACCGGGGCAACGAGCCAGTCATCGATCGCGGCGGAGACGCGCCGCTTGATCTCGGCGTCGGCGAAGCTCACCTCGACCGCGGTCCGGGCGAGTCCGGCGAGATCCTCGTCGGAGAGATGCCACGCGTCGCGCGCGGCGGTGTAGACATCGTCCAGCCAGCCGCCGAACATCGTCGGATCGTCGCTGTTGAGCGTCACGACGACACCCGCGTTGCGCAGCGCCGGGAACGGGTGTGCGGCGAGGCTCGGGTATTCGCCCGTCGCGAGGTTCGACAAGGGGCAGATCTCGAGCGGCAAGCCCGTGCGCGCCAGCTCCGTGACGAGCGCGGGGTCTTCGATCGCGTGGACGCCGTGCCCGATCCGGTCCGGCCGGTAGTACTCGATCGTTGCCCAGATGTTCTCGGCACCCGCCCACTCGCCGGCGTGCGGCACCGAGCCGAGTCCAGCCGCACGAGCTCGCGCGAACAGATCGGCGAACGGCTCGATACCGGTGCGCTCGCTGCCCGCGGCGTTCAGCGCGACGACGCCGTCGCCGGCGAAGCGCAGCGCTACCTCGAGCGTGCGCTCGGCATCGTCGAGTCCCATGTCGCGCACGATGTCGGGGCACAGGCGCACGACGACGCCGTGTTCGCGTTCCCCGGCGGCGAGCCCGTCGCGGACGGCCTCGATCGGTCCGTACCAATCGTCGTCGAACCGCCGCGCGTGGTTCCCCGGGCTGAAGACCGCCTCGGCATAGGGCACGCCTGCCGCAGCGAGGTCCTCGCAGACCTCTCGGCCGAGCCGATGGAAGTCCTCCAGTGAGGTGTTCAGGCTGCACAAGGCCATGTAGTTCCCGATGAAGTCCGAGGGGCCGTCGAACCGCCAGTGGTCGTCGTCGCCGAGCGCCGCCGGTGTGGTCACCCCGTTGCGCTCGGCGAGGTCACGGATGGTGGCGATGCGCATCGCGCCCTCGAGGTGGATGTGGAGTTCCGCCTTGGGCAACGTTGCGATGTCCCGCATCGATCGATGGTAGCCGCGACAGCGCGGAACAGGCCCCCCACGGCAACGGCCGCCGTTCGCGGGGAGGCGCGTCCGGCGGCCGTCAGCCTTGGGGACGTCATCGTGTCTCCGTGCCCGTCAAGGTCGTGCCAGGGGAAGGTCAAGCGCAGGCAAAGAGAGCGAAGGCCGGGCGGTAGCCTGGTCACGATGGGGCGCTACACGTATGGAGACTCTTACCTTGCAGCCGAGCGTTTGCGGCTCGTCGCCGCGATGTTCGAGCCCACGAGCAGCGCCTTCGTCCGAAACGCCAGCCGTCCCGGCCTCGCGATCGACCTCGGCTGCGGACCCGGACATTCGATCGCGATGGTCGGCGAGGCGACCGGGTCGCGAGCGGTCGGGGTGGAACGGTCGCTGGCGTTCGCGCGGGTTGCGCGCGCCGCCGGTCACGAGGTCGTCGTCGCCGACGTGCTCGCGCCTCTGCCGATCGAAGAGGCCCATGGGGTGTACGCACGGCTGTTGCTCGCGCACCTCCCGGACCCCGTATCGGTCGTCGCGCGATGGTCAACCATACTGACTATCGGTGGGCGCGTGTTGATCGACGACCTCGAGCAGATCGAGACGGACGAGCCGGTGTTCCGTGCCTATCTGGACGAGGTCGCGCTCGAGGTCGTCCGCAGGCAAGGCGGCGCGTTGTTCGTGGGGCCCGAGCTCCACCGCGCGCCCGACCCCAGAGGTCTCAAGCGCACGCATGACGCCGTCGCGACGTTCGCGCCCGCCGCCGGCATGACAGCTCGCGTCTTCGCGATGAATCTAGCGGTGCTGACGGAGCGGGGCGAGACGGACCCGCGCCCGTCGCTCGCGACGGATCTCGATGCGATCGCAGCGGGCCGCCGCGACGCCGCGCCCGTCCGCTGGCACGTCCGGCAGCTGGCCTGGGAACGGACCGGCTAGGCTCCGTTCATGCACGCGAACCTGATCGACGGAGAGTGGGTCGCGGGGACGTCCACCGTCGAGAACCGTGATCCGTCGGACCTGTCCGATGTCGTGGGCGAGTACGCCGTCGCCGACGACGAGCAGGTCGACGGGGCGATCGCCGCCGCCGCCGCAGCGGCGCCCGCGTGGGCCGCGACCACCCCGCAGGAACGGTTCACCATGCTGGAGACGGTTGGGCTCGAACTGGCCGCGAGGGCCGATGAGCTCGGCGAGCAGCTCTCGCGCGAGGAGGGCAAGCCGCGTGCCGAGGGCGTCGGGGAGGTCCAGCGCGCGTCGCAGATCTTCCGGTTCTTCGCGGGAGAGGCGTTGCGGATCCCCGGCGAGCATGTGCGAAGCGTCCGGCCGGGGGTCGACGTCGACATCCTGCGCGAGCCGCTCGGCGTGGTCGGGATCATCACCCCCTGGAACTTCCCGATCGCGATCCCGGCGTGGAAACTTGCGCCCGCGCTCGCGTACGGGTGCACGGTGGTGTTCAAGCCTGCGGAGCTCGTGCCGGCGAGCGCCTGGTCGCTCGTCGAGATCCTCTCGCGGGCGGGCCTGCCTGCGGGCGTGTGCAACCTCGTGGTCGGACCGGGGCGCGTCGTGGGGGAGCGCATCGTGCACGACCCTCGGGTTCGTGGGGTGACGTTCACGGGGTCGCAAGCGGTCGGGGCGGGCGTTGCTGTGGGGCTCGCCGCGCGGTTCGGCCGGTACCAGCTCGAGATGGGCGGCAAGAACCCGCTCGTGATCCTCGACGACGCGGATCTCGACGTGGCGGTGGACTGCGCGATCCAGGGAGCGTTCTTCCAGACGGGGCAGCGATGCACGGCGAGCAGCCGGCTGATCGTCACGCCCGGGATCCACGAACGGTTCGTCGAGGCGATGGTGACGCGGATGCGCGAGCTGCGGGTCGGGCACGCGTTGGCCGACGACACGCAGATCGGCCCGGTCGTCTCGGCCGCGCAGCTCGAGCAAGACCTCGAGTACCTCGAGATCGGACGAGCGGAAGGGGCCGTGCTCGCGGTCGGCGGCAGCCAACTCGAACGCGAGACCGACGGGTACTACTTGGAGCCGGCGCTGCTCGTCGCTACGCACAACGACATGCGTGTGAACCGCGAGGAGATCTTCGGCCCGATCGCGACGGTGGTCGCTGCAGACGATGCCGAGCACGCCCTCGCGCTGGCGAACGACACCGAGTTCGGGCTGTCGGCCGGTGTGTGCACCACATCGCTGAAGCACGCGGCGTTGTTCCGTGACCGGTTGCAGGCGGGGATCGTCACGATCAACCTGCCGACCGCCGGTGTGGACTACCACGTCCCCTTCGGCGGCACGAAGGGCTCATCGAGTGGAACCCGGGAACAGGGCCGCTACGCGGTCGAGTTCTTCACGACGGTCAAAACCGCCTACGTGAAGCCGTAGACCATCGTTGACCCTATGGCTGGGCGTCGGTAGCCTCCCGCCAGTTGTGACCCCCGACCTGCTCGCGCCCGTGTGCTTCCTGGCGGCAGCTCTGCTCGTCCTCGCCGGGGTGGTCAAGGTGGTGCGGCCACGGTCGACCGCCCAGGCGTTGCTGGACGCCGGATTGCCGGGCTCACTCGCGATCGCTCGCTGCGTCGGCGTGGTTGAGGTGACCGTCGGCATCTGGGCGCTGGTGGCGCCCGCTTCCGGCGGCGCGATCGCCCTCGGGCTGCTCTACCTCCTGTTCGCCGCCTTCCTCGGGTACGTGCTGCACGCCCATCCGGAGGCCAGTTCTTGCGGGTGCGCTGGGCCGACCCCGGTGCCGCCGAGCCGTCTCCATCTCGTGCTCGAACGTGGTGGCGGGCAGCGCCGGGCTTGCGTACGCGGCGATTGGCGGGCCGTCGGCTGCGCACTGGCTCGACGGCTTCGGCTGGGTGGCCGTTCCCGTCGCCGCCGGGCTCGCGCTCGCCGGCTGGCTCGCCGTGATCGCCGTGACCCAAGCGCCCGTCGCGTTCCGTGTCTGGGAGGCGCCGGTGCACGACCACGACGCCGAGCCGCACGGGCACGATCACGCGGTCGCCGACCACGAGCTCATCGACCGCCGGTGTCGAGCCCGGTCACCCGAGCCTCTGGCCCGGCGTGAAGGAGATCGAGTGAGCGTCTGGACCAAGATGGCCGAGGCCGCGAGCGCGTTGGCTGTCGCGCCCGTTCGCTATACGACGCGCCCGGTGACCGCCGAGGCGGTCGTCCGCAAGACCTGCGCGACCTGCCCCGGTGGCAGCCGATGCTGCGGCTCCTACACCGCGTTCTGTTGCACGCTGCCAGGCGGCGACAACTTCGGGTGCCCACCGAACACCTTCATCGGGGGCTGGTGGCAGTGCAACTACGGCGGCACCAACCTCTGCGGCACGACCAACATGCGCTACTACCTGGATTGCTCGATGAACCCGGGCGCGGCATGCCCGGGCGGCTGTCATTGCGGGAACAACGACTGCACGAACTTCAAGACGTGTTGCGTCGTGTTCCGCTACGGGAATTGCAACACCGATATCTCGCACATCACTCCGATCCAGTGCCGGCTCGTGACGTGCGTGATCCCGTGTCGGATCGACTGCCTGGACTGCGACTGCTCGGTCGCGGTCGACCAGCACACCTGTCTGCACGAGGCGGGGTGCCTGTGAGCGTTGGCGCGCTGACCGCGCTCGTGGTGATCGAGACGATCGTGCTGGCGTTGCTCGCCGTGATCGTCGTGTCGCTCTTGCGGAGTCACGCTGAACTTCTGCGCAGGCTGCCCGCGCCCGATGAGGAGGAGCACGATCACGCTCACGCCCACGGTGCCGCTGTGCCGATCGAGCGCGCACCGACCTTGTCGTCGAGCATCCCGGCGCCGAAGCGACAGGCGTCCGAGGCACACGACGTCGTCGGCACGACGCTCGGGGGCGACGCGGTTGTGGTGTCGGCAGCGTCGGGCGCCGACACGCTGTTCGCGTTCCTGTCGACCGGGTGCCTCACATGCCAGACGTTCTGGCACGGGCTGCAGCCTGGCGAGCGGGAGCCGCTGCCGGGCGGCACACGTGTGGTCGTGGTGGTGAAGGATCCGGCGTACGAGTCGCCCTCGAAGCTCGCCGGGCTCGCGCCGCCGGACGTCCCGGTCGTGCAGTCCTCTGCGGCGTGGCAGGCGTTCGGGGTGCCGATGTCACCGTACTTCTGCTTCGTCGATGGGCGCACCGGCGACGTGCGTTCCGAGGGCGCGGCGATGACGTGGCAGCAGGTGTCGTCGCTGCTCGCGGACGCCCTGCACGACGAAGCCGCGGCCAGGAGGGCCGAGGCGTGAACGCGATCGTGGCGGTCGGGATGGCTGTGGCGGTCGTCGCCGGCCTCCGCTCGACCTGGTCGCCCTGAGGCGCGTCGATGCTGGGGAGCATCACTCCGCTGGGCGAGCGGGGACGCGGGTCGAGGTGGTGGCTGACGGTGTCGGCCTACTTCGTCGCGTCCTTGGCAGGTGGCGCGCTCGTCGGCTGGCTTGCTCGGAGCGCTCGGCGCAGCGCTCGGGGTCGCCAACCTATCGATCACGGTGCGCTTGGGGATCATCGCGCTCGCGTTGGTGGTCGGCCTCGCGCTTCGATCTTGGCGTCGCGGGTCTGCGGTTGCCGACGGTGCATCGACAGGTCGAGGAGGAATGGCGCGGTCGCTACCGCGGATGGGTCTGGGGGCTCGCGTTCGGGTTCCAGCTGGCGGTCGGCGTCGTCACGATCGTGACGACGTCGACGGTGTACGTGACGTGGCTCGCCGCCGGGCTGAGCGGCGCCGCCTTCGGCGGCGCCGCGGTCGGGGCGACGTTCGGTCTCGCGCGCGCCCTGCCCGTGTTCTCGGTGGGCGGCGTGCGGACGCCATCGCAACTGCTCGGCGTCGACGCCACCTTGCGACGGTTCGCCGCTCCCGCGCGGCGGGCGACGTACGCCGCGAGCGGCGCAATCGCCGCCGCCGCGGCGATCGGAGCAGCGCGATGAGCGAGCTCCGCGCGCACGGTCTCGCGCTCGCGGTCCACCGCGGCTGGGAGGCACGGATCTGGCTGCCCACCGAGCCCGCGCCCGCGGAGAACCACCCGATCGCCCGGCTCGCGAACTTCCCGCTGCCGTCGACCAAGGACACGTACGCCGAGGATGTCGTCGAGGACCTCCGCGCGGGGCACGTGATCGCATCGCTCGTCGAGTTCTCGCCCCGGCTCGCGAACCGCGGGCTCTATGCGCAGGAGGGCGTGCCCAGGTTCGGTCCGAACGACCTCGATCCACGCGCGCTGCAGCGTCATGTGCCCGGGCGCGCCGGTCTGCAGCGGTTCTTCTCGCTGCGGAACCGAGCGTTCAGCCTCTACGTGATCGCGCGCGAGGGCGGGGAACTCGGGAGCGCCTTCGATCAGCTGCGGGTGCAGCTTCAAAGCCTGGTGGTGCGAGCGCAATGACGCCGGTTGTGTGGCTCGTGCTCGCGGTGCTGGTCGGCGCGGTTCTCTGGCTCGGCTTCGCGATGGTCGGTCTCCTGCGGGAGGTCACCGCCCTGCGCGAGGAGATCCAGGCGTTGACCGGCGCGCCGATCCACTTGGCCGGTGGCATCGCAGTGGGCGATCGCGCACCCGAATGGACGCTCGGCGACGTCTCGTCGGCGTCGATGGCGGGGCAGCGGCATCTGATCGTGTTCGCCGACGCCGACTGCGCGACCTGTGACGATCTCGTCCCACCGTTGGTCGGTGCCGCGGCGGTCGGCGCGGTTCCACCGACGGTGATCGTCGGTCGCGACGGCCGCGACCTCCCGGCTTCGTGGCGGGGCCCACAGGTCGTCGCGGGGGTTGAGCGCGATCGCGCGATCAGCGACGCCTTCGAGGTCGAGATCAGCCCCCATCTATTCCTGATCGACGAGGGCGGCGCGGTCGTCGCCCAAGGCGGTGCGACGACACTGGAGGACGTCGAGGCGTTGGTGCGAGGAGCGGACGGTATCCGGATCGTGCCGGGGGCCGCGGGTGGTTGAGCCGATCACCCGCCGAGGTTTCGTCACGCGCGCCAGCGGTCTTGCGCTCGCCGGCCTGGGTCTGGCCGCCGGGCTCGGTCGCGAGCGCGCATCCGCGCACGTGCAACCGACGCCGTGTCGTGTGCGGTGCGAGCCGATCAGCCGCACCGGATGCCTGTGCGGCGGCAACCTCTACCGGTGCTCGGGATGTGCAACCTCGTTCCACGTGTGCGCCACACGCGACCGTTTCGGCTGGTTCTGCTTGCGGCGGAACTGCTAGATGCCTGAGCGCAGCCACACGTCGTAGTCGGAGAAACCCGCCTGGTACCGGTCGAATGCGAGCCGCTCCCGGGCACCGGTGACGGCGAGCGACGGTTCGTCGTTCGTCCGATACGGCGCGGTCGCGGCGTTGGTGAGGCGTTGCGGTGTCTCCCACGTTGTGCCGCCGTCGGCTGATGCCGTGTAGACGATGTCGATCCGAGCGCCCGACCGCGACGGATCGCATGGGTTGCCCTGGGACACTCGCCGGCAGACGGCCAGCGCGACTGCGAGCCGGGTCGCGCTCGCCGGGAGGACTGCAGGGCCGTAGCCGCCGACGTAGCGCACGCCGCCGACGATGACGGGCCACGTGAGCACCGGCGTCGCTGCGCTAAGGGTCACCCCGTCGAAAAGCCGGATCTCCAAGCCGCTCGCCGTTGTGTAGGAGATCAGCGACGCGCGGATCGGCGGGGTCGGCAGCGCCGGCGACCGCCGGGTAGTGCTGGCCGTCGTTTGGGCTGGAGCTCGTCAAGGCGACCGGTGTCTGGCCAGTGAGGTCGGCACCGCCGGTCGAGGAGGTCACCGCCACTTGTGAGCCGTCGTCGCTCGCGATCCACGCGACCGCCACGTTCGCGCCGCGAGCGCCGATGTCGGGATAGCCCGCGACACCCTCGCCCACGCCGCTGGGCGTTGCCGTTGTTGTGCCGACATCAGTCTTGGACCACGTTGCACCGAGGTCGTCGGACCAGGCGAGTCGGATCTGACCGGTCTCGGCGACCGTCCACACCGTGAATAGGCGGCCGCCGCTGATGGCGACGCGGGGATAGTCCACGCGGGTGCCCCCCGCGGACAGTCGTACGCGGGGGCGCCATCGGTCGCCGCCGTTCACGCTGATACGGACCCAGACCGCGCGCGCAGCACCGGGGTCGTAGTTGCGATAGCGCTTCTGGGTGACGTAGCTCGCGATCACCGTGTCGCCGTCGGCGGCGATCGACGGGCGCTCGGCGTGGGCGGTCTTCGGGCTGAGCCGCACGGGCTTCCCGAAGTGGGCGGGTGCGGCGCCAGCCGGCGACCGGGAAACGAACACAGCCATGTGCGGCCCGTTGTCCGTTGCGCACTCGCCCGTCGGTGGCGGGCAATCGCTCGCCCAGATCGACAGCAACCGGGTCGGCGTCGCAGCGAGCGCCTTCCCCGGATTCCATGCGGATGGAGCCGAGGCGCGCCGCGTCGGGCCGAAGGTGATCGCCTGTGCGGGAAGAGACACGGCGACGATCAGCGCGATCGCCGCCAGGAGCGCGCGTCGGGTCGAGCGCAGCATGGCGCGCATCCTACCGGGGTAGCATCGCGCCACCGGCCCGGGTGGCGGAATCGGTAGACGCAGCGCCCTTAAAAGGCGTGGCTCGAAAGAGCGTGTGGGTTCGACTCCCACCCCGGGCACTGGCTTGATGTTCCTGTCACCATTGGTGAACGGCCATTTCGTGGCCCTGGTTGACGGATCGATCTTGGGCCGTGCTAGCGGGGTGCTGACTGAGGAGTGAGTCAGCCGCTCTAGGCATTCTCACCAACTCAAAGGATTCTCATGTGTGTAGTCGGCTGCCCCAAGGGGTCTGCAGTTCGCCAGGCGAGTGTTGAGAGAGAGACGCCGGAGCGCAGCCACCTACCAGCGATTCCAGATGCGGAGCCTGGCTGGACCCATGCCTCACCGCGCAAACAGTTTTGGGCTGGGTGGGGCCGCTGCCGTCGATGCGGCGATTTGTGGAACACCTCCAGAGGACATCACCCCCTCGGATACGCGAGGGGGGCCAAACCGACCCCTCCATTGACCACGGACTCCCTGTCGCCAAGACGAGGCTACGCTGGTTCGACTGTGCCGGGTCCGATTGAGCCGTTCGATGTGGAGCTCTTGCCAGGATGGATCGTTTTCGGCACCGGAACGCTCGACCGTGTTTCGGACGTCGCCGAGAGCGTCGGCATCACCAGAGCCTTGCTCATCGCGGGAGGGTCGGCGCATGCCATTGCTCAGCCGGTTCGAACCCAACTCGGCGATCGCATCGTCGCGACGCACGACGACGTTCGCCAGCACGTGCCCGAGGCGCTCGCCGACGTTGCCGTTCAGCACGCGCGCGACACTGATGTCGATGCGGTGATTACCGTCGGCGGTGGGTCGTCGATCGGCATCGGCAAAGTCGTCGCCGTCTCGCTCGAGATCCCGCTGATCGCGATCCCCACGACCTATTCGGGCTCCGAGATGACGCCTGTCTACGGGACGACCGGCGAGCGGAAGGTCACGCGTCGCGATCCCCGGGCGGTGCCGAAAGCGGTCGTCTACGACCCCACGGTTACCCTCGGTCTGCCTCCGAAGGTAACTGCGACCAGTGGCCTGAACGCGCTCGCCCACTGCATGGAGGCGATGGTCGGACCGGGCGCGACCCCACTCTCGGCGCTCGTCGCCCGCGAAGCCGCCGCTCTCCTGCCGGGCGCGCTGCGTACGTGCGTGCGCCAAGGAACCGATCTCGACGCGAGGTCGGTCGCGCAGTACGGAGCGTTCCTGGCCGGAAGATCACTCGCGCTTGCCGGCACCGGGCTGCAGCACAAGCTCGCGCACATCCTCGGCGGTCGATACGGGGCGATTCACGCGGAAGTGCACTCGGTGTTGCTCCCCCACGTCGCCGCGTTCCACGAGGTCGAGGCGCCGGCCATGATGGCCCAGTTCGGGCAGGCACTGGGCGCGGATCGCGGCGCGTCGGATGCCTTGCGACACCTGGCCATCGATACCGGCGCGCCCGTTTCCCTCCAGCAACTCGGTCTCCCGCGGGAGGCGATCGACGTCGGTATCGACGACCTGGGGGAAGCCTGGGACCCCGCTCAGGTCAGGGCTCTGCTCGAAAGCGCGTTCGTGCCTATGATGCGGACGTCACCCGAAGGAGGCTCGTCATGAGCGAGTGGAACGGTATGACCTACGAGGCCAAGGACAACATGCTCCGCGTCGTCCGAGAACAGGCCGAGGGGATGTTCGCGCTCGCTGAGCCCAAGGAAGTCTGGACGAAGCCCACGAACTCGACGGACTGGCAGGTCCGCGACGTGATCGGACACATCGTCGACGTCACCGAGGGGTATTTCGTGGGATTCGAAGCCGCGCGCGCGGAACAGGAAGGCCCCGAAAGCCACGGGCTGCCGATCATGGCGAAGCGGCTCGACGAGCACGCGCAGGAGTTCCGCGAGCTCTCTCAACAGGAGATGCTGGATCGCCTGAAGACCGACTTCGAGAAGATGATGGGGATCTTCGACGGTCTCAGCGAAGAAGACTGGTCGGGTCTCATCGTGAACCACGGGTACATGGGACCGCTCCCGTCGTTCTTCTACCCCGCGTTCCACCTGATGGACTACGGCGTCCACTCATGGGACATCCGACAGGGGCTCGGCAAGGAGCACGCCCTTGACATTGAGACGGCCGATCTACTCGTGCCGTTCATGTTCGTGCTCTGGCAGTCGACAGCGCAGACGGACTTCGAGGACACCTTCAAGGTCGGGATCCGGATCCTCTCCGGTGAGAACGCGGGCGACACGGTCCTGACCGTCTCGCCCGACGGGATGGCCGCCGAGCCGGGGAGCGTCGATGGCCTGCCGGTCGTGTACGAGTTCGACCCGGGGAGCTTCGTCCTGACCGCGTTCGGTCGCGCGAACGCCGGCACGTTCCGCGGGGACCGCGACCTGTCCGACCGGTTCCTCCGCCTGTTCCTGAGGATCTGACATGGCGAGCCAAGAGATCGACCTGGAAGCGATCAACGCGGAGCGCGAGCGAATCCGCGCCAAGTACCTGAAGCCGGAGGGTGAACGACCGGCGTCGTCGGTGCGCGGGATCCATCACACCGCGGTCCTGTGCTCCGACGTCGAGCAGACGATCCGGTTCTACCAAGACCTACTGGAGTTCCCACTCACCGACATCTTCGAGAACCGCGACTACAAGGGGTCGAACCACTTCTTCTTCGACCTGGGGAACGGGAACCTGCTCGCGTTCTTCGACTTTCCCGGGCTCGACCTGGGGCCGTACGCCGAGGTGCTCGGCGGCCTCCACCACATGGCGATCTCGATCGAACCTGACAATTGGGAGCGGCTGAAGGGGAAACTCGACGATGCAGGCGTTCCCTATCTGCACGAGAGCGGCACGTCGATCTACTTCTCGGATCCCGACGGCACGCGGGTGGAGCTGATCTCGGATCCGCTCGGGTCGATGTACGGGACGAAGGTCCTGTAGCTACCAGCCGCGCGAGCGCCACGTCTCGACGTACGGGCGCTCACGCCCGAGCGTCGTGTCGATCCCATGCCCGGGGCAGACACGCGTCTCGTCCGGGAACTCGGCGAACAACCGGTCGAGGCTGCCCATGATCTCGGTGAACCGCTCGGGATCGCCAGTCTTGCCGGGACCCGCGGGGAACAACGTGTCGCCTGAGAAGAGGGATCCTTCGGTCGAGTAGCACACGCTGCCAGGCGTGTGTCCGGGCGTGTGGAGCACCGTCACCGTCACATCTGCAACCTTCAGGACCTCTCCTTCACCGATCGGAGTGAATGGCACCGGCGGTGGGTCTTCGGGGTGCGCGTAGACCGGGGCATCAAGGGCATCCACGAGTGCCGGCAGGGCTGCCACATGGTCGAAGTGGTTGTGGGTCTGCGCGATGCCTTTCACGTTCAGACCTTCGACGAGCGGCAAGATCCGGTTGGGTTCGTCTGCCCCGTCGATGATCAGCGCCTCGCCACCGGCGATCAGCACGTACACGTTGTTCTCGTATTCGCCGACGGCGACCTTGCGGACGCGCAACGATCCGACGCCCGGATAGTCGTGCACCGGTCCGCCGACCGTCACCACGCCGAACTGGGCGGTCTCCGGTGGGCGTGGGGTCCCCGACGCGTCGTCCATCGCGGTTGAGCCTACAGGCGGAAGCGAGAGCCGATGGCGCCACCGAAGACGTCGTCATTCCCTTTCCCAGGAACCTCCCAGCATGGCCTCACCTGGCTCGGAGGTCCGTCGTCTTTCATGGGACGGTCGGATCAAGAGGAGGCGCGATGTTCTTCACGTACCTGAGCCGAGAGCTGCGACGTCGGAAGAAGCAGGCGTTCGTGGTCGCCCTCGGGCTGGCGCTTGGCGTCGGGCTCGTCGTGGCGGTCACAGCCATGGCGGGCGGCGTCAAGGACGCACAGGCGACGGTCCTCCACTCTCTCTATGGCGTCGGCACCGACGTGACCGTCACGCAGAAGGCGGCCCCCACGCAAGGAGGACCGCCCGGCGGCTTCCAGGTCGGCGGTGGCAACGACCAACCCGCCTTCTCCCGCGATCAGATCCGCACCGCGATCGGCCTGAAGGCGGTCCCGGCATCGCAGGTCGACACGGTCGCGAAGCTCGACGGCGTCCGCACCGCCGCGGGCGGGCTGAGCATCACGTCGGTCCATCTCTCCGGAAAGCTCCCCACCTTCACGGCAGAACAGGCGCCGACCACTACAGCCACGCCCTCTGGAGGGCCGCCGAGCGGCGGCGCCACCACTCCGGGCCAGATCCGTGTCTCGACCATCTCGATCGACGGCGTCGACGTCTCGAACGCCGAGGTCGGTCCTATGACGTCCACGACGATCACCGACGGCCGGGGCCTTACGACTGAGGACTCCGACGCGAAGGTCGCGGTCCTGGACCGCTCCTACGCGCGTCAGGAGTCGCTGTTTGTCGGCGAAACCGTCAGGCTCGGCGGCGTCGACTTCAAGGTTGTCGGCGTCTCCACCGGCGCCGTCGGCGCGCAGACGTCGAACGCCTACATCCCTCTGACTCGCGCCCAAGCCCTCGCCGGCGAGAAGGGCAAGGTCACGACGGTCTACGTCAAGGCGGAGAGCTCCTCGGATATCGACCAGGTGAAAGCCGGCATCCAACAGACATTCCCGAACGCCACCGTCACCACGGCATCAGACCTGGCATCGCAGGTCACCGGGTCGCTATCCGGCGCCTCCACCTTGATCACGAAGCTCGGCTCGTGGCTCGCGATCGCCGTGCTGATCGCGGCCGTCGCGATCGCGACGCTTCTGATGCTCTCGTCGGTCGGTCGCCGAACGAGGGAGTTCGGCACGCTAAAGGCCATCGGCTGGCGAACCCGCCGCGTCGTGGGACAGGTCTTGGGCGAATCAGTCGTGATCGGCTTGGTCGGCGGCGCCCTCGGTGTGATCGTCGGGATCGGCGTCGCTGCCCTCGTGGCGCACGCCGCACCCTCACTGACCGCGACCGTCTCGAACGTCGGCAGCGGGTCGTTCCCAGGCGCCGCCTCCGGCGGGCCGCCGGCCGGCGCGAGCGGTTCCAATCCCTTTGCGACCACAGTCAACGTGGCGCTGACGGCGCCGGTCCGCACTGGGCTCGCTGCGACCGCCTTCGGCCTGTCACTCGTGGGTGGCCTGATCGCCGGGGGATTCGGCGGTTGGCGGGCCGCCCGGATGCGCCCGGCCGACGCGATGCGCCAGATCACCTGAGAAGCGAGAGGAGCCAACATGTACCAACTCAACGACGTCACGAAGACCTACGCTCACGGTGCGGAGGAAGTCCGGGCGCTCGGAGGCATCGACCTCGCGATCGGCGACGGCGAGTTCCTCGCAGTGCAGGGCCAGACCGGTTCGGGCAAGAGCACGCTGCTCCAGCTGCTCGGCGGGCTCGACCGTGCGACGGCCGGCGCAGTGCGCTACGACGACGCCGACCTCGGGTCGATGTCCGAGCGCGATCTCACCCGCTTCCGTTCGCACGAGGTCGGGTTCGTGTTCCAGACGTTCAACCTGATCCCAACCCTCTCGGCGCTCGAGAACGTGGAAACGGCGCTGGTGCCGCTCCGCGTCCACGGTAACGAGCGGCGTGAGCGCGCGCGCCGTGCCCTCGAGGAGGTCGGTCTGGCCGACCGCGCCGACCACCTCCCGACCCAGCTGTCGGGAGGGGAGCAGCAGCGCGCGGCGATCGCTCGCGCGGTGGTGAAGGAACCGAGGGTCTTGCTCGGGGACGAGCCGACCGGCAACCTCGACGAGGCCACCCGCGACGAGATCGTCGGTCTGCTCGAGCGCCTGTGGCGCGAGCACGGCATGACACTCGTGGTCGTCACGCACGACGGATGGGTTGCTGGCCGAGCGCCCCGCGTGGCTCGACTCAGGGCTGGTCAGGCGGCGTAGCGATCGTCTCGCGCAAACCGAGGAGGAAGAACGTGCATGAAGGAAGGATCGCGCGTTGGATCGCGGGCGCGGCCGTCGTTTGCCTCGCGTTAGCCGCTTGCGGTGGTTCATCGAGCTCAACAGGATCGTCCGGGTTCGGACCAGGGAATGCGCCGGCATTCGACGCGCAAGAGCAGGCGAAGATCCGAGACTGTCTGAACGCCGCGGGCATCGACATCCCGACGTTCCCGTCCGGAGGCTCGTCTGGGCTCCCTAGCGGACTGCCTTCCGGGGCTCCGTCGTTCGATCTGAACGAGCCGCCGCCGTCTGGCTTCCCCGGTGGGGGCGGAGGCGGCTTCAACGATCCAAAGATCCAGCAGGCCCTATCGGACTGCGGCATCTCGCTCCCATAGCCGGCAGCGAGCGGCGGCTGAGGACAATCGCGAAGCCGCAAAGCGTACTCACGAGGTCGACGAAGTCACTTGGAGCGTCGCCCACCTTGGAATCGAGAGGAGAGCGACCGCTCGAGCGGCCGCCCTCCTCTGCGCGTGCAACCAAGCAGCTACGAAGCCAGCCTGGGGCACAGATCGACGAGCGTGCCCGAGACGTGAGCGGACGTCACGTTCCCTTGCGAGTCGAGCGTGGCCCTCCCTTGGCCGCTCAAGTACCAGATACCCGGCTCTCCGGTGAGCGGGTTGGGGAAGAAGGGCCCGTGACCCATCGACCGGGCCGAGACCGAGCCGTCGGGCTCGGCCCGGAGTTGCGACGACCCGGTCCCCATGACGGTGACCGATGTGCCCGAGTCCAGGTTGGTAAAGGTCAAGGTGTTGCCAGGGAAGGCCACGATCTGCTTGACCGGGGTGCCTGCCGCGTCGGTGAACGTGGTGATGATCTCCCTGCCATCGATGTGGCCGAAGACCGGAAACGCACATTGATCGGTGATGACGACATCATCCTGACTCGGATGGACCTCTCTGATCGGCCTGGTCGCGGACGCGGGAGGGGCGACCGCTAGTGCCAAGAGGACAGTCGACAGGAGCAGAAGCGCTCGCCGCATGACGACTCCTTTCGAGGGGACACGCACGGAGACCGCGCGTGCACCCGGTGATGGTCAACGCACAACTCGGTCCTGATCTTGGTCCTCGATCCTCACGACTCGCATCCCTCCTCCCTGCCTCGAGATCGAAAGGGACGCTAGGTCGTCGCGTGGCCTCCGCACATCGATGGGAGCCCGCGACTTCATGCAGGGGTACCCCTGATGACTCGCTCTGCCTGAAGTGGCACGATGGGCCGCGCCCTCGTCATCGCGGGTCGTCGACGAAGGTGCCGCGTCGGGAGGAGGAGTGGTGGGTCGAACCCAGCGGGTCGCGCTCGTGGCCGCCGGCCTCACGCTGCTGCTCGTTGTTGGCACGGGCGCGATCTACGCACTCGGCGACACGATCGGTTCCGACCCCGTCTCGAACGTGATCGCCCTCGTGGCGGTCGCCTGCTACGCGGTGGTTGGTGGGCTGATCGCGTCGAGGCTGCCGAGGAACCCGTGCGGATGGCTCCTGATCGTGATCGGCCTTGGGCTCGTCGTGACGATGTGCGCGGAGGCAGTCTTCAAGGTTGCCCTGCACGACGGTCGCACCACGCCCGCGTCGTGGGCACTGTGGCTGAATTCGTGGCTCCTGGTCGCGACGGTCTGGCCAGGGATCGTCCTCTACCTGCTGGTCTTCCCCACTGGGTTCCTCCGATCGCGACGCTGGCGGCCATTCGTGATCGGTTTGGTCGCCCTTTCGATCGCAGGCGTTCTCGCTCGCATCGTGCAGACGTGGGACGAGGAGCCGATCCCGAATCCGTTGGGGGTGCCGGGGCTCGCGTCGCTCGCAGACGGGATCTTCGCCGCTGTCTCCCTCGCATTCGCTGCGGTGCTCGTGATCGTCGTCGTTTCGGTGATCGTGCGATTCCGTCGCGCACCCTTTGCCGAACGGCAGCAGCTCCGTTGGCTCGCGGTCGTCGCCGTGCTCTCCGCAGCGCTCCTCGTGATCGCGATCGCCGCTGGTGCGCTCGGTGTCGACAAGATCGGGGATCCATTCGGCGTCGCATTCATCCTGTGCGTCGTCGTCGGCCTACCCGCGTCCGCTGCCATCGCGCTCCTGCGGCATCGCTTGTACGGGATCGAGGTGGTGGCGAACCGCTCGATCGTATACGCGTCCCTGGCGGCCACCATCACGGTCATCTACGCGGTGATCGTGGGTGGCGTCGGAGCAGCCATCGGACATGGCGATCAACCGAACGTCTTCGCGGCCGTCGCCGCGACGGCGGTGGCTGCGGTCGCGTTTCAACCGGCTCGCCGGCGCGTCCAGCGATTCGCGGACCATCTGATCTACGGAGATCGGCTCGCTCCGTACGAGCTCGTGGCGACGTTCACCGAACGGCTGGACGACGCGTCACTCGATGAGATCCTGCCTCGGATGGCCGCCCTGGTCGCCGAGGGAACCAGGGCCGAACGGGTCCGGATCTGGCTTCGCAGCGGCGTCGACCTCCGAGCCGTCGCGTCGTGGCCGACCGATCCGGTTGCGCCGTCACCGGTGCGACTCGATGGCGGCGAGGTCCCCAGCTTGGACGATCCCGCGTACGCGGTTCGCCACGGGGGCGACCTGCTCGGAGCGATCACGGTCGCGATGCCTCCGCAGGAGCCGATGACGCCGGCCACCGAGCGACTGCTGGTCGACCTCTCGGTGCAGGCGGGCCTCGTGTTGCGGAACGCCGCCCTCGTGGAGGACCTCCAGCGCTCCCGCCAGCGGCTCGTCACCTCGCAGGACGAAGCGCGTCGGCGGCTCGAGCGCGATCTGCACGATGGCGCGCAGCAACGGCTCGTCACCTTGTCGATGGACCTGCGGATGGCCCGCGCACGCGCCGATGCCAGCGGCGACGTCGAGCTCACGGCGAGACTCGACGGCGCCGAGCAGGAGCTGGCGCGGTCGATCACCGAACTCCGTGAGTTGGCGCGCGGTATCCATCCGGCGATCCTCACCCAGAACGGCGTCGGCGCCGCGCTGCGTTCGCTTGCGGAGCGCTCGGCCGTTCCCGTGGAGCTGGGCTCCGTGCCCGAGAGTCGCTACTCCCCGGAGGTGGAGGCGACGGCGTACTTCATCGTGTCCGAGGCCTTGGCCAACGTTGCGAAACACGCGAGGGCCTCGTGCGCATGGGTCTCGGTGGATGAAGGTGGGAGCCGGTTGGCGATCGACGTGCGGGATGACGGTGTCGGCGGCGCCGTGCTGAACGGCGGTTCCGGTCTTCGCGGTCTCACGGATCGCGTCGAGGCCGTCGGCGGACAGATCGACGTTCGGAGCGAGCCCGGCGTCGGCTCGGTCGTGCATGCGGAGATCCCGTGCGCGTCGCGATAGCCGACGACGCTGTGCTGTTCCGAGAGGGGCTCGCCCGATTGCTCGTCGACGCGGGGTTCGATCTGGTCGGTCAAGCGGCCGACGCGGACGAGCTGCTCACGTTGATCCGTGAGGCGCCACCGAACCGGCTCCCCGACGTTGCCGTCGTCGATATCCGGATGCCGCCGACGCACACCGTCGAGGGACTTGTCGCCGCGAAGACCATCCGAACGGGGCATCCGCAGGTCGGCGTGCTGGTCTTGTCCCAATACACCGAGACCGAGCATGCGATGGATCTCCTCGGGGATGGCACAGGCGGCACCGGGTACCTGTTGAAGGACCGGGTGTCGGACCTCGAGGGATTCCGCGATGCCGTCCGACGGGTCGGCGAGGGTGGCTCCGCGATCGATCCCGAGGTGATCGCGCAACTCGTCGGCCGCCGTCGTGCGACCGATCCGATGGCGGACCTGACGGATCGCGAACGCGAGGTGCTGTCGCTCATGGCGGAGGGCTGTTCGAATCGAGCGATCGCAGCCAGCCTGTCCTTGAGTGAGAAGACGGTCGAAGCCCACGTGCGGGGGATCTTCACCAAGCTCGGTCTTCTGCCGGCCCCGGACGAGAACCGCCGGGTCCTGGCGGTGCTGGCGTTCCTGCGATCGACGTGACGGTAGCTGCCGCGTCGAGAGAGCCTGTGAGCCTGCGTATCTGAGCGGTCGGGTCTGGTCGACCTACGTCCTCGGTCGATGTGGATCGCGGCGACGGCCGACGACCGACGGTGCCTTCGCGCTCACCCGACGTCGTACCGACCCCCCCTGGCGAGGGAGGTGATTGTGGCCTGTTCGCCTGATTCGTTCCGAACCACCCATCTCGATACTTCGATGCCTGGAGCAGCCACTGGATGGTCGGAGAGGACCGGGGAGAGGCGACATGCAGGCAGGGGAGAGCGTCAACGGCGCAGCGGCGTCGAAGTGGCATCGATCGGCCCACGGTCGGATCGGGGTTTGGAAGCGGACGATGGTCGTGTCGTCGAGCGTGGTGATCGCGACGGTGACTGCGGTGGCCGGCCTCGCAGGCCCGGCAGCCGCCGACGGTGCCTACGATCCGACGGCGGACGTCAACTCGATGTACAACACGACCGCCTACAGCGGGGTGAAGGATTGGTGGAACGCGGGTATCACGGGCGCGGGTGTCGACGTCGCGGTGATCGACACTGGCGTCAATCCTGTCGAGGGCCTGGCGACACCGGACAAGATCGTCTACGGACCGGATCTCTCGCTCGACTCCCAAGACGAGAGCCTCTACGACCTCGACGCGAACGGACACGGCACGTTCATGGCCGGGATCATCGCAGGCAAAGGGAGCGGAGCCGTCGCCGGCTCGTACGCGGGTGACGCGACCAACTTCCTCGGTGTGGCGCCGGATTCGCGCATCGTGAGCGTCAAGGTCGGGGCAACCGACGGCAGCGTCGACGTGTCGCAGGTGATCGCGGCGATCGACTGGGTCGTGCAACATCGCAACGACAACGGTTTGAACATCCGCGTGCTCAACCTCTCCTACGGAACGGACAGCAGTCAGTCCTACGACCGGGATCCGCTCGCGTTCGCCGTCGAACAGGCGTGGATGGCCGGGATCTTCGTCGTCGCGGCGACGGGCAACGAAGGGTACGTCCACAGGACGGGAACCCTCACGAACCCTGCGTACGACCCGAAGATCTTCGCGGTCGGCGCGTCGGACTCGATGGGGACGATGAGGATGGGAGACGACACGGTTCCGTCGTATTCCTCGACGGGCAGCAACTCCCGTAGCGTTGACGTCGTCGCCCCGGGGACCCACATGGTGAGTCTTCGGGTTCCCGGGTCGTTCGTTGACCAGGAGTACGGATCGACGGGCTACGTCAGCGACTCGCTGTTCCGCGGCAGCGGAACCAGCGAGGCGGCTGCCTTCACGTCAGGTGCGGCCGCCCTGGTGATCCAGCAGCGTCCGTCGATCACCCCGAACCGTCTCAAGAAGCTCTTCCTCTCGAACACACGGAGCCTCTCCGGGCTCTCCTCGTTGAAGCAGGGCGCCGGCGAGATCGACATGGCGGTGATGCTCGACGCGCCGACGTACCCCACTCCGAAGCAATGGAGCACGATCGACTGGTCGACGGGAACGGGCTCGCTCGAGGCCGCTCGCGGGAGCGGGCATCTGACCGACGACGGCGTCACTCTGAGCGGTGAGATCGACATCTTCGGACACGGGTTCGACTCGACCGCGATGGCTGTTGCCGAGGCCGCACAGCTCTCCTGGACGGGCGGCGATTGGAACGGCAACACGTGGTCCGGCAGCACGTGGTCCGGGCACACGTGGTCCGGGCACACGTGGTCCGGCAGCACGTGGTCCGGGCACACATGGTCCGGCCACACCTGGTCCGGTCACACCTGGAGCGGCAATACATGGAGCGGCAGCACCTGGTCCGGTAGCACCTGGAGCGGGAGCACGTGGTCGGGCAATACCTGGAGCAGCAGGTCGTGGAGCGGCGACGGCTGGCTAGGAGCGACATGGCGCTGAGTCCCATCCCCATGGTGGCATCGCGCGGGGATCGCACCGCCTCGATCACGGGCGCGCGGCGCAGGCACATCTTGCATTCCGGCGTGGCTCGCGTCTGGCTCTTCATCGCGGTGATCGGGGTTGCGTCCGCCGGCGTCTGGGCGTTCAACCTGTCGACGTTCGGCGCATTCACGCTGGCCGGTCCGGTCGGATTGCCCTGGCCGATCCTCGCCGTGGTGTTCTACCTGGCCGAGACCTATGTCGTGCACCTGCAGTTCCGCAAGCAGGCGCACACACTCTCCGCGTCGGAGATCGGCCTCACGATCGGGTTGCTCTTCGTGTCGCCGATCGGGCTACTGGCCGCGCAACTCGTGGGTGCCGGTGTCGCGATCGTCGTGCATCGCCGACAGAAGCCGATCAAGCTCGCGTTCAACCTCGCCGAGCTGTCACTCGCCTGCGGCGTGGGCCTCCTCATCTTCCGCTCCCTCGGCGGCTCGGTCCCGACCAGCCCCGAGACGTGGCTGCCGGCCCTGCTCGCGTCCGGCACCGCGCACGCGACCGGCGTGCTCCTCGTGACGGCCGTGATCGCGGTCGCCGAAGGGCGGCTGGAGGCCCCCCAGTTCGGCCGCGTCCTCCTTGTGTCCACGGTTGGTGCGGTGTCGGCGTGCTGCCTCGGCCTGTTGGTTGCCGAGCTGCTCGTCACGGAGCCTGCGGCGCTCCTGCTGCTCGCATTGCCGCTGATCGCCTGCGGGGTGTCGTTCCGCGCCTACATGGTGCAGCGCGAACAACGCGAGCGCGTCGAGTTCCTCTACGAATCGATGCGGGCGACCCAAGGGGCACCGGAATTCGGACTGGCGGTCGGGGAGCTCCTCGTTGCGGCTCGGCGACTCCTGCGTGCCGAGTACGCGGAGATCCTGTTGCTCTCGCCGGTCCACGGCGAGCCCGCGCTTCGCAGCGTGAGCGGGCCGAACGGCGAGATGCTGATGCAACGCCAGACCGTGTCGACCGATGACGAGGGGTTGATCGGCCAGGTCGACGAGGAGGGACGCCCCACCGTCGTGCCGCGCCGCCGCCCCGCTCACCCGCTCGACGACTTCCTCGAGACCCGTGGACTCGAGGATGCCATCGTCTGCAGTCTGCGGGGTGAACAGCGCACGTTCGGATTGCTGGTGGTTGGCGACCGGATCGGCGACGTCAGCACCTTCGGTCCGGGCGACCTCGCGCTATTCGAAACGTTCGCGGGCCACGCGAGCGTGCTTCTGGAGAACGGGCGGCTCGAACGCTCGCTCGCACAGGTGACCGAGCTCAAGGAGGAGCTGCACCACCAGGCGTACACCGACGCGCTCACCCAACTGCCGAACCGCCTGCTCTTCGCCGAGCGTCTGGAGGAGACGCTCGGCGAGGCGGGGTCGCCCGACCGCACCCACGCCGTCCTCTTCCTCGACCTCGACCGTTTCAAGGTCGTCAACGACAGTTGGGGGCATGCGGCGGGCGACGAGTTGCTCGCCGAGATCGCGGAGCGGATCCGGACGGCCGTTCGTCCGGGCGACACCCCGGCGCGTCTTGGCGGCGACGAATTCGCTGTCCTCGTGCGCGATTCGGATGCGGTTGGTGCAGTGCGTGCCGCCGAGCGACTGATCGACGTGATCAACGTGCCGATCGCGCTGTCATCCGGGCATCAGGCGGCCGTGCACGCGAGCGTCGGGATCGCCGTGTCGGGCGCCGACGCCGCGACCCCCGAGGATCTGCTTCGCAACGCCGACCTCGCGATGTACACGGCGAAGACCGAGGAGCGCGCCTGGGCGCTGTTCGAGCCCGCGTTGCACCATCGGATCCGCGCCCGGCGCTCGCTTGCCCTGGAGCTCGAGCGAGCGGTCGAGCGCGGCGAGTTCGTCTCGTATTACCAGCCGGTCGTGTCGCTCGTGGACGGGACGATCCAGGCGTTCGAGGCGCTCGCTCGCTGGGAGCACCCCGAGCGCGGGCTTCTCGCCCCGGCGGATTTCCTCAGTGTGGCGGAGGAGAGCGGCCTGATGTTCGAGGTCGGCGCGAGCGTTCGGGCGCAAGCCCTGCGGTGCGCGAGCCACTGGCAGGACGCGCATCCTGAGGCTGGCGGTCTCGGACTCTGGGTCAACGTTGCGCCGAGCGAGCTGACGGACGTGCGCCTCGTGGAGGATCTCGCCATGGCGATGACGCGCGCGCGGATCGACGCACGGCGTCTGACGGTCGAGATCACGGAATCCACGGTCGTCCGCGACGAACTGGGCGCGATGCGCGCGATGAAGCGTTTGCGTGAGCTGGGCCTGAGGCTGTCCATCGACGATTTCGGCACCGGGTATTCGTCGCTCTCGCGACTGGCCGAGTTCCCGATCGAGCTGCTCAAGATCCCGAAGCCGTTCGTGGACCGGCTCGTCGGCCACGATGCCGACCTCACCTTCGTCGATGCGATCCTGCGGTTGGCGGGGTCGTTGGGTCTCGTGTCGACGAGCGAAGGGGTCGAGCACGCGGAGCAGGCCCGCCTGCTGCGGGACCTCGGGTGCGGCCTCGCGCAAGGGTTCTTGTTCTCGCCGCCTCTGCCTGAAGACGAGGTGTTCCGGCTGCTGCGGAACGGCGCGGCGGAGGTGGGTCCCCCCACTCTGCCTGCGGCTCGGGTGTTCGCGAGCGCCTACGTCCCCTCCGCGACGGGCTAGGGGCGCGGATCGGGCTACGCCTGCGTGGCGACGCCGTACCGAGTCGAGTCGATGCCCGGGAACACCGTGCTGACCGATGCAGCCTCGCAGCGCTTCTCCAGGATCTCGGCAAGGACCAGCCGGTAGTCGTTCACACCGTTGAGGTCGCCATCGATCAGGTCCGCGGGCGCGAGGCCCGGCCAGGCCCCGTGCACCTGTCCACCCTTGATCCCGCCACCGAGCAGGAACACGGCTTGCCCGAACCCGTGGTCGACCCCGCCGGAGCCGTTCTCCTCGGCGCGGCGACCGAACTCGGTCAGGGTCACCACCGTGGTCGTGCCCATCTGTGACGGGCCGAGGTCGGTCGCGAAGGCCGCGAGGGCTCCCGAGAGCTCCGTCAACTTGTCGAACATCCAGCCGTTGTCGACGGCGCCGAGGTCCACGTGCATGTCCCAATCGCCGTAGTCGATCGCGGCGACCTGCAACCCGGTCGGGTTCTTGATCAGCTGTGCGATGTTCGCGAGCGCCTCGCCGAGCCCCGTGTCGGGGTAGACCGCGCCGTGAGCGGGGACGTACCCGCTTCCGGGAAGCGTCGCCGCGGTCGCGAGTGCGTCGAGCGCCGTGATCGAGGGAGCGTTGAGCGCCTCGGGCGCTTCGCCCATCAACGCACGCAACGCGGTGTCCCACCTGGCGCGCTCTGTGTCATCCCACGCGCCGTCGAGCGCGAACGAATCGATCGACCACATGGCGAGCTCCGGTGTCGGCCCCAGGAACGCCTGGGCGGCGGTGTTCGACCCCATCTGCGTCGCTTGGAAGGCGGTCCCAGGCTCTCGCAGCCCGAGCACGCGGTCGATCCAGCCGGTCCGCAACGAACTGCCGGGCGCGGCGCGCTCCATCTCCTCCATCGCGGAGAAGTGGGAGCGATTCGGCGTCGACATGCCCACGGCATGCACCACGCCGAACGTCTGTGCATCCCAGAACGGCATGAGTGGCGCCATCGCGGGGTGCATCCCGAACTGGGACGAGAGCTGGATCAGCTGGCCGGACGGCACGGCGATGTTCGGGCGCAACGCCGCGTACGCGTTGTAGTCGACCGCAGTGGCGGGCACGATCGCGGACAGCCCGTCGAACCCACCGCGCAGCGACAACACCACCAAGACGTCGCCGGTGTACGGTGTCGCACCGAACGCCATCCTCGTGAACATGTCTTCGCCCGCGATGCCGGCGACCACGCCGGCAACCCCGGCGGCCTTCAGGAAGTTCCGTCTCGACATCGGCGGCATGTGCGGGCAGCCGCAGGGCTTCGTCGCCGGCATCGGGTCGAGCGTCGGGCGTGTCGGGGTCATCACCATGTCGTGTTCACCTGATCCCGTAGTAGGGCGAGTCGAGGATCAGCGCCACGAGGTACGGAAGGCGCCATCCGACCGCTGCGGATGAGGACGTGACGGGGTCGCTCGCGGCCGCGCCGAGGAACGTAAGGAGCGCGTCTCGGTGTTCGGTTGAAAGCGTCCGGAAGACGAGGCGCTTGGCGAGCGCCTGGATCAAAGCTCCGTGATCCTTCGGCAAGGTCTTGCCCAACAGGGCTTTGCGAAGCTCCGGATTCTTGAGATCGCCGTACCAGCCGGCCGCGAGGGCGAGGTGCGCGTTCCAACGGTTGAGGGTTCCGCCGGCCGACCGCCAGGCGTCGGCCGTATCCGGATAGCCGTCGGGTTGCGGCCAGGTGAGGGGAGCATCGCTCATGCTCTCGATCGTCCAGTAGAGGCTGCCGAGCCCGTCGTCGCCGTCGTTCGCCCCCGGTTGGATGCCCAGCAGACGGACCGTCGCGAGCACGTCCTGCCTCGGCCGGATCACCTTCGCGCCCTTCGACGTTCGGAATGCGGTCGAGTCGAAGAGCACGCGAAGCATCGGCACGATCGCCGTGTCGTTGTGACGGTACGCCGTCGCCATCGCGTCCAGGAGCCCCGCGGGCGGTGTATCCGAGACGAACCGCCGACAGAGCTTGGTCGCGATCCGATGTGCGGTCGCCGGGTGATGGGCCAGGTAGTCGACGTAGTCCAGCGCGACGGTGAGTCCGTTCTTCGCATTCGTGTTCTGGGAGGACCAACCCAGTACCTGCACGTGGCCCGTGTAGTGGTTGGTGGCGTTGTAGCGGAACGTGCCGTCGTTCACGTCGTCGTAGTAGTGGACGCCGAGTCCGGTGAGGATCAGCGCCGATGTGCGCATCTCGTCCTCCGTGTACCCGGCGTCCACGCCCACCGTGTGCAGCTCCAGCAGCTCGCGGCCGTAGTTCTCGTTCGGGTTGTCCTTCGTCGACTCGGCGTTGTTCAGGTACATGAGCATCGCCGGATGGGTGGCGCTCGCCGCGAGCATGTCCGAGTACTTCCCGAGAGCGTGCTTGCGGATCACCGCCCGGTCGTAGTCATGGCGAGACCACCAGACGCTGTCGTGGAAGTTGGTCACGTTCAGGTGGTTCGACCAGACATCGACCATCACCTCGAACAGCTGGCGTTTGCTCCACGCTGCCCGCGCGATCGTGGCGACACCGAGGTCCTGCATCAGCTGCCAGCCTTCGTCGGAGTGCTGGTATGCCTGCTTCAGGGTCCAGCTCAGTCGCGGGAATCGGTTCGCGATTAGCTGTTGGTTCGCCCGATCGTCGATCGCCGTGGGTCGGAGCTGCTGGTCGAGCCACGCCTTGGAACCGAGTTTGGCGATCTGGGCGTGGAGCGCGGGCGTCGGTCCCCATGTCGCACGCCGCAGCAGGTGCAGGTCGGGGTCCTTCGGCAGGTATGCGCCCGGCGACGTGGCGGCCAACGCCGGCGCCTGACGTGCGAGGGTCGTCGCGAAGCCGGACCCAGCCAGCACGCTGACGGCCGTCGCGGCGCGCACGAAACCACGACGCGTCACGACCGATGGAGCGGCTCCCCCTTCATTTCCCACGCAAGGGGTTTCGGTATTGCAGCGCCGAGAACTTGAACGGTTGCGCCCCGGGTCGTCAGCCGACGTTGATCGTCACCGGCGTCGACCACCCCGCCTGCCCGCCGGACAGCGAGCGCATCCGGGCGCGGAACCGGAAGTCACCTCTGCCCGCGTGCACCCGGAACGTCGTGCCGAGGGTGGTGCGGCCCGTTCGCCAGGTGGTCCAGCGATCGCCCGGCCGGCGAATCTCGACGTCGTACACGTATCCGGCGTCAGGGGGCGCGCTCGCCCACGTGACCGTGAAGACCTGTTGGGGGGACCCCCGCCGTGGCTGCGCTCGCATCGGCACCTCGATCCTGCCGCCCATCCAGGGGTGCGGGATGCATGTGAATCGGTAGACGCCGGCGGCTGGCAGGACGAGCGCGAAGCTTGGATCACCGGCCCCGACCGAACCGGAGTCGTACCACCCCATGCCGCTCGCGTCGGTCACCGTATGGTGCGAGGGCCCGATGAAATCGAACGTCACGGTGCCGCCGCGGGCGATCGTCGTCGTTGTGGGGTCGAACAGGAAGTCACTCACCGCGACGTGGGCGTCACTTGGCGCCGACGCCGTGGCGACGGTGGCGAACCCGGGGGTGAGCCCGAGCAGGAGCGCGACGAGGACAGAGACGATCCGCACCCGCCCTGTATCGGCACAGATCTCGTGCGGGTGCACCCCTCTGCTCGCCGCACTAGACCGCGGTGGTGTTCGGATGGACCGCTCACGGTGCGTAGGCTCTCCCGCGTGGGGAACGGACGCCGGGGGGAGGCGATGGACGTCGTGGTGTTCGGCGCGTCCGGCCGGACGGGCAGACTGGTCGTCGACCGGGCGAGCTCGCTCGGCTGGCGGGTGACCGCCGTGCTGCGGAGCCCGTCGCCCACACCGGACGGCGTTCGGGCGATCGCACTCGGCGACGTGGACATGGTGGAGACGACGCTCGGCCGATCTGATGCGGTGATCTCCGCGCTCGGGCCGGTCGCCGGGGTGACGCAGACCGAGATCTCATCGACGTCCGCCACGATCGTTGGCGCGATGCAGCGGGTGGGTCCACGCCGACTTGTGGTGCCGGCCAACACGACGGTCCTGAGCGACTCGCCCGTCACCGGGCCGTTCGCGAACGTCGCCGACGAACACCGACGCGTGCTCGCGATCGTCCGTGCGAGCGGTCTCGAATGGACCGTGATCGTCGCGCCCATCTTGGACGACGCGGCGGCGACGGGGGACGTCGACACGGTGATCGACGCGGCGGCGCCGGGCCGGTTGCTCACGCGCGGGGATCTCGCGGCGACGATGGTCGCGGCCGTTGGGCAGGTCGATTGGGTCGGTCACCTCGTCGGTGCAGCGAACCGCGTCTGAACGACCGTTACCGAGCCAGCTCCACCTTCGTCACGACCGAGGTCGGCGTCGCATGCACGAACGTGAGCGTGAGCGTAACCGTGTCGCCCGACTGGAGCGACGTCGTGAGCCCCGACAGCACGATGTGCGGACCCTTGCCCGTTGCCGACACGATCACGACCTTCTCCGACGGCAGCGCGAAATGACCGCCGGTGATCGACACCGCATCGGCGCATGGGCACGTCACCCCGGTGAGTGCATCGGGTTGGGAACCGGCGTTGTGCAGCGCCAACGAGACCTTCGCCTGCTCGCCGTCCGGGATGACCGACGAGGAGAAGACGTGCACATCCGACACGTCGACGGGGATGTCGGCGGGGGGCGACGTCGAGCTGCCACCCCCGCAAGCGACGAGCAGCGCGAGGAGGAGGGCGGCACAGGCGGGGCGCATCACCGGGCGGAGCTCGCACGCGGGACGACGGTGGTGGGCACCACGATCTCGCACGGAGCGCTCGCGCGACCGTCGATCAGATCGAGCAACAGGGCGGCCGCACGACGGCCGAGCTCGGGGTAGTTCCACTCGAGCGCGGTCAGTTGCGGCGATGTATCGAGGCTCCGACCGGCGTCATGGGTGGTGGCGAGCAGCAGATCCTCGGGGATCCGCACCCCCGCGGCTTGGAGACCCTCGAGGATGTGCACGCCGGCCAGTTCGATCGGAACGAAGACGGCGTCGGGCCTCGGCGTGCGTGACAGCAACCGCTCGAGCGCAGCGGCGTAGGCCGCATCGGCATCTGCCATGACGTCGGTACCCGCGACCACCTCGAGGAGTTCGGGTCGCCCTGCGCGCGCGCACCACCGCCGGTACATCTCCGCGCAGTCGCGTGTAAATGCGTTCACCGGGGGCGGCGCGAGCATGGCGACCTGACCGCCACACGCGTCGGCCAGATGGTCGAGCATGCGGAGCGTCCCGTCGTGGTCGTCGGCGCGCACGACCGCATCGTGGTTCCCGGCCTCGGCGTCGGACCCGATTGTGACGAACGGCACGCCGCGGCGACGGAGGTCCGGCAGGGCGGGTTCGCCGATGAACGGCTCGATCACGATCACCCCGTCGAGCGGTACCCGGTCCCACAGGAACCACGATGCGCCGGGCGGCGCAACGACGAGGGCCTGCTCACGTTCGATGGCCACGCCGGTCGCCGCGGTGATGAGCTCTGAGAAGAACCCGAAGTCGGAGAACCCGAAGCCCAGCCCCGGCGGAAGGGACGGCATCGCGGCGATCAGCCCGGTCCGACCCGACACGAGGGATCGTGCCGCGGGGTTCGGCCGGTAGCCGAGACGATCCGCAACCTCGCGTACCCGTCGACGCGTGTCAGGATTCAGCCGTCCCTTGCCGTTCAGGGCGTGGGACACGGTCGTCACCGACACGCCCGCCTCCCTGGCGACGTCGCGGATGCTGACCCGGCTGGTCATCGTGCCGCGATGCTACGACCGAGGGAGCGGTCGCGGCTCGGGAGCCGGGGCTGCGGCGTTAGGCGGCCACCTCGATGCCCAGCAGGGTCTTCGCGCGGCTCACCGCTTCGGGCGCGTCCGGGGCGAACCCGTCGGCGCCGATCTCGTCGGCCCATTCCTGCGTGACGGGGGCGCCGCCGACCATCACCTTGATCGAATCGAAGAGCCCTTCCTTCTTCAAGGCTTCGATCACGACCTTCTGCTGCGGGACAGTCGTGGTCAGCAGCGCCGACATGCCGAGGATGTCGGGCTCCAGCTCGCGGACGGCGGTCAGGATCTTGTCCAACGGCGTGTCTTTGCCGAGGTCGGTGACCTCGAACCCGGCGGTCTTCAGCATCGCGCCCACCATGTTCTTGCCGAGGTCGTGCAGGTCGCCCTTGACCGTGCAGAGGATCACTTTGCCCGTGATCTGCTTCTCGCCACCCGCGGCCAACAACGCCGGCTCCACAAGGTCGTTGCACATCTTGAACAGCGTGGCCGAGGCGACGACCTCGGGCAGGAACACTTCACCGCGGGACCACATCGCGCCGAGGGTGAACATCGCAACGGCCATCGCGTCCTGCAGGATGATCACGGGATCCGCACCCTCGTCCAGCAGCGCATTGGTCGCTTCGAGGCCCTCCTCCTTCTTCGCGCCGATCAATGCCTGGCGGAGCTTCTCCATGTTCTCTTCGGACATCGCGGCTTCTCCTCGGTCTCGGTTGTAGCCCTTGGTTTGAATCGCCGTTCAATATACAGGAGCGCAGGTCACAGGGGTAGTGGCCTCACGCGGCCTCGACGTGCTCCTGCTCGAAACGCTCGACGATGCGGCGGATCTCCTCGCCCGCACCGTCGGGCAGTGGGTACGGCTCGTGGGTTTCGAGGATCTCCTTCGCACGCGCGACGGCGCGGGTCTTCGAGACGGGACGGTCGTTGGCCTCCCAGTCCTCCCAGTTGCCGCGGTCGAACATCTTGGACTGCCACACCTCGCGCATGTGCGTGAGCGTGTGCTCCTGGTCGAGGAAGTGGCCGCCGGGCTTCACCGCGTCGATCACGTCGACCGCGAGCGACTCTGCGTCCCAGGTCCGGATGCCTTCAGACGTCGAGCAGAGCAGGTCCCAGACCTCGGCATCCAGCACGAGCTGGGCGGCACTGAACACGCGGGCCGCGTACAGCAGGCCGGCGCCGCTCGCCATGTCGACGCCGCTGATCCAGCTCGCGAACCCGGACAAGCCGTTCTCGACGCCGCCTTGCCAATCGCTGGTCTTGGACCCGGTCGCGAATGTGCCGACCATGGACTTGAGTCCGTAGGCCCGCGCGAGCTGCGCGTTCGCCATCTGGAACACGAGATCCTCGGGACCGCCACAGTTGGCCGCGCCGGACCACAGATCCATCGTCGTCACCGCGCTCGCGTAGAACGTCCGGGCGCCGGGCGCGAGCAGCTGATGCGCGATCACCCCGCCGATCACCTCGGCATTGTTCACGACCATCGTGCCGGCTCGCGTGATCGGCGACGTCGCCCCGAGGATCGGCATCACCATGAAACCGCTCGGCACGTCTGCCTTCGCGAACTCCACCGCTGCCGCGAGCGGTCCGCCGTCGTAGACGAGCGGCGAGACGCTGCACTGGAACGCCGACAGGATCGGTTGGTCCCGCAGCGCCTGCTCACCCCCGACCGCGACGGCCGCCATCTCGGCGCTCGCGCGGGCTTGCTCGGGGGTGACGGCCGTCATCATCACGATGTGCTTGCCGGTGTTGTTCAGGTTCGCCTCGAGGTTATGCAACGGCTCGGAGGGCACCGGCATCTCGCGACTCACCGCCGGCTGCCACACGTACCCGATCTGCGACAGCGCGTCGCCGATCTTCGTTCCAGCCGCAACGTCGGCCTTGTTCGAGGCACGTCGCAGATCGGTGTCGAGGTCCACGACTTCCGCAGCGTTCCCGTCGACACCGAGGTAGCCGCGCGTCCCGTCGAGGATCAGATCCAACCCGGGCTCTCGCGACCGCAGCGGCAGGTCGTACGGCACCGTCGCGAGCGCTTCGGCCTGCACGTCCTCGGGGAACCGCGCGCGGCTGTCCTCCTCGTCGATCACAGCTCCGGCCGCGGCGAGTTGCGCGAGCAAGCTGTCCGACCGGACCTGGATCCCGGTTCGCCACAGGACGTCGGCCGTGGCCTCCTTGATCGCCTGGACGGCCTCCTCGGGAAGGATGTCGACCGGCTCCGGCCGGTGGTGGACGTAGCGGATCTCACGATCAGTCATGGTTGCTCCTCGGTCTGGTGGTGGGCCGGGTTGGCTCGGCGTCGATGCACGGTGCCACGGAAGGGGACTCGCCGGAACCGTTCGTCGTGACCCGGGGTCAGCCGGCCCAGGGCGCTCGCGTAGACTCGCGCGGATGAACCCGAGCGCCGTCCGGGACGCTCTCGACAGGGCAGAACAGGGTCTTTGGGCCCCAGAGCATCTCATTGGCCGGGCGCCGGACGAGGTTGTCGTTGCCGATCTCATCGCCTTGCCGGTTGGCTGGCTGGCGGTGGGGCATGCGGGCGCCGACATCGTCCTGTCGCCTGTCGTGGACGATGGTCTGACCGTTCGCCGCGCCCGACCGGGCGACGGCGTCTATCGGGCGATCCTCGACGTGATCGGCGGGGCCGTCGCTGGGCGCCTGCGCGGCGTTCGGTTCGGCGGGTCTGCTCCCATCGCCACGACCGAGCGGTGGATCGCCGTCGACCAATCCAACGAGTCGATCGTGGTCGGCGACGCCGTCGTGGTGAAGTTCTTCCCGCGGACCGCGCCGGGCCCCCAACCTGCCGTCGATCTTCCGGCACACCTTGCCGCTGTCGGGTTCGCCGAGATACCGGCGCCGATCGGGGCGGTGACGTGGGGAGCGGACGTCCTGGTCGCGACCGCCTGCGCCTACGTTCCCGGGGCGCGCGACGGGTGGGAGTGGTTCGTGGAACTCGTGCAGCGGGCCACCAACGACGGCAACTGGCGCGAGGCCGACCGTGCTGTGGAGGCGATCGGCGACATCGTCGCTCGGTTGCACATCGCGCTCGCGACGCCGAGCGATGTCGTGCCGAGGCCCACCGGGGTCGCCTCGGCCTCGGATGTCGCGGTCTGGCGAGCACGGGCGGCCGCGGCGCTCGACGACGCGGTGAGGACGACGGACGGCGCTGCCGGAGAGCGGCTCGCCGCCCTGGAGCCGCGCGCCCGCGCGGTGCTCGACCGCCTGGCGTCGATCGACGAGACCCCCGTGCAACGCATCCACGGCGATCTCCACGTGGGGCAGATCCTCCGCGACGACGCCGGGTCGTTGTGGGTGAACGACTTCGACGGGAACCCACTCGCATCGGTTGAGGCGCGTGTCGCCCCGGATGCGGCGGCACGCGACGTGGCCGCGATGGCCTGCGCGATCGACCACGTCGGCCGGGTGGTGGCGCGGCGCGAGCCCGCCGCGGTCGAGAGCCTGGAGGCGTGGATCGAACGGGCGCGCTCGCTGTTCCTGTCGGCGTATCGAGAAGCCCTGGGGGAGCACGCATCGTTGTTCGATGAACGGCTGCTCGCCCCGTTCTCGGTGGCGCAAGAGGCGCACGAGTATCGGTACGCCGCTAGCTACCTTCCGCGGTGGCGATACGTCCCGGACGCCGCTATGCCCGCCGCGATCGCTCGGGCGGAGGCGTCCGCGTGATGTGGAACGCCAGGGCGGCGTAGCATCCCTGACCATGACCGACGACGCGGCCGACCGTGGGGAGGCGCTGCACGAGGTTCGTGAGGATCGCGTCCGCACCGAGGCGCTTCTCGCACGACGTCGATCGCACTGCGCTCGAGACGACGGGTCTCGGCGGTGGGGAATGGTCGCCGAAGGATCTGATCGGCCATCTCGCGGTGTGGGAGCAACACGCGCTCGACGCGATCGCGGCGTGGGATCGTGGCGAGCGGCCTCCGATCGCCGATGCGTTGGAGACCCTCGGGACCGACGAGGTCAATCGGCGCGCGGTTCGGGCGAAGGCCGCGCTCACGCTCGAGACCGTGCGATCGGATGCGACCCGCACGCATGCTGCGTTGCTGGACGCGATCGAGTCGTTCGACGAGGAGTCGTGGTCGGCCACGCCCGAAGCCGACAGCGGTCGGTCGCGTGGGCAGCACATCGGGTCGATCCTCGGCGGTGCGCTCGGTCTGTTCCGGCACGACCCCGATCACTGGGCAGATCTGGAGGCGTTCGCGCGCGATCACTCGGCGCCGTAGTTCAGGCGTGGATCACGACCGGCGTGCCGAGCATCAGGAACGGCTTCAATCGGGCGAGCGTCGTCTCGCTCACCCGCACACAACCCGCCGAGGCGCTGGTGCCGATCGTCGACGGCGAGTTCGTGCCGTGGATCGCGAGCTGGTTGCCGCCGCTCCACCCGGCGGGCAGGTGCGGCTGGATCCCGCTGATCCCGAACGCGAACGAGCCGAGCGAGCTCCCCGGGGAGAACGGCACGCGATCGGTCACGACGTAGCGCCCGGGTGGCGTCGGCGACGACGACGCGCCCGTCGCGCCGGGCGCCGCGAAGCGCAGGTCGTCACCGCGGTAGACCCGGACCCGATGCTCCGAGAGGTCGACGTCGACGTGGTACGCCGTCCGCGCACGCGGGAGTCCGGCGAGCCGGATCCAACCACTCGTGCGTGGCCAGACGTAGGGGAGTTGCACGCGCCCCCACGATCCGTCCTTGGCCGTGTCTTCGACCCACAGCACGAGCGGGACGCGGTAGTACTTCGATGCAGCGACCACCGTACCGACGACGGGGGAGGAGGCACGCGGGCTCCGGTGGGCGGCGAGGCCGCCCGCCGGCATATCAACGAGCAGGCTCGGCCGTGCCCACGGTGAGGTGACCCGGCGGGTGCGTGTGCCCTCGGCGGCCAGCACCTGCGTTCGCTCGGTCGCGGGGGCGGAGCTCGGTTTGGCGGCGCCAGCCCGCACGGCCGCGGCCACGACCGCCACGGGCCCAACGCTCGGCGTGGCCGCGGCCACCCCGGCCATCGCGGCCGCCATCGGCATCGTGATGCCAAGGGCTGCAGCGAGCGCCAGGGCCAGCCACGATCTGCGCACGGCGATCCGCATGCTCGAGACCATGCACGGTGCATCGGCGCGCCCACCCAGCACCCTGAGCCGAACGGGCGAGCGTGGTCGAGCGCCACGCAGACGCACTACGCTGCCAGCATCCACACGGCAACGCGAGCCGGAATATCGCTGTTCATGAGGAGGGTCCACCCGATGAGTGACGCTTTGCAGACTACCGCCGCCGCGCTGGTCGCCCCCGGGCGAGGGATCCTCGCCGCCGACGAGTCAACGGGCACGATCAAGAAACGACTCGATTCGATCGGTGTCGAATCGACGGAGGATGTCCGCCGTCAGTACCGCCAGATGCTGTTCACGACCCCTGGGCTCGGCGAGCACATCGCGGGGGTGATCCTCTACGACGAGACGATCCGGCAAGCGGCAGACGACGGAACGCCGTTCGTCGACGTGCTTCGGTCGCAGGGGCCCATCCCGGGCATCAAGGTCGATACGGGCGCGAAGCCGCTTGCACTCTTCCCGGGCGAGACGGTGACCGAAGGCCTCGACGGGCTGCGTGAGCGGCTCTCGGAGTACGGGTCGCTCGGTGCCCGCTTCGCGAAGTGGCGCGCCACCATCATCATCGGCCAGGGCACACCGACCAACTTCGCGATCGATTCCAATGCCCACGCCATGGCGCGGTACGCGGCGCTGTGCCAAGAGGCTGACATCGTTCCGATCGTCGAGCCCGAGATCCTGATGGACGGTGACCACGACCTGGCCGCGTGCGAGGAGGCGACCGGCACGACACTCGACGCGCTGTACCGCCAGCTCGCGGCGCATCGCGTCGACCTCGGCGGATCCCTGCTCAAGGTCAACATGATCGTGCCCGGTACGGGCAACGCCATCCAAGACGACGATCAGACGATCGCGGCGGCCACGATCCGCTGCTTGAACGCGCACGTGCCGGCCGAAGTGCCCGGGGTCGTGTTCCTCTCCGGCGGGATGAGCGACGAACGGGCCACCAGCCGGCTGAACGCGATGAACACGATCGGCGGGTTCCCGTGGGCGTTGTCGTTCTCCTACGGGCGTGCGCTGCAGGCGCCGGCGCTCAAGGCGTGGGGCGGCGACCCTGCGCGGGTTGTGGCCGGGCAAGCGGCCCTCGCGCACCGTGCGAAGATGAACGGCCTCGCGACCGAGGGCGCCTACGACGCGTCGATGGAGCCGGCAGCGGCCTGAGCCACCTCGATGCCGTCATCGCCCGAGACTGCGAGGAGATACGCGGTGACGCCGAGGAGCGCCAAGGCTTCGCCGACGTAGATCGCGCGGAAGCTCACGACGCTTACGATCCCGGCGCCGAGTCCGATCGAGATGACGAGCGGAATCGTCAGTGCTGCGTCCACCGCGGCCATCACACGTCCCTGCATCGTCAGGGCGGTCCGTCGTTGCACCAGGGTGACGAACGCGACGTTGATGAACGCGACGGCGACCCCGACGCCGATCGTCGCAACGAGAACGATCGTGAGATCGGCGGTTGCGAGCAACCCCACCGTGATGGCCGCGGCGCCGAGGCCCCACGCCAGCGTCCGCATCTCGGTGAATCGCCGCATCACGGCGCCTACCGTGATGCCGCCGAGTACCGCCCCGACCCCTTGCGCGGTCGACAAGACGCCGAGGAACGCCGGCGGGCGATGGAGCCCCTCGTCGATCAGCGCGAAGATCGCCACCTCCATGACGCCGGCCGCGAGGCTGACCAGCGCAGTCGCGAGGGTCAACCGCCGAAGGACCGTGGTGTGAACGATGTGATCGAGGCCGGCCCGCAGTTCCGCCCAGAAGTCGGGCTCGTCCGCCGTCGGGATCGCGGGGGCGTGCACGGCGAGCAGCAGGATCGCCGATGCAAGGAAGGTCGCGGCGTCCAGCGCGGCGACGGCCTGGCCGCCAACCGCGGCGTAGACGGCCGCGCCGACCAACGGCGCGAGCAGCCGGACGCCCTGATTGGTCGACTGCAAGAGGCCGTTCGCCTCCCCGAGGTCGTCGCTCGGGAGCATGCTCACCAGCAGCCCCGACCGGGCGGCCTGATAGATCACCGTGCAGGTCCCGAACAGGAAGGCGGCGAGGTAGATCAGCCAGATATCGCCGGCGTCGTGCACCCATGCCAGCGGGGCCAGCGCACCGATCGCGGCGAGATCCGTGAGGATCATCACGTGTCGCCGCGGGTGGCGGTCGACGAAGACGCCGAGCACCGGTCCGAACAGACTTGGCAAGACGAACGGCAGGATGGCCAACCCGGCCTTCGCGTTGGACCCCGTCAGTGCTTTCACCCAGACGGCGAACACCAGGAACATCGCGTAGTCGCCGAAGGCGGACAGCGTCTGCCCGGCGAGCAGCATCCGGTACGAGCGATCGCGCAGCAGCGCTCGCACGGCGTTAGGCGGATCCGCTCGTGCGTCGGATCTCGACGTCACCCGAGACCGTTGCAACGGTGAGCTCGAGATCGGGCCGGTCGCGTGGTGCATCGCGTTCGGCGGGCTCGAGGGAGCTATGGACGTCGCCGCTCGTCGAGGAGACGTCGAGGAGCACGCCGAGTCCGCGACGCACGGCGACGCCGATATCGCTCGAGATCGCGCGGACGTTCACATCGCCCGCCCCGACGTCGCCGAGTTCGACGTCGCCGGAGGCCACCACGATCGTGCTCGTTCCATCCAGACGCCGGATCTCGATGTCGCCCGAGGCGCTCCTGACGGTCGCGCCGCCCGCGACGCTGCCGATCTCGAGGTCGCCCGATGCCCCCTTGACCAAGAGGTGGCCCCCGACCGACCGCCCCTCGACGTCGCCGCTGGCGCACGCGATGCGCACGTCGCCCAACACATCGTCGAAGCGGAGGTCGCCGGAGCCGGTGCGAACGTTGATCGAGCGGAGGGTGCCGAGCGCTTCGAGGTCGGCGGCGCCACTCGAGCCGTCGATCGTCGACCCCGTGGGCACGGTGATCTCGAACGTGGGCCCGCGACCGAAGCTGAAACCCCACGTCTTCTTGGCGCGGTACTCGATCGAGACCCGGTGACTGCCGTCCGGCACGTCATCGCACGACACGCGAGGGGGCCGGGTGCTGTCGAACCCGCTGATCTCCACCGTCGTGATCGGGCTGTCGGTCGCGCGGACAACGATGTCGCCGCCGCTGACCTCGAAGGAGAGCGCGACCTGCCCCGGTGTATCGAACCGCTGTTCCATCCGTTCGCTCCTAGCTCGTCGCGTACCCGGTGATCCTGCTGCCGGCGCCGCGACGGGTCATGTCGGCTTGTGCCTTGTCCAAGGCGGCTCGAACCGCGTTGACGAGCCATGCGTTGACCGAGATCGCGAGGGCGTCCGCCGCTTCCTCAACCGCGTTCTTCATCGCGTCTGGCATCCGCAGCGTCAGCCGCGCCATACCGCCATCGTCGGGGGGCTGGGGCGCGGGCGGGGGGACCGGTGCGTCGGGCACGCCCACGTACACCAGGCTGGCGTCTCGGCCCGAGATTCTGACTTCGGCGTGGCCGATCGGGAGTTGCTCCGTCAGCTCGAGCGCACCGTCGCCAAGGAGGTCGAGGAGCCGGAGCTGGAGGGATGCCTCCATGGGACGAGCCATGCGCTCCATCGCCTCGGCGAGATCCTCGTTCGTGCCGAGGACCGAACCCAGGTCGGAGCGGATGGCGTCGAGGTGCGGGGTGAGATCCATAACATCGCCCTTCCGTCAGGTGTCTGCACCATTTGTACCACCATCCTTCCGTCTCAGTGCTGTCTGAACTGACGTCATAATGACGTCATTCATGCCGTCTGTCAAGTCCTCGCGAAATCCCTTGCCGGGGTAGCCTTCACGGATGAGGATCTGCACGATCGGCGGCACGAATTTCTCCGGACGGGCGTTCACGGGTCTCGCACTGGAACGCGGTCACGACGTCACGGTGTTCCATCGGGGGAAGGGGGACGACGACCCTTGGCCCGAGGCCACTCACGTCCATGGCGACCGCGATGCCGATCTCGCCGTGCTCGCAGGACAAACCTTCGACGCGATCGTCGACTTCTGCGCGTACGTTCCGCGACAGATCCGTGCGGCGACCGCCGCGGTGCCCGACGGGCGCTACGTGTTCATCTCGTCCGTCTCGGCGCACCGCGAGGACGTTCGCGCAGCCGCAACGGAAGACGACGATGTGTACGCGCCGCCGTTTCCGGAGACCGAGGAGATCACGTGGGAGACCTACGGGCCGCTGAAGGTCGCATGCGAGCACGCGCTTGCCGAAGCTCGGGGCAACCGGGCGACCGTGGTGCGACCGCACTTCATCGTCGGGCCGTTCGACCCGACGGACCGGTTCACGTATTGGGTGCATCGAGCGGCGACCGGCGGTCGCCTGCTCGCACCCGCGCCGGCGGACCAGCCACTGCAGTGGATCGATGCGCGTGACCTCGCGGCGTTCGTGCTGCTCATGTGCGAGGCAGACACAGCCGGCACGTTCAACGTGGCCGTCCCGCCGCGGCGGCATACGCTCGGCGAGTTGGTGACCACGTCGGCCGCCGCGGCGGGCACCACCGCCGACGTCGCGTGGGCCGACGACACCTTCGTCCGCGAGCACGGCCTCGTCGCGAGCGAGGAGTCCGACCCCTTCCCGTTGGTCACACCGGACGAGCCGTCCGCGCACCTGTTCGACACCTCCCGTGCGGTGGCCGCCGGACTCACGTTCCGGCCGCTCACCGACACGGTCGCGGACACGCTCGCCTGGGATCGCGCGAGGCCGGATGAGCCGCTGCGGGCGGGGCTCACCCCGGAGCGCGAGACCGAGCTGCTCGCCGAGCTCGACGGACGCGCCTGACCCCGGGTTCGGCGCCCGATACCCGGCCGCAGGTCGTCCTGGGCTAGCGTGTACATCTCGTCGAACCAGGAGCAGGACCGATGCAGCGCACCACCGCACCGTTGGATCTCACAGCCGTCGAGCGAGTACTCGCGCCGTACGATCGCGCGATCACGTTGCCGGGCGAGGCCTACGGGTCTCCCGCCGTGTTCGGTTGGGAACAGCGCCACCTCTTCGAGGGGTCGTGGATGTGTATCGGGCGAGCCGCCGATCTCGACCTCACCGGTCCCGGGGCGCAGGTCGCCGTGCAGGTCGGGACGCAGAGCTTCCTGTTGGTACAGGGCGACGATGGCGACATCCGCGCGTTCCACAACATCTGCCGGCACCGAGGTCACGAGCTGCTGGCGGTCGGGGAGCGGCGTACCCAGCGAGGGATCCGCTGCCCGTACCACGCGTGGGTGTACGGACTGCAGGGCGATCTTCGCGCGACACCGCGGTTCAATATGGACACGCTCGACAAGGCCGACTACCCGCTGGTCGAGGCGCGCCTTGCGTCCTGGCACGGCTGGCTCTTCGTGAACGCGAGCGGCGACGCACCCGACCTCGCGACGCACCTCGGCAACCTCGAGGTCGTCGTGGATGGCTATCGGCCCGAGGACCTGCGTCTCGGCGCTCGTCACGTCTACGAGGTGGCAACGAACTGGAAGATCGCGATCGAGAACTATGCCGAGTGCTACCACTGCTCCGAGATCCACCCGGAGCTCTGCAAGGTGTCACCGCCGGATTCGGACGTTTCGTATCCCGAGCGGTCGACGGGGGTCTGGATCGGCGGCCCGATGGAGCTGCTCGACCACGCGGTCACGATGTCGCTCGACGGCGCGTCCGACGGCGTGCCGATCCCGGGCCTGCCCGAGGAGAAGCGGCGGCTCGTCGGCTACTCGATCGTGTACCCGAACCTGTTGATCAGCCCGCACCCCGACTACGTGTTGACCCACCGGCTCGTGCCGCTCGCGGTCGATCTCACCCAAGTCGAGTGTGCCTGGTACTTCCCCAACGAGGCGTACGCGTTGCCCGATTTCGCCCCGGACTACGCCGTCGAGTTCTGGGACATCACGAACCGCGAGGATTGGGCGGCCTGCGAATCGGTGCAGCGCAACGTCACGTCAGCTGGCTATCGGCCAGGCCCGTTCTCGTACTGGGAGGTGGACGTCTTCCGGTCGCAAGCGATCATCGCGCGGGCATACCTCGAAGGACAGCTCTCGCCACCCGACCACAGCTTCGTCGACGGCGTTGGGCGCGGTCTCGCCGGGTTCTGACGGGAAGGGTGCCGCGTAGACTCGCGGCCGTGCCCACCGTCGAGGAGCTCGATCGCCGCTATTACGCCGGCTACGTCGACGAACACGCTCGGTTCGACGCGGCGATCCGTCGGTATCTGCGGCCCGGTGTCGCGGTGCTCGACGCGGGTGCCGGACGAGGCGTCATGTATCCGTACGACTACCGCGCGACGGCGTCTCGGGTTGCCGGGGCGGACACGGATCCGACCGTGGTCGACAACACGAATCTGACCGACGCAGCCATCGCCGACCTCGCGCACCTGCCGTACGAGGACGCGGCCTTCGATCTCGTGTTCTCGAAGTACGTCTTCGAGCACCTCGACCGGCCGATCGACGTGCTGCGCGAGCTCCGGCGGGTGTTGAAGCCGGGCGGCCACCTCCTGATCCACACGCCCAACCGCTGGCATTACGTGGCGCTTGCCGCCGCGGCCACGCCGACGCGCTTCCACGCGTGGTTCAACGCGAAGCGCGGCAGGATCGAGGCAGACACCTTCCCGACGCGCTACCGCATCAACGACGCGAAGACCATCCAGCGAGCCGCCCGGGCTTCGGCGTTCCGGGTCGTCTCGATCGAGCTGCTCGAGACGAAGCCCGACTATCTGTACTTCCATCCGCTCGCGTATCAGGCCGGGATCGCGTACGAACGGGTCGTGAACCGGTGGGGGTCGCTCGCCCGTTTCCGCGTGCAGATCCTGGCCGATCTCCAGGCCGTCTAGAAACGCTCGACCGGAGGTGCGGTTGGACGAGTTCACGAGGTTGCTGTATCGCCCCCAGTCCGCGTCGACCGTCGGTACACCACGTAGGCCAGCACGATCAGGAGGGTCGAGGCGGTGAGCATCAAGGTGCCGATCGCATTCATGGCGGGGGTGGGCGAGGTGCGCGCGGCGCCGTAGATAGTGATCGACACCGTTTGCGTTGACGCGTCCTTGGACAGTTGATTCACGATCACGAAGTCGTCCAGCGCGAACGCGAAGATAATCGCGGCGCTGGCGAAGATCGATGGCCACAACAGGGGGAGGGTGACTCGCCACAACGTGGCGGTGGGCGAAGCACCGAGATCCATCGACGCCTCTTCGTAGGAGTACCCGAGTGACAACAGCCTCGCTCGGACGATCACGACCGGATACGCCAGCGCCAGCACCGTCAGTCCGATCAGTTGCGAGCCAGTCGACAGGCCGATGACCTTGAAGACGCTCCCCATGAGAAGGAACAGGGACACAGCGAGGATCAGTTCGGGCGTGACGAACGAGAACAGCATGGTGAAGTTCTGCGTGCCGGATGTACGCCCGTGCCAATGATGAAGAGCCAGCGCGAACATCACGGCGGGGGGGACAGCGATCACCGCCGTCAGCGTGGCCAGCTTGAGCGTTTGCAGGATCGCCTGTTGTAGCTGCTCGTTGTGGAGAACCGACCCGGTCGGGTCCCACGTGTACCAGCGGAGCGAGAACCCCTCCCATTGCGTGATAGACCGTCCCCCGTTGAAGGAGAAGAGGACCGCTTCGAGCACCGGCACCATCGTCCACAGGATGTAGCCGATCGCCACCACCCACAGGAATCTCGTCTTCGCCCACGGATTGGTAAGCCACTCTCGAAAGGAGGCACGCGGAGGCTTCGAGGCAAGGGCGCTCATGCCCCGAGCTCCGCTGTGGCCCGGTTCGTGCTCCGGAGGTAGTAGATGATCGCTGGGATCAGCAATACGAGGAGGACGACAATCAGAGCGGCGCCGCGCGATACGAAGATCGGCTGTGAGAGCGAATTGACGATCACGTTGCCGATCATCATCGTGTTCGTGGTCCCAGCCAGAAGTTGTTGCGTGTAGTAATCACCGAACATCGGCAGGATGCAGAGCACGATGCCGGCGAGGATCCCTTGGCGCGACTGGGGGAGCGTGACGCGGAAGAACGTCTTCGCGGGACTCGCCCCGAGATCCCGGCCCGCCTCCAGCTGGGATGAGTGGATCCGATCGAGCGTCGCATACAACGGGAGAACCATGAACGGCACGTATCCGTAGACGAGTCCAAGGATCACCGTGCCGGGCTTGCCCAGGAGCCAGGGGTATGGCTCCTGAAGGACGCCGATCTTCATCAGTGTCCGGTTCACGTAACCGTCGACCTGCAACAGCGAGATCCAGGCGAGCATGCGCAGCATGTATGAGACCCAGAAGGGTGCGAAGAACAAGGCGATGAAGAGGCCTTTGTAACGCCCGGCTCGGCGAGCGAGGAAGTACGCGAACGGGTAACCGATGAGCAGGCACAACACGGTCGCGATCCCCACAAAGACGAACGTGTGTATGAACGGGCCGTAGTACAGACCGTCGGAATGGAGCATGTTGGACAGCGTGAAGTTGAAGATCCCCAGGTTCCATGTGGTCGGGTTCCACGCAGGGACGGGCTGCCGAAGGATCGGGTCGATCGTGCCGAACGTGACGGCCAGCACGACGTAGAAGGGGAAGACGAAGAAGACCAGGAGAAAGAGCGCCGCGGGCAAGGAAAACGCTTGCCAGAAACCGGGGGGAGACCAGGCCTCATGTTCGACTGCGGCGGCTTTGCGAGACGACCGCCTGCGTCGTCCCCGAGAGGTGACAGCTGCGCTAGACACCCGACTGGAGCTCGAGGAACGCCTGCTGCCAGAGGGCGTCGGCGTCCGTCGGCAGCTCCAGCTCGCGGGAGCCCTTGCTGAAGTCGTCCTCCCCCACGATGATCGTCTGCAGGCTTTCCGGGACGATGCCGCTAGACACCATCGAGTCGCGCGTCATGCTCTTCACCGGCATCTGATAGCCGGTGGTATTCGTGAAGTTGTTGATGGACTGCGTGGCGTCGAACACGAAATCGGCCAGCAAGTGCGCGAGCACCGGGTTCTTCCCCGCCTTCAGCACAATGGTCGTGTCGTTGTCGACGTTCGCGGGATGGCCGTCGGCGCCAGGCCAGTAGAAGGAGAAGACATCGGGCGAGGAGCCCTTGCCCAGGAAGACGACTGTGTCGCTGGCGTTGCCCGACCATGATTGGTGCAGCCACACAGTGCCGTCGAGGATGTCACCCGCTTGGTATTCCAGGTGGTCGTACTTGACGCCTCCCGCCGCCGCCGCCACGGCCGCGATGTCGTCCTTCGCCTTGGTGATAGTGGCAGGGTCGGTGACGTTCACATCGGTGAGACCATCGCGGAACATCGGCATCGCCAACACGTCCTGAGCGTTCCCGAGGAGATGGGTCTTCTCCTTGGGTGGGTTGTCCCAGAAGACGTCGTACGGGTTGGACATCGATGCTGGGTCGATGTTCAGCTTGTCGTTTCGCCAGAAGATCCCTGTGTACCAGACGCTATACGGGAGCGAGTAGTTCGCCCCCACGTCGTAGAACGGGCTCTGGAACTGGTCCCAGACGTTGCTTTGGAAATTGGTGAGATAGGTGTGGTTGAGCGGACGTACCAGGCCGGCCGCGATCGAGCGTCCGACCGCCCAGACGTTCATCCCGAACAAGACATCGAAGTCGGCAGATGGCACGTTCATCTTGGCCAGCAGCTTGTCCATGTCGGTCGCTTCGGTGACCTGCACCTTGACGTTGTACTTCTTGTACTTGTCCTCGAACGCCGACACGACGTCGTCGCCCAGGTAGTAGGGCCACCGGAGGACCTTCAGCGTGGCGTCCTGCTCCGGCGGGAGGCCGTCTGCGATCAACTCGTCAGGGTTCACGTTCCAGGTGACCGGGGCATCGGGTCGAGCCAGCGGGTAGGCCGCGCCGGAGACGCCGCCAGTGCCGAACTCGCTGCCGCCGCCGGCGTTGGAGGCATTGCTCGACACCGTTGACTGGGCGCCGCTGCCGCAGGCCGCGAGGATCGCCGACAGGCTGGGCAGCGCGACACCGGCCATCGCGGCGCGCTGCAGGAACGCGCGGCGCGAGTAGGCGGGGCGCTCGTTTGGGTGCACTGGACGAACCACGGCGGAACCTCCTCGTTGTTGTCTTGGGCGGTTCGTACACCGGATGGGGACCGGGCGCAAACCGGGCCGTGGCCGGCAGTCACCTACACTGCGTCGGTGTCCACTCGAGACGACATCCGCAACGTGGCGATCGTGGCGCACGTCGACCACGGAAAGACCACGCTCGTGGACGCCATGCTGTGGCAATCCGGTGCCTTCCGTGCGAACCAGGACGTGGCTGAGCGCGTCATGGACTCGATGGATCTCGAACGCGAGAAGGGGATCACGATCCTCGCGAAGAACACCGCGGTCCGCTATGGCGACGTGAAGATCAACATCGTCGACACCCCCGGCCACGCGGATTTCGGTGGCGAAGTCGAACGAGCGTTGACGATGGTGGACGGTGTGCTCTTGCTGGTCGACGCGTCCGAAGGGCCTTTGCCGCAGACCCGGTTCGTGCTGCGCAAGGCGCTCGAGTCGCGTCTTCCAGTCGTGCTGGTAGTCAACAAAGTTGACCGTCCGGACGCGCGCATCACAGAGGTCGTCCACGAGGTGGAGGAGCTGTTCTTGGATCTCGATGCCGACGAACACCAGATCGACTTCCCGATCCTGTACGCGAACGCCCGCGACGGGCACTGCGGCGCCGCGCCCGACATGCTCGAGGACTCGCTGCGGCTGCTGTTCGAGACGCTGCTCACGCACGTTCCGGCGCCCGTCTACGACGAACGTATGCCGATGCAGGCGTTGGTGACCAACCTCGATGCGTCGCCCTACCTCGGCCGGTTGGCGCTGTGCCGGGTGCGAAACGGCACCGTGCGTCGCGGCCAGCAGGTCGCGTGGTGTCGGACCGACGGCTCGATCGAGCGCGTGAAGATCGTGGAGCTCACCGTCACCGAGGCGCTCGATCGGGTCGACGCCGAGGAAGCCGGACCCGGCGAGATCTGCGCGGTGGCCGGTATCGACGACATCACGATCGGGGAGACGCTCGCCGATCCGGACGATCCCCGGCCGTTGCCGGTGACGCGGGTCGACGAGCCCTCGCTGTCGATGACGATCGGCATCAACACGTCGCCGCTCGCGGGTACGGACGGTTCCAAGGTCACGGCACGGCTGCTGAAATCCCGCCTGGATCAAGAGGTGATCGGCAACGTGTCGATCCGGGTGCTCGACACCGAACGCCCCGAGCTGTGGGAGGTGCAGGGCCGCGGCGAGCTGCAGCTGGCGATCCTCGTCGAGGTGATGCGCCGGGAGGGCTTCGAGCTCACGGTCGGCAAACCGCAGGTCGTCACGCGGACCGTGGGCGGCACGCTGCAAGAACCGATGGAGCGGGTCGCGATCGACGTGCCGGAGGACTATCTCGGCGTCGTGTCGCAGCTCCTCGCGCTTCGCAAGGGGCGCATGGAGGAGGTCGTGAACCACGGCACGGGGTGGATCCGGATGGAATACATCGTGCCGGCGCGCGGTCTGATCGGGTTCCGTACCGAGTTCATGACCGAGACCCGAGGGACCGGGCAGCTGCACCACGTCTTCGAGGGCTACGAGCCCTGGCACGGTGAGCTCCGGACGCGGCCCTCCGGTTCGCTCATCGCCGACCGCCGCGGCATGACGACGCAGTTCGCGTTGCTGAACCTGCAAGAGCGCGGCGTGCTGTTCGTCGGACCGGGCGAAGAGGTCTACGAGGGCATGATCGTCGGCGAGAACGCACGCGCCGACGACATGGACGTGAACCCGACGAAAGAGAAGAAGCTCACCAACATGCGCCAATCGACGGCCGAGGAGCTGGTGCGCCTGATCCCGAGGACGCAGCTCTCGCTGGAGCAGGCGCTCGAATTCCTGCGCGAGGACGAATGCGTCGAGGTGACACCGGCGAACGTGCGACTGCGCAAGGTGCTGCTCGACCAGACCGAGCGCGTCCGGGCATCGCGCCGCGGTCGGCCCGCGAAGGTCTAGCCGGTCGGCACCGGCTCCGGCTGGGCGGGTTGGTCGCCGGTCGCCTCCTCTGTCCCTCCGAGCTTGTGGGCCCCGAACACCCACGCCAGCGCGTAGAGCAGCGCGGCGAGCACCAGCAGCCCTCGATAGCCCGTGATGAGTGACAAGTATTCAAGGACTCCGCCCACCATGGCCCCGAGCAGGTTCGCACCGAAGGCGGTGGTCGGATCCGCGGTGTCACGGAACCGCGAGGCGAACACCAGGTTGGCGATGAACACCGGGAAGAAGGCCAAGGCGATGGCGGCGATGAACCGCGGAGCGGTCGACAGCGAGAGGAGCCACGACCCGGGGACGAGCCCGGCGAGCAGTAGGCCGCCGAACAACAGCGGGTACAACAGCGTTCGTTTGCGAACCCCGGTGCGTTGCTCCACTTCGATCGCGATCAGCACGGTGAGCAAGATGCCGGCGAACACGAGCGCGTTCACGAACCAGGTCGTGCCGAACAACAGCGCGAACTGCACGACGGATTTCGTCTCGAGCAGCAGGAATCCGGCGCCCATGAAGAACAGGTCGAGGTAGCCGCGCATGGCGCCGAACCGGCCGCCGGCGAGCCGAACCCCGATCCCGGACACGAGCAGGATGAGCCCGAGGGTCCACAGGTAGCGCGTCGGGATCGACGGTGTCTTCAGGTAGACGAACGGCCGGTCGTCGGTCGCCGGCGCGATCACCTCGCCCGTGGGCGCCCAGGTCTGCTTGCAGACGACGTTCGTTTGGTCGAGTCCAACCGTGAGCATCGAGAGCTCGCCGACCTGGGGCGCGCCTTTCGCGCCGAGATCGAGGCACGGTCGGTGTCCGAAGACCTCCTCGAGACCACCGGCCAGCCGGTCCAGCAACCAGGCTTCGCGGTAGAAGTTGTACATCGAGAACGCCCCGTCGGGATTGAGGTGGTCGCGCGCCGCCTCCATCGCCTCCTTCGTGAACAGGAACGACTCGAGCCGGACCGCGGACTGTCCGCTCACCAGCGTGAGTGAATCCGGAAGCGCGAAGATGATCAGGTCGTAGGTCTTGTCGGTCTGTTCGAGGTAGGCGCGCCCGTCGTTCGTGATCTGGGTCACCCGCGGATCGTCGTAGGGGTGCAGCGGGTGATATGTCGCACCGAGTTCTTGCAGCTGCGGATCGATCTCGACCGCGTCGACGTGCGCGGCACCGGCGGCGAGCGCGGCCGCGACATCGTTGCCGTTGCCTGCGCCGATGATCAAGACGTCTTTCGCCGGGGTCGCCATCCGTTGGTAGGGGAACTCGTAGGTGGTTCCCGTGACGTCGAGCATCGCCTGGTGTGGGATGCCGTTGACGCTGATCCCGAGCTCGTCGGCGAAGAACTGCACCCGGTAGTACTGCGACCAGAACGTCTGCCCGGCGGCGCCACCGGCGAGGGCGATGCCAAGGATCGCCACCGCCGCGACGACATCGAGCGCACGTGGTCGCCACGTGAGGAACAGGATCAGTACGACGATCACGGCCATCCAGCCGATGGGCGGCACTCGGAAGTAGGCGAGGGCCGAGAACGCGATGATGCCGGAGAGGGACCCGATGATATCGAGCCGGTAGGCCTCGAGCGCGGGGAACTTCCGAAACCGCTGGGCGACCCCGTAGGCGATCATCGTCATGATGCCGGCGACCGCCACGAACACGAACGGCAGCACGACCCAGGTCGGCAAGCCCTTCGTCTCGAGGGATCCGAAGTAGATCAGGTTGCCACCGGTGCGATCGATCTCGACCGGGAAGATCTTCACCACGATCAGGAAGACCGCGAGCGAGAACGGTGCCCATCGGAACAGGTCCGGGCCCTTGTGTGCCCGCAAGAAGCCGAGCCCCACCCCGAGGAAGCTCCCCAGCAACACGAAGTTCGAGAAGTACGACAGGTAGACGACGTAGGCTCCGGCCCAACGGATCAAGACGAGCTCGACGAACAGCATGAGGAAGCTCGCCAGCAGGAGTTGTGCCCGGTCGTGACGCATCGCCGGATAGTAGGGGCTCGGCCGGATCAGTGTCAGGAAGCCGACACGGGGCCCGGGCTGGCCTCCTTCACCGCGCGGAGGACGGTGTCGCCGATCTCAGCCGGGTTCCGAACCACCCGATGGCCCAGCGCCTCGATCGCGTCCAGTTTGGCGGTTGCGGTGTCGGCGTCGCCGGCGATGACCGCCCCGGCGTGGCCCATCCGGCGGCCGCGCGGCGCCGACACCCCGGCGATGAAGCACACGAGTGGTTTCGCCATGTACTGCGACGCCCACGTCGCAGCCTCCACCTCCTGCTGGCCGCCGATCTCGCCGATCATCACGACCACGTCGGTCTCATCGTCGTTCTCGAAAGCCTGCAGCACCGTCTTGAAGTCGGTGCCGTTGACGGGATCGCCGCCGATGCCGACGCAGCTCGATTGCCCGAGCCCCAGGGCGGTCATCTGGCTGACCGCTTCGTAGTTGAGTGTGCCCGATCGCGAGACCACGCCGACTCGGCCCTTCGAGTAGATGTGGCTCGGCATGATCCCGACCTTGCACTCGCCAGGCGTGATGATCCCCGGCGAGTTCGGTCCGATGATCGTGGTCGATCGGCCGGCGAGGTATCGCTTGACGCGCACCATGTCCTGTACCGGCACCCCGTCGGCGATGATCACGGCGATCTCGATGCCGGCCTCGACCGCCTCATAGAGGGAATCGACGGCGATCTGCGGCGGTACGAAGATGCCGCTGACCGTCGCGCCGGTGGCCTCGACCGCTTCGGCGACCGAATCGAACACCGGCAGGTCCAGATGGGTCCGTCCACCCTTGCCGGGGGTGACGCCACCGACGATCTTCGTGCCGAAGCGCATTGACTCCTCGGCGTGGAACGTCGCGTGCTGCCCGGTGAATCCTTGGATGACGACCTTGGAGTCCCTGTCGACGAAGACGCTCACGCCGCCACCCCCGCTGCGACGGCGACGGCCTTGGCGGCCGCGTCGTCGAGGTCGTCGGCCTGGATCACCGCGAAGCCGCTCTCGGTGAGGATGTGCCGGCCCTCCTCCACGTTGGTGCCGGCGAGCCGGGCGATGACGGGCACGTCGATCCGCTGATCGCGCGTCGCCTGCACGATCCCTTGAGCGATCCAGTCGCAGCGGTTGATCCCGGCGAAGATGTTGACCAAGATCGCGCGCACGTTCGGATCGGTCAGCACGATCCGGAACGCGTTCGCGATCTTCTCCGGACTCGCGCCCCCACCGACATCGAGGAAGTTCGCCGGCCTGCCCCCGTGATGGACGATCGCGTCCATCGTGCCCATCGCGAGGCCGGCCCCGTTGACGATGCAGCCGACGCTGCCATCCAGCGCGACATAGTTGAGCCCATGACCGGAGGCGTCGACCTCTTTCGGATCCTCCTCGTCGAAGTCCCGGAGTTCGGCGACGGCGCTCTGGCGGAACAAGGCGTTGTCGTCGAACTGCATCTTGCAGTCCAGGGCGATCAGTTCGCCGTCCTCCGTGACGATGAACGGGTTGATCTCGAGCAGCAGGCAATCCTTGTCGCGGAACAGCCGGTAGATCCGCTTGAGCAGCCGCGTGAACGGCGTGGCTCTGCCCGCCAGCCCGATCGAGGCAGCGATCTTGCGGCACTGGAAGTCGAGCAGGCCGACACCGGGGTCGACGACTTCGGTGTGGATCGCGTCCGGGTGTGCCGCGGCGACCTCCTCGATCTCGACACCGCCCTCGGCGGACGCGATCACGACGATCTTCTGCGAGACGCGATCGACGATCAGGCTGAGGTAGAACTCGCGGTCGATCCGGCTGGCACGCTCGACCAGCACGCGGTGGACGCGCTTGCCCTCGGGACCTGTCTGCGCCGTCACGAGCGTGGATCCGATCATCTGGTCCGCGACTTCCGCGACCTTCCCCGGCGCGTTAGCGATCTTCACGCCGCCGCCCTTCCCGCGGCCACCGGCATGGATCTGTGCCTTCACGACCCACCGGCTGCCGCCGAGCTCCTCGGCGACCCGGGCCGCCGCGCGGTCGCTGTAGACGACCTCGCCGGCCGGGACGGGCACGCCGGCGCTCTTGAGCAACTCCTTGGCTTGGTACTCGTGGATGTTCATCTGCCGCTCCTTCCCGAGCCCGAGCGCATCTGGTCGACCTTGGTCATCAGGTTCTCGGCCATCCGGATCGACGCCGCGTCGATCAAGCGACCGTCGAGCGAGACCGCGCCCTTGCCCTCCGTCGCGGCCTCCTTCATCGCCGCCAGGATGCGAGACGCGCGCTCGATCTCATCGTCGCTCGGCGTGAAGATCTCGTTCGCGAGCGCGACTTGCGAGGGGTGGATCGCCCACTTGCCCTCGCAGCCGAGCGCGGCGGCGCGTCGCGCCGCCGCGCGGTAGCCGTCCGCGTCGCTGTAGTCGCCGAACGGTCCGTCGATCGGGCGCAGGCCGTTGGCCCGGCAGGCGGCGACCATCCGCGAGATGCCGAAGTGCCACTGATCGCCCCAGTGCGTCGCGCGGGCCCCCTCGGCATCGGGGTCTGTCAGCATCGCGTAGTCGGGGTTCGCCCCGCCGATGTTCGTCGTACGGGCCTGGACGCTCGCCGCATAGTCCGCGACGCCGAACACCATCGCCTCGAGCCGGTCGGGTCGAGCTCGTGCGATCGCCTCGACGTTCGCCATGCCCTTCGCCGTCTCGATCAGGATGTGGATCCCGATCCGTCCGGGTTCCCAGGCGTTGCGCTGCTCGATCTGATCCAACAGCGTTGCCACGAACTCGACATCGCTCGGCGCGCCGACCTTCGGCACCAGCATCGTGTCGAGCACGTCGCCGCGGGCCTCGACGACATCCACCACATCGCGGTAGCACCAGTGGGTATCGAGGCCGTTGATCCGCACGCTGACGGCGCCGCCGGTCCAGTTATGGGCGCCGAGGGCATCGATCACGTTCGTTCGCGCGCGCTCCTTGTCGTCGGGAGCGACCGCGTCTTCGAGGTCGAGGAACACGATGTCGGCACCGAGGGTCGGCGCCTTTTCCATCGCACGCTCGTTCGTGCCGGGAACGGCGAGCTCGCTCCGGTGCAATCGTGCGGCGTCGGACATGACGACCCTAGCGGGGCAGCACGGCATCGAACGCCGCCAGCACCCGGTCCGCGGACTCGCGGCTGGCGTTGACGCCCATCAAGCCGACCCGCCAGATCGGCGGCGCCTTCGGTCCGAGTCCGCCACCAACCTCGAGGTTGTAGTCGCGCAGGAACCGCGTTTGCACGTCCTTGCCGTCGACGCCATCCGGCACCTTGACGGCGGTGAGTTCCACCAGCTGGTGGTCGGCGTCGGCGAGCAGTTCGAACCCGCGTGCTCGGATCTCGTCTTGGAAGTACCGGCCCGCGTCGGCGTGCCGGGCCCAACGCTGCTCGAGACCCTCCTCGAGCGCGAGTCGGATGCCGGTGTAGAGCGCGTAGTACTGCAGGATCGGCATCGTGTGGTGGTACGTGATCGGTCGGTCGATCCAGTACTTCGTGAGTTCCTCGAAGTCGTAGTAGTAGGGCACGGGCGATTGGTGGCGCTGCATCGCGGCGATCGCGCGCTCGCTGATCGTGACGGGGGCGATCCCCGGAGGACACCCCAGCGCCTTCTGCGAACACGAGTAGCCGTAGTCGATCCCCCAGTCGGCCGCCTCGACGAGCTGACCCCCGAGCGACGTCACGCAGTCCGCGTACAGCAGGGCTTCAGAGCCGCTCGCGCGCATCGCAGCCGCGAGCTCGGCGAGTGGGAACTCGGCACCGGTCGAGGTCTCCGCGTGCACGACGGCCACGAGCTTGGTCTCGGGGTGGGCAGCCAGCGCTTCCACGATCCGATCGACGGGGACGATCTGGCCGAAGTCGGCCGTGAGCTCGATCACGTTCGCACCGACCCGGTGCGCGAAGTCGTTCAGGCGAGATCCGAAGAACCCCCAGTGACAGCTGAGCACCGTGTCGCCGGGGTCGATGAGGTTCATGAGCCCGGCCTCCATGGCCGAGGTGCCGGACGAGCTCAGGCAGATCGTGAGCCCGCTGTCGGCTCGCCACAGCGCCCGCAACCCCTCGACGAGGTCGAGCAGCAGATCCCAGAAGTCTGGGTCGAGGTGGCCGTTGATCGGCAGGCGCATCGCGTCGAGGACCACTGGGTGCACGTTCGATGGACCGGGACCGCAGAGCAGGCGCTCGCCGGGGTCGAGCGCCGGAAGCGACGTCACCAGGTCAGCCATGGATCGATCCTTTCCGTCGAGCCGCGATCGGTCGGCCGGTCGCAGCTGGAGGCCGGAGCATAGGGCACCCGCGGCGCTTCGAGATAGCGGCGTCGGTGCCTCCTGGTCAGTCGGAGAACGCGTCGGGGTTGAGCAACGTCGGCGGCCGGGTGCCGTCGAGCGCGGCGAACACGTTGTCGACAGCGAGTTGTCCCATCGCATCGCGGGTATCAACCGTCGCGCTGCCCAGGTGGGGGATCACGACGACGTTCTCACGTTCGAGCAGGCGTTCGCTGACCGCCGGTTCGTGCTCGAAGACGTCGAGTCCCGCCGCGAAGATCTCGCCCGCGACGAGCGCCTCGGCGAGCGCGTCCTCGTCGACCACCGGACCGCGCGAGGTGTTAACCAACACCGCGCGACGTCTTCATCCGACGGAACTCCTCGGCACCGAAGAGGTGGCGCGTCTCCGGGGTGAGGTTCGTGTGGATCGAGATCGCATCCGCGCGCTCGAGCAGCTCGCCCAGTTCGACGCGGCGTTGCTCCGGTCTCGGCCTCGATCGCGGCAGGAAGCTGCACCGCATCGCTATAGAGGACGGTCATCCCGAAGCCTCGTGCGCGTCGTGCGACCGCCTGCCCGATCCGTCCGAACCCGACGATGCCGATCGTCTTGTGATGGATGTCGTGTCCGAGCATCATCAACGGACCCCAGATCCACGGTGTGTGCGCGCGAAGGAAGCGCTCGCCCTCCCCGACGCGCCGCGCCGCGGCGAGCAGCAACGCGAACGCCGTGTCGGCGGTGGTTTCGGTCAAGACGTCGGGCGTGTTGGTCGCGAGCACGCCGGCAGCGGTGCACGCCGGGACATCGACGTTGTCGAACCCGACGGCGTGGTTGGCGACGATCTTCAACTGCGGGCCGGCAGCGGCAAGCAGCTCGGCGTCGACCTGCTCGGTCAGCATCGTGATCATGGCGTCGCGGCCGCGTACCACCTCGAGCAACTCGTCACGCGGGATCCCGAACTCGTTCTCGTGGACCGTGACGTCGCAGCGTGTCTGCAGGCGCTCGAGCGGCGCAGCCATGATCGGACGGGTCACCAGCACGTTCGGCCTGCTCATCGTGATCGCTCCTCGGGTGAGGCGGGGAGCTTGCCACGGGCTCGATCGGAACGGGTAGTCGGCTGCCGCGGCTGCGGGTCATGCGAAGATGCGCCTCGATGACCTGGCACCTCGAGACCGACCGGCTCGTCGTGCGGCCGATGGCGCTCGACGACCTCGACGCGTTCGCTCGGGTGGTCGACGACCCGATCTCGATGCGGTTCTATCCGCGGCCGTTCGACCGGCAGATGGCGCGCGCGTGGATCGAGCGCGCGCTGGAACGGTATGAGCGAGATGGGTACGGCCTGCTGGCCGTGATCGAGAAGGCAACGGGGGAGTTGATCGGCGATGTCGGTCCGCACCTGCAGGAGACGGGGCACGGCCCGCACGTCGAGCTGGGATGGCACATCCGCCGCGATCGGCAAGGCCTCGGGTTCGCGAGCGAGGCCGGCGCCGTCTGCCGCGACGAGGTCTGGCGGGTGCTCGCTGTCGACCACCTCATCAGCATCATCCGCCCCGAGAACGTGCCGAGCTGGTCCGTGGCGCGGAACCTCGGCTTCTCACCGTGGCGCGGCGACGTGCGAGCGGGGATGGCCCACATCCTCTGGCACCTCGATCGGCCGACGTAGGATCGGGCATGGCGCACGAGCGCGGTGCGATCGCAGATGTGATCCATCGCTTCCGCGAGCCGTCGACATCGTTCCTCTGGGGGCTCGTCGTCGCGCACGCGCTGATCGCCGTGATCGCGATCTACGTGGCGCACTCTGGGCAGCTAACCGACCCGGATATCGCGCGCTTCCGCGCGATCGCCGGTTCGGGGCTGCGGCCGTACCGCGAGATGCCCGTTGAATTCCCGCCGGGGCAACTGTTCCTGATCGAGCTCGTGGGTCGCCACGCGGCGGCGGCGAGCGCGACGCTCATCGCGCTCCTCACGCTGCTGGCGACCCTGCTGACTGCGGCCGTGTCTCGACCGGGTGTGGGGTAGGAGCGCGGCGGCTGTGTTCCTGGGCCTGAGCTTGCTCTTGGCGCCATTCACTGCGCTGAAGCTCGACGCCCTCGCCGTCATCACCGCCGTCGCGGCGGTCGCGTTGATCGAGCGAAGGCGCGATCGAACCGGCGGGGTCGTGCTCGCGCTGGCGATCGCGATCCGGTTCTGGCCGGCGGCGCTGCTCCCGAGCCTCGTCGTCGGCCGTCGAGGTCGCGCCACGGTCTGGGCGATCGCTGCGTTCGCGGCGATCGCAGCAGGGTGGGTCTGGTACGGCGGGATCGATGGACCCGTCCAGGTTGCGACGTTCCGGCACGCACACGGCTGGGAGATCGGCAGCCTGGTCGGATCGATCGCGTGGGCGGCGGGTGCGCCGCTGCACGTGTCGGGTGGCGCGTTTCGAGTGGGCGATCCGCCTGCGTTCGTCAGGGGAGCGGTGAGCGTCGGGCTGCTCGTCACCATCGTGGCGATCTGCTGGCGACAAGGACGCCGATCGGAACCGCCGTTCGGCCTCCCGGCGCTCGTGTCGGTCGCCGCGCTGCTGGTCTGGTCGCCGATCCTGTCGCTGCAGTACGTCTCGTGGTTGGTGCCGTGGGCGGCGATCAGTTGGAGCCGGTCGGAAGACGATCGTGCGACGGCGTGGGTTCTCGTCGTGGTGGTGCTGACCATCGTGCCGGTCGGCTTGGTGGATCACGTCGCGATGTTCCAGGCATGCACGATCGCACGGGGCGTCGCGCTCGGCTGGCTCGTGCTCCGCTACGTGCTGGGTGTGGGGCAGTCGGCGGGAGAGCTGCACGTGCGCACGAAGACCGTCCCGTCGCCGTCCACGTAGGCGCGAGACCAGCCGGGGTCTGCCTCGAGAGCCGCAACCAGTTCGGGGTGGTGACCGGCGGCGACGACCACCGTGTCGATCTGCCAGTCGTCGAGCGTCGCTTCCCACGTCGGATCGACGTCGACGACGTCGAGGTACTCGTCCCAGGTCGCCTGCGGGAAGAGCTCCACTCTCGCGTCGACGAACATCGGGCGATCCGGCAGCGCGTACTCGAACCATCCTCCCCACCACTCCGCGAAGATCCGTCGGTCGGCAGGCTGGGAGGCGAGCCATGCCGTGATGCCGGCCGGTGCTTCGCTGCGCAGCGCAGCGGGGTCGGTGCGGACGACCCGCAGTCCGGCGAGCAGGATCAGCGCCACGAGCGCAGCGATCACCGCCCGCGTGACGCCGCGGTGCCAGGTTCCGCCGGGGCGCCAACCCGCGAGCGGCGCGCAGAACGCCGCCGGAACGGCGACCGACCACCACAGCACGTTGCGTGCGCTGAAGAGCGCGAGTCCCGTGAAGACCACAAGCGTCAGCCATTCGTCGATCGTCGGTCGACGAGACCGCTTGCGCCACAGTGCCACTGCTCCGACGAGACATGCGAGGACGAAGAGGGCGCCGGCCGGCTCGCGTGTGAGCAAGGGCCGCCACTCCGCGATCACCTCGCGGATCATCGGATTCGTGGACAAGCGCCATACGTAGGTGTAGATCGAGGGTCCCCACGGACTGACCATCGGCGTCAAGAGCGACGCAGCGACGAGGAGCGCCGTCCATCGGAGCGTTCGCGCCCGATCGGCGACGTCGGCGATGAGGGCGATCGTGAGCAGCACGGTCAACAGCACGAAGCTCCCATGCACGTTCGCCCACGCGATGCCGATCACCGGGAGCGCGACGAGCCACCTCGGCGACGCGCGGCGCTCCCGGATGATCCACGCGGACGCGACGAACAGCGGAAGCGCCAGCGCTTGCGGACGCAGGGCGAGTGCCCCCGGCAGCGATGCCGCGACCGCGAAACAGCCAAGCGTCGTCCCGGCGGCGACCATGTCCGCGACCCCTCGCCGCCGGGCACCACGAAACGTCGTCCCGAAGGATGCGGCGACGATGAGCGCTTGCAGGATCAGGAGGCCCTTCCAGCCGAAGGCAGCGAACCAGCCGGCGAACAGCAGTTGGGCACCCCATTGCTGGTTCAGCCACGCCGCCCCCGGGATCGTGTAGGTGAAGCGATCGACGCGCAGCACCGCCCGCTCGGCCCACATGAGATCGCCCGCACGCAGCAGGTAGGCCAGATCGCCGACCTGGAGCGGCGCGAGCAACACGGCGAGTCCTGGAACGAGCCATGGCAATGCTCGCCACGGGCCCGCGTCATCGGTCGGCGCGGCTGCCTCGACCGCGTGGGTCGCGTCGCCCACGGGACCCGCGGGCCTAGTCCGCGATGTCGATGCGTTCGATCACGACGTCGTCGCGCGGACGATCATTCGCGCCCGTCGCTGTCGTGCTGATCGCCTCGACGACGTCGTAGCCCTCGGTGACCTGTCCGAAGATCGTATGGCGTCCATTCAGCCATGGCGTCTCGGCCACGGTTACGAAGAACTGAGAGCCGTTCGTCCCCGGTCCGGCATTCGCCATCGCAAGCCGCCCGACCTGGTTGAACGTCGGCCCGTCCGGCGGGCACTCGTCCTCGAAGGTATAGCCGGGGCCTCCGGTACCGGTCCCCATCGGGTCCCCCCCTGGATCATGAACCCTTCGATCACTCGATGGATCACGGTGCCCGGGTACAGGGCCGCTTCCTTGGCTTCTCCGTCGCGTGGGTCGGTCCACCTTTTCGCGCCCGTCGCCAGGCCAACGAAGTTCTCGACGGTGTTCGGCGCATGCTCGGGCATGAGGGACACCGTGAACGATCCACGGTTCGTCACGAACGTTGCGGTCGGCATGCATGTCTCCTCTTCGGGCGGGTGGAAGGAGCCTACCTCGGCCGATCGCGGTGGTGAGCGCCCTGTCGCACATCGTCGAGCGAGGGAAGATGGGTGAGCAATGACCTCCCGGCGACTACCCGATGATCGCTTCGGCGTCGGCTACAGTTGCTCGAGTGGTGCACCGACAATATCCGGGTCAGAGCGGGGGAGATGTTGTGGCATCGTCAAGGGCTTCTTCTCAGATCGAAACGGCCGTCCTGTGGGTCGTCGCCTTGCAGTGGCTTCGCTCGGCTGCGGGATACGTCGACCCGGGGTCGGGGAGTTTCGTCTTTCAAGCCCTGATCGGTGGGCTCCTGGCCCTCGCGGTTGCGACCCGAGCGTTCTGGGGGCGGATCACGTCCTTCCTCCGCCGAGAGCCGCGCAAGCCCGCTGACCGGTAACGCCGTGCTTCCTCCCGACGGGGTCCTGCCGTCGTCGTTCCGCGATCCGCACGGGTTCGTGTTCATGCGAGACGGGGTGCTGCTCCGTCAGGTCAACGACGTGCACGCCGCCGCCTTCGACCACTTCGCGCGGAGCGGTCTGTACGAGCAGCTCGTTGAGGAGCGCCTGCTCATCCCGCATGTGCAGGTCGATGCGACGCTCGGGCTGACCTCCGATGCGGCGTTTGTTCTGCAGCCTGAGTGGATCCCGTTCGTGTCGCTTCCGTACGAGTGGTCATGGACCCAGCTTCGAGACGCGGCGCTGTTGACGCTCACGATCCAAGAGCGGGCGATGGCGAACGGGATGACCCTTCGAGATGCGACCGCCTTCAACGTGACCTTCTGGCGCGGCCGTCCGACGTTCATCGATACGACATCGTTCGGGCTCCTGGAGGTCGGCCGGCCGTGGGTCGCCTACCGGCAATTCTGTCAGCACTTCCTCGCGCCGCTGGCACTGATGTCCTACCGGGATGTGCGGCTCGGTCAGCTCTCGCGCATCCACCTCGACGGGGTTCCGATCGACCTCGCTGCGCGCCTCCTACCGAGGCGGGCGAAGGCACGGCCGGCGCTCGCGATGCACCTCTCGTTCCACGCTCGGTCCCAGCGACGCCATGCGAACGATGCCGATCACGGTCAGGAGCGCAACCTGTCGCCTCGCGCGTTCGAAGGCTTGATCGCGAGCCTCCGACGATGCATCGACTCGCTCCCCGAGCCTCCTGGCACGTCCGAATGGCGGGACTACTACCAGCGTCTGGATCACTACTCGGACGCGGCCGCCGCGCAGAAGGAGTCGCTCGTCGGCCGCTGGGTCGAGGCGGTGGCTCCGTCCTCGATGTGGGACGTCGGAGCGAACACCGGACGCTTCAGCGTGCTCGGGTCCCACCGCGGCATCGAGACGGTTGCGATCGATAACGATCCGTTCTGCGTCGATGAGATGTACCGGACAGCTCGTCGGGACGACGACGCAGGCCTCACTGCGGCTGTCGCCGATATCGCCAATCCGACGCCCGGTATCGGATGGGCGAACGCTGAGCGACCGTCGTTGCGAGATCGAGGCCCCGCCGATCTCCTGCTGGCCCTCGCCGTGCTCCATCACATCGCGATCGGGCGCGGTGTCCCGCTGCCCGCGATCCTGGATGAGCTCGCGGTCTTGGGGCGCGCATCGATCCTCGAGTGGGTCCCGATGGACGACCCCATGAGTCAGCGCTTGGCGCGGGGTCGGGAATACCTGTTCGACTCGTACACCGAGCGCGCGTTCGAGGACGAGGTCGCTCGGCGCTTCGAGGTCCGGAGGCGCGAGCGACTCGCAGATACCGGCCGAGCCCTCCTCCTCGTCGAGCCGCGATGACCACGAAGACCCGGCGACTTCGCGACAGCCCCTACATCTTTCCCTTCTTGTTCGCCGCGTACCCACTCGTCTTCCTGTGGGCCCAAAACGTCGACGCGGGCGTTCGCGGTTCGCAGGCGCTCTTGATCCTCGCGGCCATCTGGGTTGTAACCGGCGTCGTCCTCGTGCTGTTCTTGCTGGCGTTCCGTGGGGATGCCGCTCGCAGCGCACTTGCCACGACGGTTGTCATCACCATGGCGCTCGTGTTCGGGCGTGTCTCGGGTGCCCTCGGTCTTGCGGTGGGGATGCTCGAGAACGACCTGGTCCTTCTCGCCTGGTTGTTGCTCGCGGTCGCCGGCGTCCTGGTTGTCCGGAGCCTGCGTGATCCGCAGCGGCCGATCGTTGCGCTCAACATCGTTTCGGTGGGGCTCGTCGGTCTGAACCTGTTGCGGATACTCCCCGCGCTGCAGGTGGAGCCCTCAACCGCAACGGCGGTGTGGCAGCTGCCGCGTGGAGCGGTGTACCAACCTGCGGGGCCCAAGCGCGATGTCTACTACCTGATCTTCGATCGCTACGCGGGCGAGCGTACGTTGCGCGATCTGTACGGGTTCGATGACACACCGTTCCTACAGTCGCTGCGCTCGAAGGGATTCTCGGTGGTGGACGATGCGCTGGCCAATTACCCGCAGACGACACATTCGCTCGCGTCCTCGCTCAACATGACGTACCTGGACGACCTCGCGGCCGCGGTCGGCGAGGACTACCCGAGGTGGGCGCCGTTGCAGCGCTCCTTCAACGGCCCGACCGCTGCGCAGGCGTTCCAGGACATCGGGTATCGGTATGAGCACATCGGCTCGTGGTGGGCCGTCACGTGGCGCGATCCGACCGCCGACGACAACTTCATCGCCCCGGGATTGGTCTACGGCGGATCGCCTGAGTTCCAGGACGTGTTCCTTGGTACGACCGTGATCCCGACGATCGGCTCTGGGCTGCGCATCCGCGGGTTCGATCCCGCTCGCGAGGCGTACGATCGCCTGCCGCACCAGCTCGAGAGTTTGCGAACGATCTCGCGCGACTCGGATCCCACGTTCACGTTCGCGCACATCTTGCTCCCGCATCCGCCATACGTGTTCGCTGCGGATGGCAGCTACGTCCCAGGCGACGTGGTGCGGCCCAAGGAGGAGGCCTATCTCGAGCAATTGCAGTACGCCAACACCGTGATCCTGTCAGTTATCGACACCTTGCAGTCGGCGCCCGGACCCGCCCCGATCATCGTTGTGCAGTCGGACGAGGGCCCGCATCCACCATGGGATGACGGCGCGAGCATCCTCAAGCAACCCTGGTCGGAGGCGAACGACGTCGAACTCGGCCGGAAGCTGCGCATATTGAACGCCTACTACCTTCCCGGTTTGCGGGATGACCCCGTCTACGCGGGCATCACCCCGGTGAATACCTTCAGGATGATCCTGGATGCGTACTTCGGGGCGGACCTACCGCTCCTGCCCGATCGAACGTACATCTACGCCGACTTCGACCATCCGTATCGATTCATGGACGTAACGCAGCGGCTGCAGCCATAAGGCCCAACGATGCGGCATCAGTAGATGTGTCGGTAGTGCATGAACAGCATGGCGTGCCACAGCGCGAGCGGGATCGAAACCGCGAGCCACGTGACGAAGACCCACCGGCGATCCGTCCAGCGTGCGATGCCCCAGACCATCGGGAAGATCACGACCACGAATCGTGACATCGACAGGAGATCACGACCCGGGTATGGGAAACACAACGGGACCAGCAAGCTTAGGACCGCGAAGGTGGCGATCGACGCGGGTATCCGACGAAGCACCGTGATGACCCCGGCGACGGCGATAAGGGTCAGGACGGCGTCGGACATCCAGTAGCCGCCATCCGAGGACCCGATGGACGCCCACGCGAGATAAAACCCACGGGCAAGGGTCACTGGCGGGAACCCGAGTTCACGGCCCCATAGATCCTGCGAATGGAACGGTGCGAGGAGATCGCCGGCCCGCGCCACCCACCAGATGAGATAGGTGGCGGTCCCGAGCGCCGCGAGGACGGGCGCCACCAGGGCACGCCGTCCGCGGCCCCAGGCGGCCACCAACAAGGCGGGGACGAGCACGACGCCGACCTGCCGAGTGGCGCATGCCAGTGCTCCGGTCGCGCCGGCGGTGAGCCAACGAGATCGACGGGCGGCCAGGAAGCTCCCCAGAACGAGCAGGAGGTACAACGACTCGCTATACGGCGCGACGAGGAAGAAGGACGTGGGGAAAGCCGCCAGGAGGATGACTGCCCGTTTCGCCGTCTGCTCGGAGAACTCGACGGTCGTGAGGACGTAGAGCGCCGCAAACGAGCCGAATGTGGCGAGGTTCGAGATCAGCAGGGCCGCCGCGAGCGTGCTGACCCCGGGAACGGCTGAGACAGCGCGGATCGCGAGGGGATACCCAGGGAAGAAGGCGCCGGTCGACGGGTGGACGTCGTAACCCTGGTCGGCGATCAGCTCGAACCACGTGGCGTCGAGCCTGTCGAGCCCGTCCACGAGGTTGTGAACACCGGGCGTGGCCGGGTGTCCCGTTCCGGGCACCGGCGCCGGGAGGTTCGCGGCGATCCTGCCGACCCCGAGGCCGAGGAGCGACAAGGTCAGCCGCATGCACACGAAGACCAGCGCCGCGAAGACAAAGGCACGCCGCACGAGCGCGCGATCGACGGGCGCGGCCGCCGCCTCAGTCATCTGCCTCTCGGAGCATCGAAAGCTCCTGGCGCAGCGACGACGCGTCGGTCGAGGGCCGTCGGCACACGTATCGCCGACAGACGAAGGCGGTCGGCTCGGACACCGTGAGCCGCCCCTGGAAGAGTGCGAGTGGCTCGGGGCTCGGGTCAGACGGGTCAGCCACCACGATCATCGAACCCGGTGGGCCCGAGCCGAGCGCCGTTCGGACGAGCTCGCCGACGCGCGGGTCCCGTCGATCGCCCACGATGGCCACGTCGACAGCAGCGTCCGACAGGTACTCGGCCGCGATCGCCGCCGTTCCCGCAGCGAGGGGTGCCCGCTGGAGCAGCGGCACCGCTCGTGCGACCGCAGCGCGAGCTGCCTCTGCGGATCGCTCGTCGTCATCGACTCGAGCGAGCCGGGCGAGCAACAACGCACCTGCGCTCGTCCCGCTCGGGCTCGGGCCGTCCTCGAGGTCAACCTTGCGAGCGAGGAGCGGGTCCGCATCGTCGGGAACCTGGAAGAAACCTCCGCGCGGCTCCCTGTGCAGTCGAAGAAGTGCGTCTGCGAGCGTGCGGGCTCGATCGATCCAGCGGACCTCGCCGAGGGCGCTCGCCAGCTCGAGATACCCGTTCCCAACGAGCGCCAGGTCGTCGGCGAACGCGCGCACCCGACTGGGATGGTTCCGCCACGAATGGAGGAGGCGTTCCTCATCGTCGCGCAGCTCGACCCAGAGCATCTCCGCCGCTTCGCGCGCCGCAGCCGTGAAGGATCCCATGCCGAAGACGAGCCCTGCCGTCGCCAACGCATCGATCGCGAGCCCGTTCCAGCCGGCGAGCACCTTGTCGTCGATAGCCGGCGCCGGCCGTTGGGCCCGTCGGTCTCGCAACGTGCGCCGCGCCGCATCCACGGCCCGCACGAGCTCGTCCCGCGGGAGATCACGGGCGGCGGCCACCTTCGTGAGCGGGACGGGGAACCACAGCACGTTGGTCCCGTCCCAGTTCCCCGTCGGAGAGGCGCCGAACGCGATCGCCACATCCTCGCCGACCGCCGCCACCAGCTCGTCCCAGGTCCACGTGGCGAACGTCCCTTCCCCGCCCGCGCTGTCGGCATCCTGGGAAGCGGCGAACCCACCCTCCGGTCGTTGCATCACATCGAGCATCCACGTCCCGATACCGAGGGCGACCGCTTGATACGTGGGCTCGTTCGTGATGGCGAACGCGCGCGCATACACCGACAGGAGCTGGGCGTTGTCGTTCAGCATCTTCTCGAAGTGCGGCACGTGCCACGCGCGGTCTGTGCTGTAGCGAGCGAAGCCGCCGCCCACCTGGTCGTGGATCCCGCCCGCAGCCATCCGATCGAGGGTCGTGCGGAGCATCGTCAACGCGGTAGCGTCGCTCGCTGCGCGGTCCGCCAGATGGGCCAGCGTCGTTGCGTGGGGGAACTTCGGCGCGGCTCCGAATCCTCCGTACTCCGCATCGAACGACGACCGAAGACCTTCGATCGACCGGGCGGCGTACGTCGAGAGGTCCGGCTCGGGCGGTGACTCGGTCGAGGCCCACTCCGCGCTTCGCCGGATCGCGTCTGCGACGGCACCGCCCTGCTGCACGACGTCGTCGCGTCGCTCCTTCCAAGCGGCTGTGAGTCCGTCCAGCACCTGACGGAACGAGGGCATGCCGTGTCGGGGCGTGTCCGGGAAGTAGGTGCCCGCATAGAACGGCTCGCCGCCCGGGGTGAGGAAGACCGACATCGGCCACCCACCTGCCCCGGTCATCGCCTGGACCGCGTCCATGTAGAGCGCATCGACATCCGGGCGCTCCTCGCGATCGACCTTGATCGAGACGAAGTGTTCGTTCAGCATCCGCGCGGTCTCGGGGTCTTCGAACGACTCGTGTGCCATCACGTGACACCAGTGACACGCGGCGTACCCGACGGACAGGAAGACGGGGCGATCCGCCGCACGAGCGGCCTCGAAGGCTTCGTTGCCCCACGGGAACCAGTCGACCGGATTGTCCGCATGCTGCAGGACATATGGGCTGGTCTCGTCGGCCAACCGTGGATTCGGCGACGTTCGCACGCCGCCAGTGTGCCCGCTGGCCGCCGAAGACGTGGGAACCGCATTGGCGAGGCCCGACCTCCGCGGGTGGAGGACCCGCCGGCGATAGCCTGTCGCCCATGGGTGTCGGATCCGCCGGGGTCGTCCTCGTCTGCTCCAGGTACCCCGTCGTGGCCGGCGTGCTGCATCTTGCGGCGTCGACGCTCCCTGGTGTCGACGACGTGGTGGAGCGCTCGGACCCGTCGCTGCTCGGCGACCTGGGTCGGGCTGATCTCGTGGTCGTCGACATCGATCCGCAGGGGACGGAGGATCTGCACGCCATTCGCGCGGCGTACCCCGATGCCCTGCTCGTCGTCTTGACCGAACACGTGGACGGGCAGACCGTCCTCGAGGCGCTTCGACTGCGGGTGCGAGGGTTCCTCGTGAAGCCGGACGTTCTGCGCGATGTGGTCAGCCCGCTCCGCCGCGTCCTCGACGGCGAGCGGGTGTTTCCGCCGGAGGTGGAGACCTCGGCGGCGCAGGCACTCGGCCGGTTCGCTCGCCAGGCCCGCGAGGGATCGGCGATGGACGCTCGTTTCACCTCGCGCGAACGCGAGATCCTCATCCTGATCAGCGAGGGAGCCTCGATGCAACAGATCGGCCGTCGTCTCGGGATCTCGCCCCGGACGGTCGAGAGTCATGCTTCCCGGCTCTATCGGAAGCTCGAGGTGCGCTCACGTGCCCAGGCGGTCGCCAAGGCGACGCAGCTCGGTTTGATCGATCTCAACTGAACACCTCAGCGGACGTGCGCTCCTGCCGATACCTCCTCCGTGAAGTCGACATGCATTCGAAGGCACTGTGGCTAAGCGGATCGCGCACGCGCCCGCGCCCCAAGCGGCAAGGCGGCTCGGTGTCGTCATCGTCGAGCCCTTGCCCGTCGTCCGTGCCGGTCTCGCCCTGCTGATCGACGGGGCAGACGATCTGGAGGTGCTCGCGGAGGTTGGCGATGCGGATCAAGGCGAAGCCGCGATCGCGAAATTGCGTCGCGTCCGAACGGTCGTGCTCGTGAGTCTCTCGATCCTCGGCGATCACGACGCTGCGTGGTTGATCCGCACGCTCCGCGAGCGATATCCCGGTCACGTGGTGCTCGCACAGGGAGCCGACGCTGAGCCGACCGCGATCAGTCGCTGCCTCTTCGTCGGGGCGGACGGCTACGTCGACAAGAACGTCCCGCCGGGATCGTTCTTGAACGCGATCCGTCAAGCCGGCGCGAACGAGATGGTGTTAGTCGGTCCGGGTCTCAATGAACTTGGGCGGATCGCAGACGGCATCGACGCCAATCGTGAGGTGCACGTCCGGCTCACCGAGCGGGAGCGGGAGGTTCTGACAGTGGCAGCGGAGGGTCTCACGGCTCGGCAGATCGCGCGCCGCCTCGGAGTACAGGAACGAACGGTGACGACGCATCTCGGACGGATCTACGGCAAGCTGGGCGTGGGGAACAGACTCGCGGCGATCCGTCTCGCCGCACGATCCGGGCTCGTCAGCGTGGGAGGGCCCGAGTAGTCGTTTACGGCGTCGAGTGGACCCGCTGAAACACAACGCCGTCAGCGTCTTCGTACATGACGGACCATGCGGGATCCGCCCGCAGGTATGGCAGCAGCTTCCAGTCCGCGGCGGCGACGATCGCGTCCACCTGCCATCGATCGAGCACCTCGCGCCAGCCCGCTCCTGCGTACGCGACGTCGTCATAGTCCTCCCAGATCGCTTCCGGCAGAATCTCTATCCTCGAGTCCACGAAGACGGTGTCGTGCGGCGCATCGAACTCGAACCACGATCCCCATGGTTGGTGCACCATCAAGCGTGACCCGGCAGGGAGCTCGGACACCGCCTGTGTGAGTCCCGGGGGCGCCGCCGTCAGGTACGTCGTGAAGGAGTTCGCCCGCCACCACGGAGCCAAGATCACGATGACGGCGATGAGACCCACCGTGACGAGCCGAGCGGGGCCGGGCCGTTCCCGCGCATCGTGCTGCCGGGGCTTCGCGACGCCCTCGAGAGACGCTTGACTGGCGAGGATGCTCGCCATCGTCACCGGCGTGCTGAGTCCCCACCAGACGATCGCGCGCTGCGCCGTCCATGCGAGCACGAAGAAGGCTGCAAGGCTCACCAGCGCCGTCCACGGGACCGGCTTCCGGCGAACGATCAGGATCCCCCCGACGGCGAGGCCCGAGATCAAGGTCAACCAGCCCGAGACCTTGCCGAGATTCGTCGGCTCCCACTCGTTGATCGTCGTTCGGATGACGGGGTTGGTGGACAAGGAGTAGACGTAGGTCCAGACGCGATAGCCGAACGGATTCGCGAAGGTTCCCAGGAAGCTCAGCCCGAGGATCGCCAAAGTTCGTCGGGCCAGCTTGGAGCGACGCCGACGGTCATCCAGCCACGCGATGCCCACGACGAACAGGAACACCGGGAAGCTTCCGTGCAGATTGGCGCAGAGCGCCGTCGCGAACGGGATGAGCCACATCCGCGTCGGGTGGCGGTCACGTCCTGCGACCGCCCACAGCACGAGCGCGAAGAGCGGGAATGCGAGGAGCTGCGGTCGGGCGGCGATCCCTGGGACCGCCACCAGGAACCCCCCCATCGTCAAGAGCGCCGCGTCCCGTTGGCGTGCCCCGGAGGCCCGACAGGCCAGGTAGACGAGCGAGAAGAGAACACCGGCGAGCAGTCCCTGGAACGCGGCGAGGCCCGGCCAACCCCCAGCGCGATAGACGAGCGCCAGGATCCCTTGGGCACCCCATTGCTGATCGAGCCACGGCGTGCCTGCGACCGAGAACGTATAACTGTCGAACTGCGGGATGTGACCGCCGAGCACGGCGTTTCCGGCGCGGATCTGATAGGCGAGATCGGTAGCGCCCATCGGGCTCATCAGGACGACGATGACTGGAACGAGGCAAGCAGCTGCGACCCAAGCCTTGTCGATCGGTCGCGCCCTGGCTCGGTCGTCAGTCATGCTGGACATGCTAGGGGGCATCGGTTCGAGAACGAGCGAACTAGCGTATCCTGAGCGCGCTTACGTAGTATTACGTAGGCAACATCCGTGAGATTCAGGATTCCCCTGCTCACGGATGTGCTCGTAGTCTTCCCCAAGGCGGAGTACCATCCGCCGTCCCGGACCTGGAGGAGGCCTGGGTGGCTCGGAAGAAGGTAGGAGGTGACAGATGTTCCTTCGTCTCTACACGGGCGTTTCCGTTTGGTGGAACGACCTGAAGGAGCGTGCTGCCGACGAGGTGGGCGCGACTGCGGTTGAGTACGCCCTGATGGTGGCGCTCATCGCCGTCGTGATCATCGTGGCGGTGGCGTTCATCGGGAAGTCTGCGTCGAACCAGTTCAACTCGGTCGGCACCTGCGTCAACGACCCGGGCGGCTGCTAAGACCAGCGCTTTCGAGCGGCCGGCCCGCCGGCCGCTCACAGCCCCGGCCCAGCGCCGAGGCTGTGAGGGACCGGCGGACGCAGGAGGGTAGGATCGATCATGCGCATGAGACTCCGCAACGAAGACGGCGCTGCTGCCGTGGAGTTCGCGCTCATCGTCGGGGTTCTCGCCCTCCTCTTGTTCGGGATGTTGCAGTTCGGTCTCGCCTTCTTCCAGTTGCAGAACCTCCGCGCCGCGACACGTGAAGGGGCCCGGGACGGGTCAGTAGGGGCGACTGTCGGGGAGATCCAGACCGCGGTTGCGTCGAACGCGAACATCGCCAGCTTGGCAGGGTCGGTTGTCGTGAAGACCCGAACGGGCGCGACCTATACGACCGTGTCGACGTCGACAACCAAGCCGTGTATGCCCACAACCGGTGCCACACCCGATGCCGTGCGCGCCGAAATCCCCCTTGGGACCACCCCAGCATCCGTCCAGAACATCTTCACGGTGGACATCCCGTTGATGCCGTCGATCTCGCTGCTCAACGCGACGGTCTACGGAGAGTTTCGATGCGAGCGCTGATCATCAAGCGTCTGCACGGACAGGAGGATGGGGCGACGCTCATCATCGTCGTCCTCTGCTTGATCGCGCTGATCGGCATGGTTGTGCTGGTCGTCGATGTCGGCGGGCTGCTGCTGAATCGTCGCGAGATGGTGAACGCGTCCGATGCAGCGGCACTCTCGGCCGCCAAGTCGTGCGTGTTGCCGGCGTCGAAGGATCCGCGAACGGCCGAACAAGCAGCTGATGAACTCGCGACGTCCAACTCCGCCCGCTCCCAGACGGGTGGAGTCAACATCCTCCAGGTTTCCGGGTGCGACACCTCCGCGACCGGCTACGTGACGGTCCAATACGGGGCGAACCAGCAACTGTTCTTTGCCGGCATCTTCGGCGCGGGGCAAGGGCATATCACCACCCAGGCGACCGCTATCTGGGGCCCGGCCGGGGCAGCAAACCCGATGCCCATCGTCGTGTACGAGCAGTCGTTCAACAACTGCAAGCTGGAACTGCAGACGGACCCAACCGATCCGCGCTGCTACGTGTGGGAAGACAACAACAACGTGAACGGGCCGCAGAGCTCATTCGGACTACTCGACCTTCGGACCGACAATCCGACGAAATACGGCTGGAACTCGAACGCCGGCGCGGCCTGTTCCGATCCCGGCGGACTCGTCGACTCGTGGATCAGCAACTACCCGGATTCTTCGGTTGGCGACCTCCCGCTGAACTGGCCGAATCCCACCTACGTCTGCAGGGTATCCGGCAATCGGCAGAGCACGTGGACCGACCTCGCGAAGTTGAAGGACGACGATGACTCGATCGATCTGAACGACGACGAGGACATCCTGCTCTTCCCGATCAACCGTTGCGACACCACGTTGCCGGGCAACCTCGGCGGACAGCTGTTGTCGGGCTCAACCGCCGAGGCGACGTGCCCGCAAACCCCCGGTCAGTACGACATCATCGGATACTTCGCGGCGAAGCTCAAAGAGGTCTACAAGCCGAACGACCCGGCGGTCCAGGGCGGCTCTGGCACCTGCTCGAAACAGCGCATGATGCCCGGGCCCAACAACCCCTTCAGCCTCGACACGTTCGGCATGGACTCGGTCAGTTTCCCTCCCAGCTGCTTCACCTCCCGCCCGGATGCGATCTCGAACATCCAGATCCGCCGAGCGTCCGGGACACCGAACCCGCAGCCTGTGCAATGCGCCGTCGTACCGCTTCCGTCGTGCGACTGGACGTATGATGCGGCAACGCGGATGGTGACTTGGAACGTGGCCGGGCCCGCTAAGGACGACGCGAACTTCACGGTGTCTTTCGATTGGCAGACCGCGGGTGCGTGCGGCGTCCCGCCGGGGGTCAACAACTCCGGTCACTGCCTGATCCTGCAGCCGGTCGAGTTGCGCATCGGCGGCATCGCGCCGGGCGGTGGCAATCCCAACTCGAACGTGCGGGCATACAAACTGTGCGAACCCACGATCCCGGGCTCATGTAGTCCCATCACCGTGCCGATTCCATAAACCTCCGCCGGAGCAGTGGTCTGGCGGCCAACAAGTGCATACGCTACGCGGAAGGAGAAGGGGAGCATGAAGTCTCGCGGTCTGGTGGTCGCCATCGCAGTTGTGCTCGCGGTGCTGGCGGCCGTGGGAGTCATCGTCTATACGAGTAGCGTCCGGGATACCGCGATCACCGAGGGCACGACCCCGGTCATCGCGTCGAGCCAGGACATCCCCTCGGGGACCCAACTCGACCCGCTGATCGCGTCGAACGTCTTCAAGACGATCAACGTCCGTGAACCAGGATCTGGTGCCGGGCGCCGTGACGGATATCACGCAACTGCAAGGTCAGACGACCTCGGCGCCGATCTACCAGAACGAGCAGATCCCCGAGAGCCGCGTCGCGAACCGGGAAGTCCAACAACCTCGGCATCACGCCGGGCAACGTCGGGCTCGGGCTGCAGGTCGACGGCGCGTCCGCCGTGAACAGCTACATCCAGCAGGGCGATCACATCGCGATCTACACGACCTTCAAGCCGGGACATTGGTGACCAAGCAGAACCTGAAGTTCTACCTGCCGCCGCGCAGCTCAGCCGGCTGCTCCAGCCGCGGGCTCGAGCACCGCGTCGAACCCCAGGCGATCGTCATGCCCGCCGACTACACGTTCACGCTCGTGCCCTCGGTCAAGGTGCTCGCCGTCCAGAACCCGCCGGTCGACACCTCACGGGTCGTTCCTCCGGCGGGCAGTCGCTCTTCGTGCTCGACCTCTCGCCGTCGGATGCGACGAATGTCGTGTTCGCGGTCGGCCACTCGACGCTGTACCTGGGTCTGTTGCCGCCGGAGAACGACGGTGGCTACAACGAGCCCGGCGTGATCGGCGCCCCGTATGCTCGCGTCACGGGGGTGGGCAAGTAGTGACGGAGGTCTAGCGTCGTCGCCGTCGGGACGCCGCAGTCGTTCCGCCAGCAGATCGCCCGGGCGCTCGAGCTCGAAGGCGAGGAGGTGGGCTGGGTGCAGTCCGCCACCGCCGCCGAAGAGATGCTCATCAACGCCTACGAAGCGGTCGACGTGCTGGTGCTGTCGCCCGAGGTCAAGGAGCCCGACGCACTCGGCTTGGCCGAGTTCGTCGGGCGGACGGCCCCGAGCACGGCGATCGTGCTGGTGCGCGATCACACATGGAACGGGCTGTTGCCCGCGGCGATGCGCGCCGGCATCCGCGACGTCGTCGACATGACGCAGGGCACCGACGAACTGCGGGAAGCCGTCGAGCGCGCCGTGGCTTGGGCCGAGAGCCTGCGGTCGGCGACGCCGGCGCTCGACCGGAGGGCAGCGGACGCGCCGCGGCCACATCATCTCGATCTTCTCGTCCAAGGGCGGTTCGGGGAAGACGTTCCTCACGACCAACCTGGCGACGGCGATGGCGCAGGTGTCGGGTGAGGACGTGGCAGTCGTTGACCTCGATGTGGACATGGGCGACGTCTTCACCTATTACGGTCGTGAGCCGTCCGCCTCGATCACCGATCTGATGGAGCTCGGGGAGGGTGCCGACGGCGACCAGATCCGTCGCGTCGGCGTCGAGGTCGCCCCGCACACCTGGGCGTTCGGCGCCCCGCCGGATCCCGCGGCCGAGGCGCCTGCCGGCGAGGCTGTCGGCAAGTTCCTTCGGTCGATCCGCACCGAGTTCGAATACGTCGTCGTCGATGCGTCGGTGGACTACTCGGACTCAGCGCTCGTCTGCTTCGACCTGTCGGATATGATCTGCCTCGTAACGGGTCTGGACGTCGTCGGGGTGAAGCACCTCTCCAAGGCGCTCGACACGCTGCTCACGATCGGGCTGCCGCGCGAGCGGTTCCGGGTCGTGTTGAACCGCGCCGACTCGAAGGTCGGGCTGGACGCCTCCGACGTCGAGCGGTCATGAAGATCAAGGTCGACGCGATGATCCCTTCGAGCCGGCTGGTACCCACCTCGTTGAACAAGGGCCGGCCGGTCGTCCTCGACGAGCCCGGGCTCCGAGGTCGCCGAGGCGATCACCCACCTCGCGGTGCGATTCGCGGGGTCGCGAGCAGGCCGCCGCCGGCGATCTCGTCGCGGTGGGCGGTGGCGATCCACAGAAGAAGAAGGGCCTTTTCGGCCGGAAGACCAAGTAAGGAAACCAAGGAGGCCCACCCATGTCGCTCGCCGATCGCCTCGCGAAGGCCCAACAGAAGGACCGGATCGCGGAGGTCCGCGGCGCGCGTACAGGAGCGCCTGGTCGAATCGCTCGGTCCCCGCCTGTACGACGCCACGCTGTCCGACACCGAGCTCGAGGGCCTGGTGCACCAGCGCCTGCGGGAACTGCTCGATGAGGAGGAGGGCCCGCTCTCCGCGCAGGAGAAGCTGCTGATCGTCCGACAGATCGGGGACAGCGTCCTCGGCCTCGGGCCGCTCGAGCCGTTCGTGCGCGACCCGGAAGTGACCGAGATCATGGTCAACAACTGGGACACGATCTACGTGGAGCGGGCGGGCAAGCTGTACTGGACGGGGACGAAGTTCCACGACGACCAGCAGCTGCGCCGCACGATCGACAAGATCGTCGGGAAGGTCGGACGACGCGTCGACGAGGCGAGCCCGTACGTGGACGCGCGTCTGCCCGACGGCTCGCGTGTGAACGCCGTCATCCCGCCGCTCGCGATCGACGGACCGTCGCTCACGATCCGGAAGTTCGCCGCCGACCCCTACGGGGCGGACGACCTGATCGAATTCGGCACGATGACGTCGCCGGTCGCCAAGTTCCTCGAGGCGTGCGTTCGCGGCAAGATCAACGTCCTGGTTGCCGGTGGAACGGGCGCCGGCAAGACGACCACGCTGAACGTCGTGTCGTCGTTCATCCCCGACGACGAGCGGATCATCACGATCGAGGACGCCGCCGAGCTCAGGCTGCAACAGCCCCACGTCGTGCGGCTCGAGTCCCGCCCGCCGAACATCGAGGGCAAGGGGCAGGTCACGATCCGCGACCTCGTCCGGAACTCGCTGCGCATGCGGCCCGACCGCATCGTCGTCGGAGAGGTCCGTGGGTCCGAGGCCCTCGACATGCTCCAGGCCATGAACACCGGTCACGACGGGTCGATCTCGACGATCCACTGCAACAGCCCGCGCGATGCCTCTGCCGTCTCGAGACGATCACGATGATGGCCGGCATGGAGCTCTCGAACAAGGCGATCCGTGAGCAGATCGCCTCGGCGCTGCAGCTGATCGTGTACCAACAGCGGCTCAAGGACGGCACGCGCCGTTTCACGCACGTGACCGAGGTCGCCGGCATGGAGGGTGAGGTCATCACGCTGCAGGACATCTTCCTGTTCGACTTCTCGGCCGGTCTGGACGAAGAGGGCCGGTTCCGCGGCCGCTTGAAGTCCACGGGCCTGCGACCGAAGTTCCTGGACAAACTGGCGGAGCGCGGCGTCTACGTGGAGCCCGAACTCTTTGCGCTGGAGCCGAAGGGAGCATGATGCTGGCGGCTTCCATCGAACCGGTACAGATCGTCATCGGCCTCGCGGTCGGTGCGGTTGCGTTCTTCCTCGCGTGGTTCCTCCTGGGCTCCGCGGCGAGGCAGAAGCAGGATCGCGAGCGCGAGAAGCGGATGCGAGCGGTTATCCAGCCGGGCCAGCAGCCCACGGCAACTGGGGCCACCAACGTGTCCACCGGTGGCTGGATCCCTGAAGGCGTCACGAAGTTCGGTTCGCGATTCGCCGAGAACCGAGGGTTCAGCGAGCGGCTCGACATAGAGCTCGAGGCGGCGGGCGTCTCTCTGCGATCGGGCGAGTTCGTGGTCGCGTCGGCGGTCGCAGCGCTCGTGTTCGGCGTGCTCGCGGCGGCGCTCCTGCACAGCTGGCTCCTGGCGCTGGTCATCGCCGTGGTCGGCGGCGCGTTCCCGACGATCCTGCTCCGGCAGGCGTTGAAGAAACGGGCGGACAAGCTCCGTGAGCAGCTGCCCGACGTCTTGACGATCATGGCGTCGTCGCTGCGGGCGGGTCACAGTTTCCTGCAGTCGCTCGACACCGTGGCCAAGGAGATCGCACCGCCGGCGGCTGCCGAGTTCCAGCGGGTGGTCGCGGAGATCCGCCTCGGCCGGCCGGCGGAGGATGCGCTCGAGGCGCTCGCCGTAGCGCGTCGGGTCACCCGACTTCAAGTGGGCTGTGCTCGCGGTGAACATCCAACGGGAGGTCGGCGGGAACCTCGCTGAGATCCTCGACACGGTCGCGGACACGCTCCGCGAGCGTGCGATGCTCCGTCGTCAGATCAAGGTCCTCACCGCCGAGGGGCGTTTGTCCGCGTGGGTGCTCGGCTCCTGCCCTTCGCGATCGCGCTCTACATGTACGCCGTGAATCCGAAGTACATCGGCATCCTCTGGGATCGCTCTACGGGATCATCATGATCGTGGTCGCGTTGGTGCTGCTGGTTATCGGGATCATCTGGATGAAGAAGATCGTGGATATCGATGTCTAGGAGATCTGGTTGTTCTTGTCGATCGCGTCGTTGGCGCTGGCCATCATCCTGGTGGGTGTCTACATCGATCAGGGTCGTGCGGAGAAGCAGCGCGCCGTCCGCATGCTCGAAACACAAGCGTCCGGTCCGGGCGGCCCCGCGTCGCAGCAGGTGAACCTGCGCGACGAGGAGATGGAGCAGAACTTCGGCCAGCGCATCATGGTGCCGGTCGTCTCCAAAGCCGGACGATTCGCGAGACGCGTCACGCCTCTGGACGCACGAGAGCGCATCGAGAAGAAGCTTCTGCTGGCCGGCAGCCCCGCGGGGTGGGACGCCGAACGCGGTGCTGGCCTTCAAGATCATCGGCGCCGTCGCCGGATTCGTTGGCGTCGATCCTGTTGTTCCGGCTTGACCACATGTCGTCGTTCATCCAGCTCGTGTCGACGGCGTTGCTGACCTTCGTCGGGTTCATCGTCCCGGACTCCGTGCTGAACAGCCGGGTGGAGGACCGCAAGAAGGAGATCCTCCGCACGCTCTCCGACACGCTGGACCTGCTCACGATCAGCGTGGAGGCGGGCCTGTCGTTGAACGCCGCGATCGCGATGGTGGTGCGCAACGTCCCGGGCGTGCTGTCGTCCGAGTTCGCCCGCATGCTCCAGGAGATCCAGCTCGGCGTCCCACGGTCCGATGCGTTCAGGCACCTCGCCGAGCGGACGGACGTCGACGAGCTCAACGCCTTCGCGCTCGCCATGGTGCAGGCGGATATCTTCGGTGTCTCGATCGCGAGCGTGTTGCGCACCCAGGCATCGCAGCTGCGGATCAAGCGGCGCCAGGCGATCGAGGCGAAGGCGGCCCAAACGCCGGTCAAGATCGTCTTCCCCCTGATCCTGTGCGTGCTCCCGGCCCTGTTCGTGGTGATCGTTGGCCCTGGCGCGATCCAGATCGTGAACAGTTTCACCCAGCTCTAGGCCGAAAGACTTCCCCCAGCTCTCGCTCTAGGTCCAAGGATGGGCTTGCTGATGAGGGGCGATAGCCCTACCCTTGTCAGATAAGGAGAAGGAGAGGACATGAAGAGGTTTACTCAGATCTTGGTGGCGGGAGGGATCTCGTCGGTTCTGCTGGTCGGCTCCGCGTCGGTCGCGCTCGCCCAGACGACCTACCCGGTCGCGCCGAGCAGTGGCTCGGTCGAGGGCGCCAGCGGAAGCACCGCCTTCACGGGGTCGAACGGCGTGCCGGCGGCCATGGTGATGGCGGGCTTGCTGCTCGTTGTCGGTCTCGCAGCACTGTTCGTCGCACGTCGGCGGACCGCTCGCGCCGACGCCTGATCAGCCACCGAAGAGACGCGTTATGTCGCGGTAGAGCCGCGACGGAAGTGGTGCGCGGAATCGAACGCTGAGCTGGCGCGTGGCGTCGGCTGGGCCCATCCAGGTGGCTATCCTGCCGTCGACCTCCATCGGCTCGCTCGTCCACACGACGCGCGACCCGTCGGGCACCCGGATCGTGACCGTGAGCCGGGTGGGCCGTATCGTCGTCTGCCCGAAGAGCGTGAGCCGATACGACCCATCCGTCGCATCGCCTTCCCAGGCGTCGGTGACCCGCCAGGTGGCTGAGAGGGTCCCGGAGTCTCCGGCCGGGATCGTCCGGTAGTCCCGGAGCCAGCTGAACCCGTTCTCGGTGCCCGTCGCGAGCTCTGTCGACTGACCGTCACGAGCCGCGGCCGCGAGTGAACACGGAGCGTGACACCACAGGGTCGTCAGGGGGATCTGGTCCCCGGCCTCCGCGGTCCGGAGGTACGGCCCGATCACGTACCGCGGCTGCCCGCTCGTCGGCGCGTCATTCTGGATCGTCACCTCGGCGGATGCGATCGCCTCATGATCGCCGCCGAGGGTGACGTCATAGGTGACCGTCCTCGTCGCGTAGAAATCGATCTTCGATCCTGATCCGTTGTTGACGGTGACCCCGAACGCGTCCCCCGTGGGTGCGCCGAGTGCGCCGTCGACCCCCAGCGTGCTCAGTCCCTGTTGCACCGTCGGGTCGACGGAATAGATCCGCATGTGACCGTCGGCGACGGTTCCGGCCAGACGTCGGAGCCGTGACAGCCCGCGATCGTCTGCAGCAAGGAAGCGCCGCAGGGCCACTGCCGCAACCTCGCCAACGATCTCCGTTCGGACGGGGGCGTTCGGCAGCAGTTGGTAGACGCGGTTCGTGGTCAGAGCGATCACGTTGTCGGCATCGACCCTGAGGCCGTTCGCGAGCGTGACCGGTCCGGTTGCCGCGAGGAGCTCGCGCACCGCAAAGGGATCGACGGCGATGACGCCGTCCAGACGCGCACGCTCTCCGCGGGCGTAATTCGCCAAGGCTGCCTGTGCTGCCGACGGGAAGTCCGGGGTTGCGTTCATGTTCTGCCAGGACCCCGCGCCTCCGTACTGGTCGTAGTTCCGGGCGTAGTCCTCGGAGGGGCTCGGCACTCGCCCAGCGGGGAAGTCCTTCAGGTCCTCTGTTGGCCGCGTCCGAGAGATCTCGACGCGGCCGTTGTCGATCGTGACGATCGTGTACCCGCCCCAGATGCCGCCCGTGCCTCGGAGCTCGCCCGGGTTCGACGAGACCACGAGGTACCGACTTGGTTGGGTCTCTCCCGCGAACGCACCGGCGCCCTCGAGCAGCGCCGCCGCTCCGCCCAGCTGCCGCGCGAGTTGCCCGATCTGGTCTTGGGCATCCCACACCGCCTTCGAGACGGCTCGGGGGACGAAGGTGTCGGGCGCGGCGTCGAGCGCGTTGGCAGCGGCTTCGGTCTGCGCCGCCGCGTGCTGCACGCCTTCACCGAGGGCCGCGTATCGCTCGACCGGGATCACGCCGTCGCTCGGCGCCAAGGCGGCGACCCCGCCGGGGAGTGCGACCAGGGCGGTCGCGAGATCCCCGCCGGCCGAGGCGACCTGGTTCCCGGCGGTCGCCAGGGCTCGTGCGGCGTCGACCGTGTTGCCGACCCACGGGATCGCGCCGCTCACTCGTCCGAGTGCGCCGTCGGCAACCCCTTCCGCGCGACCGAACGCCCCGTGAGCCTCCTCGAATGCGTGCGCGGCGCCGGAGGCGTCGCCGGCGACCAGTGCGCGCTTGGCGGCGTTCAGCTGATTCCTACCCTCCACGAGGTCGCCCCGCATCCGCAGCAGGGTCAGGCCCTCCACGATGAGGATGAGCACCAACACCGCGCCGATGCCGAGCCATATCCGCCGCCACCGCCGCCGCCGCGGAGGTCGCTCCTGCAAGAGGGCGGGTTCGTTGGCTCCAGGGTCGGTCGTCATCGGTTCGAGGGTAACGGTTGCGTTCGGACGCGGCACCAAAGCCCGGACGGGCCACTGCTACCCTTCGCGGCATGAAGGTCGCCTACCAGGGTGAGCCGGGCGCGTACAGCGAGCGCGCGGTCCGCACCGCGTTCCCGGATGCGGAGCCGCTGCCCTGCGACACCGTACGGCTCGTGTTCTCCAGGGTGACGAGCGGCGAGGCCCCGTTCGGCGTCGTGCCGCTCGAGAACTCCCAGGCGGGCTCGGTGAACGAGACGTACGACCTCCTGCAGCACACGACCCTGCTCAGCATCGTCGGCGAGGCCGTCGTGCGGGTCGACCACGCGCTGCTCGGCGTTCCCGGCGCCAGGCTCGAGGAGATCCGCCGGGCCCGATCGCACTGGCAGGCGCTCGCCCAGTGCGAAGAGTTTCTGTCGTCGATGAGGATCGAGCCTGTGCCGGTGCACGACACGGCGGGGGCCGCTCGCCAGATCGCCGCGTCGGCCGCCCGAGACGAGGCCGCGATCGCGAGTGTGGCGGCCGCCCAGAACTTCGGCCTTGCGGTGCTCGCCGAGCGGATCCAAACCGAGAAGGAGAACTTCACGAAGTTCGCGGTCCTCGGGACGACCGACGCGGGCTTGGGGCCCGCGGACAAGACCTCGCTCGTGTGGTCGGTCCTGGACGAACCCGGGTCGTTGCTGGGAGCTCTGCAGCCGTTCGCTGTCCGAGGGATCAACCTGCACAAGCTCGAGTCGCGGCCGCGACGGGGCAAGCCGTTCGAGTACGTGATGTACGTCGACGTGATGGCTGGCGGCGACGATCCTCGGCTCCAGGAAGCTTTGCGCGAGGTCGAGCGGCATACATCGATGATCCGGGTGCTCGGCTCGTACGCGTCCGCCGCCGAACCGGTCTGAACGTCACGGATCCGCGACATCGCGGGGCTACGATGCCCGCGATGGAAGCCACGCCCCTCACCCACGCGCGCGACCATCTTCCTCCGTGGCTGACCGTTGTGCTCTTGGCCTTCGGGATCCTCGCGATCGTGGCGGCCGCCATCGCACCGGCCCCGGCAACGGTGCAGGTGGGCGTGGGGCCGGCGCCGGCGGGTCCGATCAACACGGCGATCGCCGGCATCACGACGTTCCGGGGGAACGCTTCGCGGAGCTACTACGGGCAGGGCCCTGTGCCGGGTGATCCCGTCGCGCGATGGCGTTCGCCGAACGACGGCTCGACATGGTGTTCGGATTCGGCCGAGGGTGGCCCCGGCTCCGCGGTGAAGGAGTGGTGCGGCACCGGGTGGACGGGGCAACCGAACGTCGTCGCCGCGCGTGACGGCACCATGATGGTTCGCGTCGGCGCCTACGACGGCCACTACCACTTCCTCGACGCGGGCACCGGCGTGCCGGTGATGCCCGACCTCGTGACGGGCGATCTGGCGAAGGGGTCGGCGACGAGCGATCCCGATGGCTATCCGCTGTACTACGCGGGCTCGCGCGACAACCTCTTCCGCGTGGTCGCGCTCGACCGCGCGGAGCCCACGGTGCTGTGGTCCGTGGATTCGCACGACACCGCCTACGCGCCGCGCCCCATGTGGAACGACGATTGGGACGGCGCCGCGCTCGTGCTCGACGACGTGCTGGTCGAAGGCGGCGAGAACGGGTGGCTCTACGTGATCCGGTTGCATCGTGGCTACGACGCTCGTGGCTTGGTGACGGTCGACCCGGAGGTGATCCGGGCCGTGCCGGGGTTCGATGACGACCTCCTCGCGGCGGTCGAGCAGCCGGGGAGCCCGAACGACAACGGACTCGACACGCGCTACGACGTCTCGATCGAATCGTCGGTCGCGTACCGCGACGGCATCGTCTACGCGGCGAACTCCGGCGGCTTGATCACCGGGTGGGACATCAGCGACGTCCTGGCCGGGGGCACGGGCGTGCACCGCGTGTTCCGGTACTGGACGGGCGATGACACCGACGCCTCCATAGTGATCGACGACGAGGGCTATCTGTATGTGGCGAGCGAGTACCAGCGGTTCGGCGATCGCTCGCGGCAGGTGGGGCAGTTGATGAAGCTCGATCCACGCCAGCCCGACGACCAAGCGCTCGTCTGGTCGGTGCCCGCCCTCGAACTCGGGTTCGAGCAGGCGGGCGGAAGCTGGTCCACGCCGGCGATCGCGGGGGAGGTCGTCTACGCGACGACGGCGGCGGGCCGGGTCCTCGCGATCGACCGAGCGAGCGGCACCGTGCTGTGGGAACGACAGATCGCCTCGCCCTCGATCGCCTCACCCGTCGTGGTGAACGGAACCTTGCTGCAGGGCGACTGCTCGGGTCATCTCTACGCGTGGGACGTCGCCGATCCGAACGCGGAGCCGATCCTTCGATGGGATCTGGATCTCGGCGACTGCATCGAGTCGACGCCGGCGGTCTGGCACGGCTGGATCTACGTGGGAACTCGAGAGGGGTACGTCTTCGGCATCGCCGACGGGGGAACGCCGCCGCCGACCGCGACCAACTAGGTGCAGACGGGCCCGTAGAGCGCTTGCAGCGTCGAGCTGTGACCGACCACGCCCACGATCCCGAGAACGAGCAGTCCGATCGCTGCGATGGCGAACGTGGCGGTGGCGTCGCGTCGGTCCCGGAGCCCGTCGGCGGCGAGCCCGAGGAAGAGGCCGCCAACGAACCCGCCGACGTGGGCACGCCAATCGATGCCGGCCCACGTGAACGAGATGACCGCGTTGATCACGATCAGCGTGACGGCCGTCCGGATCCTCGCCGCGTAGAAGGCCAGCTCCCGGCGACGCCAGCTGTAGCCGACGAAGGCACCGAAGATGGCGAAGATCGCACCGGACGCTCCCACGCCCGGGATCGTCGGCACCCCGAACACGAAGCTCGCCGTGGACGCGAACAATCCGCCGAGGAAGAAGATCACCAGGTACCGAGCCCTGCCCATCTCTTGCTCGACGATGTTGCCGAACGCCCAGAGCGCGTAGCAGTTCATCGCCAGGTGGATCAGGCTGCCGTGCAGGAAGATCGCCGTGAACAGACGCCACGGCTCTCCAGCGGCGATCCCGAGGAGATCGCCCGATGTCGTGCACGCGTAGCCCAGGCTCGCGCCGAGGCGAACCAACACGCGGGTGCTCGGTCCGTTCATGAACGAGCCGACGCCCCCCAGCGCGACCTCGAGGCCGTACATCGCGACGAGGATCACCAGCAGCACGTTGGTCAGGGTCAGGCCCCGCCCAGGAGCCGCAACGACCTGTTGTGCGGGACGGTGGATCTCTTGGCGGGCTCCGCGCGCGCAGTCGGGACACTGGTAGCCGACGGATGCTGGTTGCATGCAGTCCGGACAGATCGGATCCCCACATCGTGTGCAGCGCAGCATCGTTTGGACACTCGGGTGTCGCTTACACGCCACGGGACCCGGGGCCGAGGCGGGTTGGGCGGGCGGCGGCGGGGGGACCGTGGGATCCATCGGGCCCATGCTACGCACCGCTCACCGATGCGTGCGTGTCGTGATCGTGCGGATCGACGTGCACGGTCGCGTCGGTGAGCCGCGGCACCTCGGCGAGCAGCGCGACGTGCGTCGCCTCCGCGATCGTGTGGCCCCGCTGCACCGTGAGCTCCGGATCGACCACGATCGTGAGGTCGGCGAGGAGCCGATGACCGCTCCATCGAGCCCGCGCGTCCTCGACGTGCTCGACGCCGGGCACCGCACCCGCCACCGCTTCGATCAAGGCGAGGGTGGACTCGTCGGTTCCATCGAGCGCACGGTGGAGCACTGCCGTCGCCGCATGCCACATCGTGAACCCGATCGCAACGGTGATCGCGAGCCCGACTACGGCGTCTGCTCGTTCGAAGCCGGCCAGCACCCCGAGCGTCGCAGCGATCACGCCGAGGGAGGTCAACCCATCCGCACGTGCGTGGAGGCCATCGGCAACGAGGGCGGCAGATCCGATCCGTTTGCCGACGCGAACTCGATACATGGCGACGGCCTCGTTGCCGAGGAACCCGACAACGCCGGCGGCGAGCACCCAGCCGGCATGCTCGATTGGTTGGGGGTGGAGGAGCCGCGAGACGGCCTCGACGGCTGTGGCGATCGCCGACACCCCGATCAGCGCGACGATGACGAGACCGGCGACGTCTTCGGCGCGGTGGTAGCCGTACGGATACCGGCGGCTCGGCGGACGTCGTGCCAGCCGGAACGCGATCAACAATGGGATCGCTGTGAGCGCGTCGGTGAAGTTGTGGATCGTGTCCGCGAGGAGCGCCACCGAACCGGAGACGGAGACGATAGCGAGTTGCACGAGCGCCGTGACGGCGAGAAGTCCGAGCGAGATCCACGTTGCGCGGGTGCCCTGGCGGGTCGCGAGCGTCGCCGCGTCGGCGGGTCCGAAGTGCTCGTGCCCGTGATCGTGGTCGCCGTGCCCGTGACTCACCCGGCGACCCGCTGCAGCTCGGCCAGCACCTCCGCCGGATCGAACAGTGGTCCCCAGCGATCCACGACCGTGCCGTCGGGACCGATCAGGAACAGCCACGGTTCGGTCATGTCGCCGTTGCGCAGGAGCCACTGCGCCGCAGCCTTGTTCACGGCGCTCTTCTGGTAGTCGTTCCAGATCTCGACGTGGATGTAGTCCGCTGAGTCGGGTCCTTTCTTGGATATCGCCTCCAGCGCGTCGGCACTCGGGCCGCAGAACTGACTCGCGCAGTACACGGGCGTGGCGAACAGGGCCAGCGCGGCGCGGCCGCTCGCGATCGCGGCGGCGATCGTGTCCTGATGCAGCTCGGGGTCGGGAACAGGCGACCCGTCCTGTGCCCGCGAGTCGATCGCCTGCGGGTCGACGTTTTTCGAGGCCATGGTGAGGTTCTCGGTGGCGAGCGCCCGGTCGCCGGGCGCGGGCAGCGCGGGCTTGGCGCCCACGGAGAAGTTTGCGGTCAGGTCGATCGGCTGTCCGCTCGCGCTGAACGACAGCTGCGCCTGCCACACACCCGGGGCGGGGAACGTGATGTCGGACAGTTGGTAGACACCCCGAGCCTTGGAGCCCGGCGTGAGTGAGGCGGCTGATTCGTGAGGCGTGCCCGGCGCGGGGATGTACTGAGCCGTCCCGCTGATGGGGGTGCCGCCGTCCGCGCTGGCGAGTGCGACGGGGATGGTGCCTCCCGTCAGGAGCTCGATGCCTTGGTCGGTGGAGCCGAACACGCCGACTTGGACCCGTTGTGGCGCGCCCGCGTACAGGTCGGTGCTTGCGACCTGCAGGGCGAAGGTCGTGGCGTTCGAACCGGGACTCGCCGTCGAGCCGGAATCGCCCCCCCCGGAACTGCAGGCCGCGGCGAGCACCGCGATCGTGACGAGCAGCGTTCGTCGCATCCGGGCATGTTCTCGCACCGGAACGGGAACGTCTGCCACTCAGATCGCCCTCTCGAGGCGCAGCAGGAATTCGCGCCGTTCAGGATGCCCTCCGTACGTGCCGAAACCGGGTCCTGCGGGCACCACCCGATGGCACGGGATCCACAGTTCGATGGGACATCGGCGAAGTGAGGTGCCGGCGGCGCGGTGCGCGCGTGGGCTGCCCGCATCCGCCGCGACGTCCCCGTACGTCCGGAGCTCGCCGTACGGGATCCGCATCGTTGCTTGGTAGACATCGCGGGCGAAGCCCGTGGCGAACGACAGATCCACGGGCGTACGAAGGGCCGTGCGGCGTCTGGCGAAGTAGGCCTCGGCGTCGTCGCGGACCTGTGCGAGGCCTGGGTCGTCTCGCGGCGTCCCCAGCAGGTCATCGGTCGTTCGCTCGTCGTCGGCGTGGTGCGTCGCGACCACGCCGACGCTCGACATCACGACAACCAGATCGCCAAGCGGTGTGGCGAACGCGGTCCAGGTTAGATCGGCGGCCATGGGAAGGGGCGCACTCCCGGCGCCGGCTCTGGGAACCGCCCAACGGCGAGCAGCCCATCGATCCTTGCGGCGACCGCGGCAACCTCGTCGGCAGCCAGCAGTGGGCCAAGCGTATCGGCGATCCCGTCGCCGCCGCGGAGCTGCGCAGCCACCCGGGCCAAGTCTGCGACGGCGTCGGGCGGGATCGGCTCGTCGATGAACGTCCAGATCACCGTGCGCAGCTTCGGTTCGACCGCGAAGCACACACCGTGGTCGATCATCCAGACCACGTCGTCGTCGCCGAGCAGACAATGGCCGCCCTTCCGGTCGGCGTTGTTCGCCGCGATGTCGAACAGCGCGACGTGTCGGAACACGTCGGCGCGCTCGAGCTCCATCGTGAAGAAATGCTGAGCCGGATCGAAGTGAACGAATCGTTGGACCGCTCCTGGCCCGTACGGGCCGTCTCGCAGGACCGTCTCGGGGATCGCGGGCCACCCGAGGGCACGCGCGAGTTCGTAGGCGGCCACTTCTCGGCGATGCAGGGTGCCGTCAGGGAAGTCCCAGAGCGGCGCCTCCCCCTGCATCGGCTTATAGACGGCCACCACTGGGTCGCCGTCGCCGTGGCACCGGACCAGCAGTGCGGCGTTCGACGAGTCCGGCAACGCGCCGAGGACCTCGAGGTCTCCGGTCGACAAGGCGGCGGACGCTAGGTCTCCCGCGGCTTGTGATGCCCGTTCGTCGCCGGACATACGTGGCCTTCCGGGTCCATGGGGTTGCCGCAGAACTGGCACCGTGGCCGGCCTCGCTCGACGACAGCCTGCCCGTGACGAGCGAGCGCCAGCATCTGTTCGCTGCCGGCCCACAGCGAGATCGTCTCGGGCTCCTCCTCGAGCAACGAGCGGGGATCGTCCTCGTCGGACTCGGGGACGAACTCGTCGATCTCGAGCAAGAAGCGATCCTCGTCATCGTCGTAGCCGATGGACAGACGGCCGGCTCGGAAGCGGGGATCGACCGGTTCCTCGAGGGTCTGCGCCCCATGATCGATGGCGTCATCGAGTGGGGTCGGATCGGTCGCGAGCTCGAGCACGGACCGCGCCAGCAGCTCCACCTGTTCCTTCTCGACGATGACGGTCACGAGCTCCCCCCCGGCTCGTGCCTGCAGGTAGAACGTACGCATGCCGGGCTCGCCGATCGCGTCGGCGGTGATACGGTCGACCTGGCCGAGATCCACGCTGTTTATCCTCGCACCTTCGCGCTCCCTCGACCCGGGGACGTCTCCCAGGGCGGGGTCTGGGCGGAGCGGAAGCGGGCGAGGCCGCCGGTGTCGTTCACCAGGATCACGTGTGGTCGCGGCCCGCCGAGTTCGACGACCGAGACCGCCGCGGTGTCGATCACGATCCGCTGGAACTCATCAAGAGGCGCAGCGGCGAAATGGGCGAGGGCGATGCGCGCGATGTCGCCGTGCGTCGCGACGACGACCGCACCGCGTCGGTGCCGACGCGCGATCCGCTCGACGCCCTCGACCACCCGAGCCTGGGCGCCCGTGAAGGACTCTCCGCCGGGGAATGCGAAGGCACTCGGCGATCGCTGCACCGTCGACCAGGCCTTTGCGCGCCGCATCTGCGCCAACGACCGACCTGTCCACCCACCCAGGTCCATCTCGATGAGGGCGTCGTCGATCCGCACGTCGAGCCGCCGGTTGCCGGCAAGCGGTTCGATCGTTTGCACGCAGCGTTCGAGGGGGCTGCTGTAGACGGCGGTGATCCGGACCCCGTCGAAGCGGGTGACGAGCTCGGCCGCTTGGGCTCGCCCCCGGTGGTCGAGGTCGACGCCGGGGGTTCGGCCGTAGAGGACGCGACCCGTTTTCGCGGTCAGGCCGTGGCGAACGAGATAGATCGTCGTCATCGAAGCCGCACCCTACGTCGTTGAGGTCGCTGCCGCCGGGAGCCGGACCTCGAAGGTGGACCCGCGACCGAGCTCGCTCGAGACGGTGACCTCGCCACCGTGGTTTTCCGAGACGTGCTTCACGATCGCGAGACCGAGGCCGGTGCCGCCCGTTTCGCGTGACCGTGCTTGGTCGACCCGATAGAAGCGTTCGAAGATGCGCGGAAGATCGCGCTGCGGGATTCCTATCCCAGTGTCGCTGACTCGAATCACGACGGTTCCGGGCTCGGCGCGCACCTCGACATCGACGGTCCCCCCCGGCTGCGTGTAACGGATCGCATTGTCGATCAAGTTGCTCGCCAGGAGGCGCAGGTCGCGTGTCGATCCGGCGATCGGCGACACGCCGTCCACGGCGACGTCCAATCGGACGTCGCCGACCTCGGCCTCGGTTCGCCGGCGCTCAGCTTCCTCGACAACGAGCTCGTCGAGGGCAACAGCGTCCGTCGCGCTCGCTGCCAGTTTCCAAGCGCGAGAGATCCAGGAGATCTGAGACGATCCGCGCGAGTCGCTCGGCGTCGCGCTCGATCTGAGCCGCGAAAGGGGCCCTGCATCCGGGTCCTCAGCGGCCCCGTCCCGGAGCGTCTCCGCCGCCGCTCGGATCGACGCGACCGGTGTCTTCAGCTCATGTGACGCGTTCGCGACGAAGTCGCGCCGCGCGGCATCTAGGCGGCGCGCGCCCGTGATGTCCTGTATGACGAGAAGGACGCTCCCGTCGCTCCCGGCGGGCTGCGCTGTCGCGCGAAGCCATCTCGTCGGCGAGCCGATCTCAACTTCTGTCTCGATGGTCGCTCCGGTGTAGCTGGACCTCCGCACTGCGTCGCGAAGGGCTGTGGGGCGTAAGCGATCCGCGTGCTCGGGAGAGTCACCGAGGTGGCGGGTGATGGCCTCGTTCGCGAAGACGCGCACGTGCTCGCTGTCGAACAACAGCACGCCGTCGTCCATGGAGGCGAGGATCAGTCCACGCACCTCGCGCTCGTCGGCGGTGCTTCGCGTTTCCTCGGCGAGCGCCACCGTCGCCCGGTCGGCGGCGGCGCGATGCCGTGCTGCGTTGCCCCGAGCCAGCACGAATCCCGTGATCGCGAGTGTTAGCGCGACCACCCCCACGACCGCGAGGCCGAGTTCGAGCATCGCGGCGAGTCTACGGGGAGCGTCGCTGCGGCCCAGGTGTTCACCGAGCGTTCACCTTCGCGATCCGCGGAGGTCACCTCGGCTCGCCACGCTACGGGCAGATCGATCGAACTCGACTGTGGTCCGAGGGGGCCGCGAAGGAGGAACGGACGCGGATGCGCGATCGCTGGACGGTTCGGATGCTCATCGGCCTCGGCATGGTCGCCTTGGTCGGGGCTGCGTGCTCCGCCAAGAGCGACAGCCCGAGCCTCGCCGCGAGCGGAAGCGGCGCAGGCGCGAGCGGCAGTGTGGCGATCTCTGGGTCGTCCACTGTGCTCCCCATTTCGCAGCTCGTCCTTGAGCGTTTCTCGGAGCAGAACCCCGACGCGAACGTCTCGCGTGGACGGCCCCGGGACGGGCGACGGCTTCGTGCTGTTCTGCGAGGGCAAGACGGATATCAACGACGCCTCGCGGAAGATCGAGCCCGAAGAGGCCAAAGCGTGCAAGGACGCCGGCATCAACTACACGGAACTCGAGATCGGGCTCGACGGGATCACGGTCATGACCAACCCCGCGAACGATGCGGTGTCGTGCCTGAACTTCGGCGACCTGTACGCGCTGTTCGGCCCGGAGTCTGACGGCTTCTCCTCATGGGCCGACGCGAACGACCTCGCTGCCAAAGTCGACGGCACCGGAGGCTTCCCCGACGCGCCGTTGACGATCGTGGCGCCAGGCGAGGAGTCCGGCACCTACGACACCTTCATCAGCCTCGCCGGGATCGAGGACGTGGCGCTGACCCGGGGAGTGTCCGAGAACGACGCCGCATCGCTACGCCCCGACTACCAGTCGAGTCCGAATGACTCCGTGATCATCCAGGGTATCGAGGGATCTGAGAGTGCACTGGGCTTTGTCGGGTTCGCGTATGCCGACCAGCAGGGCGAGAACGTAAAGAAGCTGCCAGATCGACGGCGGCGACGGCTGCGTCGAGCAAGCGCCGAGACGATCGCCGACGGCAGCTACCCCATGTCACGGAGCCTCTATCTGTACGTGAACACCGACAAGGTGGCCACCAACCCAACACTGAAGGCGTTCGTTGACTTCTACCTGTCAGACGAGGGGATCGCATCGGTGACGGACGCCGACTACGTCGCGATCCCCGCCGCGCGCCTCGAGGCGGGCCGCCAAGCGTGGTCGCAGTCAGGAGGGGTCGTGATCTGACGGCCCGGACAGGGACGGAGCCGGCGGCCGGATACGCCAAGACCGCCACGGCGCCCACGCTTGCGGATCTGGTGGTACGCGCGCTCGCCGCGAAGGAGACGGCGATCCGCCGCGCCTTCGGCGCGGCCGCCGGCGTCTCCATCGTGATCAGCGCGGTGATCGTGCTGGCGCTGATCGGCAAGGCCGTGGACTTCCTGCGACAGATCGATCCGTCATGGCTGGTCGACGGACGGCTGGTTCCCGCGACGCGATCAGTTTTCGATCCCGACCCTCGCGGCCGGCTCGCTGATCGTCGCCGCCATCGCGATGCTGATCGCGATCCCACTCGGACTCGGGTCGGCGCTCTATCTGTCGGAATACGCGAGCCCGCGTGCCCGACGGACGCTCAAGCCGGTGATCGAGCTGCTTGCCGGGGTCCCGAGCATCGTGGTCGGGTTCTTCGCGCTCACGGTGATCAGCCCCGGCGTCGTGCAGCGGCTCTTCTCGACCGCCACCTTCTTCAGTTTGGCCGCAGCCGGCATCGGCGTAGGCATCCTCGCGACGCCGCTCATTGCGACGGTGTCGGAGGATGCTCTTCGCGCAGTCCCGCGGTCGCTCCGTGAGGGCGCATACGGCCTTGGGGCGCGCAGACGCACCACGAGCGTGCATGTGGTGGTCCCTGCCGCAACATCGGGAATCATCGGCTGCCTCCATCCTCGGCTTCTCGCGCGCGATCGGTGAGACGATGGTGGTGCTGATGGTGGCCGGCGGGACGGGCGGCTCCGCGTTCACGCTCGAATCCCCTCGGGCCCGGCCAGACGGCCACGGGGGCGATGGCGGCGCTCGCGATCGGCAGCGATCAGGTCAAGGGATCCGGCGTGGCCTTCCCATCGCTGTTCTTCGTCGGCTTGCTGCTGTTCCTCGTCACACTCGGACTGAACGCGGTGAGCGAGCGGTTCGTCCGGCGATCGAGGAGGCACGGCTGATGGCCGTCGCGACCGACGTGACCGCAGCCACGGTGGCCGCTGGGTTGCGCGGCAGGCGGCGCGACGTGCGAGGCGGGCTGTTCGCAGCAGCGTTTCTGGCCACCCTCTTGTGCGCTTTGTGCGTACTTCTGGCACTCCTGTGGGATGTGGTGCGGGCGGGGCTCCCGGTTCTCGCGGGCGCGGGCGGAGCTTCCTCACGGCCGGGCCGTCGTCGATGCCGGCGCAGGCGGGGATCGGCGCGGCGATCGTCGGCTCATTCGTGATGGTGGCCATCGTGGCGCTGGTCGCGTTTCCGATCGGCGTTGGCGCGGCCGTCTGGCTCGAAGAGTACGCGCACGATTCGCGGCGCACGCGCATCATCGCGGCGAACGTGCGGAACCTGGCAGGGGTGCCGTCGATCGTCTACGGGATCCTCGGCCTCGTGATCTTCGTCGACGTGCTGAACCGGATCGTCGACATCCGTGACACCGGCAGCCTGTTGTCCGGTGGCCTCACGCTCGCGGCGCTCGTGTTGCCGATCGTGATCATCACGACATCCGAGGCACTGCGCGCGGTTCCGCGATCCTTGCGCGAAGCGGCATTCGGCGTCGGTGCGACCCGATGGGAGGTTATCCGGATCACGTGCTGCCGGCAGCGATGCCCGGCATCGTGACGGGGGTCGTCGTCTCGCTCGCTCGCGCGTTCGGCGAGACGGCGCCGCTGCTGCTCGTCGGCGCGGTACGGGGTACTTCTCGATGGTGGCGCCGGACGCTGGAGCAAGATGTTGCGCTCGCCTTCTCGGCGCTCCCGGTGCAGATCCTTCGTGGGCGACAATCCCAAACCCGGCGATCCAGAACCTCGCCGCTGCCGCATCGTCGTGATGATGGCGGTCTTCTCGCGATCAACGGGATCGCGATCTGGCTCCGCAACCGATACGAGCGGACCTGGTGACGATGGACGACAAGGTGGACGCGGAGCGACGAGACAACAGGGAAGACACGGATCATATCGAGCGGGTGCCGAGCTGGATGTGTTGACGTGGACCGAGCTGAGCCAAGGGGGCTCGTCTGGTACGGCGAGTTCCGCGCGGTGCAAGGCGTGACCCTGCCGATCTGCGCAACCGGATCACCGCGTTGATCGGGCCGTCGGGGTGCGGCAAGACGACCGTACTTCGGTGCTTGAACCGCATGAACGATCTGATCGAGGGCGTACGGATCGAGGGAACCATCCGCTACCACGGCGTCGATCTGTACGAAGCAGCAGGTCGACGCTGTCGAGGTCCGGCGGCGGATCGGCATGGTCTTCCAGAAGCCGAACCCGTTCCCGAAGTCGATCCACGACAACGTCGCGTTCGGGCCGAAGGTCGCCGGGTTCAAGGGCGACATGGATGAGCTCGTCGAGGAGGCGCTCACGCGCGCGGCGCTGTGGGACGAGGTGAAGGACAAGCTCAACGAGTCCGCGATGGCGTTGTCAGGTGGCCAGCAGCAGCGACTGTGCATCGCGCGCGCGATCGCGACGAAGCCCGACGTGATCTTGATGGACGAGCCGTGCTCGGCGCTCGACCCGATCGCGACTGCGAGGATCGAGGACCTGATGCGCGAGCTCGCGACCGAGTACACGATCGTGATCGTCACCCACAACATGCAGCAGGCGGCTCGCGTGTCGGGGCGCACGGCGTTCTTCACGGTCGAGGTCGACGACGAAGGCAGTCGCACGGGGACGGTCGTGGAATTCGACGGACCGAGACGATCTTCACGACCCCACGGATCCGCGGACGGAGGCGTACATCACAGGGCGATTCGGGTGATGCGGACCGAGTTCCAAGAGGGCTCGAGGGCATGGAATTCGATCTGATCTCGCTCGGCGAGCTGGCGGCGAGCGCGGTGCAACGATCGGTGACCGCGATCGTCATCGCAACGACCGGCTTGCGAGCAGGTCGTCGACGGGCGACGACGGATCGATCGGCTCTATCTCGAGATGGACCACCGGGCGTTGTCGCTCGTCGCGCTGCAGGCGCCGGTCGCAGCCGACCTCCGCCTGGTGGCGCGATCTTGCACAGCTGCCTCCACCTCGAGCGGACGGGCGATCAAGCCGTGAACATCGCGAAGATACACCTCTGCGTCGCGCTCTGCCGGCGGCGGCCGCGATGCTCACGCTGCTGCGGAGATGGGCGAGCCGTCGTGCTGATGATCCGGACGGTGATGGAGTCGTTCACGCCCGGGATGCGTCTTGCGCGGAAGCTGCCTCAGCATCGACGACCCGGTGGACCGGCTGAACCGTGCGACGCACCTGGAGGCGCTGAAGCTCGCGGGCGACCGAGGTGCGCTCGACTGGGGACTGCATATGAATCTCGCGGCGCGTGCGCTCGAACGGGTGGGCGACCAGGCGGTGGATATCGGCGAGCAGGTGGGGTACCTCGTTACAGGCGAGTTCCGTGAGTTCACCGACGCATCGCATAAGCTCGATCGGTAGATGACGGGGCACGGTGGGCGGATCCTGCTCGTCGAGGACGAGCCTTGCTCGGCTGAGACGGTTCGGTACTCGCTCGAGCGGGAAGGATTCGGGGTCGACGTGGTGACGGTGGCCAGGCCGCTCGGACGGTTCCGTGCCGACGATCCCGGATCTGATCGTCCTGGATCTGATGCTTCCGAGTCTCCGGGCTCGATGTGTGCGGCGGATCCGCAGACCTCACTGTGCCGATCGTGATCGTGACCGCGAAGGATTCGGAGGCCGACAAGGTGACGGGCCTCGAACTGGGGGCCGACGACTACGTAACGAAGCCGTTCTCGGTACGTGAACTGGTCTCCCGGGTCCGCGCACACTTGCGGCGCGCGCGCGATGCCGCGGCGGCTGACGAGAGGAGGTCTTCGCGGCGGCCCCGTGGAGATCGACGTGGTCGGCACGAAGTCCGGTCCGCGGCGTCCCATCGCGTTCCCACCGAAAGAGTTCGAACTGTTCGAAACGCTCCTTCGCCGCACCGGGCCGGCTGCTCATGCGGGAGATCCTGATCGAGGAGGTCTGGGGCGCGACTACGTCGGTGACACCAAGACCCTCGATGTCCATGTGAAACGGTTCCGCCAGAAGATCGAGCTCGAACCCACACGAGCCCGAGCACCTGCTCACCGTCCGAGGGCTTGGCTACAAGTTCGCTGGCTAGCGACGCCCTCGAGACAGGAGCGCTCGTGCGCTACGCGGTCTTCGATCTCGGTAGTACGTCGTTCCAGCTGCTCGTGACCGACGCGGGCGAAGACGGGTCGCTTACCCACATCCTCCGCGATCGCGTGATCTTGAACCTCGGCGCCGACGTGGCGGCCACGGGCACCGTCCCCGAGGAGCAGGTCGATCGCGCGCTCGCGGTGGTGGGGCGGTTCCGCGACGTCGCGGTGCGCGCCGGCGCCGAGGTCCTGGTGCCCGTCGCCACCGCTGCGTTCCGCGAGGCGGCGAACCGGCCATGGCTCGCGAAGTCGCTGCGCGGTGCGATCGGGGTTCCCGTGCGGATCTTGGCGGGGGACCAAGAGGCTCGCTGCACCGTCGCGGGGGTCCGCGCAAGCGTGGCTTTGCCGGCGGGTCCCTGGCTCGCGTTCGATCTCGGTGGCGGCAGCCTCGAGATCGCGCTCGTCGACGGCGAGGAACTCCGGTGGACCGAGACGTTCCCACTCGGTGCGGCGCGCATCGCGCGCATGATGACCGATCGCGATCCGGTCGGGAACGCCGCTCGGCGCGAGATCCGGCGGCTCACCCGGTCGCTCCTGGAGCCCGCGTGTGCGAGGCTCGGCGACCTCGTCCCGGAGGGCGCGATGTGCGTAGCCGCCGGTGGGACCGCGGGCGCGATGGCGAAGCTCTTGATCTCGCCGCGATGGCCCGAGCCGCCCGCGTCGTTGAATCAGTTCCTGTTGCGCACCGACGATCTCGCCGACCTGGCCAAGACGCTCTGCGCGCTCCCGATGGACGAGCGGCTCGAGCTACCGGGGATCGACGAGCGCAGGGTGGACATCTTGCCCGCGGGCGCCGTCGTGCTGGCGACGGCACTCGACGTGTTCGGCGGCGACCGCGCGATGCACTCGGAGTGGGGGTTGCGTGAAGGTGTCGTCCTCCTCGAACGCGGCACGCCGCCCACGCCGACGGCGACGGAGCTGCGCGACGCATCGATCGAGCGCCTCGCTGCGACGTGGGAGGGCGAGGGGACCCACCCGGCCGCCGTGCGACGGATCGCCGAGCAGCTTTTCGATGCGTCCGCGCCGATGCATGGGCTGGACGAACGCGCTCGTGCCCTCCTCGGCTACGCAGCGCTCGTGCATGATGTCGGCGCGAGGATCTCGCCGGACAAGCACCATCGGCACGGTGCGTATCTCGTCGAACATGCGGGTCTGCGCGGGTTCGATCCGTGGGAGGTCGCGATGATGGCCTCGATCGTCCGATTCCACCGCGGGTCCGGGCCGAAGACGAGCTTTCCGGCATACGCGGCACTGTCGGGGCCGGATCGAGCTGCCTGCCAGGTGCTGATCGGACTGCTGCGGATCGCCCACGGGCTTGCACGAGGGAGCGCCGAGGACGTGCGCGGGCTCGACGTCGAGGTCGCAGCGGACGGTCTCCTGATCCACGTCCGTGGCGAGCGACCCGCCGGCGCCGTCGCCGACGCCGAGGAACACGCGAACGTCCTCGGCCGCGCCCTCGGCTGCGACGTGCGGTTCGACGTGATCGAAGGCGCTCGGCGGTAGTCGTGTGTCGTGCCGTGAAGGTCCTGTGTCTTGCGCCGGATGCTGCGACGCTGCAAACGCTCAAGCGCCACGTCGTGGCGGCGGACTGGGAGCTCTGCCCCGGCGCCGTCGACGGACGCGCGGCACTCGATCAGATCGATGTCGAGCGACCCCACGCGCTGGTCGTGTGGGGCGCATTCCCAGATGTCGTGACGCTCGTCGCCGACCGGTTCCCGGGCATGCAGATCGTGAGTGACCGACCGGTCGTCGGTGTGGACGTCACAGTGGTGGCGGAGATGTCGGCTGCCCGAGCGGCGCTGCGTGCGCAGCCCCGCCCGGGCGGTCCGATCATGTGATGGCTAGCCGCCCCATGGGGACCAGCCGTAGCGTTTCACCATGCGCATCGTGACCATGACGTTCGCGCGAGCGTTGTACGCGGACTTGTCGCGGAACCCGTAGGTCGTGGCCCGACCGGGCCAATACCTACACAGGTGCTGGTAGATGCCCTTGGCACAGCTCCAGCTGTTGTAGGCACGCGGACGGAAGTTGGACTCCCGATTCGCGATGTACAGCGCCTTGTCGACGCTTACACCGTAGAAGCGTGCCGCACAGCGGACCAGCCGCTTCACGTACGAGGTGCCTTTGCGCCACGCAACCGGACACACGGTCGTCGACGTGGCGTTCGTCGTCGTTGTCAGGGTTGTCTTCCCCGAGATCGACATGGCATGCGCCTGCCGCCCGATGGGGAAGGTCATCAAGGCTGCGGTCAGGATCAGCGTCGCGATGATCACGCGACGCGGCCGGATCGCTTGCGTCATATGGTTCCACCCCCGCGGCGGACGGAGCCGGCAGCTGCGTCCTGATCCTCGCCCGGGCGAACCATTCGCCTGCGAAGCGAGCCTCTCCACGGTCGGTCGCGGGTGTTGCATCACCTCCTGGGTGCGTCGTCCAACGTGTGACCGACCCCACCGACGGTCGTCGCCTCGTCCACCCAGCCCGACTCAGGCGCATGCCAGCCACACCCTGGGAAGGCGGGAAGCACGCGTTCGTGCGGGAAGGGGGTCCGGACGGGGAGGCGTCCGTCGGAAGGTGGCACCACCCTACCCAGGGCCTGAACGCTCTGGCAACAGAACTGTGACCATGGGTCATACCCGAGGGTGCGACGATGGCGCTGTGACATCAACCGGCAAGAAGGTGCTCCTGGCGGCTCCGCGCGGCTACTGCGCGGGCGTCGAGCGAGCGGTGGAGGCGGTGGAGCGCGCGATCGCGGCGCACGGCGCCCCCGTCTACGTCCGCAAACAGATCGTGCACAACCTGCACGTCGTTCGAGATCTCGAGGCGCTGGGTGCGGTGTTCGTCGACGAGATCGACGAGGTGCCCGAGGGGGCGAACGCGGTTCTGTCCGCCCACGGGTCGCCGCCGGCGGTGTTCGAGGAGGCGCGCCGACGTGGCCTCGCGTTGATCGACGCCACCTGCCCGCTGGTGACGAAGGTGCACGTCGAAGCCCGCCGGTTCGCCGCCGACGACCGCACGATCGTCCTGATCGGCCACGCCGGCCACGAAGAGGTTGAGGGCACGAGCGGCCAGGCGCCCGAGCGGACCGTTCTCGTGCAGGACGTCGAGGACGCCAGGCACGTGCAACTCCCGGACGGCCCGTTGGCCTATCTCACCCAGACCACGCTGTCGGTCGACGAAACGGCTGAGATCGTGCGCGTCCTGATGGAACGCTACCCCCACCTGCAAGGGCCGCCGCGCGAAGACATCTGCTACGCAACCCAGAATCGCCAGGACGCCGCGAAGGCCCTCGTGCCGCAGGTCGACGTCTTGCTCGTGATCGGCTCGAAGAACTCGTCGAACTCCAACCGCCTCGCGGAGGTGGCGCGGGAACGGGGCATCCCCGGGTACCTCGTCGATGACGAGACGGAGGTGGATCCGAGCTGGCTCGAGGAGGCGAACATCGTGGGGCTCACGAGCGGCGCGAGCGCCCCCGAACACCTCGTGGAACGATTGCTCGCCTGGCTTGCCGCACGTGGCTTCGATCAGGTGGAACAAGTGGCCGTCGTCGAGGAGGGCGTTCGCTTCAGCCTGCCGGCGGGTGTCCGTGCCGTGCCGGGTCAGTCCTCGTCCTCGACCGGCTGATCGCCGCAGAGCGCGATCAACTCGTCCTCGCCCTCATCGGGGCCGACCGAGATCAGGCGGTCACCCGCCTGAAGGACGTGGACACCGCGAGGTCGGTAGATCCATCGCGTCCCGCGCTGGATCGCGAGCACGAACATGCCGGTCTCGGTCTCGAACCGGAGATCGCGGAGCGACTTCCCTTCGGCGGGGGAGCGGGGCTGCACGACGGTTTCGGCGCTGGTCTCCTCGGTCTCTTCCAGAGCGATCTGGACGACAGGGTGCAGGGGCTCGCCCTGCTCCACGTACCAGGTCATGTCGCGAGCGGCGTCGCAGATCGACTCCGACGCCGCCCCCAACCGGATCAAACCCCGCAGCTCGTCGACATGACGAGCCTCGGGCGCCGCGCGGAGCACCCAGCTCTCGAGCTCGTCCTCCAGATCGTCCGAGCGTCCCTCGAGCACGCCCACCTGGCCGGCCAGCGATCGGTTGTTGAACAGGATCGACGAGTACGCGAGGCCAACGGTCGCCTCCGCGAGGTCCTTCATCTCCACGAGGATGTCGACGGCCCGGTCGAGCTCGGACAACGCCGGTGCGTCGACGTCCGGCGCGGTGGGCATGGGCGGCGCGCCGGCCAACTCGCGGACGAGATTCACGCCTTCCTCGGGACCGCGGACGAGGAGCACGTCGCGTGGGTCGATCACGTCGTCGGGACCCGGGTCGAACTCCCACCGCTTCGCCGAGCGGATCGCCATGACCCACATACCGGTCTCGGTCGGCAGCGACAGCTCGCGGAGCGTTTGCCCGACGGCGGGCGCTTCCTCGCGCACGCGGATCCGCGCGGTCATCTCGTCGGCGTGGCGGAGGTCGGGACGCAACACATCCGGGATCCCGAGGCGCGCGGCGACCACGCGGGCGATGTCCGACGCCGCGGCACCGATCCGCTGGATAGCGTCCGCGATCCACAGGACGCCCGCCATGCCCTCGGCGTCCTCCGGACTCCGAGCGGCGAGCATCGCCATCGTGCGCAGGCGTCGAAGATGCTCGCCCGAGCGGGTGTCCAGCCGGGCGACCTCGTCGGCGATCTTCTCGTCGTTGAAGAAGACGGCCGCGTACGCCAGGTCGACCATCAGCTCGGACGCGTCCTTCAACTCCACGAGGAGGTCTTTGACGGTGTTGGGCGGTTGGTCATCCATGCGGCAGCACTCCCGATGATGTCATGACGAGCAGGACGATCGCCACGCCAGCGAGGTCCATCACGCTGGTGATGATCGGGACGCCCTGATTGTCGGGGTCGAGTCCGAAGCGATACGTCACCACGGCGAGGTAGTACCCGGCGACGATGGTGATCGGCGTGACGAGGATGCCGGCGAGCAGCGTGCCGCCGATCACGGCGCCGGGGTCGGGGACGTTGGGCAACCCGGTGACCGTGCCGAGGGTCCACGCGACCAGACCGATCAGCAAGAACACGATCACCGAAAGCGCGGCGACGATCGTCGCGTCGACGATCGCGGGCACCTCCGGTCGTCCGCGCGGCGTGATCACACCGAGCTGCATCTTCGAGGTGATCCGGGACGAGAAGATCCCACCGAGCGCGCCGGCCTGCGAGACGAACGGGGGGATCAGCGCCATGATCACCGGTACCGCGAAGAGCTGCTGGACGCGCGCCTGCTGGAGTTGCCCGGCCAGCACGTCGAGGATCGGGGTGAGCATGATCGTCGCCGTCATCTCCCAGATGATCTTGCGGACGATCCGATCGCGGGCTCGGTACGAGGCGACGATGCAGACGATCGCGAGCGCGAGGCTGAGCAGGGCGATCGCGCTCGTGATCGAGCCATGCCCCAGCAGGAGCGTCGCCAGGAACAGGCTGGGCAGCGACGTCATGTCGCCCAACGCCGTCACCATGGGCGTGGAGACGGAGTCCAGGTCCCAGCCGAGCCGCGTCGATGCAGCCGCAAGCGCGATCGTGATGAGCAAGATCAAGCCCGAGCCGATCGCGCCCCCAACGACCGCGATGATCAGCAGTTCGGACAGCGGGATCGAGGGCTCGCCGGCGATCGCCGAGATCGTCCGCGCGAGCACCGCGAGCCACAGCGCCGACGAGAAGGTGGTTAGCACGGCGACGACCACGTTGCGGCGCAGCACGCCGCCTGAGCGCAGATCGATCGTGAGGAGTCCCGCAGCGTCGGCGGTGCCGAGCCGAGCGCCGATCGCGCCGAAGATCGTCCCCCGCATACCCACGGCGGCGGGGATCAAGACGTAGAGCCCGGGGAGGTCGGCGAGGGTGCCGGTGAGATGCGCGAGAGTCAGGCCGGCGACGAAGCCGGCGGCCGTGCTGAGGACGAGCGCGACCAGGCCCTGGCGGAGGGTCCGCGTTTCGGATCGCCAGTAGCCGAGCAGCCGCTTCGCGCGGCGCGCGAGGGCGCGACGAGGCGCCATCGGCACTCCTTCATGCGTTCGTCCTTTCCGGGTCGACGCCCGAAGGCGCCGGTGGAGGCTACAGAGAGCCTCGGGCAGTATGGCTTCCGACCTGAGCCGGGGCAACCCCGGTGGGCGATGGCGCTACGCGACCCAGTCGCTCGTGACGTAGAGCCAGAAGGCGAGGCCCGCCTCCGGTCCGTAGCGACGGAACCGCCGCTCGATCTGCGCGTCGGTGGGCTGCCGGCGTGCGCCCGACAACCGCTTGTACGTCGGACGGGTCCACGAATCCAGGATCAGCTTCGAGTTCCTGCCGAGGGTCATCATGATGTGCGCGGCCGCATACGGTCCGATACCGGGCAGTCCGAGCAGCCGGCGCTCGACCTCCTCGTCGGGCATCGTGTCCCGCATGGCGTCACCGAGCGACTCGAGATCGAGCTCGCCGGAACGCGCCGCCGCCGCGATCGTGATGAAGTGCGGTGCGCGGTAGCCGCTGCGCACAACCTCTCTGTAGAACCGTTCGTCCTGTTCCGCCATCGCCTCGGGCGTCGGGAAGGCGTTCGTGAGCGGGTCCTTCGAGCCGAGCGGACGGTCGCCGAGGTTCATGACGAGCGCCTGCACCATCGTCCGCGTGAGGCTCCACGAGCAGTTCGTCGTGCAGAGGGTCTTGATCACGTCCTCGAACACGGTGGGGGACCGAAGCATCCGTCCAGCCCCCGTTGTGACCCAGGCGAGGTCGGGGTCCTCCGCTGCGAGCTCGTAGAAGCTCGAGAGATCGTGCTCCAGATGCAGCACGCGTCTGACCTGTCGCTCGATCTCGGCTCGAGCACGGGCCGACGGCTCCGAGCCGGTCGGCACGATCCGGGCGGTGGCTCGCCGTCCAGCCCCGATCGTGACGCGACGTGGCGCGCCGCGGGGCATCCGAAGCGTCAGCGACAGGGTCCTGGCGTCCTCATCGAGGGTCATCGGCGCCAGGTCGTGGAAGCCGTGCGACGCGAGGGTGCGCCACAGGTCGATGGGCTCGCCGCCCGGTCCCCGGAGAGGGATGTCGATCGCGCTCACGCTTTCGTCCGCTCCCGTTCTCGGAACGCGCGAACCTTCGCGCGGTTCCCGCAGACCGACATCAGGCACCACTTGCCGGATCGGTTCTTCGATCGGTCGTAGAACACCGACCGGCAGGTCGGACTCGCGCACAGCTTGAACAGCGCCCACGATCCGTCGAGCTGTGCGAGGAACGCCACCCCAAGGACCGTGCCGATCGCCCCTCGAACACCACCGACAGCGGGCACGAGCCCCTCGACGCCGAACCGCGGGGCGAGGCCGACCTCGGCCGTCGCCCGGTCGACGAACGCCACCGCGTTGGGGTCGCGGGGGTTCCCCATGGTCTCCTGCACCATCGCCCGCAGCGCCAAACGCACCTCTCCCGCCCAGCGGAGGTCCGCCGCGTCCGTCGCCGTTCCCGGTTCCAGGAGCTCCGCATCCCGGAGCCACTGCTGGATGGTGGCGGTGTTCGGCGGAAGCGATGCCTCGTTCCCTGGCTCGTGATCGTGCAGTGACAGGAACGCCCGCACGAGTTCCAGGTCGCCGGGTGCCGGGGGTGTTTCGTCGATCTCGGTGTTCGGCTGCTGCTCCATCGACGTGCAGGATACTCGATGAAACCGGACATGCCACTTGACCGGTTACACGCGAACCAGTATCGTCGTATCACCGGTTACACACGCGCCGGAAGGTTCCGGGAAGGGGGGAACGATGCATCCGATCGTTGCGCAGGAGCTGCTCCGCGAGGCGCAGCGTGGGATCGGGGAGCGAGCGGGATCGCCCCGCCGCCCACGGCCGGCGAGCCGCAAACGGTGGTGGCGGACCCGATGAAGGTCGAAGGGATGCGGGCCCGGCTGGTCCGGTTCTTCACCGAGCCGGATCGGCCGGCGTGGCCCGATCCGGACCGGGATCGAGACCCGTCGCTCGACGACTGGATCCTGCACGGTCCCCGCCTGCGCTGAGCACGCCCCGCGCTAGCATCGGGGCGTGTTGACGTTCACCGATCGGGCCGCCGAGGCGCTCTCGCTGTTCCATGCGGCCGCTGTGCGATGGAACCCGGAGGTGCGGATCAGGCTGGTACCCGACGGTGGCGAGCTGAAGCCACAGCTCACGGACGGGCCGGAGGAGAACGACGTCCCGACCGAGGTCGGAGCGGTGACGGTCTTCGTCCCACCGGGGGTGGACGGCGTCGTCGACGCCGGGGACCACAATGAGCTGTCGTTGTCGAAGGCGTAGCCGTGGACACCGTCGTGATCCGCGCCGCCCTCGAGGAACGTCTCGCGAACCTCGACGGGGAGCTCGCCGAGCTCACCGCTGTCCCGCGCGATCCGGCGGCTGCGGTCTCCTTCGGCAAACGGATCGGCGACGGTACGACCGAGGCGATCGACCGGATGACGAAGGTGGGCACCGCCGAGCAGCTCTCGGTGATGCGAACGGACGTCGTGCGCGCGATCGCGAAGCTCGAAGAGGGCACGTACGGCCTGTGCGACCGATGCGGGGCGTCGATCCCAGACGAGCGGCTCGAGGCCCGGCCGTGGTCGGTGCTGTGTGTCGCGTGCGCGTCGCGGCGAGCATCCTGATGTGGCGGCTCGCCTACACGATCGCGTATCGAACCGGTCGAACCCCGTGGGATACGGGGGTGACGCCCCCCGAAGTGGTGGATCTGATCGAGGGGAGCGACGCGCTCGCGCCCGGCCGGGCGTTGGATCTGGGCTGCGGCACCGGCACCAACGTCCGGTACCTGGCGATGCACGGCTGGGATGTGGTGGGTGTCGAGGCGAACGTGCGCGCCTACGACGCCGCCCGTGAGCGAACCGAGGATCTCGAAACGGCTCGGGTCGCTCTCGGGGACGTCACCCGGCTCGACCAGAACGACGCCGGCGGTCCGTTCGATCTGGTGCTCGACATCGGGTGCTTCCACTCGATCCCGCGCCGGCGCCGAGACGCCTACGCCTCGGGCGTGGCGTCGCGAACGGTCGAGGGCGCGGTCCTGTTCGTGTGGGCGTTCGCGCGCGGTGGCTCGCTGTCGAGGGTCGGGGTGACGCCCCGCGAGATGCGCGATCGGTTCGCGCCCTGGTTCGAACCGATCGGTCGTGTGCTCGGGACGCAGCCGCCGGGCGCGGCCTACTACCGGCTGCGGCGGATCGCCGCGGTCGAGCCGGGCTCGTCCGCGATGCGATAGGCGGGCAGTTCCGGGTAGACGCGGGCGGTCACGAACGCGCCGACGATGCACGCGACCCCGCCGGTGACGACGCTGATCGGCGCGCTGAACGCCGCGGCGACGAGCCCCGCTTCGAGGTCCCCGAGCTTGGGACCGCCCGTCACCACGATGAAGAAGACGGCGCCGAGCCGGCCGCGGAGGTGATCCGGGACCGTCACTTGCAGGATCGTGGAGCGGAAGATCGCGCTCACGACGTCGGCGGCTCCCGCGACGGCGAGGAACAGGAGGGTCGCGGCGAGGTGGCTCGCCGACAGACCGAACCCGACGATCGCCGCGCCCCACGCCACCACCGCCCACACGATCGCGACCCCTTGCCGGTGCAGCGTCGTGATCGGCCCGGACACGAGGGTGAGCAGGAGCGCGCCGAGTGCCGGCGCCGCGAACAGGAGCCCTACAGCCTCCGGGCCGCGGTGGAGCTGCTCCACCGCGATCACGGGGAACAGTGCTTGCGGGCTGCCGAAGATCATCGCGACGAGGTCGATCACGAAGGTCGATTGGAGCAGACGGTGATCGCGCAGATACCGGAAGCCGCTCGCCACCGCCTGGATCCCGCGCTCCGCGGAGGCGATGTCCGGCGGCAACGGTCGCAGGGCGATCGCGGCAACCGTCCCCAGGGCATACGTGATCGCGTCGACGAGGTAGGCGGACGCGGTTCCGGACGCCGCGATGAGCAATCCCGCGAGGGCCGGCCCGACGATCGAGGCGACCTGCCACCCGGCCTGGTTCAGGGCGACGGCGGCCGGCACCCGGTCCGCGTCGAGCAGCCGGGGGATCGACGCCTGCCGGGCGGGGCCGTGGATCGCCGCCAGGAACCACGTCGCGGCGTTTGCGGCGTGGAGCAGCCACAGCGGCGGGTCGCCCGCGACCGCGCCGGCGACCAACACGGCCGCCACACCGATCGCCGCGAATTGTGTCCAGACCAGCGTGATCCGCCGATCGTGCCGGTCGATGAACGACGAGCCAACGACCACCCCGGCGAGGCTCCCGATCAGCCCCGAGACGCCGAGGAGTCCGACCGCCGCCGCCGACCCCGTCAGGGCGTACACCTGGACGTACAAACCGACCCGGGCGAACTGCGACCCGGCGGCGGAGACGACCGAGCCGCCCCACAGCAAGCGGAAGTCGCGCGACGCACGGAGCGGCGTCGTGTCGATCGCGAGCCGACGCAGCCACCGCATCCGCGGCAGCGTACGCGGAGGCCGAGCTACGCGAGCGCGGCGCTCACCGAGGCCTCGAGAACGTCGAGGCCATCGGCCAAGAGCGCCGGATCGATATTGATCGGCGGCAGCAGCCGAAGCACGTTGCCGTACGTGCCCGCCGTGAGCACGATCACACCATCACGCAGACACGCGCTCGCGATCGCTCCCATCCGGGCGGCATCCATCGGCTCCTTGGTCGACGGGTCTGCGACCAGCTCGATCGCACACATCGAGCCACGACCGCGCACCTCGCCGATCTCCGGGAACCGACGTTGCATCGACCGGAACCGCTCCATGATCGTCCCGCCGGTTCGCACCGACGCCTCGAGCAGGCCCTCGTGCTCGATCGTGTCGAGAACGGCGAGCGCCGCGGCCGCCGCGACGGGGTTCCCCCCGTACGTGCCCCCGAGCCCGCCGACGTGCACCGCGTCCAGCAGGTCGGCGCGCCCGGTGATCGCGCTGATCGGCATCCCCCCACCCAGCGACTTGGCGCTCGTCACGATGTCGGGGGTGACACCCTCATCGACGATCGTGAACCACTTCCCCGCCCGACCCATGCCGGACTGGATCTCGTCGGCGACAAAGACGATCCCGTTGGCGCGGCAGAACTCGGCGATCCCGGCGACGAACCCGGGTGCCGGCACGATGAAGCCGCCCTCGCCTTGGATCGGCTCCAGGATCACGGCGGCGATGTTCTCCTCACCGATGTGTTTGTGCATCTCGTCGACCGCGTAGGCGAGCGCCTCCTCGGCGCAGTGCTCCGGCCCGCTCGGCCACCGGTAGGCGTAGGCGAATGGCAGCCGATAGATCTCCGGCGCGAAGGGGCCCATGCCTTGCTTGTAGGGCATCACCTTGGCGGTCAGGGACATACCCATCAAGGTCCGGCCGTGGAACGCATGGTCGAACGCGACGACCGCGCTGCGGCCCGTCGCGTAGCGGGCGATCTTCACGGCGTTCTCGACCGCCTCGGCACCGGAGTTCGCGAACATCGTCTTGGCCTGGCCGTCGATCGGCGCGATCGCGTTCAGCCGTTCGGCGAGCTCGATGTAGGGCTCGTTGGCCGTCACGTGGAAACAGGTGTGCGTGTCGAGCTCCGCTTGCCGCTGGATCGCCGCGACCACCGCAGGATGCGCGTGGCCGATGTTCAACACCGCGATGCCCGTCGCAAAGTCGATGAGGCGGTTGCCGTCGACGTCCTCGATGATCGCCCCCGACGCGCGCGCGGTGACGACCTGGTGCAGGTTCGCCACGCCCGTCGGAACCGCGTCGGCGCGACGCGCGAACCACTCGAGGCTCTTGGGCCCCGGAACCTCGGTCACCAGCTTCCGTTCCTGTTGGATATCCATGCCCCCAGTCTCCCGCGCTCGACCGTGAGCCGCCAGGCGCGCTGGTGGCCCGGGAGCGGCGTCCGTTTTGTACCGGATGTCGAATCCGATCGCCGTGCGAGGGGACGCCGGAGCGTTCCGTGCGCCGTTCCGTACAATCGGCTCATGTCGCTGACGGTGCAGGACATCGTGTCGATCCCGGGGCTGGCGCTGCGGCGCCTGAGCGGCGACGAGTCGACCATGGAGCCCGTCCGCTGGGTCCACAGCTCCGAGCTCGAGGATCCCACCCCGTGGCTCAAGGGGGGCGAGCTGATCCTCACAACGGGGATGGGGATCGGAACGACCGTCGCCGCGCAGCGCGCCTACGTGCGCCGCCTCGTACATGCCGGGGTGGTCGGGCTCGGGTTCGGTCTCGGCTTCGGGCACGACAAGACGCCGCGTCCGATCATCACCGAAGCCACGAAGCTCGGGCTCCCGTTGTTCGAGGTGCCCTACCCGGTGCCGTTCATCGCGATCACCGAGGCGGTGTTCACGCGGCTGGTGGCCGAGCAGTACGACTCGTTACAGCGTGCGGTCGACGCCGAGCACGTGCTCACGCGCGCGGTGCTCGACGGTGCCGGCGTGGAGGGCGTCGCTGCGTCGCTCGCCGGCGTGGTGCACGGCTGGGCGCTGCTGCTCGATCTTCACGGGCTGGCGCTCGCCGCGACGGCTCCCGAGGCCGTCGCGCGCCGAGCGCGGATCTGGGACGAGGTGCGCCGTGCACGCCCGGACGCCGCGGCGACGTTTTCCCTCACGATGCTCGATGAGGGCTACCACGTATGGGTCCAGCCGGTTGGCGCGCAAGGCCGCGTCGAAGCGTTCCTTGCGGTGGGCACGCCCGAGCAACCCAGTCAGCTGGACCGGATCGTCGCCGGTCACGCGCTCAGTCTGTTCGCGATCGAGCTGGCGAAATCCCGAGCGGTCGCGGAGGCGGAGCGGCGACTGCAAGGGGACTTCTTCGACGAGCTCGCACGCGGCGCCATGGAACCTGTTGACGCCGCTCGCGATCTCACGCGGTTCGGCTTCGGTGCCGACGCGCCGGTGATGGTCGTCTCGATCGAGCCGTCGGTCGGCTCGGCCGACCCATCGCGTCTGGCGCTCGCCGCCACCGACCAGTGCTCGCGCCGCGAGGGCGGGTTCCTGGTGTCCGCCCACGAGGGCGGGATCCATCTGCTGATCGCCGCGGACGGCGAGCTCGACGTGGCCGACCTCGTGAAAGCGGTCGGCGACCGGATCGGCGCGGAGCTTCGCAGCGGCGCCGGTGGCCCCGCGACACCGATGGAGGTGGGGCGGTCGCTGCGGGAGGCCCGCTACGCCTTGCAGGTGTGCAGGCTCGAAGGCTGGCAGCACGCCGGGTTCGAGCAGCTCGGCACGTACCGTCTCCTGCTCAGCATGGCGGAGCCCGACGCGTTGCGTGCCTTCGCCGACGCCCTGCTCGCACCGCTCGATGCCTACGATCGCGATCAACGCGGGGAACTGATCCCGAGCCTCCAGGCGTTCCTGCAGCACAACGCGCGCTGGGAGACGGCGGCCGCGGAGTTGTATCGTGCACCGGCACACGCTGCGGTACCGGATGCGCAAGGTCGAGGAGCTCACGGGCCGGGATCTTTCGAACTCGTTCGACCGTATGGAGTTCTGGCTCGCGCTGCGCGCCCGCGACCTGCTCGCCGCCCAACCCGACGGCTGAGCGGCTTTGTCCAGGACGTCCAACGCCGCTGCGTCCGACCGCCCACCGGGCGGGTGGTCCGATATGGCCGGAACGCGCGATACTGGCTACTCGGCCGCGAGCGGCCCACCGGCGCGGATCCCACGTTGAGGAGGGGAACATGGCGGACACTCACCAGATGTTCATCGGGGGCGAGTGGGTCAACTCGTCCGACGGCGGCACGCGAGACATCATCAGCCCCCACACCGGCGCGGTGATCGCGACCGTCCAGGAGGGCACGGCCGAGGATGTCGACAGGGCGGTCGCGGCCGCCAAGCAGGCCTTCGAGGAGACCTGGTTCGACTCGACGCCGAAGGATCGCCAGCTCGCGCTGCTCAAGCTCGCCGACGCGATCGAGGCGAACGCCGAGGAGATCGTGCGGCTCGAGTCCGAGGACGCCGGCAAGCCGGCGGCGGTGACGATGTCGGAGGAGATCCCGCCGATCGTCGACAACCTGCGGTTCTTCGCCGGGGCCGCCCGCGTACCCGAGGGTCGCAGCGCCGGCGAGTACATGGCCGGATTCACCTCGATCGTCCGACGCGAGCCGATCGGCGTGGCCGGCCTGATCGCCCCGTGGAACTACCCACTGATGATGGCGATCTGGAAGATCGGCCCCGCGCTCGCCTCGGGCAATACGGTCGTGCTCAAGCCGAGCGAGATGACACCGCTGTCAACGATCAAGCTCGCCGAGCTTGCGGCGGACATCTTCCCGCCCGGCGTGTTCAACGTCGTGACGGGCGACGGGCTGCCGGTGGGGGACCGCATCGTGCGGCACCCCGACGTCGGCATCGTCTCGCTCACCGGCGACGTGAACACGGGCAAGCTGATCCACACGAACGCGAGCGACTCCTTGAAGCGCGTGCACCTCGAGCTCGGCGGCAAGGCGCCGGTGGTCGTGTTCGACGACGCCGACCTCGACGCGGTCGTCGAGTGGGTGTCGATCGCGGGCTACTTCAACGCCGGCCAGGACTGCACCGCGGCCTGCCGGGTCCTCGTCGCGGACACCGTGTACGACAAGATCCTGAGCGGCCTCGTGCCGGCGGTCGAGGCGCTGAAGGTCGGCACGGCGTTCGAGGAGGACGTTTCGGTCGGCTCCGTGATCAGCCAAGAGCAGCTCGAGCGGGTCGAGGGCTTCCTCGAGCGGGCGCAGGGCGACGGCGCGGAGATCCTCACCGGCGGCGAGAAGCTCGGCACCGACGGCTATCACTTCAAGCCGACCGTCGTCGCCAACCCCGCGCAGGATTCGGAGATCATCCAGCGAGAGGTGTTCGGACCGGTCGTGACCGTGCAGCGGTTCACCGACGAGGACCAGGCGCTCGCGTGGGCGAACGGGACCGACTACGGCCTCGCCTCCTCGGTGTGGACCCGCGACGTGGGTCGCGCGATGCGCATGTCCCGCAAGCTGCAATTCGGCTGTGTGTGGGTGAACACGCATATCCCGCTCACACCGGAGATGCCGCACGGTGGGTACAAGCAGTCCGGTCACGGCAAAGACATGAGCGTCTACTCGCTCGAGGACTACACGAACATCAAGCACGTCATGGTGTCGCTCGACTAGGAGCGCACCGGGATACGCAGGCTGCGGGGCGTCCGGCGGGCGCCCCGCCGCCACGAGAAGAAAAGGTGGTGGCAATCCAACCATGACCCTGCGTCCGTATCTCGTGAACGGCCAATGGCGCACCGGCGAGGGCACGTTCGAGGTAAAGAATCCCTTCGACGATTCGGTGGTGGCCGAGATCGCGGTGCCGACGGCCGATGATGTCGAGGAGGCGATCGCCGCCGCGGCTGCTGCTGTCCACGACGCGGCGCGGCTGTCCGTCGCTCAGCGCTCCGAGGCGCTCGACCACATCTCGACACGGCTCGCGGAGACCCTCGAGGAGAACGCGCAGCTGATCGCGGCCGAGGGCGGCAAGCCGCTGAAGTGGGCGCGCGTCGAGGCGGCACGCGCTGTCTCGACGTTCCGGTGGGCGTCCGAGACGCTGCGTCACGGCGACGACGAGGTGATGCGGCTCGACACCGAGCGTGCGTTCGGATCGCGAATCGGCATCATCCGGCGGTTCCCGATCGGACCGACGCTCGGCATCACGCCGTTCAACTTCCCGCTGAACCTCGTCGCGCACAAGGTGGCCCCGGCGCTCGCCGTGGGGTCGCCGATCGTCGTGAAGCCCGCGAGCGCGACGCCGATCGGGTCGTTGCGGCTCGCCGAGTTCTTCGACGAGACGGACCTGCCCCCGGGCATGTTCCAGGTGCTACCGGTCCGATCGAAGGTCGCCGATGCGATGGCGCGCGACGATCGATTCCGCAAGATCAGCTTCACGGGGTCGGCGGGGATCGGCTGGTATCTCAAGGGCCTCGATCCGAAGAAGAAGGTGACCCTCGAGCTCGGGGGGAACGCGGGCGTGATCGTCCACAGCGACGCCGATCTCGATCTCGCCGCGCAGCGGATCGCGTTCGGTGCCTACTACCAAGCGGGGCAGAGTTGCATCAGCGTGCAGCGCGTGTTGGTGGCCGCCGAGGTGTACGACGAATTCGCGCCGCTGCTGACCAAGCAGGTCGAGCAGCTCATCACGGGCGACCCGATGGATCCGAACACCGATGTCGGCCCGGTCATCGACCGCGGCGAGGTGGACCGGATCGCTGCATGGGTGGCCGAGGCCGCGGCACAAGGGGCCGAGGTGCTCACGGGCGGGAAAGCCGACGGCCCGTTCTTCCAGCCGACGCTGCTCAGCCAGACCACCCCGCAGATGAAGGTCCGCTGTGAAGAGGTCTTCGGACCGGTCGCGACCATCACTCCGTACCAAACCTTCGAAGAGGCGCTCGCGGACGTGAACGACTCGAAGTACGGATTGCAGGCCGGGGTGTTCACGAACGACATCAACCGCGCGTTCGAGGCGCACCGCACCCTGGAGGTCGGCGGGGTCATCGTCAACGACGTCAGCGCGTTCCGCGCCGACCAGATGCCCTACGGCGGGTCGAAAGAGTCCGGCTTCGGTCGCGAGGGGCTGAAGTGGGCTATGGAGGAGATGACCGAGCCGCGCATCATGGTCCTGTCGCACGTGCCGCTGTAGGGCGGCGCACCGACGGATCGTCGTCCGCCGGGCCCGGGACCTGACCGCCGCTCGGGGGTAGCCTGCTGGCGTGACGCCGGACACCGCTTGGATCTACGCCGTGCTGCCGTTCCTGACGATGGCGGTGCTCACGATCGGGTTGGTCGTCGTCTTTCGGCAGCGATCGGCGGCGCGGCGTGACGTGGCTGCCACGAACCCCGGTCGGGCCGCGCCGCCGATGCCCCCGCCGCCCGGCGGCGACCGCCCGTGGTGGGGCAACCCGCTCGTGTGGATCGGCGTCTGCGCCCTCTCGTTGGCGCTCGGCGCTCTGGTCTGGCCGGGACTGTTCGGTGTGACGTTCATCCTGCTGCCGTTCGTGTGGATCCGCCGTCCGCGGCGCCCTCCGCCGACCGACCCGCGGTCGAACGGCCATGCGCACCGCGACGGCGGGGCGTTCAGCCCTCCGTAGGCTCGGCGGCGTGGGCGAGGACGTCCTCGGCGAACGCGCCGATCGCCTCGGCCGCCTCCCGCTCGCGCCGCCAGAAGTAGTGGTCGGTGCCGGCGACGACATGCGCCCGTCCGTCGGGGAACATCTCCGCATACGTTCGCAATTCCTCGCTCGGTGCGAACGTGTCGTGCTCGCCGGCGAGCAGCAACGCCGGCCTGCGGAACGCGCGAAGGTCGGTGGCATCCGGCAGCGGTGGCAGCGAGAGGTCGTTCGGCGCGATCGGGAGTCCCACCAACGCCAGACCGGCGATCCGCCGGTCGTCGATCGCAGCGCGCACGGCGACGTTCGCCCCGAATGACCAGCCGATCATCAGCGTCGGCACCGCCTCGGGTGTCTGCCGCCGTACTTCCCCGACCGCGGCGGCCGCGTCACGGAGTTCGTCGCGACCACCCCCGTACGTGCCCGTCGACCCCATCACGCCGCGGAAGTTGAACAACAGCACGGCGACGCCGTGGGCCGACGCGAGGTCGTTGCGAATGGCCCACAGCAACGGATGATCCTTGGAACCACCACGCCGGGGGTGGGGATGGCACACGACGGCGCTCCCACGCGGCGTCCCGTCGGGCAGGCGCAGCTCCCCCTCGAGGCGGGCGCCGTCAGCGGTCGTGAAGGTCAGCGGGTCCATCGGTCTGGCACCATCGGAGCATGCCGGCGGCCGAACGCCAACCTGTAACGGGAGTGGCGCTGCGCGACCCCTACCCGTGGGCGGACCTCGCGGACCTCGTCCGGTCCATCGAGCGCGCCGGCGTCCGCACGGTGTTCCTTCCGGAGGTGGGAGCGAGAGACACGCTAGCGACGCTGGCGGCGCTCGCCGGCGAGACCACGGCGATCGGTCTTGGGACGGGCGTCGTGCCGTTGCCAGCACGCTCGCCGTCGTTGCTGGCGATGGCGGCCGCGACCGTGCAGGAGTGCTCGGGCGGGCGCCTGATCCTCGGACTCGGGACGGGGCCGAGCGCCCCGGGGGCGCTCGGGCGTTTGCGCGAGACGGTGCAGGCGTTGCGCGTCGCCTTCGCCGGCGGCACCGGCGTCGTCGACGGTGTCCCAGTGCGAACCGACCTGCCGCTGCCGAGCGCACCCGAGATCTGGATCGCCGCCCTTGGCCCAAAAGCGACCCGTTTGGCGGGTGAGATCGCCGACGGTGTGTTGCTGAACTGGTGTCCGCCCGAGCGGGTGGCGATCGCCACCGCCGAGATCGCCGCCGGGGCGGAGGCTGCGGGCCGCGCTCGGGGGGCCGTCACGGTCGGGGTCTACGTGCGGGCGGCGACCCTCCCGGCGGCCCGGGAACCCGCACTCGCCATGGCGGCGGAGTACGCCTCGTACCCGGCCTATCGACGGCAATTCATCGCACTGGGGATCGACCCGACACCGGAGGCGGTCCTCGACGCAGTGATCGTGACGGACCCGGCACGAGCCGTGGATCGCCTCGAGACGTACCGAGATGCGGGGGCGCACCTGCCGATCGTCTATCCCGTCCTGCCACCCGGTCGCCCCGATGCGGCGACCGCCCTGACGCTCCTCGAGCCGTTCGTTCGGAGCCTGTGAGCTCCGTTGCCCGGCTCTGTCGCTGCGCTACCATCCCCCTGTCCAGCCGACCCGAGTGATGAAGGGGTACCGATGACCTACACGATCTGCGAGCCCTGCATCGACGTGAAGGACCGCGCCTGCGTCGATGAATGTCCGGTCGACTGTATCTATGAGGGTGGACGGATGCTGTACATCCAGCCGGACGAGTGCGTGGACTGCGGTGCGTGCGAGCCTGCGTGCCCGGTGACCGCGATCTTCTACGAGGACGATGTCCCCGGCGAGTGGAAGCAGTTCACGCCGGTCAACGCCGAGTTCTTCGCTGAGGGGGTTTCCGGGATCGGCTCGCCGGGCGGGGCCGCACAGGTCGGTGCCGTCACCGCGGACCACCCGACGGTCGCGGCGTGGGAAGTGCTGTAGCTCAGCCCTGATCGATCGGGAGTGCTTCTCCTGCCGCCTCGTTCGGCGGCTCGTGGGGAAGCCACACTCGGAACGAAGCGCCACCGCCGTCGCGAGGCTCGACCCACGCCCGGCCGCCGTGCAGTTCGGCGAACCGCCGGACCAGGGTCAGACCGACCCCGACCCCCGGCGCATGCCGCGGGGCATCGGGCCCCTGTTGGAACGGCTCGAAGATGGTCTCGCGGATCTCCTCGGGCACCCCGGCGCCGTCGTCTTCGATCGCCAAGACCGCGCCGTCGTCGGTCGCCTCGACCCGCACCCAGATCGTCGAGTCGGCGGGCGTGTGTCGCGCGGTGTTCGCAAGCAGGTTCTCGACGATCCGCTCGAGCTTTGCTGCATCCGCATGCACCATGACCGGTTCCAGATCCGTGCGGAGCCGCGCGTCGGGGATCAGGTCCGATTCGGCCAATACGCGACGAACGACCGACCCCACATCGGTTGGCTGGAGGTTCGGCGTCGTGATCCCGCGTGCCAGCCGGTCGAGGTCGAGCAGGTTCGTCACGAGGCGGTCTAGGCGTCGTGCGTTGCCGGCGATGCGACGCGCGAGATCCTTCGCGTCGTCCTCCTCGAGGTGGACGTCGCCGCGCTCGAGGGTGATCGCGAGCCCGAGGATCGCCGCGAGGGGCGTCCGCAAGTCGTGCGACACTGCCTGCAGAAAGGTGTTCTTCATCTCGTCGAGGGCACGCAGCCGCCGGGTCGCCTCACGTTCCACCTCGAGGGCCCGCGCGAGGTGTTCCTCCGCCTGCTTGCGCTCGGTGATGTCGAGGATGAAGCCCTGCCAGTACGGCGTCTTGCCGGGCATGCGCACGATCGAACACGTGTCCTGGACCCACACGATCCGCCCGTCCTTGCTGATCATGCGGTACTCCATCGAGAACTGCTCGTTCTCGTCGCGGTTGCTCGCGACGTCCGCAGCGAGCACTCGGTCCCGATCGTCGGGGTGCACGGTGCGCGCCCACAACGTCGGGTCTTCGAGGATCTCCTCGTTCGTGTAGCCGAACAGCAGGCTCTGCTGCGGCGAGATGTAGGTCGTGCGGGAGATGTCCGGCTGCGTTGGATCGAACTCCTGCTGGTAGAACACAGCCGGCCCGCGTTCGACGATCAGCCGGAAGCGTTCCTCGGCTTCACGGAGCTGCTCCTCCGCCTCCTTGCGCCCGGTGAGGTCGATGATGAAGCCCTGCCACCAGCCGCCGCCGGCTCCCGGCACGAACGTCGCCTCGTCGTGGACCCATCGATAGGTCCCGTCCGCGTGGCGGAACCGATAGTCGGCCATGAACGGCTGCTTCGTCTCGTTCGCGATCTCGTTTGCCGCGAGGACGGCCTCGAGGTCGTCCGGGTGGATGTGCGCACCCCAGAAGTCCGGCACCTCGGCGAGCCACTCGTCAGGGTGATACCCCAGGATCTGCTCGAGCTGCGGACTGATGTACATGTCGTGCAGCAGCGAACGCTCGGGTGGTTCGCGGTAGACGATCGCGGGCAGATGTTCGACGGTCGCACTGTGGACCATCTCGCTGGCTCGCAGCTGTTCCTCGGCCTCCTTCCGCGCCGTGACGTCGAACAACAGACCCTGCCAGGCACCTTCTTGGTCGGGGTCGGGCTGCAGGAACACCGCTTCGTCCTGGATCCACACGTAGGAGCCGTCGGCGCGCCGGAAGCGATACTCGCGCGAGTAGGGCTCCAAGCTTCGTCCCGACGCCTCCTCCGCGGCCACGATCGTCTCGCGGTCGTCCGGGTGCAGATGGTCTCTCCAGAAGTCCGGCGTCCACGTCCATTCCTCGGGGGTAAAGCCGAGGATCTCCTGGACCTGGGAGCTGATGAAGAACCTCTCCGGTGCGGCGTCGAGCGCCTCGCGGTAGACGACCGCGGGGATGTGGTCGATCAAGGCCTGCAGACGCCCCTGGGCGCGTTGGAGTCCGTCCTCGGCCTCGCGACGCTCGGTGACGTCCACCAAGACCCCCTGCCACGACACCGGGGAGCCGTGCAGGTCGCGCACGAGATGCGCCTCGTCGTGGAACCACACGGTTCGCCCGTCGGCAGCAACCATCCGGTACTCGGCCCGGTAGGGGGCGCCCTCGGTCACCGCGACCTCGGTGTCGATCGCCATCTGGGCGAGGTCGTCGGCGTGGGTGACCGAGGCCCAGAACCCCGGCTCCAGCCAGCGTTCGGTGGGATAGCCGAGGATCTGCTCGATCTGCGGACTCACGTAGAGTAGCGGCGTGTCCAGGTCGTACGCGCCGCCGCCGGGCGCTTCCTGATAACTGATCACCGGGGTGTGCTCGACGATCTGCCGGTAGCGCTCCTCGGCCATCCGGATGCGCTCGGTCGCCTCCACCTGCTCGCTGACATCGAGGATGATGCCCTGCCAGTTGGTCGGGTTCCCCACCGCATCTCGGATCAGCACGGCTTCCTCGTGCACCCAGACGGTGCGCCCGTCCATCGCCAGCAGGCGGTAGTCGTGCGAGAACGGCTGACCCGTCGCGTAAGGCTGCGTGTTTGCAGCGAGCACATCCTCGGCATCGTCGGGGTGGATCACCTGGGTCCAGCGGTCCGGCCCGGCGGTCCACCACGACGTCGGATACCCGAGCATCGTCTCGGCGTGCTCGCTCACGTAGTCGATCCCGGCGGGACGCAGCGTGCCGGGCTCGAGCGGCTCGGTGTAGACCATCGCCGGCATCCGTTCGACGAGTGCGCGGAACCGCTCTTCTGCTTCGCGCATCCGTTCCTCCGCCGCATGTCGCGTGGACACGTCCACCAAGAACCCCTGGAAGTACTGCAGCGCGCCGTGCTCGTCGTAGACGGGCGTGGACGTGTCCTGCACCCAGACCCAGCGTCCGTCGGCGTGGCGCATCCGGTACTCCTGGGTGACCTCGTCGACGTTCTGCACGCTCAACTCGCCCGACGCCCGCATCCGTGCCAGATCATCGGGGTGCATCACCTCGAACCAGAACCCGGGGTCGGATTCGAAACGGCTGGGCTCGTAGCCGAGGATCGTCGCGATCTGCGGGCTCACGAACGGCATCGTCGTGTTGATCTCGTCGCCCTCGATCGGCTGGTCGATGTAGGTGACGGCGGGCAGAGACTCGACCATCCTGCGGTAGCGTCGCTCAGCGTCCTCCAAAGCCTCCTCGGCCGCCTTGCGAGCGGTCACATCGAGCAGGAACCCTTGGAAGTACCTCGTGTCGCCGCCGTCGCCGTTGGCCACGCGGGTCGAGGTGTCGTGCACCCACACCCAGTGCCCGTCCGCGTGCCGCATCCGGTATTCCTCGTCGAAGGGGGCACCGGTCGCGCCGGCATGACGGGCGGCCTCGTCCACGCGCGCCTGGTCGTCGGGGTGCACCAGGTCGAACCAGGAGTCCGGATCCTCCAGGAAGCGCGCCGGTGGGTAGCCGAGGAGCGCCTCGATCTGCGGGCTCAGAAACGCCATGCTCACGCCGGCGGCATGTGCCACGTCGACGTAGGTCACCGCCGGGATCCGCTCGACCACGCTGCGGTAGCGGGTGTCGGCGTCGTGCAGACGTGCGTCCTGGCGCTGGCGTCCGATCGCGGCGCCGACCATCGCCGCAGCCGTTCGCGCGCCGTCGATATCGGCCAGGCTCCAGGCGCGGGGCCCGTCGCAATCCTCGAACCCGATCGAACCCCACCAAACGCCTTCGACTGAGATCGGGTAGTACGCGAGCGACGCGATGTGGAACCGCCCGAGGACCGCTTGCTCTTCAGGCGGGAACGTCGACACGTCGCCGACGATCGGCTGGCCGGCCGCCATGGCGTCGCTCCACCGGTCGAAACCGGGGGCGAGGGGGCTGTTTGCCCTCGCCACGCCAAGCGTCGTTGGGACGCCCGGCGCGCACCATTCCGCGACGGCGTCTTCGCGCAGGCTCCCGTCGTCATCCGTCACCTGGACGATCACGGCGCGCGACACGCGAGCTGCGATCCCGAACCGCGCGAGAACCTCGTCGATCGCCTCGTGCCAGTCGGCCGCAAGGAGCAGTCGCTCGGCCGCGAAGGTGACGGCTTCGAGCACGGCGTCACGGCGCAAGGGCGCCGCGCGAGGCATTGGCACCGGTTCAGCCACCCATCCGACTCCCGACCGCTCGTGGACCATGACGACGAACGGCCCAGGGGCCGTCGGGTGGAGTATCGGCCGTGCCCGGCCGGGGTGGAGTCAGGTCCTTGGGGGTCGCGTGTCGCCCGACCGGGCTAGGCGGAAGGGCCCATCAGGCCCGGTGTGGCGCCCGCGGACGGCAGCGCCGCCTGATCGGGCCATCGATCTCGCGACCGGGCGGCGAGCTTGAACATCAGCGCGACCGCGTCCGGATCCTCGTCGGCCGCCCGTTTCGATTCGAGCACGCCCGCGGCGAGGGCGCCCTCCCAGATCTCGCGGCCTCGGTCGGTACGCACGATCGACAGGGACCAGCCGTCGCCCTGACCGAGCCCGCCGAACGAGATGTCCGCGTGCTCAGCCGCGAAATCGGGGCACAGCAGGCAGCCCGGTCGCGTGAAGCGGTGGCTTTGCTTGAGCGAGTAGATGACCTCGTCGCCCGTGTCGGTGTAGAAGAGCAGCTTGCCCTTGATGTTCACACGCAGCAGGTGATCGAGGTCCAGGCCGAGTTCCTCTTGGGCGATCTGCACCATGAGTCCGTCGTAGGTGAACGACTTGGAACATAAGAGCCCGAACGTCCAGGCGATCTTCTTCCGCCACTTGTTCACGCGACGGGCCTCCATGGCCCCGGTCACGGAGGCCTGGCACCCCATCCCGACGAGGGCGACCTTCGACAGACCGAGTTCGGCCGCCTTCAGCAACGCCAGCGGATTCGCGCTGTAGGTGTAGCGGCTTCCGGCGGCGGCCAGCACCCCGTCGCGGTCCGTAACGACCGATGGTTCGCAATCCCATTGCCGTTCGTCGGACAGGACGCTCGTGGCCGCCCCGTCGATCCGGCCGGTTTCGAGACCCCAGATCAACAGCGCGCTGACGACGCCGCCGTCTTGCCCGGCCATCAGTGTGTCGGGCGCCGTCGCACGAGCGAGGTAGATCTCTTGATACTGGCCGATCAGTTCCTCGGGCGCCCGAGTGCGACCGAACAGCACCTGGTCGATCTCCGTCTCCCACTCACGGAACCGCGGGCATGCGAGCGTGCAGAGCGAGCATCCCTTGTCGCCGTGGCTGCACGCATCCGGACCATCCTCTTGCAGCTGGACGGGGTAGTTGTCTTCGTACCCGAGCACGTGGAACGGGCAGGCGACGATGCATGCAGTGCACCCGGTGCACAGACCGCTCGTGACCACCTCGTGGTACAGGTCGCGCCACTGGGTCGCGTCTGCCTTCGGCATGCTCGCGAGCTTACCCCGGCCCGGCCGGCGCGAGTGTCAGATCGAGAACGAGTCGCCGCACGCGCACTCGTGCACGGCGCGAGGATTGTGGACCTTGAGCCCGCCGCCCATCATGGACGCGTCGAGATCCAGGGTGGAGCCCTCGACGATTCGGCGCTCTGCGGGTCGACGACCACGCGGACGTCACCGTGCTCGATGATCCGGTCGTCGTCGTCGGCGACATCGGTGAACCCGAGCTCGTAGGAGAACCCGGAGCAGCCTCCGGCGACGACCCGCACGCGCAGGATAGCCTCGGCGTGGCCCTCCTTGGTGGCGAGCTGCGCGATCTTTCGGGCGGCGGTGTCGGTCACGGTGATGGGGTGCGCGTCTGTCTGCATCGTGTAGTCAGGATACCCTCACACGGACGAACGGTCAGTGCGCTCCGAGGAACGACACGAACGCACGCGCGTAGATGCGGGCCGCCGCGACCAGGTCGTCGACGTCGATCCATTCGTCGGCCGTGTGCGCGACGCTCAGGGATCCAGGGCCGAAGATCACGGTCGGGATCCCGGCGTCGTTCAGGTAGAAGCGCGCATCGGTGATGCCCGTGAACCCTGCATCAAGTGGCGGCGCACCGCGTTCCGCGGTCACGGCCGCTCGGATCGCGACCGCGATCGGCGCATCGGCGGGCGCCTCCGCGGCCTCGATCCATTCGCGGATCTCGGTGCGGACGTCCACGGTCGGATCCGACCGCCGGAGATCGTCGGCGAGTGTCCGGAACGGGGCCAGCACCGCCTCGGGATCGGTCTCGCCCGGCACGATCCGCCGGTCGATGTCGACCTCGCAGCGGTCGGCCACGACGTTCGGCGCACTCCCGCCGCTGATCAACGCAGGGTTGACGGTCGGTCGGCCGCATAGCGGATGCTCGATGTCCGGCAGCACCTCGTCGAGTCGAAGCAGGAACCGCGCCATCGACTTGATGGCGCTGACACCCCGCGTCGGTTGACTGCCGTGCGCGGCTTTCCCGTAGGCCGTCGCGGTCACCCACGCCCCGCCGCGCTCCGCGAGCCCGATCGCGAGGTCGCTGGGTTCGCCGACGATCGCGGCGTCCTGGGTCAGCAGTCCACGCTCCCACAGGACCTTGGTGCCGTGGATACCGCCGTGCTCCTCGTCAGCCGCCAGGTGGAACGTGAGCGTGCCGTCGAGTTGGAGGCCGGCTCGCCCGATCGAGGCTGCCGCCGCGATCGCTGCGGCAACCGGTCCCTTCATGTCGCAGGCGCCCCTGCCGATCAGGCGCCCGTCGATGACCTCGCCGGCGAACGGATCGACGGACCAGGTGTCGTGCGACCCTGTCGGTACGGTGTCGAGGTGGCCGTTGAATGCGAGGCCGGGCCCGCGATCAGCGCCGAGGGTCGCAACGACGCTCGGGCGTTCGCCCTCTCCACGGACCGTTATGGGTGTCGCCCCGAGGTCGTCGAGGATCTCCGTGGCGACGGCCGCGGCCGCATCCTCCGTGCCGCCGGGGTTCTCGGACGGCGCGGCGATGAGGGCGCGAGCGAAGTCGAGGACCTGCTCGGGGTCGACGGCATCGGCGGCGCGGTCGGCGGCGGACGGCATTCGGGGACGCTACCAGTGCACGGCAACCGCACGCCGCCGATGCCGACCGCCCGTACGATGGACGACATGCCCGATCTCGCGACGGCGCTCGCCGATCACCTCGAGCCCGACCCGCGCCCCGAACCGTCGCCCGGGGATCGGCTGGCAGCCGTGCTCGCCCTGATCGTCGCGGATGACCGGCCTCGCCTCGTCCTCACCGAGCGTTCGGGGTTGCTCTCGCGCCATGCCGGCGAGGTGTCGTTCCCCGGCGGGCTGGCCGAGAACGGCGATGCCGATCTCGCCGCGACGGCGTTACGGGAGACCGAGGAAGAACTCGGTATCTGGCCGTCCGCGATCACCGTGGTGGGTGCGCTCGCGCCGATCCACACGCACGTGTCGGCAACGCTCGTCGTCCCGTTCGTCGGGATGCTTGCCGAGTTGCCGCCGCTGGTGACGAACGCGCACGAGATCGCGGCTGTCCACGTGCCCGTCTTGGCCGACCTGTCGGCGGTCGAGGAGCAGCGCGTGGTGCACGGGGAGGACGGCGTGACGTGGCGCGGTTGGTGGTACGAGCTCCCGGCTGCGACGGTGTGGGGCGCGACGGGCTCCATGCTGCATGCTCTGTTGCAGCTCGTGCGGAAGGAGGCACCGTGGGCGCTGCGCTGACACCGGAGGATCGCGAGCTCCGTGCGCTGCTGGGCGCCGCCCGGACGGTGGCCGTCGTCGGGCTGTCGGGGCGTCCCGGTCGACCGTCGTACGAGGTCGCCTCGTACCTGCAGGCCCACGGGTACCGCATCGTGCCGGTCAACCCGAACGAGACAGAGGTCCTGGGCGAGCGCGCATATCCGAGCCTGCATTCGCTCCCGCCGGAGATCGGTGTGGACGTCGTCGACGTGTTCCGCCGCCCCGAGCACACACCCGATGTTGCTCGGGATGCGGTCGCGATCGGCGCGAAGGTGTTGTGGCTGCAAGAGGGGATCGTGAGCGACGAAGCCTGGCGGATCGCCGTGGACGGCGGGCTCGACGTCATCATGGGGGTCTGCATCATGAAGGTCCGTGAACGGCTGATGGGAGGAACCAGGTGATCAACAAGTGGGAGTACTTCGTGGCGCCGCTGCTCGAGCACAACCCGGGCGAGATCCTGAACTCGTTCGGTGAGGACGGCTGGGAATTGGTGGCGGTCATCGCCCAGCCAACACCGCTCGGTGGGACGTCGACGGTCGCGTACCTGAAGCGCTCGATCGAGTCGTAGCCGCCCGTGCTCCGCATCGATCACGTCGTTCGCGCGGTCGCCGATCTGGATGTCGCGGCCGCACGCCTTCTCGACGAGCACGGTCTTCGGACGGTAGACGGCGGTCTGCACCCCCGGTGGGGGACCGGCAACCGGATCGCGCCGCTCGGCGGCGCGTGCTACCTGGAGCTGCTGGCCGTAGTCGACCCCGCGGTCGCTGCCACCACGGCGCTCGGTCGGGCGATCGCCGAGCGTTCGGCGGAGGCAGACGGCTGGTTCGCGATCTGTCTCGGCGATGACGACATCGATGCGACGGCGTCGCGGCTCGGGCTGGCGGTGGTTCCGGGGTCGCGGACGCTTCCTGACGGCCGCTTGGTCGCCTGGCGGGGCGCTGGGATCGACGATCCGACCCGCACACGCGACCTGCCGTTCTTCATCGAGTGGAACGTGCCACAGGACCTCCATCCGGGCGCCGTCGCCATCGACCACCCCACCGGCGCGAACGGGGATCTCGTCTGTCGACGTGGCAGGTTCGCCCGAGCGATTCGCGTCATGGGTGGGTGACGCCGCGCTCCCGATCCGGGTCGTGAGCGGTGAGCCGCTCGTGCGCGCCGTCGTGCTCACGACCCCGGACGGCGAGCTGGTGATCGCGTAGCTCAGCCCAGCGCCTGCGCCAGGTCGGCGACGAGGTCGTCCGGGTGCTCGATCCCCACCGAGAGCCGAACCAGATCCTCAGGAACGGCAAGTGGCGAGTCGGCCACGCTCGCATGGGTCATCGGGCCGGGCACCTCGATCAGCGACTCGGTGCCGCCGAGCGATTCGGCCAGCACGAAGAGCCTCGTGGAGCGGGCGATCGCTGCGGCGCGCTCGGCGGAACCGGCGCGGAACGAGACCATCCCGCCGAACCCGCGCATCTGGCGTGCGGCGACATCGTGGCCGGGAGCGACGCCAAACCCGGATAGTACACGTGGTTGACCATCGGATGGTCGTCGAGGAGCGCCGCGATGCGAGCGGCGTTCGCGCAGTGCGCCTGCATCCGGACCGCCTAGCGTCTGCAGGCCGCGGAGGGCGAGGAACGCGTCGAAGGGCCCGGGGATCGCTCCGACCGCGTTGACCAGGAAGGCGAGCCGATCGAGCAGCTCACCGTCGTTCGCCACGATGGCGCCGCCGAGCAGGTCGGAGTGGCCGCCGATGTATTTCGTGACGCTGTGGACCACGACATCGGCACCGAGGTCGAGGGGTCGCTGGAGCGCCGGCGACGCGAACGTGTTGTCGACGACGACCCGCGCGCTCGCAGCGTGGGCCACCGCGGCCACCGCGCCGATGTCCACGATCTTGAGCAAGGGGTTCGACGGCGTCTCGACCCACACGAACCGCGTGTTCGCGCGCAGGGACGACGCGACCGCGTCGAGATCGGTGAGGTCGCACGTCGAGATCTCGAGCCCCCAGGGCGTGAACACCTTCGTCAAGAGCCGGTAGGTCCCGCCGTACACGTCGTCGGCGAGCAGCACGTGGTCGCCGGGGTGCAGGGTCAGCAGCAGGGTGGTCTCGGCGCCCATCCCGCTGCCGAACGCGAAGCACCGGGCTCCCCCCTCGACAGCTGCGAGGGCGTGCTGGAAGGCCTCACGGGTGGGGTTCCCGGCGCGCCCGTAGTCCCACTTCTTCGGGTCGGCGACGTCGGGTTGGGCGAACGTCGAATTCTGGTAGATCGGCACCGAGACGGCGCCATAGGGCGTGTCGGGCTCCTGCCCGGCGTGGATCGCCTCCGTTTCGATGTGGTCCGACGTCACGTCCAGCCCCTGCGATTGAGTTCGGTGCGCGCTCGGTCGCCGTCGGCAACCGCTCGTCGTAGCTGCACCATCAGCTTGCGGTCGTGACCGGACCGGAATTCGCGGCCGGGTGAGGTTTGCTCGCCGCACCCGCACGCGCAAAACCGGATCAACGGCTCGGTCCCGGTGGCGTCGATCGGCACGCACCGACGGTACCCGGCCGCCGGCACGACGCGCGCCGGGAGCACGATCCGACCTTCGTCCGGCGATCCCGGCGCGAACGGGTCGCCAAGCTCGAGCGCGATCAACCCGGTGAGCGCCGCAAGCGCCGCGTCCACCTGGTCGAGTGTCTGCAGCTGAGATGTCGGGACATGGTGGGTGCGCAGGATCCCCGCGCGCCAGGCGCGCTTGGCCGCTGACGTTTGCCGCGCGGGCGGCAGACACCCTGCCAACACGGTTGCGGTGGCGTGTGGGAAGACTTCCACCGCGTGGCCGGGGGAGCCGGCCGGCGCGGTAGGCGGGGTATCCCGCTCGATCGACCGCGCGGAAGGCGGCCATGCCGTTGCGCATCCAGTCGTAGAAGGTGTTCGTCTCACCGGTCGCACGATCCGGCGTCGCGTACGACTGGATCCCGAGCAGCTTCAACTCGCGCTCCGTCATGCGCGAGCGCGCCCCGGCCGGTGCCCACGCGGGCGGAGCGTCGATGCAGACGAGGTCCGGCCGGTGGTCGGCCAGGAGCGCGGCGAGACGCCGCACGGGGATCCGCGAACCGACGGCGGCGATCTGCCGCTCGGCATCCATGACGACGACGTCGAGCTGCTTGCCCACCGCGCCGCCGACGTCGATCCCCAAGGCGCGCACGGTCAGTCGGTCGGTCGCTGGCGCCGGTGCGCGAGGAAGTCGAGGAGATCCGAACGGGTCAGCACGCCCACCGCCGCGCCGCCAGCCGTGACGAGGACGGCCGGCGCGCGCTCGAGTTCGCTGAATGCCTCGTCGACGGTGGCCGTGCGCTCGACCGTCGGCACGGGTGGCGCCATGACTTCGGCGACATCGGCCTGGAGGGCATCGGGATCGCGGAACACACGCTCGAGCAGTTCGCGGTCGCGGATCGACCCGACGAACTGCGCGACATCGGTTGAGTCCTCGCGCACGACCGGCGCTTGCGAGATGCCGTGTGCTTGTAACAGGTCGACCGCTTGGCGCACCTTGTCGTGGGCGCGCACCGTGATCAACGGCGGCAGATCCGCACCCTTGGCGGCCAGCACGCGGTCCACGGTGATCGCCTCGGGTCCCTCGAGGAACCCGTACTGCCGCATCCACCCGTCGCTGTAAACCTTCGTCAGGTACTGCCGACCGGTGTCGGGCAGCAGGACGACGATCGTCGTATCCGGACCGTGGTCTCGAGCGACGGTGAGCGCGGCATGCACGGCCGAGCCGGCCGATCCGCCGACGAGGATCCCCTCCTGCCGCGTGACAGCCCGGGCGGTGAGGAACGCGTCGCGGTCGGGCACGCGCACCCAGCGATCGACGATGGCGGGGTCGAACGTTTCGGGCCAGAAGTCTTCGCCGATCCCCTCAGTGAGATACGGCCGCGGCTCGTCGCCCGTATAGACGGATCCCTCCGTGTCGGCCCCGACGATCGTGATGTTCGGGTTCATGCGCTTCAGGAAGCGCCCGACGCCGGTGATCGTGCCACCCGTGCCCACTCCCGCCACGAACACGTCGATCGTGCCGTCCGTCTGTTCCCAGATCTCAGGTCCCGTGGTTGCCTCGTGCGTCTCGGGGTTCACTTGGTTGAAGTACTGATTCGGCTGGTAGGCGCCGGGGATCTCGCTCGCGAGGCGATCGGCGACGGCGTAGTAGGACTCGGGCGACTCGCGAGGAAACGGCGGTCGGCGTGATCACGACCTCGGCGCCGTAGGCGCGCAGCAAGGCGATCTTCTCCTGACTCATCTTGTCGGGCATCACGAAGATGCACCGATACCCGCGGATCGCAGCGGCGATCGCGAGCCCGTGCCCGGTGTTGCCCGAGGTCGGCTCGACGATCGTGCCCCCGGGCCGCAACTGACCGCGGCGCTCGGCGTCCTCGATCATCCGGATCCCGATCCGGTCTTTCACCGAGCCACCGGGGTTGAGCATCTCGAGCTTCGCGAGCACCGTCGGGGCAAGCCCTTTCGTTACCGCATGCAGGCGGACCAGCGGGGTGTTCCCCAGCGCGTCCAGGAACGTGTCCAGCACCTGCATGTCGTGTGCCCCCTCGCTCGCGTGTGGCGCGTCATCGTGCCACGTCGTGGCACGAACGCGTCGGCGTTGCCGTGAGCGGCGGGTCGGGGAGGGTAAGCTGGCCGGACGTTGTCGAGCTGCGTCGTGGGCGTCCGCGACGCCCGCGGAGACGAGGAACGGGGTGCGGTGAGCGACGTCGGCCAGGGTCCGGAGACGACGGGGGAGAAGCTCCTCGTCGTCGACGACGATCCATTCATCGCCCGGCTGCTCGAGATCGAGCTGGCGGCCGCCGGCTATCAGGTGCGGGTCGCGAACGACGGGCAGCAGGCGATCGACGCGGTCGCGGAAGACGCACCCGATCTGGTGATCACCGACGTCATGATGCCCCACGTCGACGGGTTCGAGCTCACGCGGTCGCTGCGACAGGATCCCCGCACGGCGACGATTTCGGTGATCATCCTCACGGCGCGCGGCCTGTCCGCGGACAAGCTCGAGGGGTTCGCGATCGGCGCCGACGACTACATCGTCAAGCCCTTCGACACGCCGGAGCTGCTCGCCCGCGTGCGGGGGGTCTTGCGCCGCAAGCGCGAGATGAAGGACGAGTCGCCGCTGACGGGGTTGCCCGGCAACAACCGCGTGCGGGACGAGATCGAACAGAGAGGTCTACCGGCGGCGAGGACTTCGCCATGCTCCTCGTGGATCTCGATCGCTTCAAGGCGTTCAACGATCACTACGGGTTCCCGCGCGGCGACAAGGTGATCCAGGATCTCGCGCAACTGATGCAGACGGTCGTGAGCGAGCTGTCCGGCGACGATGGGTTCGTCGGGCATCTCGGAGGCGACGACTTCGTCGTCGTCGTCGGGTCGTCGGCCGCGGCGCTCGTCGCCGACACGATCGTGCAGCGCTTCGACACGAGCGTCGCGGGCTACTACGACGACGACGATCTCGGCCGCGGCTGGATCGAAGTCTTGAATCGCCGCGGCGAGCCGCAACGGTACGAGCCGATCTCGGTGTCGATCGGGGTGGCGAGCACGCAACGGCGCACCTTCGCGCATTTCGCCGAAGTGATGGCGATCGCGACCGAGATGAAGAACTACACGAAGGAAACGCCCGGGTCGTCCTGGGCGATCGATCGCCGCGGCGGCTAGCTGCCGAGCGGCGCCGGCCGGGCGATGTGGAATCCCTGGCCGTAGCGCACCCCAAGGCCGACCAGGGTTTGCAGCGCGGCCTCGGTCTCGATCCCCTCGGCCACGATCGTCATCGCCATCTCGTCGGCGAACGAGATCAGCGCCGACGCGAGCGCGCGTTTGGCCCGATCCGTGTCGATCCCGCGGGTGAGCGCGATGTCGGCCTTCACGATGTCGGGGTCGAGCGCGAGCGTATGCCGCAAGCTCGCGTACCCGGCGCCCGCGTCGTCGATGGCGATGCGGACGCCGAGATCGCGAAGCGGCCGCAATGCCCGGGCGAGCTCCTCGTAGTCATCCACCGGCTCGTGCTCGGTGATCTCGACCACGATCCGGGTGGGCTTCGGGTGCGAGGAGTTCGCGCAGCTCTGCGCCCCGCGCGGCGCGGTGCGAACAATTCACGGACAGATACGCGGAGGCCGGGAGCGCCGGGAGAAGCGCGAGCGCCTGCCCGATCGCCGCGAGCTCGAGCGGGATGCCGAGGTCCAGGGCTGCGGCTTCGGCGAACCACTCGTCGGGCGGGCGCAGGGGCAGTGACCGGAACCGAGCGAGGGCCTCGAATCCGACGGGCTCCCGCGAGGTGAGATCGACGATCGGCTGGACGTGGATCGCGATGCCCTTGCCCGACGTGAACCGCTGGATCTCCGCAGCGCGCTCCCTGAACCGCTGGTGCTCGATCTCCTCACGACGCAGCTGCGACGAAAGCTCGAGCACGATGCCGTCGACCACGTCGGCCGACATCGAGGCGCGGCCGCTCGCGACGCGGTGGATCGAATCCACGATGTCCTCGCCGGCGGTGCCCTTCACGAGATACCCGACGGCTCCGGCCCGGAGCATCTCGAGGACCGTGCTGCGGTCCTCGAAGGCGGACAACGCGATCACGCGCGTGCGCGGCGACAACCGGGCGATCTCTCGCGCGGCCCGCGGTCCGCCGCCACCGGGCATGTTGACGTCGATCAACGCCACATCGGGCTGGGCGGTGGTCGCGAGGTTGACGGCCTCGTCGGCATCCGCGGCGGTGCCGATCAGGTCCAGGGTGGGCTCGTGTGCGAACAACGCCGCGAGCGTCTCACGCAGGGCGGGCTCATCGTCGGCGACCAACACGCGCACAGACGTGTCGGCGCCTATCTGGGGAAGCGGGGCGCTCACGTCGGGTGACGGTAGCATCCGGGACCGGTCGGGGACAGCACCCGGGAGCATGGACGATGCGGCAGATCGTGGCGATGGGCGGGGGCGGGTTCACGATGGGCGATCCCGTGCTGGACGCCTTCTGCGCGAGCCTTTTGGCCGCACGAAGACCCCGTGTGTGCTTCCTGCCAACGGCCTCCGGCGACCACCCGCTCGCCGAGCGGGTCTTCGGGGCCTTCCCCGCCGACCGGTTCGAGACCACGATCCTGCGACTGTTCGATCGTGAGGTCGCCGATCTCACGTCGTTCCTCGGGGAGCAGGATCTGGTCTATGTCGGGGGCGGCAATACGGTGAGCATGCTCGCGGTGTGGCGCGCCCACGGTGTGGACACCGCGCTGCGCGCCGCGTACGACACCGGCGTCGTGCTGGCGGGGGTGAGCGCGGGCGCGAACTGCTGGTTCGAGGCGTGTACGACCGACTCCTGGCAGCTTGGCCGCGCGGATCCGCTCGTCGACGGTCTCGGCTTCGTCGCGGGCTCGTTCACGCCGCATTACGACTCGGAGCCGGCGCGGCGACCCGCCGTGCGCGAGGCGATCGCCGATGGGCGCTTGCCGTCGGGGATCGCCTGCGACGACTTCGCAGCGGTGCATCTGGTGGACGGTGCGATCCGGGAGGCCGTGGCGTCGATGACCGGTTCCACCGCGTATCGGGTGCGGGCCGAGGGCGGCCGCACCGTCGAGACGCCCCTCGTCACCCGGCTGCTCGTGTGAACCGGTAGCCTGCGACCCGATGACCGCACCGGTGCAGCTCGGAGAGCCGCTCACGCTCGCCGACGTGGAACGGGTCGCGCTCGGCGCGCCGGTCGCCCTCGGCGACGGCGCGCGCGGCCGGATCGCTGCTGCGCGCGACGTGATCGCGCGCGCCGTCGCCGAGGGCGTCACCATGTACGGCGTCACGACCGGATTCGGTGCCCTGGCGGATACCCGGATCGACCCGTCGCAGGCCTCGGCGTTGCAGCACGGCATCGTGACGTCCCACGCCACCGCCGTCGGGCCGGATCTGTCGCGGCAGGAGGCGCGCGCGATGTTGTTGCTCCGTGCCCACGTCCTCGCGCTCGGGCATTCGGGCGTGCGGGTGGAGCTCGTCGAGCGGATGGTCGACATGCTGAACCGCGACCTGATCCCCGCGGTCCCCGAGCAGGGCTCGCTCGGCGCCTCGGGGGATCTTGCACCGCTCGCCTGCCTCGCCCTGCCGCTCCTCGGTCCCGAGGTCGCACCCTCACGGACGGTGGGAGCGAGCCTGCCGCTGTGTCGCTCGAGCGCGCCGGCCTCGTCCCGCTCGAGCTCGAGGCGAAAGAAGGGCTTGCTCTCGTGAACGGCACACAAGGGATGCTGGCGGTCGGCGTCCTGGCGCTCGCGCGCGCGGCGCGGCTCGTGCGGACCGCCGATGTCGTCGCTGCCATGTCGATCGAGGCCCTCCTCGGCACCGACGCGCCGTTCGACGAGCGGCTGCAGCGGCTCCGACCTCATCCGGGCCAGGCGGCGTCCGCGACGAACCTTCGCGCGCTGCTTGCCGACTCGCCGATCCGCGAGTCGCACCGTGACTCGTCGCACCTCGTCCAGGACGCGTACTCGCTGCGGTGCACGCCCCAGGTGCACGGGGCCTCGCGCGACACGATCGCCTACGCGTCTGCGGTGCTCGCGATCGAGGTCAACGCGGTCTCGGACAACCCGATCGTGTTGGCCGACGACGACGAGGTGCGCAGCGGCGGCAACTTCCACGGGATGCCCGTCGCGGTCGCCATGGACGCGCTCGCCCTGTCGCTCGTCTCCCTCGCGTCGATCAGCGACCGGCGGCTCTACCGACTGCTTGACCCGAAGTGCTCGAACGGGCTGCCACCGTTCCTGGTGCCGGCGAGCGGGCTCAACAGCGGGTTCATGTTGATCCAGTACACAGCGGCCTCGCTCGTGTAGCGAGTGCAAGTCGCTGGCGCATCCCGCGTCGGTCGACTCGATCCCCTCCAGCGCCGGCCAGGAGGACCACGTGAGCATGGGGATGACGGCGGCGCGGCATGCACGCTCGGTCGTCGCGAACGCGGAGATCGTCGTGGCGCTCGAGGCCCTCGGGGCAGCGCAGGCGATCGACCTTCGGTCGCCGCTCGCACCCGGGCCCCGCGACCGCCGGCCGCGCACGACGCGTTGCGCGGCATCGTGCCCTTCGTCGAGCACGATCGCGAGTTCGGCGCCGGACATCGACGCGGCGCTCGGGCTGGTGCGCTCGGGCGCGTTGATCGATGCCGTGACGAGCGCCGTCGGCGCACTGGCGTGAGGGTCGAGCGTTCGATCCATCTGCCGTGCCCGGCAGCCGGAGGCATGGGCGGTGCTGACCCGGTGGGAGCGGCAGTCCGACTGGATGTTGGACGCCGACGAGGTCGTGGTGCGCTCCGACATCCGGGAGGGGGTCGGCGTGCGTCTGCGCGTGCGCACGCGCGTGTTCCAGGTCCCGGCCTTCGTCGAACCGATGGAGGTCACGGCGTGGGACCCACCGCGATCGCTCACGATCGCGCACGGTGGGCCGGTGCGCGGGCGCGGCACGTGGCTCTCTGGAGCCGGTCGATGGCGGCACGCGGTTCACCTGGATCGAGGAGATCGAGCTTGCCGTGCCCATCCTCGGCAGGCCAATGGCTCGGGGTCTACGCACCGGTGCTGCGTGTCCTGATGGGTCGAGCCCAGCGTGGGCTCCGGGCGCTCGTGATCGCGAGCGGTCCGGCCAGCTAGGCGGGGGGCGGCGCGAGGACGAGCAGCACGACCGACGGCTCCTCGGACGCGTTCCGCACCGTCAGTTCCTCGCCGGCGGGCACGCTCACGGACGCCCACTGCCGCATCCGCGCGCGCCCCTTGCCGACCTGTGCGGCGATCTCGCCTGCGAGCACCACGAGCAGGCCGTCGGCCGACGCATCGAGCATCGGCCCGATCCCTTGGGCCTCCTGCAGGCAGATCACCTGCGAGAACAGCTGCTCGGTCTCATAGAGCACCTCGGTGCGAGCGGCGTCGTCATCGAAGTAGATGAGGTCGGTGACCGTGCGGGTCTTCATGTGCCCAGGGTATCGGAGCCCGACCACCCATTAGACTGCCTCGACGCGCAGCCGAGGAAGGGGATCCGCCGTGACGACGTTCGCCGCCGCCGTGACGTCCGTTCGAGAGGTCGAGGCAGACCTCCTGATCGTGCCCGTGTTCGCGGGTGAGGACGCCGCCGCCGGGCTCAAGGAGATCCGGCTCGGCGACGTGTACGCCGCCGCCAAGCTCACCGGGAAGCGAGGGGAGAACCTGCTCGTCCCGCGTCGCGCGAGCGATCGGTTCGCAGCGGGCGCGGTGCTGTTGGTCGGCGTCGGTGCGAAGGACGAGTTCGATCACACGGCGATGCGCCGGAGCCTCGCGAAGGCCATGCAGGGCGCTCGGCGGTTCGCGACCGTCGCGACCACCTTCGCGCACGCGTTCGGTGCGAAGGACACCGAGGCGGTGCAGGTCGCGGTCGAAGCGATCGGGCTCGGCGCCTATCGGTTCGACCGGTACCGCACCGCCCCCCGACCGACATCGTCGCGCTCCGCAAAGCAACGGTGCTGATCTCGGCTCGTGCGGATGTCAAGGCCGCGAAGGCGGCGGCGAAGACCGGTGCGGTGATCGTCGATGCGGTGACCATCGCGCGCGATCTCGTGAACACACCCGCGGGGGACCTCGTCCCGGCCGCGCTTGCGAAGCGCGCACAGGCCATCGCCAAGGAGGCTGGGGTCACGTGCAAGATCTGGACGGAGACGCAGCTGAAGACCGGGGGATTCGGCGGCGTGCTGGGCGTCGGCCAGGGGTCGTCGAACCCACCGCGCATGATCGAGCTCACCTATCGCGGTGCCGGCGCGGCCCGGCCGGTCGGGCTTGCCGGGAAGGGCATCACGTTCGATTCGGGGGGACTGTCTCTGAAAGACCCGTCGGGCATGGAGACGATGAAGGGCGACATGGGAGGGGCCGCGTCGATCCTCGCGACGGTCTACGCGATCGCACGGCTGCGGCTGCGTGTGAACGTGGTCGCCGCCATCCCCTGCTCGGAGAACATGCCGAGCGGTTCCGCGCAGCGCCCGGGCGACGTGATCCGTCACCGGGGCGGGAAGACGAGCGAGGTGCTCAACACCGACGCGGAGGGGCGTCTCGTGCTGGCCGATGCGCTCGCCTACCTCACCGAGAAGAAGCCCGTCGCGATCGTCGATACCGCGACGTTGACCGGCGCCTGCGTGGTGGCGCTCGGCACCGACATCGCCGGCGCGTTCTCGAACGACGACCTCCTCGCCCAGGAGCTCGTGATGGCGGGCACCGACGCTGGTGAGCCGATCTGGCAGCTGCCACTGTGGAAGGACTACCGTGCGCTGATCGACTCGAAGGTCGCCGATATCAAGAACACGGGCAAACGCTACGGCGGTGCGATCACCGCGTCGTGGTTCCTGGCGGAGTTCGTCGGCGACACGCCGTGGGTGCATCTGGACATCGCCGGGCCGTCGTTCCAAGAGGCCCCACACGATCTCGGGCCGTATGGCGCCACGGGGGTTCCGGTCCGTGCGCTCGTGCGCTGGCTCCAGGACCGCGCAGGGTAGCCGGGATGGGTGAGCCGGAGACCGCGGCGGTCCGCACCGGCCCCGTCCTCGCGATCTTCGCGCACCCCGACGACGCGGAGATCTGCGCCGGCGGGACCTTGGCGGCCTGGGCGGCTGCGGGGCGCGAGGTGCATCTGCTCGTGCTCACGAACGGCGACCGCGGTTCGAGCGACCCCGATCTGTCGCGGGCACAGCTCGCGTCGATCCGCCTGGCCGAGACCGAGGCGGGCGGCGAGGTCCTCGGCCTCGCCGGCGTGCGCGTCCTGTCGACGCACGACGGCGAGTTGCAGAACACGCCGGAGATCCGCGAGGCGGTCGTGCGGCGCATCCGCGAGGTGCGCGCCGAGACCGTCGTCTCGTGCGATCCGACCGCCGTGTTCTTCGAAAGCACCGCAGGGACCACGACCACGGCGACCTACTACAACCACTCCGACCACCGGATGGCCGGGTGGGTGGCGCTCGACTCCGCGTTCCCGGGGAGCGGAACCCGCACTTCTACAGCGAGCATCTGGGTGAGGGTCTCGGCGTTCAAGACGTCCACGAGGTCTGGCTCGGCTGGTCGAACGACGCGAACCGAACCGTCGATATCTCCGGGCACATGCAGGCGAAGGTTGACGCGCTTGCGGCGCACGCGAGTCAGCTGACCGAAGGGATCCGGTTCTTCGAGGAGTTCCTGACGAAGGACGCGGCGGAGGCCGGGGCCAAGATCGGCGTCGACCACGCGGAGGAGTTCCGGCTCCTCGACCTCAGCTGACGGTCTCGTCTACTCCTTGATGCCGGTCGCCAGCAACACGTCGCGACGGTCGTGCAGCGGATCGGGGAACCGCGCCGCGAACGTCTCGCGCGCGTCGTCGAGGAAGCGCTTCCATCCGTCGGCGCCGAGCATCTCGCGGACGAACCGGCCGGTGGCCCAGACGGTCAAGCCGTCGACGAACTCGTCGCGCCCGTAGCGCCACTCGTACTGCGCCGGTTCGGTCCGGACGCGGCGGAGGCCGGCGTCGATCAGCGCCTCCTCGACCGCCGCGCGCCGCGTGAAACGATCGTGGTTCGGGATGGCCTTCGCAAGGGTCTGCTCGAGCAGGTCCTCCGGCACGACAGCGGTCACCAGCTCCCTCCACGTGTCGGTGAACGCGTCGCGCCCGTCGGTCCAGGTGGTGAACCCGATCACCCCACCTGGCTTCGTCACGCGCATGATGTCGAACAGCGCCGTCTCGACCTTCGTGAAATGGGCGAGAACGAAGTTGCCGATCACCGCGTCGAACGAGCCATCCGGGAACGGGAGGTCGATCGCCTGGCCCGCGAGCACGTCGAGCCCAGGATGGACCTGCCTCGCAACCTCGAGCATCGCCTGCGACGGATCGATCCCGATCACGATGGCGCCCGTGTCACGGACCACCTGTGCGGCGGCCCCGGTGCCGGTGCCGACGTCGAGCACGTGCGCGCCGGGTGCGATGCCCGCCATCGCGATGAGATCGCGGGCCGGTTCGGCCAACCGGGGCGCGTGCACCCGTTCGTAGGTGTCGGCCACGTCCTCGTAGGTGCGCCAATCGTTCATGCGTCCAGCCTACCGGCGGAGGAAGGCTGCGCCGCGGCCGCTACCCTGTGGGGCCGATGACGAGGTCCGACTGATGACCGGGTTCGCAGGTGTGATGACCCTCGTCTTACTGGCGACCGTGGCCGGGGCATCGGTGCTCACCTGGGCGTCGGCCCTGTGGCGCGAGACGAAACGCTCCTTCTTCACGATCTGGACGGTGCTGATGGCCGCGCTGTTCGCCTGGCCGGCGTGGCTCGCAGCGCGCGCCGGCGCGGTTCCGGGCGACGATGTGACGACGACGGCAACGCGGCTGACCCTGGTCGCGGCGGTGTTGGTGACCGCGGCGATGGGGTGCTTCCTCCTGCGGTGGCAGACGGCCGGCCGCATCGTGGGGATCGTCGCCACGGTCGCTGCCACGGTTGCGCTGCTCGCATTCGCGCCGGCAGGCCGGCAGGGCACCGTCGTCGCGGGGTTCCAGCTGCTCGCCGGGGCTGCCTTCCTGGGTGCTGCGTACGACGCGCTGTTCCTCGGGCACTGGTACCTGACGGACCGGAAGCTCGCGCGGTCGCCGATCAACCGATTCACGATGGCCCTGATCGTCGCGACCGTGGTCGAGATCGGGGCGATCGCATCGGGCGGGTTCTCGGGCACAGCGTCGTCCAAGGCGTTCAACCCGCTCCTGACCGCGGGCGCTCTCGCGCCGTGGATCGCGCTCGGGATGGCGGGCACGACGCTGCTGATCGCCGTGCTCGCGCGCGCGGCGCTGAAGGGTCAGCGCGCGTCGGCCGTCCAATCCGCCACCGGGTTCTTCTACCTCTCACTCGTGACCGCCTTCACCGCGCAGATCGCGGTGACGACCCGGTTCTTCGCCACCTAGGAGGCTCGCATGCTCGCAGCGCTGGTGCTCGTGGTCGGCTTGGTCGGAACGATGGTGGCCTGGCGAGCGATCGTCCGTGGTCGCGAGGTGTGGAAGACCTTGCCACCGTTCCTCGGTGTCATGGGGCTGGTGTCGCTGCTCGTCGGCAGAACGATCGACGCGCCTGCCTCCGGCGGTTCGAACGTCCCAGGCGAGGCCGGCATCGTGGCGGTCGGACTGGCGAGCGGTCTGCTGCTGTACCTCGGCACGCGGCTGTTCGTCGCGCTTGCCTTGCACATCCCGGCGTTCGCGCGACAGACCGAGGCGGCGTACCGGGAGGCCGCCACCGCCGACGTCCGGCGGGAGCTGGTCTTATCCCTCCTGCTGGCCGTCCCGGGGGAGGAGCTCCTGTGGCGCGGACTTGCGTACCGCTTCGGGGCCGACGAGCTCTCGTCGCTCGCGGTCGCCGCCGTTCTCGTGTGGGCACTCTATGTCCTTGCGAACCTGCCCAGCCGCTCGCTGCCGATCATCGCCGGCGCGATCGTGGGTGGTGCGCTCTGGGGTGCCCTCGCGTGGTGGAGCGGCGGCGTCCTCGCGCCGCTCGCGAGCCATATCCTGTGGACGGGGCTCATGCTTGGGTTCCCGCCCCACGTGCCGGAGGATCGATGAGCTTCCGTTCGACCGCGGTCCAGGATGTGCTCGACCACGGGCGCTTCTGCGCCGTGGCCACGATGACGCCGCGAGGGCCCCATTGCACGCCGCTCGTCTACGCGAGCAGCGGGGCCCGGCTCTGGCTGACCACTTCTCGCCGATCCGTGAAGGCGCGAGCGTGGCGCGCGGATCCGGCGGTCGCCGGTCTCGTCCGCGCCGACGAGCTTGGGGTGACGTTCACGGGTGCCGTTCGCACCTACGACGCGCTCGATCGCCGGACGTGGGCGGCGGCCGTCGCCGGCGCGACATCGATCGCGCGTGCGACCGCCACCTTCAGCGCGAAGAACGCTCGGTTCTTCGCCGGCTATGCGATCGATGCGAAGCAGGTACCCCTCGCCTGGACGCCGCCGGGCCGGGTCTTCGTGGGCGTCGACCTCGAGCGGACCGCGCTGCTCGACGAGCGCGGCGTGCAAGAAGGACGAGGACGGTGGGGCGGCCATGCCGGGTCACACCCAACGTTTCGCAACACGAAGGGCTCCGACCCGTTCGCGGCGCTGCCCGGGGCGGTGGCCGAGGGGATCGGCCACGAGGGTGAGGGCGCCCTCGCCGTGGCAGGAGAACGCGGCCTCGTCGTCCTCCCGGTGCGTTGGCGCGCGGACGACAGATCGCTTGTCGCCGCACTGCCCGCCGAAACGCTCGCGCTCGCTGGCGTGGGTCCCGACGTTGCCGTGGCGCTGATGGTGGATCGGCCGTCTGTGTGGCGGGCGCGGGACATGGTGGGCGCGATGTTCCAAGGCGCCGCCTCGTGCTACGTCGTGGACGAGGTCGGGCAGGGCGGGAAGTCGCTGCGCTCGCTTGCCGGCTCGATCGACGCGGCCGCCGACGCGCTCGTCCGGGTGCACCCTCGACGGCTCGTCTGGTGGCGCGGGTGGTCGAGCGGGAGCACCGACGTGGCATGACCACGGTCGTCGAGCATTCAGTCGAGGTCGATGCGCCGCCCGAGGCGGTCTGGGCGGTCACGAGCAACCCTCGCGGTCTCCCGACCTGGGAACGGCTGATCGAATCGGTGTGGGTGCCGCAGTCCGGTCTCGAGGCCGGGGTCGGGTTCGAGGTGACCATGTCGTTCATGGGGGTGCGAGCCACGATCCCGTGCCTCGTGCTCGAGTGGGAGCCGCCTTGGCGCTCCGTCGTCGAACTGTCGGGGCTCTTGGAGGCAACCGTCGCGACCTCCATCGCGAGCTTGCCGTATGACCGCAGCGTGCTCCGGCACGAGGTGCGCTACGGGTTCCGAGGGCCGCTCGGCTCCTTCGCGGCCGCGAGCCTGCGCGCGATCGGCGGCGCCGAGTACGCGTTGCGGCGGGGCACCGAGGGTCAACTCCGTGCGATCGGGGTGGGGGGGAGACCGCTAGCGACGCAGGCGGCTGCGCCCGACGAACCACCCGGCGACGAACCCGAGCACGGCGGAGATCGCGATCACGACCCACAGCGCTGTCTCATGATCGAAGAACAGGAAGTTCACGTTCGCCGTCTCGGTGTTTTGCCCGATGAAGACGAGCAGCACCACGACGATGACACCGGCGACGATCAGCTTCGTCCGGCCGTCCGACCCGCCGTCCTTGGCCATCTTGCCCTCCTTGGTGACGTTGATGGGGGCACTATCGCATGATGGACCGCCATGGGTGTCGGCCGCTTCCTCTGGGGTGCAGGGTTGTTCGCGGGTGCCTGCGCGATCGGTGCTGCGGTGACCACGAACCCGGATGCCGATGAGGCCGACCGGGCGGTCTTCGAGGCGGTGAACACGGGTCACGGACCAGAGGCAGATCATGTGTTCACGACGGTGACCGAACTTGGCTCGCTCTATGCGGCCGGCGCTGCGGCGCTGGCGCTGGGCCTGCTCGGGCGGCGCCGCGCGGCGCTCCGGGCCCTCACCGCCGCGGGCGCGACGTGGGCGCTCATGCAGGGGCTGAAGAAGGTTGCCGACCGCCCGCGCCCGCTCGACGAGCCACAGACAGGCACCCGCCAGATGATCGCGCGGCCCGACGGTCAGTCCTGGCCGTCGTCGCATCCGGCCGTGCTGACGACGTTCGGACGAGTCGCGGCCCGCGAGCTCGGCGTCGGCGGTGCGGGGCGAGCCGCGCTGGGCGTCCTCGACGCCTCGGTGGCGACGTCGCGCGTCTACCTCGGCGTGCACTTTCCGAGCGACGTCATCAGCGGTCTGCTGATCGGCCGCGCGGTCGCGCGGTGGTGGCCGCGGGGCGGTCGCACGACGGACGGCTAGGCTCGACACGATGCACGCCGTGTCGTTCCTCGCCTCGGTCAGCTGGCCCGTCCTTGACCGTTTCCGGTTCGGGTCCTTCGCGATCTCGCCGCACGGATTGTTCATCGCGATCGGGTTCATGATCGGCGCGTGGCTGTTCGGTCGGATCGCGGCCGCCCGCGGTGTCGAGGAGCGCCAGATCAGCTCGATCGTGCTCTGGTCGTTGATCGGGGCGATCGTCGGCGCCCGATTCTTCTACGTGCTTGCGCATTGGTCCGAGTTCGCGCCCGCGCCGATCGAAACGCTGTACATCTGGAAGGGCGGCATCTCGCTGCTGGGCGGCATCGCGGGGGCGACGATCGCGAACGCGATCAACATCCGGCGGTTCGGGTTGCGGTTCTTCCAGGTGGCGGACGCCCTCGCCGCACCGCTCGCCCTCGGCATCGCGGTGGGACGGATCGGCGACCTGATCATCGCCGATCACCTCGGCAAGCCGACGTCGTGGCTCCTCGCCTGGCGGTACGGCAGTGGGACGATCGCGCCGCCGTTCCAGCTTGCGGCGGGCGAGTTCCGGGCGGATCTCCAAGGCGGCGTGACCGAGTTCATCGGACGGGACGGCGCGCGACTCGTCCGGATCGCCGACGCCCAAACGATCGCGTCGGGTGTGGGGGTCCACCAGACCGCGCTCTACGACATGCTGCTCGCATGGATCCTGTTCGCGATCCTGTGGCGGTTCATCAGGCGGCCGCGGCGCGAGGGGCTCGCGACGCTGTTGTTCACGATGTACTACGGCGCCTGCCGCGTGCTCGAGGACTCGCTGCGGATCGACAAGCGGTTCGGACCGCTCACGGGCTCGCAATGGACGGCTTTGGCTGTGGTGGCGACGAGCGCCGCGCTGGTCGCGTACTTCGCGATCTCGAACCGCCCGGGCCCGACCACGCCGCCGCGACCGACGGATCCGCAAGCGCCGGTCCGAACCGGAGCCCGAACCTGCCCCGTCCGGCTAGCGCGCCATCACGGTAAGCGGTTTGCCCACCTTGGTGGTCGCCGCCTTCCGCAATGCCCGGGCGGCCTCGCGCAGGGCCTGGGCTGCAGGTGCGTCCGGATCCGAGACGACGATCGGTGTGCCCGTGTCGCTGCCTTCGCGGATCGCCGGAAGCAGGGGCACTTGCGCGAGCAACGGCACCTCGAGCGTGTCGGCGACGAGCTGTCCGCCCCCTTCGCCGAACAGCAGCTCGCGCTCGCCGCAATGAGGGCAGATGAACCACGACATGTTCTCGATCACGCCGATCGGGCGCAGGTTCGTGCGCTCGGCCATCTTGCCGGCGCGCTGCGCGACCGTGTGGGCCGCCTCCTGCGGCGTCGTGACGACCACCATCGACGCGCCGGGGATGAACGAGGCGAGCGAGATGCTCACGTCGCCCGTGCCGGGTGGGAGGTCGCACAACAGCACGTCGAGGTCCCCCCAGTAGACGTCGCCCAAGAATTGTTCGATCGCCTTATGGAGCATCGGGCCGCGCCAGATCACCGGGGTGTCCTCTGGCACGAAGAAGCCCATGGAGATCACCTTCACCCCGTGGGCCTCCAGCGGCAGGATCATGTCGTTGAACCCGACGGGCTGACCTTTGGCGCCGAGCATCCGAGGCACGCTGAACCCCCAAACGTCGGCGTCGAGCACGCCCACCTTCAGGCCGTCGGCGGCGAGCGCCGCGGCGAGGTTGACGGTCACCGAGGACTTCCCGACCCCACCCTTGCCGGACGCGACTGCGATGATCGCGGTGCGCTCGGCGAAGCGGATCTTGGACGGGCCTTGTGCGTTCGGTCCGCGGAGTTTCCCGACGAGCGTCTCCCGCTGCTCGGGGCTCATCGGCGTGAGCGATACCTCGACCCGCTCCACACCCGCCAGCGGCTGAACGGCGGCCGTGACGTCCTGCGTGATCCGGTCGCGGAGCGGGCACCCCTCGATCGTCAACAACACGTCGACGCGCACATCGCCGCCCGCCACCTGGATGCCCGCGAGCATGCCGATGTCCTCGATCGGACGACCGATCTCCGGGTCGTGCACGCTGCGGAGCGCTTCGCGAACCGCCTGCTCGGTGACCATCCGTGCTCCTGATGTCGGGGAACCGTTTCAGTCTACGAGGCTGGGTGGGTGACCCGTTGGACGCAACCGACTGAAGTCGCCCCCCGAACCGGCCGATGGGGAAGCGGTGGCCGTGTGGCCGCATCGCAACACCCCACGAACAGGAGTGACGACACACCATGGATACCGGCTCGCCGATCGTCCCGGAGTTCAATGCTTGGCTAGAGGAGCTTGTGCAGGGCAACGGGTCCGACCTGCATGTCAAGGTCGGGTCACCGCCGATGATCCGGCTGCCGCACGGGCTCGTCCGGCTGGAACGCGACCCGCTCAGCCCGCTCGAAACGCAAGCGATCGCCGACGGTGTGATCCCCGAGGAACGCAAGTCCCTGTTCAAGGAGCTCGGTGAGGTCGACTTCGCCTATTCCGTGCCGAACGTCGGCCGATTCCGGGCGAACGTGTTCCGCCAGCGCGGCTCGATCTCGATGGTGCTGCGGAAGCTCCGGTTCGGCGGGCCAAGCTTCGAAGAGATCGGACTGCCCGATGCCGTGCGCGTGCTCGCAGACGAGCACCGCGGATCTGATCCTGGTGACCGGCCCCACCGGCTCGGGCAAGACGACGACGCTCGCCGCGATGATCGGGTATCTGAATGCGACGAAGCCGGTCCACATCGTGACGGTCGAGGACCCCATCGAGGTGCTCCACAAGGACGACGTCGCGTCGATCAACCAGCGCGAGATCGGGCAAGGACACGAGTGACTTCCTGTCGGCGCTGCGCGCGGCCTTGCGGCAGGACCCCGACGTGATCTTGATCGGTGAGATGCGTGACACCGAAACGGTGCGCGCGGCCCTGCAGGCCGCCGAGACCGGACACCTGGTCCTTTCGACCCTGCACACCCAGGACGCGACCGAGACGGTGAACCGCGTGATCGACTTCTTCCCGCCGCACCAGCAGAAGCAGATCCGGCTGACGCTCGCCGGAACCCTGCGCGGGATCATCTGCCAACGGCTCGTCCCCACCGTCGACGGCGGCCGGGTGCCGGCGCTCGAGATCCTCGTGAACACCGGGCGGGTCGCCGAGCGGATCGTCGACGAGGAGAAGACCGCCGAGATCAAGGACGTTGTGGCCGAAGGCGGCTACTACGGCATGATCACGTTCGATCAGTGGCTGCTCAAGCTGATCCAGGAGGGCACGGTGTCGGTAGACGACGCGATGCAGGCGGTGTCGAGCAAGCACGACTTCGAGCTCGCCCTGCAACAGGCGGGGATCTCCTCGGGGCATCACCAAGGTCCGCCCGCCGAATTGCCGCCCCGGCCGGAGGACGAGGCCGCGGAGGCCGAGCCCTTCGGACTCGCACCGACGAGGAGCTAGCGCGCCGGCCAGCACCCGCCGCCGTGTCACGTCTTGGTCACGGCGATGCGACGAGGATGTGACGGTCGATCGGGGGCAGCCGCAACCGGTGGCATCGCGGCGAACACCATGCGACCATGGCGGTCACGCGTTCCGGCAAGCCGACCGGGCCGCGCCGTGCGTATCACCGGAAGGACCCCCTGTGCAGGGACGCAGCGACGGACCACTCCTCCCTCGCGAGGAAGAACAACTGATGGAAGGGTTGCTTGCCGGTGATGACGCGGCGATCCGCGCGTTGTACGCGCGGTTCGGACGCCCCGTCTACTCGATGGGGCTTCGACTGCTGGGCTCTCGCGAGGCCGCCGAGGAGCTCACGCAGGACGTCTTCGTCACCGCCTGGCGCAAGGCGGCCCGGTTCGACCCGCACCGCGGCCGCCTGTCGACGTGGCTGATGACGATCGCCCACAACCTGGCGATCGACCGCCTCCGTCGCGACACCGGCGTCAGCCGCCCCCGGCTCGTTCTCGTCGACGAGGTTCCCGAGGCGCCGCAATCCGTCGACGAGGATCTGCTGCTCGAGCGCGACGCGGCCCTGCGTGCGATCGCCTCGCTGACCGACGCCGAGCGGCGCCTGGTCGCTCGGACCTACTTCCGCGGGATGACGGCTCGCGAGATCGCCGAGACCGACGGGATCCCGCTCGGCACCGTGAAGACGCGGTTGCGCTCGGCCCTGATCAAAGCCCGCAAGGCCAACGACCTGAAGGAATTGCTGTGAACTGCACCGGGGTACGCGAGGTGCTGCCCGAGTTCGCGCTCGGTGTGGCGCCGGCCAGCGAGGTCGGCGACGTCGAGCTCCACGTCGAGACGTGCGCGGCATGCCGCAAAGAGGCGATCGACCTGCAGCGCGCCGCGGCTGCGTTCGGCTACGCGATCGCAGCCGGCGCCCCCGCGGACCCGGCGCTCGAGGACCGGATCGTCGCGTCGGTGCAGCAGGCCGGCGCGCGGCATCCTGCCGGTGGGCGCCGCGCCCGCCGCACCGGGGTCACCCTGCTGGCCGCCGCGATCCTCGTCTCCGCCATCGGTGTCGGCTCTGTCCTTGCGAACCGCGCGGAACGCTCGCGACTCCAAACGGCGCAGACGGCCCTGGCGACGCAGCAGATGCTGGAACGCTTCGGCGATGTCGTCAGCACCGCTCGGTTCGCCGATCCCGACACCCAGGTCTTCTTGGGCAACCTCACGGCGCGGGGTCGGCGTGGAACGGGCGCCGCGCTCACGATCGTGTCGCCGTCGGCCGGGGATCAGGTGATCGTCGTGGTGACCGACCTGCCGGCGACCGCCGTGCCGGTGCGCGTGTGGTTGTCCGACGCGAGGGGACACGCTGTACAGATCGGGACGATCCGACGACTCGACACCGCGGGCGGGGCGACGCTTGCGCTCGTGGCCGACAGCAGCTTGGACGGCTTCCTCGACGTGGTCGCTCGAGGGGCGAACGGCCGGGTCCTGCTCCGAGGCACGCTCGCCGCGTCGACCGGGGTCGCGACGCCGAGCCCTTGAGCACGGCCGTATCCTGCAGGCCATGCACATCGGCCTGGCGATCCCGCAGTACGGCTTTTCGCTCCCGTCGGGCTCGATCGGGTTCGACGACGCGGCGACCTGGGCTCGCCGCGCGGAAGCGCTCGGCTACGACGCGGTCTGGCTCTCCGACCACTTCTTCTACTCGTTCGCGCGCTACGGGACTGCCGATGCACCCATCGCGGCGCTCGAACCGCTGACGACGCTCGCCGGCCTCGCCGCGGTCACCGAGCGCGTTCGTCTGGGCGTGCTCGTCCTGTGCGCCCCGTTCCGGCATCCGGCGATGGTGGCGAAGGCCGCCGCGACGATCGACGGGATCTCGCACGGGCGCCTCGAGGTCGGACTCGGGGCCGGCTGGCTCGAGCAGGAGTTCGAAGCGTTCGGATTCCGGTTCGGCACGATCGGGGAACGGTTCGATGCGCTGGAAGATGCGCTTGCGATCACCTCGGGATTGTTCGCTGGGACAGATCCCTTGTCGCATACGGGGAGGGTGTGGTCGCTGCACGGTGGCCGGCTGACTCCGAGTCCTGTGCAGGCGCCGATCCCCGTGTGGGTGGGAGGCAAAGGAGGTCCGCGGCTCTTGCGCGCCGCCGCTCGATGGGCGCACGGCTGGAACACGGTGTGGCGGATGTCGCCCGAGGCGTACCGCTCCGCCCTTGATGGGGTCCGCGCCGCCTGCGAGGTGAACGAGCGCGATCCCTCGACGTTCGGCTTGTCGCTCGGTCTCTACGGGATCGCCGGACGAACCGACGACGAGGCACGAGCGACCTTCGAGCGCGCACGGGCGGCGTTCCCCGGCGATGCGATGGCCGGCGAGACGTGGGATTCGTGGCGCGCCGACACGCTGAGCGGCTCGCTCGAGCAGATCCGCGAGCGCGCGGCGGCGTTCGCGGCGCTCGGGGTGGACGACCTCGTGGTCTCACCATGGACGTTGCCGTTCACGGTGCTTGAGCCCGAACAGGTCGATCTGTTCGCCCAAGCGCTCCTCGGTTGATGGCGACGCTCGAGGACGCCATCGAGGCGATCGTTCGCGACGCCGGCGAGCCGCTGCACTGGACCGTGATCCAAGACCGTGCCCTCCGCGCCGGCGCGATCGATCCGTTCGAGACCGCCAACGTTCGACGAGCCGTTCTGCATGCGCTCCACGACCTGGTCGCCGACGGCCGTCTCGTCGTGACTGCGAAGGGCGTGTACGGGCCCGCCTACGGCCGGTAGTCGATCGAGGAGAACCGCTCGAGCTTCTCGAACGCGTGGTCCGACTTCACGTAGCGGATCGTGCCCGAGCGAGAGCGCATCACCATCGAGTGCGTCGTCGCGCCGTCCGGCCAATACGTGACGCCGTCGAGCAGATAGCCGTCCGTGATCCCGGTGGCGGCGAAGAAGAGGTCGTCGCCCGCCGCGAGGTCGTCGGCGGTGAGCACCCGATCCAGGTCGAAGCCGTCGTCGAGCAACGACTGGCGCTCCTCGTCGGTCCGCGGGTAGAGCCTGCCCTGGATCGCACCGCCGAGGCATTTCAAGGCCGCGGCGGAGACGACCCCTTCCGGTGTGCCACCGATCCCGATCAGCAGATCGACCTCGGTCCTCGGGATCGCGGCGACGATCGCGCCAGCGACGTCGCCGTCCGTGATCAGGAACACGCGGGCGCCCGCCTCGCGGATCTCGCGGATCATGTCGTCGTGCCGTGGCCGCGCCAGGATCGTCACCGCGACTTCCTCGGGACGCTTGCCTTTCGCTTTCGCGACGCGACGGATGTTCTCGCCGATCGGCGCCGTGATGTCGATCGCGTCGGCGGCCTCAGGGCCGGTCGCGAGTTTCTCCATGTACATCGCTGCGCCTGGGAACAACATCGCGCCCCGGGGCGCGAGCGCGATCACCGACAGCGCGTTGGGCTGGCCGACGCTTGTCAGCGTGGTGCCGTCGATCGGGTCCACCGCCACGTCGGTCGCAGGACCCACGCCCACGCCTACTCGCTCGCCGTTGAACAGCATCGGCGCTTCGTCTTTCTCGCCCTCGCCGATCACGACCACGCCGTCCATCGAGACCGAGTCGATCATCAGTCGCATCGCGTCGACGGCCGCTTGATCGGCCGCGATCTTGTCGCCGCGGCCCACCCATCGGCCGGCCGCAAGGGCCGCGGCCTCGGTGACGCGGACAAGTTCCATCGCCAAGTTCCGGTCGGGGAGCTGTCTCATCGCAGGACCTCCAAGATGTCGCGGGGATCGGCGCCCTCGGAGAGGACGCGATGGATGGCGGTGTGGTACGGCAGATCGAGCCCGTGCTCGTCGGCGAGACGCGCGACGTCGCGCGTCGAGTCGACGCCTTCAACGGTCAGACCTCGGCCCTCGAGGTCGCGGAGCGTTCGGTCCGGGGGCTCGCCGGTGCCCACGAGCTCGCCGTAGAGGCGGTTGCGGCCGCCGAGTGCGGTGACCAGCTGGTCGCCGATCCCGGCGAGTCCGAACGCGGTCTCGGCGCGACCACCACACGCTCCGACGAGCTCGACGATCTCGTGGGCAGCCTTCGTGAACAGCGCAGCCTTCGCGTTCTTGAAATCTTCGCCGGTCGGTTTGCCGATCCCGTCGAGCATCCCCAGGCCGATCGCAGCGACGTTCTTCATCATCGCGCAGAGCTCGACGCCGATCATGTCGTCGGAGTAGGTGAGCTGGTAGGTCGGGGCATCGAACGCCACCCCGGCCTCCCGCGCCAGCCCGACCGAGCTCGCCGCCCAGACGCTCGCCGTTGGGAGTCCCTCGGCGAGTTCGGTCGCGAGGCACGGACCGCCCACGGCGACGACGGGCGTCGCGGGGAGTTCCTCACCGTAGACCTGGGACATCCGCTGCCCGGTCCCCGGCTCGAGGCCCTTCGCGACGCTGATCGCCACGAGGGCGGCGCCGACATGGGCGCAGATCAACCCGCCGAGGGAGCGCGCTCCCTTGGAGTTGGCGCCGAGCACGATTACCGTGGCCCCGTCGGCGGCGCCGGCGAGATCCTCGGGCCCGTACACCGTGATCGCCTCCGGGAGGTGCTCGGGCAACGAGGGATGCTTGCCCTGATTCCGAAGACCCTCGAGCGCGCGCTCGTCGTGCGCAGAGCCCCACAGGGCCACCTCGTGGCCGCGGCGGGCGGCATGCATCGCGACGGCCGTTCCCATCGCCCCCGCCCCGAAGACCGCGATCCGCGTCACCGGCGCACCATAATCGGGCGCATGCAGCGGCGGCACATCGTGTGGCTCGTCATCGGCGTGACCGCCGTGTCCACCTCGGCCGTTCTGATCCGGGCTGCGGACGACGAGGGGGTCGCATCGCTCGCGATCGCGTTCTACCGGTGCGGACTGGCGAGTCTGATCCTGGTGCCGCTCGCCTGGCTGCGCCACCGCGATGAGCTCCGCGGGCTGTCGAGACGCAGCTGGTGGTGGCTCGCCGCCTCGGGGACGGCGTTAGGGCTGCACTTCGCGACATGGGTGGCGTCGTTGTCGTACACGTCGGTCGCCGCCAGCACGGTCCTCGTCCAAACGATGCCGGTCTGGGTGGCGCTCGCGGGGCTCGTGACCGGCGAGCGCACGACGCGCCGCGGTTGGCTGGGCATCACCGTGGCCCTGGCGGGCTCGGTTGTGATCGCCACCGCGGCCGCCGGCGCCGCCGGCACCGACCCGCTTCGGGGCGATGTCCTCGCGATCGCCGGCGCGATCTTCGCGGCGATCTACGTCGTGATCGGCCGCCACGTGCGCGGGCATCTGTCGCTCGTCCCGTATTCCGCGTCGGTCTATGCGATCGCGGCGGTGCTGCTGGCGGCGTCGATGCTTGCATCGGGGACGCCGTTCTTCGGGTACCCGGCCGAGGTCTGGGTGCTGTTCGCGCTGATGACTGCCGGCCCGCAGTTCCTCGGGCACACGGTGATCAATCACTTGCTCGGGGAGCTCAAGGCCTCCATCGTGTCGGTTGCCTTGCTGGCCGAGGCGGTCGGCGCCACCGTCCTCGCGTACCTCGTCTTCGGCGAGCGCCCGGGCCCGCAGGTGGTCGTGGGGGGCGCGATCGTGCTCGCGGGGGTCGCCGTCACCGTGCTCGCTGAGTCCGATCATCGGCCCGAGGTGCTCGCGATGCCCGAGGAGTAGCCTCCTGTCGTGACCGAGCCGATCCCTCGCTTCGTGACCGTCGACGACTACGAGGCCGCGGCCCGCGAGCTGCTTGCGCCCGAGGTGTACGGCTTCTTCGCGGGAGGCGCGGGCGACGAGCGCACCCTCCGGGACAATCGGCGATCGTTCGGGCGGTGGATCTCTGCGGCCTCGGATGCTCCGAGGCGCAGGGGCTCCCGACGCGTCGGCGACCGTCCTCGGTGCCGAGCTGTCGTTCCCGGTCATGGTGGCGCCGTGGGCGTTCGCGCGGTATGGCCCACCCGGACGGCGAGGTGAGCCTTCGGCGGGCGGCAGCCGAAGCCGGCTCGCTCATGGTGGCGTCCTCGACCTCGTATGACGTGCTCGAGTCGGTGGCCGCGGCGGCGACCGGTCCTGCCTGGTGGCAGTTGTACCTCGCGACCGATCGCGGCTTCAGCGCAGACATGCTCGCCCGAGTGGTTGCGGCGGGCTACGGCGCGATCGTGTGGACGGTCGATCTGACCGCGTTCGGGCTGCGGCATCGCGACACCCGTCTCGGCTTCGAGATGCCGATGGGCATGCGCGGCGACGAGTACGAGTTCGATCCGAACATCTCCTGGGACGACCTGGCGTGGATCCGGGAACGCGCTCCAGGATTGCCGATCCTGCTGAAGGGCATCTTGACGGGCGAGGACGCCGCGTTGGCGGTGGAGCGAGGGGCCGACGCCGTGATCGTCTCGAACCATGGGGGGCGCCAACTCGATGCCGCACCGGCCGCTCTGGATGCGCTTCCCGAAGTCGTGGCGGCGGTCGCGAGCCGTGTGCCGGTGCTGCTCGACGGGGGCATCCGCCGCGGGACCGACGTGGTTATGGCGCTCGCACTCGGCGCGGCCGCGGTGTTAACGGCGCGCCCCACGATCTGGGGCCTGGCGGTCGACGGTCAGGCGGGGGTCACCGATGTCCTCCGCATGCTCCGCGAGGAGATCGAGAACGCGATGGCGCTCTGCGGTTGTCGATCGCTCGGCGACATCGACGCCTCCCTCGTGCGCCCCGCGTGACGCCGGACGCGTCGGTCTGCGAGGCTGGGCCGATGGCCGGGATCGATCTGCACACGCACTCCGTCGAGTCCGACGGCACGAACACGATCACGGCCAACGTCCGGCTCGCCATAGAGCGCGGTCTGGCCGGGATCGCGATCACCGACCACGACACGACCGCCGGCTACGCCGAGGCGGAGGCGGCGGCAGCGGGTACGGACGTGCTGCTCGTGCCGGGTATCGAGTTCTCGGCGGAACACGACGGTGCCTCGCTGCACGTCCTCGCCTACTGGGTCGATCCGACCGACCCAGCGCTCGTGGATGAGCTCCGGAAGCTGACAGACACGCGCTTTCGGCGCGGCGAGTTGATGGTGGAGAAGCTCCAGGCGCTCGGGTACGACATCTCGTTCGATCGCGTTCGTGCGATCGCGGGCGACGCCTTGATCGCGCGGCCCCATATCGCGCAAGCGATGGTCGAAGCCGGCATCGTCGCCACCGAGAAGGAGGCCTTCGATCGATTCATCTCCGACGGCGGGATCGCGTACGTCCCGAAGCACGCACTCGCGCCGATGGCGGCGCTGCGGCTGATCGGTGATGCGGGCGGAGTGTGTGTCCTCGCGCATCCGGCGATGTGGAAGGGAAACGGCGCCGTGCCAGACGCGCTGATCGAGGAGATGGCGGCCGCGGGCATGGGCGGCCTCGAGGTGGATCACCCCGACCACGACGCGGCGCAACGGGCGCACTATCGCGACGTCGCCGAGCGCCTCGACCTGGTGCCGACCGGCTCGTCGGACTGCCACGGCGCGCGCTACGGATACCGCCTCGGCTGCGAGACCACGCCGCCGGAGCTCGTCCAGGAGCTTCGGCGTCGTACAGCCTGATGCGCATCGAGCGGGTCGCGCGCCGTGACGACCCTCGTGTGCGCGACTTCCTCGATCTGAAGGACACGCGGATGCGTGCAGCCCGCGAGCCGGCCGAGGGATTCTTCCTGGCTGAGGGGGAAGCCACGATCCGTCGAGCGCTCGCGGCCGAGTACCGGCTGCGGGCGGTGCTGACGACGGAACGTCGCGCCGCCGATCTCGCAGACGTGGACGGGCTCGCCTACGTCGTCGAGGACGACGTGCTGGCGGCGACCACCGGATTCCCGGTGCACCGTGGGGCGTTGGCGAGTTTCGAGCGCCGGCCGTTGCCGGGATCCGCTGGGCTCCTCAGCGCCGCACGCCGCGTCGTCGTGCTCGAGGATCTCGTCGACCACACGAACGTCGGGACGATCTTCCGATCCGCAGCGGCGCTCGGCTGGGACGCCGTGCTGCTCACCCAGCGGGCGGCCGACCCGCTGTACCGCCGCGCGGTGCGTACGTCGATGGGTGCGGTGTTCGCGATGCCGTGGACGCGTCTGGATCATGGGACCGGTCCGGCGATCCTGCATGATGCCGGCTTCGTGATGCTTGCGCTCACGCCGGCGGCCGACGCAACGCCGCTCGACCGCCTCGCGGACGTGGAGCGGCCCGCGCTCGTCATCGGGAGCGAGGGCCCCGGCGTGTCGCCCGCATGGCTCGGCGCCGCCGATCGTCGTGTGCGGATCCCGATGCACGCGGGCATCGACTCCTTGAACGCCGCCGCCGCCGCGTCGATCGCGATGTATGCCTGCGGTCGGCCGCGGGCCGGCGGCTAGTATCCGCCCGTGCCCGGGGTGATCGACATGGTGTTCCTCGACATCGGTGGCGTGCTGTACGACGACCGGATCTATGCGAACGCCTGGCGCAGGGCGCTTCGCGACGCGGGGGCGACGTTCGACGACGACGACTTCGAGCGCGAGTATGCCGCGTGCCGAGCCGGGCAGGATCGTTCCTTCCGTGTCCGACTCGCGACCGCCTTCCTCGGGGCGGACGCGGACATCACGACGCTCGAGCGGATCGCCGCGCGCTACTGGGCCTATCCGCCCGGTGCCCTGTACAGCGACGTCCTGCCGACCTTGGCAACGCTGCGGGACGACGGCTATCGCTTGGGTGTGATCGCGAACCAGCCGACGCAGGTCCGACAGGCCCTGCAGCGCGACGGGTTGGTCGGGTACTTCGACACGATGGGGGTCTCCGACGACCTCGGGCTGCACAAGCCGGATCCGGCGCTGTTCGCGCGGACCCTCGAGATCGCGCAGGTGGAGGCAGCGCGCACGGTGATGGTGGGCGACCGGCTCGACTACGACATGCGTCCCGCCGCTGCCACGGGAATGCGGACCGTGTGGGTTCTGCGGGGGGAGGCGCCCGACGATCCGACGCCCGAACAGCTGGCGGTGCCCGATGTGGCGATCGAGGATCTGACGGACCTTCCGGCGGTGCTCGTCGAGCTCAGCTGAGCTGGCGCTGCCGCTGGAGTTCGCTCGCTGCTTTGAGGGCTGTCTGGGATCGAGCGATGTCCGGCATCTCGTGTCCGCCGGCGAGTTCCTCTGCCGCCCACTTCGTCAGATCGCGGATCGACACGATCCCGACGACCTTGCCCTTGTCGAGCACGGGCAGGTGCCGGATGTTGAGTGACACCATCTGCTCGGCGGCCTCGGCGATGTCAGCTTTCGGGTCGATCGTTTCGAGGTGGCGGCGCGTCATGCCGTGCGCGACTTCGACAGAATGCGGATCCCCGCCCGCGGCGACGAGGTTCACGATGTCCCGCTCGGTCACGATCCCGGCGAGTGCGCCCTCGGTGTCGAGGACCACGACCGAGGAGATGCCGTTCGCACGCATGGCCTTGGCGACATCGGCGAAGGTCTCCGAGGCGTCGGCCGTCTTCACGTCGTCGCGCATGATGTCGCCGACCAGCATCGATGGACCTCCTGGGCATCGGGGACCGCCAGCCTACCGCAGGGGCAAGGTCCCGCATCGGACGGGTCGTCGGACCCGGGGCGGACGCCCCCGTTGCCCGTACGGTCAGCGTAGGGATGGAAGGAGGCGCACGATGGTCACGAGCGTCGCACGGCACGGGTTCACGTTGGGCCAGGCGATCGCGGTCGCCGAAGAGATCGGGTTGGACTTCTCCGTCGAGGCCTTCGGGCCCGAGGCGTTCCGCCAAGGGATGGAGGTCGAACTCGAACACGGCCGGCGCGACCCACGCACCAACGTCACCAACGACGACCCGTTGATCACCGGAAAGATCGCCTGGGCCCATCTGCTCGAGATGCCCGACTATTACGAGCGGCTCGAGGAGTTGGAACGGGCGGTCGGCTCCACGAGCTGAGCCACGGTTGACGGGCGCGGCCGCGTCGATGGCATGATGCGTCCGCGACCGAACCGAGGAGTCCGTCCCATGCCCGTGGAGCGCGCCGCCGACCATCCCACCTATGAGATCGGCGGGAACGCTGTGATCTCCTTGGCGGCGCCCCAACGTGGATCGGCCGACACGGCGCTGTTCCGGGTTGAGCTGCCGCCGGGCGGCGGGCTCCCCCCGCATCACCACGACCACTACGACGTGTTCACGATGACGGCCGGCGACGCGACGATGCATCTGGACGACGAGGTCACCGAGATCGTCGCAGGCGATGCCGTTGTGGTCCCGCCCGACGCGGTGCACTGGCTCGAAGCGGGAGCGAACGGCGCCTCGATCGTCGTGACGATGCTCGCCGGCACTCGGCTGTTCCGCGAGGACGATGGCACGGTCGTCGTGCCGCCCTGGGTGTCGTAGGTCCGGAGCGCAGCGCGGCAGTCAGTCTGCCTCGCGTGTGAGGCGTTCGATCAGTTCGGCACCCCGCCGGACGGTATCGAGATCGGCGGCGTCCAGCCGCCCCAAACCCGCGGCGAGAGCCTCCACCCGTTGCCGACGACCCTGAGCGAGCGTTCGTTTGCCCGCCGCGGTTGCCGAGACGAGGATGCCGCGCGCGTCCGCGGGGTCGGGTCGACGCCGCACGTACCCATCGCGCTCGAGGCCGTCCACCAAGCGGGTCATCGTGGGTGCCGCCACGCCCTCGGTCGTCGCCAGGGCCCCGATCGGGATCGGCCCGGCGTAGACGACGACCGAGAGCGCGGACAGCCGAGGAGGGGAGATGCCGAGGGCATCGTCCTCCGTGCGCAGGCGACGTAACAGGTGAAGGGCCGCCGAATGCAACCGGTCGGCGACGGCCTCGACCTCTCGCGTTGGGGAAGTTCGCCTGGACGCGCTCATCGCGATGATTTATATTGCTTAGCCTAAGCAAATAAGGACTCTAGTGAGAGGATCAACCGATGGCAAGCACCTCAGACGACCTCTTCGCACTGATCGACGCCGATGACGTCGGCGCGGTCCGCGCGTTGCTCGATGACCAGCCGTGGCTCGCCAGCGAACGCGACCCCGACGGCGTGTCTGCGCTCCTGCGGGCGCGCTACCGCATGGACAAGGCGCTCACCGCCGCCGTGCGCGAGCACGTCGAGCGGCTCGACATCTTCGAGGCGGCCGCCTTCGGCGACCTCGACGTCGCGAGCGAGTTGCTCGCGGAAGACAGCGAGCGAGTCGAGGCTCGCAGTGGGGACGGATTCCAGCCGATGCACCTCGCGGCGTTCTTCGGGCAAACCGATGCGGCGCGGCTGCTGCTTGCCCGCGGCGCGCCGTGCGATGCGCCCGGCACCGGATGGATGACGGGCACACCGTTGATCGCGGCGTCGGCTGGGTCACACGCGGCGATCGTCGCGATGCTGTTGGAGGCGGGGGCCGATCCAAACGCTCGGCAGCGACACGGGTTCACACCGCTGCACAGCGCGGCGCAGAACGGCGATCTTGCGAGCGTCGAAGCCTTGCTTGCCGCCGGGGCCGATCCCACCGCCACCAACGACGACGGTGCGACGCCCCTGGCGCTCGCCGAGGGCTCGGGGGATCTCGTCGTGGCCGACGTCCTTCGCGTCGCGATGGGCTAGCGAGCGAACGCGTACGTCTGCGTCGTGGAATCGCACGGGTTGCCACGGCCGTAGCGGATCACCCCGTCGGTGACGTCGGCCACGCACCAGAAGGCCGTGACCGTCGTCCGGCCGGGCGATTCATGCCGACAGATGGAATCCGGCGCGTGCTCATGATCCTGCAAGAAACCCTGCAATACTTCCATCGTGATGGAGCCGGCGGGCGCGCCGGCGAGCAGCTCGGCAGCGCGCCGGTACCGGATCGCCGAGTGTTCGGCGTACTCGGGGTCGCCCTCGTAGTGGAGCATCGTCGAACAGACGTAGTGGTTCGTGTGCACGAGGTGGCCGTCGGCGTCGACGCCGATGATCTCTGCCTCGGTTGCCGATCCCTCGACGTTGGCCACGCCGCCGGACGCATCGACGAGCACGTTGTTGTAGGAGGATGCGCGCGCCGGGTGCAGTGCAACGTCCACCATGCCCTGCAGCGACCGCTCGCGCAGCATCGCTCGCACCTGGATCTCGCGCGGGATCCCGACGCACTCATCGTTGGGGCTCAGCTCATTGCCCGTGAGGTTCATGCCGGCGCTGTTCCAGCCCACGCTGATCCAGATCCCGTTGCCGATAGTGAGGATCGTCGGGTCGTCCTCGCAGGTTCGCTCGATCGCCACCAAGTCGTGCTGGTAGCGGCGCGACATGTCGTTCGTGTGGGCGGTCAGCGTGTGCCCGTCAGCGGTCGCGGGTGCGGTCGCGACCAGGTCACTGCAGCGGCCTGGGATGGCCGCTCCGGTGCGTCCGGGAGAACGGGGTTCATACCAAAGCTCCTCGATGCAGCAAGCCCACAAGGCCCGCGGATCGACGCCTGTGGCCTCCGCGCAGCCGTCCAGTTCCTCGAACAGCCAGGGCAGCAGCGGGCGCGTGACGTTGGCATAGCGGTCGGCGAGGGCGAGCTGCTCGGCCACGCTGCGCCCGGCGGGTGTCGTCCACCCCGCGGTGTCGCACTCGCGCAGGATCGTGTCGCGGCACGTCGCGCCGATCGCAGCACCGACCTCCGTATAGGAACCGGAGACCTGCAGCAGCGGGATCTCGGCAGCGGGCATGCTCGGATGCTACGTCAGCGTGCGATCGCGGTCAGCAGCTCCGCATACGCGCCGAGGTACCGGTCGACGTCGGCGTCGGTCGTCGGGATCGGGCAGGTCGGGCCGGCGCCGGGCAACGCTTCCCAGATGCCGCGATTCGCCAGCCAGATCCGGAACAGCTGCGTGAGCTCCAGATCGGTGAGGGCGTGGGCTTCGGCGCCCGTGCGCGGCTCGGGGCCGTACCACTGGCCGCTCCGGGGCCCGAATCGGATCGCGGTCCAGGGCAGCCCGACCTCGGCGATCGTGTCGGCGATCCCGTTGGCCAAGCGGGCGCCCGCGGCGGCCGCGCGCGCGTAGGCGGCCGGCGTCAGCACCGTGGTGAGCGTCGCGCGCGCGGCCGCCGCGGACAACGGGTTCCCGAACAGCGTGCCGCCCGTCGCCACGTTCCGTTCGACGTCGAGCTCTTCCGCGAGCGCCTGCGTGACGCCGTAGGCGCCCATCGGGACCCCGCCGCCGACCGCTTTGCCGATCGTGAGGATGTCGGGGTCGAGCCCGAGCATGCCGGTCGCGCCGCCCTCGCCGATGACGTGGGAGTGCGTCTCGTCCAACGCGAGGAACGTCCCGTGCTCCCGTGTCAACCGGCGGAGGTCGTCGTGCCAGCCGTCGATCGGCGCGAGCAGGTGGATCCCGTTGGTCATCACGGGCTCGGTCAAGACGAGCGCGACATCGCCCGGCGCGAGCGCCTCGGCGAGCGAGTCGGCGTCGTTGAACTGGGCGATCCGAACGCGCCCGCTGACCCCCTTCGACAAGCCGCGCTGCAACGGGTGTTGTGCATGCTCGTCTCGGTCGATCAAGCCTTCCTCGAAGTGACCGTGGTAGTGCCCCTCGAACAACACGATCACGTCTCGATCGGTGACGGCGCGCGCGAGTCGGATCGCCTCGGTGTTCGCCTGCGTGGCGGAGAGCGTGAATTGCCAGTGGGTCTGGGCCGGGTAGCGGTGGGCGAGCTCTTCGGCAACGACGATGGAGTCCTCGGTCGGCAGCAGGAACTGCGTGGACAGCGCCGCCTGCTCCTGCAGCGCGCGAACGATCTCCGGCACCGCGTGCCCGCAGAACATCGCCAGGTCGCTCGCGTTGAAGTCGACATAGGTGAACCCGTCCACGTCGGTGAACCCCGAGCCGGCGCCGTGATCGATGTAGATCGGCTGATCGTTGTCCGACGCCATCCAAGTCATCGGGGTGCCGTTGGGCATGTGCGCCCGCGCGCGGGCTTGCAGGGCCATCGTGCGAGGCCGCTCGCCGCGGAAGCGCGCCAGTTCATCCGCGTGCAGTGAACGGATCAGGTCACGGTCGAGGTCTCCGAGCGCCGGCACCGGAGGAGCCTACGTCCTGTGGCGTTCCATCAGCCAGCACACCACCCGCGTGCCACCACGGGTATCGGTGTCGAGGACCTGACGGACCTTCTGAAACCCGGCCTTCTCATACGCGCGCTGAGCGCGATGGTTCGTCACCTCTGTCGACAACGCGATCCAGGAAGCACCGAGATCGTCTTCCAAGTGCGTACAGAGCACGTCGACGACCCGCGAGCCGAGGCCCTGGTCGATCAGGTCCGGCTCCCCGATGTGGATGTCGAGCCCGTAGGTGTTCGCATCGGGGCGGATGTCGACGGTCGGGTCTTCGTCCATGTAGGGCATCCACCGGTGGAATTGCACGAATCCCGCCGGACGTCCGTCGAGTTCGAAGATGCAGGGCGTCGTCGGCTCCTCGCCGCGCACCTCTGCGCCGTACTGCTCCACGACCTCGTCCAATGTCGGTGCGGGGTCGTCGGGATCCCACCACTCGTGGACGTGCGGCTCACCGCGCCAGCGCATCAACAGGCGGTAGTCGTCGACCTCGTCACGCATTCGGCGGATCGTGAGGTCACCGTCGGTGATCGGCAGCATCGTGCAAGCGTGTCAGAGGGGGTGGCTACCGTCGAGCCGATGTCGATCACAACCGGGGGGATCACATGACGGCGGAAGCATGGGCGGTGGCGCTTGCGGCAGTCGTGCTCGGCGCACTCAGTGGCCTCGCGGTGGCGCGGCGCCAGCCGATCGGCGGCGAACCAGGTCTGCGGGCGCAGCTCGAGGTCCAGGCCGCCGAGCTGCGCCGGCTTGCGGACGTTGCCGTGCAAGGTGAGTTGTCGGGCGAACAGGTGCGCCAAGGGATCGAGGGCGCGCGCCGCGCACTCGACGAACTACGCACACGCGAACAGGAACGGCGCGCGACCGACGCGGATCAACGCGAGGTGGTGCGCCGGCTCGCGACCGTGCTTTCGGGCGGTGCCTCGAAGGGCCGCGCCGGCGAGCAGGTCCTGCGCGAGCATCTGTCCGAGCTCCCCCCCGGGATGCTCACGAACGACTTCCGTGTGAACGGCAAGGTCGTCGAGTTCGGGCTCGTGCTGCCAGACGGCCGGCGCTTGCCGATCGACTCGAAGTGGACGGCGCTCGCCGAGCTCGAGGCGCTCGAGGCGGCGACCGACCTCGGCGAGCGCGACCAGCGCGCGCGAGCCGTCGAGCGCGCCGTGGTGGCGCGCACGAAGGAGGTCGCGCAGTACCTCGATCCCGCGATCACCGCGCCCGTGGCGGTGGCGGCCGTTCCCGACGCCGTCTACGCCGTCTTGAAGCGCGCACATGCCGACGCCTACCGGCTCGGGGTGATCGTGGTTCCCTACGCCCACGCGTTGCCGATCGTGCTGTTCCTGTACGAATTGGTGCGGCGGTACGGCGACGCGACCGACGTCCAGGCCGGGCTCGCCGAGGTGGCCGGGGTCCTCGACGCCATGGAGGCCGTCGTCGAGAACCGGTTCGCGAAAGCGGCGACGATGCTCACCAATGGGGCCGACGAGTTCCGGTCGCAGCTCGGCAAGGCACGCGGTTCGATCGCGCGTGCCCATCTGCCCGAGGTCTTGGGCGACGGTGGCGACGACGATGACGACGACGCCGCGCAGCTCGCCGTCGTCGGCTAGGGTCAGGGAGTGAGGCCTCAACCGATATCGGTGCGATGAACCGGCGGTCGCCGGTCACCGTGCTCGCCGCCGTCGTGGTGCTGCTCGTGGCGGCTCCTGCGGCGTCGGCCGCCGTGCCACCGCCCGTGCGGTGCCCCGGCTGCTGGCATCCCGGGCCCGTCGTGTCGTGGCAGTGGCAGCTGTCGCAGCCCCCGAAGCCGGCGGATCTCCTCGCCGTTGACATGTACGACGTGGACGGGTTCGACTCCCATGACTGGCTCGTCGCCGCGCTGCATCGCCGTGACAGCACGGCCGTCTGCTACATCAGCGCGGGCTCGTGGGAGAACTGGCGGCCAGATGCAGGGGATTTCCCCGTATCCGTGCTCGGCAGAACCAACGGCTGGCCGGGCGAGCGATGGCTCGACGTTCGTGCACTCGGTGCGCTGCGGCCGATCATGCTGAAGCGCCTCGACATGTGCGCACGCAAGGGCTTCGATGCGGTGGAGTTCGACAACGTCGACGGCTATCAGAACCGCACCGGCTTCCCGCTGACCGGTGACGACCAGTTCGCCTACAACGTGTTCCTCGCGAATGCCGCGCACCGTCGCGGGATGAGCGCGCTCTTGAAGAACGATCTCGGCCAGGTGCGGCGTCTACTTCGATACTTCGATGGCGGGCTGAACGAACAGTGTTTCCAATACTCGGAGTGCGCCCGGCTCACGCCGTTCGTCGACGCGGGCAAGCCGGTGTTCAACGTCGAATACCGCCTCGCGACGTCCGCGTTCTGCCCGAAGGCGAACGCCCGCGATTTCAATTCGCTCAAGAAACGGCTCGCGCTCGGCGCCTGGCGCGTGCCCTGCCGCGGCGTCTAGCGATCCCAGGTCGCACGGAGTGTCGGATTGCTCCGATCCCGGGCGGATAGCGCCAGCCGCTCGTCGGTGATCGGCCATCCCACTGCGAGGTCCGGGTCGTCCCACGCCACCGAGGGATAGTCGGCGTCGGGTGACCAATGGGCGTCAACCAGGTACGCGTAGACCGCGACCGGTGTGAGGGCCTGAAAGCCGTTCGCGAGCCCTTCGCCGACGTACAGCGCCTGGGTGCGGTCGAGCTCACCGGTCCACACGCTGCCGGCCGTTGGTGAGTCCGCCCGGATGTCGGCGATCGCCGCGAACACGCGTCCGGCCGCTGGGTGCACCAGCTTCGACCACGGCTCGGCATGGAAGCCACGCAGCGTCCCCTCGGTCGACTCGGAGATGTTCCATTGCACCGGCGTGAACGGCGGCATGCCGGCCTCGGCGAACGCGCCTGCGTGGAACACCTCCCGGAACGATCCGCCGGGTCGGTCCGCATCCTGACGCACGTCGAGCTCGATCCGGAACAGCCCGTCGAACGGGCCCTGCTCGATCCGCATCGTCATCGGGGGAGCCTACCGGGCACCGAGCCCGATGTGACGGTACCGCCCGCGTTGTGCATACTTATCCGCATGTTGGATACGCCCGTTCGGGTCGGGAGTGCTTGGGGCATCAGGGTTCTTCGGGAGGAGAACTTCTGCGCCTCCTGCATGAACACCCAGGCTTCGAAGTGGCCTTTCTCGGCGGGAGTGGGTCGGTCGGGCAGACGCTCGCCGACGTCCAGCCGCACCTCGCGGCGATCGACATGGCAGCCCTGCCGATCGCCGCTCTCGAGGCGGCATCGATCGCCGACGCCGTCGATCTCGTGTTCTCCGCCTTGCCGAACGGATCGAGCGCCGGCCTGCTGCCGGCCGTCCTCGAGGCGGGCGTCCGTGCGATCGACCTCGCGGGGGACTTCCGATTGGCGCCCACCGACTACCCCACGTGGTACGGCTTCGACCATCCGGCACCCGCCTGGCTCGACGCAGCGGTCTACGGTCTGCCGGAGCTGTTCGCGGCCGAGCTCCCGGGGGCGACGCTGGTCGCGAACCCGGGTTGCTTCGCGACCGCAGCGATCCTCGCGTGCGCACCACTGCTCGGCGCCGGGCTCGTAGAGCCCGGCACGATCCGTGTCGACGGCAAGACAGGTGTGTCGGGGGCGGGGCGGGCCGGCGGCGAGACAACGTCGTTCGCGGCGACCGAGGATTCGATCCGGCCGTATCGCGTACCCGGGCACCAGCACATCCCGGAGATGGAGCTCGCCCTCGCCCGATCGAGTGGCGTCGAGGTCGTCATCGTGTTCGTGCCGCATCTCGTACCCGCGGTGCGGGGAGTGGTTACGACGTGTTACCTGACCCTCGCGCCAGGCGCGACGACGGAGTCGTTGACCGAATGCCTCGCAGAGGCATACCGCGAGCGCCCCTTCGTTCGGGTTCTGCCACCCGGCGCGATGGTCGACGCGAAGCGGACCCGCGGGTCGAACGTGCTCGAGCTGCAGGCGGTTGCCGACGGACGGTCGGGTACTGCCGTGGTGGCCGGCGCGCTGGACAACCTCGTGAAGGGCGCCGCGGGCCAGGCCGATTCAGAACGCCAACCTCCTGTACGGCCTGCCCGAGAGACCACCGGGCTGCCGGGAGTGGCGGTGTATCCATGAACGCGGCGATCCCGCCGCAGATCCGGGAGCGCACCGTGGCGAAAGCTCGGACGCTGCTCGAGGCGTTGCCGTTCATGCGCGAGCACGCGGGTCGCGTCGTCGTCGTGAAGTACGGCGGCGCGGCGATGGACAACACCGGCCTCGCCTCGACCTTCGCCGAGGATCTCATGCTGCTGCATCCGTCGGGATCAAACCGGTGATCGTGCACGGTGGCGGGCCTGCAGTCACGCAGCTGTCTGCGCGGCTCGGGATCGAGACGACGTTCGTCGGCGGGCTGCGGGTGACCGATGCTGAGACGCTGGACGTCGCGACGATGGTGCTCGCGGGCAAGCTCAACACCGACGTCGTGGCGACGTTGGTGGCGGGGGATGTGCCGGCGGTCGGGCTCTCGGGCGTGGACGGCGGCTGTTGCTCGCCCGGAAGCAGGAGGGTCCGGACCTCGGGTTCGTCGGTGAGGTGGTGCACGTCGACGCGTCGGTGCTCGCGACGCTGCTCGACGCCGCGTTCGTCCCCGTCGTCGCCTCGATCGCGATCGACGAGACCGGCCAGGCCTACAACGTGAACGCCGACGTGGTCGCGGCCGAGCTCGCCGTCGCACTCGACGCCGAGAAGCTCGTCTATCATCAACGACGTGCCGGGGCTGATCGGACCAACGGGCGATCTGCTCTCGGAACTGTCGGCGTCGCAGGCGACAGAGCTGCTCGCGACGCCCGGTGTGGTTGACGGGGGCATGATCCCCAAGCTCGAGAGCGCGGTTCGAGCGCTTGCCGCGGGCATCGCGCGGGTTCACTTCGTGGACGGGCGGGTGGAGCACGCCGTCGTGCTCGAGCTCTTCACGCCCGAGGGCATCGGGACGATGATCGCGCCCGACGCGGTGGTCGCATGAGCGGGAAGACGCGGTCGCGCACGCGCCGGCAGGAGGCGATCGTCGAGCTCGTCTCGACCAGCGGCTCGGCTCCCAAGCGGAGATCCGGGCGCGTCTCGCGGTCGCCGGGATCGACGCGACCCAGTCGACGATCACCCGCGACCTCGAGGATCTCGGCGTCGCCCGCGTGCACGACGCGAACGGCGCTGCGGTACGTCGTGCCCGGCTCGGGACAGCTCGCGCCGGCGACAGGGTCGTTGCGACGGCTGCTGCTGGATTTCGCGCTGGCGTTCACCTCCGACCGACGTCGGGTTGATCGTCCGGACGCCCCCTGGTGCAGCGAACCTGTTGGCCGAGGGGATCGATCGAACGACCCTGCCGACCGTCGCTGGCACGATCGCCGGTGACAACACGATCCTGGTGATCGGCCGTCGAGGGCGTGGATGCGCACGCGATCGGCGCAACGCTTCGACGATGTGATGGAGGCGAACGATGGGTGAGAAGGCGGTGCTGGCGTACAGCGGGGGGCTGGACACGTCGGTCACGATCCGGTGGCTCGCGGAGCGCGGGTTCGAGGTCGCACGCGGTCGCGGTCGACGTCGGGCCAGCAGGAGGACTTCGGCGCGATCGTCGCGCGCGGCGAGCTGCGCCGGCGCGGCGAGCGTTCGCGTGGTCGACGCCGTCGATCGGTATGCGCCGCGGAGTTCCTCACGCCGGGCGATCAAGGCAAACGGCGATGTACGAGGGGAAGTACCCGATGGTCTCGGGGCTCGCGCGCCCGTGATCGCGCGCGAGGAGGTGATCCGTGTCGCCCGTGACGTCGGTGCGTCGTAGTGTCGCCCACGGATGCACGGGCAAGGGCAACGACCAGGTCCGGTTCGAGGTGTCGTTCGCGCGTGCTCGCTCCGGACCTCGACGGTGCTCGCGCCGATCCGCGACGAGAGGATCCCCCGCGAGAAGGCGATCGCGCTTGCCGCCGAGTGGGGGATCCCCGTGTCCGAGCGTCGCGACGATCGTACTCGATCGACGAGAACCTGTGGGGCCGGACCGCCGAATGCGGGCCGCTCGAGGATCCGTGGGTCGCGCCGCCCGAGGACGCGTTCGCGCGGACGGCGTCCGCCGGCCGACCGCCCGGCGGAGCCGTCCGAGATCTCGGTCGGCGTTCGACTCGCGGCGTCCCGGTGGCGCTCGACGGCGACCGGTGCGCTTGCGGACCTGATCCGGGCGCTGGACGCGCTCGGCGGCAGCTACGGCTTCGGGCGCGTGGACATGATCGAGAACCGCCGGGTCGGGATCAAGACGCCGCGAGCTCTACGAGGTCCCGGGCGCGCTCGTCGATCATCACGCGCGCACCGGGCGCTCGAGGACCTGACGCTGGAGCGGGAGGTCGCGCACACAAGCCGGCGATCGAGGCACGGTGGGCCGAGCTCGTGTACGACGGGCAGTGGTTCTCACCGCTGCGCATGCGCTCGACGCCTATCGTGGACGCGACCCAGGACTCACGTGAGCGGCGAGGTGCGGCTGCGCTACGAGCCGGGGTCGTGCACGGTCGTCGGACGGCGGAGCGAGCAGTCGCTGTACGACCTGTCGCTGGCGACCTACGGGGCCGGCGACGCCTTCGACCAGTCCGTCACGCGGGGGTACATGCGCTGTAGGGGATGCCGCTGAAGGTCTGGTCCGAAGCGACAGGCGTGTACTGAACGAGCCCGGACCTGTGGGCCGGGCGGTTCTCCGAGCCGCCCGCCGCCGGAAGCTGAGGCCCTGGGCCGGTCGCTCGAGTCGACGAGCGGCTCGCTTCGCAGGACGTGCAGGCCGGGATCGCGCACGTCGGCGCGCTCGGGACGCCGGGCTGCTCCGACCGAGGAGGCCGCCGCGCTCGAGGAGGCCTTGCACGGAGGTCGCGCGAGGCGATCCGTCGCGGGCGGTTCGCGTTCGATCCGTCCGACGAGGACATCCACTCGGCGATCGAGCGAGGCGTGACCGAGCTGCTCGGTGAGCTCGGCGCGAAGCTGCACGCGGGGCGGTCGCCGAAACGACCTGGTCAGCACCGACGTCCGGCTGCTACCTCCTCGATGCGGGCGGACGGTCGACGCGGACGTCACCCGGCTCGTGCGGGCGCTGGTCGGAGCGAGGCACGTGAGCACGCGCGGATCGGTCGATGCCCGGAACGACGCACGGGCGCCCGGCGCAACCCGTGACGCTCGGCCACCACCTGCTCGCCCACGCGTGGGCGCTCCTGCGCGACCGGTGAGCGCTTCGCCGACTGGCGGCGCGGGCGTCGGTGTCGCCGCTCGGTGCGGGGGCGCTCGCGACGTCGACGCTCGGTCTGGACCCGGCGGCGACCGCGGCGCGCTTGGGCTTCGACCGCGCGTTCGAGAACTCGATCGACGCGTGTCAGCGACCGCGACGTGCTCCAGGAGTACCTGGGCGGTCGCCACGATCTGCGCGACGCACCTGTCGCGACTCGCCGCCGACCTCGCTGCGGTGGACCGACCCGGCGCTCGGCTGGGCCGAGCTGGACGAGGCGTACTCGACCGGGTCGAGCATGATGCCGCAGAAGCGGAACCCGGACACCGCCGAGCTGGCCCGGGCCAAGGCGGCCCGCTGGCAGGCGACTTCGTCACCGCTCGCGGCCGCACTGCAGGGGTTCCCCTCGGCTACCAGCGGGACCTGCAGGAGGACAAGGAGCCCGCGTTCGACGCGGTGGACACGCTGCCTCGCGGTGCTCCAGGCGCTGCCGGGGCGCGTGCGCGACGCTCCGCTTCGACATCGACGCGATGCGGGCGGCGTGCGCCGATCCCGGGCTGTACGCGACCGACGTGGCCGAAGAGCTGGTGAGGACGGGGGTGCCGTTCCGCGACGCTCATCGGCGCACGGGCGAGCTGCTGAGAGCGCTCGACGCCGACGGCCGCACGCTGCATGACCTGACCGACGACGAGTGGGCATCGTTCGGGGTGCCGAACGGCGCCGCCCTGCTCGATCCCGACCACGCGGTCGAAGCTCGCTCCGGGCCTGGCGGGCCGTCCACCGCGAGCGTCCTCGCCCAATGCGACGCCCTCGAGGAGTCGCTACGCCCGCAGGCGCCGTAACGCCGCGACTCCGAACGCCATCATCGCTGCGGCGAACAGCGCGAGCGCCGCGAGCTCGGTCGCGATGTCCGCGAACCCGTCGCCGGCCAGCATCACCTCGCGCAGTGCCTTGACTGCGTACGTCATGGGGAACAGCTTCGAGAGCACCTGCAGCGGGGGCCACAAGGTTCGCACGGGCCAGAACAACCCCGAGAGGAACACCTGCGGCAACAGCACGAGTGGGATGAACTGGATCACCTGTAGCTCGTTCCGCGCCTCGAACGACAGCGCGATCCCGAGGTTGACGACCCCCACCACGAGCAAGGTCAAGACGGCGAACACGAGCCACACCGGGCCTCGCACCTGCGCGTGAAGCACCAACGTTGCGTAGCCGAGGACGACCAGGGCTTGCAGCATCGCGAACGGGAGGAAGCCCCCCATGTACCCACCGAGGATCTCGCGCGTCCGGATGGGGGAGGCCAACAATCGATCCAGCGTTCCCGACTGCCGCTCGCGCAGGAACGACACGCTCGTCAGCATGAACGTGAACAGGAACGCGAACACCGTGATCATCGCGGGCGCGGCATAGGAGATGGTGGAGGGCCGCTCGCCGGTGGAGAGCGAGACGCGCTCGACCGTCAGGCTCGGCACGTCGCCGGTCACGGGCTGGCCCTGCGCAACGGCCCGCGCGATCGAGACCCCTCGCACGATCGGGCTTTCCACCTGCACATCGACGCCCGGCACCACCACCGTGATCTTTGGCCCACCCGGTGTCGGTACCTCCACGACGAGCCCGTCGAGATCGCCGTCACGAACCATGGCCTCGCCTACATCCTCGTTCGCGACGTCGACGACGGTGATGCCCTGCTGCTGACGGAGCGCCCCGGCGAAAGCGGTGGTATGGGCGATCACACCGACGCGGAGAGGTTCCTTGCCGCTGTCGCCAACCATGTAGCCGATCAGGATCATCACGATGAGCGGCGTCACCACCAGGAGGCCGAGGGACCGGCGGTCGCCGGCGGCTTCCGCTGTCCGGCCTGCGCCCATGAAGGGATGGCCGCATGGCGGAAAGCCCTTCACCTTCGAGTGTGCCGCCTGCGGCAAGCAGACCTCGGTCACCGCGGGTACCATTATGCACGGTTCGAAGTTGCCGCTGACGGCCTGGTTCTGGGCGGCCTATCTCGTGGCCACCCATTCCAACGGCATTTCGGCCCTGCAACTCCGCAACCAACTCGGCCTCGGCTCCTACAAGTCGGTGGCTCCTGGGCGCCAAACTTCGCCGGGCCATGGTCGCGCCGGGCCGCTCGCCGCTGGCCGGTTTCGCCGAGGTTGACGAGACGGAAATCCCCTTGCGCACCAAGGATGATCCGGTCGCCGGTGGTGGCGGGCGCAGCCATCGGGGCAAAATGCGAAGTCGCAAACGGCGCGCCCGGCCGCATTCGTCTCGCCGAGATCACGGACTTCTCCGCTCCCGCGCTGCACGGCTTCATCGCCGCCAACGGGGCTCCCGGCATCACGATCCGCACCGACGTCTGGTCGGGCTATCCCGGCGCGCCGGATGTCGCCCACGATCCCCATGTCATCGGTCCGATCGCCGCCCATGTGGTGCTGCCGTGGATCCACCGCGTCTTCTCCAACCTGAAGACCTGGGGCGTCTACCACCGGTCTGCGCAAGAAACACCTGCAGGGCTATCTCGACGAATTCGTTTTCCGTTTCAATCGCCGTCGCACCCGCCACGCCGCTTTCCCCGCGCTCCACGGCATCGGCGTCGCAATCCCATCCGCCACCTACACAATGCTGATCCAGCCGGACGTAGGGGGATAAGGCTTTGTGGCGATTTGCGTTCCCGCCGAGGACAGCGAGTAGATGATATCGAGACCCATCGAATCGAGCATCTCGAGGTTTTTTATCGCCAGATCCTCGTCCTGATCGGAATGAACAATGATCCGCTCGTAGGAGATTTTGGCGATCTTCAGTCCGTCTTCTATTCCGCTCATCGCCTCGTCATAGATTTTTCCCGGCTTCCAGAAGTGGAAACCGATGCGATACGAACGTTCGTTCGACGGCTGCTTCTCGTCGACGGTCGCCGCCCGCGCGGGCAAGCTCGCCGCCCAGAACATTGCCGCGGCGAGCAGGCAAAAAAGCCTGGGCACGAGCACTCTTGCGCGATTCATCTCGGGGGCTTCACAGACGCTGTTGCTATAGGGAGACGCCTTGTCCGGCGGATCGGCTTCGGTCTGGTGCCGCTCGGGCACGATCGCTCAACTCCACGAGGTTCGAAAGACAGCCTACCGCTTCCACCTCCACGCAGACGCGATCGCCCGCCTTCAGATACGTCGGCGGAATCCCCGGAGGCGTGCCCGTCAAGATGAGCGTGCCGGGCAGCAACGTGGTGTCTCGACTGAGAAAGCTCACGAGTTGCGCCACCGAGAAGATCATGTCCGCGGTGCTGCCCTTTTGAACGACCAGGTCGTTCACGGTCGTCGTCAAGATCAGGCGCTGCGGGTCGGGAATCTCGTCGGCCGTGACCAAGGCCGGTCCCAGCGGGCAGAAGCGGTCGAACTCTTGCCTCGGGTTCGCGCGAGAAGATCATGTCCGCGGTGCTGCCCTTTTGAACGACCAGGTCGTTCACGGTCGTCGTCAAGATCAGGCGCTGCGGGTCGGGAATCTCGTCGGCCGTGACCAAGGCCGGTCCCAGCGGGCAGAAGCGGTCGAAACTCTTGCCTCGGGTTCGCGACGACGACTTGGCCCAGTGCCGGGCGGTGATGTCGGTGGCCGCGGTGTAGCCGAAGACGCAGCTCAACGCCTCGCTTTCCTCCGACATCGCGGGTCGCGCGTCCGATGACGACGGCCAACTCGCATTCGTAATCGACCTCGGGACCGTTGGCGCAACAGTACGGCAGAAGAATGGGCTCGCCGGGGCGCGATCGCCGTCGTCGGCTTCATGAAGACGACGGGACGATCCGGCATGGCGGCGCCCGGCTGCCGCGCGTGTTCCGCGTAATTCAAGCCGATCCCGAAGATGTTCGGGGGTGAGATCGGCGCCAGGAGCTCGCCGACTCCGACCCGCCTTCCGCTGCGGAAAAGCTCTCCGAAAAGCTCGCTGTCCAGCATTTCGGCCACGCCCGCCACGAGATCGGTACCGAGGCGCTCGTGGCCGTGCCGATCGATGAAACGAATGATCTTCACTGCGAGGTCCCTTTCACGAGTCGATCCCCTTCCTGTCGGCGAGTGTCGCGGCCGACGGAGATATCAGACGAAGACGTAGTTGAGGCCCCACAGCACGACCGGGATGGTCACCAAGCCGATGAGTGTCGAACTGAATACCGTCGGCGCAACCAGTTCCGGTTGCCGGTTGAACTTCTGAGCGAGTAGATAGATGCCGAGACCGGCGGGCATCGAGCCGTTGAGGATCAGCACCTTCATGGTCAGGTGGTCGCCCGCACTCTGACCGATGAAGCCGCTGTTCACCATCGTCAGCGCGGAAGCCGCCCACACCGCGACGCCACCGAAGATGCGAATGGCGCCACCGCTAACGGCGGTGCCGATACGCGAGGTGTCCAAGTTATTGAGCGAGTAGCCGAGCATCAGAACCAGGATCGGCAATGCTGCGTCACCGAGGAACTTCGTGCCGCGGAGGACGAAATCCGGCAGCTCGATATGAAACATCCATACCAGCGTTACCAGCGTTCCGGCGATCGATGCGTATATGAAAGGTACCTTGACGGATACTCTTGATGCTCAGATACCTGCCGACCATTTACACGCCCAAGCTGTACATTAGCGACGTATTCACGGTCTGAAAAAGTATGCCTCTGATAAATCCATCATAGCCGAACGCAAAATAGTCCAGGGACAATGCTAGATTACCGGCATTTTTGAACATTATCGTCGGGTACAGAATATTCATATCGTCGTCGGCTTTGATCAATCGTAAATACACGAAGACAAATATTGCCGTGCCGGCGATTATGATAACCGTACCTATTCCGGTGATCATGAAAAGGCTTATCCCTCTGGCTCCGGCACCGCCCACATGGTGACGAACGGGCCATTGGAGCCCGTCTTCAGCCCGCCACCGACAAGATGCTGATCGCGCCGGAAGCAACGGCATAAGCCTTCCCGGCGATCTGGCTTATGCGGCCGGCCGTGTTCGATTGCACCTCGATTTCTTGATGGATGAAGCGGTGCGCACCATCCTGCCAGAAGATCCAATGTTCGAAGTGAACCCCGTCCTTCGTTTCAATGCGCGAAAGAGTATTTTCCGTATTTCCGTCCGCGTATCCGGCTGCATTATCCTGAAAAAATCTTGATAAGCCAGTCGCGTCTCACCGCGTGGCAAGCCCAGTATGCTGTACATACTATCGGATATGGAAGTGTCTTGCTTGCGTTGGCGAGTCGTCGCTCACTGCTCGAAGCTGTTGGGTCGTGCGTCCGACCGCCGTCAATTTCGCGACGTGGGTCTTCCCTATGATCACGATGATCAGGCCGGTCATGGCGACCATCGTCACGACGAATGCCGCGCTGATCAGCCAGCGATCGCCGACTGTCTTGTCGATGAGAAAGGTGACGTCCTCCTTCGGGCTGACCACTGCGATGGACCAGCGATTGGGCCCCAGCATCAGCGAGGTGAAAGCGACCAGCCGAGTCTGCCATGTTTCCGGCATGACCACGTCGCGCGAAAGAGGCGCAAACGGCAATGATTGCGAGCACTCGTTCACTATGAAATCCGGAAGATAAAGACCGAGCGGGTGCGAATACACTTCGTTGCCACTTGAGCCGCGGCGCATACGGCCGACGATTTGGAGAAAAGCATCCCTGGCTCTTCTTGGAAAAGCGTCGATCGAAGCGGTAGGCGAATTCGGCCAGGTAGCGGGGGATGTGTTGCTGGCGGATGGCCCGCTAGGTGGCGGTGATGGCGGTCTTGATGTTGCCGAGCGCGGTGTTGACCCACTTGAAGGCGGGTGGCCGCACCGCCGTGCGGCCGGAGCCGGTGCGGATCGGCTGATGCGCCGCCTGGAAGCTCGAACACAAGCTCATGCAGGTGATGATGGAGCGGGATGCGGGCAAACGCCTGACCGGTCGGGTCGAGATCGACGATGCCTCTCTCGGTGGCGGACGCTCCGGTGGCAAACGCCGCCGCGGCGCGCCCGGCAAGACGCCGATCATTGTCGCCATGGAGACCAACGCCCGAGGGCCAGCCGGTGCGCCTGAAGCTGCGCCGGGTCGACGGCTTCCGGCGCAAGGAGGTGGAAAAGCTGGCCCGGCGCAGCCTCGATCCCCCCAGCACCGTCGTCAGCGATGGCCTCGCTTGCTTCCGCGGTATCACCGATGCGGGATGCACGATCTCGCCGCCATGACGCGGTGTTCTGGGTCACACCGAGGCGAGTTCGAGGCTGGCGATCCCGCCCTTGCTCTGCGTCAGGTGGGTACATGGCGCGGAACCAAGTGCGCAGCGGCACCTTGGTCGAGGCGAAAATCGTGCCGGCGATCAGCGAGGTCTGCCGTCGGCAGGACGTGCACTGGTAGAGGTTGCGGGTGCTTCTGCCTGCCGCAGCCGGGGCAGACAAAGCCGCGCGGCCAGCGCCAGCGAAACACAGCCTCCCGCCACCGATCCGCGCTTCCGTAAAGTTCATCGAAGCGCGTCTCGCTGAGCCCTTTCTGAAACTGAACGCGATTGCGCGCCATGCCTCAACCCCGCCTGCTTCCTCACGTGTTCATGATTTGTGCCATATGCCGGCGAGCTGAGAAAGAGGCGTAATCAGGAAAGGCTTATGCCGTTGCTTCCGGCGCGATCAGCATCTTGTCGGTGGCGGGCTGAAGACGGGCTCCAATGGCCCGTTCGTCACCAAATGCGGGCAGTGCCGGAGCCAGAGGGATAAGCCTTACGATGAATGACCTGGTAAACGGTCTCCCCTGTCAGGTTGGCATGCTCGAGTATGGGCCGCAACTCGTCGGAAAAGACGGCGTCTGCGCGTCTTCGGGGTAGCCAGCAGCAAGGTGCCGTTTCTGTCCAGTCAAAATATTCCCTCCGCCATTTCTGAATTCATTTGGTAAGCACGAATCAGGTGTTGTTTGTACGAACTGACGCGGGAATTTGCGACAGGCTGTGGAGTGCGTCGTTGAGCTTTTGAAACTGCCAGCGCACCCGCTGCGCGACCTGGTTGACCGCCGCGAGCTGGCTCTCCTGGAATTCTATCGTTCTCTTTGCGACGAAACACCGGTCGAGCGCGAACGTCACACATTGGATCAACAGACAGAAAGCCAGCGCCACGCCGATGACCAGAGCTATCTGGGCCTTCGGACCCATGTTCAGCTTGCCGAGGTCCTCGATCAGCCTCCGCCACCGAGCGAAAGCCAAGTCGGCGAGCCCTCGAAGACCCGCCCGAAGCGCGCGAGTGCTTGAGCTTCCATCGCCATCGCTGATGCCGGTCATCGGCTCGCGTCGTCGGGGCGCTCAGGTGAGCGCCGACAACGCCACTCCGGCGAGGGTGATCGTCGAGGTGAGCGCCAACGGCAACAGCGCTCGCCGGAAGCGTTCGAGACTGGCGAGGACGGCGACCAGCGCCTCGTCGTGCTGAAAAAGGTCGGGCTTGCTCATACCGCCATTTGACCAGTACATGGTTAACGGCAGGTTTCCGGCCTTGCCGCGTCCCGTCGCCGCGCGCACCCCGTCACGCCGATTCCAGGCAGCCGGGATGCGCGCTCAGCCGACCCGCCAATCTCGGCGAGGCGCGAGTCGGCGCCGAAGGGTCGTCAGACGGTTACCACCGCCCGGAAGCGGGCTTGCCCCGCCTCGACCCGATCGTAAGCCCGCGCGATCTCGGTGAGCGGGTAGACCTCGGCCAGCACCTTGACTTTGCCCTCGGCGACGAACTTCAAGGCTTCGTACAGATACTCGCGACCGTTTTGTTGGCTGCCCAGCACCCGGATGCGGCGCATGATCAGGTCGCCGATCGACAGAGGCAGCGGCATCGCCTCGAAACCCATGACGACCAACCGCCCGTCCGGGCGCAGGCCCTTGACGGCATCGGCCATGGCGTCGGCGGAATTGCTCGTCCCCAACACGATGTCCGCGCCGCCCACCTTACCGAGGCTCTCGCCGTCGCGGACGATCGCATCGGCGTCGAGCTCGCGAATGAGCCGGTCCTTGTCCGGCTAGTGGGATACCGCGATCGCTCGAAGCCTGCGGCCTGGCGTACTTAACCGCCAAATGGCCGAGCCCACCGATGCCGATGACGGCGACGCGCTCGCCGGGCTTGGGATCGACCCAGCGCAAACCGGACCAGACGGTGTAGCCGGCTCAAGGGATCGGCGCCGCTTGCTCGTAGGAAATGCCCTCCGGCAGGAGCATCGTGGCGTCGGCGAAGGCCAGCATGTACTCGGCATGGCCGCCGGCCATCTGGGCGCCAGTGCCGACCTGGTCGGGGCAGAACATCGGCCGCCCGCGCAGGTCACCCGTGCGCGATCCGATCGGTCCCGCTGGACTACCCGCGCGCTCGCCGCGGGCCGGACCGAAAGCCGCCTTTCGAGCTCGCCGGCGATGAGCGTGGGTCATCTCCATCTTGCGCTGGACGAGCGGTGGTGAATGCAGTGAAGTCGTTCGCATGAACGACGACCGCGACAGCCGGCCATCGCCCGACGCCCTTCTCGCCGAAGCCCAGCGGGAGGAGCGGGGCCGGCTCAAGGTGTTCCTCGGCGCCGCTCCCGGCGTCGGTAAGACCTACGCGATGCTGGAGGCGGCGCACGAGCGAAAGCGCGAAGGAGTGGACGTCGTCGCCGGAGTCGTCGAAACGCACGGGCGGCGAGAGACGCAGCTGCTTCTCGACGGGCTCGAGGTTCTGCCGCCACTGGCGATGGAATACCGGGGCCACAGCTTCCGCGAGATGGACCTGGACGGGCTTCTGAAGCGTCGTCCCCTGCTGGCCCTGGTCGACGAACTGGCGCACACCAACGTGCCCGGCGCGCGCCACGTCAAACGCTGGCAGGACGTCGAGGAATTGTTGGCCGCCGGCATCGACGTCTACACCACGCTCAACATCCAGCATGTGGAAAGCCTGAACGACGTCGTCGAACGGATCTCCGGCATCAAGGTTCGCGAGACCCTGCCGGACAGCGTGCTGTCCACGGCAAACGAGATCGAGCTGATCGATCTGCCGCCCGACGACCTGATCAAGCGCTTGCGCGAGGGCAAGGTCTACGTCCCGGAGCAGGCGCGCCGCGCCATCCACAATTTCTTCTCGTCCGGCAATCTGACCGCATTGCGCGAGATGGCGCTGCGCCACGCCGCCGAGCGGGTCGATCGGCAGATGGTCGACTACATGCACGCGCACGCCATCCCGGGGCCATGGCCGGCGCGCCAACGGATGGTCGTCTGCGTCGACGAAAGCGTCGACTCCGAGCGGGTGGTGCGCGTGGCCGCGCGCTCCGCGGAACGGCGCGGCACGGCTTGGGTGGCGATCACCACGGAGAGCTCTCGCAGCTACGCGCTGACCGAGGAGGAGAAGGACCGGGTTTCGAGGGCGCTCCGGCTGGCGTCGCAGCTCGGCGGTGAAACCGCGATCCTGCAGGGCGAAGACGTGGTTGCGACCGTTCTGGCCTATGCGCGCGAGCGCAACGCCACCCACATCGTCGTCGGGCGGGCGAGACGGCGTTCCTGGTTGTGGCGGCTCGGTCCGTCGGTGACCGACCGCTTGGTCGAGAGGGCCTCCGAATTCAACGTGTTGGTAGTCGGCGGCGAGGATGGGGAGAAGAAGCCGCAACCCAGGCCGAAGCCGCGCGAGCCCTCCGTGCGCAGCGATTGGCTGAACTATCTGTTCGCCCTGTGCGCCACCGCCGTCGCCACGGGAGCTGGGCCTGCTCATCGCCCTGTGGCTGCCGGTCGCCAACATAGCGGTCGCCTATCTGCTGGTCGTGCTCGTCGTCGCGATCCAGTCCGGCCTGCGGGCCGCCATATTGGCCTCGTTCGCGAGCTTCGTCGCCTTGAACTTCTTTTTCGTCGATCCCCGCTGGACATTCAGGATCGCCGACACGCGTCACGTCCTGACGATCGTCTTCTTCCTGATCGCGGCGGTGATCGTCAGCAATCTGGCGAGCCGGTCGCGCGCGCAGGTCGAGGCGTTGCGGCAGAGCGCCCGCCGCACCGCCAACCTCTACGATTTCAGCAGCAAGAGCGCGGCGGCGGCGACCTTGGACGACGTTCTCTGGGCGGTGGTGCACCACGTGGCGTCGACGATCAACGGCAAGTCGCTGGTGCTGATGCCGGGCAGCCGCGGGCTCGAGATCGCCGCCGGCTATCCGCCGGAAGACACCCTCGACGAGAAATCGGCGGCGGCCGCCGAGTGGGCGTGGTCGCGCGGCCAACCGGCGGGGCTCGGCTCGGCGACTCTGCCCGTCGCCCACTGGCTGTTCCTGCCGATGAGCACCGCCCGCGGGCCGGTGGGCGTACTCGGCGTGCGGATGCCGGAACAGGCCGACCTGCCGTCGTCGGAGCAGGCCCGGCTCTTGGATACGCTGGCGGAGCAGGCGGCGGCCGCGATCGAGCGCACGACGCTGGTCGCCGACATCGAAGCGGCACGCGTGGCCGCCGAGCGCGAGCAGCTCCGCTCGACGTTGCTCTCCTCGCTGTCGCACGATCTGCGGACGCCGCTGGTATCGATCCTCGGTGCCGCGTCCAGCCTGGCCGACGACGAGCAGAAGCTGGATGCCGACGGTCGTCGCGGCTTGGTCCGGACCATTCAGGACGAGGCCGAGCGTCTCGACCGTTTCGTCCAGAATCTCCTGGACATGACCCGAACTCAGCGCGGGAGGCCTGAAGCCGCGCATCGACTGGGCCGACTTGCGGGACATCGTCGCGGCGGCGGTCGAACGCGCGCGTCGGCTAACGCGCCAGCATACCATCCGCGTCGATATCGACGCGCAGATGCCGTTGCTCTGCGTCGACCCCGTGCTCATGGAGCAGATGTTCTTCAATCTTCTCGACAACGCATGCACGTACGCTCCCCCCGGCTCGACGGTCACGGTATGGGCGCGAAGAATGCCCAACGGCGTCGCCGCCGAGGTCTGCGATCAGGGTTCGGGTATTCCACAGGAAGATCGCGAGAAGATTTTCGACATATTCTACCGCACGCGGTCGAGCGACGCCAAGGGAGCCGGCACCGGACTCGGTCTCGCCATCTGCCGTGGCATCATCGAGGCGCATGGGGGCACCATCCACATCGATGCCGGCCTGCACGGCGTCGGCACCTGCGTCATCATACGCCTGCCGCTGCCGACCGATCTCGGGCCGGGGATACCGACCGGCGAGGTTTGATCCGATCGAGAGTTCTCGTCCTCGCGGTCCACGATCGCGTATACGGGGGTTTGCTGCGGGGTTCCCGCGGGGAAGGAGACCCCGCATCTCGCGCGCGGCCTCGGAAAGCGCTTCCGCCGACGGCCTGTGCTCGCCGTCCGCCGGCGTGAGCGTCAGTGGGTCGGCAAGGAATCCAGGGCGAGATTCAATCGCAGGACATTGACGCGGGGTTCGCCGAGGATGCCGAGGGTCGCCGGTTCGATCGCGGCCGTGACGAGATCGCGGACAAGCTGCTCGGGGAGGCCGCGAGCGCGGGCCACGCGGGCAGTCTGGTACTCCGCCGCGGCGGGCGAGATGTGCGGATCGAGGCCGCTGCCGGATGTGGTGACGAGGTCGACGGGGATCGATCGTCCGCCGCCTCGGCGCGGAGCCGCTCGACGTCGGCCGCCACGCGATCGACCAGCGCCTTGTTGGTCGGACCGAGGTTGGAGCCGCTCAATGCGCTGGCATCGTAGCCCGTGCTGCCGGCAGCCGACGGACGCGGGTGGAAGTAGCGGTCTGCGGTGAACGGCTGCCCGATCAGCTCGGAGCCGACGATCGCGCTGTTGCGCTCGATCAGGCTGCCGTTCGCCTGTTTCGGGAAGACGAGCCGGGCGATGCCGGTGATCGCCAGCGGGTAGACGAGCCCGGTCAGCAGCGAAAAGCCGATGAGCAGGACGAGAGCGGGACGGGATTTGCCGAAGCATATTTGCTTGCCTTTTTCTCAGGCGAGACCGACTGCGGAGACGATCAGGTCGATCAGCTTGATGCCGACGAACGGCACGACGATCCCGCCGAGGCCGTAGACGAGCAGGTTGCGCCGCAACAGGGCCACCGCGCTGGAGGGCCGGTAGCGGACGCCCCGCAGCGCCAGCGGGATCAGCGCGATGATGACCAGTGCGTTGAAAATCACCGCCGCGAGGATGGCGCTCTGCGGCGTCGCCAGATGCATGATGTTCAGCGCGCCCAGTTGCGGATAGAAGGCGAGGAACATCGCCGGGATGACGGCGAAGTACTTGGCGACGTCGTTGGCGATGGAGAACGTCGTCAGCGCGCCGCGCGTCATCAGCAGCTGTTTGCCGATGGCGACGATCTCGATGAGCTTGGTCGGATCGCTGTCGAGATCGACCATGTTGCCCGCCTCGCGCGCCGCCGGCGTGCCGGTCTGCATGGCGACGCCGACGTCGGCCTGGGCCAGCGCCGGCGCGTCGTTGGTGCGGCGATTTCCTTCAGCTCGCGGCTCCGCACCATGACGCCGCCGTCGAACCGGGACACATGCTCCAGCACCGCGTCCACCGCGCCCTTGCGGATCGAGCTGCCGTCGACCTCGATGCCGCTCATCCGGGTTTGCGCCGAGAATGGAACGATGTGGGCGTGCATCGGCGCCATGTCGCGGCCGCGCAGGCCGTACTTTTCCTTCACGAGCACGACGATCGAACGACCCTCCGGCGTTTCGTCGCTGAGGCTCGCGAGCTGGGCGGCATTCGCCAGCTCGCGTTCGGAGACGCCCGGCAGCGGCACGAGCTCGGTTGCCTGACGGTTGCCGAGCGTGATCGTGCCGGTTTTGTCCAGGAGCAGGGTATCGACGTCGCCGGCGGCTTCGACGGCGCGGCCCGACATCGCCAGCACGTTGAAGCGCACCAGCCGGTCCATGCCGGCGATGCCGATCGCCGACAAGAGCGCGCCGATGGTCGTCGGAATCAAAGTCACGAAGAGCGCGATCAGCACGACCACCGAAACCGACCCGCCGGCGTAGGCCACGAAGCTGGGGATGGTCGCCACCGCCAGCACGAAGATGATGGTCATACCGGCGAGCAGGATGTTGAGCGCGATCTCGTTCGGCGTCTTCTGCCGCTCGGCGCCCTCGACCAGCGCGATCATCCGGTCGAGGAAGGTCGATCCGGCGGCGGCGGTGATGCGCACCCTGATCTGGTCAGACAACACCTTGGTGCCGCCGGTGACCGCCGACCGGTCACCGCCGCTCTCGCGGATGACCGGAGCGGATTCGCCGGTGATCGCCGACTTGTCGACGGTCGCGACCCCCTCGATGACCTCGCCGTCGCCGGGAATGAGCTCGTTCGCCTCGACGAGCACGACATCGTTCACGCGCAGCTCCGGCGCCGGCACCCGGTCATATTGGTCCGCCTCGGTGTTGCGCAGACGTTTGGCGATGGTCTCCGTCCGGGTCTTGCGCAGGTTGGCCGCTTGCGCCTTGCCGCGGCCCTCGGCGACCGCTTCCGCGAAGTTCGCGAACAACACGGTGAACCACAGCCACAGCACGATCTGCCCGGAAAAAAGCGGGTCGCCGACGCCTTGGGCCAGATCGCGGACGAACAGGATGGTCGAGACCAGGGCGACGACCTCGACCACGAACATCACCGGGTTGCGAATGAGCGTCCGCGGATCGAGCTTGCGGAAGGGACTCGCCGATCGCCGGAACGACGATCCCGGGGTCGGTGAGGGCGAGGACCCGCGCGCGATTTTTCATTGCCGCGTTTCCTCAGAACAGCGTGCCGGCCTGCATCGCCAGATGCTCGGCGATCGGCCCCAGCGAGAGCGCGGGAAAAAAGGTGAGGCCCGCCCACGATCAGGATGACGCCGACGAGGAGGCCCACGAACAGGCCGCCGTGCGTCGGGAAGGTGCCGGCCGGCGGCGGCGAGGTCTTCTTCGCGGCGAGGGAGCCGGCGACCGCCAGCATCGGTACGATCATCGCGAAGCGGCCGATCAGCATGGCGAAGCCCAGAGTCAGATTGTAGAAGACCGAGTTGGCGACAAGCCCCGCGAAGGCGCTGCCGTTGTTGCCCGTGCCCGATGTGTAGGCATAGAGCATTTCGCTGAATCCGTGCGGACCGGGGTTCAGAATGCCGGCGAGGCCCGCCGGGACCGCCGAGGCGATGGCGGTGAAGCCGAGGATCGAGAGCGGCAGACAGAGAATGGCGAGCATCGTCATTTTCACTTCCTTGGCCTCGATCTTCTTGCCCACGTACTCGGGAGTCCGGCCGACCATCAGCCCCGCCACGAACACGGCGAGCTCGCGAGCGTTGGTCAGCTCGATGTGCAGCGTTTTCGCGCGCCTACCGGGCGGCACCTCGAAATGCAGGCTGATCGTGACATGCACCACATTGAAGCCGCCGTTGATCGGGTTTGAGCTGCCGAGCCAGGTCTTGGCGAAAGCATGCGTTGACGGTGCGTCTTCCCAGAATGGAGTGTCGATCAGGATGGCGCCCTGTCCCTTCCTCTGCGCTTCCAGCTTCAGCCGGCGCACACACGCCTTGAGCACGCCGTCCGCTCGGTTGACAGGCAGCACCTTCTCTACGAGAAGGCCCTGCGCGGGAATGACTTCGCCGCCATGTGCGATGCCCAGCAGCTGCTCGGCAAAGATGTCGCGCAGCGCCTCATGCACGGGCTTGCCGCCCTTGGCGACAGTCTCCATGCACCCGGCGCCGGGACATAAACGACCGCAGCCTCTCTCGCCGGCGTGGAAGGCCGCGCCTGAACTGGCGCTTTTCGAATTCAGGCCGGTTGCTTGGCAGATCCTCGACGTAGAGCGTGACCTGAACGCTGCCATTGCTGTATCGATCGATCACCTCGGCGACGAACGCCTGTCCTGAACCGTCCCGTTTCCGAAACCAGGAGCTCATGGCGCCGCCGAAGCGCTGAAGGGCGTCGTCCGCCCGGTCGAGCGCAACACCTTTTTGGACCTGGAACCGCCGTCCTTGGGAGCGCTCGATATAGTAATCGAAGTACCTAATCTCTTCGGCCGCGCGAAAAAGCTCATCGTTGTCGGTCAACACCCGCAGCGCCCGCTCCTGACCGTTCTCCAGGTTGGCCAGGTGTTCTGCGAGGGTTTCCCGGTCGGGCGAAGCGTTCAGGAGCGCCGCATAGCCGCGCTCGTCAGACATAAAGTGGACCCGCTCGCAGTCGGCGATGATCTCAGCTCCCGCATCGTTGTCGAGAGGATCGATCGCTTCCGCCAATTGGCGGGCTATCAGCGCTTCGTCAGCCTGCCAGTCCACAGCTCCATCGACGTCGGTGCCATGACCGACGAGATACTCGTGGATCGTTCGCGCCGGCACCTGGAGCAGAAATTGCCGATAGCTGAATGGCAAGGTTACCACCGAAGCAGTTATGCCTGAACGCCCCCTTCGTCCAGGCTCGCATCCGTTCGTTGCGTTCCTACAATATACGGAACCACGCTCGCCGATCAATATATTGCGGCGGCACTCCGACACACTCCGACATACGCTGTGCTGCTCGATAGAAGCCCACGCGAGGGCTGGCACTTCCTTCTGGTGTGTGGTTTCCAGAGAAGCCGTCGTCGAGACCACCATCTTCTCGGAACGGTTTGATCTGACGATTAGCCCGCTCCAGCTGGAATGCGGTGCTCAAGCCGCCGGCGTTGATGCCGAGCCGGAAGACAAAGACGTGCTCGACCGCATCCAAGAGGCTGGAAGTTTCGCGATAAACGCTGCTGGTCACGCTGCCGCCAGCAGCTCTGCGAGCTGCCTCGCGTTCCGCACGCCATAGTCGCCGTAGCAGTTGTTCATCAGCACGTGCACCCGGTCGGCCTGCTCGGCGAGGCGGCGGATGGGCGCGACTCCAGCCCTTCAATTCCTCCTCCGTGTAGAGGTAGCGGAAGCGCTCCGCGGCGCTGATGTTCGGCTTCTCGTATGTCTCGGCATTGTGGCCGTGGAAGCGGACGACCGCGAGCGGGCTGGTCGAGGCTACCACCGGCGGTGTCGACGAACGCAACCCCTGCGGTTCGTCGACCACGACGTAAGCGAGCCCCAGTCTCTCCAGCAGCGAGAGGGTCTCGGCCCGGTAGTTGTCGGTCATCCAGTCCCCGCCCCGGAACTCCACTGCCAGCGGCCAGTCGCTGCGATCGCGAAGCTGCTCGAGGTAACGGATGTGAGCGCGCCTGGCGGTGAACCAATGCGGGAACTGAAACAGGACGCAGCCGAGCTTGCCCGCCGCGACCAGCGGTGCCAGCGCTTGCGCCTGCATTTCCCAAATCAGCTTCTCCGCCTCCTCAGGGATGTCACGCAAGTAGACGCGGCTCTTCTCCCGACGGTGGGCCGGCAACAGCTCCTTTATGGCAGCCGGAAGGCGCTCGACGACCACAGGGTGATGCGTGAACAGGCCGAAAGCTTTGATGTTGAAGACGAAGCCGGGCGGGGTTCGCTCAACCCACAGATGCGCGTTGCGCTCCGACGGCAGCGCATAGTAGGTCGCGTCCACTTCGACGATAGGGAACTGGCTGGCATAGTGGGGCCAGCCGATCGGTAGCTGTCTTCGCAGTGTCCGGATAGAACGTGCCGCTCTCGATCAGCGTCTGGTCGGTCCAACTGCAGGCGCCGTAATAGACGTCCCGACCGGCCTGCCCGGCTGGAAAGGCAGGGTCGAGCCCGCAGGCCGAAGCTTCATCCGGCGCCAGTTCGTTGCGTGATTGGCCTAGCCGGGTGAGACTGCTTGCCGGCGACAACCACCGCACAACCCTTCTTCCGCGACAGTACCGCGAGCCCAATCAGCGACATCACTACCGGCGGCAGGCACAGTGCGACGACCTTCGTGGCGTGCTCCAATTTGCCGAGTTTCTGCAGTTCCAATCTCACCTCCCGATGGCGCGGGTCCGATCAAACTGGTGAGTTCCCATCGGCCGGTCAGCACGTCGTTTCGCAGGGTGTAGCAGGCGCCATTGTCGCCGCGAACCTTGAAGTAACGATGATCCGGCGCCAGCCATACGTCGAGCACCTCGGCCACCTCGGTGGTTCGGCAATCAAACGAAAACCGCCGCGGTGTCTTTTCGCCGCAATGGCCGGCATAGCATTCGACCCCGACTTCGAGAGAAGGCTTAGCGGGACAGCTTAGACTCAGACAGCAAGTGCAACACCTTTGCCCAGACCGGGAGGGGTTGTTGCGATGGGAAGACGATACGGGCACCTGAGCCATGAAGAACGCGGCATGATCTTTGCCGAGCGCAGACGGGGCGCGAGCCTTCGGGCAATCGGGGGGCTTCTGGGCCGGGCTGCGAGCACGATCAGCCGGGAACTGGGGCGTGGCGAGGGTGAGGACGGCTGCTACAGCCCGCAGGTCGCTCGTGCGGTTTACGAGGTCCGGCGGGGTCGGTGCAAGCGGCCTCGCAAGCTGATCGAGGGTAGCGGGCTCCACGACTGGGTCCGTGACCGGCTTGTTCATTTCCGCTGGTCGCCGGAGCAGATCGCGGGCAGGCTGAAGGCCATGGAACCGGATGATCCCGGAAGCCGCGTCAGCCACGAAACGATCTACGCCGCGATCTACACGCATCCCAGGGGCGGCCTGAAGGCGGCCATGATCGAAGCGTTGCGGCAGGCCAAGCCCTCGCGGGGACGCAGGCGCACAACGCTCGCGGGCAGCTCCATGGTCCCGGAAACCTTGCGAATTATCCACCGCCCGGAGGAGATCGGGGCGCGCCTCGTGCCCGGACACTGGGAGGGCGATCTCCTCAAAGGGGCTTTCAACCGCTCGTCGGTGGGCACGCTGGTGGAGCGCAAGACACGCTTCGTCGTTCTGTGCAAAATGGACGGCAACACCGCAGAGGCGGCCCTGGAAGGGTTCACCAGGCAGATGAAGCGGCTTCCTGCGGCTCTGCGTAAGAGCATGACCTATGACCGCGGCAGCGAGTTGGCCTGTCACCCGGAGCTGGCCCGCCGCCTCAAGATCGACATCTGGTTCGCCGACCCGCACGCCCCTTGGCAGCGCGGCTCGAACGAGAACACCAACGGCCTCTTGCGCCAGTTCATGCCCAAGAGCACGGACCTGAGCGATGCCAGTCAGACCTGGCTCAACGACGTGGCACGGCTCATGAACGGACGGCCGCGCAAGACACTGGGGTGGAAAACCCCAGCCGAAACCATGGCCGAAGAAATCGCGGCCTTCAGATCAAACGTTGCACTTGCAAGCTAAATCCAAGCTCTGCATCTCGGCTCAGCGGTTCAACAGCCATAGGACGAGCGCGAGGATGACGCTAATGATCAGGGAGGTGACGATCGGGAAGTAAAAACGAAAGTTTTCGCGCTCGATGACAATCTCCCCGGGCAACCGGCCAAGGCCGTCTTGTGCAGCAGGGGCCAGAGCAAACCGGCGGGATCAACACCACACCGAAAATGATCAGCCAGCGGCTCATCGCGAGATCCTAGCCGCATGAGATCAGCAGGCCAAGGGCGCGCCGCCTCGCCTCGAGGCACTCGGTGCTATCGCCCGAGCTTCTCTGGCTTCGCCACCTCTTCGGCGTCCCCGGTGTCCTTATAGACAACTTCGCGAATGACCCTGTCGGTCACCTGGGCCAGATACTCGGCGAGCGCGGCGTTGATCTCCTGGAACTCTGGCCAGAGTACCTTGTCGAGGAAACCCTGCGGTACCCGAACCATTACGCTTTGCCGGCGCATGCCGGGGATTGGCGATACGGCCGCAGGCCATACCGCCGGCACAGCGCGATGAACATCTGCCGCGACCATGGATCGGGCAGGCTGAATCGGATTTCGACCGGCTTCTCGCGCTTCTCCTCTTCCCGCAGCCGCGTGCGGATGCGCTCCGCTGCGGCGCCCGCGGCGGCTTTCTCACCGGCCGGCCACCGGACGATTTTCGACAACTCACCACCGGTATCGCCGGACAGCGAAGTGCGGCAGGTGGTGGAGCGGTTAGCCGGTGTGACAAGCCGTCAGGTGCCCCTCCGCGGCGCCAGGAGGCGCATCAGCACTGGCGGCACTCCGCGCCGAAACGCATGCGCCAGCCCCGTCCCTACTCGCGGCCAATCATAGCGGTCTGCGGCAGATTGTACTTCGCAAAGAGGTCGTTGAGGGCTTCGGCCAACAGGTCGTTGAGCTTCTTCCCATCGTTCCTTGGGTCGGCCTGTAGCTGCGCCAGAGAACGGCGAACGGCGCGCGGGAAGTGCCCGCCGATCATGACGGTATTTTTCGCGGCTCCCTTTTTCCGGGGCGGCGCTGCTTCCGGCTCCGGTGCTGCGACAGTTCCGGCCTTCTCTTTAAGCCGTTCGACGCCCTGTTTCAGTGTGTTCGCCATTTCTATCCTTATATTCCTTGAGGAATTTAGTAATATAATCGTATAGCTCTATAAGCTCAAGCGCCGCCTTGCCTCTGGGGTCAAACTCGGTCGGTGTCTGGCCGATATTCATGCTGTCGCCGTAGGCGTTGCGCTGAAACAGCACCACGGGCGCAACCTCAAACCCTTCGGCGGCGGCCATCTCGGCGGCGTCAGTGTGGCGGGTTCCCTGTATCGGGGCTGCGTTTACCACCACCAAGGCCGGGGGGTTCCTCGCCTCCTGCAAAATCCGGCGAAGGTTCGGGGCCGTCTCGATGTCGAACATCTGCGGGCGGGTTGGCGCTAGGGCGATGTCGGCAAGGCTAGCCGCTTCGATGCTGGCTTCCGACGCTTTGCCGGGCGTGTCGATTACTACAAAGTCAAAACCCTGCTCCGGCACCGCTGGCAGGACGTGTTTGAGCCGGGCGGGCATACAGGACATGACGGCGGGGTTCTCTGCCTTCCGCCGGTCGCCCCAATTGGTCGCGGTGGTCTGGTGGTCGAGGTCGATCACCAACGCCTTGTGGCCTTGCTGCGCGGCGATCACGGCGAGCGAAAGGGCCAGTGTGGTTTTGCCGTTCCCGCCCTTCTGCCCAACGACGGCTATGGTTAGCATCCTCAATTCCTATATTCCTATATTCCAATAACCGTCTATTTTTATAGAAATATTCCCTACAATCGTCAATAGGTATGTTCATATATTCTTATATATGTATAATATTATAATATTATATCTTTATACGCCTATATTCATATATAACTCAAGCAAGAAGGAACACGCCCACAAACCGCCGCCCCTTCCCGAGCCCTCGTTCTTTGTTCGAAGCCGGAAAAGCCGTTCTTCGTTCGCCTGTGATCTGCCACCCGGAGCGGACGGGAAGGGTCAAGGCCCGAAGCCCCGTAGGGGGCCGCTGTAAGCGGCGGCCTTGAGGCTTTCCGTGCGCGTAGGGACAATCGAGGGTAGGAAGGGCTGTAAATTCTTCTCCCCCGCGCTTCCCCGGAACTGAAATTGATTCACTGGCGCTTGCCGGAAAGCCAGGGATGGGGCCTTTCAGCCGTGATCGTGGCTGCCGTTTTCGCTCCTAACAAGCCGCTTGCCTGCTCGTTTGGCAAGCGGCTGATCGGCGCCGAGGTCACAATCGAGCAGGCGGACGGGTTGGTTCGCATCTGCCATGCCGGCGGCGAGGTGGCCCGCCATCCGGTGCTCCGGGGGCGCGAACGGGCGATCGATCCCGCCCATCTCGCCGGTCGTCGCAACCCCGCGACCGGTCCCGCCACCGGTGTCGGCTGACCGACCGATGGCAACCGCTGGGAGCCGCAGTAGCGGCGTTATGCAAAGCCGGCGTACGCTGGCAGGCGCGCCCGTCCCGTGCTATGCCGGTCCCGTCCGCAGACTTGTAAAGGCAAATTATGGCGCAAGGTATCGATGCGTCTCTCTTCGGTCAGGCCGTTGCGAGCTAGTGCGGTTCGAACGATTGTCCGCAGGGGAGAGGAGCACGGCTCATGCGCACGGCTCGCCCGCCTCGATATTCACAAGCTTGGTTAACTGCTGAAGTCAATTCAAAGCTTCAAAACCTGCTATAAACCGTGGCGCGAGGGGGAGAGGCGTTGCCACCATGGTCTGGATATTCACCGCGAACAGCGGATCGCGTTGATGGCGAGATCCGAGAGGTGTTCCTGAGCGCTACCGTCAAGGATGCCCGTCATTATCGCACGGAAGTTCGAGAAGCGGTACGGCAGATCGAAATTGCCGTCTTCCTGCAGGAGGAATGGAATGTCGGGGCGTCGCCCGCCATCGACCTTTGTCTGAACCGCCTCTGCGAAAGCGACGGCTACATGGGCCTTTTCGGTTTCCGCTACGGGTGGGTTCCTTCAACTCATATCCAATCGATTACCGAGCTCGAATGCCAGGAAGCATTTGATCACTGGTCGGTAATCCCGAACCCTCCAATATTCATCTTTCTTCCCGATCTCGGCAGCGATGCGGCCAAGGAACTGGAAGATTTTGCCGATGAGACGCTGGCCGAAGATTATCCTGAAGATCCGGCGAACACGGCTCACTCGATGGAAAAGCGCCTCGACAGCAAGAGACGTCAGAACGCTTTTTGCGATCAACTACGCAACAGCGAGCGTTTTATCCGCGGGTTTGCGACACTGCCGGAGTTGCGGGAGCGAGCGATCGCCTGCGTCTCAAACTGGAACCGCAATCACCTGCGAAACGCAAAGCGGGGCCGGTTCCAAGCCTCGTCCGACATCCCGCCAGACGAAAGAGGTGCGATCGATCGGGACGATCAGCGAAAAGCCCTTAAGCGTGCGCTGAAGGCACTCGTCGACTCCAACTCTCCGGCGATGGCCGTCGTTGTCCATGGCGATGAGGACATGGGCCACACAGACTTCCTCGCTTGGTTGGAAACGTGGGCCGACTGGGAGACGGACAGCGGTGTCATTCGGATTACGCCGCCGCATGACCGCATGGATGTGAACGGTCTGATCCTGACAGCGATATGCTCGCTTTCTCCTGGCCAGCGAGAGCCCACTCAAGATATCGGGGTATTGGCAGAAGCAGTGCTCGAACGTTCCAAGCAAGAGCCTGTCGTTCTCATGCTCAAGAACCTCGATCGCTTGCCTGGCGGTCTTGAGGTACTGCACCGCGCGTTCTGGGCGCCGTTATTTGCAGCACTTCAGCGGCGATGGATGACAATCAAAACGAAACACCGAATGACCCTGGTCGTCGATCTTCGCGAGACGCTTTCGCCCCCCTATCCCGAGCCCATTTGGTCGGGTGCGATTGCAGCGTTAGGTCTCGATTTCAGCCGATTGATCCCGTTGCCGCCGCTGGCGCCTTTCACCAGCGACGATGTCGAAGAGTGGTTGGAGCGCTATGAGATCGGCTTGCAGAAGCGTGCCGATATCGCCCAGCGGGTCATCGGCAACGGCAATCCTTTGAAAGTATTCGACCGGCTTAACGCAGAAGACTTCTGGAGCGAACTCGCCTGAGGAGGGCGGATGAGCTATCCCCCATTTACGGGCAAGGCCTGCGACTTCTACGTCACCGCTGACGAGGTGGCTGAGACAGTTAACCTTGCGATTGCCCTGCAGCGGCCAATTCTGGTTGAGGGCGAAGCGGGCTGCGGGAAGACCATGCTTGCGAGCGCCATCGCTGCCGAATTGGGGCTGGGCGAGCCGATCGGCGTAACGGTCAAAAGTACACACCAGGCCAAGGATCTTCTCTATCGTTTCGATGCGCTGCGTCGGCTGCAGGAAATCCAGGACCCTAACATCCAGCGCGCCCGCTTCGTCTACCCGTACATCACGCTGCAGCCGTTGGGAAAGGCGATCCACGATGGCAAGCCTTGCGTGATGCTGATCGATGAAATCGATAAGGCGGACATCGACTTCCCCAATGATCTGTTGGAAGTGCTCGATCGGTTTTCCTTCGACATCGACGATCTGCCCGTTGAGGAGAGCGAGCGGTCGCTCGAAGCGAACGGCTTCGGTTGTCGAGTAATCAGTCGGAGCGACGCGCGGCCCATCGTTCTCATCACCAGTAACCGTGAGAAGCATCTGCCGGAGCCGTTTCTGCGCCGTTGCCTCTACCTTGAGCTCAAGTTCCCGGTCGATCCCGCTCTTCTTGCCAACATCGTCGAGAAGAACCTCGATGCCAGTATCCAGCAAGTCTCGAAAGGCCTGATCGACGCGGCGATCGATCGCTTTCTCGACATTCGCAAGAAGGCGGAGGGCCTGCAGAAGCCGCCGGCGACCAGCGAACTGGTTGACTGGGTTAAGGTGCTCCACTGGCAGGGCAAGACGCCGGCGCAGGTGATCGAGAGCAAGCTGCAGCCGCCCTATTGGCACCTCTTGTTCAAGACAAAGCATGATCTCGACGCGATGAAGAAGAAAGCGGCCGAAGCCTATGTCCAGCGCAGCCAGAGCGAGGTGGGGTGACGCCACCGACTGCCGAGGTCATCCTTTACGGGGTATTCCAGGCGCTCCTCACGCGTCGCGTTCCGCTCGGCGTGCCCGACTATCTCGATGCGATCAGGGCACTGTGGTCGGACTTCGGGTTACCGCCGCTGGGTCGTGACCGCCTGCGCTGGCTGACCAGGACGCTATGGGCGCGCACGGACGACGAACGGCGCCTCATCGACGCTTTGTTCGCGGCGATACCGCTGCCAACTGCCGAGGAGGTCGATGACGGCGAAAGGGCCTTGGGGATGAGCCCCGAACGGTTGTCAGGCGAGCCGGAGCAACCCGCCTTGAAACCGGGCACGGGTGCTGGACAGCCGACCGAGATGTCACCGGGAGGTACCGGGACGGCAGCGACCGAGCCGCGGGTTCCGGTTGACTTTCGGTCGACGAGCGAAACCGGCGGTTTGCCGGTACCAGTGGTCGTGCTCAGGAATAAGATAGCTCCAGAAACCTACGTCATGCAGCCGCAGACGGTGGTCAGCACGCGGACGTTGGCCACACTTTGGCGGCGGTTCCGAGCGTTCACACGCACTGGCGCCAAGACCGAGTTTGATCCGAACGCCACACTCGCTGAGCGTTGTTGCCAAGGCGTTCTCGTGCGACCGGTATTTCGAGCTCCCCGACGGAATCGCGCCCGGCTCTTGATCCTGGCCGATGTGAGCATGAGCATGGCGCCGTGGCGCCCATTTTTAGAGACGGTGGCACACTCACTGCCGTTCAGCCGCCTCAAGGCGGTCGGCCTTTATCACTTCGCGAATTTGCCGCGGCGCTCGCTCTTCGCCGCGGCCAACCTCACCAGCCCGGTCGCTCTTGATGGCGTTCTCGCGGACTTCCTTGGCGCGAGTCTGCTCATCATCAGCGACGGCGGGTCCGCGCGTGGCTATCTGAGCCAACGGCGGGTCCGCGAAACCGAGGACTTCCTTGAGCGAGCGCGAGAAGCGATGGCGCCACCGGTGGTCGTCTGGCTCAACCCTATGCCTCGCGATCGCTGGACGGGGACCACCGCCGACATTCTGGTGCGACGGTGCCGAGCCGCATTCCTGCCTTTGGATCGCTCCTCGCTGATCCGCGCCGTGGACATCTTGCGCGGGGCCAGGGCAGCATGAGTTTGGCGATCGATCCCGGCGGTCGTCCTCTGGGCGTGCAGGAGGCCTATGACGCCCTCGGCGACTACGCCAGCACCTACGGCGAACTGCCGCTGAGGCTGCTCTTGCACGCAGCGGTGCCGCAGAGCTTCCGGGCCGATCTCCTAAATCTCCTCAAAGTCAACTTCGTGCCGGAAGCGGGTGACGACCTTTCGGTCGATGCCGATGTCCTGTTGTCCCCATTGGTCGAGGCCACTGCCGCAGGCTACTTCCGCCTCGACCCTGAGGTCCGCCGGCAATCGCTGGACCTCCTTGATGCCGTCTATCGCAGCGACGGCTCGCAGCGGAGCGTGCGCGTCGCTCGGTTCCTGATCGCTTGGCTCGACCAGCTGGAACAGGCAGGTGCAGCCGGCATGGATCCATTGCTTGTCGAATATGCAGCCATTCAGCGCTGGGTCGCGCTGGCGCTGATCGATCCTTCCGCGGTCGCCGCCGCACTCGCCGGGAGCCTGCGGGATTCGCTCGCCGAGGGCGAGACTGCAGTGCGCGCTCGCCTTGGCGGGATTGCGGCGGCACTCAGCATTCCGCTTTCCGGCCACCAGCCGCTGCTGTCTTACGCCCAGGGCATCGATGCGCTCCGCACCGGCAACGCCGATGAAGCGCGGCGACTCTTGGAGCCGCTCGGCGACAGCGAGATCCGCATCGGCGACGTCACGCTGCGCCCGGTAGCGGACCTCCTCGACGCGTACTTGCCGCGGGAACGTAAACAACCATCGCTTGGCCCGGGCGCAGGCACCGAGGAACCGATATCAACCTGCGGACCAGGGGCGATTTTGATCAACGTCCCGCCACCGCCCGATCTCTTTATCGGGCGGGAGCCAGAGTTCGAGCAAGCGCGCGCCGCCTTGCTTCAGCCATTGACGGTAGATGAGGGGTCGCGTTGGGACAGCGCAAAGCGGGACGATGTCGAGGATGTCGATACCAAGGGCAGTGCCGCCGGACCGTTGATCATCGCGCTCCTCGGACTGGAGGGTATTGGCAAGTTCACCCTCGCCCGCGCCCTTGTTCACGATCCGCACATCCGGGAGCGGTATACCGACGGTATCGTGTGGCTCGGCGAGGACGGCTCGGGCTGTCCCCGGCAATGGTTACGCGAGTATTGCGAGGCGGCCAAGCTTGCGGCGCCGTTGGACGAGCAGGATATCGTTGACACCCACAAGTTCCGTATCCTGTTTGCCGGTCGCCGGGTGCTGTTGGTTGCCGATCACCGGTCCGCGTCCGACATGCTGCCGATCCTAGTGGAACACGCTGGCGACGGCTGTGCGGTTCTGCTGCTGATTGAGCATCCGCCGTCATCGCCGCCCAGCCGGTCTATCCAGGTCGCGCTGGACCCGTTGGCGCCGGAAGCATCCGGCCGAGTTCTGCAGCGCGTTGCTGCGCCCGAGGATATTTCTTCGAAACTGATCGGTTTCGCCGAGGGCAATCCGTTGCTGCTGCGTCTCGCCGCGGTTGCCGCCAAGGTCATGCCGCCGGAGATCCTGAACGAGCAGATAGTTTCCGCGCGCTTGTCAGGCAGTGTCAAAGAATTGCCAGTTCTCCAAAAGGTAAAGGTGATTATGGCCGCGCTGCGGAACCGATATGGGGCGCCCAGTAGAGAGAAGGCCGCGTTGATTTTCAGGCTCAGTGAATTCGCCGAAGCCGTTCACGCGAACCCCCCTGGCACGATCTTCGCCAAAGCGGAATTTTCCAACGTTGGGGCACTTGATTCTCTTATCGAGCTTGGTCTCCTTGAGGACCTGGGCAAGGAGGTCCGCCTGCATCCGCTGCTGCGGGCGACGATCGACGTATACGGTTTGTTAAAGGCCGAGGAACCGAAGGGGAGATCGACCCCTTCGGAGAAGAGCGGTTTCATCACGCTCTTTATCAGCTACAGCTCGAAAGACGAAGAATGGGCCCAGGCGGTGATCGAGGCGCTGATCGGCCATGGCTACCAGTCGTTGTTCCTGGACTCGCACCCGGACGATGGCATCCATGCCGGCGCCGACTGGGAGCTGACGCTGTACCAGCGCTTGCGGCAGAGCCGCGGGGTGGTCGTTCTCTGCACCGCCAACTGGCTGGCCTCGCCCTGGTGCGTCGCCGAGGCCATGATGGCGCGAGAGCGAGGCAAACCCGTTTTCCTGCTTGCGACGCCCGACTGATCGACGATCGTCAGGTGAAGGGCCGGGGGCAGGCCGAAAATCCCAGATTTCCTGAAAGACACGCAGTTCATCAGCCTCGCCGGCGTGACGGAGGAGGAGGCCTCCCAGCGGCTGTGGCACGGGCTGGAGAAGGAAGGCATGAAGAACGTTCCCGCTGCCCGATGCGACCCTATCCCGGGCTGGAACCTTCCAGGAAACGGATGCCGCCGTCTTCTTCGGACGGGACGACGAGATCGACGGGGTCATTGACGTGCTCAACCGGCGCCGACGCAACAACGCCAAGGGCTTCATCGTGGTCCTGGGCGCCTCGGGTTGCGGCAAGTCGTCGCTGGTGCGCGCGGGCGTATTGCCGCAGCTGAGGCGCGCGAGCGACAGACGATGCGCGGCGCGGTGGGTGATCCTGCCGCCGTTCATCGGCCGGCAAGGGAGTGGACGGGCTGGCTCTCTCGCTTGCACACGCGTTCAAGGATGCCGGTCAGCCGCAAGAGCTCGGCGTCCGTGCGCGGTCGCCTTGGCGCTCGCCAGCGATTTGCGCACGCTCGAAGCGAGCTCCTGGTCGCCCACGGACGCCCGAGGGCTGCGTCCTGCTCGTCCTCGACCAGCTCGAGGAGGTGTTCGGCACGCCTGAGGGATCGGAGGCGCGGGCGGCCTTCGGCTGTTGCTGGAAGCGAGCGCCGACCCCGGCAGCCCGGTCGTCGTCCTCGCCACCATGCGCTCGGATTTCTCAATGCGTTCCAGCTGTTCGAGGGCGCCGCCGAGCATTACGAGGGGGTCACCCTCGATCCGATGCTCCGCTCGCACTTCAGCGAGGTGATCGAGGGGCCGGCCGACCGTTTCGGCCTCGACCTCGATGCCGGGCTCAGCGAGCGGATGGTGGAGGACACGCGCTACAACGACGCCCTGCCGCTGCTCGCCTTCACCCTGGAGAAGCTCTACGAAAGGTGCAAATCCCAGGGCCGGCTGACGCAAAGGCCTATGACGAGCTCGGCGGCGTTTCCGCGGCGATCAAGCATGCCGCCGACGCGATCCTCGACGGAGACCGGCTATGCCGGCCTGCCGGCGGACGACCCGCGCATGCGCGACCTGCGCCGCGCCTTCTACAGCCTCGCGCAGGTGGGCGAGGAAGGCCAGTTCACCCGGCGGATCGCCCGCTGGTCGCAGATGCCGGCCTCCTGCGAGGACGTCTTGAAGCGCTTTGTGAGCCGAGCGACTGCTGGTGTCAGGCGCCGAGAACGGCGAGCCGATCCTCAGCGTCGCCCATGAGGCGCTGTTCCGCGTCTGGGACACGCTGGACGGCTGGCTACGCGCAGGATCGCAAGGCGCTCGCGCTGCCGGCCAGATCGAGGATGCGGCGGCTGAGTGGCAGGCTGAGAACCGCGGCGGCGAGCCGAACCTGGCCGGAGGAAAGGATTCTGGATGCAGTGCGCGAGATCGAGGAGAGCGGTGTCTCCCTCGCCGACGTCGAGGACCGGGCGACTGTCGATGCCTTTCTCGGGCCAACCGACCCGAAGGAGATCGAGGCGTTGCCCGCCCTAGGCGCGGCGGAGGACGGGGTGGCGGGCAGCGGCCGCTACGGCGATGCCTGGCGTCTGCCCCTCGGCCACGAGGCGCGGGCGAGCGCGGGCGTGCGGCTCGCCCTGCTCGGCGACACCCGCCGTGGGGTAGGGCTTGCGAGCGGACGGTCTGCCGGACATCGACTGGTGCCGGATCGACGGCGGCGAGGTGACGATCGAGATCCACTCCAACCCGGACGACCCGAATCGGAGGTCGCCAAACGCCTGACCCGGACCGTCAAGCCTTTCTGGATGGCGCGCTATCCGGTCACCCCCAGTTCCAGGCTTTCCTTATGGACTGCTATCGGGACGGCCTATGGCGGCTGCCACCGGGGTTTGTAGTGGAGTGCCCGCCGACACCGCCGAAGCACCAGGAACGCCACGGCAACCATCCAGCCGACAGCGTCAATTGGGTGGATGCCGCCGCTTATTGCCACTGGCTCAGCGCGCGCTTGGATTTCGAGGTGCGGCTGCCGACCGAATACGAGTGGCAGCTCGCCGCGACCGGCGGCGATTTGGAAGAGAACCTATCCCTGGGGCGCTGAGTGGGATCCGCAAGCGGAGCCCTGGCGGGCGAATACCTTCGAGAGCGGGCTCGGCGGCTCCACGGCCGTTGGCATGTACCCCGCCGGCGCCTCGCCAGCGGGTGTCGAGGACATGGCGGGAACCATTTGGGAATGGTGCCGCAACGCTTTCGATGATCCAGATAACACCCAGTTTCCGACGTCCTCCCAAGACTACCGTGTGCTGCGCGGCGGGTCCTGGTCAGCTATCCGGACATTGTGCGCTCAGCCGGCCGCTTCTGGCTCAACCAGGACGTCCGGAACTACGACATCGGCTGTCGGGTGGTGTGTTCGTCCCTATCTTCGGACTCTGACCCCTGAAGCGCCGCGCGAGCGGCGCCGACGGCACGTCAGAGCATGTGCTCCTGAAAGGTCTTTGATTTCCTACTTTTATAAAGAGATACCTGTCAGGACTCCACTAACCACCTATCCTCCTCACCATCTTTTTCCTCCATCCAAGTAAACAATTGATAAAAATGATGAGCATAAAAGTTGGATTATTTTCTTCTATACCATGTCCTCCGCGTACACAAATAAACGTAGGTCTACCTTTCAACATGACGTGCGGCACGGCGACGTTTCGGCGCACAACCACTGCTTGCTGGCACCCATAATCCCGATTACGACAAGCGCGGAGAAGTGCTCGACAGGTAACCGCAAAGAGTTCGCCGGCGACGGCGCCGCTCGACTTGCCGCCAATGCAGTAGAACGCGCCCGGCGGGACCGCCTTGGCGATGCGGGATTACTTGCCGGACGGGTCGACCACCTGCCGCGGCGGCGCCCGCTGCCGGCCGCCGGTTGTGGTCACCAGGCCCGCCGGATTTCGCTGTTCACCTAGCGGGGCACCCTGCAGCGCGCCGAGCGCGCCTTCGAGATCGCCGGCGATGACCGTCAGATAGGCGCGGGCCAGTTGATCGGGTTCGGTGCGACCCTGTTCCCCGTCGCGCAGCGTGGTATCTGGCCATCTCTCATTCCCAAAAGGATGACCCGCTCCTAGTCATAGGTTCCCGGTCATCGATCCACTCGACGGCGAACGGATCGCCGCGCGCAGCGGTCGCCTGGGCGAAGCTCCTTTTGTAGAAACCATTTGACGGCGACGTTTCAAAGGCTTGTAGGCGGAGTATCGTTCGCCTGGTACCATGTACGAGGGTTCCCGGGACCCCCCCGAATGAAAGGGATCAATCGAGAAATGCGCGTCGCCTATCTCGAAAAGATCGATCCGGCCCGCAGGATATCCCGGTTTTATGCAATCTGCGTGACACCGACGCTGTTTGGCCAGTGGGCTGTGGTGCGGGAGTGGGGCCGCATCGGCGCCGCTTGGACAAAGCTCCGGCGGCAAAAAGAGCGGCGCGGCTACCGCGCGCTTTGATCGATCACCCGCTTTGGAGGACGGGGCGGTGCAAGACGCCTGCGACGTCTTCTTCAGCTATCACTGGCGCGACCATGCGGCGGTCGAACGCATCGCGCGGACGCTGATCGACCGGGGCGTTCGCGTCTTTCTCGATCGCTGGTATCTGGCGCCCGGCCAGCCGTGGCCGCAGGCGTTGGAAGCCGCCCTCGGCCGCTGCCGCGCCGTCGCCGTCTTCCTCGGCGCCGAAGGCCTCGGTCCCTGGCAGCAGCGGGAGAAGGACCTGGCGCTCGACCGGCAGGGACGCGAGCCGGGCTTTCCCGTCATCCCGGTGCTGCTGGCCCGCAGCCGATCCGGGTCTCGGCTTCCTCAAGCTCAACACCTGGGTCGATTTCTCGGCCGAGAGCGGCAGAGCCGCGCGCTCGAGGTTCTGATCGCCGCCATCCGCGGCGAGCCGCCCGGCCCGCGAGGCCGGCCAGCGCATCGAGTCCGCCCGCGCCGCAATCTGCCCCTATCGCGGCTTGCGGCCGTTCCGCGAGGAGGACGAGCCGTTCTTCTTCGGTCGCGCCGCATTCGCCGAGACGCTGACGACGACACTCGCGCGCCAATCCTTCGTCGCCGTCGTCGGCGCCTCCGGCAGCGGCAAATCCTCGGTGGTGCGCGCCGGCCTGATTCCCCGCCTGCGCCGCGGCGAGGGCGGCCGGATCTGGGAGGCGGTCAGCTTCGTCCCCACCGATCGGCCGCTGGCGAGCCTCGCGGCCTCGCTGCTGCCGCTGCTGGAGCCGGACCTCACCGAGGTCGACCGCCTCGCCGAAGTCGGCAAGCTCGCCCGGCATCTGGCCGAGGGTGAGGTTCGCCTCCGCGACGTGACATCCCGCATCCTGGCGAAACAGCCCGGCACGGAACGGCTGCTGCTGTTCGCCGATCAGTGGGAGGAGCTCTACACGCTCTGCCCGGACGAGGCGATCCGCACGGCGTTCGTCGCGCAGTTGCTGGAGGCGGCGCGGTCGGCAGCGGTGACGCGTAGTGCTTACCTTGCGCGGCGACTTCTATGGGCCATGCGCTCGCCGACCGCGCGCTCTCCGACCGGCTGCAGGACGCGGTCGTCAACATCGGGCCGATGACCCGCGACGAGCTCGCCGAGACGATCACCCGGCCGGCGGAGAAAACAGACCTCGCCTTCGAGCCGGGGCTGGTCGAGACCATCCTCGACGATGTCGGCGATGAGCCGGGCAGCCTGCCGCTGCTCGAGTTCCTGCTGGAGGCGTTGTGGAAGGAGCGCCGCGGCGCGCTCCTGCACTATGACGCGTACGAACAACTCGGCCGTGTTGCCGGCGCCATTGCGCATCGCGCCGACGAGGTCTTTACGCGCGAGCTTGATGAGGCCAACGACAGGCGGCGCAGCGGCTACTGATCCGCATGGTCCGGCCCGGCGAGGGCGTCGAGGACACGCGCCAGCGGGCGGCGATGCCGGAGGCCGATCCGGTGGCCGAGGCCACCATCCGCAAGCTGGCCGACGCCCGGCTGGTGGTGACCGAGCGGGACGCGGCGAGCGGCCGCGAGACGGTGGAGGTGGCGCACGAGGCGCTGATCCGCGGCTGGCAGCGCTTGCGCGGCTGGGTCGATCAGGACCGGGAATTCCTGCGGACGCGCGAGCGGATCGCCGCCCAGGCGCGGCTGTGGGAGGACGAGGGCCGGCCGCCCGACCGGCTGCTGCCGCCGGGCCGGCCGCTGGCGGAAGGCGAGGACCTGCTCGCCACGCGCCGCGCCGATCTGGAGCAGCTGCTGGTCGACTACATCGAGGCATCGGCGGCGGCGGCGCGGGCGGAAGAGGAGGCGAGGCGAGCGGCCCAGCGGCGGCGCTTGCGCATGGCGCGCCTGGTCGCGGCGGCGATGGCCGTTCTCGCGCTCGTCGCCATCGGCGGCGGGCGGTTGCCTGGTGGCAGCGTGAAGAGGCGCAGCGCAACGCCGAGGCGGCGCAGCTCAACCGAAGTGCGCGGCGCAGCTAGCGCGAGCGCTCGCTGGAAATTCGAAGCGGAACGCGGTTCGCCGGCGACGGCCCTGCGCGTGGCGCTGGCGGCCGTCCCCAGAGACTTGCCGCGCCGGATCGCGCCTATGCTCGCGCAGGCGGAGGGGGCGGTCTGGAATGCTCTGCAGAACCTGCGCGAACGGCGCCGATCGCGCCACGAAGATCTGTGAGTGTCCGTCGCCTTCAGCCCCGATGGCCGGACCCTCGCCACCGGCTCTGCGGACAAGACGGCGCGGCTGTGGGAGGTGGCGACGGGCACGAGAGATCACCTGCGCCTTGCGCGGCCACGAGGATCGAGTGGCGTCCGTCGCCTTCAGCCCCGATGGCCGCACGCTCGCCACCGGCTCTGAGGACAAGACGGCGCGGCTGTGGGAGGTGGCGACCGGCAAGGAGATCGCCACCTTGCGCGGCCACGAGGTTCGGTGATTCCGTCGCCTTCAGCCCCGATGGCCGCACGCTCGCCACCGGCTCTGAGGACAAGACGGCGCGGCTGTGGGAGGTGGCGACCGGCAAGGAGATCGCCGCCTTGCGCGGCCACGAGGATCGGTGCATTCCGTCGCCTTCAGCCCCGATGGCCGCATGCTCGCCACCGGCTCTGGGGACAAGACGGCGCGGCTGTGGGAGGTGGCGACCGGAAAGGAGATCGCCGCCTTCCGCGGCCATGAGGATCGGTGATTCCGTCGCCTTCAGCCCCGACGGCCGCACGCTCGCCACCGGCTCTTGGACAGGACGGCGCGGCTGTGGGAGGTGGCGACCGGCAAGGAGATCGCCGCCCTGCGCGGCCACGAGGGTGCCGTGAATTCCGTCGCCTTCAGCCCCGATGGCCGCACCCTCGCCACCGGCTCACGACAACACCGCGCGGCTGTGGGAGGTGGCGACCGGCAAGGAGATCGTCGCCCTGCGCGGCCACGAGGGTCCGTGTGATTCCGTCGCCTTCAGCCCCGATGGCCGCACGCTCGCCACCGGCTCTTGCGACAATACGGCGCGGCTGTGGGAGGTGGCGACCGGCAAGGAGATCGCCGCCCTGCGCGGCCACGAGGATCCCGTGCATTCCGTCGCCTTCAGCCCCGATGGCCGCACGCTCGCCACCGGCTCTGCGGACAACACGGCGCGGCTGTGGGAGGTGGCGACCGGCAGGCAGATCGCCACCCTGCGCGGCCACGACAGGTCTCTGCCGTGATTTCCGTCGCCTTCAGCCCCGATGGCCGCACGCTCGCCACCGGCTCTGCGGACAACACGGCGCGGCTGTGGGAGGTGGCGACCGGCAAGGAGATCGCCGCCTTGCGCGGCCACGAGGATGCTGTGCATTCCGTCGCCTTCAGCCCCGATGGCCGCACCCTCGCCACCGGCTCTGACGACAAACGGCGCGGCTGTGGGAGGTGGCGACCGGCAAGGAGATCGCCACCTTGCGCGGCCACGAGGATGCCGTGTGATTCCGTCGCCTTCAGCCCCGATGGCCGCATGCTCGCCACCGGCTCTGGGGACAAGACGGCGCGGCTGTGGGAGGTGGCGACCGGCAAGGAGATCGCCACCCTGCGCGGCCACGAGGGTCCGGTGGATTCCGTCGCCTTCAGCCCCGATGGCCGGACGCTCGCCACCGGCTCTGGGGACAACACGGCGCGGCTGTGGGAGGTGGCGACCGGCAAGGAGATCGTCGCCTTGCGCGGCCACGAGAGTGCCGGTGGCTGTCCGTCGCCTTCAGCCCCGATGGCCGCACGCTCGCCACCGGCTCTGACGACAAGACCGCGCGGCTGTGGGACGTGGCGACCGGCAAGGAGATCGTCGCCCTGCGCGGCCACGAGGTTCGGTGCGGTCCGTCGCCTTCAGCCCCGATGGCCGCACGCTCGCCACCGGCTCTGAGGACAAGACGGCGCGGCTGTGGGAGGTGGCGACCGGCAAGGAGATCGCCACCCTGCGCGGCCACGAGAGTGCGGTGTGTTCCGTCGCCTTCAGCCCCGATGGCCGCACGCTCGCCACCGGCTCTGGGACAACACCGCGCGGCTGTGGGAGGTGGCGACCGGCAAGGAGATCGCCACCCTGCGCGGCCACGAGGTTGCGTGAATTCCGTCGCCTTCAGCCCCGATGGCCGCACGCTCGCCACCGGCTCTGGGGACAACACCGCGCGGCTGTGGGACGTGGCGACCGGCAAGGAGATCGCCACCTTGCGCGGCCACGAGGACTGCTGTGTATTCCGTCGCCTTCAGCCCCGATGGCCGCACGCTCGCCACCGGCTCTGGGACAAGACCGCGCGGCTGTGGGACGTGGCGACCGGGCAAGGAGATCGTCGCCTTACGCGGCCAGAATTCCGTGCATTCCGTCGCCTTCAGCCCCGATGGCCGCACGCTCGCCACCGGCGCTGACGACAAAACCGCGCGGCTGTGGGACGTGGCGACCGGCAAGGAGATCGCCATCTTGCGCGGCGGCCAGTTTCCACGTCTGGCGTGCATTCCGTCGCCTTCAGCCCCGATGGCCGCACACTCGCCACCAGCACTTTCGACAACATCGCGCGGCTGTGGGACGTGGCGACCGGCGAGCAGATCGCCGCCCTTCGCGGCGGCGGCCAGTCTGGCGTGCATCCCGTCGCCTTCAGCCCCGATGGCCGCACACTCGCCACCAGCGCCGACGACAATACCGCCCGGCTATGGCCCGTTGCGCAGGGCTTGATCGACTTCGCGTGTGCGCGTGTGCATGACCTGCCGCTGCCCGAAGAGGACAAGCGGCGTTTCGGCATACAAAACGAGTGGTGCACACGCAAGGTCTCTGAGGATCTGCGCACCCAGTTCGGCATTCACGACAGGTCAGCGAACAGTTCCGCCGCCGCGCCAGCCCGCTGATCGCTATCGCCCTGGCGCAAGGCGCATCGGTATTATGCTTCTGGGGCCTATAGACTACAGACACCTTTGTCAAATATTAATACTGCTGAGCGGAAAGGCTGAGAAAGCGATTGCGTTTGCTGCTAGGAGCGTGATTTAAACTAGAAATTGATGCGATAATGTTACACCACAGAAAGCAGAGGGTATAAGAGGAAATAATGGCGCTACTATTGCTGCCCCTTGTGTAAACGGAACTGTCTCAGATACGTATAGCCATTTTGTCTTGATTAACATATGTGATACTTGCAACACAACTGTAAGAAACTTGAGGCAAACTGCGCTCACGTATATAATAATAGACAAAAAAATCCCACTGACAAAAAACGGCGTTAAAGGTACCACCACGTCAACTCGTGGATTCGTCGTCGTCCTAGATCACCCAACAATTTGCCGAACGTTTCACCGGAGAGCGCCTCACAAGTCCAGTTATATAGCTCGTTTGGATCAAAGAACACGAGTTGCTCTCCTATAGATGTCACTCCAACCAAGGCCGTGGTAAAGCTTTGTACAATCCCATAAACCCAGAGCAGTCCGACGTCCCTGATGCCATAGCCGTAGAACGGCAGGACATGTCGCAATATGTGTATAGTACAAGTCACACGACGTATCTACGCAATCAACTGGCCAATTTTCTTCTTCTGTAAGCCGCTCAAATTCTATACCATTCATTTTGTAAGCTGCCTTTCAATCACGTCGTCTGCATTCTCAGCATCGGCGACAGTTACGGAACGAGTGTGTAACTCAATTTCCCTTGGCGATGCCAATAATCACTGTATCCTGGAGGGTCAATAACTTCAGGCCATTTTATTGCAAAGTTGTCTGTTGTCGTTTGCTTGTTATCAGGATAGCCCTGCAGTGGCAGCCAGTAAACGGCAACAGGTATATCCTTTTTCATAGTCACATCGATAGCCAATACGCTGAACAATATTCCTAATGAAAATACGATAGCGAACAGCGTCATTTTTACTATTATGTCGCTGTATGCAAGAAGTATAAAAGTCAATCCAGTGGGATATGTGCGAAGGAAGAGTGTGAATAAACGTGTGTGCCATTAAAATAATGTTAGTGAGTAGGCTGAAAGCGCCGAGAACAAAGAAAGTTAGTATGCCATGGCGCGTTTCAAACACCCTATGTACAATGGTGATGTTAAGTCTTCCTGTCAAAATCACAAATAACACGTATGCGCAGAAGAACACGGCGGAGTAGGCAGCGACCATGATAACAAGTCGAGAGCTAATGAGGCGCGGACCCAGGAGTCTTAGCAGGATAAACTCAAGAGTTCCGAAGAACACCTTGAAAACAGGAACAGTGGTGTCGCCGTGGGAACGCAAAAAACGTTCGTTGAGTATCCGAGCGAATTCCTTCTTTTCGGAATGACTATGGGTCGCACTTAATGCTAAATCGAGCCCTGCGCCTGCTGCTATGACGTAGCATGCGGTTATGAGTAAGCCGATCCAATCCATAGGGTGGTTTGCCTCCTCTCGTCTGGGACCGCCTAGATATGAGGGCTGCGTGCTAATTCCGGAGCATGTCGCCCACCTGACGAGCATAGCTTAGTCTGGTGTTGCAGGAGCGGGTTGACGATCGGTCGAGGATTACAGTCGGTGGCGCACGCCCGGCCGAACGTTTGCGTGAGATCGAGGAGCCCAGCCTTCGCGCGCTGCTGGAGAAAGCGAGCGCTCTGGCCGGGCACGGCGTAGCTGTATGCTGTATCCGCAAACAGCGTCGCTCACCACCAGACCGAGCGTACCCAGCGGGATGCGAGTTCAGCAAGCTTGTCGGGCTCATACGTCACTCTCTGCCGCAACCGCTTCACATTTACGGGTCACCGCGCTGGCGGCGCTGCCCGATGGCCGCGCGCTGTCCGGCTTGGACCGGGGCGTGATCGTCTGGGATGTGACACTCGGCGTCCCCATCGCCGCTTTTGTCGCGGATGCGGCGATCAGCTGTGTTGGCCCAGTACAAACGTTCCTGTCACCAGGTGCCATTAGGAATAGAGCTTTCTCTTATTAACGTAGGTATTAAGCGCAATATGGTTGGGGTATATCCGAGTAGTTTTGTGATCTTCCGCACCGAAAGTCCGAGCTTGAGCAATTCGGTGATCCTCTCCACGTCTTTATCGAACTTGCTTTTCTGGATCGTGCTTTTGGGCTTCCCCAAGGTTGAATACCCGCAGCAGGCACCACTCCCCGAAGAGGTTTGGCTCCACCTGCAGTGAATAGAACCGCTGCATGTTTTTGGCGGGATCATGGCGCTCGAGCCGGAGAGGTATTGTGTCGTCCATGGAACGCAGGTTGAAGAAGCAGACTTTCATCCACAACGGTAGCACATTTTCTGTATTTTTAACCCATTGCAAAATCATCCGGACGGTCTCTCCCAAAAACGACCGTTTTTGGGAGGCGCCTGTCCGCATGTTCGGACAGCGCGAAAAAGCAGTGCAAGATGTGCTACCGTAACAGATGGTGGTCATTCTTTATTCCGGACATGCCACGGACGAATTAGGCATTCTTAGGCTCGAAAGATATGACCCCGCCATCCCCGCTATAGTCCGCTATGAAACTTTTCGAGATTTGTGCATAATACCTCCAGCTTCATTTTATCTCTTATACACAATTTAGTTTACGGCGCAGGATATGACCAAACTCAAAAGCGAATGGCAGACGAAGGAACTGGCAACAGCCTTTCGATGCCGCTCGTGAGAGTGTGCGCTCTCTGGCGCATACGACCCTTGCAAAAGCAGATTTTGGGACGTCACAGTGGCTCGAAGCCGATGCCGTGAGATCCCACCGGCCGTTTGATATCGTTGTCTCCGGTTTCGCCATCCATCATCAACCGGATGATCGGATGCGGCAATGGTATTCTCGGCCGCTTTCTCCTCAACATTTTTCCCTCCGCTCACGGCCTCTTCGTTGATTTTTCCGAGCCGATGCGGAAGAATGCGCTTTATGCCGAGATTTTCAGCCTGCTTGCCCCTGGCGGAATTTTTCTGAATCTGGAGCATGTCGCCTCGGTCACGGACGCTGGTCAGAAGCTGTTTGACGAGTTCTTTGTGGATCACCTGCATCAGTTTCATGTCGTATCCAAACCTGCGGCAAATCGAGATACGATTGCCGATACCTACTATAATCGCCCCGACAAGAAGGAGAACATCCTAGCACCGCTTGATAAGCAATGCCGCTGGCTTCGCGAAATCGGCTTCCATGACGTGGATTGTTTCTTCAAGGTGTTTGAGTTAGCACTGTTCGGAGGGCGAAAGGCATCCGCCTCCGGATGTAGGTGACATTGGGGTTTTTCGCACATCCCCCAAAAGGAGGTAGTATCAGCTTTGCTGTCACCAGCCGTAGGCATCTCAGACCATAGTCTCACCTGCCTTCCCAGAAATCTGCTACGAGTTTTGTTCAAACAGGGTGCAAAATAATGGGAACAAAACAGTGCAACTTAATGTGAACATTTACAGGCTTGACCAAATCGCTTCACAAAAGGTATCTTAGGTCAAGCGATTTGTAAAATCCATGCCAAAAACTGCCGTGCTGACCCCCCGGATTCCGCGCCAAAACGCTCTCTCTAACTTATTGCCGGGTGACGGAGGGGTTCCGGACACGATCTCCGCGTGGGCGGAACGCTATTTTGCGACCGAAGTGACGACGGCGTCCGGTCCCGCAAGGAGCAGGCGCGGGACTTCCGTTTGTTCATCGGTTTCCTGCAGGGCGTCATCGGCTCCGAGGAGCGGATCGACTGGACGCCCCGGGTGTCCCGCGAGTTCGTCGATTACCTCCGGAGCCAGATCCATGAGGACGGGAGCCGCCGCTTTGCCGACCGCACCGTCAACCGGGTGATCGCGCACCTGAAGACCTTTGCGAAGTGGGTCAACAGCCGCCGCCCTTTCCCGAAGAACGAGCACCCGCTCCTTAAGTTCAAAGGCCTCGCGGACGACAACCGGCTCGATCTCGAACGTGCTCTCACCGTGGCAGAACACCGCCGCCTGCTCGATGCAGCTGACCACCTGCCGGTGATCGGAGGACGCTCCCGTGACCGGCGCCGCTGTAGGGATGTCGAGTTCCCCGACGAACGTCCCCGCCGCAAGGGTTACCGTCCCTGGCGCAACCGCGCCATCATCTACACGCTGCTGGAGACCGGCATGCGCCGCGCGGAGGTGACGAGCATCGATCTCAACACGATCGACTTCGCGGAGAGCGAACTCATCATCACCGAGAAGGGCGGTCGCCAACGGAAGTGCCTCATCAGCGACCAGGGCCTCAAAGCCATCACCGATTACATCCGGGAGGAGAGGGGAGAGGATAGTGACTTCTTCCCGAACTCCCCGGCGCTCTTCCTGCCCGCATCCTCCGTCACCAATAGCAAAGGCCGCCTCTCACCCTCGCTCATCAACGCCCTCTGGAACGATGTCTGTCTCCATGCCCGGGTGCAGGGCCGCACCCCCCACTCCGCCCGCCATGCGATGGGCGTCCACTACGTGGAGAAGACCGGTAACCCCCGTGCCGCCCAGCAGCAGCTGGGACACAAGAACCCCTCCACCACCATGCAGTACATGCAGTTCTCCAAGAAGAAGATGAAGGAGACGCTCAATAACAGGTAGGGAAAGTGCCATTTGTTGTGGCGGAAAAAAGCCAAATAATGTGGTTGATTCCAGGATTACTGCATAAGTACTACCATGTCGGCGAATTGATAACTTTTACACATATCACGAACATACCCCTAAGCTCAGGGATTGAAGCGCAGGCTGGTGGGGTAGAGAGGTTCTGTTGCTGACCACAGCGGCCGTGATAACCGCTACCGTCCGGTGCGCCCTGCTACGCATTTAGGTTCGAGCCCCCGCGTGATGCACAAGCTCTGCCCCCGTACCGAGCCGGCGTCATGCTATTTCGCCGCCGCTCAGGCAGAGTTGCACGGAAGACCTCAACGGGAGTACCATATCTCGCTTTCGAGACCGACCATCTCCGATATGTCGGTTCAAACGGCTTGGCTCTATCAATGGGATTCCTTCCATCGCTGGCATCTCGCCATAGTCTCGAGAATACAACCCCGACAACGCGGATCGGTATTAATGCGTTTCGGCGTAATGTTTATTGGCCTCCACGGCGCATCAGCGAGCACCACGGCAGCTGCCATCCTAAGTCGCCGTGCCTACGGTTAACTCCTTTTCATTCGGAAGCTATTGGATACCAATAAGACGATCGTATCCAGATGAGCTAGATGCGCTCATAATCAGTGGTTGGGATTGTCGCTTCGGGACGCTCGGCGAAGCAGTTAGCCGAAACGGCTTGCTACAATCTAACTGCCTCACCCATGTAAAAAACATACGGACATTTCCGGCCATCCTTGGACCCAACGATTATGTCGTACGCTCAGGGGAGCATCGCCCCACTCATTCATCACTCGACGATGCCATAGCGGCGGCAAACCGGGATATCCATTCCTTTCGACAGGCTCATAGCCTTGACAAGCTCATCGTGATTAACATGTCGTCGCCCATGCGCTCTTCGTCGCATGAAACGCCTTTTTTATGGGATTATGCGTTTGCCTATTCTAATGCGGCAATCGCTGAGGGGGCCGATTGGATTGAATTCACGCCTTCTCCATCCATCACTCCGGACCTGGAACGTGCCGCCACATCAACGGGGTCACGGATTGCTGGACGCGATGGCAGCACCGGTCAGACGGTACTTAAGTACGCCTTGCGCGATTTTTTCCGCAACCGCTCCCTAAAGCTTGACAGCTGGTACAGCACAAATCTCATAGGCAATCATGACGGGCTCGTTCTAACCCATCCAGACTACCAAGAGACCAAGTACATTGATAAAAAAGCTGTACTAAGAAGCGATTTGTTGCAGAATAATGACGTCAGCATCGTTTTCTGTCCCCCTGCAGGCGACAATAAAGAAGCATGGGATTGTGCTTTTTTTGCGGTTTCCTTGGCGCCCAAATGAGTATACGAGTGAATTGGCATGGCTCGGACTCCTTCTTGGCGGCCGCTCTTGTGATAAATCTTATTTGCTGTATAATTCACGCTCACAAACTTTCTAAGCCGTTTGGTTTACAGCCCTCTTTAGGTATATTTTTCAGAGAGTCCCACGGTGTAGATTTGGATAGCCTTTCATATGCACAGGCAATGCAACATCTTAGAGCATATTTACTGGAATAGAGCAACGGAGACCTCACGGATGATCATTACTGTCCTCGGATCGTGTGCGAACCAGACCGCACTTCGGGAAGGCGTCGCCTTGCTAATTGATGGCGACGAGCAGAACGCTGGTTCCATTCTAATCGATTGCGGCCCTGGCATAGTGGCTTCCATGCACAGGTGTGGTCGCCACGCTTCGGAGATAACGACGATCATCTTAACTCACTCCCACGGCGATCACATTCTCGGATTTCCTTATCTGGTTTGGAATACATTTTATGAAGGTTTACAAGGTACGCCATCGACAAGAGCGATCAACGTGTACGGTCTTGAAAATAGCATCGCGCTAGCCAAGCTAATGCTAGAGGGCTGCTATCGGGAAACGCGCTTCTCTTTTGAATGCCATTTTCACGTAATTACAGCAAACGATCCCATTGCTCACGGCACACTTACCATCGACACTTGTGCCGCCGCACATACTACTCCGACCATCAGTCTTTCAGTTATGTCTGACACTTCCTCAATTGTGTTCAGCAGCGACTCTCTCCCTAACCGCAATATTGAACGGTTTACGCGCCCGCCGTCGATCCTTTTTCACGAGGGAATGTGGACTGAAGCGTATCGCGATTTGGCCAATAAAGCTATGCACGCTACCGCGAAAGATGCTTCGCACGTGGCGATGCAGCTACAGGCTCGACAGCTCGTGCTGCTGCACATATTCCCTGAAATGATCGGTAGAGAGCGGGAGCTTCTCTCTGAGGCCGCAGCTGTATACAAGGGTCCCATCTCTATTCCGAATACCGGGTCGGTCTACATCGCCTGATACGAATGAGTTGCGACCTTGACCTCGTTCGGACAGCAATATGGGGGGGGCGATTTCAGCCTCCGCATAATGGACATTTTTCAATTTTTGCCTGGTGCCTCAAGCACTATCGGGAAGTTTGTGTGTCGATTGTGAACCCTGAGCCGTTGGTCCCTCCCATTGATCCGAGGTCGTTTCCCAGGTTTATGCCGGCACATAATCCTTTATCTTACTTCGAGCGTTACCTGATGTGGCGCCTTATGGTGAATGAGGCTGGGGCGAGTGACCGGTGCGTGATTACGCCAGCCTGGCACCCAAGAGTTTCTCTAAATCTCGAGGGGACTTTTTTGCCTTCCAAGAGAACGCGTGTTTGGGTGATCCCTCCCGAATCCCGACGAAGAACTCCAGAAAATGATCGATTATCGCCGTGTGGGCGAAAGGGTGGTTGACGAAGGTATCGACATTTCGCCCAGTCTCCTGGGAATATCAGCAAGTGATATACGACAAAGATACGATAGACGCATGGCTATTGATACATTCTTTTCTCCGGGCACTACAGCATATGCGTCCGCGTTATTATCTCATCGCATATGCGCTGAGTTCGCGCCTTATCGCTGTTTCGTGTTGGAACATAATATTCCTGATGCTCGGTTTCTGAGATATATGGTCTTCTGTACTAAAGTGGCCAGCGTTATCGTTCTACCGATCGTTATGCTTCCGTCTGACGAGCGATGGTGGTCAAGCGCGTCCCTGGATGCCTGGCCGTTTTTCCAGCGGTTTCGATACGTAAGGGATATTTTCTGCGGTATAGGGTGCCAGCCCCCACTAATTGTCCCTCTTTTTTGTCAGAAAAATAGGATACTCTATCGGGAAGGTTTTCTTCCGGATGACATCGAATCTTGGTGCTTGGGAGTAAGTGATTTTGGCGAGGACGGGTTCACGCACCAACTTCTTTCTCTGGATGAGACTGTCGCCACAGTTAGGGATATGCGTTTGGATCGGGAGGTAGAAGATAGACTTGAGCCCATTCTGTCTGCCGCGGATACGCGTTATAATGTGGCATTGTTTCGGCGGGCTCGTTTGGCACATAGGGAAAGGGAGCAAAAGATGAGCGGAAAGAGCGGAATTAGCTTTTCAGGGCCTACAACTGTTCATGGGCCTGTTACGAATGTCGAAGGCGAAGGTCATGAAGTAACGGTGACATCCGCCAACGTTTCCAAGGACGATCTGGCGCGTTTATTGGATACCCTAATGTCGGAAACGTCTGTTTTAGCGCCGTCAGTATTCTCCGCATATGAAGGTCTGTCGCCAAGCGGCGAGTTGCAGGAAAAAGTCAACGAGGTTATGGCGGATGCTGTACGCAGTCGCAGATACAGTGCGGCATCAATAAAGCGTAGGTTCGTCGAGCTCGGTATATCCGTTGCTGGTTCGGGCCTAGCCACCGTCTTATGGGAGGCGGCGAACAGACTTAGCGGGTGAAAAGATGCCGCGAATATCAGAGTGGCGCCTCGGGCAGCCACGGGGGACTCCGCGTGTCTAGGTGTTTTCTGTTTTTTGGGCGTTTTCAGCCCTTCCACAATGGGCACATGGGCGTTGTCTGCAAGACGGCTGAGATGCTGAGAAGAGAGGACTGGTTAGTGATAGGAGTTGTATGCCCCATTTTTAACGCGAGTTCTAGTGACGAGGCTAGCCCAATCGCAGCAGCAGCGGAGGCGCACCACCAGGCAGAAAGAAACCCTTGGTCAGTAGCAGTTCGCCTGGCGGCTGTCCAAGCGGTAGCGAACGAAGTGCGAAAGCTCTTTCCGCTTCCTTCAGTGGTGACCACCGCAGTACCGCGACCAGAGCTGAGACTGGCTGATATCCGTATGTGGTTTCCAGTGTCTCGCTATTGGATAATTCCAAAAACGGACGAGGCGTTTGACGAGCAAAAAGCTCAGTTTTTTGGATCAGAAGGTGAAAACGTGGTTAGAATTGAGGACAATACGCATATCTCCGGGTGGGATATTAGAAACCGTGTGGAGTGTGGCGAGATCTCCGGTGCGTTTGAAATGATCTCGAATGTCTCAGAGACATTTATTCTTCGGGGCGCAAATGACGGAGAGCGTAGGATCCGTAAAATCACACTTTGATCTTAGATCTAGGGACCACGAAAAGAGAAGTAGCTGGGTGAATGATCCGGTAGTTTGTGGCGCGTGCTGGACGTTAATCGAGAACCTGAGGATAAAAACAATTCTAGACGCATGTGGGGGGACTGGCGCGCTATCATCTTCTATTCTGAACAAAAGTGCCAAGTGCTGAGGTTACAGTCGTCGACAGTAGTCCTGGAATGCTGGCGCGTGCGCCCGACCACGTAATAAAGATACGTGCAGATATCAGCGACGTGGCCCTGCGTAAGCGGTATTTCGATGTGATATTGCTTAGGCAGGCGCTTCATTATCTCGATAATCCGGCCGGTGTTGTCAGGCATCTTAGGTCATGTATTGCTAAAAATGGTGTCTTGTATGTGGGGCAAATTGTGGCTCCGGACGCTAAGAGTTGAGACTGGCTTCATGACACGGTGCGACGCGTCTCCGGGTCGAGGAAAGCCACGTTTACTATTAATGACGTTTTGGAGTTGATATTGAAGAGTGAATGTCTGTTGAATAGAGCTATTTGTCATCCTTACACGGACAACATCCGTGAGCTTTTTGCGAGATTCTGGAAATGAAGAAACAAGAGGCGACGATGTTGAGGCAAGGTGGCATGCCTTAGACGAGCATGTAATGCAGATGTTGAATGTGCGTGGCGACCAAAGTAACTTCGACTATACGGTTAATTGGTTTCATGGGTTATTTCGGTTGAAAGAAACGCGCGCGAAGTGAGTTCTGAGAATGGTCAAATTGGTGGTGTGTTGTGGACGGAGTGAGTTGAAGGTTTTGAGCGGCGATATGGCTATTCTGCTGAAGTAGTATTACGAACATGCCCTCTGATCGTCTCGATCCGATTAAAATATCTTGATATGGCGAGCCTCGTCGCCATAATTGCCGCACGTCAAAGAAGCTATAACTCCGTTTGGGTGTCTTTTCATGAACAATATTGATCGCAATTGACGCCATCCATGCCATCTTGTAAGCTGTCTCCGACGCCCCTTTCGAATCGGAGCATATACACTGGCTATTCTGCTGAAGAGAAACTTTTGGTACACATGGCTCGCCTTGGTGCCATATCTCTATTTGGAACGAACTCAGCGGCACCATGCGGCGCCGCTTTCTCCCTCACGTCGCCCGCCGATACTAATACCAAGCATGTTCTTCCTGATGGTGAGATTGAGGTCTGCACAGGACAACGCGAAGTCGTGATCAGATTCGAGGGAGCTTTAATCTCGAAAGCAGCTTTCGATAAAGGACATCGCCTGGCGCAGCAAGGATTAGACTTACTATCTGTTCTCGGACGATTTGACGCAGTCATACGGGATGCGGAGAGCGAGAACCTCGTTTGGTGGTCGGAGCCTGACGGAGTTGTTTAAGACAGGTGTTGACTCCGGTCATGCAGTTTGCTGTTGGGCCTACAACAGTCGTCGTTCATGATAAGGACGGAAATGTGGTCCCGCAAGTTCACACCCAGCCGTGTTATCACAATCGCGTTCCGATATTACCGCCTTGCTCAAACCACAGATGATCTCTACAACGCGTATCGCAATATGTACCTCGCCTTCGAGGTGTTGCTAAGCTCGAAGTTTCCTGTTCACCACGCCGAGCGTGAGAAGGACTGGCTTCAACGGGCGCTTACCAGTACCAACTTCAACATCCGACTCGACGATCTCGTTCCGGCACACAGTCCGGATGTTGTCGGCGCTGTCCTTAGGGCCGTCTATACGGACGCTCGACTTCCGCTCTTTCATGCAAAGCAGGGCAGAGACTTCTTCCTCCCTCGGGACTTGCCGAGAGAGCGGGACGTTGTCTCAAAGGCGTTACAAATCCTCACTCATATTGTGCTGCGCATGGCTGATGTCTGGTTTAGTGCGCCACGCATGGGGGGCGCCGTATTCTTCGGCTGGGTGTATGAGAACACAAAGCAGCTGCTAAGTACCTGCTCCATGATTGCGACCGATCACCCAGGTCCCTTCCAGCCTGACGAGCAGGACCTTACGCACGAGCGGTTTCGATCAGCGGTCAAATTTAAGACCCGCCTTGCCCCAGACTTACAATGGGGGCGTGAACCTGCAATCTTCGGAACGGTGCCCGCAAAGGAGCTAGAGGCCTTGGGAGAGATACGGCGTATTGAGTTGATTAGCCCCGGCCATCCATTAATAGCACAACTGCTGGAGTCGCCCCTCGTTTGCGATGACGCTGCAAGACTTGAGGTGCTTATGCATGTTCGTGCCACGAACTCGAACCAGCCTAAGTCACTCTTTCGGCAATAGTGCAGGTCGTCGCACGTGCCGTCTGACTCTGACAAGACTAACGCTTCGCTGCAGTCCATCAACCTTGCCCTGATCGGGCGACTATGAAGGGCTTTGCCGCCGGTTCCCCGAGGGATAATACTCCGCCTGAAGGAAGCCCAACCGCACAAGGGAAGCGACCGGATGTCGACGGCCATCGCATGCTTCAGGGAAGGCGGCGGCCTCCGCCTGCCGCCCGACCTCCCCCCTCTCCCCACCCGCCAGGCCGCGCTGATCGAGCTCAGCCGCCCGGCCGCCCCGATCCATGACCGGCGGCAGGAGCTCCCGCCCGAGCTCGTCACCCAGGCGCTGGCCAATGAGCCCTTCGAGGACTACCCCCGGGCCGTTTGGCACGCCCGCCGCCTGACCGGTACCGGCGGGGGCGGTCAGGAGCGGCAAGCGCGCCCGCCCGGGCAGGGGACCGAAAACTTGTTGCGCCGCCTCTTCCCGAGCCTGGCGGCGGTCCCGGGGATCGCCTTTGCCGCCGGTCGTCCCGCCCGCCTCCCGGAGCGGCGTGCCCTGGAGAAAGCCCTGGCAAGCTCCCAGGCCGCCGGCCTTCCCGGACAGGCGCGGGAGCTCAGCGACGCCTTTGACGGCCTCCTCGCCCTGCGGCTCCTCTTCGGCCGGTCGGAAGGGCAGGGGAGCGGCCTCTTCGAGCAGGTCGTCCCGGTGCGCTACCTCGGAGAGCTCCTCTTCGCCGCGCCGGTCTGGTTCGTGGAGACGAAAGCGGGAGCGCCCCCGGAGGCGCGCGGCGCCGCAAACCCCGCCGTGCGCTACTTCTGCGACCTCGGGCGCACCGATCCCTTCGCCCATCTCTTCCAGCTCTACAACAGCCGCCTGCGCCCCTTTGCCGAGTTTACCGGTCCGGACCTGATGCCGCCGTCCCTGACCGCCTTCCTCGGGGCAGTCCGGGGTAGCTTTGACTATCTCGTCATCGCCACTCCCTACCACGGCCTCGCCGGTGCCGAATGGGGGGACCCGTACTGGCCGCCCCAGCCCGATCCCTTCCTGTTCGGCTTTCTCCGGCAGGTGCCGGAGCTCGTCTTCTGCCTCGGGCGCTGGTCCGGCACGGGCCTCTTTCCGCTCCTTCCGGAATTGCTCGCCGCGACCGCCGCGCACCTCCGGCAGAACCGGGAACTCCTCGCTGGCTACGGCAACAGTCCGGCCTTCGCTTGGTACAAGGCGGAAAGCCCCCTCCCGCCCGAGACCGAGGTCGCCGGCCCGGCTTTACGGCCCCTGACGGACTACGCCTATCCCAAGGCGGCCCTGCCGCGGGGCTGGGGCGAACGGCAACGCTGGAAAAAGCAGAACCACTCCCTCGTCCGCTTTGCCGGCCGGGTGCTTCAGCATTTCGAGGCGGGGAGCCTGTTCCCCTGGCTGCGCGGGGAGGGCTGTTAGGCGCCGTCCGCATGCCCATACATCCATAAGCAGCTCGGACCTCGGCTGCAGTGAGAGGGTTTTCACGGGAGAAGGCTGATCGGCCGGTCAGGCAGCGACCGGCTCGATGCACTCCGGCGAGTTGAAGCGCGGGTTGCCCACTTTCCTGGTCACCGGATAGAGCTCCATCGCCTGGTCCGGATACGGACGGAGGAGGGACTTCAGCGTCTCCGCATCCGCCGCATCTTCGCCGAGCCAGCGCCCGTAATCTGCTTCGTGGAGGATCACCGGCATGCGGTCATGAAGGGGAGCGACCGCACCGTTCGCTTCCGTGGTCACGATCGTGCAGGAAGCGATCACCTCTCCCGTCCGCGCCGTCCAGCGCTCCCACAGACCGGCCATGCCAAACGCTTCCTTTCCCTTCAATCGGATGAGGTAGGGGAGCTTCTCCTTTGCATCGTGCTTCCATTCGAAAAAGTAGCTGGCAGGGATGATCAGCCGCCGGTGGGCGAACGCGCTCCGGAAGGTGGACTTCGTTGCGATGGTCTCGCCGCGGGCGTTGATGAGGCTGTAGCCGGTCTTCGCATCCTTGGCCAAAGAGGGGATCAGCCCCCAATGGAGCAAGCGTACTTCCCGCTCTTTTCCGTCAAAATGCCCGACACCAGGGATCTGCTGCGACGGGGCGATGTTGTAGCTGAGTGGCAGTTTCGGGACGTTCTGGACGCTGAACAGTCGTCCGATCTCTTTGCTGCCGGCGGTGAACCCGAAGCGCCCGCACATGGGGAGTGGGAGAGGACGTTTTCAGGATTGCGGAACTTCCTCTACAATGCAAGTTACCCATTTATCCACGCTTGCGACGTAGCTTTTTGCAAGCGTTACGACCATTCCCCGCCATAGTCCGCTATGATACTTTTCGGAATTAGTGCAACCCCAGATTTCGTTTATGGCGTCAGATGAACACACTGAAAAGCGAATGGCAGACGAAGGAGCTGGCAACAGCCTTTCTTGAGGGTATCCGAGGAGCGATACCGGGCGCAGATTTGCAACTGGAGATCATTGGCAAGATCGCTCAGCTCTGGTGCCCCAGACCTGCCAGCATCCTTGACCTCGGATGTGGTAACGGCATTCTCGGCCGCTTTCTCCTCAACATTTCTCCTTCGGCCCACGGCCTTTTCGTTGATTTTTCCGATCCGATGCTCGATGCCGCCCGCGAGAATGTGGGCTCTCTGGCGCACACTACCCTTACAAAAGCCGATTTTGGCACGCCACATTGGCTCGATGCTAATACCGTAAGATCCCATAGACCATTTGATATCGTTGTCTCTGGTTTCGCCATCCATCATCAACCTGATGAACGGAAGAAGGCCCTTTATGCCGAGATTTTCAGCCTCCTCTCTCCTGGCGGACTTTTTCTGAATCTGGAGCATGTCGCCTCGGTCACACCCGCTGGTCAGCAGCTCTTTGACGAGTTCTTCGTGGATAATCTGCATCAGTTTCATGTCGTATCCAACCCAGCGGCAAACCGAGACGCGATTGCTGATACTTACTATAACCGACCCGACAAGAAGGAGAATATCCTGGCACCGCTTGATGAACAATGCAGATGGCTTCGCGAAATCGGCTTCCATGACGTGGATTGTTTCTTCAAAATGTTTGAGATGGCACTGTTCGGCGGGCGAAAGGCATCCGCCAAGTAGGTGACAAAAGGACGTAGAATAAAACTCGGTAGATGTAAGTCAAGACAAACGTTTGTTTTCCAGGATGCCGAACGGCACCGCAAACACACAGAAGATCATACACATTGCAAAATCCTGCCAGGGGAGCCATTCTCCTAGACTTTGCACAATAAAACCTGTGCAAAGTTCGATCGCGGGAGGAGAGTTCTTAGTGCGGGTACCATGCAGATTACTGTTGTGCAAAGTTTCGTGGGGTTTTTAGCAATTCTGAGCCGACAATTTTACCAGCGTGCGCACATTGATAGTTAAAAGGCTCAATCTATACGCCACCGCCACGTTGACCTATAAATCGGCAAATTGTTCATAGCGGTCCATGTAACAGCCTCCCACATAGGTTTACCATTCGTGAACTTCAATTCATTGCTCAGTCTGTCATAAACATCCTTGGTGACCCACGATGGATAATCACTAGAAAGATCAGACAGCTTGGCTGCATAATTGGCGGCACGACCAACCCAAACAAGATCGTTTGCTCCTCGCACTCCCGTCCTTGCCGCATGAAGTTGACTGCGATCAATGCCGACCACGTGCTTTAGCTGGTATTGAGTCATGGATACCGCTTGGCGATAAGCGGATTGATAATTTCACTCCTGCAGTGGTTAATCTTTAAGCGCAGTGCGTGCTGCGGTCGTGTTCTTGGAGTTCCCGATGTAGATGGCCATTATGCGATCGCCATCGTAAGCAGTGATCTTTCCACCTTCTGAGCGAATTATATGGGCAGCACAATGAAGAAACGCTTTATATATCTTTGCAGCGAAATCCCATTTGTATCCGTTGACTAGCAGTTGTAGATCCGGACATGTCGGCGTACAGGACAACAGCCTCCTCAAGATTTACAGCATCATTGCCGAGCGCAAGGTCTTCGGACTCCGGAACATCCCGGCCGTCGCGAATATCCCAGGCAGTGCGGAAGATTTTGTCTACTTCCTCAGAGAGGTCATCTCGAAGTGGCATAATTACTGCTATAGTTATATCTTGGAGCCCATTGCCCTGATCGCTGCGATCAACTCATCGCATGCTCCGACAACACTCTCTCATCGAGAGTGAGTGCGTTAGGATTATAGCGTACAAGAGTTAATCCTAGGAGGTCACTCGGAAGTTTCAGGTCGGATACCGTGTGGAACGATCAAGGAAGGTGCGGTGTCGCGATAGTATACCCATGAACAAGCCTAGTTCGAAAATAACGTTATCTCTAGGAACATCGAACTCTGCGCCCCGACTTTTGACACGATCATCTGGTCCTGCTATCAGTACGGCAAAATCAGCGACCCTCAACTGTGCATCGAGATCTTCGATTGGAAAGTGTGATGCCCCTGCAGCACCGGCGAACAGTACCTCAATCTTGCGGAGCTTGTCCCGGAGAGCGGCTTCGTCATCCATCCTCGTCGCGTTCGCGCAGTTGGCGAGGAAGCCTGCTATGGATGACATGTGGAGTTCGAATACGCAGGAATCACGGTTGAAATCTTCTTCGGCGATGAGACCGTGGAATTCGTCGTTGCATCGCCGCACGATCTGGCACCTTCGGACAAGCGGCGCTTTGCACTGCTAAACGTGCCCCGGGAGCCGTTCGACAAGGCCCTCGGCGAAGCGGCGCGCCGATCGAGGACCGAGCGCCCCGTCTGGCGGAGGGGAGGTAAGCCGCCGGTGGGAACGCCGCAGCCCGCAGCCGACCGCGAAAACCTCGCCGGTCTCGTCGAGCGCGTCACCTTTCACAACGAGGACAGTGGGTTCTGCGTCCTGCGGCTGAAGGCACGTGGCCAGCGCTACCTGATCACCGTCGTCGGCCATGCCGCGGCGATCGGTGCCGGTGAATTCGTTCAGGCGAGCGGCCGGTGGGTCAACGATCGGACGCACGGGGTGCAGTTTCGCGCCGACTTCCTGCGCTCAGCACCGCCCACCACCGCCGAAGGCATCGAGAAATACCTCGCCTCCGGCATGATCAAGGGCGTCGGCCCGATCTACGCCAAGAAGCTGGTCCAGGCGTTCGGCGAGGCTGTGTTCGATGTTATCGAGTAGCAGCCCAGGTGCCTGCAGGAGCTCTTGTCTTCGCCCTTGTTCGTACTCTGAACATCGGCAAGTGGAGCACATCAGTCTGCCGTTTTCACTGGATGCGCGGACCTTGCTCGCGCCATTCGGCTATCGGCAAGAGCAAAGATTTCTTGAGGTTGCTCTACCCCGCGCAGACGGTGGAAACCGAGTGAGATCATCTCGTTTGGAAAGCAGCGTGGAAAGTCCGACGACATCAAGACAGGCTGACTAAGCGTTTTGCAAAGCCCTGCCAGCCGCGCGGCTTCGTTCGCGGCGGCTCCGATGACGGTAAACTGGAGGCGTTCAGCAACGCCAATGTTGCCGTACATCACATCAGCGCAATGCAGTGCCAGACCGAATTCGAGGGATGGTTCGCTCATTGGAGTCCTCCCGGATCAGGCGCGGTCGAGCTCGGCAGCGAGCATCCCGACCAAGTCCGCCGCCGGCATGGCACGGGCGAGCGGTGCGCCCTGTCCTTCCCACTGCGCGCCGCAGCCGAACTCGCCCTTGGCCTTGCCGGCCACGTGAAGCGCTTTTCCGAGGTCATAGGCGGTCGGATAGTCGGGAATGTCGGCTGCCGCGATCCCGGCGCCCAGAAGTGTGAAACGGTTGGCGAGGCACCGCGCCGGCCGGCCGGAAATGGCGCGGGTCACGGTCGTATGATATGCGGTGTCGCCGAACACGGCGGCACGGTAGCCCGCGTCAGCGAGGCTTTCGTCGCACCCGACGAAGGCGGTGCCGAGCTGGGCCGCCGCCGCGCCGAGGCGCAGCGCCGCCGCGATACCTGCCCCATCCATGATGCCGCCGGCGACGATGACGGGAAGATCGATTTCCCGCGCCAGGAGGCGGGTCAGCGCCATAGCGCCGAGCCGGCTGTCCTCGGCATCGGGGTCGAAGACGCCGCGATGGCCGCCGGCCTCATAGCCCTGGGCGACGATCGCGTCGACCCCGGCCGAGGCGGCTTGGCGCGCCTCGGCAAGGCTGGTCGCGGAGGCGAAGAGAATGATCCCGCCTCCTTGAGCGCGCGAACGCGCTCGGCCGAGAGTAACCCGAAATGAAAACTGACGAACTCGGGGCCGCTCGGCGACGAGGGTCGCCAGCATTTCGTCGTCCGCAATGCCTTACCGCCTCCTCAAACTGGCTGAGACTCTATGCGTAATCAGGAGAGTTTTATGGACATCGGACCAACTTGATCATCATCGATTGCGACTTAAACGCTCGAAAGGGACAAAGACCGATGAAATTCATGATCATCGTCAAGGCCAGCAAAGCCTCGGAAGCCGGCGAAATGCCCAGCACCGAATTGCTGACCGCTATGCTCAATTACAATGAGGAGTTGTCGAAGGCGGGCATCCTGCTCGCCGCAGAAGGACTGCATCCCAGTTCGAAGGGTGCGCGTGTGCGTTTCTCCGGCAAAGACCGCTCCGTAACCGACGGGCCCTTTGCCGAGACCAAGGAGCTGATCGCCGGCTACTGGATGTGGGAGGTCGGCTCGCTGCAGGAAGCGATCGACTGGGTGAAGCGTTGCCCCAACCCGCATGACGAGGACAGCGACATAGAGATCCGACAGGTGTTCTCGGCGGATGATTTCGGCGAGGCCCTGACACCGGAGCTTAGGGATCAGGAGGAAAGGCTGCGCGTCGAGGCCGAGTTGCGCAAGGCGCCGTGACAGGGCGAAACACCTCCGAATGACAACCCGTTCACCCGGAGAGAGTGACATGGCAGGCATAAGCGAAGACGAAGTCCCCAGCCTACCCGGGAGCGAACCATCGGCAAAGCGTGAGAGGAAGGTTTCGTCTTAGTGGTATGCTCCGCCCATGAGGGATGCTGTCGCCGAAGTCACTGAACGGCACGCCGTTTCGATCCATCTCGATGTCGCCGTCGTCGACGCCGTCATCGATTGCGCCGTCAAGGCGGGCGCCAAGGTAACGATGCCCGTTGCCGACATTTTCTGGGCCACCGCCACGGCCAAATCGAGGAGCCCTTCGGCCATAAATGGTCGATCGCCAACCGTGCACGCGACATGACCAAAGACCAGTTCAAGCAGGCGGCGCGATAGACGATGGACAGCTTATCACGCCGCACCTTGGGCGCCCAAAAGGAGACCGGCGATGACCAATGACGAAGCCCAGATCCGCGCTCTGCTCGACGAGTTCACTCGGGCGATCCGCAATAAGGATGCAGCCGGCGCGATTGCGACGCTCGCAGAAGACGTCGTTGCGTTCGACCTCGCGCCACCGCTGCGGATCGGTCCCGAAGCAACCCGCGATCCCGCGTGGTACGACGAATGGTTCACCACCTGGAAGGGACCAATCGTTTCTCGATCCCAGGATTTGGAGGTAGCCGTCGGCGGCGACGTCGGCTGTGCCTATGGCTTGCAGCACATGACCGGGACCAAGACGGACGGCGAGGAGGTCGACCTCTGGTTCCGCGCCACCGCCTGCTTCCGCCGTGAGGACGGCCGATGGCGCATCACTCACATGCACAACTCCGTGCCCTTCTCAATGGACGGCAGTGGAAAGGCGCTGCTCAGCTTGGGACCATGAGACCTCTCGGGAAATGAAAACGTTTTCAACGCCGGTTGTATGGAGAAACAGAAAATGTCCACGAAGCAGAAAATTTCACCCTGCCTGTGGTTCGACGGCCGGGCCGAGGAGGCCGCCAAGTTCTACACGTCGATCTTTCCCGACTTGCAAATCGACCACATCGCGAGCATCGACACGCCAGGCGCGAAAGAGGGCGCAGTCATTCTCGTCGAGTTTAGGATCGCCGGCTTGTCGCAACCCTTCATCGAGGAATTCCAAGAAGGAGCGCACTCGGACACGCGGCAACACCGTTTGGGATAGCAATCCCCAGTGAACAATAGTAACCTTTGTGTCCACTAAATACAGATGTCACTTTCTCTGCCATTTTGAAATGTCACTGTCGGCGGAGCTCGAAACCACACCGGTTGTCTAGTGGGTCGAATTTAACACTTGGTACCCGCGACTCGCGGCGGCGATGAAGGCGTCCGGGTCGGCGGTCCAGACGAAGGGCTTGGGGCTTCGGTTGTGCTCGGCGAGGTACCGGTTGATCGCGGCCTGGAGGTCGACCAGCGAATGGAACACGCCGCGCCCGAGGCGGCGGTTGGAGAGTTTGGCAAAGAACCCCTCGACCGCGTTGAGCCGAGAGGCCGAGGTCGGCGTGAAGTGGAAGGTCCAGCGCGGGTGCCGAGAGCATGCCCGGACCTCGGGGTGCTTGTGGCTGCCGTAGTTGTCGAGCACGACATGGACCAGCTTGCCGGCCGGGATGTCGCGCTCGAGACGGTTGAGGAAGCGAATGAACTCCTGGTGCCGGTGGCGCTGCATGCACTGCCCGATCACCGTGCCGTCGAGCACGTTCATGGCGGCGAACAGCGTCGTCGTGCCGTTGCGGACGTAGTCGTGCGTCGTCGTGCCGGCCCGCCCCTTCTTCATCGGCAGGCCGGGCTGCGTGCGGTCGAGAGCCTGGATCTGCGACTTCTCGTCGACCGAGAGGACGACAGCATGGGCCGGCGGGTCGACGTAAAGGCCGACCACGTCGCGGATCTCGCTGGCGAACTGCGGGTCGCGGCCGAGCTTGAAGGTTCTCAGCCGCCGCGGCGCCAGGCCGTGGGTGCGCAGATCTTCTGTACCGTGCTGATTGCCAGGCCGGCGACCTTGGCCATGGCCCGGCAGTGCGTCGTCTCGCCCGGCGGCGCGCCAAGCATCCGTTCGATCAGCCGCGCCGCAACCGGGCCCGGCGCCTTGCCGGGCTTTCGCGTCTTGTCGCGCAGCAGGCCGGCGACGCCCGCCTCCATGAAGCGCCGCTGCCGGCGCCAGACGCAGGGCTTGGACACGCCGGCCCGGCGCATGATCTCCATCGTGCCGCAGCCTTCGGTCGTGGCGAGGATGATCCGTGCCCGCCAGACATGCTTCTGGGCGCTGTTCCGATCGGCCAGAACGGCTTCCAGCCGCTCCCGATCACCCGGCCCAAGCCGGACCTCGACGTCGCTGCGCATGCCCGCGTCGTACAGCAAGACCTGGGCCTAGGGAATCTTCTGTTTTGTTCAGACCACTACCGAGCGAGGGGCAGCTCGCTCGGCTCGTAGAAAAGCTCAGCCGACCTTGAAGAGACGGGCATCGCGCTGATCGCGCCGGCGTGGCCCACTGCGACGTTCGGGTCTGCGACGAAGCTGTTCATCGCGGATCATCGCCAATATTGGCCCCAGCCGCTTGTTATCGGCGATAGCGCCCTGGTCGACGTGGCGGATCTTGTCAAAGGTGCGGTAAGCGAGATCAACGCCGTTATAGCGGATCGAAAGCCGGCCGTCGGGCCGTTGCGCGTCGGCGACGATTTGGAAGACGCGTTTGCCTGGAAGGAGGAGCGCACCCTCTCACAGGCGCTGACGCTGCAATACGACAAAGTGATCTTCATCCTGGAGCCGAGCGAGGAGGCCAAGGCGGCAATCGGCAAGCGGGTAACCGTCATTGACCATCCCGGTGCAGATCCTTTTTATTCGCTGGCGGCTTGGCAAAGCGGGCCTTGTAGTCGGCCATGAACGCCGGAGGAGGGTGTCCCCTCAGCCAGAGTGCGCGCACCGGTCAGCCGCAGCTCCTTGACCAGCCGATCCTGCAACGTCTTATGCGCCCGCTCCCCGATCCTCACCGATAAGCGGCGGCATAGTGGTAGGGTGGCAGCTCGATGACCTTGATCAGCCGCAGTCCAGTCGGTGTGACTGCCGTCGTGACATCCTGTGGCGTCATGCGCATTTCAGTCTTCGGCCCGCGCGGCTGGCCGAGGACGGTTGTCTCCTCGCGCGGGCGATGGTGCCAATTGACCACGACGAACCGGCCACCCGGTTTCAGGACGCTTGCGACGGCGTAGGCGAGCCGCGCCTTGTCGGGGACGCCGTGGAAGGTGTTCGCGATCAGGACAAGATCCACGGGCCCCGGCACGAGCCGGGCGAGATCGTAGGCGTCGCCAACGATGAAGTCGCAGTTCGTCGTCGCCGCCGCAGCCGTCCGCGCCCTGGCCAGTTCGAGCATCTTCGGATCGAGGTCGATGGCGACGACGCGCCGCGCCATGCCGGACAGGGAAGCGGTGAAGAGCCCGTCGCCGCAGCAAAGGTCGACCACCTCCATCCCGGGTTCGATGCCGAGCCCGGCAAGTACCTCGCTTGGCCGGGGCCAGAGCGCCTCCCACCACTCGGGATCGGGCATGGCCGTGGCCAGGAAGATGCCTTCGGTCATCTGAAGCCTTACTTTTTCGGTTTCAATGGTGCTCCTGTTCGGCAGCGAGGATATTGCGCTAGGTCAAGGGGCGCTCAAGGAGGGGGCAACATGATGGACCTAGGTTCCGCGGCGGCCCCGATCGAGGGCATCCTGGCACTCTACACGGAACTCGCGCTCCACCCTGGGAAGGACTTCGGCTGGGGGAAGGGAAGGGAAAACGCCAGGCGCCTCGGCTACGACGCGCGCTGGCTGGACGCTGTCCCGGAGGCCGTCTGGGAGTTGGCGGCCGCCGTTGGCAATCCCTTCGGCCTGGGCCGGATCGAGCCGGGCATGACTGTGGTCGACCTCGGCTGCGGCGCCGGGCTGGACCTCTGCATCGCCGCGGCCCTCGTCGGCAAGCGCGGCCGCGCGGTCGGGATCGACCTCACCCCGGCCATGGCGTCGAAGGCCGAGGAGGCCGCGCGGCTGATGGGCCTAAGCAACGTCGAGGTCCGTCTCGGCGACATGAAGGCCGTGCCGTTGGGCGACGGCTGCGCCGACGTCGTGATCTCAAACGGCGCCATCAATCTCTCGCCTGCCAAGCCGTGCGTGTTCGCGGAGGTTTTCCGCCTCTTGAAGCCGAGCGGGCACTTCTGGTTTGCTGACATGGTCCGAGACGGTCTCGAGGAGGTGTCGTCAGCCTGTGGCTCCTGGGCGGACTGCGTGTCGGGCACAGTCTCGCCGGAACGCTACCTCGGAATGGTCGCTGCGGCGGGCTTCCGCGAAGCCGAGTTCGTCGCGTTCACCTGCTACAAGACCGCGCCGACCACGATTGGCGCCACCTTCCGCGCCCACAAGCCGTAGCTGAAGCTTCGCACTCACCTGAGGCCGGACTTGCACTCAAAGGTTTGAACCGCGATCCTGGGTGCGGGCTCGCTGCAATGGGCTTGCGTTCATCGGTGCGCACGCACGCTGGCCCGGACTGAATTGGCCGCTCCATGTCCAGCCCCACTGCTGGGTCCAGCGCCCGCCGCTCCTTCGCGACTCAAGGGCGCGTCGCGGCTCTGCGACCGTGGGCTCATTGCGCGGTCAGCATCCCCTCTACGGCCTGAAGCGGCAGCGTGCGGCTCGGCGCCGCTGCTGCGTTCAACCGCCGGATTATGACAAGCGCCGGCCGAGTTGCGGCGTTGGCTGGAGGCGATGGAACGAAGTACCCGCGCCGGTTGTCTGAAAAAAGGCCCCGTGCTGCCGAGGAAGGGCGCGCGGGGCCTAAGAAGGGAGGGACGCATATTTTGTATACCAATGTTTCCCATGACGCAAGTGTCTTGTGTCATATACCACGCAAGAGCAAACGGCTGACCCCAATCGCGCCGGTGAGCGCAGGCGCGCCTAGGATTTCGCGTCTTTCCGCGCTTCCCTACCGAGTATGCGGTAGCGACACCGCATCTCCCCACATTCGGTCGCCGTCAGTTCTTGACGGCCGGGTTCACCGCTGCGGGTCAGCGATGCGCCTACCACTCGTGGAGGCTCAACTTCGCCGATGTCGGTCCCGATGCCTCGGACGAGAACCTGACGGTATATGGACGAAGCGGCGGCACAGCGGTAACGCCGGAGGGCATCGCTCGCGACGATCATGGAAACGAATCCCGAGCCCAGCCGAATTGCCTTCGGCATCATGTGCAAGGCGCCGATCAATGGCGCCAGCAAGACCCGGCTGTGCCCGCCGCTGACCCCGGCGGAAGCCGCGCAGCTGTCGCGCTGCTTCATCGCCGACGTGGCTGCCGCGCTCGAACTCGGTGCCGGCGGAGGTCGATGGCTGCGGCATCGCGGTATACACGCCCGCTGGCGAAGAATCCGCCTTCGACGGCCTGCTCCCGCAGCGGTTCGGCATGCTCCTGCAGCGCGGCGCCGATCTGGGCGAGCGGCTGCAGGGCGCGACCGAGGACCTGCTCGCCGCCGGCTTCGCGGGCGTGTGCCTGATCAATTCCGATAGCCCGACCCTGCCCGCCGCGCTGCTCGAGCGCACCGTGACGGCGCTCCGCGCTCCCGGCGACCGAATCGTGCTCGGTCCGGCGATCGACGGCGGCTATTACCTGATCGGGCTCAAGCATCCCCACCAGCCGCTGTTCGACGGCATCGCCTGGAGCACCAACCAGGTGCTGGCGCAGACGCTGGCACGCGCCGCCGCTTTGCGTCTGCCGGTCGCCGTGCTGCCGACGTGGTACGACGTAGACGACGTTGGCACGCTGCAGCTGCTGCTGCACGAGCTGTTCGGCCACGGCGTGGCGCTCGCCGCCGACGGGCTCTACGGCTCGCCCGCTGCCAATAGCCGGGCCTATCTGCAGAGCCTGCTGCTGCAGGACGACGGCGCGCGGCTGCGCTTCGCCGGCTTCGCCGCGGCGCCCTGAGATGCCGCGTGCGCGCGCCCGCGTGCGTCCGTTCGCGGCGCTGATCGCGGTCGGCGCGGCGCTCGTCCTCCTCAACCCCATCGGGCTCGCGGCGCATGGCGACTGGACCGCGGACTACGGCTTCGTCGCCGCGGTCCTCACTCAGGGCGGGCTCTACCTGCTCGGCCGCGGCGCGGTGCGCCGGGCCGGAGCGCGGCGCCGCGTGCTCGCCGTCGTGCTGGTCGTCGCCGCGCTGCTTCGGTTGACGCTGCTGTTCGAGCTGCCGCTGCATTCGTCCGACATTTACCGCTACGTCTGGGACGGGCGGGTACAGGCCGCCGGCATCAACCCTTATCGCTTCGTTCCGGCCGATCCGGCGCTCGAGCCGCTGCGCGACGGAGCGATCTTCCCGCAGATTAACCGCGCCAACTACGCGGTGACCATTTATCCGCCTGTGGCGCAGATGGCGTTCTTCGTGTTTACCCGCGTGGGCGATGCGCTCTGGGCGGTGAAGCTGGGATGGCTCGCGTTGGAGGCGCTGGCGATGCTGGCGCTGGCGCGACTGCTGGCGCGGCTCGGCCGGCCGCCGGCGGAGCTGCTGCTCTATGCCTGGCACCCGCTGCCGGTGTGGGAGATCGCCGGCGACGGCCACGTCGATGCCGGCATGGCGGCCTTTCTCGTTCTGGCGCTCTGGGCATGGACCGCCGGCCGCCGCCTCGCCACGGGCGCGCTGCTGGCGGTCTCGGTGCTGATCAAGCCGCTGACGCTGGTGGCCCTGCCGGCGTTCTGGCGGCGGTGGGACTGGCGTGTGCCGACAGCATTTCTGGCCACGGCGGTCCTCGTCTACCTTCCCTATCTCGGCATCGGCGGCGAAGTGGTGGGCTTTCTTCCGGCCTACGTCGGCGAGGAGGGGATGGAGAGCGGCAGCGGCTTCTATCTGCTCGGCCTGATCGAGCGGCTGGCGGGGCCGCTGCCCGCGGCGGCCCCCGCAGTCTATCTGGTCGCAGGCACGGCGCTGCTCGCGTCGCTGGCGTCGCCGCCGTCCGCGACCGCCGCAGCGACGCCGCGGCGACCGCCGGCCATGCGCAACGGCTGCTGCTCGCCGGCCTGTTCGTGCTGTCGCCCAACTATCCGTGGTACTTTCTCGTGCTGGTGCCGCTCGGCTGCCTGCGGCCGTGGCGGGCGGCGCTCGCCCTCACCCTTCTCAGCTTCGTCCTCTACGCCGCGCCGCCGATCGATGGCCACCCGCGCACGTTCATCGTGCAGAGCGTTCTTTGGGGGTGCGTAATCGCGGCGCTCGCCGTTGATCTATACTGGCGCTACTGGCGCTGCCGCCTCACCCATCTTGCACGTATGGGCGCCGACGAAAGGCCCTCGCGATGAGTTCCATACCCGCCCCGTCCGAGCGGAGCATCGATCTCAACCGCTACTTCGAGCACGTCGGAGCCAGACCTGAGGGCCACGGTCGAGAGCGACCCGGTCTGCCTCTACCTTGAGACGACGAACCGCTGCAACCTGTTGTGCACCACCTGCCCGCGCACCTTCGAGGACCTGGAGCCGCCGGCAGACATGAGCTGGGACCTCTTCACCCGTATCGTCGATCAGATCCCGCGCATCGCCCGCGTCGTCCTGCACGGCGTCGGCGAGCCGATGTTGGTGAAAGAGCTGCCGCGGATGATCCGCTACCTGAAGGAGCGGGGCACCTACGTGCTGTTCAACACCAACGGCACGCTGCTGACATTGAAGAAAGGGCGCGAGCTGATCGAGACGGGGCTCAACGAGCTGCGGGTCTCGCTCGACGCGGCCGACGCCGCGAGCTTCGAGCAGGTGCGCGGGCGCGACTACTTCGCCCGCATCGTCGGCCATCTCCGCGCGTTCACGGCGATGCAGCGGCAGACGGGCGCCGAACTGCCGCGCGTCTCCCTGTGGCTCACCGGCCTGCGCGAAACGGTGGAGCAACTGCCGGCGTTCGTGCAGCTCGCCCACGACGTGGGCGTGCGCGAGGTCTACCTGCAGCGCCTGGTCTATTTCGCCGATGCGCAGGGTCTGGCGCGGCCGGATTCGGCACTGTTCGAGAACCTGACGAAGGCGCAAGCCGGGCATCTGCAGGCGGCGCAGGCGCTCGCCGACCGGCTCGGCATCGTCTTCAACGCCTCGGGCGCAACCGAGCCCGGCACCAGCCTGCACAAGCGTACCAGCGATCAGCCGTGGTCGCTGTGCCGGCGGCCGTGGACGCTGATGTACTTCACCGCGCACGGCCGGGCGATCCCCTGCTGCATCGCGCCGTTCTCGCTGCGCGGCTACGAGAACTTCACACTCGGCGACGCGACGCAGCAGACGCTCCGCGAGATTTGGAACGGCGAGGCGTACCAGGACTTCCGCCGGCGGCTTTTCAGCGACAATCCGCCGTCGTCCTGCGCCAACTGCGGCCTGCGATGGAGCCTGTAACGGCGGAGCCGTCCGCCGCAGAGCGCCGCCTTGTCGTCTCCGTCGTCATCCCAGCGCTGAACGAGGAGGAGTCGATCGGCGAGGTGGTGCGCGCCGTCGCCGCGCAGCCGGTGGACGAGATCGTCGTCGTCGACAACGGCAGCACCGACCGGACGGCGAGGCGCGCCGCAGCTGCGGGTGCGCGGGTCGTGGCCGAGCCACGGCGGGGCTACGGCCGGGCGTGCCGGGCCGGCGCGCAGGCCGTCCGGCCCGACTGCTCGGTGATCCTCTTCCTCGACGGCGACGGCAGCGACTGCCCGGAGTTCGTCCCGGCGTTGCTGGCGCCGATCGCCGCCGGCACCCACGACTTCGTCATCGGCTCGCGGCTGCGCGGCCGGCGCGAGGCGGGCAGCATGACGCCGCAGCAGCTCGCCGCCGGCCGGCTGGCGGGGCTGCTGTGCCGGCTGGTGTGCGGGGTGCGCTACACCGACATGAGCCCGTTCCGGGCGATCCGCCGCGATGCGCTTTCCCGCCTCGGCATGGCAGAGGAGACCTACGGCTGGAACCTGGAGATGCAGATGCGTGCCGCCCTCGCTGGGCTGCGCATCCGGGAGATCCCCGTCGATCATCGACGTCGCGCCGGCGGCGAATCGAAGGTATCCGGCAACCTTGCGGGCACACTGCGCGCGGCGGTGCGCATCGCGGACGACGTTCCTGCGCGTTGCGACCAAGGGCCGCCGCCGCTGAGCGGCCGGCGCGTGCCCTCGCAAAGCACCTCCGCGCGTCATGCCGCCAGCCCGAGCAGCCTGCCGGGCAGCCCGGCGGTGCGATCGACCAGGCCGCCCGGCCGGCGCAGCAGCGCATCCACGCCGAGGCTGCGGCCGGCGGCGGTGACGATGAAGAAGCCGTGAACGACCATCAGAAAGACGTAGTTCCACGGCCACTCGTTCGGCGCCTGATAGAGCCCGATCCACAGGAAGGTCGCTTGGCCGAGCGCCAGCAGCGCGCCCAGGCGCGTCAGCACGCCCAGCATCAACGTGACCGCGAAGAATAGCTCGGCGAAGTAGACGAGGGTGCCGACGACCGGCAACGCCGGTTCGAAAACGCCGTGGACGAGATCGCGCACAAACGGGAAGGCCGCATGCTGGCCGGTCTCGCCGAGCCAATGGGCGAACGCCTCCGAGTACGGCAGCGGCAGCTTCCACGTCGTTCCTTGATACCACATGGCGCCGATCAGCAGGCGGAACACCCAGATCGCCACGTTCTCGGTGGTCCGCTGCGCCGGGTCCGTCCGCCAGTTGACGCCGGCGACGACGATGCTGCCGATCAGCAGCAGCCAGAAAATGGCGACCTCCCAGCGAAATTCGGTCAGCCACATCAACGTGTCGGAAAAGGGATCGGTGCGCATCCTGCCCTCCGCTCCTCGCCCTCACTCTTGTTTCTTCCAAATCGCCGTGACGGAGCGTCGCCACGCGACGGGGTGCAGGCTTAACAGGCGCGCGGTCGGGTGGTGGGCTCGCGGCTATCCTCCGATAGGCATCGCGCAGCCGAACGCCCTCGTGCGATAACGTCCTCCGGTGCGTGCCTCGCCGTAACTGAAGCCGGACGACGCGGCTCAATAGGAGACGCAGGCGGCGCCCTGCGACAGGACCTCGACGAGCTTGGCACCACCGACGATCGTGCAGTTCTTCATCAGCGCGTCCTCGGAGAGGTTGCGCTTCTTGAAGCACGGCGCACAGACCCAGACTGCGCCATCGTTCTCCGCGAACGTATCGAGCAATTCCTTGAGCGGCGCGAACCCCTCTTCGTGGATGTCGTCGGCATAGCCCGCCACCGGCAGGCGGACGCCTTCGCTACTGAGGAAGACGATCGTCTCCTGGCCGGAGACGAGGCCGGCGTTGGCGACGACCATAGCGACCGTCGCCTTGTCGGTATTGTCCTTGGCGTGAGTGATGCTGACGACGAGCTTGCCCATAGTCTAGGCCTCCCCCTTGCGAATGAAGAAATGGGTGGGTTTCGTGCGTTCGACGGCGACCAGCGGATTGCGGGTCAGCCGGCACCAGGCGGGGATGTCCGCCGGCGCGCCGGCGCTGTAGGCGACGACCTCCAGGATCTCGCCCGGCTGCATCGCCTTCATCGCCTTGAACACCAGGATGAGCAGCTCGCCGCAACCCTTCTCGCCCGCGTCCAGCCGCTTGTCCACCACCAGGTGCTGCATGCCGCGATCCCCGAAGGCGCTCACATCGCGCCGCCGCGCCGGATGTAGTAGCTGTCGAAGCCGTCGCCCTTGACGCGATCCATCAGCTCGTTGCCGGTCATCCGGCACCAGGAGCCGAGATCCTCGCGCGCCGCCACGTCGTCGGTGACGATCTTCAGCACCTGCCCCGGTTCGAGGGCGCGGACCATCTTCGCCATCGGCAGCAGCAGCTCGACGCAGGAATGGCCGATCGCATCGAAGCTGGCGGTCGGCTCGTGCGGATCGGTCTCCGGCTGCGGCCGGCCGGCGGGTGCGGCCGGCTTGAACGCCGCCCCTTCGGCCACGTCGCTCTCCAGGACGCAGACGCAGTGGTAGGAGCCGACCTCGAAGGCCCGGTCGGTAGCGATCGTATTCGGCCGGGCGCAGTGCGCGCCGGCGCCGTCCATGGCGTTGAAGAGGCGGGGCGGCGCGTAGCCGCCGCCGTCGCCGTTCCGTGGCACGCCGGCCAGGCCCACCTCCCACAGCATGTCGTGGGTCAGCTCCATGAACGTCTCGCAGTACGGCTCGGCCGCGTGCACGTCGCTCCTGCCGCGGGTGGCGAGGCTCGCGAAGTGCGACGAGCACGGCGAGCCGCCGGCGCACAGGAACTTGAGGTGGCAGTCGCTGCACAGCTCGCGGTTCTGCACCGAGACCCGGCGGATGCTCTCCAGCACCGGCGAGGTGCGCCAGATCTCCTCCAGCGGCTGCTCACGGATGCTGCCGCACTCCATGCCGGGCGCGCCCGCCAGCCAGACGCATGGATAGACCTGGCCGTCGCTGAACACGGCGAGCGTATCCCAGCCGCAGCTGCAGAGGTCGGTCTTGCGGCCGTGCTTCCCCTTGATGCGCACGCGCAGCGAGGCGTCGTTGTCGATGGTCACGCCGATCTCGTCGCCGACCGCCTTGCAGGCGCGCATCACCTCGACGACCCGCGAGGGCGGGATCATCAGCTCCGGCTTGTGGTCGATGGCACGCCCCCACTCTTGCATCAGCAGGATGTGATGCGCCCGCGCGCCGAGGCGGCCTACCAGCCGCGTCATCTCCGTCATGTGGTCGACGGTGTGGCGGCTGACCGCGGTGCTGATCGCCACGTCGAAGCCGTGCTCGACGACGCGTGAGATCGCCGGACGGTCTTCTCGAAGGTGCCCTTGCCGCGGATCGCGTCGTGCAGCTCGGCGGTCGGCCCGTCGAGGCTGATCTGCAGCGACACCCGGCCGCGGCCAATGCTCTGCTCGAGCCGGGCAATATTGCGCTCGGTGAAGTACATCCCGTTGGTCAGCATCACCAGATCGGTTTCGGCAGTGATCCGGCGGATGATGTCGTAGATGTCGCGCACCATGAACGGCTCGCCGCCGGTGACGAGGAAGCGCGTCGCTCCCAAATCCCGCGCCTGATCGATCAGCCCGAAGATCTCGTCGGTCGCCATCTCGCGCGGCGGCACGTAGTCGCCGCTGGAGACACTCTTTCAGCCACTCCGCCGCGATCCGCCCACACGCCCACTTCTGCCCGTAGGCGGTGCAGGTCTGGTGCAGCTCGGGGGCGTCGATCCCTTGCAGCCGGACGTGCTCGCCGGCGACGATGATGGTGTCGCCATCGATTATCTTCGCCGGGCCAGTCACATCAGCGAACGACGGCCGCGCGGCGACGGCGCCGAAGAGCAAGAAGACAGCGATAGCGGCATGGCGGAGCATCAAGCGCTCGTACTATGCGGTGGCGCAGATGGAAGGCGCGAACAGCAGATACTGCACCGGTGGAGATGATCGACGAGGCCAGCCGCGCACACCCGGGCCTCAAGCCGGCATCGATCCACGTCCGCGGCCCAGTGGTGGCGGCGTGGTCGAAACGCGGTATCGCGCATTAGCGCCTCAGCGAGCAGGCCGATCAGTTCCTCGCGATCGACGGCATCCATTTCCCGACGATACGGCGAGAACGCAACAGGAACAACCGGGGCCGAAATCGTAGCCGCTGCGCTGGCCGCCGTCGCCGGGCTGGCCCTCATCGCCTGGGGTTGACCCATCGCCCTGCGCAACCGCTGGTGGCAACCGTAAGCGGCGTTATGCAAAACCGCCGTCCTTGCCGAAAGGGACCTGGTTTGCCCGGCCTCAAGTAAGTTTCCTTGGCGATATTCAACGGAGGAGGGATATCCTCTCGCGCCAAGCGGTTCACGGGGGATTAGATCGCACCGCGATCTCAGGACTTGCGCTCCTCACCGAGAAGGTGTCGAAATGCGTAGCAACGAAATAATAAAACGCTCCAACAATACCCACGCCTATTACTGCAATCATGTATCTGACCGCGTAGATGTCATCTCTTCGAAGAGCCAAAGTCAGCCGAAATGCAAAAATGGAGCCCACTATAACTATAATAAAAAGATCAGCAAAAAGAAAGACGTCAACAATTAGATAAAACATAAAGATCCATCTGAGCCGCTGTCTTCCAGAGCGCGTTTTTATCCACTCTCGTAGTGGGTCACGACCATTACTCCGGTAAGTCTAGCGAGTGTTAACACCAAAACGGTGAGAGAAGGCCCCAGTTGGCGCCTTTCGATGCAAAATGAGGAGTAAATATCGCGAATTCCGGTGTGCCTCACCCCCGGACCAGTGGCTTGTACTTGATGCGGTGGGGTTGGTCGGCATCGGAGCCCAGGCGGCGCTTCTTGTCGGCCTCGTAGTCCTGGAAGTTGCCCTCGAACCACGCCACCCGGCTGTCGCCCTCGAAGGCGAGGATGTGGGTGGCGATGCGGTCGAGGAACCAGCGGTCGTGGCTGATGATCACGGCGCAGCCGGCGAACCCGGCGAGCGCGTCCTCCAATGCCCGCAGCGTATCGACGTCGAGGTCGTTGGTCGGCTCGTCGAGCAGCAGCACGTTGGCGCCGGACTTCAGCATCTTCGCCAGATGCACGCGGTTGCGCTCGCCGCCCGACAGATCGCCCACCTTCTTCTGCTGGTCAGGGCCGCGGAAGTTGAACTGCGCGACGTAGGCGCGGCTCTGCATCCTGCGCTTGCCGAGCTCGAGTTCGTCGAGGCCGCCCGAGATCTCCTGCCACACCGTCTTCTTGGCGTCGAGCGCGTCGCGCGACTGGTCGACCCAGCCGAGCCGCACCGTCTCGCCGAGGCGGATCGCGCCCGCGTCAGGCCGCTCCTGGCCCACGATCATGCGGAACAGCGTCGTCTTGCCGGCGCCGTTCGCGCCGATCACGCCGACGATGCCGCCCGGCGGCAGCCGGAAGCCGAGATCCTCGATCAGCAGCCGCTCGCCGTAGGCCTTGCGCAGATGCTCGGCCTCGATCACCTGCGAACCGAGGCGCGGGCCGGGCGGAATAGTGATCTGCGCCGTTCCGGGCGCGCGCTCCAGCGATTCGGTGTAGAGCGCCTCGAACGCCTGGATGCGCGCCTTCGACTTCGCCTGCCGGGCGCGCGGGCTCGCCCGGATCCAGTCGAGTTCGAGCGCCAGCGTGCGCTGCCGCGCCGTCTCCTGCTTCTCCTCGACGGCGAGCCGCTGCCGCTTCTGCTCCAGCCACGACGAGTAGTTGCCCTCGTAGGGGATCCCCCGCCCGCGGTCGAGCTCCAGGATCCAGCCGGTGACGTCGTCGAGGAAATAGCGGTCGTGGGTGACGACCATCACCGTACCGGAGTAGTCCCGCAGGAAGCGCTCCAGCCAGGCGACGGATTCCGCGTCGAGGTGGTTGGTCGGCTCGTCGAGCAGCAGCAGGTCGGGATGCTCCAGCAGCAGCCGGCACAGCGCCACCCGCCTGCGCTCGCCGCCGGACAGCGTGGCGGGGTCGGCGTCGCCGGATGGGCAGCGCAGCGCGTCCATGGCGATCTCGACGGTGCGCTCCAGCTCCCAGCCGTTCGCCGCGTCGATCTTCTCCTGCAGCTCGCCCTGCTCCTCCAGCAGCTTCGCCATCGCGTCGTCGTCGAGCGGCTCGGCGAAGCGGGCACTGATCTCGTTGAAGCGGTCGAGTAGCGCCTTGGTCGGGGCGAGCCCGAGCATGACGTTCTCCAGCACCGTCTTGCCGGGATCGAGTTGCGGCTCCTGCGGCAGGTAGCCGACCTTGGCGCCGTCGGCCGCCCAGGCCTCGCCGGTGAAGTCGTGATCGAGGCCGGCCATGATGCGCAGCAGCGTCGACTTGCCCGAGCCGTTGACGCCGAGCACGCCGATCTTGGCGCCGGGAAAGAACGACAGCGTGATCCCCTTCAGCACCTCGCGCCCGCCGGGATAGGTGCGCGAGAGGCCCTTCATCACGTAGACGTACTGATAGGCGGGCATCCGCTTCTCCCCATGCCCTCGTCATTCTCCAGTGCGTGCGCTGGTACTGCAAATACACCATCAGCTACCGTCAGCTTGAGGAGATGATGCGAGCACGGCGGCACGCGTAGATAGAGATGGGTGGTCTATAGCTCGTTTCCCGGGTCCGTTTCAAAAACGCCCGATATCGGTGAAGAACTCGGCCCTGGGGCGGTGAGAGGGCCAACGACGGCCACTGCGCTAGCCTGGCCGACCCACTACAGCCGGACCGGCCGCCCCTCGATCGAGCGAGGAAGCGACGATTAGCAAGCGCCGGCCTTCCGGCCGGGCACTTTCCCTATGCGGTGCTGGGTGCAAGCGTGGGTCTCGCGGTCAGTTTCACCAGCTTGCGCAGGTTCTGGGCGGTGGCGGCGAGCAGGAACTCCTCTGACGCCCCCGCCAACCCGCGCAGGCGCAGCCTTGTCAGCTTCAGGTGTCGCTTGAGGTGAGCGAACAGCATCTCGACCTTTTTCCGCGCGCGGCAGGACTGAGCGTAGGCGGGCGTATCGCGCAGTCTTCGAGCGTGGTCGCGAGCGTCCTCATCGAATAGGCGCACAATGGTGCGGACGCGTCCGCTGGTGCAGCCTTGCCGCTCCGGGCAGGCAGCGCAGTCGGAGGCGTTCGATCGGTACGTGTGGACGCGCGCGGCATAGTGAGCGCCCCGGTAGGTGAGCTCACGCCCGGTTGGGCAGACGAACAGGTTGCGCTTGCGATCGAAGGCAAAGGCGTCGCGGGTCAGCTTGCCTTTGGTCTGATGCTTGCGCTCGAGCACCGGCACATGCGGCTCGACATCCCGCTCCATCAGCCAGGACAGAAACGGGCCGGTGCCGTAGCTCCCGTCGGCTGCCAAGTGTTGTGGCTTCAATCCCAGCCGGTCGCGGGTTCGCTCCAGCATGCGCTTGGCGGCAACGATCTCCTGGCTCAGGCGGGCGGGGGTGGCCTCGACGTCGAGGATCACCGCATGCGCGGTGTCGCCCAGGTAGTTGGTCTCATAACGGAAGCGCCCCGCGCCGGTCTTGGTCGACCAGGCCGCCTGAGGATCGGTCTCGGATAGGTGCTTTGGCGCAGCCTGCTTGGGCTCGTCGCGAGCCGGTGGGGAAGTAGCATCCAGCGCGTCCAAGTACGCCCGGACGGGCTGCGCCTGGCTCTCCTGATTTGACCATGCCTCGGGCAGGCGATCGCCGGGCAGGCGGCGCTCGCGACTGGCATCGGCCTCGACGACGCTTCCGTCCACCGCCGCACCCGTGCCACCGACCAGGCCGGCCGCCACACAGCAACTGACGACCTCTTCGAACAGCCGGCGGAACAGATCGCCCTCGCGGAAACGGCCGTGGCGGTTCTTGGAGAAGGTCGAGCGTTCGGGCACGTCGCCATCCAGCCCAAGCCGGCAGAACCAGCGGTAGGCGAGGTTGAGGTGGACCTCTTCGCACAGCCGCGTCTCGGAGCGGATCCCGTAGAGATAGCCGACCAGCAGCATGCGGATCATGAGCTCGGGGTCGATCGAGGGGCGACCGGTGCAGCTGTAATGCTCGGCGAGGCTGGTGCGGATGAACGAGAGATCGAGGACGGCGTCGACGCGGCGCAGCAGGTGATCGGTCGGAACGTGCCGGTCCACGCTGAAGATGTAGAAGAGCTGTGCTTCCCCGATCTGCCGCCCCATCATCGCCGTGCTCCTCGCTGACCTAAGCCGAAGGAATCACGACTGAACACCGCTCACAACAGCGAGTTTTTCACCGGTATCGGTCGTTTTTGAGACAGTCTACAGCAAGCGATCGGAGGAGCTGAGCGTGCTGCCGGTATAGGTATTTCCAGCGAACCTCGATACGGATGTAGGTCTCGTCGACCCGCCAAGAGAAGCGGGTCCGGTTCTAGTACCACCACAATCAAGGGCTTCGAGGTGATGCGGATGTTCAAGAAGGGCCAGTTCAAGCTGTGGATCGAGGCCGTAGGCGGCGGGACCGAGGTGTCCTTAGTCAACCGGCTGTTCGGTATCTATGCCTGAAAACCGAACCAGAAGTGAGTGACGCTCGCCCCATCACAATCTTTGATGCGTTTGGCCAAGCGGACCGGCGCCACCAAAGCGAAGGTCGCGCTCGCCCGCAAGCTGGCGGTCATCCTGCATCGCGTGTGGCGCGACGGCACGAGCTGCGGAGGTTGTTCGTCTCTGCCTCAAGCACTTCTTTAATGCGCGAAAGGGCTATCTCATAGTCCATATCACGCCTCCTCGACCTTTAAGGGCAGTTCGAGCGCCTTACGCAGGTCCGCCGCAAGTGCTAGACGGACCAGACATAGAACCACACCCCATTTACGTATGTCATCACTGCAGCTCGGCCGGTAAACAGCTTCTCGGTGCCGAGTATTATTATGTCAGAATCCATGAACTAGAATCCATAAGTGATCAATGCGTCGGGCTCCGTGATTAAGAAGGCGGCCACCTCGCGGTTCACTAGCCTGAGGTAAATCTCACCCTTAGGGGCTCGAAACTCCCAGTATGCGTTTATCTCCGAGCCACCGCTGCGTACTGTCCAGTCGCCGACGCTGAAGCTGCGGCGTGTCGTATCCTCCTCCTCGACACGATCACCCCCCTCAGTGGTTGCTTCGCCCGTCGCGCCACTAGTATCCACTTTGGCCTTTATTGACGCCCCCCCGCTGCTGCCGGTTTACCTCAGTAAGTTCAACACGAATTAGGGTTTCGGTATCGCGTTCAGGCCATCGGTCCTCGTGGGGGATCTTGCCACCCTCTGTACGCAGCCGCAGCTTAACGCGCTTGAGACCAAGGCATACCAGACCGCCGAGGAGGGGTGAGGTGATCTGGGCCGTGCCGAGGGAAATGGTGATGATGACTTTGGCGACGCTTGGGTTGACATACTCCGTCTTGACCCGCGCCCACACGCAGTCGGCGAAGGGATCGTCCTGGCGAAGCGGTAAACTAGGTGGATTTACCCGTACCGCGTAGCGCGTTGCGATGCGGCGGAACTGCTTTAGTTTGTTGAAGAAGCGATCGATGCGTATGCGTGCCCGACCGCCGAATAACCACCGTTACCGGTCTTCCTCCGGAGAGCCTCGTCGCTGCGCCAGCCTGACTCGCGCGCGTTCGAGATTGTCGCGCACGATGGGTACGCCGCTGACCCTGGATGCCTGCGTGAGTTCCCGGGGTGTGCCCGGGCGAGCGCGGCCATTTTGCATCATCAGGAGTTGGTATAGGATTGGCCAAGCCTTTGAGGGAAGGGGCAATGGCGACGCAACCAATCCGCTGGACGCATCTCTCCGACCTACACATGGGATGCACGGGAACGGAGATCTGGCGGCAGGTGCGAAGCGAGTTCAGGGACAGCATCAACCAGTACTTTCGGCCGATCGATATGATCCTGCTGACCGGGGATCTGACGTTTTCGGCACAACCGGAACAGTTCGAGCTGTTCGACACATTTCTTGAGGAGCTTCTTGGCTGGCTGCGTAACGCCGGTCAGGAGACAGACCCGCTGGTCATACCAGTGCCCGGCAACCACGATCTGGCTTGGTCGGTGGAGAGACAACTCCGTAACTTCCGTGTTCTTGAAAATTTCTGGAGTGACCCGGACGACACCGACCTACGGTACCTTTGCGAAGAATTTTGGTCTGAACGCAGGCGACCTTCTTTGATCCCTTGTTCGGCGCCTACGCTAGTTGGTTTGAAAAACGTATCCTTCCCCAATTCACTAGCCAGTCGGGTGTCAGATTACATCGTTCTCACTTCCCCGGCGATCTCAGCGTCTTCGCCGATTTCTCGGATCGGCCACCGGTCACGGTTGTCGGACTGAACTCCGCCTGGGTCCAGTACAACAAGAGCGATTTCCACCGTAAAATCGAGCTGTTCACGCAGCAGCTTCATTATGCGCTCAGCGACGGCGCGGCGGGCTCGCCGCTGGACGGACTAGCCGGCCGTCTGAACCTCCTCCTGATGCATCATCCTCCGGCCTGGCTTTCGCCGAAAGCAAGCCAGCGTTTCAAAGAGGAGATCTATCCACCCGACCGCTTCCTTTTCTGCCTGCACGGGCACATGGACGAGAGCCGCTCGGAGACGATATCTCAGTCGGGCAGCAAGTTCCGTTACTTCTTTCAGGCGCCGTCGCTGTTTGGGCTGGAGCACTACGGCAGAGCGAACGAGACCCGCGCCATGGGCTACGCCTGGGGAGAAATGGACGCGGCCGGCACGGTGCGGGTGTGGCCGCTCAAGCGCGGCCCCCAGGGCGGGCAGCAGGTGTTCCTCTGGGACACCGAATTCGAACAGCACCCAACCGGCCACCGCCTCCGCCCAATCACCGTCGGTGCGGGGGTCGCCGCCGCCACTTTGGACATCACCCCTTGGCTGGTAGCGCTGCTTGACCACGAAGGGTATATCGAGATCAGCGGCATCGGCATCGGCAGCGGCGTTGTGCGGACGCGGGATGCGTCGCGCTATCCGATCGAACAGCTTTACACAACGCTGCGCAGCTCAGAGGAGCTCGCCGGTCGCTCCGGCCCCGTGTCGCTCGCCGCGCTGATAGCCCGCCACCCACTGCTCCTCATTGAAGGCCAGCCGGGGGCAGGTGAGACGACCTTCCTGCGCCTGGTGGCGACCATGCTGGCTCGAGACCTCCTCCGTATTCCCTGCCCCGGCGCGCTCTCCTGGCGGGAGAAATACTTGGGAATGGCCAGCCGCGTGAAACCGCCGGCACCATTGTTCTTGCGGCTCTCCGAGTTGGCGATCTGTTGGCGGAAACCAAGCAGCAGGCGATGTCGGATAATCACCACCGGCTTCTCGACCTTCTCGCCCGCACTGCCAAGGCAGAGGGAGGCGAGGCTTGGCGGAGGCACTGGGAAGGGCTTCTCACGCGCAGGGAGGCCATGCTGATCCTCGACGGCCTGGATGAGGTCGCGGACGACCAGATGCGGAAACGCGTATTCTCCATCTTCCGCGACGCCCGCCGGGAGTGGAACAGGGCCAGGGTAGTGGTGACGACCCGTCCCTTCGGCGCCGAAGCCGTGGGCAAAATGGGTTTTCACCATGCGATGATCCAGGACTTCGGCACGGAAGAGATCCGGGAGTTCATCGAGCGCTGGGTGGCGGCGCTTTACAGCCTTCCAATCGGCGAGCGACACGAGGGAGCGGCAGGGGAGAAGGCCGACCGCATCATCCGAGATGTCCTTTGCCGTCGTGCCTTGCGACGGCTGGCCGCCAATCCGGTCATGCTCACCTGTCTGTGCGTGGTGCACTGGAACGAGGGCGATCTGCCGGAGGGTCGGGCGCGGCTCTACCGGGCGGTGATTCGCTGGCTGATCGCAGCGCGCTCACCGCAGCGCGAAGCGGCTGGCTTTACCGACCAGTTTGCCCGCGAAGCATTTGCAGCGCTGGCCTTTGCCATGATGGGCGACGTCAACGGGGCCAAGGCCACGGTATTCGATTTCGAGGACGGCGCTGAGGCGGTTTTCATCCTGGCCGAGCGCCACTTTCCGAATAGCATCGGTATCCGCCAGGCGCGGGACTGGCTTCGCCTCGAATGCCTGTGGAGTGGCATCGTCGAGGAGCCGGCGGCCGGAAAGGTCCGCTTCTGTCACCTGACCTTCCAGGAATACCTGGCCGCCCAGGAACTGGCCTGGCGCCGTGACAAGGGGGGCGCCGAGGACTGGTGGTCTGTGGTCAAGGGACGGCTTGACGATCTGCAATGGCGGGAGACGGTAGATCTTCTGCCCGGCGTGCTGTTCGACGAAGGCGGCGGTGGACGGGTTGACCTGCTGCTGCGGCAGGTGATCGCCCTGCGGGAGGAGCCCGTGACGTTGGCCACAGATGCCCGTTTTTTCGGCATCATGGGGCGCATTCTCGGACCGATGACCACCTATCAGTACAAGCCGCCCCCGGAGATCGAGGCGCTGTACCAGGATCTTCGAGAACGCATCCTGCCCAAACGCGAAGGGGCAGTCAACGTATCGGTGAAAACGCGGATCGAGGCGGCGGAGGCGCTGGGCCAAGGCGGCGATCCCAGGCTGGACGGTGACAGCTTCATCGCGGTTCCGGGCACGGGTGAGGTGAGCCTCGGCAAGTATCCGGTCACGGTCCAGGAATACCAGGTATTCGTCGATGCCAACGGCTACCAGGAGCCAACGTACTGGGACGAGGAGGGCTGGCGGCTGCGGGGCGAGCGCAGCTGGAGCGAACCGGACCGGTGGGACGAGCAGCTGGGCCATCCGAATTGGCCTGTGACCGGGATCTCCTGGCACGAAGCGCGGGCCTTTTGCCGATGGCGGAGCAGCGACAGCGATTGGGCGATCGGTCTACCTTCAGAAGCGGAATGGCAGACGGTGGCCACGCCGGACGGACGGACATATCCGTGGGGGAACGAGGAACCGGATCCTGAACAGACGAACTTTGGCCCCAACGAGCGTTCGGCATCGCCCGTCGGCGTCTATCCGGCAGGCAATGGTGCCTACGGTCATAGCGACCTTGCGGGCAATGTTTAGGAATGGATGGATGCTCCTTCGGATCGCACTGAAGACAGCGGCGTCAAAGGAAAAAACGCCTCTCTCAACCGCGTCGGCCGCGGCGGCTCCTGGTACAAGCTGAGGGGCCTCCGTTCGGTGCGCCGCAGCGGGGACGGGCCCAACGACCGCTACGTCGATACCGGGTTCCGCGTTGCCCGACGCTTGATGAGACTTAAATCTTTACCGCTTGGTGTCCAGGGGGTGCGCCAGGCGAAGGCGCGTGTGTCCAGCGTGTGAAAATCCCGCTCGTGCGTGGCGGCGACACGATACGGAACCGAGTTCTTGGGCTGGAACCCGTTATGGTTGCATCAGAACTAGTGTTATGTCTCAAAAATAACTGGCCATATTGGTGCTGTGATTCGCTGACCAAGGTTTAGCCTTGCCACAGGCGGTAGCGTGGCGGGCCAGACGACGCCAGCAGAACCATCGCCACCCCCTGCACCGGAACAGCCCCCCCGGACCTATCGCACGGCACAGACCCGAGCCGAGACGCGGCAGGTTTCGGGGCATTTCAGGCCGGACGTTGCGCAGACCCTACGCTTAATTGCTGCCGAACAGGGCCGGGACATTCAGGAGATCTTGGCCGAAGCCTTGAACATGGTGTTTGCCCGCTATGGCAAGGCCACCCGCGCCGAGGTGAATAGTGGACGGCGTAAGAAGGTGACAACATAAGTTGTCACGTTGTCCACAACGTTAGTCCTGGCGCACCCGAGATCGGCGCCGTTGAAAAATCCAGTCATGTTGCGTGAAGGCCTGGCGTCGGTGGTTACGCGCTCCGCCATCATCTCCTCGAGCTGGCAATAGCAACGACCTGCTGGCTCTGATCGCCCATTTAAGCTCAGCTACTTGTCCAAGGATCAGGCGCTGGCAGTGGCCGACACCATCCTGCGCACCTTCAAGGCCGCGCGGTTATCGATCCGGAGGCGCAGATAATGCGCGCCAGCCCGCGGAAGGGCGTGTTATGGAAAACGCGATCGTCGTCAGAGGGGACGCGATCTCATCAGCTCTGGCACATAGCGCTGTTCCTCGATGGTGGAACCGATAACAAGGGTGACAGATGCGACGCCCGCAATGACGCCGTTTATGTGAGGAAAGGCTGCCGCCGTGACTGGTGAGTGTAAAGATCATCGCAGCGCCGACGCCCGGCACCGTCATCAGCCGGCTGCAGATCGCGTTCGTGGGTACTCTCGGCACAGGGGCCGGGCGGAGGACCATGGAGTCGACGAGTACCCGGCAAGGGCTCACGAAGGGCTTGCCGAGGCTGCCGTCGTTCGGGCAATAGAACGCGCCTGGTGGCCACCGCCGGGGCGATGCGGGATTACTTGCCGAGCAGCCGCCGCCACCAGCCGCGGCGCGTGGCCGGTTGTGGCGGCGCCCGCTGATCGGTCGAGCCGCGTCGCCTGTTCAGCTTGCGTGCGCCACCGACTCAATCCGCTCCTGCAAACCAGACGAAGCTACCTCGTCAGGTGGGCGACTTGCCGGCGCGGTACTTCGCATATCCTCTATCCTCATGGTCAGAACCAGAGGGGTAGGGGTCACACTTGGGGACGAACGCGACGTTGGCGCCAGAGGCCGCCGGAGACCGCGAGACCTGGTTCGTGAGCTACAGCCACAAAGACACCGATTGGCTGGATCGCCTATCGACCTTTCTGAAGCCGTATATCAAGCAAGGCCGGCTCAACGTCTGGGCCGATCCATACATTCAGGTCGGCGACCAGTGGCGGCGCAACATCTCTGCCGCCCTGGGCCGGACCTGCGTCGGCGTGCTGCTGGTCAGCCAGGATTTCTTCGCCTCCGATTTCATCTGGGAAGAAGAACTACCGACGCTCCTTCAGGGTGCGCAGTCGGGATGGGTCATCCTCTTCGCCATTCCCATAAGCGCCAGCACTTTCGAGATAACACCGCTCGCAGAGTATCAGTGGGCACGCGACCCTAACCGTCCCTTGGACCAACTAGAGAAGCCGAACCGCAATGCCGTGCTCGTGGACATCGTTAAGAAAATCTACGAAGCCGTTCTGAAAAGCGGGCCGGCCTCTGCAGTCCGACCGGAAAGGATAGCCCAAAGGAGTTGCTGGCGCCCCTTCAGGCTGTTGCGGTCACAGACCGTATAGCCCAGCTGCACGGCGTTCCGGGTCAGCGACCGAACTACCTCCGTCGGGACGACTACTTCGAACCATTGAAACAGGCGGTGCTGGGCACAACGCACCAGGCCACCGGCATCACCGGCGCTGTACCAGCGGCAGAACGCATCGGCCTGCATGGCATGGGCGGCATTGGCAAGACCGTCCTTGCTATCGACCTCGTCTACACTGAGGAGATCAGGCGCGCGTTTCCGGACGGGATCTTCTGGCTGATGATCGGGCAGAACCCTGAGCCCTTGCGGCTGCAAAGCGAGCTCGCCCAGTTTATCGCGGGCGAACCGCCGGCGATACCGACCGTCCACGACGCGCGCGCCCAACTGCGGCAGCTGTTCGAGGGGAAGGCTTGCCTGCTCGTCCTCGACGACCTGTGGCGTCTGCAGGATGCCGAGTCGTTCGACGTGCTGGGGCCGCTCTCGCGGCTGCTGACGACGACCCGGAATGCCGATCTGCTCGTCGCCTTGGGCGCGCGGGAACTGCCGCTCGACCTGCTCAGCGAAGACCTGGCGCTCGACTTGCTGGCGTCGTGGAGCGGACAAGCTCGCCAAGCACTGCCCCCGGTCGCCCGGCAGGTTGCGGAAAGCTGCGGTTATCTGCCCCTGGCGCTGGCGCTGGCTGGCGCTCGCGTTCGAGGCGGCGGCCGCTGGGAGGATGTGCTGGCGGCGCTCAGCGAGGGCAGCTTGAGTTCCTTGATCACCCTTATGGCAGCGTCTTCAAGTCGCTGCGCATGAGCACCGACGCTCTACCGACGACCGATTGCGCCCGCTACTTCGATCTCGCCGTATTTCCCGAGGATGTGAACGTTCCGGTCGAGACCGTCTGCACCCTGTGGCGGCACACCGGCCGCCTCGAAGAGTTTCAAGCCCGCGACCTGTTGCGCAGCTTCGACCGCAAGTCCCTGTTGACCCTGATCGGCGATGGCGAGCAGGTTTTCGTTCCACGATCTGCAGCACGACTTCCTGCGGCTGAGCGTCGACTCATTGAGCGATGCGCAGGATGCTCTGATCGAAGCCTACCTAAGCCGGTGTGCCGACGGTTGGGCCGAGTGGGCCAGATGATGGCTATTTCTTTCCATTCCTGCCCCACCATCTGGCCGCTGCCGGTCGGCTCGATGAGCTGAAGGCACTGCTCGCTGACTACGCCTGGATTGAAGCAAAGCTGAAGGCGACAGACGTCCAATCGGTGATTTCCGACTACGACCTCGTCGCCAACGAGGCTCCTGCTGATCCATAAGTCGCCCAGGTCCCAGGCGTGGTCGGCCAGCAGTTCGGTCGCGCCTTGTGCGGCAACCAGGTCCAGCGCGCGGCTGAGCATGTCGAGTAGCCGAGCAAAAGAGATGCGATAAGCGCCGACATCGGCCGCCGCCCCCTTCGAGGCTTGACCTACTAGCAGCGGGGCATCCCAGCCGCTTTCAAAGGCCAAGTCGTCGCTGTCATGCCAGCGAGGGTCGGGTAGCGGGGCCTCCGGCGCGACCGGCGTCAAAATGCCGGACCGAATGAGATCATCGGCTCCTGAACCAAGGTTCCGCCGCAGCGACCGACCGGTGATTCGCGGTTCTGCCAACTCGAGGACCTGGAGCAGCAACTCAAATTGCTGATCGCTCATAAAGCCGCCACCGAGGAGATGGTTTGATTATCCTTTTTGGCCGCGGCTATCAGCCCCCAGCTTTCCAAGTATTTCTCCGCGATCAGGCGTTCGCGGCAGGTATGATCCTTCAAATTGCAGCCGTTGGGTTCGGCGATATCGAAACTGAGCCGCCGACCGGGGCCGCTGCCGCCCTTCGCCATGAAAGTTACAGTCATCTTTGCTGCAACGACGTCGAACTCTCCCGGCACGGCATCCGCACCCTGAAACCATTCTCCGAGACGCTGGTAGAGCGAGAGCGGCTGACGCGGCGTTGCCTCGACCAGGAGTCTGCCGCCGCGCCCATCCCGCGGCTCGCGGCGAAGGCCGCGAACCTCGACAGCGTGAATACGGTCCTCCCCATCGACCGGGAAGGTGCGGCGCGATCGAAGACTGCGCAAGGAGTTTTGGCGCAACACGATCCGCTCGACCGGCCGATCATTTTCCAGCAAATGCTCGATGAACAAGGCAGCGAGACATACGCGGACGGCACTCCCACCCGGGGCGATCACGTCGAGAGTGCCCGTCTCCGAGGAATAAAGGATGGCCGCCTCTCGCGCCAGTTGTCGCTCGCGGGAGGTAAGGTGCGGCCCCTCGAACTCCAACGCGACATCCCTAAGGTCGGCGATATACATGCTGACTTGCGTCACATCGCTCCCTTCGTGCTCGTAGAGGTCGATGTCTACGTGATCTCCCGAGCCGTCGAGAGTAGCGTACGCGTCTCGGATGCTAGTGCCGAAGCGCGCCAGAGGGATCTCATCGCGCTGCAGCGGCAAATCCGGCGGTACGACGAACCCGTTCCAGTAACGCTTATTGCCCTGATAGAACTTGGCGAAAGCAATCTCTTCGGCGCGCTTGAAGTCGGCTTCCCTCGAAAGGAACAGCCAAAGCGCGCGATCGTGGGAGCTCGCGTACCGCCTGAATTCCTCCAGCAGCTCCCCGCGGCAATTGCGAAAGGCGCGAATGATTAAATCGCGCCCGACCTCATCGGTGAGTTCGCTTACGCGCTCCCAGTCGCGAATGAGACGGCGACGGGTATCGAGTTTCAGGTCGTGAACAGCGTCGATGATCTTCTTGTGGAGTTCTGCCGGCCTTGCGCTCCAGGCAATCGAGTCCGGCAGGTCGATCGCGCGCGACTGGCAATACAATCTCAGAAGATGTGGAGAGGTGCGCCTTACAAACCCGGCGACCGAAAACGTGCCCGTCGCTGTATACTCGCCTGCAAATCGGCCTGTTGGTTTGTCCATGATGGCGCGAAGCGAAACTCCGCGCAATGGAGTGAGCGACGCAGCGCCCTTCGAGCGGTCAGACCTGGCTCTTTGGCGTCATCCACTGCGTCGAGCGGGCTGCAGTTCACAAGGGTGCGACCACTGTGGGATTGGCCCCACCCACCGAGAACTGCGCGCGTATTCGCTCGCGTGTACGACCTATGTGCTACTTGGGATACCTCCCATCAGACGGATGGGCGAGCTAACTCGTTGAGGAATTTGGTTGCGTGGCAGGATTTATGGGATGGCCCGCCCCTCCGGCGGGACCGGATACATTTCCGGCCGTGGAAACAGCCAACGGAGGAACGGACCGATGACCATTCAAACCCTCGAGATCGATCTCGGCAAGACCCTGTGCAGCCTGGCCGGGCTCGACGCGGCCGGCCGCGTCGTTCTGCGCAAGCGCATCCGGCGAGACAAGATCTTAGCGTTCGCCGCCAATCTGCCGCGGTGCACCATCGCGATGGAGGCCTGCTGCGCTGCTGCGGCGCCCATCATCTGGCGCACCGGCTGATCGCGCTCGGACATGCCGTCCGCCTGATGCCGCCGGAATATGTGCGGCCGTATGTCAAGGCGATGAAGAATGACGACCGCGATGCCGAGGCGATTGCCGAAGCGGCGACGCGGCCGACCATGCGCTGCGTCGAGCCGAAGAGCGAGGCGCAGCTCGACCTGCAGACGCTGCACCGGCGGCGTGCGCGACTTGTCGGCCAGCGCACGGCCCTGATCAATCAGCTGCGCGCCATCCTGCTCGAGCGCGGCATCACGGTCGCTCAGGGACCGGCAAAGCTTGCTGCTTCCCTTGCCGGTATTCTCGCCGACGACACCTTAAGCCCACGGATGCGCCGAATGGCGCGGGCTCGATGCCGCCATCGCCGAGCTCGACGCGGAGTTCAAGACCATCGCCCGCCAGGAAGAACCCTCGCGGCAGCTGATGACCATCCCCGGCTTCGGGCCGCTCGCCGCGACCGCGCTGCGCGCCGCCATCGGTCGCGGCGAGGCGATGAACAATGGGCGGGACCTCGCCGCCTATCTCGGCCTCGTGCCCCGCCAGGACTCCACCGGCGGCCGGACCAGGTTGCTCGGCATCTCCAAACGCGGCGATCGATATCTGCGCACGCTCCTGATCCACGGCGCACGGGCCGCCCTGCCGCATCTCGGCCAAGGACACCGCTCGGCCGCTGGCTCCGAGGTCTTCGAGCGCGCTGTCATCACAATGTCGCCGTCGTCGCGCTCGCCAACAAGCTCGCCAGGATCGCCTGGGCCGTGCTCGCAAGCGGGCGCTCGTTCGAAGCTGAAAAGGCCGCCGCGGCCTGAGCGACGAACGGACATCGCCCGACACGTCGCGCCACACAACTCACCACGTCTGCGGGCGGGAACAAGGAGAGATGGATTGGCATTCGACCGGCGTCCCGAAAACCTGGGAGGTTCAATGTCTTGCAGAAGACGCAGGATTTATGAGGATCGGGACGCGCGGATTTCCATCTTGGCCCCGGAAAACACAGCTTCCGAAATCAGGCCGGATACATTGCCGCAGACTGTCCACCCACCCTCCACAATCCCCTTGCACACCCGGGGCGGGCCATACATTGAACCTGCGACCTTCAGGTTATGAGCCTGACAGCTCGCGAAACGTGTGCGCGACGAGGCCTGGCTGGCCGCCTGTCCGCCTGACCGACCACGCCGCGTAGAGCCCGGCGGCGGACCGCGCAAGACAATTGCTTTATGCTGGAACACGCTAATCGGAACCCGCCGCGGCCAGTCGGCGGGATTCCCTGGGGATATCTTTGCGCTGTCCAGCTAGCGCTGCTTTCGTCTAACACGCTGATTTATAGATGCTAAACTGGACAGATGGCCAGCGCTCACATATCCCCCGGCGGGAGAGGGTGCGAGCGGAGCGAGCGAATGAGGGGAACGCGTGAACTCGATGTTCATCGTCATCGCCCCAGGTACACTTCGATGACCTGCGGATTGGCCTGCACCGTATCCAGCGATCCCTCGGCCAGGACCGAGCCCTCGTGCATCACGGTGACGTGGCAGTCGAGCGAGCGGACGAAGGCCATGTCGTGCTCGACGACGACCACCGAGTGGTGCTCGACGATCTCCCGCAGTAGCGCCGCCGTCGCTTCCGTCTCGGCGTCGGTCATGCCGGCGGCGGGCTCGTCGATAAGCAGTAGCTGCGGATCCTGCATCAACAGCATGCCGATTTCCAGCCATTGCTTCTGTCCGTGGGACAGTGCGCCGGCCGGCCGGTGGCGCTCGCTGTGCAACGAAACCGTATCGAGGACGTGGTAGATCCGCTCGCGCTGCCCGCCGGACAGGCGGAAGAACAGCGCCGGGAACACGCCGCGATCGCCGGCCGCCGCCAGCTCCAGATTGTCGAGCACGGTGTGGTTCTCGAACACCGTGGGTTTCTGAAACTTGCGGCCGATGCCGAGATTGGCGATGCGCGCTTCGTCCAGCTCGGTCAGGTCGACGCCGCCGTTGAAGAAGATTTCGCCCGCGTCGGGCTTGGTCTTGCCGGTGACCACGTCCATCATCGTCGTCTTGCCGGCGCCGTTCGGGCCGATGATGGCGCGCAGTTCGCCGGCTTTCACGTACAGACTGAGGCTGTCCAGCGCCTTGAAGCCATCGAAGCTGACCGAGACGCCGTCGAGGTAGAGAATGGTGTCGCACCGGTCCGGACGGGTCTGTGTGCGGCCGGGGACGAGCATCGTCATTCGGCGGGCTCTCCCGCCTTCATCGCCATCGCTCCGGTTGCGCCACCGCCGTCGGCGCGCTCGCGTTTCCGTAGCAGGCCGATCACGCCCTTCGGCAGGAACAGCGTCACGGCGATGAACAGGCCGCCCAGGCCGAATAGCCACAGCTCCGGAATGGCGCCGGTGAACCAGGTTTTCAGGTAGTTGACCAGGATCGCGCCGAGAATGGCGCCGTGCAGCGTGCCGCGCCCGCCGATCGCAACCCAGATGACGATCTCGATGGAGTTGCCGGGCGCGAACTCGGACGGATTGATGATGCCCACCTGCGGCACGTAGAGCGCGCCGGCGATCCCCGCCATCACCGCCGAGACGACGAACACGAACAACTTGTAGTACTCGACGCGATAGCCGAGGAATCGCACCCGGCTCTCCTGATCGCGGATCGAGATCAGCACCTTGCCGAGGCGCGAGGCGACGATAAATCGGCAGAGCAGGTAGGCGCCGGCCAGGAGCGTCGCCGTCAGCGCGAACAGCGCGGCGCGCGTGGTGTCGGCCTGCAGATCGAAACCGAGCACATCCTTGAAGTCGGTCAGCCCGTTGTTGCCGCCGAAGCCCATGTCGTTGCGGAAGAAGGCGAGCATCAGCGCGAACGTCAGCGCCTGGGTGATGATCGAGAGATAGACGCCGCCGACGCGCGAGCGGAAGGCGAACCAGCCGAAGACCAGCGCGAGCAGGCCCGGCACCAGCGTCACCATCAGCACCGCGAACGGAAAGCTCTCGAAGCCGTGCCAGTACCAAGGCAACTCTTGCCAGTTCAGGAACACCATGAAGTCGGGCAGCTCGGCGTTGCCGTAGACGCCGCGCCCACCGATCTCGCGCATCAGGTGCATGCCCATGGCGTAGCCGCCGAGCGCGAAGAAGGCGCCGTGGCCGAGGCTGAGGATGCCGCAGTAGCCCCAGATCAGGTCGACGCTCAGCGCCAGCAGCGCGAACGCCAGATACTTGCCCAGCAGGCTGACGACCCAGGTGGGGACATGCGCGGCGGAATTGGCCGGGATCGCGAGGTTGAGCACCGGGACCAGCACGGCCGCGAGCAGCAGGAGGACGACCATGGCGGTGGCGGCGCGATTGCCGGCGCCGAACAGGCCTGAGGCGGCCGAGCGGGCGGCCACGGCTCAGCTCTCCACGGCGCGGCCCCGCAGCGCGAACAGGCCGCGCGGCCGCTTCTGGATGAACAGGATGATGGCGACCAGCACCAGGATCTTGCCGAGCACGGCGCCAGCGTAGGGCTCCAGGAACTTGTTGACCAGCCCGAGGCTCAGAGCGCCGACGAAGGTGCCCCACAAGTTGCCGACGCCGCCGAAGACCACCACCATGAAGCTGTCGATGATGTACGACTGGCCGAGGTTGGGACTGACGTTGTCGATCTGGCTGAGCGCTACCCCGGCGATCCCGGCGATGGCGGAGCCGAGCCCGAAGGTGAGCGCGTCGACGCGGCCGGTGCGGATGCCCATGGCGGCGGCCATGCGCCGGTTCTGCGTGACCGCGCGCATCTGCAGGCCGAAGCTGGTGCCGCGGATCAACAGGAGAAGCGCCGCGAGCACCAGCAGGCTGAAGACGATGATCCAGATGCGGTTGTAGGTGAGCGTCAACCCGCCGACGAGGTCCAGCGATCCGCTCATCCACGTGGGGTTGCCGACCTCGCGGTTGCTCGGCCCGAAGATCGTGCGCACCGCCTGCTGCAGAATGAGACTCAGGCCCCAGGTGGCCAGCAGGGTCTCCAGCGGCCGGCCGTAGAGGAAGCGAATGATGCCCCGCTCGACGGCGATGCCGACCGAACCGGCGAATACGAACGCCGCCGGAATTGCCGCCAGCAGCGCGAAGTCCAGGGCGGCGGGCGCATAGGTGCGGAACAGGTCCTGGACGACGAAGGTGGTGTAGGCGCCCAGCATCACCATCTCGCCGTGCGCCATGTTGATGACGCCCATGACCCCGAAGGTGATCGCCAGGCCGACGGCGGCGAGCAGCAACACCGAACCGAGACTGATGCCCTGGAACACGTTGCCGAGGGCGCCCCACAGCGCTAGCCGCTGCTCGACGCGCTGCAGCGCCGCCGCGGCGGCCCCGCGTACGCCTGCGTCCGCATCGCCGCCGGCGATGGTCGCCAACAGCGATCGGACATCGGGGTCGAAAAAGCCGGCGAGATCGCCGATCGCGGCGAGACGGTGCTCGGGCGTAGCGGCGGCGGCACGCGTCGCCGCCAGCGCCCGCGCCATGCGATCGTGCACGCCGGAGTCGGTCTCGCGCTCGTAGGCCTTTTCGAGCAAGGGCAGCAGCGTCGGATCGCGCGTCTTGAACACGGCGTCGGCGGCCTCGCGGCGCTTCGCGAAGTTGGGACTGAGCAGCGTCAGCCCGCCCAGCGCGCCGCGCAGAACGCCGCGCAGACGGTTGTTGATGATCACCGGATCGATGTCCGCCCGGGATGCCTCGCCGATCTCGGCGAGCGAGAGCGGATCCTTCAGCACCAGGACCCGCCCGCGCGTCTCGGTGATCATCACCTGCCCGGTCGCGGGCCGCACCGCGAGCCGGCTCGCCAGCATCGCCTCCAATACCGGCACGACACGCGCATCACCGGTGGCGGCGATGTGCTCGACGGTCTCGATCTTCGCAGCGAAGTCCCCGGCGCCGAGTTGCCGGATCAGCGGCTCCAGGTCGCCGGCCAGCACTCGGCCCGGAGCCGCCGCCAGCAGCAGCAGCGCGCAGATGGCGACTGCGGCGCGTATTCTAGTGCTGTGACACAAAGGAAGGATTCACAGGGGTGGCCGGCCATGCGATTTTGGAGACATCGCACAGGATGTTTGCGTGATCGTTGGAGCCGAGGATCGGGCGCGCTTGGCGGCTGTCGTCGGCGATCGCAACCGCCCGCACAAGCACGTCCAGCGGGCTCGGATTGTTGTTTTTTCGGCGGATCGGCTGTCGGTTGCCGAGGTGGCGCGCGCGGCGGGCGTGAGCCGGCCGGCAGTCTGGCGCTGGCAACTGCGGTATGCTGAACAAGGCGTGGACGGCCTGCTGCGCGACAAGACACGTCCGCCCGGCAAGCCGCCGCTGCCGCTGGCGACCGTGGCGAAGGTTCTGACGCTCACCTGCGCGGAGCCGCGCGGCGAGACCACCCACTGGACCGGCCGGGCGATGGCGAAGGCGGTCGGCATCAGTCTGCGCGCGGTGCAACGCATTTGGAAGGCGCATCGCCTGCAGCCGCAGCGCATCCGCACCTTCAAGCGCTCGAACGACCCCGCCTTCACCGAGAAGATCGAGGATATTGTCGGCCTCTACATGAACCCGCCGTGCCATGCCGTCGTGCTGTCGATCGACGAAAAGAGCCACGGCGGGAAACGGCCAGCGGAGACCCTCACCCCGACCCTCTCCCGGCGGGAGAGGAAGCCCTCGCTGGAGAGAGTGAAGTGGCTGCATCGATTGTGCCTAGCGGCCGTGCTCGGGCTACAACCCGGCCGGCACCGACGCGCCGAACCTCGGCTTCTCGCAGTTGCCGCAGACCCAGGGGAAGGTCCAGTCGGCGGTGAGCTTGGCGCTCTCCGGGATGTAGTCGGACCACGCATCGCCGACGACCTCGCCCTTGGTCCGCCATACGACCTGGAATTGGCCGTTCGGCTGAATCTCGCCGATCAGCACCGGTTTCGACAAGTGATGGTTGACGTGCATCTCCGCCGTGCCACCGGTCAGGTTCTTGACCTTCTGACCGTACATCGCTTGACGGACCGCGTCGACGTCGGTGGACCCGGCCTGCTCGACCGCCTGCACCCACATGTTGAAGCCGATGTAGTGCGCTTCCATCGGATCGTTGGTGACGCGCTTGGGATTCTTGATGAAAGCGTGCCAGTGGTCGATCAAGTCCTTGTTCTGGGGCGTATCGACGCTCATGAAGTAGTTCCAGGCGGCGAGATGGCCGACCAGCGGCTTGGTGTCGATCCCGGCCAGCTCTTCTTCGCCGACCGAAAAAGCCACCACGGGAATGTCCTCGGCGTTGATGCCCTGGTTCGCCAGTTCCTTGTAGAACGGGACGTTGGCATCGCCGTTGATGGTCGAGACCACCGCCGTCTTCTTGCCGGCGGACGCGAACTTCTTCACGTCGGAGACGATGGTCTGCCAGTCGGAGTGGCCGAACGGCGTGTAGCTCTCCATGATGTCGGCGTCGGCGACGCCCTTGGAGTGGAGGAACGCGCGCAGGATCTTGTTGGTCGTTCGCGGATAGACGTAGTCGGTGCCGAGCAGCACCCAGCGTTGCGCGTCGCCACCCTCTTTGCTCATCAGATACTCGACGGCGGGGATCGCCTGCTGGTTCGGCGCCGCGCCGGTGTAGAAGACGTTACGGGAGCTCTCCTCGCCTTCGTATTGCACCGGATAGAACAGCAGGCCGTCCAGTTCCTCGAATACCGGCAGGACCGACTTGCGTGAAACCGAGGTCCAGCACCCGAATACCGCCGCCACCTTGTCCTTCTGCAGCAACTCGCGGGCCTTCTCGGCGAACAGCGGCCAGTTCGAGGCGGGATCGACGACGACGGCTTCGAGCTTCTTGCCGAGCAGGCCACCCTTCTTGTTCTGATCCTCGATCAGCATCAGCATGACGTCCTTCAGCGTCGATTCGCTGATCGCCATCGTGCCGGACAGCGAGTGCAGCACGCCGACCTTTATGGTGTCCGCCGCTCCGGCTCGACCGATGTCGCCCGCCAGCACGATGCCGCTGGCGAGGCCGAGAGCGAGTAACGTCTTCTTCATCGTCGAACTTCCTCCCTCTTGATTGAGCCGAACCGGCACATCAGGCCGCCGAGACGCAAGAACAGGGCCAAACAGCCTCGAGCGGCGAATCGCACGCAAACGCGCACGAGCGATGAGCGACCGCCGGCAAAGCGTGAGGCCGTCCGGTACGCGAGATTTCGCCGCAGGTTGTGCCATGCAACCCGGCACACGTGCCTTCATTTTAAGCAATGGTGATGCCGTCGCGTGCCAACTCGGCAGGCACGGCGCCCGTGGCGTCAACATCGTCGAGCAGGGTCGGCCGCTCATCGCGGCGCTCGCCGACGCGGACGTGCGCTGAAGGAGCTCGAATCCGAAGCTCCGAGCTGCGAGCCCGAGGCGCATTCCGTTCCTTGACAAGCTCGCCCCCCCTTATGCACGCGCCGGCATCGTCCGTGAGCGGGAGGGCGCTGGCACGCGCAACGCCTGTCGCGCGTTGACCAGCGAGGCCAGTATATCTGCGCCTCGACTTGCTCCCTGGACGCAGCGACATCACCCTCGTACGGCGACATGGGGGCATAGTCCATGAGATCACGGGCCACCATGAGGACGTCTGCCCACACCTCCGGACGGCTGAAAAGCGCGCGAACCTGCTTCGCTGCCATCCTGATCGGCCGTCCGGTTTACCAGAGGGATGGCCGCAGGTCAGCCAGTCGTCGGCCGACCCGCTTGCGGGCCATGCTGTCGAGGGGCGAGAGATGCGGGCTCAATTGAACCTCGCCGCCCCAACGCATTCATCGTCCGTGAGGTTCCCGACGTCCCGTGGCCAGATCCGTGATTCCGCCCCGATATCCCCTCCAGCCACGCCACGACAGTGTGTCCGGCCTCGTGAATAGCGGCGATGCGACGGTCGCGGGCCTGCCACCTGCGGAAACGGTCCTTTATCCTCGACCTCGTCGCTCCCCACCGTATTCGTCATACGGTGTCATTGCATAGGTACCCGCATCGACAAGCCCGAGGGTGGGCGCCCCCCCCCCGGGAATGTCTCGACGAAGGCTCGGTGCAGGCACCCCTTCAGTTCTTCAGCAACAGTAGCAGCGTCCGCCTCCGGCACCTCGGCGAGCAGCTCGTCATGCACTATCGCCACCAGCACGCCGCCGAGCTCGACGTGCGCGTACGCGATCGCGCGCATCATGCAGTCGGCACAGATACCTTGCACGGGCAGGTTGCACATCTGGGTATACCTCAATCCATGTAGACCTTCCCACGCGTTCTCGACGACGCGACCGGCAGCCTGCGGGTCCGGTCGTCCATCGAAGTGTACCTGCATTGTCAAAATGCGCGTTTGTGACCGTGCCTGACCTATTTCAGCTTGCCCAATTGCATGACGTCGACCCCGCTATCTCAAAGAGTTAGGGCCGTTACTATTTGCGGCGCGTGTTGTCAAAGAACACAACAAGAACCCAAAACATTCAAACAGTTACGACCGTTGTGGGGTTCCGTGCAACACGGACGCGACACGACGCCGCTACAAGCGTTCGTGCAATGTTCACGCTTGTCTCTTTCCGCGGAACCTGGATAGCGAGGCAAATCTGGTCTGTTGGGCAGGCCCAAGGAGGCGCGAGTGCCGATGACCGTCACACCGGCATTTATTTGTAATCGCCAAGAGCCAGATCTACCTTGTAGTATGCCGTAATACGCTCCTTTTCGACAAATCAGTAGGTTAGTCGATTTAGCCTTCCTCTATTGTTCGCATGAGCGCGCCCTGCTATGCTCCCTCTTGCTACCTATTTGCTACCGTGGTACGGACGATGGCGCGGCTCAAGCTCACCAGAAGGCCGTCGAGGCCGGTCCTCCCTCCGACAAGGACGTGATCCTGTGGGACGCCGAGCTGAAAGGCTTCGGCTGCAAAATCACGCCGGCAGGAAGACGCGTCTACTTTCTCTATTATCGAACCCGGACCGGCATGCAGCGTCGTCCGGCAATTGGCGCCCATGGTGCGGTGACGGCCGAGCAAGCTCGGGGCATTGCGCGGCGGTGGCTGGCTGAGGTTGCGCCGGGGGGGCGATCCGAGCGCGACGCGCAGGACGCTGCGCAACTCACCGACCATGGCCGATCTGTGTCGACGGTTCCTCGACGAGCACGCGTCGTTGAGAAACAAACGAGGCACCTTTTACAACTATGATCGCGTGATCGACCGTTTCGTTTTGCCGACGCTCGGCAATAAGCGGGTCATGGAAGTCAGCCGCGGCGACGTGTTGTCACTGCATCACCAGCTGCGTGACACACCTTACCAGGCCAATCGCGTCTTAGGGCTCGTCTCGAAGATGATGAACATGGCGGAAAGATGGGGGCTGCGTGCGGACGGCAGCAATCCGACCCGCCACGTCGAGAAGTACCGGGAACGTCATCGCGAGCGCTATTTGTCGCAGGAGGAGCTCGTCCGTTTGGCAGAAGCGCTCAAGGAGGCGGAGAGAACGGCTTCGGAGGACCGCTTCGCCATCGCCGCCATCAGGCTGCTCCTGTTTACCGGCTGTCGCTTGTCGGAGATCCTCGAGCTCCGCTGGCCGTGGGTGAACCTGCAGCGCAAGCGGCTGGAGCTGCCTGACAGCAAGACCGGAGCGAAGCTTGTTTTCCTCAATGAACCGGCGATAGAGGCGCTGAGCGGTTTGCCGCGCCTCGAGGCGAAACCGTTCGTCGTCGCCGGCGCCAAAGCCGGTCAGCACCTGGTCAACCTGCAGAAGCCGTGGCGCCGCATCCGCAAGGCTGCGAATTTGCCGGACGTCCGCATCCATGACCTGCGCCACAACTACGCCAGCGTCGCCGCCGGCCTCGGCGAAGGTTTGCCGACGATCGGCAAACTGCTCGGCCACAGTCAGGCTCAGACCACGCACCGCTACGCGCATTTGGCAGCCGATCCCGTAATCCGGGCGAATGAGCGCGTAGGAGCGGCAATCTCGTCGGCAATGACGCGAGCGACAGATAGTTCTCGCGCTTTGCGGGCCGGAGGCGAAGGAAGCCGACCCCGCCATCCTCCTACGGATGACGCACCGATGACGCAGAAGTGACGCAGAATTGACGGCTAAGCCATTGATGTCTAGAGACATGCTGACCGCCCTTAGCCGGTTGGCGTAGCCGCCCTGCTGGATCAGTTGGCGCAAGTCAGACAGCCGATACCGTACGGCACGTCCGAGCCGGATGAAGGCCGGGGGTTTCCCAAGTCGTCGCCAGGCCTGCAGCGTCGCGATCGCCACCCCACTGACCCGGCTGGCGCCACTTAGAGGATCATCGTATCTTGGCGGCCGAGCAAGGGCTCAGCATTCCTGATTTTCGACGGTCCGCAGTTGTGTGAAGAAGCCTGGTTTTGGGCCAGGACATTGGACGAAGCTCGTGAGAGCGGGGCTGATTTTTCTGTTCCTTGTTGCCAGTGAGATCGGAAATTCCGCGATGTCGCTATCCCTTACATCGCCATCATTCTCCCATCACGGAGAAATATCCAGGCGGTATACCTGCGAGGGCGAGGACGTTTCGCCGCCGTTGGCTTGGTCCGGGCTGCCGGAAGGAACTCCGAGCTTGGCGTTGATCGTCGATCCCGATGCCCCAAATCCGAAGGCTGCCAAAATGACTTGGGTGCACTGGGTACTCTACAACCTGCCGCCGACGGCGGGGGCGTTGCCGGAAGCCGTAGCGCCGAAGGCGCTTCCGCCCGGCACCAAACAGGGCCTGAACGACCGGAACAGCCCTGGCTACGGTGGCCCTTGCCCCCCGATCGGACGACACCGCTATTTCCACAAGCTTTATGCCCTCGACGCGGTTCTCACCGGCTTGGATACCCCGACAAAGGGGGAGCTATTAAAGGTACGTCGGCCGCAAGATCGCAGAAAGCTGGTGTGGCGAGTGCTACAACGTCGCGCCGAACGGCGTCGACGCTCACCGAGGCGTGCCGGCGTTCCAAACGCTAGCGGACAACCCCGCATTCACCGAGATGGCCTTACGTGTCTTTCTGCAGACACCCCATGGTGAGATGTCCGACGTGATGCCAACGGGGGACGAAACCGCGTCTCCTCGAGCTCCTTGGCAAGCCGCTTGGCCGGGTGTTCGCTGGTGGGCTGCACCCGGACACGTGCATCAAGCGCCATAACACCGAACTCGTCAGCGAGCAGCGGGTTGATATCCGGTTCAACAATCTCGCCGAAATCTATGACGAGTTGCGAGGACCTTGACGAGAGTGAGCGCGATCTCGTCCAGTGCCGCCTGCGGGCGGCCCCGGACCCCTTGCAGGAGTTCATGGATTCGTGTTCGTGCCATCGCCTCGCGTGCCAGATGCATGTTGAGCGGAGGCAGGGCAAGCGTCGTGTCCCCGATGGTTTCCACTGCCGTTCCGCCCTCGCCGAACAAGATGGCTGAAATCCAGGGCTACATGGCGCGGATGAACACGTTCCGCGACAAGATGCGGCTGCCTCCCTGGGAGCTGAGGATCGGCATTCACACGGGGTCGGTGATGGCGGGCGTCGTCGGCAAGAGAAAGTTTACCTATGACATCTGGGGCGACGCGGTTAACGTTGCGGCCTTGATGGAGGCGAACGGCGTGCCGGGACAAATCAATCTGTCCGAAAACACATATCACCGCGTAAAGAACTTCTTTGACACCGAGGACCGAGGCACTATCGGGGCCAAGAACAAAGGCGGTCTTCCGATGTTCTTCCTGACCCAAATCAAGCCGCCCTTCTCTGGTGATTCCGATGGTCGAATTCCGAACTGAGAATTCAGCACCGCTCGCGAAAGACTAAGAGCCTGACTTACCAGACCAACAGACAGCTCCAGCAGCGCCGACGCCGTAGAAAACGGCTCTCCCCGACGCACCCGTGCCAGCGTCCGGATCAGCGTCTCGTCCGGCCGCGGCTTCGCCGGTGCCCAAGTACTTCTTGTAAGGCAGAAATTTGCCGTTGAACGTGACGACCACCCGGTCCCTTTCGGGTCCGGCTCACGTCGAATGTCCATGGTGAAATCGATAGCACTCATAATGTCGTCGCCGAAGTCCTCCTCAATGCACCTTGAGCGTCGTCCCGTAAACCTGGACGATCTCGTAAATCGGTAGATCAGCGGGTCGGTGGGTACCATCTGGCTGAGCGAGCCGCGATAGGGGCCCGCCTGCAACCATCGAATATCTTCAGCATCGAGCTCAAAGATCGCGCCGGCCGCCTCCGCTTCTTCCTGCTCATCGGCATTTGGCCGAGCAGCGCCGGCGTCGTTCATTCCTTGGAGCGTCCAACCCTGTCCGCGATATCCGCCCACTTCAGGCCTTTCGCCATCTTCGCGGCAATGATCTTTTGCGTTACCTCTTCGCGTTTCACGCGCAGCTCCTCTTATTCCGGCGTTTCGACATTTACTCGCGAGCACGATAACCAGGCTGCTTGGCCCAGTTGAGAGTAGCCTCCAGCGTCGGCCCGATCTCCCCGTTGATGACCAGATCCGCGAGATGGTCGAGGTCGGTCTGCTCGCAATTGATGATGATCAAGCCGGCGCCAGCTTGCTTCGCCACAAATCGGTCGCCCGCCATTCGACGACCAGATTTATTACGAGCGCGAGGCATGCGATGGCCGTACCGAAAAACGCCACCAAGAACCATGGATTGATGATCACTTTGTTGATTGATTGCATGGCGGCGATGTCACTAGGCGCCGGAATACGGCCCATAGCGCTCATGATGCCATGGCGAGACTTTCCAGCGTGATCAATCCCTTTCATGCTCCTCAGCCTGTTGATTCGTCGAGCAGTTGCTCAAGGAATCCGCCCGCTGCTACCATAGGGACGCGTGATGACCTCCAGCAGATGGCCGTTCGGGTCCGTGAAGTAGACGCCACGTCCTCCGTCGTTGGTGTTGATATCACCCTCCTTGGTGCGCGCGGGATCGGCCCAATAGGACAGACCTTGGTTTTGCACACGGCCGAAGATCTGATCAAACTCTGCTTCACTCACGAGGAAGGCGTAGTGTTGCGTGGAGATCTTGCCCTCCTTGTCCATGAAATCGACGTTCACGCCGTTACCGGTCGTGACGATCTGGAATGGTCCCCATTTCTGGGGCGCAGGTAGGCCTAATATGCCGGCAAGAAACGTCGCGGACGCCTCGCTGTCGTGTGCCCACACGATCGTGTGATTGAAGTCAAAGGGCATGACTCACCTATCTACTTCTCGACGATCACCTCAAATCCGCCAAAGATCAGGCGTTTCCCGTCGAAGGGCATCGGGTTGCTTTCGGGCTGCATGCGCGGATCAGCCATGAACTTCTTGTGCGCTTCGTTACGCACCTCCCGCGATGGCCAGATGATCCAGGAGAAGACGACCGTCTCGTCGTCCTTGCGCTTGACGGCCATCGTGAACGATGTCAGTTCGCCCATCATCCGCCGAGAACACCTGTCGGATCTCTATGTCGCTGTCCTCGTCATGCGGGTTGGGGCAACGCTTCACCCAGTCGATCGCTTCCTGCAGCGAGCCGACCTCCCACATCCAGTAGCCGGCGATCAGCTCCTTGGTCTCGGCAAAGGGCCCGTCGGTTACGGAGCGGTCTTTGCCGGAGAAACGCACACGCGCACCCTTCGAACTGGGATGCAGTCCTTCTGCGGCGAGCAGGATGCCCGCCTTCGACAACTCCTCATTGTAATTGAGCATAGCGGTCAGCAATTCGGTGCTGGGCATTTCGCCGGCTTCCGAGGCTTTGCTGGCCTTGACGATGATCATGAATTTCATCGGTCTTTGTCCCTTTCGAGCGTTTAAGTCGCAATCGATGATGATCAAGTTGGTCCGATGTCCATAAAACTCTCCTGATTACGCATGAGTTCAGCCAGTTTGAGGAGGCGGTAAGCCATTGGCGGGAACCCGCCTGTTCCTTCACGCGTTCCTGACCACACCCCCACAGGCTGATAAAGATCCCTGCGGATGCCGCCAGACCGACGAAGTTCGATGAGTTCGTGGCCAGCCACCCGGCGGTGCCGGCCGCTGGCGGACGTTCGCCGAACTGCAGGAGCGCTCCGCCCGCCTCGCGAAGCTGCTGCACTCCCGCGGCGTCCACTGAACGGTAAGGCACCCGTGCGTTCGTCATGGTCTTCGCCCTGATCGGTCGCTGCACAGCTACGGCAGATCGAAGAGGAGGATTTCTGCGCCGTCACTATCCCCCGTGACGGTGAGCACAGGCTCGCCGTTTACCGCCGCGCCGTCGCCAGCGCGCAGGCTTTGGCCGTTCAAATCGACGGCACCTCGCACCACCTGGAGCCAGCCGTTCCGTTCCGCTGGCAGCGCGTGTTCGATTGAGGATCGAGGCGTAAATCTCGGCATCCTGGTGAATGACGACCGAGCCGTCGCGCCCTCGCTGGCCGCAACGAAAACGTAGCCGCGCTTTTCACTGTCCACGAAGGTCTTCTGCTCGTAACCGGGTGACAGGCCTTGTTCGTTCGGTAGCAGCCAGTGGAAATGCACTGGTCCAAATATGCAGGAAATGCACCGGTTCGCTCTTCGAGTGATTGAACTCGCTGCCAAATTCCAGTCCCGCCGGACATGGCTGCACATCGCCGGGGCGAATGACGGAGCCGGTTCCAAAGCTGCTTTGTGCTCCAGCGCGCCTTCGAGGACATAGGAGATTATTCTCCATGTCCTGGTGCTCGTGCGTCTCGAAACCTCGGCCTGGCTGAACGCTCTTCGTTGATCACGCGCAGGACGCCGAAGCCCATATGCTCCGGATCATAGTACTGGCCGAAGGAGAAGGTATGCCGGCTGTCGAGCCCGAAATTGGCTGTGCCGCGCGCTTCGGCGGGACGGAGAGCGATGGTCATGGTCTTGGTCTCCTGCAAGACGAGCATCCAAACACCCGCCGTTCGCTGTCGGTTCAATCTCGCGGCCGATCAGGGCATCGAGCGAGAAGCGGCCGCCCCCACGGATGACGAAACTCAGCGCCAGGATGGCCCACAGCGGGGGGTATTCGTATCCCTACGCCTTCACCGAAACTTCGTCCTGCCGATCAGCCACGACGAGGTGGTGCACGGCAAGGGCTCGCTCCTCGGCAAGATGCCGGGCGACCGCTGGCAGAAGTTCGCAAACCTGAGAGCGTACCTGGCGTTCATGTATTGTCATCCCGGCAAGAAGCTGCTGTTCATGGGCTGCGAGTTCGGCCAGGAGGGCGAGTGGAACCATGACGCGAGCCTCGACTGGCATCTGCTCGCATCCCCTGCATTCCGGTATGCAGTGCAATCGTTCAGGGGGCTTCGAATGGATCGACTGCACGGACTGGGAGAAGAGCATCATCTGCTTTCTCCGCAAGGGGAGGACTCCGGGTAACATCGTGGTCGTCGTCTGCAACTTCACGCCTGCGGTCCGCCAATCCTACCGGGTGGGCGTCCCTCGGGGCGGCTTCTACATTGAGCGGCTGAACACCAACTCGCAGGTGTATGGCGGCAGCAACGTCGGCAACGCCACCGCCGTGATGGCGACCGCGATCCCCTGCCACGGCAGACCGTTCTCGCTCGACCTGACCCTGCCGCCGCTGGCCACGCTCGTTCTCGTCCCGCAGACGCGGATCTAGACTAGTGTACTGATTTCAACGCTTGTTTCGCGCGGGCGACCTTTTCGAGGATAGCCCCGGCGGAAGCGGTCCAGACGAACGGTTTGGGGTTGGCGTTGTGCTGTTCGAGATAGTCCATGATCGCCTTCTCCAGGTCGGCGACGCTGTTGAAGACGCCGCGGCGAATGCGCTGTTCGGTGATCTCGGCGAAGAAGCGCTCGACCAAGTTGAGCCAGGAGGCGGAGGTTGGGGTAAAGTGCAGATGGAAGCGCGGATGCGCCGCGAGCCAGCGCCGGACCTCGGCCGTCTTGTGGGTGGCGTAGTCGTCGAGGATCAGGTGCAGGTCGAGATCGGCCGCTGTCTCCTTGTCGATGCGTTTCAGAAAGCGCAGGAATTCGCGATGCCGATGGCGCGGCACGCATTCGCCGACGACATTGCCCTCGAGCACGTTGAGCGCGGCGAACAGGGTGGTGGTGCTGTGACGTTTGTCGTCGTGGGTAATGGTGCCGCACTTGCCGGGCTTCAGCGGCAGGCCCGGGTGCGGTCGAGCGCTCGGATCCGGCTCTGCTCATCGACCGACAGCACCAGCGCCTGGTCCGGCGGGTCGAGGTAGAGGCCGACGACGTCCTCCACCTTGTCGACGAAGTCCGGATCCCGCGACAGCTTGAAGGTCTCGACCAAGTGCGGCTTCAGCCCGTGCGCCTTCCAGAATCTCGTGCACCGTCGAAGGCGCAATCCCCAGCTTCGCCGCCATTGTGCGCTCGCTCCAGTGGGTGGCGGCAGGCGCCGTCTGGCGCTCCACCACCCGCTTGATCGTCTCCACCGGCAGCGGCTTACGCCCGGGCGGGCGCGTGGCGTCCTTCAGAAGTCCGTCGACCCCCGAGGTCTATCTCGTAGCTCCCGGCATGGCGTCCGAGCTGCCCGGCGAGTTCGCCGCGGCGACGCTGTTCACCACGGTCAACCGGCAGGGCGTGTTGCACGTGTGGCCGGTGAAATTGCCCGGCGCAGACGGCAAGCACAACGAGGGCATCGCTCGGCGG
>CAVVDF010000008.1:0-132158 GCA_963746995.1 uncultured Actinomycetes bacterium
GCAAGATCTCGGCCGAGCTCACCGGGCTCGACGCGCTCGGGCCGGTGGTGGGCAGCGCCGCTTCCTGATCATCAACCTGCTCGTGTACACGGGCGCGACGATGCTCTCGTACCTGGCGCACGCGCCGAGTGACCGGGCGCGCAAGGAGCACGAACGCGCGCAGCAGGAGCTGAAGGACGCGTCGCGGCGCGCTCGCTCCTACGAGCAGGCGGTTGTCCCGGCTGGGTGGCGCCTCCGAGGAGACCCTGAAGGCGATGCGGGCTCGGGCCGAGCAGGTGATCGCGTATCACCGCGGGCTGATGGCCGCGTACTGCACGGCCAACCTGCGAGCGCGCGGTAACCCGGAGGTGCCCGACTCGCTGCGGCAGATGCCGTCGATCGACGTCCCGGTGGCGCTGCGTGAGCCGGAGGACGAGCGCGAACCGGCGCCCGTGCGAGAGCTGCATCAGGCGGCCGCGGGAGCGGAGCGATGAGCGCGCGTCTGGTGGCGCTCCTCGCGGCGGCCGCATTGGTGCTGCCGGGCTGCGCGACGCTCGAGCGCGGGCGCACGGCCGACACGAGCGGTCCGCTGACCGTGGTGCTGTTCGACGTGTCGCGCTCGACGGACGAGCCGGCGATCCGTGCGCGGTACGCGGGAGGCGTTCGACGAGGTGTTGCAGGCGACCGTCGAGCAGCACGGCACGGTCGTCGGCGACGTGATCGACGACAATCCGCTCGCGCACTCGAGCTACCCGATCGACGCGACGTTCGACGGGTGCAACCCGCTGACCGACAACCGGCTCACGTGCGAGGCGCGCGCGAAGCAGCAGATCGACCAGGCGACGGCGACGGCGCAGCAGATCCTGGGCGGGGGGCCGGGCGCGGCCGGCACCGACATCCGGGCCGGTGTGCAACTGCGCCGAGCGCGTCTTCGCGGCCTACCCCGAGGCGTCGGCGCGGTCGCTCGTCGTGCTGTCCGACATGGTCGAGCACACGCGGCGCGCGAGGACGCGGCGCCGAGCATGCGCCGGCGTGCGGGTGTACGTCGTCGGCGCCGGCGGGTCACGAACCATCCGCTGACCGCCGCCGAGATCCTCGACACCGAGCGGTACTGGCTCGGGCTACTTCGCGACGGCCGGAGCCGACCTGACCGAAGAGCGGTACGGAGCCGCGCTTGTCCGGTTCCCCTAAAGGGGTCGCCGACAAAGGACAACATGGCGATGGTCGCATCTTCCCCGCAACCAGACGAAGACATCCCTGTCTCGATCGAGCCCATCGTGGGCTACCGCGTATGGCACCTGAAGCGCGTGAACGGCGAGTTGCGTCTGCATTTCGCTCGTCTACGGCGGTACCTGGCCACCCAGAAGGTGCAGGCGGCGGTGTGCGCGCGGAACCGGACGGCCGGCTTCCACGCGGCGCCGCACGCAGCACTGCTCGTGCGGCTACTACGCGACCGACTCGTGGGCGTCTCTATGCGCCGCGAACGTGTCTCGGCAACGGCGTCGGCGTGATCGGGGCGATCGGGCATGTGGGGCAACGTGATCGAGCACGGGAGGGGAGCGCGCTCCGAGTTCGCCTATCCGGCGCGCCTGCGGCTCGGTCTGCGCGCAGTGCCTGAAGAGCAAGGTGGTTCGCGACCCGGTCAGGGTCGTGGAGGGCGGATGGGTGAGCTGATACCCGGCTGCGACGGGCATGCGCGCGGCGGGGGGAGGGCGTGCCCGCGAAAGCGATCGAGTGGGAGCTGCTAAACACCTATGGGGTCGAACTCCTGCCGCGAGCCGACGATCCCCCGGCGGGCTCGGTTGGGGCTCACTTCCACCCCCGGCGTACACCCCGTTGGCGCAGATCGGGATGTGGATCGCGATCCGTCATCTTCGCCGCGATCCGGTTCGTGCTCACGGCCGTGATCGTCTTGTGGATGATCGGGATTCGCGCTGACGATCGTCGGTGGGATCGTCTCGGGTGGTGGGTGCATGTGTTCGGTGGAGGGCCAGGCCCCGCCGGCCGTGTCGGTGAGCGCTCCGCCGACCGGGGGGTGGGTCACCGTTGGTCCGTCAGTGGTTCGGTGGTGTCGAGCCGCACCGCGGCGCGAGGATCCCACCACCGGCACCGCTGATCGCGGTGATCTGCGGCATCGGTCTCGGCGACCACGATCACCCTGACGGCCTGTAGCAACCCGGACGCCGGCCTGATCGGGTTCGGGGAGCAGACCGTGCCGCGTGGCCCGGTGCAGCGATTGCGCCTCGACACCGACGCGTACTCGGTCGGTCGAAATTGGTACGTGTGCTGGCTCGCCGCCCCGGGCACCTGGATCGATCCGCGACCCGACGTGCCCAACCCGTTCCGACATGCCCTCGGAGGAGTGATCAACTGATGGAGATCGGCCAACCGACAAGAAGATCCGCATCGTCCCGGTGGAAGAGCCGGTGCCGACCCCGATCGAGGTCCCCGAGCCTGAGCCCGTCCGCGAGCCCGAGCGAGTGCCGGTGCCGAGCTCTCCCTCTCGGTGACACAACCGAATGGGCTCGGTTCCGGGCTCTTGCATTTTCGGCCCTGGACATGCGACCGGACGAGCGCCTCCAGGTACATTCGCCGACGCTGGGACGACGGGGGACGTCCCCGAACACTCGCCCATACGCGCGTACAGAGAGGAGAGCGCGATGAGCGAGACGAAGAGGTGGCTCCTGAAACGAGAGAGCGTCACGGTGGACGTACTAGCAACGGTTGACCTTGCCCGCGAGATCGAGGGCATGGCGGGGCACCAACTTCGGATGCGCATGGTGACCATGAGGAGCCTGGAGAGCGTCTTCGGCCCGATCCACGACCATCGAGGTAGACCGGGCACCGTCTACATCTTGCAGGGGAGCGATTACACCGACCATCGAAACGGGGTCGCTACTGACTATGGGCCGGGAGTGGGCTGGCCCGAGGATCGGGACACGGTCCATTGGCTCGAGAACAGGGGAGACGATCCCGGCGGTGGAGATCTCGGTCGATATCATCAGGCAAAAGTGAGATAACCGATCGACTTCAAGGCGGCGCTTGCGCGAGCCGCGCGCCCGCTATCCCACGATCTTCCGGTAGGAGTCCTTGCGGGTGATGCTTTGTCCGCGGAACTCCCAGAGGTCGGCAACCTCGAACATTCACAGGAACACCTTCGGCGGTCGTCCCGGTTAGCAGCCATTCAGATGCACCACGGTCGCCCGAGACGAAATGCCGGTCGTCACCGTAGCGGACATGCGGGATCCCGGGCGAACCTCGCCGCGAGACGCATCAGCGGATCGCGGCGAGTCCCTTCGTACCGCTGCCCGAACGGCTGGCTGCCGCGCGGGGCGTCGAACGTGGCATCCTCGGCGAAATGCCGGAGGATCGCCTCGAGGTCGTGAGCGTTGAATCCGGCAGCCACGGCGCGAAGCGTCTCGACATCCATGTGTTCCTCCCTTGCCATCGACCTGGCTCGACCTGCTTGGGGCTCCACCCTTGCACCGGGGTGCACTTCGGCAAGCGGGATGTCGGAGCTCGCTGGCGTCTCGATGAAACGCGGCCTCTTCGTGAGCGGGTCAGATCGAACGACACACGGTTCATCGAGGGAACGATCGAAAGGGGTCACGATGCGTGACGACATCCGCGTCCGCCTCCGTCACCGATGGGTAGCCGTCATGTACTCCCCCTCACTGAGGAGCAAGCGGCGAAGCTCGCGGCAGGGGGATGGGTCGGACTTCACGGCAGCGGGCCGCTCGACATGAGGCTTCTCGCCGCCCATCTGCGATCGGTGCCAGCTGGGATACGCGGACGCCTCGTATTCTTGTCCGGGCGAACCTCACTCCATGGCGCCGGATGGCACGCCGCTGTTTGGAAGCTGATCGATCCCCCGCTCCGACTCGACGTACGACCCGCGGTGCCTCGAGAGCGGGTCACATATGACACAGGTTGCGACGTAGTAGGGGAGAGGGTGAAATCGTGCGCAGCGATGTTGTTCGTCTTCGGCACGCCTAGGACAGATCGCCCAACTGGTGATTACGACGAGTCGGACGCCCGCGCCCGGGGGGCTGGCAAGCGCGACCTAGAGAGCATCCACCGGCGGCTTTGCTCAATGGCTTTGAGGAGAACTTGGGCGAATCTTCGAGAGAGCCGCGAATTGCAGAAGGGTCGGCCCGAAGACCGACCCTTCTCGACGCTCCTCGCCTGAGCTCATCACGAGGGCGGGGCTGTCCCCCAACCGTAGTTCGTGGTCGTACCCAGAGGGATATCCGCCAACTTCGAGAGCTCGGTGCCGTCCGTGTTCACAGTCCACAAGGCATTGGCAGACCGATTCACGCGCTCGAAAAGGAGCTTCGCGCTGTCGGGTGACCACACCGGGAACGTAGAAGTGGAGCCGTCGGCGCCGGAGGTGACCCCCTTGAGGCCGGAGCCGTCCGGGTGAACCACCCACACCTGGGGATTCGCACGTCTATTGCTCGAGAACGCGATCTGCCGACCGTCGGGTGACCACTGCGCGGACTCGGCTCCGAGGCCTGACGGCGTGATCTGGCGCAGGCCTGTGCCGTCGGCGTTCACGATGTACAGCGCGGTGCCGCGACCGTGTCCGCTCCTCCATTTCGCGGCGAACGTCACCTGGGATCCGTCGGGTGACCAATCCGCCGAGATGACGTCGTAGGACTCGTTGTCGACGACCGACAGCTCGGGAGGACTCAACCGGAGCAAGCCGGTCCCGTCGGGATTGACCGAGTAGAGCGCGTGGGGGAAGAAGTCGCTGACGCGATTGAAGAGGATACGCGAGCCGTCCGGGGAATAGCCGAACGGGAAGTCGGTGTATGTGTCAGGTGTCGTCGTGACCCGCTTCAGATTGCCTCCGTCGGAGGACCGCACCGTGTAGAGGCCGTTGGCGGTCGGGTCAGAGCTGTTGGACACCGACAGCAGGATCCGGGCGGCGTCCGGCGACCAATACTGCGCCGCGAGGAACAGGGGCTGGTTCGGGTAGCCGTCCAGCACGGTGAAATCGCTCCCGTCCGGGTCGGCCGTGGCGGGCCGGGGCCAGCCAGTGGGGAGGAAGATCCCGCAGAGGAGCTTGCTGCTGTCCGGCGACCATTCTCGGCAGCCGACGTCGCCTTCCGACTGGACCTGGGACTCTTGGGAGCCGTCAGGGTTGATCGTGAATGCGCTGCTCGAGTCGAGCGATACGTCGATTCTGTTGAACGAGATCTTCCCGTTCGTGATGGCAGTCGCACCCGCTCCGGGTGTGAGCGCCGTGACCGTTCCGACGATCAGCGCCGACATCGCCAGGATCGAGAACATGCGCCGAGGTGTGCGGCGCTCACGAATAGAACGGCTCATGGTTACCCCCTCTGCCCGCACCGGGCACCTGCGGGTGAGCCTCTGTGGCCGTGGGCTCACCTCACCTCTACACAGACCCCGTGAGGCGGGAGGGTTCAATCACCGGTGCGAAGGGGCGTTGGCGGGTCGGATGACTAGGAGTTCACTCGCAGCCAAGTGCCTACGGCGTACTGGCCGATTGCGAAGGCGAACTGATCCCTGCAGCTCGCTGAGGAACACTGGGCTGGCATAGCCGCGTCGAAGGTTAACGACTCGCCATCGATCCGGTACTGAAGGGGAATGTCGGGATCGCCAGGGTCCCCCAGGACGACGAACGTGTGCTTGCCGATCAACTGGTAGCAGTAACAGTCGTCGACGATCTCCTTGCCCTGATAATGGATGAGGTAGCCGTTGGGCTGGAAGACCTGCGTTCGCTGGACGTCCTTCGAACCTGCACAGAGGTTGGCGCTGTTCGAGAGCCGATCCACCGGACCCTGTTGCATCCTCAAGAGGACCAGATACTTGGCGGCAAGCTCCCCGACCCCCTCTCGTTCGAGTGCCTGCACGACCTTCTCGCAGGTGTACTCCATCTGCCACGTCCCGAGGATCGGTTCGGAAGCCGAGCCGCTGGTTGAGGAGGCAGGCGTCTGGGTTGCAGTGGTGGTGTTCTGCCCCGAGCCTCCCGATCCGCACGCTGCAGTTATCACCGCGAGTGCGAGGATCGCTCCGATCGAGTGCCTCATGGTCGAGTCTTCCTTTCCATGATGAGCTGCGCATACCTACAGCGGGGAGCTCGCGAACGTCGGTCGGAACCGTTTCTGACATCTCGCATCGGGCGCGGCCATTGGGTCGGCGAGGAATTCGTTCCGCGGCATAGCGTCGGGACAGGCCGGGATCGTGGAGCCTCCGTGACCCCACACCGGCGTGACGACCAGGAAGGCATTCGGGAACCCCGCGATACCCTCTCGCACGACATCTGGCGCGACGTTCGGATCGAGCCCGTTGCTCAGTACGAGCATCGGCACGTCGGACTGCACGCTCCCGGTAACCGAGGCATCTGCCGACGCCACGTTCCAAGCTGCACATACGTCCTGGTACGGACCGTTCACGTAGTCCTGGGTCCATGCGACGCTTCCCCCGGCGAGCGACGTGAGGTCCGCACGATCGGCGAAGGGCGCGATGTCTGCGCACAAGACCGAGTAGTAGGCACCCTGGCTTATCGGCCCGCACCCCGGGAGATACCCCGCGCAGAACGTCGGCGCGGAGCCTTCCCGTGCGACGATCGCGGTGATCGATCTCGATGGGTCCTTCGCATATGCGAGGGCATCGACCGTGGCGGGGAGGTGTAGGTACATCGGATCGTCTGCGGCCACCGACGCGAGCAGGCCGCGGAGGTCGCGGAGCAAGAGGGCGCCGTCGACTAGGACGTTCGTCCCTCGGACTCGGACCGTGCGTGGGTGCTCGTCGAACCGGCGGATCGCCTCATCGAACGTCGCCGTGAGGTCCGGGAACCGTCGGGCGCATCCTCCGTCGGCTCGACACAGCACCTCGAGCTCTGCGACCGCCGCTCGCGTGCCTTCGATGGCCTGGGCGAAGATGTCGGTGTCGGGGAATTCAGGGCTGGCGGCGATGACGGAGCGCAGACCCGGTGGGTCCGACCGCATCGCGGCGAACACGATGCGTGAGGCCGAGCCCTTCGTGAGGACGTCCCAGCTCTGTAGGTCGAGTGCCTGGACGAGATCGAGCAGGTCCGCCCCGGATTCCTCCACCGTGTACGCGGAGAGATTGACACCCTGACCGGCGAGCCGCGCATGGCAAGCGTTGACCGCCTCGAGGAACGCACGGCGAAGAACAGGATCGCTGATCGGCGTGGTCAGCGTCTGCGGAGAGAGGGCATCCACTTCGGGGCAGGACAAGTTGGGTTCGGAGAAACCCGTGCCCCGCGGCTCGAGCGCGATCACTTCCGGGCCGTTCAGGTGGTCAGCCATCGTGGTCAGGCCGAAGTAGTCGTAGGGGGTGCCGAGATCACCTCCGGCGTAGATGACAGGCGGGGATGTGGTCGGCTCGATGGGCTCGTAGCGAACCACGAACAGGCGGATCTGCCTGCCCGACGGATCGGACCGGTCTTCGGGCACGGTTAGGTATCCACAGGTGATCTGGTGCGTCGCCGGCCCGATCACGCGCTCCGGGCAGTCGGTGACGGCGAACGTCGGGGCGTAGCCGGCAGCAGCGGCACCGGTCGAGCCCGTCGTGCAGGCTGCAGCCAGGAGTGTCAGCGCGATCGCCACGCCCACACTCCGACTGGTCTGTTGCGTCGTCCGGCACGTCAGAGTTCCTGCCCTCCCACCCGGTGGGACAGACGTCAGCTGCTGCGCGAGGTTCACGTCGATGTCCATTCGTGCGCGGAGAAGATCGCGACGCGAAGGGGGCACGGGTCGCTTAGGACTGTGAACGTGAGCGTGGTTCCGGTCCGCGACCACTCGTATAGGCCCGTCCCGGAGCACATGGTGTCCGTGAGTGCCGTAGTGATGAACTGCCCGCCGGTGACTTGGTATTGAGTGATCGAACGACCTTGGTCCCCATTGGTCAGGGAAGCGAGGTCGAGCGTGCCGTTGCCGTCGAGGGTGAGTAGCCACGTGCCGACCGCCCCGCCTCCACTGCCGGCGAGGTCGTTCGTCTTGATCGTCGTCGTGTACGTCCCTGAGATCGGCGCGAGGGAGGGCGGTGCGGCCGGCCGACGGCCCTGATCGCGCATCAGTTCGCGGAGGCTCGGAGCTGCGACGACGACGACCAAGATGGCTGCGGCAATCGCGACGACCGCCGTCGCCCGTCGTATCACGAGGCGCCGGCGCCCCCGGCGGCGGGCATCTCCCAGGTGGCCCTCCGCGTCGGAATCGATCGCCGACATCGACCGCCCCAGGCCCTCGCGCAACCTATCGTCGATCGACATCTGACACCTCCTCTCCGAGCAGGCCCGCAAGTCGTCGGCGGGCATTGAACACATGCACTTTCGCGGCGGCATGTGAGCATCCGAGGATGTCGGCGACCTCGGGCAGCGGCCGGTCCTCGAAGTAGAACAGGGCTACCGCGGCCCGCTGCCGAGGCGGCAGTTGCTTGATCGCATTCAACAGGTCGACGTCTTGCGCGGCGAAGGCTGGGGCTGGGTCGATCGTCTGCTCCAATGCCGGTCGGAGGCGCTCGCGACGGGCAGATCGCGAAGCGATCCGGATCGCGACCCGCCGAACCCACGCACCGGGCTGCTGGTACTTCGAGACCTTTCTCCAGTGCGTCAGCAGTTGAATGAAGGCCTCCTGCGCAACCTCCTCAGCGCGCTGATGATCGTGGACGATCAGATACGACGTACGGACGACTTGAGGGAACTCGGCTCGGTAGAACGCCGCATACTCGTCGTCGAACCTCACGGCCTGCTCCTGGGCACGCATCAAGGCCGGCCTCTCTTCACGAACCGCACGCCACGCGGAGTTCAAGCTACTCCGTTCCAGGAAGCGCGATCCACCAAGGTTCCCAAGCTTCAGTCGTCGTGGGTTCGGCCCTCCATCTTGTTCACAGACCCAGTTCGGGGCGGGGGTTCATCTGGGAGGGCAGATATTCTCGGGAGGGCAGAGATTCCGAAATCGGCAGGCTGGCTCATTTCCACGATCAGGTCTGGACGGAAGCCACCCTCACACGTCCGGCTCCGGCACCAACACGTTCGCTTGGGTGCTCCGGCGGAATACGCTTCGGCGACATGGCGACGACCGACCAACGCATCAAGGCGGGGGCGCTTGTGGTCACCCGTCATCATCGGATCGGTGCTGATCGGCAACATCCTCCGGCGGGGGATCGACGACCCTGTGGCGCGGGAGTACCTCCTTCGGGACGGGTTCGTCTCAAAGGCGATTGGTCGGGGGTTCGAGCCCTGAGCGCTCATCAGGAGCTGCAGCCCGACGGTCACTGCCGGACTACTCGATTGCGGGCATCTTTGCCTGGCATAGTCATCAATTGGGTGATGCGCGCCGAGCACCTTCTCAGGAAGGTGATGGCGGCATGCGACAGCTCCAGGTCAAGAGGATCGTGAAGCGAGAGCCGACACGGACGGACCCTCTGCCAATCGACCCGCGCGACGCCGACGTGGTCCGCGCGAAGCGACGTCTCTACGAACGAGAGGTGGGCTCCCAGCAGCGTGACCGCTAGCAGCGGCGGTCTATTCGCTCGGGGAACGCCGCATGACTGCGGTAAGGGTCTTGGTCCTGTCGCTCCCCACCGCCATCACGACTTGGTGTCGACCGAGGCGATCCGTACAACCTCGTACAACGACGCAACGGAGCTCAACGACACTCAACCGACCTCGTGATGCACCCATCCGAGACCACCGGCCTCTGACCTGCAGGGTCGTCTCGCCCTTTCAAGGCGGAGGCCAGGGGAACCGCCACGATTGGCAGACACACGGTCACCTGAACCGCGCTTCGAGTCGAGCTACCAGCGCCGCATCCGAAGCGCTGGGCTCGGCATCTTCCTAACAACTTCGATCGCCCGATCGAGTTGTGGTAGCGCCTCGCAGCTGAGGTGTGACAGATGGTCCCAGCGTCGACGCAGGTTTCGCCGCCTCTCCTATCGCTCAGGCGTGGACGGGATAGCCATAGGCCGTTCGGGAATCGGAGCTCGTCTCCAAGTGGGACTTCGCCCGCGAGCGTGGAATCAGACGGGGTCTATCTTGATGGATCTCACCATGTGGATCCGGTCGGCTCGGTCCTTCTCAGTCGTGTTCGGCCCGAGCGCTGCGTCGATCACGATCCGATGGCCGTCAACGTCGACGATCCAAAGCATGTCGCGCTGACCGGCTTCGAGGTATCGACAACATCCATGCGGATCGGCCCAGGTTCGGAACTCGCCGTGGTCGCAGTCGGCCACGTCGATCCCCGCCGGCACCGTCATCTCCATGTACGTGGCGGCATACCCGTCCACTTGGACGTCTGTCGGCGTCGTGGCGGGGTGTCCTTTCTGGCTCGCGAGGCCGGTAACGAGACCATCGACCGACGGGCCGATCGGCGGATCCAGGAGCGTGTTGTTCGAATGACACGGGTTGGCAAAGACGTTGCCCACTGCCCACGCGCTGATCCCTTGCCCATCGTCCGACCCGAAGACCACCACATCACCCTCATAGCCATCCAAGAGCTTCATCGTGATCGCGTACGAGCGGTTGAAGGCGGGATCGCCGAATACGGTGAAGGTGTGGATCTCGCGCCCCGGCTTCTCAGAGGGCGAGACCGGCGTCACCGAGACGTCAACCGACGGCGTTTGGACTCCGGAGTCTCCCGACTCCGTGTCATTGCCAGTGGAGCTGCACGCGGCAAGGATCAACGCCACGACGCTAAGCGTTACGACGAGCATGCCGGTCTTGCGTTGCGTGAGCATCCCCTTGACCCCTCTCATCCGTAGCACTCGCAGAAGTACCAACCACCGCGCCAACTCAAAGGCTGGAGCTCGTCGAGCTTGTGAACATCGCCCGTTCCGTCGGCGTTGGCGACCAGCCAGACCCTTTCGTCCTTCGAGTCGTATCTAAAGGCGATCTGGGTGCCGTCCGGTGACCAGACCGGGGCGCCGGACAAAGTGCCCTTTCCGGGGGACGATGTCGGATCGAAAACGAGGACGGGAGTCGTGCCGTCTGGCGACCCGTTCCAGATCCGCAGCCTGTCGCGGTCTCGGATCAACGTTGCGTACGCGATCCGAGTCCCATCGGGAGACCAAACGAGGTTCGGCGAGCTCAAGCTATGTGCGATGAGCACGCCTTCGGTGAGCAACTCGGCGCCGGATCCATCCGCCTTCACGAGATACAACCGCGCGTCGTTGATTCCTCCGAGGACCGCGATGCGCCTGCCATCCGGCGACCACCGGATCCCCGAGCCCTCCTCGCCTCCTGGTACTTCTCCGATAACGTTCGCGAGTAGAGCGTGATCGGCGCTGCGTACGTCGACCGAGTACACCGAAGCCTGGACCCTGTTTGCTGCCTCGTCGCCTGTCCCAGCTGGCACCGTCCCGTAGGCGATCCGCGACCCGTCCGGTGACCACGCGAGGGACGTGACGTCGCCCGCCGGCTTCCCGAGATCCGTTCGACCGCCGGTCGCTGCGTTGATAAGGATCAGCCTGCCGCCCTCGACGACCGCGAGCTGCGAACCCGTTGGCGACCACGAGTTGACATCAACCATCGCGGGATCTTCGAGACATCGCGTCGTCAACAGGCGCGGCTCGTCCGTTCCGTTCGTGACCCAGAGCCCAGCGGCGGCGTCCGTGCATTGGGCCAGCTCCTGGAACGCGACCCATCCGCCGTCGGCGGACGGTGCCGCCCATCCGATGCCGTACTGGCTGAGGTCTGCCGAATCACAGCACTCAAGGACGGTGATCTCCTCACCCGTACTCGTGTTCTGAGCGACAAGGTTCCCCCCTCCCTCGTAGACGTCACCACCCGTGTAACGGATGACCATCCCTGCGAACATGCCTGCCTGCGACCTATCCGGCTGGTCGGCGGGCTTCTCCGAGCGATCCTCGATCGCCAGCCCGACGCCGACTAGCGCGACGAGGAGCGCCGTCACGACCGCGAGGACGCCGATCTTCTGAGCGCGTTGACGCTTGGCTTGAAGCCGCAAGAGATCCTCGTAGCCACGGCTCGGTGCGCCACTGAGCGGGGCGAGCCGTTCCAGCACGTCGTCGTTTCGCGTCATCGGGTATCCACCGCCTCGTCCTTCATGCGCGTGCGGGCGCGCGACGTGAGCGCCCGGACCGTCGCCGACCGCATCCCGAGAGCGCGACCGGCCTCTTCGGCTGACAGGTCAAGAATGGAGGTAGCCACGACGGCCGCCCGCTGCCGCGGCGGGAGCGGATGGAGCAGCCGGATCACCTCGTCCCGATCCTCCACAGCCGCGAGCTCGTCGGATGCCTGTGGCGACAGCGAGATGCTCCGACGCAGGGCGAGCGCCGCGCGCCGATAGCGATTGCGGAACACGTTCATGGCGGTGCGGAAGATGTAGCTCTCGGGGTCGTCGAGCCGGCTCACGCGGTCCCAGCGCTCAAATACTCGGAGGAAGGCGTCCTGCGCAATCTCCTCCGCCTCATACCGGTCACCGGTGACGAGCCAGAGCGCCGTGAACAGACGCGGATTGGTGGCCGCGAAGAAGACCTCGAAAGTGGCTGCCGAGCCGGCCGTCTCTTCCCCTAACCGTTCAGACGGATCATCGGGTATGGAGTGAACGCTCATCGTGCCCCATGAACAACCGACTCACCTGAAACGCTGCTGAGGGGTGGGCAACAAGTAAGGCAGATGGAGCGAGTACAACACAACTAGCGACTGATGCCGATTAGCTGGCCGCTGTGACGCACAGTCACCTGACATGGGTTCACCGCGGCGCTATCGCGCTGCTATTCGGTATGTACCAGGGGTGCTACATCGCCGGGATCGACACACGGCCTGCGCCGGCGTGGATCAGCGCCACCAGGCGGTGGTTCACCCTGCGCTTGAAACGAACGCCACGCATGTTTCCATCTTCGACTTGCGCGATGGAGCTGGAGGGCGTACACAGGGGTTATGCGCCTACGCATCGCGTTCGTCGTGGCGCTCCTCGCTGGCGTCACCGCGTTGCCACCAGGCTCGGCGACTGCTGCGGCGCCGCAGAACGGCCGGATCGCGTTCGCCCGGGACTCACCGCACCAGATCTTCACGATGGCCTCTGACGGCACAGACATCACTGGTCTGACACTCAGCAAGATGGCGAACTGGGCTCCAAGCTGGTCGCCGGACGGAGCACAGATCGCGTTCGTGCGGGAGCAGCGGAACTTTGCAGGCACGAAGCTGATGGTGATGGCCGCCGACGGTTCCGTGCAGGCCACCGTGTTCGAGTCAAGAACGAACATCCTTGATCCCGACTGGTTCCCGGATGCGGCGCACATCGTCGTGTGCCTCGAGGTTGGCGGCAAGGCCGTGTTCCGCCTTTTCGTGGCGGCGGTGGATGGTTCCACGCGGACTCAGGTCGGGCCTGACGGCGCTTTCGAACCCGCGGTGTCGCCCGATGGATCCAAGATCGCCTTCGCGCAATTCACGTGGGACCACGGAAGCCTTTGGAACATCTGGGTGATGAACGCCGACGGCAGCGGTCTGACGCAGATCACAACCGACGGGCGGAGCAGCGCGCCGGCGTGGTCACCCGACGGGTCGCAGATCGTCTTCCTCCGACGCGTGAAGTCGCCGAGTGACCCGTGGCGGCAAACGGACGTTTTCGCGATGAACGCGGACGGGTCGAACCGAACCCGCTTGACGAAGACGCGGCGTTGGGAGTACGCACCGACGTGGTCGCCTGATGGCACTCTGATCGTGTTCGAACAGACGACCTACTGGGACGAGTACGCGTCGACCGATCTTTGGACGATGACGCCCGACGGGTCGAACCGAGTGAAGCTGGTGGACACGCCCGGCGTCTACGAGCGATGGCCAGACTGGCAATCCACGTAGGCGCTCATAGGAACTCGCCGTAACCAGCCGGCTCGCGCCCGCTGAGGCAGTTCGCGCCTAACGAGGACTCACGGTTGGACAACGAACTACGTTGGCGGCGCATCGGGATCCGTGCTCGCGGACATCACTGTTGATGGGGGTGACTCACCGTCCGGCGTCACGGCGACGACGCGATAGTAGTAAGAGGTCGCGGGAGCCAACCCGTGTCTGTGTACGAGGTCACGTCTTGGCCGGTCGTACCGATCCCGATCCACCCGGTCGTTCCGTCCGGCGATCGTTCGATCCGGTAGCCGAGCTCACCGTCCACGTCGCTCCACACCAGCCCGATGGACGTGGCCGAGCCCGTCGCCGAGATGAGCGCGGGCGGGGTCGATGTGTCGACGGTCGTCGTCGCAGAGACGGTGTCGGAGATTGACGCATCCTGGCCGTCCACGAAAGCGACGACGCGGTAGTAGTACGTCGTCCCCGAGGACAGCGCCTCGTCGGTGTATGCAGTCTCCCCACCGTCCGTGGAGGCGACCGCGTTCCAAGCCATACTGTCGGTCGATCGCTCGATGTCATAACGGCTCGCATCGCTGACCGGCGCCCACTCCAGCCGTATCGTCGTTGCGGACGTGGGGACGGCTGCCACGGTCGACGGCGCCCCTGCATCCGCCGCAGGTGACGCCGACGAGGTCGCTGATCGCTGGGGACTCGCCACGCCCAGCGAAGGCGCCGCACCATGCGGTGCGGGGTGGTCGGAGCCGGGCTTCGGGCCGAGGGTGACGTCGGTCGCAGAGGACCCCTCTTGGTTCGACGAGCGGGCGGCTGATGCGTCCGTTGGATCCGATCGCGCGGTGGTGAGCATCGACAACGCGATGACCAACGCGGCCAAGCAGGCGACACCGGCTACCCAACGAGGCCAGCGTGGACGGGTGGCGATCGCGGAGGGCAACGACACCATGAGGCCCGGGTGCTCCAGTCGACGACGCGATCGCGCGAACCGGAAATGACGGATCCAAGAGGTGAGCACCAGCGCGCAGAGGAGCAGCACGTCCAATGCGAGTATGCCGATGCCCACCCAGACGATGGTTCTCACGCACAGAACCTACACGGCTACGGAGTCAGGGTTCACGGCCTCGAGACGAGAGACGCCTCGAGGCTTCAGGGCATGTCGTGGCATTCAGTGTGCCGCAGAGACACACGGTTGACCCGGTTGGTGTGTCACCCAACCCCCCGAGCGGCAGCGTGGCCAGGAGAGGATCGACTTCGAGCCGACGCTCGCGCGAGCCTCGCGCCCGCTAAGCCACGATCTTCCAGTAGGAGTCCTTGCGGGTGATGCTCTGTCCGCGGAACTCCCAGAGGTCGCAACCTCGAACATTCACAGGAACACCTTCGGCGGTCGTCCCGGTCAGCAGCCATTCAGATGCACCACGGTCGCCCGAGACGAAATGCCGGTCGTCACCGTAGCGGACATCCGGGATCCCGGCGAACCTCGCCGCGAACGCATCGCGGATCGCGGCCAGTCCTTCGTACCGCTGCCCGAACGGCTGGCTGCCGCGCGGGGCGTCGAACGTGGCATCCTCGGCGAAATGCCGGAGGATCGCCTCGAGGTCGTGAGCGTTGAATCCGGCAGCCACGGCGCGAAGCGTCTCGACATCCATGTGTTCCTCCCTTGCCATCGACCTGGCTCGACCTGCTGGGGCTTCACCCTGCGCCCCGGGGTGCGCTTCGGCAAGCGGGATGTCGGAGCTCGCTGGCGTCTCGATGAAACGCTGTCTGCGCCGGCGCGCATCGCTTTCGGAGCACGAGGCTCGGGAGCTCAGACCAACGCGTCGATCCGGGGTTCAGGGGTGCGATCGAGGACGACCACGGGCGACTCGAGGCCCTTCGCGAGCAGCCAGCCCGCGAACACCATCTCCTGCACGGCGATCGGCATGGCCAGCAGCATGTAGGGCGAGCCGAGGCTCGTGTCGAAGCCGAAGAAGCCGAGCAGGCCGTAGACGAGGACCATCGTCGCGCCGATGAGGCCCCACGCGGAGAGCCACCGCGGCACCAGCCGCCACCGATACAGGACGGTGTTGAGGATCACCGCACCCAGGCCGGCGAACAGAAGCGTGCCGAGCAGGACCGACCAGTCGCGCATCGCGAGCAGGACGGCGCCGAGTGAGAGCAGTGTCGAGGCGCCGGCGGTGCTGGCTGCGTCGCTCTGGCTCACCGTCACCATCATGAGGAGGGCGACGACGGAGGCGACATAGAACACGTTCTCGAACGCCCGGAGCCCGACATAGCCGGCCGCCAAGCCTTCGGAGTATCTCCTCAGGATCGGGAACAGCAAGAAGGCTGTGGCGAACGCGGAGAGGGCGGCGATCAAGAACAGCAGCGCTGCCGTCAGGACTTGGCTCTCATGTGCGCCGACGGTGGTCAGATAGTGGTCCTCGTCGAGCACCGAGCCGAGCACGGCCGAGCCGACGATGGATGCCACGGTCGCGACGATGAAGAGCACGCCGACGACCTTCTCGGTTCTTCTGTCCCGTTTCATCTTCTTCCCCTCCTCAGCGTGCGATCGTCGCGGCGGACGTCGCCACAGCATCGGTCCGCTGGGCCGCGGGCCGCGGTTCCAGCACGACGACGACGATCGGCGTGGACCGGTATGCCGCGTATGCGTCATGGTCGGGATCGATCGCGACCCAACGGGCCCACAGGCGGTCGCGCTCCTCGCCGACGGCGGGACGCGCGTGCACAGGTCGCGGATCCTGGTGTGCCAATCGGACGAAGGCGTCCGGATGTGCTTCGAGGTTGCGCCACCACGCCGGATCGCCCTCCTCCCCTCCGTTCATCGCGAGCGTGACGAGGTTGGGCCCGTCCTCGAGATACCCGAGGATGACGCTGCGCTCGCGGCCCGACACCCGACCGGTGGTCGTGAGGTGCAAGGCGCCCCACGCGTGCTTGCCGGTCGGGGTCCACAGGAACCGGCCGCCACTGAACCGGTACACCATGCGGTGCGCACGCCAGAACGTGTGCATGAACCAGGCTGGCGGGCGCTTCGGCGGTCCGGAATCGTGCTTCATCGCGATCCTTCCCTCCTAGAACCAGTCTTGCATTCGGGATCGGTGCGGACCGGGCCGGAGTACCCGGGAGCGTCGGGACGGCTAGGCCGTGTGCACGGATCAGGCGTTGGGAAGAGCGAGCAGCGCGATTCAGATCGCATCCAGCGTGCTCGATCGGCATCCGTGGCACTGGGCCTTCGAACCTTAGGCGGTCATCTTCGCATTAGCCCAGGCGGAGGTGGACGCCAAGTGATCGGCGTCGCCCTTGAAGATCAGCCGATACTTGAGCGTCGGGTAAGAACGCTCATGGCCTTCCCGCGGACGGAGGAACAGGCAGAGATGCTCGCGGCAGGGGATTGTCCGACCTGGTTTGCAAGTCGCGCCACGACGTCCCTGCGGCGTAGGGGCGAATGCCTCAGGGACGCGTCGGGTCTTCTCGTACGTTCGAGTCGCGCGGGAAGGAGTGATCGCGATGCGCAGGCACGCCGTGGGTGCATTCGTCGTGCTTGTGGCTCTGGGCCTGATGGTCCCGGTTTCGGCAGGCATCGGACGGCGGGCGTGGGTCGACGTGCGACACGCGCAGGGCTCACAGGAAGCACTCGCCGTCACGACGAGTTCCGGAGGAGGGCGAATCTTCGTCGCCGGGGGAGGGAATTGGCCAGTCACCGTGATTGCCTATCGGTATGACGGCAGCGTCGCTTGGCGTTCCGGGTTCGCGCCGCCGTCCCCATACGAGCCGGTCTATATAGAAGGCATCGCCTTGTCGAGCGACGGCCGAGAGGTCATCGTGATCGCTCCGCTGATCGGGCCTGACGACGATCCGATGGCCGTGGCCGCGTTCGACACCTCCACGGGCGTGCTTGATTGGTCCTGGCAGTCGACGCCGGTGTCGGCATATCCGATCGACCTCGCGACGGGACCCGGCATCGTCGCTGTGGTTGGCCATGCCGGCCACCGCGACTCGGACTGGTTCGTCGTGGCGCTGCGCCCCGATGACGGAACCCCCATGTGGACCGTCCGATCCGACGCTCCGGCGGGCCACGCCGCAGCGGGGAGCGCCGCAGTCCGGGACGGTCGTGTGCTCGTAAGTGGCTACGTGGACACTCGCACCGGATCGGCCGCACGAACGGTCGCGTACGCGGCGATTGATGGAGCAATCGAGTGGCACGACACATTCCGCGGGGCGAGCTATGGAACTATCGCGGGTGTCAGGCGTGATGGAACGGTCGTCCTCGTGGAAGGGGGCTGGACCGTGATCGAGTACGACACCGACGTCGGGCACTCGAACACATGTCGATCACCTCGACGCCGCATGGCGCGGCCAGGTCCGCGACGTCACCGCCAATCCCCGTGGGAACAGGATCTTCTTCACCGGGAATACGGAGAGGCGTGGTTCGACCGCCGTGAACACGGTGACCGCCGCATACAGCGTCGGAAACGGACGCAAGCTCTGGTTGTCCCGGTTCGACGGTGGCGGCTACGACGAAGGGATCGACGTCGTGTGGGTATCGTCCGGCCGACCTCAGGTTGTCGTGACGGGCGGGTCGGAGACCGACGGGGTGTTTGGATGGCGGACGATCGCGTACGGAGCCCAAACTGGAAGGCAACGGTGGACAGACCTGTACCAGGGGCCACTCCACCAACAAGGCTTCCCGAGGGCGCTGGCCGCTGCGCCGGGCGGAACCAGGGTGTACGTGGTCGGTTACACAACGAAGACGCAAGGCGACGGCTTCGCGACCGTCGCGTACCGAACCACGTGAGATCCTTCGTCGACGCGCGCTCTTCTAGACCGTGTGTCGGTCAGACACCCATCCGACGCGGTTCGCCTTCAGCCGGTCGTTGCTTCGCCCGATAACGCGAGCATGCGGCACAGGCATGTCCTAACGACGACCTTATGCCTCTTTGCCATCCTCCTGACATTCGTCGCGAGGTCTCTCCCGGGAGCCGAGGCATCAACCGGGCCCCGGGCGGCATCCTGCAAGGGAAGGGCACCAACGATCACGGGAAGCCTGGCGAGGACATGCTCATTGGGACCAATCACGTTGCCGTCATCATTCGGCTTGGTGGAGCCGACGTCATCCGGGGCTTGGACGGGGGCGATCCTGATCTGTGGGGGCCTAGGAAACGACGAGATCCTGAGCGGTTCGGGAGCCGATGATGTCTTCGCCGGCGACGGAGATGATGAGGTCAACCTTGGCACGGGGAGCGACTCCGCCGAAGGGAGCAACGGGGTAGACCTCATCGAAGGGGGCGGCGGAAACGACTCTGTAGGCGGCGGCGATGGTGACGACTCACTCTCCGGCGGCAATGGAACGGATCACGTCGTTGGTGCCACGGGCTCCGATCGGCTAGAAGGCGGGCCGGGCCCGGACGTTCTCGAGGGTGGCCCTGGATCCGATTGGTTAGACGGCGGCCCTGCAGCTGACGTTCTTGATCCGGGGTCAGGTCCTCCCGGCATCACTGAGCAATGCCAGGTGGGCAGACGTGATGTCGTCGGGCCGAGATGCATCCCCGATCCCGAACGTCTCCTACCTGAGTCCGACGATCGTGACGATCGTGCATCCTGGGTCGGGCGAGATGCCCTGGTTCGATCCGATGACGATGCGCACCAACATCCACCTCTACGACGTCGAGACCGGGGCGCTGATCCACACCGAGCCGTTCACCTACACCGGCGGCGGGCAATTCACGGTGACCGGGCTCACCCCCGAGCACCAATACGTCGCCAAGCTGGAGCTCTACGACATCTACGACCAGCACGTGGTCTCACCCGGGGAGCTCATCACCACGCCGGCGATCCCGGCGTTGCCCACCCCGCCCGATCCCAACGTCTCCTACCTGAGTCCGACGATCGTGACGATCGTGCATCCTGGGTCGGGCGAGATGCCCTGGTTCGATCCGATGACGATGCGCACCAACATCCACCTCTACGACGTCGAGACCGGGGCGCTGATCCACACCGAGCCGTTCACCTACACCGGCGGCGGGCAATTCACGGTGACCGGGCTCACCCCCGAGCACCAATACGTCGCCAAGCTGGAGCTCTACGACATCTACGACCAGCACGTGGTCTCACCCGGGGAGCTCATCACCACGCCGGCGATCCCGGCGTTGCCCACCCCGCCCGATCCCAACGTCTCCTACCTGAGTCCGACGATCGTGACGATCGTGCATCCTGGGTCGGGCGAGATGCCCTGGTTCGATCCGATGACGATGCGCACCAACATCCACCTCTACGACGTCGAGACCGGGGCGCTGATCCACACCGAGCCGTTCACCTACACCGGCGGCGGGCAATTCACGGTGACCGGGCTCACCCCCGAGCACCAATACGTCGCCAAGCTGGAGCTCTACGACATCTACGACCAGCACGTGGTCTCACCCGGGGAGCTCATCACCACGCCGGCGATCCAGCCACTCTGACACTGTCTGGGCATACACGGCGACACGCAGCCACGTGAAGCGGGTGGCTCGCGTCTCAGTGAAGCCCCATGCAAGATGGGCCCAGAACCCATTCGAGGAGGGAGGCAGCGTGGCGCGACTGATCTACTCGGCGATCACATCGCTCGACGGATACGTCGTCGGACGAGGGCGGCTCGTTCGACTGGGCGGCGCCCGACGAGGAGGTTCATACCTTCGTCAACGACCTCGAGCGCGATATCGGTACGTACCTGTACGGGCGCCGGATGTATGAGGTGCTCGTCGCGTGGGAGTCGGACGACATCCTCGCCGGGGACCCATCGCCATTCATCCATGAGTACGCGACGATCTGGCGAGCGGCGGACAAGGTCGTGTACTCGACGACCCTGCAGGAAGCATCCAGCACCAAAACGCGGATCGAGCGGACGTTCGACCCCGACGCGATCCACAGAATGAAGGCTTCAGCTGACAGAGACCTGTCCGTGGGCGGCCCAGACCTCGCCGGTCAGGCCCTTCGGGCAGGCTTGGTCGATGAGTGCCATCTGATCGTCGCGCCGGTCGTGGTTGGAGGGGGTACACGAGCCCTGCCCGTCGACCTCCGACTGGACCTGAAGCTGTTGGACGAACGTCGCTTCGCCAACGGCATGGTGCACCTCCATTACGGACTCACGGATCGATGGTGACACCCCGAGTCAGAACCGTTGGGGCCAAGTCCCAAAGAGAGATGGGCCAAGCTCAAGCCCCCGGCATCTTCTCCTCGACTCGGCCTGCGTCCAATCCGAAGCTCATCACGCTGATCTTCGGTGGCTCGACGCGGATCGTCGTGAGGGCCGTACAGATCTGGCTGCGATGGTCGGTGCCGTGCTCCAGGGTGCCCGCGAGCCTGAATCCGACGGGTGCCCATCGCTGGAAGCCGTCGCCGTCGTCAACCTCCCGCACCACAGCATCGGGGTCGAGCGGGCCTGAGACGAGCTTGGTCCACCCCGAGCCGGTGCCCTCCATGACCGCGCGCACCTCGGAGAGCGACATGTCTCTCCGTCTCGACGTCGTACGCGCGGTCGCCCGTCATGATGAACAGGTCGAACGCGTCGCTCTCGACAACGTGGCGAACCGTTTCGATGATGGGTCCTCGCGTGCCGGGAACGTTGGTTCCGAGCTCCTCGGCGCTCAGGTCCAGACACGCATCGATCACGCGCAAGGTTGCCCACCCATGGTGTGCGAAGGCCGCTTCGAGAAGGGAACTGCTCATAAGGATCTCCCTCCAGCGGAGCCTGGCGAAGTCAGTCGGCCTCGTACTTGAACGAGATGTTCACCCGCGCCCGATAATGCGTGATGCGGCCGTCCTCCACGGTGACGTCGAGCTTGCTGACCTCACCTACGCGCAGATCGCGTAACGACTTCGCCGCCGTTTCCACCGCGTGGCGCGTTGCGTCCTCCCACGACTCGGTGCTCGTGCCTATCACCTCGGTAACTCGATACACGCTGTTGCTCACTGTGTCCTCCTCCACTTGGTCTTCCCCAATCATCTTCCCTCATTGCACGGCTGCACACACCATGCGCGACACGTCGTGGCAGGGCTACATGAAAGGAGCCCACCGAAGTGGGCTCCTTTCCGTACGGTGGTGATGGTCGATCAGACCTTCGCCGGTACGCCTTCGTAGAAGGCGAGTTCGCCGATCACGTTCGACCGGAGCTCGACGCGGCTATTCAGGTTGTCGCGCACCCAGCTGGTGGCCACGGGGGTCGCCGCATCGGCGTCCTTCCGGGTCTCCCACATGGTGAAGGACAGACAGGTCTTGTCACCGAGGTCGGCAAGGCCGTACCTGATGAAGCCAGGCTGCTCCTGGAACGTCCGAAGCATGCCCTTGTTGGCGAGGTCGGCTAGCTCCTGGAAGGAACCGTGCTTGATGTCATATGTTGCGATGCGAACAGCTTTCATGGTGCTCTCCTTGCTCGATGATGCGTTGCCCCGGAACACGTGGGACCAACGTAGCCAGCTCGAGAGCGGAACCCGCTCGGGGTATCAGGCCTTCGCTGGAACCAGCGAATGGGACCGGATGGATGCGAGCCCCCGTGCGTGAATCTTCTCCCGACAGGTACGGGGGTCGCGTCCCCTCCAGCGTACGTCTTTCACCGATCGTCACGACGAGCGGGGTTTCGGGTGCGCTTACAGGTGTTCGAGGAGATAGTCGACGCACTGCGGTCGCAGCGTCTCCTCGGCGGATCGGTCCGCGCGGATGTAGCCGTTGATCGCAGCGATGAGACTCGCGATGTCGAGTCCCGAATCGTCGAGGTCGCCGAGCTGCCCCTCTGCAGCAGGGATCGAACCCAACAGGTGCCAGATCCAGTCGATGTCCCCGTCGGCCTTCGCTTGATAGACGGCCCGCTCGCGCAGCTGCTGCGAAGTCATCTCCTCGAGGTCGCTACGCGTGATCACAGGGAAAGGCTACCCGCCGGTTACGGGGCAGCGAGCCCCCGCTCCGACTTGGGAGCATCGTCAGGCGCCTCGACCCCTATAGGGGACTAGCCAGGTTCAGGCGAGTAGACGAGCCGGTCTTGACGAGTCATAACGGGTTCCGTTATCATTTGGCGTGATCAAGAGCTTCCGGGATCGCGACGCCGAGCGGCTGTTCGAACGTCGACCGACGAAACGGTTCGGTCCTGACGTGCAGAGGATCGCCCTTCGGAAGCTCAGGATGTTGGATGCAGCGGTGAACCCAGAGGATCTGCGGGTACCACCGGGGAATCGTCTCGAGCGGCTCCGCGGTGATCGCGCCGGTCAGCACAGCATCAGGATCAATGATCAGTGGCGGATATGTTTCGCGTGGCGCGGCGGAGACGCCCACGGGGTCGAGATCGTCGACTATCACTAGGAGAAGACATGGCGAAGCGACTTGCCCCAGTCCATCCGGGAGAGGTTCTGCTCGAGGAGTTCCTCGAGCCCATGGGGCTGAGCCAGTACCGACTCGCGAAGGATATCCACGTTCCGCCACGCCGGATCAACGAGATCGTGCACGGCACGCGGGGTATCTCCGCCGATACCGCGCTCCGGCTGGCGCGATACCTGGGGACCTCCGAGCGGTTCTGGCTGAACCTCCAATCGCAGTTCGACCTCGACATGGAGTACGACCGGATCGGGGATCAGATCGAGCACGAGATCGTCCCGCGCGCGGTCTGAAGGCCGAGGACGCTTGACCGCGACCGCGGTTGCTCAGTCGCCCGCTGAGGTGTAGGTGTACTTCACCTGTGCTCCGTGAAACAGCCCCGCAGGATCGTGACAGACACTCAGCATGTACGTGTACGTCCCGTTATCGACAGCTCCCCATGTGCCCGGGACGGCGATCGTGAATGCCTGACGAGTGCCATCGGTTACCGGCAACAATGTCTTGTCTCGTTCGTCGCCCGTGGCGAGGTTGACTCGGTAGATATCGAGTTGCAGCGGGGCAGCGATTCCCTCCGTCTCGAAGAACTTCACCGACACTGAGCTTGGCTCCCTGTGGCAGGTGCAATCCGCCGAAATGACAACCGGCCCCCGACATGCTCGCTTCCGAGACGCTGAACGTGAGAGCCGACGATCCCACCTCGAGGTCGGCCGGTGAGACGGTCAGGTATCCCACCCGCTTCTTCGAGTATGTGAAGGTCTTCGACGTCACGGCCTGGGCCGAACCCAGCAACAACGCCCCAGCGAGCACGCCGGCTGCGATCGGCAGCAGGCGCTTGATCGAAGATCTCATCTCTCGCTCCTTCCTTCCGTGGATGCGGCGCGATTCAGTTCACGTTCCATCGTGCGTCGTCAGAGAGTCATGGCCAGTAGCTGGATCGGGTTCTCAGGATCAGGAGGATCAAGATCCAGCTCGGCCACCGGCACGAAACCCATTGCGAGGTAGAAGGTGCGCGTCTCAGCGTATTCCGGCCCCGGATCGGTTCGGTCAGAGAGGGTCTTCACGTGACTTGATGAGACTAGGAGCGGTTCTGTGGCATCTTGGCCTTGAGCCAGGAGACAAGTTCCTGTGGGCTCCTGGTCTGGATCCACACGGTGCCCGGCCCTTGGAAGCGGACGACGAGGCCCTCGGCGCCAAAGATGGTCGACTTCCACGACCCGGCTTTCTCGACGCCGTACTGCATCCCTTCTTTGAATGCCACGACGTGACCTGTGTCGATCACGTAGCTCTCGTCCGCCTGCAGCTCCTGCTCGATGATCGCGCCGTAGCTCGACACCAGGACGTCGCCGTCGCCGGAGCACTTCAGCAGGAACAATCCTTCCCCGCCGAAGAAGGTCTTCGCACCGCCCCACTTCGTATCGACGGCGACACCGGGGTCGGACGCGATCCAGGAGCCGGATTGCACCATCCACGTCGACCCTTCGAGCGGCAGAAGTCGCATGTCGCCCGGAAGCTTGGCTGCGACGGCCACATGACCGCCGCGCTCGGACCGGAACGTGTTGATGAAGAAGCTCTCCCCACCGAGCACAGATCGCTTGAGGCTGCTCATCATCCCGCCGGTCGCGTTGGTCTCGATCGAGACGTCGCCGCTCATCGAGGCCATCGCTCCGGCCTCCACCTTGACCTCCGCACCTTGCCCGATCGCGACGCGTCCGAACGCGAATGCAGGTCCTGCCAGGATCTCCACTTGCACAGCTTTCTCCTCCCGTTCATCGCGAGGATATCGGAGCTCGCTGACGACACGGCGGTGCCGGGGGAGCGACCTCTAAGCCTCGAGCACCGCTTGCACGGAAGCTGCCGCCAGATACACGCTCGCACGTTCCGGAGCGAGGGACGCCGCAACCTCACCGACGATCGAGGTGGCCTCGGCCAACCGAGGGTCAGGGTTCGTGCCCGCTGCTCGTTGCGCGGTCGCCAGCGCAGCGCGGGTTTCCCAGCGCACCAGCGGCGATCCCAGCTCGTCGGCTATCCCCACGGCTCGCTCGAGCTCCGCAGCAGCATCCTCGGCGAGCCCTTGTCGCGTCAGTGCCTGACCGAGCGTTTGCAGCGCGATCGCCTCGTACTTGGGGCGTCCACCCGACTGGGCGAGCTCGAGTGCGCGACGCGACCAGGTCACGGCGTCGTCCAGATCGCCGTCGCCGAGCTCCAGCTGAGCCCGAGCGATCGCCAACCGGCCCGACACGAGCCAGTGCTCCCACGCCGGGACCTCCTGCGCGTCGTCCCACGCACTCGGCCAGAGCCGCTGCACGGAGCCTAGCTCACCCAAGAGCAGCTCCGCGGCGATCAGGTCGGCGCGGGCGTTCATCCACGGCATCATGAAGTCCGACGGACCGAGACCATCGGCGACGAGCTGGCTTCGATCGCGCGCCTCCTCCAACGCGAAGATCTCGCGCAGGGTCAACGTGGAATAGTTGAGCACCACATTGGCGGGCCGGCCGAGCCGCTGCGCGGCTGCGATCGCCGACTCCGAGGCCTTCAGCGCCTCCTCGTAGCGGCCCATGCCCGCGAGCGCGAGCCCTGTCATGCCGGCACCGCGCAACACGAACTCGGCGCTGTTCGCCGCGAGCCCGCCGAACGCATTCGCCTGCATCGACAGGTCGTACGCCTCCTGGTACCGGCCGCTCCAATACATCGGGTTGGCGTAGATATGGAGGTGGTGCGCGAACTCGTCCGGATACTGCCCCTCCGGCCACAGGTCCATAGCCTCCTTGCCGAGCTCTAGCGATCGCGCCACGTCGCCGCGCTCACCGCGCATGGCGTACGACGCGGAGAGCAGCGACAGCCCGATCGGCACGAGGTCGTCGAAGCCTTGCTCCCGCGAGAGCGTCAGCGCACGTTGCGAGGTCTGCTCGCGTCCGGTCGGTCTGCTCCGTCCAGTGCAAAGCGAGCCCGAGCGAGAGCAGGCACTCGACCTCCTCGCGTCCGTCGAGGTCGGGCAGGAGCGCGGTGAGCTCTTTGTCCGCACGGGCGTACTCGCCGACCTTCGCCAGCATGTCGCCCCGGCGAAGCAGGATCCGCCGCCGCGCCGCCTCGTCCTCGGTCAGGTCGAACGCTCGGGTCAATAGGTCGTACGCATCGTCCACCGCCAGCGCGTCCTGCGCGCGCTCGGCGGCCGCCAGGAGATAGCGTGATCGCTCGCGCCGGATCCCCAGCCTCGGTCCAATGGTGCGCGAGGAGCCAGCCGAGGTCGGGCCTGCCCGTGAGCACATCTTCGAGGTAGCGCGCGATCGCGCCGTGCAGCTCCCGGCGTCCCGCGCGCGGCATCGTCCCGTACGCACCGTCGCGGATCAGGATGTGCTTGAAGCCGTACTCGACGTCGCCGGCCACGGTGCTCTGCGGGTGCCGGACGATCAGCCCGCGGTCCTCGAGCGCGTCCAGCGCGTCGGCGACACCGTCGGACGGCATCACGGCGGCAAGCACGTCGCGCCAGAAGGTGAGTCCGATCACCGAGGCGTGGAGCAGCACGGCGCGAGGGTTCGGCGGGAGGGCGTCGATCCTCGCCGCGATCGCCGCGAGCACGGTCGTCGGCAGATCCTCGGGCCCGGCCTCGTCCGTGACCGACGCGGCGAGCTCCTCGAGGAACAACGGGTTCCCCTCCCCGGCAGCCACGACTCGCTCGATCGCGGTCTTGCCGACCTCCGGGAGCAACGCCGTGGCGACGGTCACCGCTTGTTCCGACGTGAGTGGGTCGAGCGGAAGCGTGGTCTGGCCGATCATGCCTCCTCCCCACGTGCGACTGGTCTCGAACAACTCCGGTCGCGCGAGCGTGAGGAACACCACCCGCGCATCGCGTACATGCGAGACGAGGTAGTCGATCAGCTCGAGGAGCGGCACGTCGGCCCAGTGCGCGTCCTCGAACACGACGAGGATCGGTTCACGCGCCGCGAGGCGCTCGACGAACATCCGCGCCGCGAACCGGAGGTGGACCGCCTCGTCCGGCGGTTCGTCCAGCCCGAGGCCGAGGATCACGCTCAGGTATCGCGTCGCTTCGTCCGCTTCCGCGTCGGGGTACAGCGACGAGACCGTCTCGGAGAGTTTGCCGCGCGCGACCTCGACGCTGTCGTTCTCGTAGATGTCGGCGACCTTCCGGATGATCTGACCGGCTGCGCGGTACGGCGAGCGTTCCTCGTACGGGAGGCTCCGGCCCCAGAGCGCGACACCGCCGGCCGTCTCGACCCGTCGCGACAGCTCGCGCCCGAGGCGCGTCTTGCCGATCCCCGCAGGGCCGAGGATCGTGACGAGGTGCGGCCGGGAGGCGTCGACGGCTCGGTCCCAGACGCGGGTGAGGATCTCGAGCTCGTCGTCGCGACCGACGAACGGGGTGCCGGACACGGGGCGGGCGCCGGGTGCGTCCAATGGAGCGAGCGCCCGCCAGGCACGGACCGGCTCGCGCTTGCCCTTCGCTCGGATCGGCTCGAGCTCCGTGAGCTCGAACGAGTGGCGGACCAGCTCGTAGGTCTGCGGCCCGATCAGCACTCCGCCCGGAGGTGCCGCGTTCTGCAGGCGCGCGGCGGTGTTGGCGACGTCGCCGGTCGCGAGCGGCTCGCCGGGCGCTGCGTCGATCGCGACGACTGCCTCGCCCGTGCATACCGCGCCCCTGAGCTCGAGATCGAGGCCGGGGTGCTCGACGTTCAGCTCGTGGACGCCCTCGATGACCGATAACGCTGCGCGGACGGCCCGCTCGGCGTCGTCGGCCTTCGCGAGCGGCGTCCCGAAGACCGCCATGACGGCGTCACCGATGTATTTCTCGACGACGCCGCCGTAGTGCTCGATCCGCGTGCGCGCGTCGTTGAAGTACAGCTGGTTGCGATCGCGGACGTCCTCGGGGTCGGCGCCATCGGCACGCGCCGTCGAACCGACCATGTCGACGAACAGGATCGAGACGAGTTTGCGCTCCTCCTGGTGCTCGGCCTGCTCGGCTCCGCACGTCGGGCAGAACCGCGCGCCATCGGGAAGGTCGGAGCCACACGCGACGCACGCCACGGGCGCATCGTAAGACGTTCAACCACGATCCGCGCGCGGATCACGCGAGGCACATGCCGCAGCACGACTGCGCCGCGTGTTAGCGACGGCTGGGCACGTTCGACCTTCCGGGAGCTCAACCTCCCGCTGTGGCTCTACGCGAGCGGGACGATCGGGCCCAGCACGTCGGAGCTCAGAGCGGGCGACCCGGGTCGAGCCGAACAGATGCTCGTGGAGGGGATCGAGGGCTTGGAGCGCATCAACGCCCAAGGGCTATGGCTGGTGGCCGACCTAGAGCTTCTGATCGCGGCCCTCGCGCAGCTGGGGCGTCTGGCCGACGCCGAGGCCGGCCTCCGCCGGCTTGAGGAGCTGTCCAGCCCGTACCGTTCCTGGCGTAGAAGGATGCTTCTGTCGCTTCAAGGTCAAGTGGCGATGTTGCGAGGAGATGCGGCCGCAGCAGTCGATCTCTTCCGCAGTTCTCTTGACGGCATGGAAGTGGACTCGCTCCCCGTCCGCGGCGACCTTTATCGGTTGTTGGGGGAGGCGTTGCGCGAGGACGGCCGAGAGCCGGAGGCACTCGTCGTCGCGCGAGAGGCGCTGGAGATCTATCGGACCAAAGGCGACGTTGTGTCCGCGGACCGCATCGAAGCGTTCCTGGATTCCCAGTGACCTCGATCCCTTCGCGTGCGTCACTCACAACTGTCCGATCCATTCCAGCGGGAACGGTGGTCTGGCGAGCGGCAGCACGGCCAGTCGAAGCAGAGTGAGCGGATTATCGTCGCCGGCGCTGCGATTCAGGTGGACGTCATCGCACCCGGTGCAGCGATGGACGAGCACCCATTCTCCTGCGCTGCGGACGGTGATGCCGATCGGCTCCATGAGTGAACAGCAGTCCGACGCCCGGTCGCCGGGCGTCTCGTCGACGTGTCGGCTCCACAGACAGTTCGGACAGTGATTGCGGTGCGCCGTTCCCGGCGCGGCGTCGGGTACGTCAAGGTGACAGTGGCCGCAGCGGAACGACTCGGATCGTCGTCGGTCGCCGCGGCGGCGATGGTCTGACATCGGAAGAACCTCCATGTGGGCACGATGAACCAAGCCACGCCCTGGAGGGCCGAGATCAGATCGCGCTGATCCGGCCGCGGTCAGGGCGCGCGGAGTCGACCACCGTGGCGGTACTCACAACACGTCACCTTCCTTTCGCGGCCGGGCCGCCTCGAGTGGGCGGCGAGCCAGAGGAACCTAGCACCGTCAACGTCAGGTCTCAAGACGTCGGAGCAGACGCCGGCCTCCACCGTCGGTAGACGGGCAGCTCTTCGTCCGAGTACTCCGTCGCCACCGCTTCCTCGATCGAACACGCGTAGTGGACGAGGCCGTAGGGAGGTCTCGCCGGGGCGCGCGATCACGGCCGGGTGCGACGGAGAGATCTGTTCCAGCCATCCGCGCGCCATGAACTCGCCGTGGTCGCCTGCGTGGTCGTCCCACGGGAGCGCGGTGTGCAATGCGTATCGCGCGTCTCGTGCCACCTCGCGCATCTTCGGGCTCCTGTCGCGGAACGAGACACACAACAGCCCGGACGCAAGCCAAGGAGAGACGGGATGCACGCGCGGGCTTCCGTCGAGCCGGACCGTCGCCTGGTACACGATCCGACCTTCCATCCGCTCCCGGGCGAAGGCGGCGAGATCCGGCTCGGCGTTCGCGAACTCAGCCCAGGTAGCCACGACCCACCAAGCCGGCTAGATGTCTTCGCGCACGATGCGAACTACGACCTCGGCCGTCGGGTGACCGTTCGAGTTCTTCGACCGCAGCTTCCGGAGGATGAACGCGGTCAGGACGGTGGTCCCCAAGACGAGCCCTGCCACGCTCTTGGCTGACCGGAGCGGTGCGGGGATCCGGGCCTCCAGCTCTCGCAGGTCATCCTCGAGCTTTCGTCGAGTCGCCTCGATCTCGGTCACCTTGAGATCTGCTGCCGCGCCCATCGCGCATCCTCCTTCAGGATCTCGCGCATCCGCTCGCCCGGTGGTGGAGCCGTCCGCAGGGTGCGACGTCCGACCAGCACGAGCACCCAGGCAACGATCAGGAGCAGCACGGTCACGACCAAGATGGCCGCCCACACCGGCAGGACCACCGCAAGCCCGGCCGCGGCCGCGGCGGCGGCGAAGCCGATCGCGTACATCCCCACGACGCCCGCGGCGGCGACCATGCCCGCACCACGGCCACGAACGGATGCGGCCTCGGACGCCTCGATCTTGGTGAGCTCCACGTGCTTGCGGGCCAGCGTCCGGAGCCCATCCACAGCCGACGCCACCACGGTGCCGATTGGCCTTGGCCCTTCATCCATCGATGGAGCCGCGATCACGTCCGGCGGGCTCCCTCCGTTCTCACTTCGAGCGCTCATGCGCTGGAACCTCCCTTCCTCGACGATGACGGACAGCCTACGCGCGATCGATGAACCGGTGCGCGCTCCCGTCGTACTACCCCCCGAACCGATCGACGGAAGGAGTCCGACATGCGATCAGGAAAGCGAATCGTCCTCGCTGCTCTCGTGCTGAGCGTGGTGGCCGCGGCGTGTTCAAACGCGTCGGCAGCAGGCGGTACCGACACGCTCTCGATCACCGCGCCCGCAGACGGCGCGATGGTGAGCGAGCCGTTCAGCGTGAACCTCACCTCGAACCAGGCTCTCGGCGATCCGAGCACCGGCGACGATCACGTCCACCTGTGCTTCGACGGCGCAAGCTGCGACAGCGGCTCGTACCAGATCGTGTACGGGGTCACCGCGCAAGTGACTGGGCTCTCGCCCGGTCAGCACACGATCGAGGCGTCGCTGCGACACGCCGACCACTCGGCCGCCGGACCGACGACGTCGATCACCGTGACGGTGACCGGTGCCGGCGCGACCTCGAACACCTCGCCGAGCATGGCGCCGACGACCAGCCCGACCGCGAGCCGTGGCGGGTACTGATCGCGTCGAGCGCTACGGGCGGCGCGCCCGGTGGCTTCACGCGGCCGTGTACCTCCCCACGCTCGCGCTGCTCGCCACCGGGCTGTGGCTGCTCGGCGGCCAGGAGGGGCATCCCAGCATCCTGTCTCGGCTCACCGGCGTCGCGGACACCCGGCTGCACATCTGGCTCGGCTGGGGACTGACGGCGGTCGTCGTCCTTGGCCTCGTCGCCGGCGTGCGTGCGATCCCGACGTTCCTGCGGGAGACCATCCGGCACGACCGCGGCGACGGTCGGTGGTTCGCGCGGTGGCCGAAGGCAGTGTTCACGGGGAGATTCGCCCGACACGAAGGGAAGTGGGACCCGGGCCAGCGGATCGCGAACCTCGTGATCGTGGTTGGGTTGCTCGTGCTGATCGTCACGGGGGTGGGGTTGGCGACGCTGCACGGCGGCCACACGTTCTCGGTACTGGCGACTATCCACAAGTGGACAGCGCTCGTGTTGACGGCGGTATTGCTCGGGCACGTCGTTATCGCTGCCGGCGTCCTGCCTGGGTACAAGGGCGTGTGGCGCTCGATGCATCTCGGCGGGCGGCTCCGGCGAGACACCGCCGAGCGAGTGTGGCCGGCGACGATCGAGATTCCGAGTGATGCGGATGCGGCGCAAGCGAGCGGCCCCGGCGAGGCGCGTTCGACTTCAGACGCTGGATCAGCGAAGAAGGCGTCGTAGCCGGTCGACTCAGGCCTTCGACTTCGGCTCCGGCGTGTGCTCGGGCTTCTCGTCGTCCTCTGTCTCCTCGACGACTGCCTCCGCCGCTTCGACAGCCTTGATCGCCGCGTCGACCAGGAGTCTCGTAACGCCGGCCGCCACCTGCACCATCCCACCGATCATGCGCAGGCCTCCTCGCACCGTGCTGAGGAGGGCATCGTTGACTTCAGTCCGTAGGGGCGACGGATCCTTCATCTTGGCCATGGTCCATCTTGCCACGATTCCGCCGCGTCGCTGCGGCGTTTGGATGTGAGAGCTGTGATCGTGTGTCAGCGACTGGTTACGCCTCCACGCGGATCGCGGCGCTCGTCCGCCCGGAGTAGTACTCCAGTGCGATCGTGAAGAGCGCCCCATCGCGACTCGCGGTTAGCTCTTTGACGTCGACCGGGTCTCCCTCCGGTGCATCGGTGGGGGTCTCTTCGATAACCACGGCCCAGCCGTCCTCGCGGAGCGCCTGCTCGTAGTGCGCGAGCACGTCATCGGCGGACGCTTCGACCTCGAGTTGAGCGACGCACGCCCCAGTCGAGGATTCGAGCGCGAACCCCTCTCCAAGATCCGCGTACGGCGGTATCTCGCTGACGATCGCTAGCTCTGCCTCCGAGCAACGTCCAGCAAGGGCACCCGAACCGAGGACCGTCACGAATACGACGTCGAGAAGAAGCACGGCAACAGCCGCCCACGCAACGCGCGCCCGAAGTCGGCGTCTCACGATCGCCACCTCAAGCAGCACGAGCACCCCCAGCCCGATCAGCCCGATCAGCGCAAAGAGCCGCAGCTCCGATCCGCTCGCGCCGCCGAGCCCGATGGCAATAGATCCGGCCAGGACGATCAACAGCTGACAGACCAACGCAATACCGAGCATCCACACGGCGACCGTGCGCCGCGATCCCGATGGAGCGTCATGGGAGGGCCGTGACGGAACGTGACCAAGGTCCTTCCGCGGCGGCACGCTCATGGCCGCACAGTAGCCCTTCGGCACAGGGAAGAAGCGACGTGCAATCATCGACTTCGAGGTGACGGCACGTGGCCGACCGATCGACACAAGAGCTCGCGCAGCGGGCGTTCGAGGAACACGACTGGCAAGGGGCCTATGAGGCCCTCTCGACGCTTGCTCTGCGCGACGAGGCTGGCGCCGCGGATCTCGAGCGCCTCGGGGAGGCGGCCTGGTGGAGCGCGCACCCCGCCGAGAGCATCGAAGCCTTCGAACACGCGTATGCGGCCCACGAGGCCGCTGGGGACGAACGGTCCGCCGCGTTGGTTGCGCTGCGGCTCGCGCTGGAACATGCCGACCGGCTGGAGACGGCTCTGTGGAACGCCTGGGTGCAGCGCGCGATCCGTCTGCTCGCGGACGCTCCCGACTGCGTCGAACGGGGCTGGCTCGAACTCGCACTCGTCCGTATGAGCCTCGAAGGTGGCGACCCGGACGGTGCGACCCAGCACGCGATCGCCGTTCGTGACATCGGCGTCCGCTTCGGTGACCGGGATCTCCAGGCGTTCGGGCTCGTGCTCCAGGGGGCTGTCCTCGTCTACCAGGCCCAGGTGACGGCCGGGATGTCGATGATGGACGAGGGAACCCTCGCTGCGGTCGGCGGAGAGTTGACGCCGTTCGCGGCCGGGAACATCTACTGCATCACGATCGGTGTCTGCCGGGACCTCTCGGATTTTCGACGTGCCGGTGAATGGACCGAGGCTGCGAACAGGTGGTGCGAGCGCCAGTCGATCACGGGATTCCCCGGCGTGTGTTCTGTGCAGCGTGCCGAGATCCTCCGGTTGAGCGGCGCGCTTCAGGATGCCGAAACAGAGGCCCGCAAAGCCCAAGCGATGCTCGAACGATTCGGGCGCCTCCCCCAGGCGGGGGCGGGTGCCGAGCAGGTCGGCGAGGCGCGCCTACGCATGGGCGACCTCGATGGCGCGGAAGAGTCCTTCGAGCTCGCGCACCAGCTCGGACAAGAGCCACAACCCGGTTTGGCGATGCTCCGCCTTGCCCAGGGGCAGGTCGACACAGCGAGGGCGTCGATCGGAGCGGCGCTCGCCGACGCCGGGGAGCCCTTGTGGCGTGCGCGGCTGCTTCCCGCGCGCGTCGAGATCGCGATCGCCGCTCACGATCTGCCGGCGGCACGGGAGGCGGCCGAAGAATTGCGCGCCGTCGCGTCGACGTTCGATTCACCGATGCTCGACGCCGCCGCACGCCAGGCCATCGGGGCTGTCCACACGGCCGAAGACGAACCCGCAGACGCGATCGCGGAACTCCGTGCCGCAGTTCGAGGTTGGACCGAGGTCGACATGCCGTTCGAGACCGCACACGCCCGTTGTCTCCTTGCGGCCGCCTACCGCGCCGGCGGAGATGAGACGTCTGCCACCCTCGAGCTTCGGGCCGCTCAGGCAACCTTCGAACGGATCGGCGCTCGTCGAGAGGCTGAACGGTGCGAGCAGCTGATCAGCTCCGGACAAGAACCCAGCTCTGGCCGCCGCCTCGAGCGAACCTTCATGTTCACTGACATCGTAGGCTCGACCAACCTCGTCGAATCGATGGGCGACGAAGCATGGGAGAGCGTGCTCCGGTGGCATGACGAGGCGCTCCGCGGGCTGATCGAGGACCACGACGGCGAGGTCGTCCACTCGACCGGAGACGGCTTCTTCGCCGCGTTCCCTGAGATCGATGCCGCTGCCGCGTGCGCGATCTCGATCCAGCGACGGCTCGCCGAGCACCGACGCAAGCACGGGTTCGCACCCCGCGTGCGGATCGGACTGCACGCCGCGGAGGCGACGGTGATCCCGAACGACTACGCAGGCGTCGGCGTGCACGAGGCGGCAAGGGTCGGCGCACTTGCCGATGGCGACGAGATCCTCGTGACGGTTTCCTCAGTCGCCGCACACGCGACGTTCGATGTCGCGAACGAGCGCGAGGTCTCGTTGAAGGGTATTGCGCGCCCGGTCCTCGTCGCGACGATCGAATGGCGGAGCTAGGAGACTACGCGGTGCGGGCTTCAGTGTGGCCCTGATCAGCTTGCGAGGCGGGCTTACTCTTGTTGCCCTCCGCTGCTGCTGCACACAGAGCGAGGGTGAACAGGAAGAACGCCGCGTATCCAACAACGCTTAGGAAGGCCCAGCTCATGTCGTCCGCCACCAAGGGGATCGCTCCGATGCTCAGCAACAGGATTCCGCCGACCACGATCATTCGCCGCATGCTCTTGCCTCTCCTCGATCTCTCGCCGCGTGAATCAGCATCGGTTCATGACCGAGCTGAAGAACGCTCCGACCCAGTCGCGATCCGCTGCAACGCTCGCCAGGAGACCATCTCGCCACGTTCTGAAAGCCGGGCTCGTTCCTGGGAAGTCCAAGAGGATTCGCCGCCACCCGATCCTTGGATTGGGTCTCCGTTGCTGCCGCGTATCTACTGGCGGAAATGGACGCTGAGGGCGGCGGGACTCATTTCTCGTCGTTGGGAGCCTCTCGCATCCTTTGGAGTGGGAGCAAACCGACGACGACGAGAACCACGCCGAAAGCGATGATCAACCCAGGGATCACGAAGCTCTCACCCTCGGCCCGACGCCGCTCCATGTACGCCTCTGCATCCTGACTGGAACCTTCGAAGACGGGGCTCCTTGTTCCCGCTTGTTCATCCACGTCGTACACGACGACCATGTGGCCCGGCTTCATCTCAAGGTAGAAGTTGGTTCCCGAGCCATACTCCTGCTCGATGCTCCACGCGAACCAGCCCACGAGCGCGACCACAAGACCGACCAGCACCAAGACAACTCGAGCCGTCCGGGAGAACACGCCGCCGATAAGACAACTCCTCCTTTGCCTCCGACACGCCTCATCTTCTCGGCAATGCAACCACAGCGTACGTCAGCCCGTTTCCTCTGTTGTCGCTTTGAGCAATCCAGTGGACGGCAGTGGGTCAACGCCATCCACACGCTGTCGCGAGTGTCTCCTATACGGTGTGATCCTGCGAGTCCAAGAAAGAGGGAGACATGACGGCGAAGTCCGCATTCAGCGACGAGGGATGGAAGACGGTGCTGGCAGGACCGCCGAGCGCCGGCATGATCGTGCTCACGGCGCAGAGCGGTGGTACGTGGAGCGAGATGTGGGCGATGTCGAAGGCGTACGTGGAGGCCCGCCAACAGCATGGCGAGAGCGAACTCCTGGACGAGGTCGTGTCGGCGAAGCCGAAGATGGAGCGCACGAAGTACCAGAGGCCTGAGGAGCTCCGGGAAGGCTGCCTGCAGCAGATCCGCGACGCGATCGGAGCGCTGGATGGCACCGCGACACCGGAGGAGATCGAGGACTACAAGCGGTTCATCGTGCATCTGACCCACAAGGTCGCGGCCGCGCATCGAGAGGACGGCCAAGACGTCAGTCCCGCCGAGAGCGATGCGATCCAGGCCATCGCGGACACGCTCGGCGTGCCGGCCACCGACTAGCAGCTGCCTAACTTCGAGGAGGCGCTAGCATCGGCGGAGGCGCCGGGTTACGAGCCTCCCGGGCCGGATGGCTTCGATTGAGGCTCAGTCGGGAGGTTGACCGTGAAGAAGTTCCTCTTCTGGACGGCGGTCATCGTCGGGATCCTCGCAGCGGTCGCTGTGATCATGAAGCGTCGCTCTGGCTACGACGACGGTTCGTGGCAGGGGTACCTGGAGGACTCCAAGGGACTCGTGACCGGGGCCGTCAACGACGCGATGAGCGGACCGGACGCTGCGGACAAGGCGGCGGACAAGGCGAAGGATGTGGTCGACGTCGCTGCTGACAGCACCAAGGACGTGATCGATCTCACGGCAGACACATCGAAGGACGTGGCCGGCAAGGCGAAGGACGTGGCAGCGAAGGCCAAGCGCGGCGCTTCCTAGCGGCGACCGAACCACCGAGCAGACGCGCGGGGTCGTCGAGCCGCGAGCTTGTGTGATCGACCACGAAGGCTACGCGCGGGGAGAGGGATCTGATGGCGACGCCGGAGGAGATGCGCATCACCGTCACGGCGAACGGTCCCTATCGGGTGACGGGTTCGGTCCCGCTCGTCAGGCGCACGATCGTCACCGATGAGGAAGGGTTCTCGGTTCGGTGGGGTGAAGGAGAGGTCTTCACGACTGAGGCCGAGTACGAGCTCTGTCGATGTGGCGGGTCGAAAACCGCACCCTTCTGCGACGGAACCTGTGAAGACAGCGGTTTCGACGGGACGGAGACGGCCAGCAGGGAGCCTACCTCGCGCAGGCCGACGAGGAAGTAGGCCCGAACCTGATCCTGACCGATGCGGAAGATCTGTGCTCATTCGCGCGGTTCTGCGACTTCGGAGGTCGGGTGTGGAACCTGGTCCAGGAGCCTGACGATGCCTCAAGGGAAGTGGCGATCCGAGACGCGAAGCTGTGCCCGTCGGGACGGCTGATCGCGTGGGACAAACAGACACAGCGACCCTTCGAGGAGGACTACGAGCCGTCGATCGGTGTCGTCCAGGATCCGGACCAAGGTGTGTCGGGTCCGCTGGCGGTTCGAGGCGGTATCCAGGTGGTCGCGACCGACGGCTTCGCGTACGAACAGCGGAACCGACAGACCCTGTGCCGGTGCGGCCGTTCGAACAACAAGCCGTTCTGCGACGGGACCCATGCCGCGATCGGCTTCGACGACGGGCATCGCTGATCGGAACGTCTTTCTGATCGCCCGGGCATGGCACGGCGTGGGGCTGTCGGGGCCGATAGGTTCACTCAGGCGTTCAGTACGCGGTACAGACGCCAGCGGTCGGGGACACCTTTCAGTTCGTGGTCCCCGGCGCTCTCGAACGTGAGTCCTGAGCCAGGCACGAGGTCCTTCACCGTTTGGGACACGAAGACCTCCGAGACGCCGGCGAGTGCAGCGATCCTCGCCCCGATCGTGACGGGCAGACCACCGACCTTGCCGTCGATCAACGTGCATTCACCGACGTGGACGCCGGCCCGGATCTCGAGGCCGATGTTTCGCACGCGCGCCCCGATATCCAGTGCACAGCGAACCGCGCGCGCCGGTCCTTCGAACGTCGCGTAGAAGCCGTCACCCGCCGTGTCGACCTCGGCGCCGCGCCAGCGCTCGATCTCATGTCGCACGGCTGCGTGGTGTCGTTCGATGAGTCCCTTCCAGGCTGCGTCTCCGAGCGCCGCTTGTTTCGCGGTCGACCCCACGATGTCGGTGAACAGGATCGATGCCAGGATCGAATCCGATGCGGGGGGCGGCGGCTCGATCCCCATGAAGTGGCGGATCTCCTCAACCTGTACCAACAGATGTTCATCGCTCCAGGGTCCCGGCGGAAGAGGTCGCACCTCGGCGTTCGGCATCAGTGAGGCGATGTAGGCGGCCTCCGGTGCGTTGTATCCGTCTCTCGACAGGAGCAGCGCTGGAGATCGAACGGCCGGGAGGATCGCCCGCACATCGATCTCGAACCAGATCTCGGACAGCCGCTTCGCCACATCGGGCGTACAGGCGTTGCGACTCTGGCGGGACATGGCCTCCGCATACTCGACCGGGAGCGGGTTGCCGAATGCAACTTCGTGCTCGATATGAGACAAACCGTACCGGGACGTCCCCCAGAGCTCCAGACTCTTGAGCTCCGATTCGCGGTAGGCCTCGTCCGTTGCCCACGGGTAGTCGGGTGTCGCGTCGGTGCGCGCGCCGGGCTCGATCCAGATAAGCGACTGCACCCGTTCCGGGGAGGTCGCCGCGAACAGGGCGTTCACGCCTCCGGTGTTGTAGATGCCGCACAGCACGACGCGATCCGCACCAGCGGCATCTAGGACGACCCGGAGATCCGCCGCTCGAGTCTCGAGGTCGGCGGGTGCAACGTTCCGGCTCGAGAGCCCGATACCGCGCTGATCGTGCGTGATCACCCGCGAGAACGATGCCAGTTCTCGCAGGAACGACACGCCGCCGAACGAGGCGTCCCATTCGAAGTCGATGTTGCCGGGCCAGTCCGGCTGCCAGACGATGACATTCGGTCCTGTTCCCAGCGTCTGGTACGCGAGGTAGACGCCATCCGGGGTTATCGCGTAGTCGGTCTCCGGCATCTCCACGACAGCATCCTGCCCTTGGCATCTCGACCCGGCAAGCTGCCGTTATCCTGGATCGAAGCCTTCGCACCCAGCCGGGCGCTGGAGGGCGGAGCTCCGCCCTCCAACAGTCTCGGCTAGCGCGACGCCGTGCGCGGGACGTCGCGTTCGATCAGGTCGTCAGATACCTGGACACGTGCCTGGGTCCGGCTCGTCGGTCCTTGCGGCGGCGCCTTGAGGCACACGCGGGAACGTAACGAACAGGACATAGGGGATCGTGCCCGTGTTCTTGACCTGATCCACTTCGCCCGGTCGCTCGACGAAGGCTTGCCCGGCCGTGTAGGTCTTGGCCTCACACGTGCTGCCGACCGATCCGTACACCGTGAGCGAGCCTTGCTTGACGACGATGATCGCGCCCCCCGGATGGGAGTGCCACCCAGACACGCCTCCCGGGTCAACGGTGATCTGCGCCATGGCCACGTTGGTTCCAACATGGAGCGGGATAGTCCCAACGGACGTATTGGTGCCCAGGGCCAACGGAACGTTGGTCAGTCCGGAAGGTGGCGTCGCTCCACCCGGTGAGAGGGTCATCGCGGTGATCACGACGGCGAGTCCGACACTTACCGCGGCCCATCTAACTGCTCGTTGCATGTCTCCTCCTTCCCGGACCTGTCGATCCGGTTCGATCGTTCCCAGGGCTCCGGGAACGCTTCTCAACTCGACCCGACGGCCGAGGGTCGTTCGGTCGATCCCTGCCAAGGCACCGACTGCTAGGTCTGATCCACGGCTTCTCCGCGTCCCCACCGCGGGAAGCGGGGATGCGGATGGATCTCTCGCCTACTTGAGGAAGCGGAACGACTCCACGACGGGCGCCGCTTGGTCGATCAAGGTCCGAAAATCGCTCGGACTTACAGTGGGGTCGATCACGATCGTGACGGTGTCGCCGGAAGGAAGATCGAGTACGTACAAGCGGATCGTCTCGCTCCCGTAGACCCCCCAGTTCTGCCGGCGGTCGGGCTGGCCTGTGACGAGTGTGAGCCCGTTCGTGCAAGTCAGATTCCAATCAGCCGCAAGCCGAACGTCCACGTAGCTCCCCGACGCCACGCCCAGCCTCACCGGTCGTGGGGTCGTGGCGTTGAGCGCAGGATGCGACGAGAGCCAGGCCGTCATCGCATCGCTCGACGTGCCGACGCCTTGCGCAGCCCGAAGCGAGCAGTCCGGCGCTGCCGCCACGACGTCGCTCAGCACGATGACATCCGTGCCCGACGCGCCGGGCGTCTCCAGCGAGAAGGACCGGAACCCTTCGCCCGCGAACGACCAGTCAGAGGGCACCGTGTACGTGAACGGCGCCATAAAGATGTCGGAACGACCACTCACCGGTGGTGGGGTTGCGGACGCCAACGCCGACGGCGAAGTGGCGGGCACGTTTGTATCGCCGCCCGATCCCAGCACGCGAACCGCGCCGATCACCAACGCAATGGGCACCGCGATGCCCACAGCGATGGCCGCGATCCGTTGGTTCCTCGACTTTCGCTCCCGGTATTGATCGAAGCGTGTGAGCTTCTGCGGTGTCTTTGTGCTCGACATCTCCATAACCTCCACGGCTCGGTGGATGCCCTGCGCAGCCCGGCGAGAACGGTCTTCGAATGTCATGTGTCGTCCTCCTCCAGGCGAAGCCGGCGAATCACGTTCTGCCGACCGTCGTGCAGCTGCTTCTTCACCGTGCCAGTCGCGGTGCCGAGGATCTCCGCGATCTCGGCGACCGATCGATCGTCTAGGTAACGGAGCGCGATGACCTGCGCCTGCCGCCGCGGCAGCGACCGGACGGCCGCCCAGAACTCCGCATCATCGGCGGAGAGCTCGGGGAGCGTAGTGGCGGCCCCCCGGGCGAACCTCGCGAGCGCACGCGCCTCGGCGTAGCGACGTCGGAACATCGACATCGACATGTTCGAGGCGACGCGGCGCACCCAGAGATCCGGCCGCTCGTATCCGGCGACGCGCGCCCAGTCACGGTGCGCCGCCAGGAAGGCCTCTTGCGCGAGGTCTTCGCACGCTGAGCGACTTCCCGAGAGTGCGAAGGCGAGTCCGACCACCGCCGGGAACTCGCGCGCGTAGAACTCCTCGAACGTCTCCAAGGAACCCACGGCGGCCGATCCGCCTCCCTGCACCACGGGATCGCCTCTCTCCAGGTCTAGCCAGGTCATCTTTGCTCCACCCGGTCCGTCGCGCGAGCGCGCTTCAGGGTTTACCGCAGTAGCGATTTCGCCGGGCTAGGCGGGCAGCTAAGGGGAAGCGGCACTGCACTCCTTGCTACGCCAGCTCGCCGAGAGGAGGGTTAGCTCACAGCGACGGCGCGGACTTCCGGGCGAGTGAGGAAGCTCGATCGGAGTTGGGCGTCGTCGATGGTCCCTGCGATCCGGTCGACGATGTCCTTGGCCTGGTTCCGGAGGTCGGCTGCTCGCGCTTCGTCGCCGGTCGCAGACGCAACCCGGCTCAACGCCATCTCGATCTTCCACTGGATAGGGTCGAACCCGAGCGCCTCGGCCTCGGCGCTCCCCTCGAGCAACGCGCGCTCGGCTTCCTCGAGCTCGCCCAGCTCTACCAGCGACGAGCCCTTCAACAGGAAGGCGGCCGGGTTGTACGGGCGGACCCCGAGCGGCCGGAGCCACTCGATCATCCGGTCGGCGATCTCGACGGCTTTGGCATGGTCTCCGCGGAGTGCTGCGATGCGCCCGTCCAGGATCTCGACGTTCGCTGCAGCGGAGAAGAACAACAATCCGGGGAGTCGGGTGAGGACGCTCTCGGCGTTCGCAGCCTCCGCGTCATCGAGCCTTCCTGCGAGCAGGAAGATCTCGGCCTGCGCCGCCTTCACGATCGGGATCGCCATCGCGTTGTGATCCAGAGCGATCGCGAGCCCTTCGTCGGCAAGGCGTACGCCTCGATCGATCGCGCCGAGGCTCGCGTACGCGGCGCCCATCTGAGCTCGGCTTATCGCTTGGGGGATCACGAACCCGGCGAGCTCGGCGTGCTCGATGCACGCGTGCATCTTGTCGAACGCTCGACCGATGTTCCCCTGGGAGAGGTCGATGTGATACGCGTTCAGCAGGCAATACGACTGGCCCCAGTGATTCCCGATCTCCTCTGAGATCCGGTAGGACTCGTCGCAGAGCTTGAGGGATTCCTCGTTCTTGCCCTCGAGCGCAAGCAGGGCGGCCGTGCTCGAGAGGTTCTCGCAATACATCGGGAGGTTCTCGAGCTCGCGCCATAACGGCCGGGACTCCTCGAGACAGGCCCGAGCTGCCGCGAGGTCGGCAACCGCGGCGTACGGCCGCCAGAGGTCGTTCAGGGTGAACGCCATCTGCTCTCGAGCGTCCAGCTCGCGCGCGATCGCGAGGGACGCTTCACCGGCATCCACCGCCTCCGCGGGATCGCCGCCACTGAAGACGTTCAGGGTCATCAGGTTCCAGAGCGCCTTGGATTCGGCCGCGCGATCGTGCAGGTCACGTGCTAGCGCGATCGTGCGTTCGCATAGCGCTCGTCCGGCGACCGCGTCGAACACCGGTGTCGGCGTCGCGTAGAGGGTGGTGAGCGCCAGGTCGGCATCGAGCGCGGCGGCTCGCTCGTCGCTCGTGTGCGCTGTCGCCTCCATCTCCTCGTAGTTGGCGACGGCTTCCTCGAACCGTCCCGAAAGCTCCAGGGCACGGCCGCGACTCGGATACAGGTGGTGGAGCGCCTCGTCGGTCCGGCCGAGCCGCGTGGCGGCTTCGATCGCCCATGTGGAATGGATCACCGCCTCGGCGTTCGCGTACAACCGGGCGTCGGCGTCCGCGGCCATCGTCGCGTACCGGAGCGTTCGCTCGTCGTCGCCGCCCTCGCGAGCGTGGTGCGCCAGCGAGCGGGGCGGACGCCTCGATCCGGCTGGCGTACACATCCTCGAACACCTCGGCGACGCGCCGGTGCAGCTCCCGGCGCTGCCGCAGCAGGATCGTGCCGTACGTCGCGTCCTGCGTGAGGCTGTGTCGGAACGCGTACTCGCGCTCGGGCGCCCGCGCGGTCTCGACGATCAGTCCGCTGCGTTCAAGGGTGCGGAGCGAGGTGGAGAGGTCCGCGTCGCCCGAGACGGCTCGAAGGACCGGCTCGGAGAACGACCGGCCGATCACCGACGCGAGCTGCAGTGTGTGCTTGGCCTTCTCGTCCAGCGCGTCGAGACGAGCGGTGAACAGCGCTTGGAGCGTCGTCGGGATCGCGATGTCGACCTGGTGCTCGTGGACCGCGGCGGCAACCTCCTCGAGGAACAGCGGGTTGCCGTCGGTGCGCGCGAGGATCTGTGCCCGAACGGCCGCGTTCTCGTCCGGGATGAGCGCGTCGATCAATCGTCCACTCTCGTCCTCGGAGAGCGAGGCGAGGGCAAGTTCGGTCGACCGGTGCGGGTACTCCGTTTCGAGCCACTGCTTCAGCCGCCACGACGGCGCTCGTCGATCCGGCCGGAAGGCGAATACGAACAGACACGGGAGCTCGTCGACGAGCTTCGCAGTCTCGATCAAGACGTCCATCGACGCTTCGTCGCACCAGTGGAGGTCCTCGAAGACCATGAGCCTCGGTTCGCCGGACCCGAACGCCCGGGTCGAGGACGTCACCAACTCCATGATCGCGTCGCGGAACGCCTCACCCTCCAGCGGTTGCTCGCCTGGCTCCGTGACGCCGAACAGCGATCGCCACACGCGCATGTGTGGGTCAAGCCAATCCTCCGAGCCGTGTTCGATCGTCCCTGCGAGCTTGGCGCGGACGACGTCCGGCGGATCGGTGTCCTCGATCCCGGCGATCCGCGCGACGGTTCGTCGGTACTGCGAGTAGGGACGGGTCGCGTCATAGGACACGCACTGCCACGTCTCCCACATCCGGTGCAGTTCATCGTCGCCGTCGGAAGCCGGGTCGGGCACGCGCCGCTCCCAGGCTGCGCGCGTCTCGGCGATCAGCCGCGACTTGCCCAGCCCGGCTTCGCCCACGAGCGAGACGATCCGTCCGCCCCCGGACATCGCTTCCTCGATCGCGTGACTGAGCTCGTCGAGCTCACGCTCGCGGCCGACCAGCGGCGAATCTCGCAACAATCGGATCGCGCCGTGGTCGTGCGTGCGGCCGACGACCGTGAACGCCTCGACCGGCTCTGCCTTCCCCTTCACCTCGATCCGGCCGCGGGCCTCGACGTCGAAGAAGGGCTCGATCAGCCGGTGCGTTTCTGCCGTGATCTGCACGGTGCCCGGTTCGGCCGTCTGTTCCATGCGGGCGGCGACGTTCACGGCATCGCCCATGGCGGTGTACTCGAGACGCAGGTCTGAGCCCACCTGCCCGACCATCACCGGGCCCGTGTGGATGCCGACCCGAACGTCCAGGTCCAGGCCGCGCTCGGATCGCACCCGTTCCTTATAGGTGGCGATCCCGGAGATGATGTCCAGCCCCGCCCAGATCGCGCGTTGCGGATCGTCCTCGTGCGCGATCGGCGCGCCGAAGAACGCGAAGATCGCGTCGCCCATCAGGCGAGCGAGCGTTCCCTCGTAGCGGTAGACCGGGGCGATCAGGCGCTCGAAGGCGCCGTTCATGATCTCCGCCCAGTCCTCGGGATCCATCGTCTCCGCCATCGCGGTGGAGCCCTTGACGTCGCAGAACAGCATGGTGACCACACGGCGCTCGCCCTCCATCGCTCGGCCGGCGCGTGCGGCCTCGAGCTTGGCGAGCAGTTCCCTGGGAAGGAAGGGGTCGAGCGCTGCGCCGCCGTCGGCGGCGGGACCGAGTGGCGTCCCGCACGCGTTGCAGAAGCGGGCGCCGTCGGGGTTCGCAGTCCCACACGCAGGGCAGTTCACGAGGGGACGATAACGCGGGCCGGATCGCCTTGGTGGTTCAGCCGCAGTTGCATATGGGGACCAGGTCGTGGTGGGATGGGACAGGCCTGGGTCGCACTGGGAGGGGTACCAATGCTGACGCTACTTGTCGTGTTGAACGCCCTGCTGTGGACACTCAGCGGGTTCGGTCTCTGCTGGGCGACGCATCGCCAGCGGGGACTGGAGGTCGATCGGCTCGACACGGTGTGGCCCGACACGATCCCGGACTGGCTCGCCGATTGGGTCGACTCTGACCCGGACGGCGTACCGGTCCGCTGACGCGTCGTCAGTGTGCGTCGTGGCGGGCTTTCAGTCCGTTCACGTCGCATGCCTCGCTCGTGACGCCCGAGCGAACCTGGGAGCGAGGAACGAACGTGAGCTCCTTCGAGTTGAACGTGCCGACGGAGGTCACGCGACCTGTAAACCAGAGGAGGTTCGGCCCTTCGGGATCGTCACGCGGGACGACGGCGAGACCTGATCCCTTCTGAACCATCGTCCACGTGCCGTCGCCGTTGGCTGTGATGACCGTGGAGCCGACCGTCGTGAACGCGAGGTTGCCCTGCGAGCCGGTAAGCACCGTGTCGTACGAACCCTGGAACTGCACCTGGATGACCTCGCCCTTGTCGTCGAGGGTCAGGAAGCCCGGGTGACCATCGCGCTCCTCGGCAGAGACCGGGAACGGGCAGACACCGACCAGCGTGTAGTTGCGGGCGGGGCCGACGAACGGGACGCGGGTGGTCGCCTGAGCGGGCGCGGCGCTCGCGAGCAGCGCGAGGCCGGCCACCATGACCGTGAGGGAACGACGCACGGAACTCCTCCTTGGATCTGCGAGGCCGGGGGGTGCAGGCAGGAATCTTGCCATGCAGGGCGGCCCGGCGTCGAGTGGCCAAGGGTCCAAACCCGCAGCCATCACGGGCGACGTGTCGTGGCGATCAGCGGTCAGCGAGCTCGATCAGAGCACGCCGACCCCCGATGCACTCGACCAGCTCCTCATGTGTCGGTGGCCGGTTGCCTGCGAGCACGAGGCCAAGCCGCTTGGCGTGCGCGACCCCGACGGTTGGCAGCATCCTCCCGTACGCGTCGGCGACACGCTCCGGGTCGTCAACCAGCGTCGCGCGCATCAGCCGAGTCGTGCGGCCAGCGCGAACCTCGACGTCGGCACCGCCGCGCAGATTCACCTTCCACGGGCTCGCCGTCAACACGATCGGTGACCCGTCCAGGTCCATGACGGAGACCGGTATCGCGTACCGCTTCCCGGTCTTGCGCCCGGTCAGCGTGAGGATCGACAGGCCTTGCATCCGTTCGCCAAGCCGTGACCGTATGAGCGCTCGCATGAATGCGTTCCCGACCCTGAACCAGGTCCGGTACCGCACACCCGGCTCGAAGGACGTCACGTATGGCCGTTCCTGGCGGGTTGTCCGTTCTCGCGTGGTCGTCATGGGAAGCCTCCTCAACGGATCACAAATTCCCTCTCCGTCGAGGATGGCTCGTTCTCGCTCGATCCCGCCATGGGCTTCCGTCCCGAGAAGAACGGGACGGTGCTCGCGCCCGGACCTCAACGCCAGTGCTCGTACGTGCGTGGCTGATCTGGGTGCGCTGCTTCGTACAAGTGCCTGGTGAGCTGCATCTGGCCGACGTGCACTGCGACGTGGTCAAGGTCCTCGAGGATCGCCTCGCCGACGGTCGTGTCTCCGCCCGTCGTCAAAGCCGCGAGTTGCTCGTTCGTCAACCGGCCGAAGGCATTCGCGGTGCGCTGGCATCGACGTACCGCTCGACGTCGAGAATGTGTAGGGCGAGGCCGGCCAACGCCGGCGCATCCTCGGCCGGCGACCACGTGAGCGCACCGTCGGTGAGTCCTCCGACGAGTGCGCGCATGTCATCGTGTCGGTCTCGAGTTGTCGAGATGAGCGCCCGCATGAGCTGGGTGACAACGTCCACGCCCGAAGCGTCGTTCCACCCGGGCGGAAGATCTTCAGGAGAGCAGCGACCGAGGGAGCCGCTGTGGCGGTTCCGCCTCCGCCGCGGCCCACCGACCGGGGCCGGGGCGATCGAGAAGGTCGGGGACCGTCAGGACGGTGAAGTCCGTGGGGTTGACGGATCGCAGCTCCTCGGGCAGTACGGGGAACGACACGGTTGCTTCGTTCCGAGCGCGCGGCGAGTACGGAGCGACCACAGTCGCCCCCGTCGAGTTCCGCGAGGGATCGAGCATGACCTTCCCGCCGCGATCCGCCTTGCGGAACTCGGCGGTGACGAGGTCCGGTCGTCGCCCCTTGACGATCTCGGTCAGGCGCATCGCGGCCTGCCGAAGCTCCTCCGCCGATACGTGTCGTCTGATCGGCATGACGATGTGCAGACCCTTCCCGCCGGAGGTCTTGAGGAGCGTCGTGATGCCAAGATCGTCGGTCACGTCGAGAACCAACATCGCCACGTCCACGGCAGCCTCGAAGGCATCGTCGGGCGGATCGATGTCCACGGTCAGCTGATCAGGCCGCTCGAGCCGGTCGCGGCGAACGGGCGCCGGATGGAACTCGAGCGCCGCCTGGTTCCCCAGCCAGGCGAGCGTCGCGCTGTCGTTGCAGACCGTGTACGCGACCTCGCGCTTGGCGGCGGGGATCGCCACGGTGCGGATCCATGACGGCGCGTAGCGCGGCGTGTCCTTCTGGTAGTAGCGCTCGCCCGCGACGCCGTCGGGCGCCCGCACCAGGGTCAAGGGTCGCTCGCGGAGCCACGGGAGCATCCGGCCGCTCACGGTGTCGAGGTAGTCGACATAGCGCTGCTTCGTGATCTCCAACGCGGGCCACAGCAGCTTGTCCGGCCGCGTCACCTCGACGGATCGCCCCATCGCGTCACCCTCGCTCTCGAACGACCGACGCAGGTGACTTGTCGTCTCGGAGGCCGAGGTATCGAGGGTGCCGGAGTTTGCCATCAGGGGTCCATTCCGCGAACCCGACTTGTGCCACGAGCTTCGGTCGCACCCAGTGCACCCCCTGGACCGCGATCCCCTTCGTGTTTGGCAACGGCGAGGTGGATCTCGCCAGGCGCCGAAGGCGGCCGCTCAGCATCGTCAGCTCCTTCTCCGTGAACCCGGTGCCGACCTTGCCACCGAACCGGAGAGCGCCATCCTCGAAGTACCCGACGAGCAGCGCCCCCAGCCCTGAGCGCGCTCCGCGGGGTTCGGTCCACCCGATCACGATGAACTCCTGTTCGTTGCTGCACTTGAACTTGAGCCAGTCCTTGGATCGCGCGTGCGCGTACGGTGACGCTGCCCGCTTCGCGACGATGCCCTCCCACCCTTTCTCGCACGCAGCGCGAAACGCGGACTCCCCGTCCTTGTCGAGATGCTCCGAGAAGCGGATGGGGTCGTCGAAGGCGAACGCTTTTCGGAGGAGCGACTTGCGTGCGAGCAACGGCAACGCGGAGAGGTCGTAGCCGTCGAACCAGATCAGATCGAAGAGGTAGAAGTACACAGGCACCGCGGCTCTCTGCACGGCGGTCGGTTTCGCGTTCTGCATCCTCCCTTGGAGGCGGGAGAACGACGTCACGTCCCCGTCGAACGCCACGATCTCTCCGTCGCCAATGAGCGGCGACGTGTCGTTGCGTAGGATCGCTTCGGCCAGGTCGGGATAGTGCGATGTGCGATCCTTCTCGTTCCGTGTGAGCAACCGCACGGCCGAGCCTCGTTTCCACAGGAGCGATCGCTGGCCGTCGAGCTTCGGCTCGTACACCCACGCCGGATCGGAGAACGCGTCCTTGGTCAGTGACGCGAGCATCGGCGGCATGAAGGTCGGCATGGCGACACGCCGAAGCAGCTTTACCTCGTCCGGATCGAGCCTCTCGAGGAGATGGTTCATCCAATGCACAGAGTACGGTCGAGCGCGAGCGAGGCGTTCAGCGTCGTGTCAGATGCCGGTCTTGCGGAAGACGAGATCGAAGTCGGTCTCGTAGGTCGTGCCGTCCTTCGCGATCTCCCAGCGCCCGGTGATCGTGTTCCCATCTTCACTGAAGGTGCCGGTGAAACGTTGGGCGAACGGGTCGCCGTGCCGCCAAAGCGCCCACGTACCGTCGCCGATGCTCATGTTGTAGACGCGACAAACGCCCCGTTCGTCGGAGTACAGCTGGATATATGTCTCGTTCGCCCCGTCGCAGCCGATGATGGAGACGTTTTCGGGTGCCTCGGGAAGCTCGGCCGTCCCGTACTGGATCAGGTGCGCGCCGGAGTTGTGCCACGCGAAGGCGACCCGGCCGCCACCCGGCCACGTCCGCCCGTCGGGCCACGTCGCCTCGAAGGTCCACTCGCCGACCAGCGGTTCGAGTCGGCTGAGCGCGTTGTCGGCTGTCGGCTGGCCCATCGTGCTCACCGACCGGCGGTCTGGCAGGCTTCGTGGCCGCACCCGCACGGGTACGGGTCGTAGGCCGGGCCAGTTGCTGCGTGCTTGCGACAGTGATCGCCGCAGTACGCCTGTTCGCCCTCCGTGATACAGAGGCATCCGTCGTGTCCACACTGCATGTGATCCCCCTTCGATCCCTAGTGGTAGGTCGCGATGATCACGCCCGTCGACGTTGACTCCGTACCGACGAGGTCGAGTGTCTTGACCGAGTCGTCGTTGGGGAAGAGCCGTTGCCCGGAACCGAGGATCAGCGGGTGGATGAGCAGCACGAACACGTCAACGAGTCCCCCGCCTATCAACGACCGGACCAGTTCGCCGCTCCCCATGATCATCAGGTCGTGGTCGAGGCTGGCTTTGAGCTCCGACACGGACCGCGTTGCCTCACCCTTCAGGACGGTCGAGTTCTGCCATGGCAGCGGGTCCTCAAGGGTTCGCGACGCCACGTACTTCTGGCTCTTGTTGAGCACCGGGGTGAAGGGGTTTTCCTGCTGCTTGGGCCAGTACCCGGCGAAGTCCTCATACGTGCGCCGACCGAACAGCAGCGAACCAGGACGACCTCCCATGCCTTTCCACATCGACGGGTCCGCGTACGGCGTCGCCCACCCGCCGTGCCGGAATCCCCCTCGCGTGTCCTCGTCAGGACGCCCCGGAGCCTGCATCACGCCGTCCAGGCTGATGCTCTCGAACGCGATGACCTTGCCCACCGATCCTCCCTCCTGGTCGGTCTACCCACCCTTCACCGTGGCCACACATCGGCCGCGCCGAGGTCTCGGGTAAGAGATCCACCCGCCGACCGAAGCGAGCGACCCTCCCCGGGCATCTCACTCGTAGCCATGGGTATGGGGCCGGAACGCCGATGAGTGCAGAAAGCGCTGGGACGTTGGGCGGCATCGCCGCGATGTCGGCCCCTCGGCTCGCGCGTCTCTACGAGGAACACGTCGGCCGTGCCGTCGGGCTCGCAACGCTGCTGACGGGGGATCGCGTGATCGCCGAGGACATCGCCCACGATGCCTTCCTCCGCGTCGCGGGACGCTTCCACGATCTGCGCGATCCGGCAGCTTTCGGACCGTACTTGCGCACCACGGTGGTCAACATGTGTCGCGCCCGGGGCCGACGACTTGAGCGCGAACGAACCCTGCTCCGCGGCAGTTCACGTGCTGAGGCGGTTGAGCCCGACCAGACCGCCGAGGACAGGGACCAGCTGTGGGGCGTCATGAAGCGGTTGCCGTACCGGCAAAGAGCGGCGCTCGTTCTGCGGTACTGGGAGGACCTGTCGGAAGAGCAGATCGGTCAGGTCCTTCGGTGCTCGCCCCGGGCGGTGAACGCCTTGCTCTCCCGAGCGAAGACGACGCTTCGAAACGACATCGGAGGGATCGAGGGATGAAGACGCTGGAAGAACGGATCGCGGAAACCCTGCAGCACCAGGCGCCGGTGCATGTGCGCACCATGCCGAAGGGCACCGGCGCGCGCGTTCGGGTGCGTCAGGCCATCTCGTCCGCCATGACGATCGCGGTCGTCGTGGTCGCGGCGATGGGCGTGATGAGCGTCTTGTCGGCCGCGCCGCGTGCGTTACCGGGCTCCGAGCAGACCGCCCCGCCGCCGTCCGGGGTCCTGCCCGATCCGCAAGGGAGCGATGCCGGCGCCAACGACGCGACCGCGGCGTCCGGGGACGCGGCAACCGCAACCGAGGACACATCGGCTCACGGCACGAGAAGTACCGAGCCCTATACCGAGCAGGTGGAAGGCCAGGAGGCGTACCTGCTCACGCAGAAGCACGTTGTGGCCTTCGGACACGTGAATGGCGTCGAGTGGAGCCTCGCCGCGTACGACACCCGTGCCTACAGCGGAGAAGCGTTCCCTCGGTTCCTTGGAGGTTCGTGTGGCGATCTGATGGTCGGCGACCAGGGGGAATACGGTGGCATCTCGCTCTGCCTGCGGACGGCCGAGACGGACCCGGACGCCCAGTTCGCGATGGCCGGCTTCGGCAACGGCTTGGACCCGAACACGGATGCGATCATCGGGTACGCCGGACTGGTCGGGGACCAGGTGTCGTCGGTGGAGCTGCGGCATGCGGATGGGGGCGTGACAGTGCTGCCCCTATACGCCGCACCCTCGGGCATCGGCGCACGGTACTTCGAGATCTTCGTCCACGAGGGGACAACGGGCCGCATCGTCGCGCTCGCGCACGACGACTCCGTCCTCGGCGCCGGAAACCTCTGCATCGCTCCGGGGACGGACGGTCCGGAGAACATCGGCTGTGGCCACGGGCTCGTCGACGTGAGTTCCGTGGTGACCACGCTGTCGCCCCCACCGACCGGCTGAACGCCGGCGAGCTTAGGGGGCGCCCGGCCGCCCTGTTTCCGCCGAGGAGCGGTCGAGAGCGGTCGGGTCCGAGCCGCGTGCCGCGAGTAAGACGACAGGTTCCGAGACACCCTTGAGCGTCACGGGGCCGATCGGTTGGAACCGTACGCCGTCGGTGTCGCCGACCGACTCGACGACCGCCTCAGAGACGAGCACCTCGCTCGGGCGCGCGTAATCCGTGATCCTCGCGGCCAGATTCACCGTTCGACCGAAGTAGTCACCGTCTCGGAACACCACGGGGCCGGCGTGGACGCCCACGCGCGCCGGCGGCAACCCGCGCTTGGCTACCTCGGGCAACAGATGCAGCGCGCAACGCACCGCGTCAGCGGGATCGGCGAAGTGGAACATCACCCCGTCGCCCAGCATCTTGACTGCGCTGCCGCCGAACTGCAGGGCTGTCGTCCGCACCGTGTCGGACAGCATCGAGGCGAGCGAAACGGCTTCCTCATCACCGGCGTCGTCGGTCAGCCGCGTGAACCCCGAGAGATCGAGGAACGCGATCGCGGGGCAAGGCTGCTCGCGCGCGATCTCAACGCCGGCATCGAGCAACGCCGACTCGACGAGCTGGACGAGCATCTGCATGTTCAACGCGTCGATGTGGCGACGGTTCAACCAGAGCAGCAGTTCCTGGACGCCCGGCCGCATCACGTCGTTCGTGATCGGATTGATCCGCTCGACGATCTCCTTCAACGACAGACCCGACGCGAGGAGCGGCTCCAAGATCCCACGGCGGTAGAAGGCGATCTGTGCCTCGGCGCTCCGCCGCGCGTTATCGCCGAAGTACCGCGTCGCTTCGAGGAACGTTCGGTCGTCGCTGCCAAGGGTGGTGTACGCGCGCGCCAGGTGGCCGAAGAGTCGTTCGTCGTCCTCTCGGATCCGCTCGTCCAGGGGCGGTTGCGCGACGCCCCAGATCTCGAACAGATCTGCGATGAGCGTCGCAGGCAGGCCGACCTGCTCGAGTACCTCCCGGTTCGTCTGGTCACCGAGCGGCGGAGACGGGGGCAGCACGCCCTCGAACCACGCGAGCGACACGATGCCGGCCGCGGCAGTCTCGACGAGATCCGTCAGCGGTACGCCGGCGCCCACGAGTGCCTCGACGACGGCGATGCGTCCGACGTCCGCCACCACGAACCGGTCGCCCTCGGGCTCGAGCAGGCCGAGCCCCGAAAGCTCGTCCACGCGTTCGGGCGTGACGTTCGCCCGAGAAGCGAGCTCGTTCTCGGCCGATCCCGGTTTCCGCCGTCATGGCACGGAACCATAGATGAGGTTGTCGTTCGAAGGGAATTCCACGGTTTGCGGTGACGGAGCGCAAGGGGCGAAGATGCCGACGTGGATCTTCCTGACACCCATTACGCGGTCACGCCCGACGACGTCTACATCGCGTACCAGGTGATCGGGGACGGTCCGATCGACGTCATTTGGCAGACGGATTGGCCGGGCAACATCGATACGGAATTGGAAGACCCGCTCGGCGCTTCCTGGATCGAGAAGGTCGCCTCGTTCGCGCGCTTGATCCTGCACGACCGCCGGGGTATCGGACTTTCGAGTCGGAACGTTGCGCTCCCCAACCTCGAGACGAGGGTATCTGACCTGCTCGTGGTGATGGATGCCGTCGGGTCCGAGCGGCCAGTCCTGACCGGCATCTTCGAGTCGGGGGCGCCCAACGCATTGCTCGCAGCTTCCAAACCCGAACGGGTGCACTCGATGGTGTGGATGGAGCCGAACCCTCGCTTCGCCTGGGCGCCCGACTATCCCTGGGGGCGAACTTCTGCGGACATGGAAGCCGAACTCCGCGACATCGGCCTTTGGGGCACGATCGCCTACGGACAGGCCTTCCTGCAGGATGAGGTTTCTCGAGGCAATCCGCTTCCCGACTCCTTGGCCGTCTTGATGTCGAAGGCGAGCCGGAATGCCTGCACGCCCGACGTCGCACGGGAACTTGCGAAGATCTGGTACGAGTCCGACGTCCGAAGCCTTTTGCCGGCCGTGCGAACGCCGACGTCGATCCTGACGATGTACGAGGCGAATGAGGACTTCGATCGAGCGCGATATGTCTCCTCGTTGATCCCTGGTGCTGAGTTGCGGCAGACGCAAGGGAAGGAGTGGAGCGAGGAGGCGATCCGTTCCTGGGTGGAGGAGATCCGTCGGGCCGCCGGGGTCGAGCCGGCGGCGGGAGATCTGGACCGCGTGCTCGCCACCATCCTCTTCACCGACATCGTTGGATCCACGGAGCGTCTGAGTGAGGTGGGCGACGGAACGTGGCGTTCGATCCTTGCAAGTCACGACGAGCGGGCGCGAACCGCGATCGAACGTCACCGTGGCAGATTCGTGGATTCCACGGGCGACGGACTCCTGGCGACGTTCGATGGTCCCGCACGTGCGGTCCGCTGTGCACAGGCGATCGGTGCGTCGGTCCGGGACCTCGGGATCGAGGTTCGGGCCGGGGTGCACACGGGGGAAGTGGAACGTGACGGCGACAACGTGCGTGGCATCGCGGTGCACATCGGGGCGAGGGTCGCGGCGCTCGGCGGTCCGTCCGAAGTGTGGGTCTCGCAGACGGTCAAGGATCTCACCGCCGGCAGCGGGCTCCTCTTCGAAGATGTCGGGGAGCACGAGCTCAAAGGTATCCCGGACAGCTGGCACCTCTACCGTGCAGCTGGCTAGCGGCGTCTGCCCACGACACACGGCCTCCCGTCATCAGGCGGCCTCGCCGCCAGCGCGGTTGTGCCTCCGTCCGCGGACGCAGAAGATGCACCGATGGACGCGCCCGAGACTCGGTATACCAAGACGGTGGACGACATCCACATCGCCTACCAGGTCTTCGGCGAGGGCCCAGTCGACCTCGTCTTCTCGTGGGGCGAGGTGTCCAACATCGACGCGATGTGGGGCATGCCGGAGATGGCGAGTTTCTTGCGGCGCCTCGCGTCGTTCGCACGCGTCATCTCGTTCGATCCGCGGGGGAATGGGGTCTCCGACCGCGACCTGGGCACAGCAGCGTTCGAGGCGGGTATGGACGACGTTCGAGCCGTCATGGATGCCGCGGGCTCGACTCGCGCCATCTTGATGGGACAGCAGGACGGCGGCATGATGTGCGCGCTTTTCGCGGCCTCGTTCCCCGAGCGCACGCTCGGCTTGATCCTCCTCAACGCGCCCGCTCGTTTGTCATGGGCTCCGGACTACCCGTGGGGTTGGACGGACGAAGCCCTCACCGACTATCTGGATCGCGCCGATGCTTCGTGGGGCACACCCGAGCACATCGAGCAGCAGTTCCGGTCGCTGGCACCCAGTCACGACATGGATGAGGCGACCTTGGCCCGATTCGCCCGGTATTTCCGTGCCGCTGCCAGCCCTGGATCGATGGTGGCGCTCGACGACAGACTCCGCGATGGCGACGTGCGCGGTGTCTTGCCGCTGATACAAGTGCCGACATTGATCCTGTGCGCGAGGGACAACTCGTGGAGTCAGGTCGACGAGGCCCGATACATCGCTGATCACATCCGCGGGTCCACGTTGGTCGAGATGGACTCAGACGAATACATCCCCTTCTGGGCGTCGGCCGACGAGATCGTGACTGAGGCGGAGCGCTTCGCCCGGCGCATCCATGGAGACGAGATCGAGTTCGACCGTGTGCTGGCGACCGTCCTGTTCACCGACATCGTCGATTCCACCGCCCAGAGCGCCGCGATGGGGGATCGGGAGTGGACCGAGCTTCGCGCACAGCACGATCAGATCGTGCGCGCGAACCTCGGGCGGTTCCGTGGTCGCGAGATCAAGACGATGGGCGACGGCTTCCTCGCGACCTTCGATGGGCCGGCACGAGGGGTGCGGTGTGCCGAGTCGATCGCGGCCGCGGTCAAAGGCCTCGGGATCGAGATCCGTGCGGGCCTTCACACGGGTGAGGTGGCTCTCGACGGGGACGAAGTGGCCGGGCTCGGCGTGGCGATCGGAGCTCGAGTGGGCGCTCGAGCGGGCGCCTCCGAGGTCCTCGTCTCGCAGACGGTCAAAGACTTGGTCGCCGGCTCCGGTATCACGTTCGAGGACGCGGGCGAGCACGAGCTCAAGGGTGTCCCCGACCGGTGGCATCTCTACCGAGTGGCCGCTCAGGGCGCCTGAAGACGCCCGGCCCTCTGCGATGTCGGCTCGATGCCGCAAAGACGTACGATGATCGGGAGATCGATGCTCCCGGTTTCCGGGGCTCCGCAGAGCTGCTGAGGCCCTCGACCACCGACGGGTGTCCCCAACGAGGGGACGAGATGATCACAAGGAGCAATCCCGCCTCGACCGCTTCGCGTGAAGCGTGAGGAGTTGTTCCCCATGATCGATGGGTCAGACGAGGAGCTTCTGGATCAGTTCTGTGCTCGATTCGGATCGCCGCTGGAGCATCTGTGGTCCGTCCGGAAACAGCCGACCGTTCGGATGGTCGATCCGGTCGCTGACGCCGAGATGCGTGCTCGATTCGACGAGTCCGAGCAGCTCCTCGAGCTCGTGGAGCGCTGGGACGCGGAGGGCGGCGATGTACGGCAGCTTCCCGCCGAGCTGGATCGCGCGCTCACCGATCGGGAGACACGACTCCATCTCGAACGACTGACCGTGATGATCCGTCGTCGCAACGATAGACATCGCGTCTGAGACGGGATCGCAGGGCGAGACGGGCTGCCGCCCATCGGACCTCACGCAGGAACAGGACAAGAACGCCAAGAAGAAAGGCTGGCCTTATCGGCGCCACTCTTGTAGAGATAGTGAGCGATGCCTTGGGCACTCCAGAGGGCCGCAACCGGCCGCCGAGCCGGTCTCGAGATATCGCTCGCCGCGCCGATGACCGGCGAGTGGGAGACCTTGCTCGACGCCGTTCGAGATGACCTCGCCTGCAATGGACAACCTCGGGTGATCTTCCTGCCTGGAACCCTGCGAGGTGCCAGCAGAACGGACGAAGCCATGCTCGACGAGTTGTGGCGGACCCTCGCCGCCCAGGGCATCTCGGTCGTCCTCTGCTGACGGGCGCGTCTGATCACTGCGGTCGCAGGTCCAAAGCGGTCAAGCGATTGGCGATGTGCTGAACGATGTCGTCGGCGTGCTCGCGGCTCTCCGCCCGTGCGAGCAAGACCTCGCGTTTGCCATCGCGATCCGAGGCGACCACCGACCACGTTCCTCCCTTGGCATCGCGTGTTGCGACCACGACCTCGAACGCCGCGAGATTGTAGATGGCGTGCCGTTCATCGGTCGTGATCACCCACATGTGTCCCGACTCGTCAGGCATCGGCGCCTCCCTGGGTTGTGGTTCGAAGCCTAGCGGCCCAGCTCGGCCTCGGCCGTCCGCCTGCAGCGCCGTCGTCACGGATGCCTCGGCCCGGTCTCGGCGAGGCCTACGGCGTTGGGTCCGACGCCGTGGTTCGGTCGGGGTCCCGCCGCTCACTCGTCGGGCCGATTGTGGAGTACTGCACCTCCGCTCGATGCTTTCCTCCCGGCGACCTCGTCGCCACATATGAGGAGGGATGGGGATGGGATCCGCGCGCATCCGGCACGCGATGGCGCAGCTTGCGTCGATCGCACTGCTCTCGAGCCTCTTGGTCGGGCTCTCCGCGCTCTCGGCGCAAGCGACCTCGGGCGATCTGCTCGCCAACATCGATCGTCCCGCAGCGCAATGCGGCAACGGCGGGATCGGTGTGGCGTTCGACGGGACCGATATCTTGTACACCTGCGTGAACGAGAGCATCACCGATTCGTTCCCGGAGATCTTCCGCACCGACTTGACCGCCGCCGATCTCGGTAGCGTGTCCGTTGCCGATGGCAACGGCGATCCGATCGGGATCGACGCGATCGTCTGGGACCCGAACGACGGCCTGCTGTGGGGCGGAGACGTGAGCTCCGACGAATGCCGGATCTGGACGGTGAACGCGACCTCCGGGCTTGCAACGCTCCAGTTCTCGTTCACTGACCCGCATCCTGTGCTCGGCCTGTGTCAGAACAACCAGTTCTTCGACGGGATCACCGTCGACACCGTCACGAACACGTTGTACTTGAGCCCAGACGTGCATGCGTTGATCCATCACGTGCACAAGGACGGTTCGCCCGCAGCAAACGACCCGATCGACTTCGAGTCGCTCACAACCGGTTTGTGCCCGGTGGCGAAGGCCGAGGGGTACGAGGGGTGTCTCAACAGCGGGCTCGCGATGGGGTTGGACGGCAACCTCTTCGCCGGAACCGACGGTGACGGGATCATCATGCAGCTCGATCCCAACGCGCCCGCCCAGCTGCTCGGGCAGTTCACCACGGTCAGCGGGCGGGACGAGGACATGGAGTGCGGTCCCCTCTTCCAAACGGCGAGCGGCTCGATCGTCGAGACGATCCTGTCTGCAGACGTCCGCTTCTCGGACAACATCAACGTCCTCGAGGCGCCGAAGGGGACGTGCGTGCTTGTTCCGACGATCACGCTCGAGCCCGCCGAGGCGACGAACGAGGGCGGCACGTCGCACACCGTGACCGCGAGTCTCGACGCCGGGGGAACCCCGTTGCGGACGTCCCCGTCGACTTCCAGGTCGTCCTCGGTCCGAACGCGGGAGAAGCGAGCGATCCGGGGGAGTGCGCCGTCAACGCCGGCTGCACGACCGATGCGAGCGGCGACGTGTCGTGGACGTACTCGAGCGACGGAATCCTCGGCACCGACACGATCGAGGCGTGCTTCACCGACGTGTTCGGCGATGTCCATTGCGCGAGGGCCCTCAAACACTGGGTCGACACCACGCCGCCGGTGGGCGCGTGCCTCCCGTCGACCAACCCGCACGGCCATCACATCCCGAATGCGGGCCAGACACCGGCGGGGCCCAAGGGCGGGCAGAATCCCGACGGCTTCTACCGCCTGCTTGCGCACGACGTGCTTGACCCGGACCCACAGGTGTTCCTGCTCGACACCGGAAGCGGCACGGTCTTCGGGCCGTTCGTGAGCGGCATCACGATCAAGTACACGCAGGCGCCGGGCGCGAAGCCCAAGATGAAGAAGATGGGGAGCACGCACGGACAGGCTGGCGCCGTGGCATTCCACATCAAGGGCACGGGCGACGCGGCTGTCTACGCCGTCGACGCGTCGGGGAACCAGTCGGATCCGGTGCCGTGCCTCGTCCCGCCGCCACCGAAGTAGTCACGCATCCCGAGGGCTCGGCGCTCTGCCGAGCCCTCGGGGCACTCGTGCCGGCCGAAGCATGTTCTTGGCCGCAAGCTTCGGGCATCACGTGCCGATAACGGTGCTATGCGCGGTGGGGCGGATCGCGTCGACGATGCGTGGCAGCTGCGTGACGATTCGGTTGCGCTCAGCGACGGCATCGAAGACGATGAGGCGTTGGAGCTTGCGCTGCTCGCGTACGCGCAGCGGTCGGCGGCCAGGACGGGTGCACAGTGGTACGCCGCGGAGTTCGCCCGGCGTGACGAAGAGGAGGATCGCCAGCGCGAGCTCACCGCGCGATGGCGGCCCGCCACCGTCGCCCCGGGGCCCGCGCCCCGTCGAACGCCGGACTGATCGATGCGTCGGTCGAGGACAACGTCGTCGGTGGCACCCCAACCGGTCTGGGCATCGCGGCGCCGACACCTGTTCCTGCGATGCGGCACCCGCACGTTCCCCGGCCACCTGCAGAGGAGCCATCACTCGAACCGAAGCGACGTCGGCGCCGCAAGGACGTGACGGAGGAACGAACCTCGTCTCCAGCGTTGAGCGCTCCTGCGTGGGCGCAGATGTCGCCGGGCGCTCGCCGCTTGTACGGACTCACGGACCCACCCGGTGCTAACGGCGCAGGGTGAAGCCGGGCAGCGACGACGGGCCGACGTCCGCGCTCATCCAGCGCCGTGAGAACATCGACCCATGCGTCGGATACTCGTCGGAACCCGCAACGGACTTCAAACGATCGACGAACGAGGGTCGGCCGGGCCCCCGCAACTCGCGGATCGATCCGTGACCGCGGTCGTCCGCGACGGGCCGCAGCTCTGGGCGATCGTGGATCGATCCGAGGTCTGGTATGCGCCGGAGGGTGACTGGCGTCACGTGGCCACGCTCGATGGCTACGAGGCGACCTGCATCGCGATGACGTACGCGCTCCATGTGGGCTCATCCGACGCGCGGTTGTTCCGATTGACCGACAGCACACTCGAGCCCGTCGCCGGGTTCGACGACGCAGCGGGTCGCTCGGAGTGGTACACGCCCTGGGGCGGCCCGCCCGCCACTCGATCCTTCTCCGAGTGGAACGACGACGTGTACGTCAATGTGCATGTCGGCGGGATCCTGCACACCGACGACGGCGGCGAGACCTGGAACCCGACGATCGATATCGATGCCGATGTCCATCAGGTCGCGACCGCGGAGGGACTCGTCTTGGCTGCGTGCGCCGGTGGGCTCGCGACGAGCGTGGACCGCGGCGCGACGTGGACGATGCGAAACCAGGGCCTCGAGGCTCCGTACTCGCGTGCGGCGGTCGTCTGCGGTGACGCGATCCTCGTGTCGGCCTCGGACGGCCCCCGTGGCGGGCACGCAGCTGTGTATAGGGGCGAGATCGCGGCAGGCGCGTTCGAGCGCTGCGCGGCGGGGCTCCCGGGCTGGTTCGACGACAACATCGATACGTATTGCTTGGATGCACTGAACGATGGATCGTTCGCCGCGTTCGGCACGGCAGACGGTCGTCTGTTCGGCTCGGAGGACGCCGGGTCGACGTGGCACGAGCTCGCCTCCGGCCTCCCGGCGGTGCAGCAGATCCTCGTGCTGCGTGACTGAGTGACGCATCTCAGACGTGTGCGCGGGACGAACGACCGGTACGCGGAGCCAAGGCCGACTCTAGGGACTGGCGAAAGAGGCACGGACCGCGCTCGCGGCACGTGCGACGCCCACGGCATCGACGCCATGTTGGAATCCGAGCTGGTCGAGGAGTCCGCATAGCGTCTCGGTCGCGAGGTTGCCAGGCGCGCCCGGTGCATACGGGCAGCCGCCGGTTCCCCCCGCCGACGAATCGAACGTCCGAACGCCGAGCTCGAGCCCGGCCTCGACGTTCGCAAGGGCGCGTCCGTACGTGTCGTGCAGGTGAAGCGCGAGCTGATCCGCAGGGATCCGCTCGAGGAGCGCGGAGACGACCCGTCGTACGTCGTCGGGATGGGCGACCCCGATCGTGTCGCCGATCGAAACTTCGTCACATCCGAGCTCGAACAGGGCAACCGAGACCTGCACCACGAGCTCTGTGGCGACGTCGCCGCTATACGGGCATCCGAACGCCGTCGACACGTATCCGCGGCGCCACCACCCCGCCGCACCGGCTCGCTCGAGCACCGGTGTGAAAGCGGCGAGCGAGTCCTCGATCGACATTCCGATGTTGGCCTGGGTGAAGGCCTCCGAGGCGGCCGTGAAGACGGCCACCGCGTCGGCCCCGGCTGCCTCCGCACGCTCGAGGCCACGTGCGTTCGGGACCAACACGGGGTAGCGAACACCGGGTCGCCGCCGCACGCGCGGGAGCACCTCGTCGGCGTCGGCGAGTTGCGGGATGGCGCGTGGCGACACGAACGACGTCGCTTCCACGACCTGAAGACCCGTGTCGGCAAGCGCCTCGATGAATGCGACCTTGGCGTCAGCCGGCACGACGGCCTCCTCGTTCTGCAGGCCGTCACGGGGGCCGACCTCGACGATGCGAACGGCACGGTCGTCCGACGCGCCGCTCACGAGCCCTCCTCCTCGATCTCCACGAGGACTTGACCGGCGGCGACAACGTCGCCCACGCGCACGCGGACGGCGACGACCGTTCCGGCACCGGGCGTCGGGACGCTCATCTGCATCTTCATCGCTTCCAACACCACCATCGCATCGCCAACGGCGACGCGATCGCCCTCCGCGACATGGACACTTCGGACGCTCCCGGGCATCGGTGCCGTGAGAGACCCGCCGGGCGGCGGAAGGCTCACGGGCTCGAGCTCATCGTCCGTCCGTTCGTACGCCCAGCCGCGGTACTGAGCCCAACCGTGGGTGACGACGACATCGCGCAGGTGAGTCGTCGCCGCCCCGAAGGCGTACCACGGATCGTTCGGGGCGGCGTCCTGCGCCCCGATGATGTCGGGCAACGGCGGCGGCTGGCCACGCCACGTCCGCTCGATCCAGTCGGTGTCCACACGTGCGTCGACGACGTCCGGATGAGCGAGGATGTCGAGCAGGAATCCGAGGTTCGTGCGCACCCCGACGATCTCCGTGGCCTCAAGCGCGGCGCGGAGTCGGCGCACACACGCGGGCCGGTCCTCTGCGAAGGCGATCACCTTCGCAAGGAGGGGATCGAAGTCGAGTGAGATCGCGTCTCCTTCTCGAAGCGCCGTGTCGACCCGGACGCCGGGCCAGCGCGGTAGGTGCAGCCGCTCCACACGCCCGCCACTCGGGAGGAACCCGTTCGCGGGATCCTCGGCGTACACGCGTGCCTCGATCGCATGTCCGCGGAGCACCATGTCCGCCTGGCTCAAAGGAACGTGCTCGCCGTCTGCGATCGAGAGCTGCGCGTTGACGAGGTCCACGCCGGTGACCGCCTCCGTGATGGGGTGCTCTACTTGGAGTCGTGCGTTCATCTCCAGGAACAGGAACGAAGCGTCGGGCAGCAGCAGGAACTCGACGGTCCCCGCACCGACGTACCCGGCAGCACTCGCGATCGTGACAGCGGCCGCTCCGAGTCGGGTTCGGACGTCGGGGGACACGACGGAAGACGGGGATTCCTCGACCACCTTCTGATGCCGGCGCTGCAGCGAGCAGTCGCGCTCACCGAGGTGGATCACGTTCCCGTGCGCATCGGCGAGGATCTGGACCTCCACATGCCTCGCGTTGGCGAGCCGTCGCTCGAGGAAGACCCGGGCGTCGCCGAACGAGGCGGCAGCCTCCTGCTGCGCCGCCGCGATCGCGGCCGGCAGGTCCTCGAGGAGCTCAACAGCGCGCATCCCCCGCCCGCCACCACCCGCCGCCGCCTTCACGAGCAGGGGCGTGCCCAGTTCGCGCGCCGCTGCGATGAGCGTGGCCTTGTCGCCGGTCGCGCCTGGTACGACGGGCACCCCTGCCCGTTCTGCGAGTTCCCGGGCTCGCTCTTTGTCGGCGAGCGCCCGCATCGCATCGGGTGGCGGCCCGATCCACACCAGGTCGGCGGCGAGCGTCGCCTCCGCGAAGTGCCAATCTTCGGACAGGAACCCGTAGCCGGGATGGATCGCATCGGCGCCCGAGTGCGTTCCGGCCGCGATGAGCGTTGATACGTCGAGGTATGAGGTGACCGGCGCAACGTCGTCTGCGATCCCGGCTGCCATCGAGCCCAGGTCGCCCTCGGTGCACGCCACGACGCTCTCGATCCCCCGTTCGCGACAGGCCTGGATCAGCCGAACGGCGATCTCGCCGCGGTTCGCGATCAGGACTCGGCGGACCACGACGGGCTCCGCCGCTCGAGGAAGGCCGCGACGCCCTCGCGGCCTTCCGCGCCCGTGCGGGCGAGTGCGATCCGCTCCGGCAGGTCGTCCAGCATCAACGCCGATGTCGCCTGACGGACAAGTCGCTTGCACGCGGTCACGGCCTCGGGGCCGGCCTCCAGCAGCGAGCCGCACGACCGCGGCCACCGACGCGTCGAGCCCGTCCTCCGAGACGACGTCATGCACGAGCCCGAGCTGCCGCGCCTCGTCGGCATCGAAGCGTCGCCCTGTCGTGAACAGCGCCCGGGTGGCACCCGGACCGATCGATCGCAAGATGTAGGGCGAGATCGTCGCCGGCAACAAGCCGAGCCGGACCTCGGAGAACGCGAACGTCGTGCCCTCGGCGGCGACCGAGACGTCGGCGCACGCGACGAGGCCGGCCCCTCCGCCGAACGCGGCGCCGTGGACCCGCGCAACCACGGCTTTCGGGCACGCGTCGACGGCCTCGAAGGCGGCGGCCATCCTGTCGGCGTCCGCGACGTTCTCCTCCTGGGAGAGATCGCCGCTCGCCGCCATCCAGTCGAGATCGGCGCCGGCGCAGAACGCCGGGCCCGCCCCGCGGAGTACCACGACCCGCACACTCGCCTCATTCGCCAGGCCGATGAACGCCTCGGCGAGCCCCTCGAGGAGAGCCGGATCCAGCGCGTTCCGGCGTTCTGGACGACTCAGCGTCACGGTTGCGACCTGACCGTCACGGGTGATCTCCAGCGCGCTCACATCCGGAAGACTCCGAATCGCGTTGGTTCGATCGGGGCGCGCGACGCGGCGTCGAGGCCGAGCGCGAGCGCCATCCGCGTGTCGAGCGGGTCGATCACGCCGTCGTCCCACAGCCGCGCGGTCGAGTAGTACGGATCGCCCTCCCGCTCGTAGCGCTCAACGGTCTCGGCTTCACGGTCGTGGTCCCCGCCCACTGTCGTGAGCACCTTGGCGGCCTGGACACCGCCCATCACAGATATCCGGGCATTCGGCCACATCCAGAGCTGACGGGGCTCGTACGCTCGACCGCACATCGCATAGTTGCCGGCCCCGAACGATCCGCCGACGATCACCGTGAACTTCGGCACGCTCGCGCACGCCACGGCGGTGACGAGCTTGGCGCCGTCCTTCGCGATCCCGCCGGCCTCGTATTCACGACCGACCATGAAACCCGTGATGTTCTGCAGGAAGAGCAGCGGCACGCCTCGCTCGCATGCCAGTTGGACGAAATGCGTTCCCTTCAGCGCGGACTCGGAGAACAGGATCCCGTTGTTCGCCAGGATGGCGACAGGGTGGCCGAAGATGCGAGCGAAGCCGCATACCAGGGTGTCGCCGTACAAGGCCTTGAACTCGTGCAGCACGGAACGGTCGACCAAGCGCGCGATCACCTCGCGGATGTCATACGGCTCGCGCAGGTCCTGGGGGACGACGCCGTACAGGTCGCCGGGATCGACCGCAGGGTCCGCAGGGTCGGCGATCTCCCAGGCCCGCGCGGAGGATCGGTTCAGGTTCGCGACGATCTCACGAAGGAGTCGCAGGGCGTGGTCATCGTCGCGCGCCTCGTGGTCCGCGACGCCGCTCACCCGCGCATGTACGTCCGCGCCTCCGAGTTCCTCGGCGGTCACATCCTCGCCGGTGGCCGCCTTCACGAGTGGCGGTCCGCCGAGGAAGATCGTGCCCGTGCCGCGCACGATCACTGTTTCGTCGGACATCGCCGGGACGTACGCGCCGCCCGCTGTGCATGAGCCCATCACCGCGGCGATCTGCGGGATGCCCGCGGCGGACATCCGCGCCTGGTTGTAGAAGATCCGACCGAAATGGTCCTTGTCGGGGAACACCTCGGCCTGCAGCGGCAGGAACGCGCCGCCTGAATCGACGAGGTAGATACAGGGCAGGTGGTTGTCCATGGCGATCTCCTGCGCGCGCAGGTGCTTCTTGACGGTCATCGGGAAGTACGTGCCGCCCTTCACGGTGGCGTCGTTCGCGATCACAACACACGGATCCCCATGCACCGGGCCGATCCCGGTGATGATGCCTGCACCGGGGGCCGCACCGTCGTAGAGATCCTCCGCGGCAAGCGGCGAGAACTCGAGGAACGTCGCGCCGGGGTCCACGAGCCGAGCGACGCGGGCGCGGGCGGTGAGCTTCCCCCGCGCCTCGTGCTTCGCGAGTGCCTCCTCGCCACCGCCCTGCCGCACTCGATCGAGGCGGGCCTGGAGGTCTTCCACGAGCGTCTGCATCGACGCCGCGTTGTCGCGGAAGGTCCGCGCGCCGGTGTCGACGTGTGTGGACAGTCGGGGCATCGCTCCTCCGCGGCGCCCGTCGGGCGGGCGCTGTTCGGCCACCTTACCGCGGCGCGAGCGGCAAGGTTCGCTGCGGCGTAGGGTGGGAACGACCGACGGATGGATGCGCCTGGGACTGCCACGGACGGGATCGCGCTCGAAGAGCTGCGGACCGCCGTGCGCGCGTTCGCCGAGCGTGAGATCGCGCCGCTCGCGGCCGATATCGACGCGTCGGACGCGTTCCCTCGGCAGCTGTGGCCGATGCTCGGGGACCTCGGGGTGCTCGGTCCGACCGTGGCCCCAGCTGATGGCGGCGCGGGTCTCGGCTTCCTCGAGCACCTCGTGATCGTCGAAGAGGTGTCTCGCGCCTCGGCATCCGTGGGGTTGTCGTACGCGGCCCACTCCAACCTCTGCGTCCACAACCTGTGGGTGAACGGCACCGCCGAGCAGCGGGCCCGGTGGCTCCCCGCGCTGCTGTCCGGGGAGCGCGTTGGCGCACTCGCGATGAGCGAGGCCGAAGCGGGCTCCGATGTCCTCGCGATGCGGTGTGCGGCACGCCGCGTCGCCGGCGGCTGGGTTGCGAACGGCTCGAAGATGTGGATCACCAACGGGCCCCAGGCAGACGTCGTGGTCGTCTACATGCGCACGTCCGACGCGGGCGGCTCGTCGCCGATCACTGCATTCGTGGTCGAACGCGGGATGGCGGGGTTCCGCACGGCGCAGCATCTCGACAAGCTCGGTATGCGGGGGTCCGGCACCTGCGAGCTGCTCTTCGAGGACTGCCTTATCCCCGAGGACCACGTGCTCGGCCTGCCCGGCGACGGCGTGCGCGTGTTGATGTCGGGCCTCGACACCGAGCGGCTCGTTCTCTGCGGCGGGCCGATCGGCATCATGCAGGCGGCCCTCGACCTCGTGCTGCCGTACGTGCGGGAACGTCGGCAGTTCGGTGTGCCGATCGGATCGTTCGAGCTGATGCAGGGCAAGCTCGCGGATATGTACGTCGCGCTCGAGTCGGCGCGCTCGTTCGCATATCGTATGGCGGCCGCGTTCGACGATGGGCCGCCTCGTCGTCGCTCGCTGGAGGCGGCCGCGTCGCTGCTGTACGCCTCGGAGTGCGCGGTGGGGGTGGCGCTTGAGGCGATCCAGGCGACCGGCGGTGCGGGGTACCTGAACGAAAGCGATGCCGGTCGCCTCTTGCGCGACGCGAAGCTCTACACGATCGGCGCCGGGACGAATGAGATCCGCCGGATGCTGATCGGGCGAGGGCTGACCGGCCTCGATCGATGAGCGCGCCGCAGAACGAGGTGTGGCGTCCGACCGACGAGCAGATCGATTCGGCCAACGTCACCCGGCTGATGCGCGCGCACGGCATCGAGCGCTTTGATGACCTGGTCCGCCGATCCATCGCCGATCCCGCGTGGTTCTGGGATGCCGTCGTGCGCGACCTCGATCTCGAGTTCTCGACGCCGTACGGCCAGATCGTGGACCTGTCCCGCGGCCTGGAATGGGCGACGTGGTTCACGGGTGGCAGCACGAACGTCGCCCGCCAATGCGTCGACCGATGGGCGCAGCGTACCCCGATGGCTCCTGCCGTTGTCTGGGAGGGGGAGGACGGTGAGGTCCGCTCGGCGACGTACAGAGAGCTCCGCGAACAGACCGACTCCATCGCGAGGGCGCTGGTCTCACTCGGCGTGGGCAGCGGAGACATCGTCGCGATCTTCTTGCCGATGGCGATCGAGACGGTCGCCTCGGTGATGGCATGCTCGAAGCTGGGAGCCATCTGGGTGCCGATCTTCAGCGGCTTCGGGCCCGATGCGGTGGCGGCGCGACTGACGGATGCAGGCTGCCGGGTCGTGATCACGGCAAACGGCTCGCTTCGTAAGGGCGCGCCCGTGCCGATGAAAGCGATCGCAGATCGAGCGATCGAGATGGCGGGCGGCGTCGATCACGTGCTCGTGTGGGAACGCCTCCCTTCGTACGGCGCGCTCCAGCCGGGCCGCGATCACCGGTGGTCGGACGCGGTTGATCCGGACGGCGGGCCCCTCGACTCGGAGGCGCTCGACGCCGAACACCCGCTGTTCATCGCCTACACGAGTGGCACGACCGGCCGCCCGAAGGGAGCGGTCCACGTCCACGGCGGGTTCCTGGTAAAGATCGCCGAGGAGGTGGCCTACCAGGCCGACCTCCATCCGGGCGAGATCTTGCACTGGTCAACCGACCTCGGTTGGATCATGGGTCCGTGGGAGATCGTCGGCGCCCTCGCGCTCGGCGCCACCGTGCTCCTGACGGAGGGCGCGCCGACGCATCCGGGATCCGACCGGCTGTGGGAACAGGTCGCGCGCCACGGCGTCACGACCCTCGGTGTCTCGCCCACGCTCGTGCGGGCGCAGATCGCGGCCGGTTCGCAGCCTCGTCGGCACGATCGTGGATCGCTGCGGGTGTTGGCGTCCACCGGCGAGCCGTGGAACCCGGACGCCTATCTTTGGCTGCACCGTGAGGTCGGCGATGCGCGACTTCCGATCGTGAATATCTCTGGCGGAACCGAGGTCGGCGCGTGCTTCCTCTCCCCGCACCCGGTCGTCCCCACGAGGCTGCTGTCGCTCGGCGGGCCCGCGCTCGGCATGGATCTCGACATCGTCGACGCCGAAGGACGGACGGTCCCCGCTGGTGCGGTTGGGGAGCTGGTGTGCCGACAGCCGTGGCCATCGATGACACGAGGGATCTGGGGCGATCCGGAGCGCTACCTCGACGCGTACTGGCGTCGATTCCCGGGTGTGTGGGTGCACGGCGACTGGGCGAGCCGGGACGACGACGGGTACTGGTACCTGCACGGGCGCAGCGACGACACGCTGAACATCGCCGGCAAGCGGATCGGTCCGGCGGAGATCGAGTCGGTGGTTGCGATGCATCCGTCCGTCGCGGAGTGCGCGGCCGTGGGTATCCCCGATCCCTTGAAGGGCGAGAGCGTGTGGGTGGTCGTCGTCCCGAAGTCGACCGTCGACGGGCTCGACGACCTCGAAGCCGAGATCCGAACCATCGTCCGTGAGCACCTCGGCGGGTCGTTCATGCCATCTCGGGTGGTCGTCGCTGCTGCACTGCCGAAGACACGGAGCGCGAAGATCGTCCGGCGAGCGGTACGCGCGGCGGTGACCGGCGAAGATCTCGGCGACCTTTCGACCCTCGAGGACCCAACGGCCATCGATGCGATCAGTACGGCCGCCTCTCGAACGTAGCCGCACCGACCCGGGATGATGGGTGGCGTACCGGTTGAAGGAGGGGACTGAGATGAGCGGGAACAATTCGAACGCGGTCGTCGGCGGTGGTGCGATCTACGCCCTCGGCATCTTGGGGAGCTGGGTGTGGTTCTGGCAGCTGGCCGACACCTTCTGGGGTCACCTGTGGGCGATCGTCGAGGGCCTGTTCTGGCCCGCGTACATGGTCTACAACGTGTTTCAGGCGCTCGCGCGGTGACAGTGACGCTCGACGAGGTCGATCCGCGTGGCTGACAGCGGCGCACTCCCGCCCGAAGACAGGGAGACCAAGCGGCGTCTCCCCGAACTCCTTGCGGCCCGCAGGCGTCTTCGTCGGCGACAGCCGATGGTGCCGCACCACGGCGCCGTGGCGGGCGAGCAGAACGCCGGCGCGGGCAAGAGCGGGAGCCTCCGCGCCGCGATCTTCGGCGTGAACGACGGGCTCGTCTCCAACGTCGCGCTGATCATGGGGTTCGCGGGGGCCAACCAAGACCGCGGCGTCATCCTGCTCGCCGGGATCAGCGGCCTGCTGGCGGGTGCGTTCTCGATGGGCGCGGGCGAGTACATCTCGATGAAGGTCCAGCGCGAGTCGCTCGAGCGGATGATCCATCTCGAGGCGCACGAACTCCACGGCGACCCCGAGGCAGAGCTCACCGAGCTGGCCGAGATCTACCGGCGCAAGGGTCTGTCCGAGGATCTCTCGCGGCAAGTCGCCACGGAACTGATGCGCGATCCCGCCGTCGCGCTCGACACCCACGCCCGGGAGGAGCTCGGGATCGACCCGCAGGAAGGGCTCGGCAACCCGTGGGGCGCGGCGGCGTCATCGTTCTTGATGTTCTGTATCGGGGCGTTCATCCCGCTGATCCCGTTCCTGTTCATGTCCGGTGGGTCGGCTGTGGCGGCGTCGGCGACGTTGACCGGGATCGCGTTGCTCGTCGTGGGCGCGCTGACCGCGCGCATCACGGGACGACCCAGATGGCTCTCCTCGGTGCGGCAGTTCGCGATCGGGATGAGCGCGGCGCTCGTGACCTATTTGGTCGGCTCGCTCTTGGGCGTGCGCGTCGCCGGCTAGGAACGGCGCCCCACCTCGTACGTGAGGAACACGAACTGACCGTCTCGCTCCACGCGGGTGAGCGTCAGCTCGGACGACAGCACCCGGCGAGGGAGCAGCGGCGCGCCGGCGCCGAGGAGCACGGGCGTGACGCTCAGGATGATCTCGTCGAGCAGACCCGCGTCGACGAACCGTCCCACCAGCTCGCCCCCGCCCACGATCCAGATGTTCCGACCGTTCGCGGCGGCGCGCATCTCCTCGTGGACCGGCTCGACAGCACCCTGGACGAACGACAGGTTCGCTCCTGGGATCCGCGGGAGCTCGCGATGCGTGAACACCCAGCTCGGCGTTTCGCCGTAGAACGAGCGCCACCGCTCGGGGTGCTCGAGCAGCTGCTCGTGCTCAACTACCCAGCGGTAGGTCGTGGCGCCCATCGCCATCGCGCCGACGCCACCGAAGAACTCGCTGAACCGTGCGTGTGTGTCGGCCCCGTCGTGTGCCGCCTCGAACAGCCACTCCAGGGAATCGTCGGGGTCCGCGATGAACCCGTCGATGCTGGTCGCGGTGTAGTACTGGGTCTTCATCCGGTAGCAGGTGGCGTGTCCGTCGGGTTGACCTCGTAGACATCCACGTGGCGTTCGACGCCCTTCAAGATGATGCCTTCGACCCGCGATGCCGCAACCAGATCGCCGACTTCGCTCAGGGTGCCCTCAGTCACCAGGATCTGGCCCGCCGAGGCTCGGTCCGACAGCCGGGACGCGACGTTCACCTCGTTGCCGAGCACGGTGTAGTCGCTCCGCACGGGCGATCCGATATCGCCGACGGTCACCCAGCCGGTCGCGATGCCCATGCCGATCTCGAACGACTGTCGGTGCATGTCTTCCCAACGCTCCTGCAGTTGGACCATCCGATCGCGCATCTCGAACGCCATCCGGACGGCGCGCTCGGCGTGATCGGGTTGGTGCACCGGATCACCGAAGAAGACCATCACCGCATCGCCGACGTACTTGTCGAGGGTGCCTTCGTGTGCAAACACGATGTCGGTCATCGCGGTCAGGTAGTCGTTCATCTGGTCGACGAGCTCGTCGGGCTCCATCCGTTCGGACGCGGCCGTGAAGCCACGCACGTCCGAGAAGAACGTCGTCAGGAACTTCCGGCGTGGCGGTTGGTCGAGGTCGCCGGCCTCCGCGATGATGGACGCGGCGACTTGTGGCGACAGGTATCGCTTGAGGCGCGACACGCGTTCGAGTTCCGCGACCTTCATCTCGACGGTCTCCTGCAGGTTCGTGTTGAGCGTCTCGAGCTCCGTGTAGGCCGTCGACAGCGTCGCGGCGGTTCGGTTCAGGTTCTCGGTGAGGTTCCCGAACTCGTCGCGGTTCGGCACACTGATCCGAGTGTCGAAGTCGCCGCCCGCGATCCGCTCGAGCGCTGCGTCGACGCGCCGCACGGGCCTGATCAACGACCACGACAGCACCGCGCCGAGCAGCAGCGCGGCGAGCAAACTGAGCGCAGAGAAGCCGGCCACCATGCCCGTCAGGAACCGTCGATGGGAGGTGTACGACGCCGTCTCGGCCGCGAACAACTCTTGCGATTCGGCGATGAAGAGGTTGAGGCGATCCTCCAGCACGTGTGACTGCGTGTGCTCCTGCTCGATATGCGCGAGGAGTGCCTCGTGCTCTCGATGCTCGTCGTACAGGCGCGTGACCTCGTCGCTCGACGCGCGGTAGACCTCGTTCGCTGCCGCAAGGTCTTGGAAGAAGCTGGTCTGCGACGTCACCGCGTAGGTCTGGATGTCCTGCATGTTGGTATCGAAGTCGTTCTTCGCGGTGTAGATCTTGTCGGTCCACGACGTGTCCTTCGTCAGCAGCGCCATCGCCCGATAGTGGCTCTGGGCCGTCACCTCGTAGATCATCTGGCGCGCCGTGTTCACCTGGTTGCTCAGGGCAGTGAGTCGCTCGACCTGGTCGTTGATCCGCTCGAGCACCACAACGCTCACGACCCCCATCGACAACAGGAGCACGGCGATCACCATGAATCCGGCGAGAAGCTTCGTGTGGACGGTCGCACGGATCCGTGCGACCGCGTCGACGAATGGTTGCAAGAACGGTGACAGCGGTCCGAGGTCCGAGCTGTCGGGCGTGCCCTCGCCACCGCTGTCGCTCGATCGCGCGCTGGTCGACATGGCCCCCCTCTCGTCCCGACCGTGCGTTCGGGGCGTCAATCTACGGCTTTGGCTCGCCACAACGCCAGGGCGCGCGTGTTGAGACAGCAGCCCGTTCGGGGTAGGAAGGGGGATGTCCGACGACGTGGCCGGCATGCCGGCCGAGGCAAGAGACCTGTATCTGGGCGACCCCGAGGGGTTCATCGCGGCTCGCGACGAGCTGGCGAAGCGCACGAAGGCCGATGGCGACGAGGTCGGCGCCGCTGCGGTGAAGAAGCTCCGCCGTCCGACGGTCGCCGCCTGGGCGGTCGATCGTGCGGCGCGGGCGGAACCTCAGCTCCTTGACGAGTTGCTCGCCGCCGGCGAGCGGCTGGCCGGCGCCCAGCGGCAGGCGATGTCGGGCAAGCGCGGCACCGACGACCTCCGCACGGCCACCGAGGAGCGGCGCGACATTATCCGGCGCCTGACCGTCGTCGCCCTCGGTGTCCTGCAGGAGGCAGGGCGACCGAGCGACCAATCGCGCGACGAGATCGCCGGCACATTCGAGGCGGCAACGTTGGACCCGGACGTGGCGGCGCGCCTGCGCGAGGGCGTGCTCGACAAGACCGTCCGTCCGTCGTCCGGTCTCGGCGGCATCGAGGGGTTCCGTGTCCTTGAGGGTGGCGGGGCCGAGGCGCCGACGCCGCGGAAGCGCACCGCCGCTCGTGAAGCCGCGCAGGTTGCGAAGGCCGCCGATCAGGCGGAACGGGCGGCGGCCGAGGCCGCCGAGCGTGCGGCGTCCGCGAGGGCGGCCGCTGACGAGGCCACCCGGCAGGCGAAAGAGCGTGCGGCGGCCGCCCTCGACGCCGAGCGAGAGGCGAAGCGGCTGGCCGCCGAGGCGAAGACCGCTCGAGCTCGCGCCGAGCGCGCCGCACGCTGATCTCAGCCGGCGAGTGTCCGAGCGAAGAGGTCGAGCACGCGCTGCCGGTACTCGTCGGGATGCGTCGACAACGCCTGGATATGACCGGAATCGGCGAGAGACCACAACGTCGCGTCGGGAGCCGCCGCGGCGTAACGCGTGTCGAGAGACTCTTCCCGTGGCGCGTTGCCCGCGATCAGCAACACGGGTGCATCGATCTGCTCGACGGCGCGGATCAGCGGTATCGGCGGGTCCGTGCCGGCAAGCAGGTTCGTCAGGCGGAACTCCAGCCAGCTGTTGGCGGTCGCGATCGGATTCGACTCCGGTAGCTGACGGACGTCGTCCCACGTTCGGGCGGTCGCTCCCTCGGCCACGACCGCCGCGATCCGAGGGTCCTCGCCCGCGGTGGTGAGTGCCACCTCGCCGCCCATCGAGAGACCGAGCAACCCGACCCTTTCCACGCCGGGCTGTGCGAGCACCCACGTCACCGCCCGCGAGACGTCGAGGTTCGACCCCCAGCCGAAGTCCATGAGCCGCCCGTCGCTGTCGCCGTGCCCGGCGAGATCGAGGAGCAACGCTCCGTATCCGGCGTTCGCCACGACGGCGGCGTGATCGATCACGTCGTCTCGGGTCGAGCCGGATCCGGGCAGGACGATCACCGCCCCACGGTTGCGCGACGGCACCCACCAGGCGGCGAGCGCATAGTCGCCGTTCCCGTCGATGCGGACGTCCTGGTATGCGATGCCGGCGTCGGCGAGCGTCCGCCCCGACGACACCGGGCGCGCTCGGTTCGTGGCGATAACCGCCCAGGTCGCCGGCACGACCAGGAACTGCAACACGAGGAACGAACCGGCAAGCGCGGCCGTGACACGCACCCACCGTCGGCGGATCGCGCCGAGCGCCAACCGCCAGCCCTGCACGATCAGCACGAAACCGGCGATGCCCGCGAGCAGTCCGAGAACGTCACCCAGCGTCGGACTGCGCAAGAGGCGCTCGGCGACGGCGCCCAGCAGCACCGGGATCATGGCGAAGCCGACGAGCAGCATGCTCGCGCCGCGGAGCGTCGCCGGCGCGCGACGAGCGACCCCGAGGGCGCCGAGGCTCGCGATGACGATCGCGAGCGACCACGCGAGCCGGCGCGAGCGGTCGTCGCCCTCGGGAGTGATGACCAGGACGGTCGCGGCGTATGCCCAGATGGCGCCAAGGCACCAGGCGACGAGGCGATCGGCTCGCCGGCCGCGCTGTGTGGGCCCGACCGCGGCCTCGGTACGAACGACGGTGGTGGTGTTCCCCATCACCGCCAGTGTCCGTCGGGCTGCCGGGCCGGCACCGGGCCGTCGGGCCCGGCCCACGGGGTCCGAACGGGTCGCCTTAGCTGTTCGGGCGACCCGAGCTGCCCGCGGCGAAGACGCTCGCGAATGCCGTCGCGATCACCCCGGCGATCGGCGCGGCGAACACGCCGACCGGGATCGTCGTGGGATCGCTGCCCGTCACCATCGTGGGAGCGGCCATGCTTGCGACAGCGACGCCCGCCCAGATGCCGGCGATCGCGACGGTGAAGCCCGTCCACAGCGAGCGGCTCGCCCCGGTGGTTCGCCGTGCGAACGCGAGCAGGACCAACCCCGTCGCGATGGCCGCGTAGAACCAGTCGCTCACCGCGGCGATCGGCAGGTGTTCCTGCGCGGACCCTGTGATCATGTCGGGCGACCAGATGCTCGCGGCAGCGATCGCCACCCAGATGCAGGCCACCGAGATACCGGCGAACAGATACCGCGACTCCTCGTGCGGCGTCGTCCGGGGCTCCACCATGGCGCAAGCCTAGACCCATGACATCGGGGGGTCCTGCGTGCTGCTGGTCCGTCGGATCGCGGTCCGATCGGCCCTCGGCGCGGGTTCGTGTCGCGTCATCCTGGACATGAGGGATCCCGATGCGGTGTTCCAACCGCGGGAGGGAGGAGCGACGTGAAGATCGAATACGTGCACGCGTCGAAGTACGGCAACGGGGTGACGGTCGCGGACGCGTTCCGCAAGCGGATGGCCGCGAAGGACGTCGAGGTCGCCGTGCATCACATGCGGGAGGTGAAGCCGAACGAGCTGCCGCTTGCCGACCTGTACCTGTTCAGCTCACCCGGGCGGTTCGGCAGACCGATCGGCAGCATGCGCCGGTTCCTGACGAACGTGCAGCTGCCGACCGGCACGCGCTATGCGCTGCTGACCACCGAGATGGCGCCGAAACCTGACAAGAAGACCGGGCGGATGCCCACCGAGGAGGAGATCTGCCGGTTCCAACACGTGCGGCCGATCATGAACGAGCTGCTCCAAGCGAATGGGTTGGTCGAGGTCGCCGAGGAGAAGGTCTACGTCACCGGCGTGAAGGGCCCGCTCGAGGACGAGTGGCGGCAGAAGGTCGAGGACTTCGCGGACAAGCTGATGGTGACGGCGTGATGGCACGCGTCGTCGTGGGGCTGTTCCTGATCGCGCACGGGCTGATCCATCTGCTCTACGCGACACCTCGGCCCGCGGATGACGGCTCCTATCCCTTCGTGCCGGAAAGCCGCTGGTTCCCGAGAGCGCTGGATCTCGAGGTGGGCACCGCGCGCGCGATCGCTCGCGTTCTCGCCATCCTTGCGGTGATCGGATTCGTGGTCACGGGGATCGCCCTGCTCGCTAACGCGGAGGTGTGGGAGCCTCTGGCCGTCGTCGCATCGGTGATCTCGCTTGCGCTGTTGCTTCTGTTCTTCCACCCGTGGCTGCTGATCGGCATCGCGATCGATGTCGCGATCATCGCGTCGGTCCTCTGGTTCCACGTCCCGGCGACGCTCTTCGAGTCGTAAGCGTGTCTCAGTCAGCTGCCCGCGCGGTGTGGCTGCGTTGCCAGACGAGCCAGAGCCCGGCGAGGACGGCCACGAAACCGCACACCGAGGCAGCCAAGGAAGACGTTCTCGGCGTTGTCCGGTGCTGCGTCGCCCGACGCGAACAGCCCGATCGCGAGCGCGGCGACACCGACGCCCGCACCCAAGACGAGCGTGAGCGCCGATTGAAGGGCTCGGCGTTCGGGGAGCAGCAGAGCGACGAGCGCCGCAACCGCTGCGGCGGTTCCGATCAGCACGAACGGCAGCGTCTCGACCAAGCTCATGACCGGAGTATCGGGATCGCCGGATGCAGACGGAAGGCTTGCCACAGAACCGTCACGCCGTTGCCAGATCCTCAGGACGAACCGCTCGGTGTCGCGCTTCGCGGGTCGTGGGACCATGGCGAGATGGATGGTTTGCGGAAGCTGATCAAGTGGACGGCGATCGCCCTCGCGATCGCGGCGATCGTCGAGCAACTTCGCCGTCCGGCCGACGAGCGCACCTGGGAAGGGACCGTCGTCGGCTTCGTCCCATACGACTTCCGGATGCCGACGATCGAGCGCGTACGCAGCCGTTGGTGGAACCCCAACGAGCCGCGGCTCTTCGTCCCGCAGGTATTCGGCGTCGGCTGGACGATCAACGTCGCACGTCTTGTTGGCCTCGTCTCCGACCTCGCCGGCACAGGCCCGGAGGCTTCGACGGCCGCGCATTGAATCCATAGGCCGCGTGGCCGATGATGCGCCGGTGAGTGCGCTCCTGCGAAACCGCTCGGACCTGGTGCCGGCCCTCGCTGCCCTGCTCTCGCGGGGCGCACGCGGCTGCTGTCGTAGCTCGAGCAGACCAAGCGACAGGAGTGTGAACTCTTAGCCGGAGCGGGCGCCTCCGCGTCGCGATCGCGGAGGCGCCCAGACAGCCTCGATCACGCCGCCTGTACGGTTGTGATCGGAACGGTCGTGACGACCGGTTCCGGCTTGGGCGGCTCCTCCATCAGAGCCGCCGCGCCGGGCAGAACGATCTCGAGAACGCCGTCGGTGTAGGTCCCGACGATCTTGCCCTCGTCGACGCCCTCCGGCAGCGGCAGCCGCCGTTCGAAGGCGCCGTACGAGGACTCCATCCTGAAGAAGTCCTTCTCATCGACCTCGCGTTTCGTGCGGCGCTCGCCGTGGACGATCAACACGTTGTCCTCGACGGTCACCTTCACGTCCTTCTCGGGGTCGATCCCGGGGAGCTCCGTCTTCACGACGAGGTCGCCCTCGCGGGCGAAGACGTCACAGACGGGCACGAAAGGACGCTGTATGCCGTCGGGCAAAGCTGGGAACGTCACCCGGGCTCGTGGGCCGAGGTACGTCCGGAAGAGATCGTCGATCCGGCGCTGCATCGCCATCATGTCGTCCCATACATCCAGCATCATGATCACCTCCTCCTCTCATCTACCGTAGGGCCGCTCCGCGGCCGGTCGTGGGACGGACGGACCTTGAACTCCAGGACCCGTGACGGGTCACCATGCCGTTCGCTGCGGTTCCATGGCAGGAGAAGGGAGCCGGCGTGCAGATCCTCGAGCGGTCGTTCCGTATCACCGTCCAGGACGTCTTCGGGACGGCCGACGAGATCCAGGGCGACCTGCGCTTGCCGGCTACGCCCAAGGCGCTGATCGTCTTCGCCCACGGCAGCGGGAGCAGCCGCCACAGCCCGCGGAACCGGATGGTCGCCGAGGCTCTGCACGCGGACGGTTTCGGGTCGTTGCTGCTCGATCTGCTCACCGTGGATGAGGAGCGTGTCGACCTGCGCACTCGGGAGTTCCGGTTCAACATCCGGCTGCTCGCCGACCGCCTCCTGGCCGCGGAGAACGAGGTAGCCCGCAACGCCGACACGTCGCGAATGCGGCTGGGCCTGTTCGGCGCGAGCACGGGAGCGGCGGCCGCGCTGATCGCGGCGGCCGAACGCCCCGCGATGGTCGGCGCAGTTGTGTCGCGCGGCGGTCGTCCCGACCTCGCGGCGGAGGCCTTGTCCCAGGTGCGTGCGCCGACGCTGCTGCTCGTGGGGGCTCTCGACGACGTCGTGATCGACATGAACCGGGCGGCGGCGGAGGAGATGCGCTGCACGCATGAGATCGCGATCGTTCCGGGCGCGACCCATCTGTTCGAGGAGCCAGGCGCGCTCGAGGAGGTCGCCCGGCGCAGCGTCGCCTGGTTCGGACGATGGCTCTGAGGTCCGGCGGGCGATCTCGAACGACACTTCGTGCGACGGCTACGCGGCGTCGTCGGGGAGCCACGACACGACCTCGCCGTCCCCGGCGTAGGTCGGCTCAGACCCGTCCACCTGCTGCACCCACACTCCGAACTTCCCGCCGACGGTGCCGGCGAACGCGAACGCGCTCCCGTCCGGTGCCCACGGGGTCATCGACTGCGCGTACTGATCGAAGAACGGCGCGTAGTTGGTGAAGTACGTGTCACTTGGGACGAACGGAGGGGATACGGCCTGCTCGCGACCGTCCCAGAGACGCCAGCGATGGGTGCGTTCGTTCGCAGCATCTGCTTCGGGCGTCATCAAGAGCAACGCCGTTCCGTCCGGACTCCAGAAGAAGTTGGTCGTCTCGCGGCTGGTTGCCGTGTGCACGGGGCCACCGGTGATCGCGCGCACGAACACGCCGACCTGCGAGCCGTCGGGGCGATCGATCCGATAGGCGATGCGACGCCCGGAGGGGTCTACCGTGAACAGGGCGCCGCCGCCGAACGTGGCGATCGTCTGCAGCTCACCCTCTCGGTCCACCACCAGGGTCTGTTGTTGGCCGCGCCTGATCACGTACACGAGCCCGCCGTCGGGCAACCAGACCGGTGCCTGGAACGTCCCAGGCGTGCGCGCGATCCGATCGAGCGGATGCGTCAGATCGGTCGTGCCCAGCACGTCGGTCCCGACATGAACGAGCAGCGACTGACCGTCCGGCGACCACGAGAGGTAGAAGGGCGCGCCGCCTCCGACTGCGACGTCGGTCGGTTGCACGACGGCCGCGTCCACGATCCCCATCCCGATGGTCGGACCCGCGTTGCCGAGGTAGAGCACCTTCGAGGACGTGGGATCCCACTCGAGGTAGAACGGCGCGATCTGCAGCGGTTGCGACAGGTGGTGGGCGCCCGTCCTCGAAGCCGTCTCGAGTGAGGCTCCGTCGCGGTCGATCTCGACCCACGCGATCGAGCGGCCGTTCGGCGACCCGACAGCCTGCGTCTCGATCGTCGTGGGGCTGGCCCCAGTCGTGAGGGGGATCAGCGAGCCGCCGTCCGGATCGGTCGTCACGATGTTCCCGTCGGTGCGCTGCACGAGCAGACGCGGCCCGTCAGGCGTGGCGGTCGTGCTTGATGCCACGACCGATCGCGTCGAGGTGCCGTCGGCGTCCGCGGTACACGCCGTTATGAGCAGCAGGCCTGCGATCGCACATCGCCAGGGTCGGCTCATCCTTCGACCCTATGACGGGTGTCGGGAATGTGTGCGACTAGCCCAGCTGGGGCTCGCCCATGTGCAGGCGGTATTGCTCGTTGAACGCGTAGAGGTAGCGGTCCTGCCGCGGGTAGACCCCCGAGCCGAACGCCCGCGAGCCGACCCCTGTCTGCGCGCGCTCACACACCGCCCAATCCTGCTTCGACACGATGTCCCAGAGCTCGACGACCGGCTCCGGCGTGAACACCTCCGGATCCGCGATCGTCTCGGGCCGGAACAGGAACTCCGAGACGATGGTGGTGCGGCCGGGCCCGTGCGGGTACGCGATGTAGTACATCACGCAGTCCGGATGCAGGTTCACCATCAGGTTCGGGAACTGGAACATGCCGTAGTACATGTTCTGGTCATCGGGCAGGAGTCCCGGCAGCTTCGGCAGCGTTGAGCTGCCCGACTGCGTGAAGCTCTCCATGCCGTCGCGCATCGCCGCGCCGCCGTCGCGCGTCTCCTCGTCCCAGACCTCGCCGAACCGGAACAGCGGGATCACCTGCACGAGCTCCGGATGCACCTGCGGACAGTGCAGGCACTCGTTGTAGTTCTCGACCAGGATCTTCCAGTTGGCGTCGACCTCGTAGGTGAGCCGAACCCCAACGCGGAGCTCCTCCATGCGGAAGCGCTCGAACACGAGGATGCTCTCGGCACCTTCGGCGAGATAGTTACGCAGCGGCTGCACCTCGTCGCGCGACAGGTTCGCAAACAGGAAGCCGGCGTGCTCCTCGACCGCGAACCGGTACAGCGGGTAGGCCGAGCGATCGAACAGTTCGTCTTGCTTCACGTTGGGCGTGCCGATGAGGTCGCCGTGCAGGTCGTACACCCATCCGTGGTACGGGCACGTGAACGCTTTTCGAGCGTGGCCCGAGGCGGGCTCGTCGTCGAGGAACTTCGTGCCTCGGTGACTGCACACGTTGTAGAAGCCGGTGACCCCGTGCTCGTCGCTCCGCGTGATCACGATCGACTCGCCCGCCAGATCGCGCACGATGAAGTCCCCGTGGTTCGCGACCTCTTCGCTCCGCCCGACGCACACCCAGCCGCCGAACCAAACCTTTTCGCGTTCTTCCTGCCATGTGGCGTCGCTCGTGTAGCGATCGCCCGACAAGGTGGGCCGCGGGTGCCAGTCGTGCTCGGTGTGCAAGAAGTGGTCGGTCGTCATGTCCGCCAGGATAGGCCGTCGGGGCCTCGAGGCGTTACCGCAGCCGCAACGCCGGGAACCGCGAGGGCATGCCGCGCATGTTCAGCTGGTAGAGCCGCTCGGGCTTGGGGAGGCCCCCGAGGCGATGCTCGCCGAGGTCGTGAAACGTCACGCCGGGCGGCGGTGCCTGCATGCCCCCGTGCGTTTGCGCGGACAGGAGCGTCTGTCGGCCGTGAGCGCACGAGGCGATCCGCGCGACGGTGTGCACCGAGAGCCCGACGTAGCCGGACTCGGTCAGCGTCGGACGGCCGGTGTGGAGCCCTGCGCGCAGCCGGATGGTCGCGTCACCCGGCCAGTCGCCCTCGCGCATCGCGCGCTGGATACTGACGGCCGCCGCGACCGCGGCATCCGCTCGGCCGAATACCGCGAAGTACTCGTCGCCGTGGGCGTCGACCGTGCGGCCGCCCGCGTCGCGAACGCATCCCCGGATCGCCGCACGCACCTCCTTGAGCAGCACGGCGTACTCGTCGTCGAGCCGTCGGAGCAGTGCGGTCGATCCCTCGATGTCGGTCAGCAGGAACGTGACCGACCCCGTCGGGTACCCCGTGAAGCGGAGGCCGCGTGCGGATCGCAGCTGCTGATTGATGAACCCGACCGGCATGATCCCGAATCGGCGCGCCGCGAGCAGCAGCTTGCCGCGAGCCCGGTCGCGTGCCTCGTCGTTCACCCATTGCACCCGGTCGAACCGGGCGAGCGCGTTGCGCACGTGGGCGGCGTCGTTGATCGGCAGGCGGCGTGTGCCCTCATCGTCGATGTAGGCGAAGGCGCTGTCGGGCAACGCCGCACGTTCGCGGGCGGTCAGTTTGGCCATCGTGCGACGATACTCCGGGCCGCCGACAGCGGCCGGGCTACCAGCGCGTGGCGGGCTCGTCTGGGGCCGGTGCTGCGGGCAGCGGGGTTGCCTTTGTGGTCTCAGCGATAGGCGCCTGGCGAGCAGGTGGCTCGTCGTCGGGCGCCTCCGCCTCCTGCGCCGTCTCTGTGGGCGCCGGTGCAGGTGCTGGTTTCGCCGTCTCGGCGGGCGTCGGGGCGGCAGCAGCGGACGCCATCACTCGTGTCGGCTCCTCCGCCTCGGGGATGCGGATCACGTTGCGGAGGTTCTCCTGGGTGACGAGGCGGGCGTTCTCCTCCTCCAACCGGGTCATCCGATCCTGCATGGTCCTTCTGTGTGTCCGCCGGAATCGGCGGACGCCGGCAACGATCAGGAGCACGGCCAAGGCGCCGAGGCCGAAGGCGATCGCTGCGATGACCGGCGTCGAGACGTCGACGCTGGTGCTCGCGACCGTGATCGGTTGGGCCGCAGCGGTCGCGACGTTGTTCTCGATCAGGAAGTCCGCCAGCACGCCGGCCAGCAGCACCCCCAACACGATGAGGAGCACACCCATGGGCCCGACCGTACCGCGACCGGGCGCCTCGCGGCTACCCCCGTTCGACCGTCAGGCCGGGTGCGTCGTATCGTGCCTGGCCATGACAGACGGGTACAGGGTGCAGGTGCAGCCCGACGGCCCCTACCGCGTGACGGGCGGTGCGCCGCTCGTGCGCACCGCCCAGGTCGAGACTGAGTACGGCGAGCCGATCGAGTGGGCGCCGGACGAGCCGATCGACGTCCGCACCCCCGACGACTATGAGCTTTGTCGGTGTGGGCACTCGTCGCGCAGGCCGTTCTGCGATGCGACCCACGAACGGATCGACTTCGACGGCACGGAGGTCGCCAGGCGCGACGGGTACGACGATCGCGCGTATCCGTATCGGGGCGGCGATCTGACGATGAACGACGACCGCACGCTTTGCACGCAGGCGGGGTACTGCGGCGACCGGTTCCGCAACGTGTGGGCGATGATCGCCGACGCCGCCGATCCCGACGTTGCCGAGCGGATCCGGCAGATGTCGATGCTCTGTCCGTCCGGGCGGCTCGTCACCGAGCCCGAGGGTGCCGAGCGCGACGAGATCGACTACGAGCCGTCGGTCGGCGTGATCACCGACGGCCCCGTGTGGCTCCGCGGCCGCGTGCAGGTGGTGGCCGCCGACGGGACCGAGTACGAGATCCGCAACCGGGTGACGCTCTGTCGGTGCGGCCACTCCCAGAACAAGCCGTTCTGCGACGGGAGCCACAAGGACGCCGGGTTCACCGACGGCTGATCCCGTTTCGATCCCCCCGTTGTAAGCGCGCGCACCCCCGTGGGCGTTCAAGGCATCGAAAGAACGCTGCCGAGGGGGACACGTGTCCCAGGGGGAGGAACGATGAGAACGTCCAGGACAGTCGTGCTCGCCGTCGCCGCGGTTGCCGCGACGGCGTTCGCGACCGCGGCGTTGGCCGCTGGAGGCACGTCTCGCACGACCGTGCAGCGGCTCGGGGTCACCAACACCATCGAAGCGTCGCCCCCGACCTGGGGCACGTTCTCGCGTCCGACCTTCGGTCCGATCGCGTTCGCCCCGGACGGCACGTTGTACACATCGGACTGCGGCAACGCCCGGATCTACAAGGTCGATACCGCGGGAAAGACGACGGTCTTCGCGGGAACCGGACCCGGTGGGTTCACGAAGTTCCACTTCGTGCACAAGTGGGGCTGGGTGACTGTTGCGAGCTATGGGGGGGACGGGCAGCACGCCACAGACGCCTTCTTCGCATGCCCGACCGGCATCGCCTTCGACGCCGCCGGCAACCTGTTCCTCGGGGAGCACAACAACAGTCGCATCCGTGAGATCGACACGGACGGGTTCGTCAGCACGGTCGCCGGCGTCGGGCCCGGATTCGACTGGGGCGGTCCGTGGACCGCCGGCATCGGTCCGGAGTCCGGCGTGGGCGGTCCGGCGGTGCACGCGGTGCTGGCGGCGCCGACCGGGATCCTGTTCGACTCGAAGGGGAACCTGCTCTTCGTGGACCGCGATCACGACGCGGTCCAGAGGATCGACGCGAGAGGGAAGCTCACCACGGTGGCGGGCACCGGCTTTCGGGGGTACAACGGCGATAACCGCCAAGCCACCAGCGCGCGGCTGAACCGCCCCCTCTACCTCGCTTTGGATACGGCCGGCGATCTGTACATCAGCGACGAGAACAACTACCGGATCCGCAAAGTGGACGGCACGGGGGTCATCACCACGGTCGCCGGCAACGGGGAGTACGGCTGCGGTGGCGACGGCGGGCCCGCCGTCGACGCATCGTTCCGGAACCCCGGCGACATCGTGTTCGCACCGGATGGGTCGCTCCTCGTGAGCGACGGGGAGTGCCATCAGATCCGGCGCATCGCGCCCGACGGCACGATCTCGACGGTGGCGGGCGGCCGGGGTTGCAGCGGGCTCTTCGCCCGGCCGCTGCGGAAGATGCCCGTCGCAAGCGACGTGTTCTTGCGATACGGGCCCGACGGCGACCTGTATGTCTCGGATCCCGGCTGCGGGGTGATCGTGCGGGTCGACTCCCACTGGATCACGCACCGGTTCGCGAAAGCGCCAAAGCGTTCGTAGGTTTAGTCACCGTTGTCGAAAGGCCCGGCCGGCTTCGCCGGCCGGGCCTTCCGCCAGATTGACCGTTTCCGGGACGGGTTGTAAGCAGGAGCATCTCTTCGGGCGTTCATGGGGGCGATGAGCGCACCGCTGCATTCCGTTCCCGTCCCGGATGAGGGCTTCGAGACGACACAGGCCGAGACCTTCGAGGAGTTCTTCCGGGATGAGCACGATCGGCTCTACCGGGCGCTGTGCCTCGTGATGGGCGATCTCCATGAGGCGGAGGACGTGCTCCAGGTCGCGTTCCTCAAGGTGTTCGAGCGATGGGATCGAGTGAGTGCCATGGAGAACCCTCCCGGGTATCTCTACCGCGTCGCGATGAACGAGTTCCGAGGGCGTTACCGGAGAAGCGTCCGGGCAGCCAAGCGCATGTTTGCGCCCGGTCCGGCCGACGACGCGTTCGCCGCGATCGAGGACCACGTCGAGGTCGTGGAGGTGCTCCGCGACCTGATCCCGCAGCAGCGCGCAGCGATCGTGTTGACCGGTCTGCTCGGGTATTCCTCCGAAGAGGCGGGCGAGATGCTCGGGATCGGGGCATCGACCGTGCGTGCGCTGAGTACCCGAGCACGTCAAACGATGCGAGCGAAGGCGGGTGAGCCTCGATGATCGACGAGCGCGATCTCCTTGAGCGCGCGGCCGAGCGATTCACGCCGCCGGTGGATGCGTTCGAACGATTCACCGACCGCCGGGACCGGCACCGGCGGAACCAGCGGCTCGCCGCAGGCATCGTCGCGACGGTGGTCATCTTGCTCATCGCGGGCGCCGTCGCGTGGGCGATGCGGTCACCGCAGCGGGACGTGCCGGCGACGCCGCGATTGAGAGTGCCCCCAGCCAGCTGGGTTCCGCCTGGTGCATTCGGGCCGGACGGTGCTCTCTACGTCACCGACTGCAACAACGCTCGGATCTTGCGTGTCGAGCCGACGGGTGACGTGACGCGATTCGCGGGCACGGGAGCGGGTGGTTTCGCCAACGGATTCTCGGGCGACGGCGGTCCCGCGACTGCGGCACATTTCGGGTGTCCGACTGGCGTGGCCTGGGACGCGGCCGGACGCCTGTTCGTCGTCGATCACCTCAACGACCGCGTTCGGATGATCGACACGGGCGGGAACGTTACGACGATCGTGGGAGACGGGGGCGCCGAACTCGGTGACGGCCGTCAAGCGTCCCAGGCCTCCCTGAACCACCCGACGTGGCTCGCGTTCGCGCCGACCGGGGAGCTGTACGTGTCCGATCGGGACGCCGCCAGGATTCGCAGGATCGATCTCTCCGGCATCATCACGACCGTTGCGGGGACGGGCCGACCAGGCTTCTCTGGAGACGGCGGGCCGGCAGTCGACGCCCAGATCAACTCGCCGGAAGACCTGGCCTTCGACGCGTCGGGGAATCTGTACTTCTCCGACGGGGCGAACAACCGCGTTCGCAGGATCGACACGGGCGGCGCCATCACCACGGTCGCCGGGAACGGCACTGCGGGCTATTCAGGAGATGGCGGCCGGGCGGTTGATGCGTCGCTCTCGAGCCCGGCTGCGCTTGCCATCGATCGGGCCGGCAACATCTATGTTGCAGACTATGGCAACAACGTCATCAGACGGATCGATACTGACGGGAGCATCTCGACCGTCGCCGGTAATGGGGCGGACGCAGGCCCGCTTCGCTACGACGGGCCCGCCCGCGATGGCTACATCCGCGCACCGATCACCTTGGCGATCGGTCCTGGCGGGCGTCTCTTCATCACGGAGGACGACCCGGTAGTCCCGCGATTGCTCGCCTTCGATCCCCGGACACGGACCCTCTCGACGGTCGCCCGACTCCCCGTGACCTGAAGCGATCGCTAGTGGTGGAAGCTCGTCGAGTTGCTCGCGTCGTGCACCGGCTCGGGCTGGGCCTGCAGCTTCGGCAGCTGCCGGTTCAGGTCGTCGATCAGCAGGTCGGCGAGGTCGTGGCTGAACCCGCGCTTCACGACGACGCGCAGGGCCGCCAAGTCCTCCCTGTTCTTCGGGAAGGTGTAGGCGGGCAGCAGCCAGCCGCGCTCACGCATCGCGTTCGACACGTCGAAGACGGTGAAGTTGTCGATCTCGTCCTTGACCTTGAACGCGAACACCGGCAACTCGTCGCCCTTCGTCAGGAGTTCGAACGGGCCGATCTCCGCGATACGAGCCGAAAGGGTGGTGGCGACCTCGCGCGCGTAGCCCTGCACCGAGCGGTACCCCTCGAACCCGAGCCGCAAGAAGTTGTAGTACTGGGCGACGACCTGGGCGCCGGGTCGTGAGAAGTTCAGCGCGAACGTCGGCATGTTGTCGCCCAGGTAGTTCACCCAGAAGATCAGATCCTCCGGCAGGTGCTCTGCGTCGCGCCACACGACCCAGCCGACGCCCGGGTAGACGAGTCCGTACTTGTGCCCCGAGGTGTTGATCGACACCACACGCGGGAGCCGGAAGTCCCACTCGAGGTCGGGATCGATGAACGGCGCCACGAACCCGCCGGAGGCGCCGTCGACATGGACGGGGATGTCGAGGCCGGTGCGCTTCTGCAGGTCGTCGAGCGCTTCGCAGATCTCTTTGACGGGCTCGAAGGAACCGTCGAACGTCGAGCCGAGGACCGGCACGACGCCGATGGTGTTCTCGTCGCAGAGCTTCACGGCCTCCTCTGCGTTCATGTGCAGCCGGTCGCCCTCCATCGGGACGAGCCGCATCTCGACGTCCCAGTAGTTCGCGAACTTCTCCCAGCAGACCTGGACGTTGGTGCCCATCACCATGTTGGGCGAGTCGGCGGGTTTGCCGGCCGCCCGTCGCGCCTCCTGCCAGCGACGCTTCATCGCGAGGCCGCCGAGCATCGCCGCTTCACTCGAGCCGGTCGTGGAACACCCGGCGGAGTTCTCGTGATCGGGCGCGTGCCACAGACGGGAGAGCATGTGGACGCAGCGCGTCTCGAGCTCCGCGGTCTGCGGGTACTCGTCCTTGTCGATCATGTTCTTGTCGAAGCACTCGGCCATCAGCTTCTCGGCTTGCGGTTCCATCCACGTGGTCACGAACGTCGCGAGGTTCATCCGCGCGTTGCCGTCGAGCATCAGCTCGTCGTGGATCACTTGGTAGGCGACGTCGGCGGGGAGCTCGCCGGTCGGGATCGCGTCGCGCGGGATCGACTCGCCCTCGAGGCGGAACACCGATTCAGGTCTCAGTCCGGTCGTCCGTCGTGCGCGCGCCTTCGGGTGCTTCAGTCCCATGACTTGCTCCCTCTCGTCGATTGCGGCCCAGTCTGTCGGCCACAGCCGGTTGCGGCAACGCGAGGCGGGGCGCCTGTTCTCAGGCGACTCCCAGCCTGAGCAGTGCGCACCCTCAGGCGGCCGCGGTGCACTGGGATCACAGGGAACGAACCCCGATCACCGAGGAGGCGTGCGATGAGCGAGCAGCCGACGACCAAGCCCCGCGCCCGCGGGTCGAACAAAGCGACGCAAGCGGCGGCCGGTGTGGCCGGCGCCCTGGCGTTCCTCGGGATCGGCTGGGTGATGGGAAGCCGCTCCGTCACGGTCCAACCGGCATCCACGCCGGCCGCTACCGGGCCCATCGCCGCCGTCCCCACCTACCCCACGGTGCCCTACCCCGGCGAATGGGGCGACGATGACGGTCCGCAGACCCAGTGGGGCACGATCCCGCAGCCAGGAAGCGGCCTCGTGCCGGCCCAACCGGGCACCGGCGGCGTGGTGCCGCCGACGACGGGGTCGGGCGGCAGCAGCGTGGCGGGCGCAAGCGTCACGACAGCGAACGCGACGGTGGCTGCGCCCGCTACGACAACGGCAGGTGCGCCGTGACCCGCCGCCGCCGTCACGCGGCCGCGCGCGCACGCAAGGCAACGGCTGCGCTGAGCGTCCTCGCGTTCGTCGGCATCGGACAGGCGATCGAGGTCGCCTCGCACACCTCGACCACCGCCGCGACGGTCGTCGGCGCTCCGAGCCTCGCGACCGTCTCGTCCCGCTCGGCCGCGAAGCGGTCGGCGACCGCCGCGGCGGCCTCCCAAGGAACGACCACGAAGGCGGTGACGACGACCCGTGCGAGCTGACGCGACCTTCCGTGCGATGGGCACCGATGCCCACGTGATCACGACGGCGCCGTCGGCGCGATCGGCGTCGGCTGCGCTGGACCGTGCGCGCGAGCGGATCGAGGAACTCGAGGCGATGTGGAGCCGCTTCCGGCCGGCCAGCGAAGTGAGCGTGCTGAACGCGCTCGCCGGGATCCCGGTCTGCGTCTCGCCGGAGACTGTTGCGCTTGTGCAGCGGGCGGTCGACGGAGTGCGCTTGACCGACGGGCGCTTCGACCCCACCGTGCTCGGAGCGGTCGTGCGGGCCGGCTATGACCGGACCTATGCCGAGGTCGATCCGCGCGCCCTTCCCGACGACGATCGCGGACTCGGCGCACCGCTGATCGAGGTTGATCCCGTCGCGCGACTCGTCCGTCTGCCCGAAGGTGTCGGGTTCGATCCGGGCGGCATCGGCAAGGGCCTCGCAGCCGACCTCGTTGTTCGCGAACTGGCGGACCGGGTCGATGGCATCTGCGTGAACCTGGGCGGCGACCTGCGTGTGCAGGGTGTGGCGCCGGATCCGAGCGGCTGGGCCGTCGAGATCGAAGACCCGTTCGGTGACCCACCGCGTGGTGTCGTGTCGCTGTTCGATGGTGCGGTCGCGACGAGCGCGCGCACGAAGCGTGTGCTGGCGGGCGGCCACCACCTGATCGACCCGGCGACGAGCGATCCTGCGAACGTCGGCATCGCGAGCGCTACCGTGATCGCGGGCCAAGGGTGGATCGCCGAGGTGTTGGCGAAGGCCGCGTTCCTCGCGGGGCCGACAGAGGCGACGTTGCTGCTCGAGCGAGCGGGCGTCGACGGCATGGTCGTCCTCGACGATGGCGGCGAGCGCCGATCCGGCGGGTACACACGCTTCCTGTGCGAGGGGGTCGCGGCATGAACCTGGCGTGGGACGTTGCTCGCGCGGGTGGACTCGTGGCGTGGGCGCTTGCGACCGCGTCGGTCGTGTGGGGCCTCGCGTTGTCGACACGGCTCGCACGACGCCGCCCATGGCCGGCGTGGCTGCTCGATATGCACCGCCTCCTCGGCGCGCTTGCGGTGATCTTCACCGTGGTGCACGTGGCTGCCGTGCTCCTCGACTCCTACACCGACTTCGGGCTCGCCGACGTGCTCGTGCCCTTCGCGGCATCGTGGCATCCGGTGGCGGTGGCGTGGGGCATCGTCGCGTTCTACGTGTTGCTGGCGGTTGAGGTGACTTCGCTCCTGCGCGGCCGGATCGGGAAGCGGTGGTGGCGGCGCGCGCACTACGGGTCGTTCGCGCTGTTCGTGTTCGCGACCGTGCACGCCGTGATGGCCGGGACCGACACGAAGACCGACCTCGTGCTCGCGGCGATCGTCCTGCTCTCGTTGCCGGTGGCGGCGATGACCGCGGTGCGGATCGGCTCGAGCGGCCCGCCCGCGGTGCGTGCGACGACAGCGCGAAGCATGGCGCCCGCACGTCCCGACGCTCGCTCGGTGCCTGCGCCGGTTTGACCGTCGGCGTCGTGTGCCGTACAAGCGTCGGATGAGCGAGGCAGCGTGGACCGACGTGCTCGCCGCGGCGGACTTGCCCGAGGCGACGCTTACTCGGGTGACGCTCGGTGACGACGGGGTGCTGTTGTTCCGAACCGGCGGCGAGCTCTTCGCGATCGGCGCCCGCTGCACCCACGCCGGGATGCAGCTCGCGAACGGGCCGGTCTCGGGCCTCGGCGCCAACGCCATGGTCACGTGTCCTGCCCACGGCAGCAGGTTCCGGATCGCCGACGGGCGGGTCCTGCGACCGCCCGCGCAGGCGCCACTGCCCGTCTACGACGTCCACGAGGTGAACGGCCGCCTGGAGGTCAGGTCTCGCTAGCGTCGGGTTTGCGCTAACTCGCCGTCGGTGGTCACATGGAGTGCTGCCCGGGAGCGCGTCCGGGCCCGCCGTAGGAAGGGGAACGCAGGATGCTGCCCTCCAGTTTCGAGTACCACCGGGCGGACGAGCTCGCCGAGGCCCTGGATCTGCTCGCGACCCATGGCGACGACGCCAAAGTGCTGGCCGGCGGCCAGAGCTTGATCCCGATGATGAAGCTCCGGTTCGCCGATCCCGGACACCTGATCGACGTGAACCGCATCGCCGGGCTCGATGCGATCGAGGAAGCCGACGGCGAGCTCCGGATCGGCGCCTTGGTGCGCCACAACCAGCTGGCGGCCTCGCGACGTCGTCAAGGCCGGTCACCCGACGATCGCCGCCACCGCGCCGCAGATCGCGGACCCGATCGTGCGGAACCTGGGCACGATCGGCGGGTCGCTCAGCCACGCCGACCCGGCCGGCGACCTGGCCTCGACGATGCTGGCGGTGGGGGCGAGCGTTGTGCTCACCAGCAAGGCCGGCGAGCGCGTCGTGCCGATCGCCGACTTCCTCGTCGACACCTTCACGACGAGCGCGCGACCCGACGAGCTCATGACGCAGATCCGTGTGCCGAACCCCGGCGCTCGGTCGGGAGGCACCTACCTGAAGCTCGAGCGCAAGATCGGCGACTGGGCGACCGTCGGGGTCGCCGTCGCGCTCTCGATGGCCAACGGCACGATCGGCCGCGCGGGTCTCGGTCTCACCGGCGTGGGGCTCAAGAACATCGAGCCGACCGACGCCGAGGCGGCGCTCGCCGGAGCCGAGCCGACCGACGAGGTCTTCGCCGAGGCGGGCCGGCTCGCGGCGGCGGCGGCGAGCCCGGTCAGCGACGTCCGTGGGTCGGAGGAATACAAACGTCACATGATCGAGGTCTACGTTCGGCGAGGGCTCGTGCATGCGCGCGACGCCGCGCAGGCGTGAGGAGGAGAGCGATGCAGATCACGGTCACGGTCAACGGCACGGCGCACACGGTGGACGTCGAGCCGCGAACACTGCTCGTCCACGTGCTGCGTGAGAACCTCGCGCTCACCGGCACCCACATCGGGTGCGATACGTCGGGGTGCGGCGCCTGCACGGTGCTGCTCGACGGTCTCCCGGTGAAGTCCTGCACGATGTTCGGCGTGCAGGCCGACGGCCGCTCGATCACGACGGTCGAGGGCTTGCTCGAGGGCGGCGCGCCGAGCCCGATGCAGGCAGCGTTCAAGGAGCATCACGGTTTGCAGTGCGGCTATTGCACGCCGGGGATGATGCTGGTGGGCACGGCGCTCATCGAGCAGAACCCTGATCCCACCGACGAAGAGGTGCGCTGGGCGATCTCCGGCAACGTGTGCCGGTGCACCGGTTACATGAACATCGTCAAGTCGATCCAGGCGGCCGGGGCCGACCTCGCACGAGGCAGCCGAGCCGGCCTCGGCCTGAGACGGAAGGACACCGAGCGAGCATGGCGACCGAAGCCACCGAGATCCGCGGGATCGGGCACAGCGTCAAGCGCAAGGAAGACGACCGCTTCCTCCGCGGGCGCGGCAACTACATCGACGACATCCATCTGCCGGGGATGCTCCACATGGCGATCCTGCGGAGCCCCTACGCGCACGCAAAGATCAATTCGGTCGACACGGCGGCGGCCTCGGCGGTTCCCGGCGTGATCGCGGTTGTCACCGGCGAGTTGATGGCACAGCACAACCTCGCGTGGATGCCGACGATGTCCGGCGACACCCAAGCGGTCCTTGCCACCGACAAGGTGCGGTTCCAGGGCCAGGAGGTCGCGGCAGTGATCGCGACGGACCCGTACATCGCTCGCGATGCGCGCGAACTGATCGAGGTCGACTACGACCCGCTCGGCGTGATCATCGACCCGCAGGGCGCGGCCGCCGACGGCGCGCCCGTGATCCGCGACGAGAAGGAAGGCCAGACCGACAACCACATCTACCACTGGGAGTCCGGCGACAAGGACGCGACCGACGCCGCCTTCGCGCAGGCCGACAAGGTCGTCTCACTGGACACCTTCTACCCGCGGTCGCACCCCTCGCCGCTCGAGACCTGTGGGTGCATCGCCGACGTTGACCCGGCCACGGATCAGACCACCATCTATATGACCTCGCAGGCACCACACGCGATCCGCACGGTGTTTGCGCTGGTTGCAGGGCTGCCCGAGGAGAACATCCGGATCATCTCGCCCGACCTCGGGGGTGGGTTCGGCAACAAGGTGCCCGTCTATCCCGGATATGTGGTTGCGACGGCAGCCTCACTGCTGCTCGGGCATCCCGTGAAGTGGATCGAGGACCGGACCGAGAACCTGATCTCGACCGGGTTCGCGCGCGACTTCCACATGCAAGGCGAGCTGGCGCTCAAGAACGACGGCACGATGCTCGGTCTGCGCACGTCGCTGCAGGCCGACGAGGGCGCCTTCCACTCGGACGCGCAGCCGTCCAAGCTCAAGGTCGGGTTGTTTCACATCGTGACCGGCTCGTACACGTTCCCGACGGCCCACGTGGTTGCCGACGGCTACTACACGAACAAGGCGCCCGGCGGTGTCGCCTATCGCTGCTCGTTCCGTGTCACCGAGGCCTCGTATCTCATCGAGCGGCTCGTGCAGAACGCCGCCTACGAGCTCGGCATGGATCCCGCCGACATCCGCAAGAAGAACTTCATCCCGGAGGACGCGTTCCCGTACGAGTCGGCGACCGGGTTCGTCTACGACTCCGGCAACTACGAGGGGGCCATGAACAAGGCGCTCGAGATGATCGGCTATGACGAGCTCCGGGCCGAGCAGGCAAAGATGCGCGAGCAGGGCAAGTCTGGTGGCGTCGGCCTCGCGTCGTTCACGGAGGTGGTGGGCGCAGGCCCGCACAAGGATTACGACATCATGGGCTTGAAGATGAACGACGGCGCCGAGCTTCGCATCCACCCGACCGGCAAGGCGATCTTGAAGATCTCGTCCAAGACGCAGGGCCAGGGCCACGAGACGACGTTCGCCCAGATCGTCGCCGAGGAGATCGGGATCCAGCCCGAGGACATCAAGGTGATGCACGGCGACACCGACAACACGCCCTACGGCCTCGGCACCTACGCGTCGCGCTCGACCCCGACGGTCGGGGGCGGCCACGGCGATGGTGTCGCGGCGGATCATCGAGAGAAGGGACGCAAGATCGCCGCGCACCTGCTCGAGGTCGCCGAGAGCGACATCGAGTTCACGAGGCCGAACTTCTCCGTCAAGGGCGCGCCCGAGAAGGCCGTCACGATCCAGGACGTCGCCTTCGCCGCCTACACGAACTTCCCCGACGGGATGGAGTCCGGGCTGGAGGGGGTCTTCTATTACGACCCGCCGAACCTGACGTTCCCGTTCGGCACGTATGCGGTCGCCGTCGAGGTCGACCCCGAAACGGGCGTGTGGGAGGTCAAGCGCATGGTCGCGGTCGACGACTGCGGCGTGCGGATCAACCCGATGATCGTCGAGGGGCAGATCCACGGCGGGCTCACCGAGGGCTACGCCATCGCCGCGATGCAGCAGATCACGTTCGACGAGAACGGGAACTGCATCGGCTCGAACTTCACCGACTATCTGTTGCCGACGTCGTGGGAGACGCCGAAGTTCGAGCTCGGCGAGACCGTGACGCCGTCGCCGCACCACCCGATCGGCGCCAAGGGCGTGGGGGAGTCGGCAACGGTGGGCTCGCCGGCCGCCTACGTGAACGCCGTGATCGACGCACTCCAGCCCCTCGGCGTGACCGAACATCGACATGCCGCTCACGTCGGGGAAGGTGTGGCAGGCGATCCAGGAGGCGCAGGCAACGGCGTGAAGCCCGACATCCTTGAGCTCGGCGCGGCGTTGTCGCGACGGGGCGAACCGTTCGTGCTTGCCACCGTCGTGTGGAGTCGCGCGCCGTCCTCGGGCAAGGCCGGTTCGACGGCGCTGATCACGCCCGGACGGGAAGGTCCGCGGGTGGCTCGGCGGCGCGTGCGCTGAGCCGACCGTCATCCGGGAAGGGCTGCGCGCGATCGAGGAGGGCTCCCCGCGGGTGCTGTTCCTCGGGCACGGCCGAGGAGCTGGAGGCGGAGGGTCGAGCCAGGGGTCGTCGGCGTCCCGATCGCCTGTCAGAGCGAAGGAGCCTTGGAGGTCTACGTGGAACCCGTCTTGCCGTCGCCGCACCTCGTCGTGATCGGTCGCTCGCCGGCCGTCGACGCCCTCGCCAGGATGGCCGACGCGCTCGGCTGGCGTACCGCCGTGGTCGACGACGGTGGCGAGGCCGGCGACCACGACGCGCCTGAGGTGGTGACGGCGCTCGACCTCGGGGCTGCCGGCGTCGGGCCGGGATCCTTCGTCGTCGTCGCCACGCAGGGCCACTATGACGAGGACGCGCTCGCCCGAGCGCTGGAGACGCAGGCCGCCTACGTCGGGCTCGTGGCGTCGCGTCGCAGGGCGGAGTCGGTGCTCGGGTACCTCCGCGATCGCGGTGTCGCCGACGAGGCGCTCGCCCGCGTCCACGCGCCGGCGGGCCTGGATCTCGGTCACGTGCCGAACCAGGAGATCGCGGTGGCGATCCTCGCCGAATTGGTGCAGCGACGGGCCGCGGGAGAGCTCGAGCCGCCGACGACGGTCGAGGCCCCGCCACGAGGAGATCGACGCCGTGTGCGGCATGACGGTCGACGTCGCGACCGCCCGGTACCGGACGACGCACGAGGGTCGCACCTACTATTTCTGCTCCGCGGGATGCCTCGAGCGGTTCTCCGAGGATCCGGCGCCGTTCCTCGCAACCCAAGGAGCCTGAGTGCAGATCCAGAACACTTTCACGGTGGCGCAGCCGCCGGAACGTCTTTGGATGACCCTGCTCGATGTCGAGAAGATCGTGCCGTGCATGCCCGGTGCGGAGCTGACCGAGGTCGTCGACGACACGCATTGGAAGGGCAGGCTCCACGCGAAATTCGGCCCGATGTCGATGACGTTCGCGGGCACGGTCGCCATGGAGGATCGCGACGACGCAGCGCACCGGGTGGCGTTGCACGCCAAGGGGATGGAGCAGAAGGGCAAGGGTGCGGCGGACGCGACCGTGACGTCGTGGCTCGAGCCCGGGCCGAGTGACGGCGAGACGACGGTGCACATGCAGGCCGACATCACGCTGTCGGGCGCCGCCGCGCAGATGTCTCGGGGCCTGCTGCCCGAGATCTCGAAGAAGCTGACGCAGCAGTTCGCCGACTGTCTTCAGGAGCAGATGAACGCCGACGGTGCTGCGGCAGACGCGTCGGACGCCGTGACGGCGACCCAGAAACCGACAGCCGCCAAGCCCGTCGGCGGGATCGGCCTGGGGCTCACTGCGATGTGGGCGGTGATCGCCGGTTTCTTCCGCCGGCTGTTCGGCCGCGAACCGAAGGCTTGATCTGGCGCTGAAGGCCTGTCACGTCTCGAGCGGTGCTGGCCTATCGTGTCGGGATGGCGGCCGAACGCGAGATCCTCGACGTCGCCGGGCGCGAGGTCACCATCTCGAATCCCAGGAAGATCTTCTTTCCGGCGCTCGGGCTGACGAAACTCGACCTGGTCCGCTACTACCTCGCCGTTGCCGAGGGCGCGCTCGGCGGTATCCGCGACCGGCCGATGGCGCTCAAGCGCTACGTGAACGGGGCCGACGCCGAGTTCTTCTTCCAGAAGCGGGCTCCTTCCTCGCGCCCCGAGTGGATCGACGTCGTGGAGCTGCGGTTCCCGTCCGGCCGAACGGCGGAGGAGGTCGTCGTGCGAGACGCGTCCCAGCTGGCGTGGATCATCAACCTGGGCTGCATCGATCTGAACCCTCACCCGGTTCGCGACGAGGATCTCGATCATCCCGACGAGCTGCGGGTCGACCTCGACCCCGTGCCGGGGATCGACTGGCGCCAGATCATCGACGTCGCGCTGGTCGTGCGCGACGTGCTGACGGATCACGGCCTCGTCGGGTGGCCGAAGACGTCTGGCTCACGAGGGATCCACGTGTACGCGCGGATCGAGCGCCGCTGGCCCTTCGCAGAGGTTCGGCGCGCGGCGGTGGCCCTCGCACGGGAGGTGGAGCGGCGGGTGCCCGAGCTCGCAACGAGCCGGTGGTGGAAGGAAGAGCGGCACGGCGTCTTCATCGATTACAACCAGAACGCCAAGGATCGGACGGTGGCGTCGGTCTACTCGGTGCGCCCGACGACCGACGCCCGCGTGTCGACCCCCATGACCTGGGACGAAGTGCCGAGCTGCGACCCCGCCTCGTTCACCGTCGCCACGGTGCCCGCACGGTTCACGGATCGTGGCGACCCCTGGGCCGGGATGGACGCGGCGCAGGGATCGCTCGACGGGCTGCTGGCCCTCGCCGCTCGCGACGAGGCCGAAGGGCTCACCGACGCGCCGTGGCCGCCGCACTACGAGAAGGGCGCGGACGAGCCGCCCCGCGTGCAACCGTCGAAGCGCAGGCGCGGCGAGATCCCGGTCGTCGAGATCGCGCGCGCGAAGACGAAGGACGAGGCGCTTGCCGGCCTCGAACGCTGGAAGGCCCGCCACCCGGCTGTCGTCGATCACCTTGCGGCCGACGACGTGCTCGTCGACGCGATGCGAGGTCGCTTCACGACCTGGACACGGGTACGGGTGCGACTGTCGAACGTCCCCGAGGCCGAGCGGCCCGCGCAGGAGCCGCTCGAGGTGGACTACGACCCACGGGTGGAGTGGGAACGATGAGCGGATACCGCGGCCGCCGCACCCTTAAGGGGCAGGGCCCGATGCTCGCGAAGCTTGAGCCCGAGATCCCGGTTGGCGAGGGTTGGACGTACGAGCCGAAGTGGGACGGCTTCCGGTGCATCGTGACGGTGCGCGACGGCGAGGTGACCCTGTCGAGCCGCGACGATCGGCCGATGGCGCGCTACTTCCCCGAGGTGGTGGCGATGCTCGCAGCGATCCCGACCGGCGATCTGGTTGCCGACGGCGAACTGATCCTGCTGCGGAACGGCGCGCTCGCTTTCGAGGAGCTCCAGCTGCGTTTGCATCCGGCCGAGTCACGCGTGCGTATGCTCGCGAACGAGATCCCCGCGAGCCTCGTCCTCTTCGATCTCCTGGAAGCGGGCGGCCACGACCTCCTGGCGCGACCACTTGCCGAACGCCGATCCTTGCTCGTGGCGCTGGCCGACGAGCTCGGTATCGAGGCGATCCCCGAGCGGCTCGCCGACGCGCCCGCGGGGCCAGGGTGCTACCTGACCCCGTGGACCGACGACCTCGCGACGGCGACCCGCTGGTACGAGGACGAGGACGGTCTCGGCCAAGACGGCATCGTGGCGAAACGCATCGAGCAGCCGTATCAACGCGGCGTGCGCGGCTGGACCAAGGTGAAGCACCGCCATACCGCCGATTGCGTCGTGGGTGGCTATCGGGTGGCCAAGAACGACGACGGCGTCGGCTCGCTGCTGCTCGGCTTGTACGACGACGAGGGCAGGCTGCACTACGTCGGCCACACGTCGTCGTTCACCAAGGCGCGACGTCTCGAACTCCGCGAGCAGCTGGCGCCGCTCGAAGGAGGGGCGGGCTTCGGCGAGGAGGCCCGCTCCCCGGGCGGACCGAGCCGCTGGTCCGCTGGACGCGACACCGCCTGGGTGTCCCTGGAGCCGTCGCTTGTGTGCGAGGTCTCGTTCGACCGCGTGCAGCAGGGACGGTTCCGGCACGCGGCGACGTTCGTGCGCTGGCGCGAGGATCGCGACCCTGCCACGTGCACCTTCGAACAGGTCGGTGCGTCGCCACCTGCCTGGGGATGATCGTGCGGAACGATCAACTGAGCGCCCTGCTCGTGCAGGCTGTCGGCGAGGAACCCGTCGCCCATCGGCGCCTCGCGCTGGAGCGGGCGGCCAAGGATGCATGGCGGTGGTCCGAGGAGGCGGCCGCCGTCCTCGCCGCTGGCCGCGAGCTCACCGAGCTCCGCTCTGTCGGTCCGTGGGTGGCGGGGTTGCTCGAGGGATGGATCGCGTCACCGCCGGCATCGGTCCCTCCGCTCGATGCGACGCGGACGGGATTCCTTACCTACGCCCAAGTGTGCGCGGCCCTGGACGCCGACCCGTCGTGGGAAACGACGCCGCACGGGGATCTGCAGATGCACACGACCGACAGCGACGGTTCGCTCGACCTCGATGCGATGCTGGATGCCGCGCGCGCGAGCGGGCTGACGTTCGCGTCGATCACCGATCACTCCGAGAGCCTGCGTGTCGCGAACGGCATGGATGCCCAGCGGCTGCGGGAACAAGGCCGGCGGATCGCGGCGCGCAGCGACGGATTCCCCGTGCTTCGGTCGATCGAGATGGATGTGTTCGCCGACGGCAGCGGCGACATGGATCCCGTCGCGCTGGCAGAGCTCGACGTGGTGCTCGGCGCGTTCCACTCCGAGCTCCGCAAGAAGGAGGACGTGACCGAGCGGTACCTCGCCGCGATCCGCAATCCCGACGTGGACGTGCTGGCGCACCCGACCACGCGGATGTTCGATCGTCGACTCGGTCTCGTCGCGGAGTGGTCTCGCGTCTTCAGTGAAGCGGCGAGGCTTGGCACGGCGATCGAGATCGACGGATCACCCCGACGCCAGGATCTGCCGGTGGAGCTCGCACGCATCGCCGTCGCCGAAGGCGTGCCGTGGTTCACGCTCGGCAGCGACGCGCATGCCGCCGAGGAGCTCGGGAATCTTCGGATCGCGATGGCGGTCGCCGCTCGGGCGGGGATCGGTCGCGAGCGGATCTTGAACTATCGCTCGGCGGACGAGGTCAGGGCGTGGGCGGCGGATCGTCGCTTCGCTCGCCACTCTCCGTAGATCCCTCTCCGCGGGTTGACAGACGAATGAGGTCGGTATATAACCAAACAGTTAGATAACTAAAGGGGAATGTATGGGAACGAGTTCGACCGCCGAGGTGCTCGATCGGACGTTCGCCGCACTCTCGGATCCCACGCGGCGCGCGATCCTGGGCCGACTGGCCGACGGCGAGGCGTCAGTGACCGAGCTCGCCGCGCCCTTCGATATGAGCCAGCCCGCGATCTCGAAGCACCTCAGGGTGCTGGAGCGGGCCGGCCTGATCAGCCGTACCCGCAGAGCCCAATGGCGACCCTGCCGTCTCGAGCCGGAGCCGCTGAAGGAGGCGTCGGATTGGCTCGAGGAATATCGCCGGTGCTGGGAGGCTCGCCTCGATCGCCTCGAGACCTATCTCCAGGAACTCCAAGGAAGGGAGCAGGAACGATGACCGATATCACGACGGATCTCGAAGCCCGCGACATCGAGCTCACCAAGATCCTGGACGCGCCGCGCGAGCTGGTCTTCGAAGCCTTCACCGAGGCGGATCACCTCGCCGCCTGGTGGGGACCTGAGGGGTTCGATGTCGCGTCGGCGACGTCGGACCCGCGGCCCGGCGGCGCCTTCACGATCGTGATGCGCTCGCCCGACGGCGTCGAGACGCCTGTGGAGGGGACCTATCGCGAACTCGACGCGCCGCATCGCTTGGTCGCGGCGACCACGGCCGTCGCTCCCGACGGGACGCCGTTGATCGAGGGGGAGACCGAGGTCTCGTTCACCGACCTCGACGGGAAGACCGAGATCCGGCTGCGCGCGTCCGCCCGGGCGCTCACGCCCGAGGCGAACCCCGCGCTCGGCGGGATGGAGCTCGGCTGGACCTCGAGCCTGCGGTGCCTCGACGACCACCTGACCGGCGCCGCCGAGCGGCAGATCGTGTTGCAGCGCCTGATCGAGGCTGATCCGGCGACCGTGTTCGACGCGTGGTGCACTCCCGACGGTGTGGCGGCGTGGTTCGGTCCCGACGGGTTCACCCTCACGATCGACGCCATGGACGTGCGGGCGGAGGGCGAATGGATCTTCACGATGCACGGGCCCGACGGAACCGACTATCCCAATCGCGTCCGGTACGAGGTGGTTGAGCGGCCCACACAGCTCGTGTACGTCCACGACGATCCTGCCGCGGGCGAGGACGGTGCGTTCCGCACCACCGTGCTGTTCGACGAGTGGATGGGAGGAACCCTGCTCACGATGAAGGGCGTCTGGGAGACCGCAGAGGCGCGCGACGAGAACGTCCGGCGCTACGGCTCGATCGAGGGCGGGCGCCAGACGCTCGAACGGCTCGCCACCTACGTGAAAGGCACGGCCTGACCATGCAGAAGATCACACCCTTCCTGTGGTTCGACACCGAGGCCGAGGATGCAGCCCGGTTCTACGTGACGCTGTTCGACGACGCCGAGGTGACCGACGTGCGCCGGATGCCCGACGGTTCGGTGCTGGGTGTGAGCTTCCGGATCGAGGGGCAGGAGGTCCAGGCCCTCAACGGCGGACCGTCCCACGCGCTGACGGAGGCATTCTCGTTCTTCGTGCGATGCGAGGATCAGGCGGAGGTGGACCGACTCTGGGACGCCCTGACGGCCGACGGCGGCGAGGAGTCGCGCTGCGGCTGGCTCGTCGACCGGTTCGGGCTCTCGTGGCAGATCATCCCGGACCGCCTGCCCGAACTGCTCGGCGATCCCGACCCGGACAGAGCTCGCCGCGCGATGGAGGCCATGCTCACGATGGGCAAAATCGATATCGCAACGCTCGAGGCCGCGGTCTCATAGACCGCGGCCTCGAGGGGGTCGATGCGAGTGGGGCTCGGGATCGCTACGAAGCAGTCCCCTTGCGTGCTCCGCGTCGCAGGACCATCGCGCCACCCAGAGCGACGATCGAGAGCCCAGCCACGGCCGGCCACATCGGGGAGCCGGAGCCCGCGAAGGAACGCTCGGCGCCGCTGATCGGCGCGACCTGGGCGGTCGAACCGTCGGTCGGCACGGGCGGGTAGTTGCCGCACTTGACCCAGAACACCTTGTGCTTGGTGTCCGCACCGATCGAACCCTCGGCGTGGACCGTCAGCTTCACGTGATACCCCTGGATCGGGTGCGGGATCGCGCCACTGTTGGCGAGCGGATCGGTGAGGTCCACGGTCATCTCGGCGTCGAGGTCAGTGCCTCCGCCGGCCGGATCCTCGCCGATGTTAGTCGATTGCGTGAGCAGCACGGCGGTTCCCGTGGGTGGGTGCAGGGCGAATGTGGCGGTCGCCTCCAGATCACCTTCGTCGTACCCGTAGAAGTCCACCTGGAAGATGCAGCCGACGTGTGGCTCGTTGTTCGGGTGCTGATCGAACTCCACACCGTCGATCTTCACGGTTCCGTTGTTCCCCGGAGCCGCGAACGCCGGCGAGGCCGCCAGCACGAGCAGCGTGCCAACCGCTATCAACAACAAGAATCCTCGTCGCATCGAACCCCTCCCGTGGTAGTACGAATGGCCTACGAATCGCATCCTATACCCGAGATCTCGGTATGTGCCATAGGTCTTTTGGCAGGGCTTCCCGTGTGCCCGTCAGATCGGGACCCTCGCTTCAAGAACGTTACCCCGGTCCGGGGCCTGACCCAAGCAGCGCAGGGGAGGTGTTCGCGGGGAGCCTAGGATGGCGGTCGTGAGCGCCCCGGATCCCGTGCATCTGGCGACCGATGTGGTCCTGCGTGATGGATCGACGGTATCGGTGCGCCCCGCGGCCCCAGCGGACGAACGGCTGCTCCAGGACTATTTCATCGGGCTGTCCGACGAGTCGCGTCGTCTGCGTTTCTGGGCGACCTCGGTCGACGTATCCGAGGCGGCGAGGCGCGCTGTGGATGTGGACAACGTCAACCACGTCACGCTGATCGCCACGGCGGGCGACGACGCGGAGATGGTCGGCGGCGCACAGTACGTCCGCATCGACGGATCTGCTCGTGCCGAGGTCTCGATGTCGGTCACCGACCGTTATCAGGGCCAGGGGCTCGGTTCGATCCTCCTCGGCGTGCTCGTCCAGGCCGCGCGCGAGCAAGGCGTCCAGATGTGCACGGCGTCGGTGCTGCCCGAGAACCACCGGATGATCGGCGTCTTCCGTGACTCGGGCTTCATGGTCACGATCCGCGCCAAGCCGGGCGAGGTCGAGGTGGAGTTTCCGACCGCGATCACCGCCGAGACGGTGGAGCAGTTCGAGGAGCGCGAGCGCCAATCCGCATCGAACGCGGTCCGGTCGTTCCTCGCGCCCGCCTCGTGCGCGGTGATCGGCGCCTCGCGCGACCCGTCCACGATCGGCGGCCGGCTGTTCCACAACATCGTGACCCAGCCGTTCAGCGGCGTGGTGTATCCGGTGAACCCGACGGCGACCCACGTGCAGGGCGTGACCGCGTATCCGTCGGTGACCGAGGTTCCCGAACCGGTCGAGCTGGCGTTGATCGCCGTGCCGGCCGACCAGGTGCTGGGGGTTGCGAGGGAGTGCGGCCAGGCGGGCGTGCGCGCGCTGGTCGTGATCTCCGCGGGGTTCGGCGAGGCCGGCGCCGAGGGCATCGCCCGCCAGGACGAACTCGTCGCGATCTGCCGTACCCACGGCATGCGACTCATCGGCCCCAACTGCATGGGCATCGCGAACACGGACCCCGACGTCCGATTGAACGGCACGTTCACGACGGCCTGGCCGCCCGAGGGCCGTGTCGCGTTCATGTCGCAGTCCGGCGCGCTCGGCCTCGCGGTCATGAACCAGGCCGAGGCGATGCACATGGGCCTGTCCACCTTCGTTAGTGTCGGGAACAAAGCGGACGTCTCGGCGAACGATCTGCTGTGCTACTGGGACGACGACCCTCGCACCGATGTCGTGCTCCTGTACCTCGAGTCGTTCGGGAACCCTCGTCGGTTCGGACGGCTTGCGCGTCGTATCACGCGGCGCAAGCCGATCGTCGCCGTGAAGAGCGGGCGGGGTGTCGCCGGCGCGCGCGCGACCTCGTCGCACACGGGCGCGCTCGTCGCGGCGAACGACTCGACGGCCGACGCTGTCTTCCGCCAACACGGTGTGATCCGGACCGACACCCTCGAAGAGATGTTCGACGTCGCGTCACTGCTCGCGAACCAGCCGGTGCCAGAGGGCCTGAGCGTGGCGGTCGTCACGAACGCGGGGGGTCTTGGCATCCAGTGCGTCGACATGTGTGAGGCACGCGGCCTCCGCGTCGCCGACCTGGAGGCGGCGACCGTGGACGCTCTGCGGGCGTTCTTGCCGGCGGGCGCAGCGGTCGGCAATCCCGTCGACATGATCGCGTCAGCCTCGCCCGAGGACTATCGACGCGCGATCGCGACCGTGGGTGCGGATCCGGGAGTCGACGCACTGATCGTGATCTACATCCCGCCGCTCGAGCAGGACGCGCCGCCGATCGCGGCCGCGATGATCGACGCGATCCGCGCGCTCGAGCGATCGATCCCCGTGCTGACGTGCTTCATGTCGGCGCACGGTGTCCCAGATGCCTTGCGCGCCAGCGATGTGCGCGTCCCTTCGTACGCGTACCCGGAACAGGCAGCGATCGCTCTCGCGAACGCGGCCCACTACGGCGTCCGGCGTGCGCGACCCGATGGGAACGTCGCGAAGCTTGTCGGCCTCCGCGAAGACGAGGCGCACGCTGTGATCGCGCGCGCCCTCGCCCGGGGTGACAGCGTCTGGTTGACCCCCGAGGAGACGATCGAGCTCCTGGATTGCTACGGGCTCGCTCGCCCGCGGCAGGAGACGGTCACCGATCCGGCGGCCGCGGGGATCGCTGCCGCGACCCTCGGCGCGCCGGTGGCGCTCAAGGCCATCGGACCCCTCCACAAGACCGACGTCGATGCCGTGCATCTCGATCTCGCGCCTGGGGAGGTGACGGAGGCCGCTGAGGCGATGGGATCCAGGCTGGCTGCAGAGGGGACGCCCGTCGCGGGGTTCGTCGTGCAAGAGATGGTTCCCGGTGCCACGGAGATGCTGGTCGGATCGGTGACCGACCCGGTGTTCGGACCGGTGATCGCGGTCGGCGCCGGCGGAGTGACCGTGGAGCTCACGCGAGACGTTGCCACCCGTGTCGTCCCGCTCACCGACGTCGACGCCGACGAGATGGTGCGCGAGCTCTCGACGTTCCCGCTGCTCGACGGCTTCCGGGGGGCGCCGAAGAAGGATGTCGCCGCGCTGGTGGACGTGATCCTCCGCGTCGCCACGCTGGTCGACCGGCATCCCGAGGTGATGGAGATGGATTGCAACCCCGTGATGGTGCTGACGCACGGCGCGGTGGTCGTGGACGCTCGCATACGCATCGGTGTGCCCGACCTCGGACCGCCCCTGCTCGCCCAGGGAGGCTGAGAGGCCTCCGTCAGGCGGCCGCCGGCTGCAGATGGTGGCCGGCGGATCGGCGCCCGAGCTGCTTCACGACGTAGGCGGCGTCGCGCCCGACACCGGGGATCACGTCGGAGCTCGCGGCGAATTGGAACGGGAGCCCGACGAAGTACAGGCCTGGCTCGTCCACCACGACCCCGCGCTCGTGTGTCGGCGCGCCGTCGTCGCCGAAGATCGGCAACTCGATCCATGAGAGGTCGTGCCGGAAGCCGGTGCACCAGATCACGTTGGCGACGTCGAGGACGTGTCCGCCCTCGACGACCGGCGATCCGTCCTGCACGTCGACGGTCTTCCCGACACGCGTGACTCCAGCTGCCAGCAGTTGCTTCGGCTTGACGCGAACCAGTGGATCCCCGTGGGCCGCCGACTTCTCCTTGAGACGTCGGCCGATCGGGGTCCGCAGCGTGGCGACGTGGCGGCCCACGAAGATCACGATCCGTGCGCCGATGTTGCGTCCCACCCAGTTGTCGATGTTGACGGGGACGTGACCGCGATCAGGGCCGGACAGCCAGACCGGGTGCGTCCGGGCGAGCTCGAGCGAGATGTCGCCACCCGAGTTGCCCGCGCCGACGACGAGCACGGGGCCGTCCTGTATCTGTGACGGGTTCCGGTACGCGGTTGAGTGCAGCTGCACGATCGAGGGATCGAGCGACCGCGATAGTGCCGGCACGCGCGCCTCGCGGTGAGCGCCCGTCGCCACGATGACGTTCGTGGCCTCGAAGCACCAGGCTCCGGCGTCGACGAGATAGCGGTCATCCGCACGGCGAAGGCGCTCCACCCGGACTCCGGAGCGGACGTTGAGGCCGGTACGGGATGCGTAGGACTCGAGGTAGTCTGCGAACGCGTCCTTCGTTGGCGCTGTCGCACCCTTGCTGCGATAGCGGTCCCCAGCGATGCCGATCGAATGTGCGGGCGTGAACAGCCGCAACGAGTCGTATCGCTCCCGCCAGTTGTCACCGATCCGTTCGTGACCGTCCAGGATCACGTACGACCTGCCGGCGCGCTTCAGGTAGGTGCCTGCCGAAAGGCCGGCCTGTCCGCCTCCGATCACGACCGTGTCGAACCGCTCCGCCTGCATCTCGTCCCCTTCGCTCGATGCGTCGACAGTAGGTCCGGGGTATGGACGGCACATCGCCAGAAGCAGCCATCTTCCGTTGTGAGCGGCGTGGTGAGAACGCACCACGAGCCCGTTGCGTGTCGGATGACGGTCGCTCGATCGGACGGGCTGCGCTAGCGGCGCGTGAACTTGGCCTTCAGCCGCTTCCACCAGGATGGACGGGCCGCATTCGCGATCGACGCTTGACGAGCGCGCTCCTGATTCTCCTCGTTCCGCGAGTCGCCGATCTGCTCGTTGATGTCCGGCCGATTCGTGGGGAACCATCCGCCCATACTCGGGACCCTACGCTCACAGAGAGAGTAAGGTGAGTGGCGCGACGCAGTTCCTAACCGGTCGGACCGACCCGGACTCCGAGAGCCCGGCGGCCCGCGACCTCGGACACCCGTCGGATGTGGAGGCCCCCGAGCCTTCGGTTCCCGAAACGGTGCACCGTGACGGAAGCCCGAACTCTCGGGGGTCAACACGTGCACGAGCGTCGCTGCTGCGCGTCTCCATCACGCGAGGTTGTGCTCGAAGGCGAAGGCCGTGGCGCCCGCCCGCGAGGACACGCCGAGTTTCGCGAACATGTTCTGCAGGTGACGGGCAACCGTGTGCTCGCTGATCACCAGCTCGACGGCGATGTCACGATTGGTCTTTCCCGCCGCTACCAGGCGGAGGACCTCCGCCTCTCGCGCGGTGAGGCCGGCAGGGAGGGCGGGACCTACCGCGCGGAGTCGCTCGATCTCGGCGAGGTCGGGCGCCGCGCCCAGCCGTCGCATCGCCGCCGCGGCCACCTCGAACTCGACGTCGGCACTCGTTGTGTCACCCGCCGCACGGAGCGCACGCCCGTACGAGATGCGCATCCGTGCGGCCTCGTAGGGGAGCGAGAGCTCATCGAACTCGAGGGCCGACGCGCGGAGTCGCTCGAGAGCAGCGGACACGTCGCCGGCGGCGAGGCGGACGATCCCATCCGCTCCGGTCGCCATCGCGGTGAGCGACGCCGTCCTCGCCTCATCGGCGATCTCGATGAGCGCCGTCGCGGCGGCTCGTGCGTCCTCGAAGAGTCCCGCCGTCACCGAGACCTCCACGTTCGCTGCGAGGATCCGCGCACGACGGGCGGGCTGGCGTTCGATCAAGAGGGCGTGACGAAGCTCGGCCCCGGCGTCGGCGATCCGCCCTTGCGCAGCACGCAGGAGCGCCAACCCGGGTTGTGTGTCCCCGCCGAGCTCACCGCCGCGGATGAACGCCTGCTCCGCTCCCTCGAGGTTGCCTGTTCTCCGCCGGACTTCGCCGAGTTGGACGAAGGCTGGCGCGGCGAGCCCTGGCTCGATCGCGAGTAGCTGTTCGGCCGCCTTCAGCAGCTCCGCCTCCGCCTCCGGCCAGGCGCCGCGTAGGCGCGCCACTTCGGCATGGTTCACCGCGCACATCCCCGGGAACGGGGCCCCGGGTTGCAGAGACCGGCACCACATGGTGGCCGCGTCGCTCCATTCACCGGCGCGGCGCACGTCACGCAGTTCGAGGCACGCGGCGATCAGCCCGCAGAAGATGATGCCTGTGAAGTAGGGATCCAGCTCGCCGGACAGGACCGACACCATCGCTTCGTCCATGCACGAGAGGCCTTCCGTGACGCGCCCGGCATCGACCAAGGTGAGCCCTTCGGTGTGCAGCGCCATCGCCATCAGGTCGCGGTCACCCCATCGTTCGGCGATCTCGAGCGACTCGCGGGCCAACGCGACCGCTCGTTCGAGGTCGCCGCCGAAGCGGGCAACGTTCGACTCGACCATCGCGAGGTAGCCATGACCCGGTCCCTCGGGGACGCGTTTGGTGTGCCGCTCGGCCCGGAGTAGGAAGCCCGCACCGATCGAGGGTCGGTCCCTTACGAAGTGTTCGATCGACAGCCGGGCCGCGGTGGCGGCCGCGCCGTAGTCGTCACCGGCCTCTGCATACGCCGCATACGCGCGCTGCCGCGCGTCGATCGACTCCTCGAACCGCGAGAGCCACCACGCGGCGTCCGCGAGTCCCTCGAGGTCGGCGGCGCCCAGCTCCTCGTCCCGAGCGGCATGGAAGCTGTCGTAGGCCCGCTGCCACGCGCGCTCGCCGAGCGCCGTTCGGCCCTGTTCGATCGCGGTCTGCGACATCCGGCCCCTTTCCGCGAACAGGCTAGTCCCGACCCCGAGGGACGTGCACGGCGGTCGCCGGGCGGAAAGCGAACCCACGCAATCACCGCTGGGGCGCACCTATAGTTGGTGAGGAAGGAGCGCCGAACCGTGGATGATCTTGCGATCCGAACCGAGCAGCTCTCGAAGGCGTTCGGCCACACGCAGGCGCTCGTCGATCTCGATCTCGAGGTTCCGATCGGTGAGGTGCTCGGGTACCTCGGACCCAACGGGGCCGGCAAGACGACGACGATCCGTCTGCTGCTCGGCTTGATCCGGGCGACGGGCGGTCGTGCGGAGCTCTTCGGCGTGGATGCGCAGGCAGAGCCCGTCCGGGCGCATCGGCGAGCGGTGTATGTGCCTGGAGAGACAGATCTGTGGCCATCCCTCACCGGGAGCGAGACGCTCCATCTGCTCGGCCGCGTGCACGGTCGGGTCGATACGGCGTACCGCGACACGCTGATCGAGCGGTTCGACTTCGACCCGTCCAAGCGGGTGCGCGCCTATTCGAAGGGGAATCGCCAGAAGCTGATCCTGATCGCGGGGCTGATGACGAGAGCCGACCTGCTGCTGCTCGACGAACCGACGAGCGGGCTCGATCCACTGATGGCACGCGCGTTCCGCGACTGCGTCGCGGACGCACGCGAGCACGGTCAGACCGTGTTCCTGTCGTCGCACATCCTGTCGGAGGTGGAGGCGGTGTGCGATCGGATCGCGATCCTGCGCGATGGCCGTCTGGTCGATATCGGCACCTTGCAGCAGATGCGCCATCTCTCGACGCTGCAGGTGGAGGCGGATCTGGACGGCGACGTGCCCGACCTTGCCGGCATCTCCGGGGTGAGCGCGGTCGAGATCGACGGGTCGAGCCTGCGATGCCACGTGTCGGGGTCGATCGAGCCGCTGCTCGCCGTGTTGACGCCGGTCGGGGTCCGGCGTCTCGTCAGCCGCGAGCCGTCGCTCGAGGAGCTCTTCTTGGCGCACTACGGGTCCGGCGCAGAGGCGCGCGATGGCGCGTGACGGAGGCGTCGGCGACGGGCAGGCCCGGCGGGCGGTGTTCCGGACGGCGTTGCGACGCTCCGCGCGCGCGGCGTTCCTGTGGGGCCTCGTCTTCGGCGTGATGATCGCGGCGACCGAGGCCGTGTATCCGACGACGTTCCCGACCGAGGCATCCCGGCAGGCGATCCAGCTCTTGATGGCGGGCAACACGGGGTTCGCCGCCGTGTTCGGCGAGATCCACCGCATCGACACCGTCGCCGGCTACACGGTCTACAAGACGATGTTCACGATGGTGATCCTCGCGGCGATCTGGGGGTTGCTGGTCGCGACGCGGCTGCTCCGGGGCGAGGAGGACGCCGGGCGATGGGAGCTCTTCGTGTCCGGCCACACCACCCGCGGCGGCGCGACGCTGCAGACAGCCGTCGCCTTCGGGGTCGCGCTCGTGGCGATGTGGGTCCCGACCGCTGCGTTCGCGGTCGCCGGGGGCTCGGCGCGCGACATCGGGATCGGCGTCGGCGCGTCGCTGTTCTTCGCGACGACGATCGTGGCCGCTGCGGCGATGGCGATGGCGATCGGGATGCTGACCTCGCAGCTGTCGGCGACACGCCACGACGCCAACCTGGTGGGCGCAGGTGTGCTCGCCGCCGCCTATCTGATTCGGATGGTCGCCGACTCGGACCATGCGCTCGTCGGGTTGCGGTGGGCGAGTCCGCTCGGGTGGATCGAGGAACTGCAGCCCTTGACCGCGTCGCGGCCGCTGGCGTTCGTGCCGATCGTCGTCTTCGTCGTCGGGCTGGCCGGCGTGTCGGTCGCGCTCGCCGCGCGGCGAGACCTCGGGAGCAGCGTGCTGGCCGCCCGAGAGGCGCCGCCACCCCGCACGTTGCTGCTCAGCGGCCAGGCGGGCCTCACGCTCCGGCTCACGCGGGTGGCGGTGATCGCTTGGCTCCTCGCGCTCGCCGCGACGGGCCTGGTGTTCGGTCTGGTCGCGCAGGCCGCCGGCAGCGCGCTCCGCGGCGCGCCGAGCCTGGAGGCGGTGATCCGGCGGCTTGGCGGGCACGCTGCCGGCGCCGCTTCGTATCTCGGGTTCGTGTTCATCGTCGCGGCGGGCCTCGTTGCGATCGCGGTCGCCGGTCAGGTCGCCGCGATGCGGAACGAGGAGGCCGCCGGTCGATTGGACAACCTGTTGGTTCGCCCGGTCTCACGTGCATCGTGGCTCGGGGTGCGACTAGCGGTCGGGGCGGGGCTCGTCCTGCTGTCGGGCGTCGTGGTGGGTGTGACGGCGTGGGTGGGCGCGTCGACCCAGAACGCCGGGATCGGCGTCGGCGAGATGGTCCGGGCGGGTCTGAACGTGGCCCCGCCCGCGTTGTTCGTCCTCGGCGTCGGCGGACTGGCGTTCGGTCTGTGGCCGCGGGGGGCGATCGGTGTCGTCTACGGGCTCGTGGTGTGGAGCTTCGTGGCCGAGGTCTTCGCGTCGCTCTCGACATCGACCGATTGGCTCCGCGACACGTCGCCGCTGGCGCATATGGCGCCCGCGCCTGCGGCGTCGCCGGACTGGATCTCGGCCGCCTGGCTCGTCGGACTGGGACTGCTCGCCGCGCTCGGCGGACTGGCGGCCTTCCGTCGTCGGGATCTCGTCGAGGCGTGAAGCACGGCGAGGTGCCTCTGTATCGTCGAGGTCTCTGACGACGGGAGGAAGCTCGTGGGGGAACGAAGCGAGATCCGGACGGAGCGTGCACCGGTCGGCACGGGGGCCTACTCGCAGGCGATCCGGGCCGGTGACTTCGTGTTCATCTCGGGGCAGGGTCCGCTCGACCCGCGTCACGCTCGAGGTTCGCGGGACGACCGTCGAGGAGCAGACCGAGCGGACGCTCGAGAACCTTGCGGCGGTCGCCGAGGCCGCCGGTGGGAGCCTTGCCGACGCCGTGAAGGTGTCCGTGTTCCTCGCATCGATCGATCTGTTCCCGGCGTTCAACGCCACGTACGAGCGGATCGTTCCGGCGCCCCGTCCGGCGCGGACGACGGTCGGGGCCGACTTGGTGAACATCCTGGTCGAGATCGACGCGACCCTCTACTTGCCCGCCGGATGAGCCTGTATCCCGAGCTCGACACACCTGCCCTGCTGTTCGATCTCGACATCGTCGAGCGCAACATCGAGGAGATGGCGGCGGTCGCGGCGACGGCCGGCGTCGCGTTGCGGCCGCACACGAAGACGCACAAGTCGCCGTTGCTCGCACAGATGCAGCTCGCGGCGGGGGCCCGAGGGATCACGGTCGCCAAGCTCGGGGAGGCCGAGGTCATGGTCGACGCAGGGATCGACGACATCCTGATCGCCTACCCCTTGGTGGGGGAGGAGAAGCTCCGGCGATTGCGGGCGCTCCTCGAGCGGGCGACGATCCGGGTGAGCTTGGACGACCATGCGGTGGCCGAACCGATCGGCCGCATCGGTCTCGACATGGGACGACCAGTCCCCGTGCTGATCGAGGTCGATACCGGTCTTCATCGGATGGGTCGTCCACCGGGCAAACCGTCGGCGCAACTCGCCCTCGAGGTCGCTCGCGTCCCGGGGATCGAGGTGATCGGCGTGCTGACACATGCGGGCCACGCGTACAGAGGCCGCGGATGCGGCAGAGCTGCGACGCGTTGCGGAACGTGAGGCGCTCGATCTGCTGGAGACGGCCGAGCTGTGCGGGCGCGGCGGGCTCGAACTGACGGAGATCAGCGTCGGCTCCACGCCGACGGCACGGTTCGCCGCGGCGATTCCGGGCGTGACCGAGATCCGGCCGGGGACCTACATCTTCAACGACGTCCAACAGATGCGGCTGGGGGTGGCGACCGAGGCGACGTGCGGCGCGAGGATCCTCGCAACGGTGGTCGCGCGTCCACCGAGGAGCGGTTCCTGGTCGACGCGGGTACGAAGGCATTCTCGTCCGACGGCGCCGTCGGCCCTCCCTTCCCGGGACGTGGCGCTGTGGTCGGGCGACCAGATCTCGTGCTCGACTTCATGAGCGAGGAGCACGGCGTCGGCCACCGGACGACCGACGAACCACTCGTGATCGGGGAGCGCCTCGAGGTGATCCCGCTGCATATCTGCTCCGCCGTGAACCTCTTCGATCAGGCGTTCGGCGTCCGCATGGAGATCGTCGAAACCCCGATCCCGATCGCGGCCCGCGGCCGCTCGACCTAGCGGGCGGCCGTGATCGGTGCCCCCGGGAGGAATCGAACCTCCGACACACGGTTTAGGAAACCGTTGCTCTTCTCCACTGAGCTACGAGGGCCCGCTTCATCCACCGGAGCAGGTCGTGAACGCTCATCTGGACATGCCGCCCGCGCGTCGCGGAGGCGACCGGTCTACTTCTTGACGTACACCATCATCGTCGATGGGATCATCCCGGCTCGGTTCGCCGCCGCCGTCACTTCCGAAGAGAAGGAGCTCTGGGCTGCCTGGAAGGCCTCCATGTCGGGGACGTCCCATGAGCTGGCGACCTGGTTGCTGCCATCTAGGGCGACGTAGCTGGCGCCGTCAGACGCGACCGCCGACATCCCGGGCCATGTCTGCCTTGAACTTCAACCACTCCTCGACATCATTGACCTCCGCGGTGACTGATGATCTGGGCATGACGTGCCTCCTCCGAGGTGCGGACCGTTCAGGCGGCAAGCATACGAGACCCTGGAGGTATGCCTTCTGAGCGTTGCGGGGTTACTCCCTGAACGAGCGGTCGGTGCGGCAGCGTCCCCGTCATTGGTCTTGAGTGCTGGCGGGGGGTCAAGCAGAGCGGAACTGACCGCGACGGCGTGGGTCGTTCCGGCCACTCCAGCGGCGAGCTCGTCGAACTCCTCGGCGCACGGGGCCATAGCGAGAACGCCGGAACGGAGTGCGGCGCGGACCGAGGCCTCGTCGGTGTCATCGAGGTCGGGAGCCGACATCGCCATGGTTGCTCCTATATCAAGCCGCCGCCTCGACGGCGGGTCGTTGGTTCGTTCGCATCGTGTTGTAGACCACTCTTCCCAGTTGTCGCTTGAGGCACAATAGTGCCTCGCAGGTTGCTCTTGCCTTCGGAACGTTTGCGAGCCACGAAGGTCCTGGCAGGATCGTGGACCCGAAGCCGCGTGATCGCGATCCGGTTCAGGGCGGCGTTGAGCTGTCGATTGCCTCGTCGGTTCGGCCAGTGGGGTCGCGAGGCACCCGAAGACGCCTGCAGCGGCGCAACCCCCGCGTGCATCGCGAGGCGGGCTTCGGTCGCGAATCGATCCACGTTCGCGATCCCGGCCACGAGCTTGGCTTAGGTCTGCGTCGCGCAGCCCGGGATCTGGAGCAGCGCGGGCGCGACCGTGCGCACCAACCCCTCGAGCTGGTGGGCGAGTTCGCGTTCGCGAGTTCTTATCAGTGCGATCCGCTTCGAGGAGTTCCAGGCAGATCTCGACCTCCACCGAGGACACGAGCCCGGTCAGCTCGGCCGTGAGCCCGCGAACGGCCACGTCGCGATCGAGCACTCCCGTGGGGGGCACGAGATCAAGATCCGAATCGTGCGCCGCCACCGCAGCCTGTTGCAGGCCCGGGTCCGCTCCGCGACGAGGTCTTCGCGATGTGATGCAAGCAAACCGATCTCTCGCTCCGGTCCGACGAGACGGGCTTCGGGGAGCTCACGGTGACGAAGCGCTGCCCTCGCCACCGCGGTCGCATCGATCGGATCGGACTTGCCGAAGGTCCGGTCGGTGCGCCGATGGATAGCCATCAGCTTGGGCGCCACGCGAACGGTCCGCTCGTCGCGGGCGATGAGCTGGCGGTCCAGTCCGCCGGACGTGGCGGCAGTCCTCGATGGCGAACACCGCTCCTCGTCGAGGCCCCGCGCGCCCACACCAGCTGCTCGTCCCACCCGAGCGCGCCCGGACCGTGTGCTCGCCCCTGACCTCGCCGGTCGCACCGTCGATAGCGACGGCGGTGTGGGTCTGCTTGTGCGGATCGATCCCCACCAGGATCCCCGGTCCCCTTTGGGACGCAACACGGCTCAGTTCGCGAATTCGATGGCCCGGGTGAACCGTGTGTCTGTCCACGAGCTTAGGCCGGATGGAGGGACCTAACGGGCAGGCGGCCTGTTATCGCCCCCTCCCCTGTAGCCAGACAACCCTTCGTGCCGAAGTAGTGTATCGGCGCTCGCCCAGGTGTCGCAGGGACCAAGCGTGAGACGAGCGAGGGGGGTCGGTCGTGCGCCTCGAAGATCAGAAGAAGAGTCGGACCAGGCCGGTCGTAAGCCTTCTCGCAGTCGCCTCGATCGTCGTGCTGGCTTTCGGCGCAAATGCCCGTGTGGGCGGAGGTTCGTCAAAGCCAAAGAGTGGTGGACTAGGTCACTCCATCGCGCCCGGACACGTCCTCAAGGTAACGGACCCCTCGCATTCGCCGAGCCCCTCACCCTTGCCTTCGCCGAGCCCGTCCGACACATCGGGCCCCTCCTCATCCCCGCTCACGCCGACACCCACGGCACCCGCCGACAACACCCTGTATGTGGCACCTACTGGCTCTAACGCCAGCTCCTGCACTGTCGGCGCGCCCTGTACGTTGGACAAGGCCGATAGCCTCGCCGTTCCCGGCACGACTGTGCGCGTAGCGGCTGGCTCTTACTCGATGACGAACTTGCATGCGAGCGGTACGGCCACCGCACGGATCCGGTGGGTCAGCGACACGAGCTGGGGCGCGAAGATGTCGGCAACCGGTTCGGGCCCGCTCCGCGTGGTTACGGTCAATGGCGCCTACGTCGACTTCCAAGGCTTCGACGTGACCGGCAGCGGCGGCGACGGTACCGTTGGCATAGACGTCGAGGGCAGCTACTCGCGAGCGATCGGGAATCACGTCCACGACCTGGCGATCTCGTCCTGCGGCAGCAACGGCGGCGCTGGGATCGACCTCTCTGCCAACCAGCTCGGCCACGACCAGCAGGCCATCGGCAACCTCGTTACCGACATCGGCAGTGGTCCCCGCAACGGGACCTGTCGCACCGTCCACGGCATCTACGCCTCCGTGCCCGGCGTGGTGATCGAAGACAACATCACCGCCCGCGCGGTCGGTGATGGCATCACGAGCTGGCACTATGCGACTGCCCTTACGATCGCCAACAACACGTCGACCCAGAACGGGGGTTATGGCATCCTGCTCGGCGGCAGCGTTTCGCCCTTCAATCGGGGCAGCTTCGTCGTCAACAACATCGCCACCTCCAACTACTTGGGCGGGATCGTCGACTGCTGTAGCAATTCCCCGCCGCAGGGCGGCCACTACTTAAATAACCTGACCTACGGTAACGGCGGCACCGAGGGGCCGCGGTTCGACGGCACGCCTGCCGAGGTCTCGGGAACTGTGCATCTCGACCCGCTGTTCGTCGATGCGGCAGCTGATGACTACCATCTGCGCGCCGGCAGTGCGGGCATCGACAGCGGTACTGCAAATCAAGCGTCCTCGAACGATTTCGAAGGCATGCTTCGCCCACAAGGCGCCGGCTTCGACAGGGGTGCCTACGAGTTCTGAATTCTCCTAGCGCCAGGATTACGAGGCAACAGCAGCACCATGGGTCACCGCCGTCCATCACGGCAACTCTCGGGCATGTACCGGAACAAGGACGAGGTCTCAGGGACGCTCTCGCAGGTTCCCGAGCGGGACGAGGTCCCGCTACCGGTTCCGCTCGAAGAGCGGAGATGTTTCCGGATCTCCGGTCCTCGTCCAAGGTTCGCTTCCCCGTCTCTGGGGTCGGCCTCCCCCGAGCCTTACGTCACCCAACCGTGCCGCGAAGCCTGATAGCCCTATCCGCGTCAAGGACACCGCGTTGCTGGGGAGCCCTGGCGGCAGCGCCTGGTCCCTGGCGTCTTGAATTTGTAGGGACGTGTCTCCTCGCGGGGGAGTTGCGAAAGAGGGCTCGGTCACTCGGTCTTGGTGATTGGGTTAGCCTTCTGGGGATGGTCCTGCACGCCAGCTGTTGGTTTCGCGCGGATGGACGGTGAGCGCAGTGCTCGGGAGCCTCGAAATCGGCAGAGTTGATTGCGCGGATATCCCAGTCGCACTCACCGAGCCTATGGCGCGCGGGATCCCGGCCGTCCCCACTCGTAGCAGTTCCATCACTGCGCGGAGACCGGACGGAAACGATGCATAGACGGACGTTCCTTCCCTTCTCGCCGTTGGCTATCGGGTCAGACGAGATCGAAGAAGTGGTAGCCGCATTGAGGTCCGGTTGGATCACGACCGGCCCTCGTGCGTCCGCGCTCGAGGCGGCGTTCTCTGAGCGAGTTTCGGCGCCGTCATCGCTAGCAGTGAGTTCCGGCACAGCCGCGATGCACACGGCGCTGGTGGGGCTCGGGATCGGTTCGGGTGACCAAGTCATTACGACCCCGATGACGTTCGCCTCCTGCGTGCATGTGATTGAGCACGTGGGGGCGATTCCTGTGCTGGTCGACATCGAGCAAGACACGCTGAACATCGACCCCGCCAAGGTGGAGGAGGCTCTCACCAATCAGACTCGCGCGTTCTTGCCAGTGCACTACGCAGGGCATCCCGTCGCTCTCGATCCGTTGCTTGAATTGGCGGTGCCCCGCGACATACCTATCGTTGAGGACGCTGCGCACGCATTCCCGGCTTCATATCGTGGTCGACCAATCGGCTCGGGAGACAACCCAGTCGCGTTCAGCTTCTACGCGACGAAGAACATCACGACCGCGGAAGGCGGGATGCTGACGGGGTCACCCGACTTCATCGAGCGAGCCCGTATCGTCTCCTTGCACGGCCTGAGTAGTGATGCGCGGGCACGGTACGAGGAGCATGGCTCTTGGTACTACGAAGTCGTCGCGGCGGGTTACAAGTACAACCTGCCCGATGTGCTGGCCGCGCTTGGGCTGGCGCAACTCACCAGGATCGACGGCTTTCAGAAGCGCAGGCGGGCGATCGCAGGCGCCTACTCGGAAGCGTTCGCCGCACACGACGCCATCCAGGTGCCGATCGAGAGGCCTGAAGTCGAGCACGCGTGGCACCTGTACGTGCTCCGCCTGAACCTCGAAACGCTCTCCATCGATCGCAACCGGTTCATCGAGGAGTTGAAAGCTCGGAACATCGGGACCTCGGTGCACTTCATCCCGATCCATCTGCATCCCTATTTCAAAGACCGCTACGGATGGGGACCGGAAGCCTTCCCCGTGGCCTTCCACGAGTATCAGCGCATCGTCAGTCTTCCGCTCGCCCCGGCGCTTACGGACGAAGATGTGACGGATGTGATCGAGGCAGTGATCGATGTCGTTGGCCGTTTCCATCGATGAGAGCGGGAAAACGCGCCCTTCGACATCGCAGCCTCGGCTCCTGGTCTCTTTCTGCCGGCCTCGTTGCGCAGCCGTGGCATGGCGGGTCCGAAGCGCCGGACCTCCGCGAATTCTCGGCCGGTATTCGATCGCTCGCCGGACGTCAGGTTAGGAGCTCGACGTCATACCCCTCCACCCTGAGCGCACGAAACTCCTGAGGTGCGATCCGGCCGTGCCGGAACTGACCGCGACGCCATGTGTGACGCCCCGCCGGCTGTGCACACGAGTGCTCGAACCGCTCGGTCGCCAAACCCGAGCTGAGGAGGCCAGAGCGTAGGATCTCAAGCACCGACTCCTCGTCGCTATCATCGAGGCTAGAGGTCAAACGTCGGTATCTGCTTGCTCAAAGGGTGGAGCCCCAGGTGCCACGAAGTGCGACATGGGCCGTCTTGAGCAGGACCCCCAAGTCGCTCCACATCGTGGCCCGTCGCATATATGCGAGGTCTATCCGGATCTTCTCCGGCATGACTTCCTCCACATAGTACTTCAGGGGGTCATCAGCCCTCGCGAGGAGTTCGGCCTCCCGCACGAATGCGACCGAGGCTAGACTCGTGATTCCAGGACGGTACGAGAGAATCTCCCGCTGCTCGTCCGTATACAAGGCGACGTATTCCTGTGTCTCAGGCCGCGGCCCAACCAGGCTCATGTCACCAAACAGCACGTTCAGTAGCTGGGGAAGTTCATCGATCTTCCACCGGCGGAGCAGCCGCCCCGTGACGGTGACGCGGGGGTCGTTCCCTGTCGTCACCGATCCCAGCAGTCCGTGCTCAGCCTCTTCGGACATCGTCCGGATCTTGTACAGCCGAAACAAACTGCCTCTCTGGCCCACTCGTCGGGAGACGTAGAAGGAGGGCGCCCCATCCTTCCATCTGACCACGGCGGCAGCGACACCGACGATAGGGACCGCGAGGATCAACGCCGCGCCCGCCAAGACGATATCGGTGACGCGCTTCATTCCCTGAACGCTTTCGCGATACGGGGACCGGTTCCCGGGAGTTCATCGAGCCAGCGGTCGACGATCGCTCGCCACGTCAGATGATGCTCGACATATGTGCGCCCGTTCATACCCAATTCCCCGGCGAAGCGGGGGTCGTCGAGCAATCGAGCGATCGCGTCTGCAAGACCGGCAGGATCCTCTGGACGGACGATGATGCCTGCATCGGCATCCGTTAACAGGCGAGCTCCCTCGCCTTCGCCGGCGTACACGACGGGTTTGCCAGAAGCCATCGCTGCCAGCATCTTGGCCGGACGCGTTGCCTGAGCGAGAGGGAGATTCCGCAGTGTTGATAAACCGACTTCAGCGAGCGTCCAGGTACGAGCGATCTGTTCGAGTGGTTGTGGCGGAAGGAATGTTACGTTGGTCAGGCCCTCGGTTCTCACGAGGTTGCGGATCCGATCGAGGTCCGATCCCGCGCCGACGACGATCAGTCTCACATCTGGATGAGTTCCTTGAAGTCGTTTCATCGCTTCTATCGCGACGTCCAGTCCGTGAACGGTTCCCACCGTTCCCGCGTAAAGGACGGCCCGCTCGGAGGGGTCGAGACCCAACGACGCGGACATCTCCCCGTCGGGTGGACGAGGGGAGAACATCTCCGTATCGACACCGTTCGGGAGGAATGTCAGCCGTCGGCGCGCGACGCCCTTCGACTCGAGTCGCTGCAACAGCCCCAACGTGGGCACCGACACGGAATCCACCATCCGATACGACCACCGCTCAAGCCCGCGAGCTGACGCGAGCACCCAGCCGCTTTCCAAGGCGCCGAGGTCAACGGCGGAATCCGGCCACAGATCTGCCACGAACATCACGAGGGGCGTGCGCCAGATGCGTGATGCCAGGACTGCGCTGGGCAACAGCGTCAGCGGTGGAGATTCGACGAAGAGGAGATCCGGTCGTCTACCGGTAAGCATCGTCGGGAGCGACGTCACTGCGAAAGACAGGTAGTTCACGTAGCGGCGCAGACCGAGACCCGTGGCGGGGAACAGCCACGCCCGTCGAACGGCCATCCCTTCGATCCATTCAGTCATGCGAAGATGCCCCCGATATCGGCGAGGGATACGACCGTCCGGATAGTTGGGCATCCCAGTCACGACGTCGACTTGGTGTCCACGGTCTCGCAGGGCCATCGCCAGGGCGAGTAACCGAGTCTGCGAAGCCCCGACTTCGGGCGCGAAGTACTGGGTAACGATCGTGATCCGCATGCAAGTTGGGAGCTTAGGAGAAGAAGCCGCCTCTTGAGACCGGTCGACTTCGGTGCGTCATCTCGTCGAGATGTGATCCGGTCATGATCTCGTTGACTGCTTTCCAATGGTCCGGAAGGCACCGGTCGCACTGCGGAGCGCGCGATACGAGCGTTCGGCTACGTCCCGGGCAGTGACGATGAGTGGGAAACGACCTCCTTTGACGATCGGAACAGCCAAAGGAATAGGTCCGTACCTTCGCTTGTACGAGCCTCCTCCTCCGAAGTCGAAGTCACGAACTCCTCGATCCTTCCAATACCGGATGGCGTACCAGAACATCGCTTCATTCGGGCGGAGGATCTGATGAGCTCGGAGGCTCGCTCCTCCCCAGAAGTGAGCCGTTGCGTTCATCCCAGGAAAGAGTCCCGTCGCAATGCACGTTCCACCTTCGTCCCGTACTCGCAACAAGAGGATGTGACCTGTCGGCAACAGGTGTTGGATCAAGCTCGTGACTCGTGACCGCGGATACGTCGGCGTCAAGCCTTGCCTCGCGAAGACCTCCTCGAGCTGAGAGTAGAACTCGGTCGCGAACTCATCGGTACGATCGACGACTTCCTCGACCACCAAGCCCTCTCGCTCTCCCTTGCGGATAGCGCGGCGGCACGCGCTTGACATCCCCTTGAAGAGGGTCGCTTCATCCGGTGAAAGGTCTAGGTCGAACGTCGAAGCCTCGGCATGTCGGGCGGAGCAAGCCGCAGCATCATCGAATGACAAGTAGCGGTCACGGAGTTCGAAATAGGAGCATCTGAGCTCGTGGGTGATATATGTGCAGAGGTGGGGCAAGAGAGATCGGCGTTCCCAGCCCTCCCGCACGTTCAAGCCCATGTAGTCGGTTGTCCAGCCGGCGAAAGGACTACCTAGGATACGCAGCCCGAAGCGAGTCGTTAGGCCACCCGTGAAGTACGCGACGTCGTCGGAGCCGTCGATGAAGCGAAGAACGACCGGTTCGGCGCGCTGAGTGTGCCGCAAGAACTCGACCCACGCCTCCGTCTGCGAAACCATTCGATCGGAGAACGAGTCGAGCAGTCCCCAGTCGACTTGGGCCCAGGGAACACGTTCAAGCCTCATCGGAAGGGTCCTCGCGAAGATCCTTGTTCAGCCTGAATTGGCGGCCTTCTCGGAACCGAACCCATCCAGCGCTCTCGCACATGCGCAGGCTCGGCTCATTGTCGACGTCGACTCGGGTGTATGCCTGTTCGCACCGGCCGATACCATCGCGGCCCCTATGCCGGCGATGAGACCTGTCCCCACGCCTTGCCCTCGGGCAGATGGGAGTGCCCCCGTGAACAGGAGGTAGGCGGCGCCGGGTTGATGAGGAGCGGGCGGCCAGCCTTCGAGGGCCGCCTCGGTTCGATCAACGGCTCCACCTTTGGACGCGGCGATCCGGTGGAGCCAACGCCTAACGCGAGCTCCCAAGATCCTCAAAGTGACGACCGGATGTCGCATCGTGAACATCACCGCGTACTTGCGAGGATCGAGGAACGCGATGGAGATCCCGACGACGCCAGCGCTCGTTCTCGCCACGACGACAACGGGGTGCCCGCGTTCTGAGGCATCCTTGATCAAGGCATGGTAGAGGGACGGGTTAGCGAGGCCGGCGATGTCTGGTCCCAATGTCTGAAGACATCTGAGAGCCTCCTGTGCATCCAGCGGCGTCAGTCTCTCTACAGACAGTTCTGGCAACATCTGAGTCACGACGTCCCTCGGATGGCCTTATAGGCGCTCCACCGCCGCTCGAGGCGGGTTCGTTCACGTTGCGATATCTGGACCCTTCCACGTTGGAGACGGTCGAGGAGTTCGGAAACCGGAACGAACCAGCCCCGGAGCGAGGTCAGGTACCGCATGGATGCAACGAATCTGGCGTCGAGGTCTCGGCCGTCCCAGAAACCAACGGCGAAATGCGTGTACATGATGCAGACGCCGCCGTCTTCAGCGAGTCGATCGATGTTTCGTCGTGTCAGAAGCCGAGCGAATTCGCGAACGTTCCCCCCTTCCGAACTCGAGAACCAGCCACTCACATAGGGGCGATCGGGATCGAAGTATGGGAGCGGCCCGGGCAGTCTGCTGAGGTTGATCTCGTCGAAGACGAAATTCCGAACGTACGAGATGTTCGCCTTACAAAGATCGCCCCAGAACAGAGGACTGTCTTCGTCATGACCAGCGAATGAGTTTCCGTCCTGTTTTCGGAGCCTGTAAACCGCGCGGAGGAACGGCGACGACAGTCGGTCGATCCCCCAATACAGATTCTCTTGGTTGTGGAGATGGTTCGAATGCACCCTCGGCTTCACGCCGACGATCTCCTCGAAGATACGTAGACCTCGCTCGGTGGTGGCGCGATCTGAGCTCACGTTCCGGACGTTGTGGAGACCGATCTCGTATCCCTCGTCGCGCAGCCCGCATATGAATGCTCGGTAAGCCGGATCCTGGAGCGACTGTCCACCGATTTGGCCAGCCGACTCCGTGGCGAGACTCCAAACAGACTTGGTCGTACGCACTCCAAGCTCGGAAAGGAATCTATACACGGGACGAAGGTTCTCGACGGTTCCGTAGTCAGTATCGTCGAAGATGGTGAAGGCGAAGTCGCGCCCGGAGGGGAGGTCTGCACCCACGATAGTTCCTATCTGTTCATCGTTCGACGAGACCAATGCCCAAAGCGGCGCATGCGCGTTCGTGCGCGGCACAGGGCTGCGGCGCCGAAGACTGCCCCGTGATCGGCGCGGTCGAGTCTAAGTGAAACCGCCAAGGCCGGCCTCTCCTACCGTGTCCCCAAAGGGACGAAACTTGATGATATGCATGACGCCGGACGTAATGCAACCCAAGTCATGTCGGTAACTGCCCAAAGGTCCGGATTGCCTCCAATGAACGTTGGGTCTACCAGGACGAGTTGGCTGCTCGCACGCGGGCGCGTAGGTTTCGGGGGAATGGGCCCTCCACCCGCCATATCCCAACTCACGGGACGCCTCAAGCTGGTGTTGGCGGCAGTTGCCTACGAGGCTTCTCTGATCGTCGCCTATGTCGAGTGGGTCTCGCCTGCCTATGGGTACCAGGGCTTCGTGAACAGACGTCCGTCGCTGGCGCTCGTGACCATCGCATGCATCTTCGCGGCCCTCCCCGTGATTTGGATCCAGCAGGAGATCCGGCGGCCGAGTCAAATGATCTACTGGATCCTGCTCCTCCTCGCATACATCCCCTCCCAGCTGATGCCCTGGTTCGTGCTCACGAGTCCTTCTTGATCCTGCGCTGGAACCTGACATTGCTCATCTCCATGTGGCTCATCCATGCCATCAGCCGCCACTCGCCCCGGCACTACCTGGTGGTCTTCGAGACAAGGACCGTTTTCATGTTGTTAGCCGGTGCGATCGCCGCCCTGACGTTCGTCTACGCGGCCCGAGCAGGGGTGAGTCTGTCCTCGATCAGCCTGTCAGGCATCTATACGCGCCGCCTAGAATTCAGAATCACTGTCGCCTCACTCGGCGCAGTCGGCTATCTCGTGCCGTGGACCGGGTACGTCGTAAATCCGATGCTGATCGCCTTCGGCTTGTCAAAGCGCAGCCGAGTACTGGTGCTGGCCGGAATCTGCGGCCAGCTCTTGATCTTCGGTCTGGACGGAGAGAAGACCTTCCTCCTCTCTCCGCTGTTCATCTATCTGATTTACCGCGTCTTGAGGAGCGGGAAACTCCATCGCGTGGGCTATCGCCTCACCGTCGCAGCGGGGACGATCGCTGCTTTGGGCGCGATCCTGGCGCTGGGCTTCCATATGACTGCCCTGATAGACATCGTGGTAAGACGCGTGATGCTCATCCCCGGTGTCCTGTCAAGTTTCTACTTGGATTTCTTCTCGGCTCACCAGCACACCCTGTTCGCCGACACGCTCCTGAAGGGCTTCCTGCGGAGCCCCTACCCCCTGTCTCCGCCGTACCTGATTGGAACGATTTACTTCCATGATCCGACAACGGACGCCAACGCGAACATCTTCGCCGACGCCTATGCTGGGTACGGTTTCATCGGAGTCATCCTCATCGGGGCGCTCACCGGTGTCGTACTCCGCGCGCTCGACCTAACAGCGTGCCGTCGAGACCGGCTCACCGTGCTGGCGTCTCAGCCATGCTCGGACTCGCGATGTCGAACAGTGCGCTCTCAACGTCTCTCATCACCCACGGCATCATCCTCGCGATGGCTCTCTTCGTGCTGATGCCGCCGGAACCAGGAGCGTCGGGGGCGACGGAGCGCGCGAGTCTCGAGACTCTAATCGGACGGCTCGGATCGGGATCCGGACCTTGTCACGATCTGGTCGGTAATCGCGTCATATCATCTGGAGATAGGCAGTCTCCTGAGTGGTCCGCGTCGCCCGCGACGACGATGCCGGGGATACGATGGCCTCCACGATGAGCTTGCCGCCCGCAAGGCGCCATGCGGAGGCCCCGCGGAGCGTCGCCCATTGGGTGTCGAAGACCACCCATCCTGCGATCGCTGCCCTCGGGCGCCGAGTAACGGAAGCGCGGACCGGCGACGCGTTAGAGCGGCTCTTCGGCCAAAGGACTAACGCGAAATGTGCGCGATCTGGGATCAATCGAGACTAAGCGAGTGTCTACGTGCCTCGTTCTTCCCGGCCCATGGATTCGCAAGGCGCAGATAGAGACACGCCCCGTCCAAGACCCGACTCCCGTCATTGCGGATGGCCGCCCCAAGGCTGGCTCGCGGATGACCTGGGTGAATCAGGGACGTAGACCAGCGAGTTCGCCGCGATGGAAGAGCGTCGAGGAAGAAGCGCTCCGGCCCAGAAGGTGGTCCTGGAGCCATCGGAATGACGGGATGGGGCCTGTTGTCTGGAGACTGGATCGTCAGGCCTCGAGCTGATCTCCGCTCCACGACGGAACTTGGGATCATCGAGAACCACGGATGCTCGTCACACCCAACTTCCGATTCACGAAGCTCCGTGGGACGCGGCGGATGTGACGATGGGGAGGCCGGTGTCCCGTTCTGAGTCGAAGCGATGTTCGCCATAAACGCTTAGCGGCATCGGGTCGAAGCGTGCGCCCAGGCAGTCGAACGGGCCATGGCCTCGACGCTTGACGGGGGCGTTGCCGAGTTCTTCGTAGTCGTATCCAACCTCAGTTCCCTCAGACTGGACCAGCTCCCGCATGAGAGAGAGGTCTACGGGTCTTCAGCCGGAAGTAGTACGTGCCTACAACCCCTAGGCTATGTTCGATCTCGTGCATCAATCGGCCACCCACCGGGTCGGTATCAATGTCGTGTCGAAGGAGCACGTAGCGGGCGTCGGGGGCCACCTTGTGAGCGTTCATGGATCGCATAGAACTGCTCGAGGGTCAGGAATTCATACCCGAGCTGCCTCGCACGGACGATCAGACCGTGAAGTTGGTCGAGTCTCGACGGCATGAAGAAGTCGTAGTAGATGCGATGGCGGATCGTTGACAGTGCGTGCTTGAGGTCAGTCGCGCCTGACGGACTCACGACGTGGCCGCCGCGCGTGCAGGGGATGACGTCGTTCGCTGTCGAATGGCCTGATACCCCAATAACGCGAGGATCGCGTAACAGCCGGCCAGCGTTATCCCGGCCGCGCCGACCGCTGCAACGGGGGTCCACCCCAATGCGTGACACGCCGAAATCACCACGACGACTGCAGTGAGGCGCCCACAATCCCACACGAACTGCAACCCTTGTCGCTCAAGAAGATTAAGCGTCAGGGACAGGGGATACACCGCGAAATAGGCCAACAGGAGTGGAGCGAGGGCTCTCGTCATCCTCCCGGCCACTTCCCACTGCGGCCCTAGCAGCCGTGCGAAGAGCCAAGGCGAAACCGCCGATAGCACAAGGATCGGAGGAGCGCCGAATTTCAAAAGTGTCCCCGTGTAGCGACGGAACAATCTCCGCATCGCGGCTAGATCCCCGATCCGAAGCATCCCACCTAGTTGAGCGACGTAAACCTGAGAGACCGCTCCGATGAGGCTCATCGGGGCCCCGACGAGTCGCTGCGCTAGCGTAAACGACCCTCCAGCCAGAGGGCCATAGAGGGCGGTGATCAGCAGCACGGGAGCTATCAGTCCGGCGCTGTTCACCAATGATGAAGGAGCTGAGATCGGCGGGAATCGTGAATACCTGGTGGCGAGGCGGCGGAAGGAAGCGATGTCGTTGCCGCGAAGGCCAGCGGTGATCTGTCCCATGAAGAGATAGGGTCCGACGGCTGCCAACCGTCCCACTACATCACCGCCAACTAAGGCTGCGCCGGTGAGTCCGCGAAGGGCCAAGCCGACCTGTCCAAGGACGGAGCCAACACCTTGAGCGACGCTTGAATTCATGATCGGTCGGTACAGATGCTGGCGGAGCGCACGATAGTTAAATGCATTGGTGACTCCCAAGGCGAACAGTCCGAGGGGTAGGAGGGAAGCAACTTCGCCAACTCCGGTACGCCCATGGTCCTGGCGAATGTGGTCCCGAGTGCGATGACGAAAACCAGCGTCACGAGAGCAACAGGATCGATGAGAAGATCGCGATCCAGGTCACAGTGGATGCTTCGTCGTCGGTCTCTGGCAGGACGATGGCTTTTCTGGTCCCCGCAGACACCCCACCCGAACCAAGTGAGCGTTGCGACATAGGCGCCGTAAACGGCGAAGGCGTCTGGTAAGAGCATATGTGCTAGCACTGCCGCGCCGAGGACCGCGAAGCCTTGTCCGATCGCCGTGGCGATGCTCAGCCCGGCGATCGCTCCAGCCGTGCTGCCACGGTATCTATTCAGCCATTGCCTCATTGAGCCCATTCCCGAATTATCTGCGCGATCCGGTTAATGGTAGGAGTGGAGGATCAATCAGCTCATGGGGAGGCTGAGCACTTCTGCCCGATGCCTTCTCGGCCTGGGGGAGACTTGATCTGCTGGATCCGCGTACGGCGTGAGCCTGTGGCAAGGTAATCGGGTGAATAGACCCTGCTGCTGATGCCGGCTTCCGAGAGGTGCCGGCGGAGTTCGTCTCTCTCGAAACCGAGGACGCGAACAGTGAACTGGTGGAAGACGTGCATGGCGACGGAGCTTTCGGCGGGGGTAAGCAGATTGGGGACCGTGGCCAGGATCTTCTTTGTATCGAGCTGCAGCCCTTCGCCGAGCTTCATTCATCGCGTCGAGTCGTCTGAGCCGTACCCCGGAGGAGAGCGGCCTGGATCTCATCGAGCCTCGAGTTGTACCCGACCACCTCGTTGTGGTACCGCTCGCTTGAACCATGTGTCCAGCAACAGCCTCACCGACGTGGCGACCTCATCATCGTCCCGTTATCACCATCCCGGCATCTCCGAACCCACCGGAGGTTCTTGGTCGGAAAGAATGAGAGCGCGGCGGCATGTCCGAACGAGCCAAGTTTCTTCCCGAGCGTACGAGCCACCGAGCGCCTGAGCTGACGTGCTTCCACGAGACAATGAGGTTGTACCGCCGGGCGATCTGCATCTGATCCGATCCATCTCACATGGATGGCCGAGAGAGATGAACGGGAAGAAGGAGCCTTCGTATGTTCAGTGATCGCCGCCTCGGACCTCCGCAGGATCAATGTTGAAAGTGAGTGGATCAATGTCAACGAAGACAGGGTTTTCGCTCCACAGTGCTGATCAACTCGGGCGTTGCGAAGAAGGTGAACGGAGTCGTGATGACCTCGTCCCCGCGCCCGATGCCCAGCGACCGCAGACTGAGGACTAGCGCATCGGTGCCAGAGTTCACGCCGATCGCGTGTCTGGCCCCGATATTAGGAGGCGATCTCTGCCTCGAATGCCTCCACGTTCGGGCCCGAGGATGAATCGTCCGGAGCGGAGCACGTCCCGCACAGCCGTCAGGAGCTCTTCCCATTGAGCCTCGATCTCGGGCTGAAGATCGAGCAGTGGGATCTCGGCGCGCGGCTGTTCCATATCAATGAGTCAGAAGCCCGCTCGGGGGTCAGGATCCACCCAAGGCAGGGTCGTGTTGCGTTGAGACCAAGAAGCGTGTCATACATCTGGACGAGACGCCGCCCCTCCACGTCCCAGCTATACGACCCGAGAACGGCCTCGCGGCCCCTAGCGCCCATCTGCTCAGCGTCCGTTGGATTCGCCGCAAACAACCAAGTCATCTGCGCCTGCGATTTCTTCAACGGGGAACGTGGGTCGACGAGGAGTCCGCAGCCGGCTGATCTCGACGATCCGCCGCCAACGAGGGAAGTCTGAGGCGATGACCGGAAGTCCTGCAATCATGTACTCGAAGAGCTTCGTTGGTTGCGAGGGTCAACGTAGTTCGGGATGGGGCGGAGTACGACGATCCCCCACCCTGACATCGTTCAGCAACTCTGCCAATTGGGTCCTGTCCAGCCAGCCCAGGTAGTCGGTCTCACCCCAGCCCGGCTCTCGCCTAGCAGGACGCTGGACGTCCTCGGACTCGAACATGCCGGCCAGTTTCAGAGTTGCGTTCAGATCCGGGTTCGAGTTCATGGACGGCCCGGATCATCTCCCGGAGGCCTCGAGCGCGCGCCAACCCGCCAACGTACGCGATCGCATTCGATCTCTCGATCAGATCGCGTCGGCGGGAGATGAATTCGTCGGCCCGTGGAAAGTTCTGAGATCAGCGTCGCCCGAGTTTCGGGGAAGCGCGCGTGGACGCCCGGTTCAGCGGTCACGATCCTGTCTGCGATCAGGAGACAGAGACGCTCCCCATCGGCCTGCCAGCCAACTCAAGGGCTCGCGGAGCGACGGTGTTATCCAACCCTTCGATCGGATCTGTGCCGGGATTATCCTCATGAAGGTCAAAGATGACACGACGGCCGAGGACGCGGAACAACGTAGCGGTGGGAAACAGCTCGGGATCGGTGGAAGTGATAGAGGCTCGCATCCTGCTCAAGGCCGAGTCTGGATGGCGGCTGAGGTTCCCGAGCACGATCCGCTTAACCCGACCCTGATTACCGGGGCATGAATCGCACCCGCGCGTCGCGGAGGGTCTCGCATCCGATGGTCCGGTGCTATCAGGGTGACGGGGAAACCCGCCTCGGAGAGCGACCAGCATTCCTCTGTGGAAGATGCGAGCGTCGAACCATGGATGGACGCTCGTGACGTGGGCAACACGACGACTACGTCGAGCGGACATCGCGGACTTGTTCCAAGGCTCCATCAACTTCACGATATCGTAGGCCACACGTCACACATGCTCCGAGGCTGTCCTTCAGTCGAAGGATTTCCCCGCACTCCGCAGGTCCATCCGATGCGCTGGGCGGGGACGCCAGCCACCAACGCGTACGCGGGGGCGTCCCTGATGACCACCGCGCCGGCGGCAACGAACGCATGCTCTCCCAACGGTGATCCCACACACGATCGTGGCATCTAGCCCCGATCGTCACGCCGCGTCGAACTAACGTGGGTTCGTAGCTGGCCCGCGAGATCGGGAACGCTGCCGGGGGTTCCTACGTTCGTGAACACCATACTCGGGCCGCAGAACACGTCGTCCTCCAGCGTCACCCCCGAATAGATCAATACGTTGTTCTGAATCTTCACCCTTGATCGCCGATCCTTACACCATCGGCAACGAAGACGTTCTTGTCCCAACGTACAGTCGCGCCCAACGACTGCACCGCTCAGTCGACATGGCTGAAGTGCCAGATCTTCGTCCCGAGTCCTAGGCTTGCGCCCTCTTCTACAGCCGCCCGACGGATGGACGAACGGTTCACTCACGCGTGGAACTCCACGGGATTCAGGCAATTGAGCCGAAGCCCCCTCGAGCACTCTGCATGACTGGGATGGCGCTCTCCCCGCCGGAGCGTGGCGTCGTTCGGGTCCCTCACGCAATCAATGAAATGTTCCAACTCCGTGCGAAAGGGCTGCGACCAGGTCCTCGATGAGGGACTCGGACCCGTCGCCTTGCACCGAGAGGTCAGCATTCGCGCGACGCCGATGCAATTCAACCCTCCCTTCCACCTCGTCGTAAACGACCACAACGAACCGCAGACACGACGCCTTGGACGAGGTTTCGATCGGCTGCGCCGCCTTGTGCTGATGGCTAACCCCTTACAGGCGGATCACATTTGCGCGATGGACATCGTGGCCGAATGCGTTCCGCATGCTCGAACACGAGTGCCGCTCGATCGGCGATCCATCCGAGGTTGTAATCGCTGTGCGGGGTAAGCAACAGCACGAGGTCGGCGCCCGCGATCCCCGGGCCTAGGTCCGCACGATCAATCTTGTCGCCGTTCAAAGAAACCTCCTCGATGAACGGATCGTGGAACGAGACGTGAGCGCCCTTCCGATGAAGCGCCTGCATCACCATCAGCGACGGCGACTCGCGGACGTCGGCAACGTCTGGCTTGTATGTGATGCCGAGGATGAAGATCCTGCTGCCCTGCACAGCTCGCCCGATGTCGTTCAATATCCCAGCGACGCGGCTCGCTACGTAGTTCGGCATCCGTTCGTTGACGTCTTGCGCTGCTTCGAGCACCCCGAAACGACGTCCCGTCTCGCGTCGCAATTGCCATGACAGGTATGTGGGGTCGAGGGGGATGCAGTGCCCGCCGATCCCAGGACCCGGATAGAAAGGCATGAACCCGAATGGCTTGCTGGTGGCGGCGTCGATGACCTCCCAGATATCAATGTCAAGGTCGTGGGTGAGCATCGCCAGCTCATTGACCAGGGCCACATTGATGTGGCGGAACGTGTTCTCAAGCAACTTCGCGGTCTCCGCTGTTCGCGGAGTCAACACGGGTATGACCTTGTCAACCAATTGGCTGTAGAACGCAACCGCGACCTCAGTGGCCTCGGACGTCGTGCCACCGACGACCCGTGGCGTGTTACGCATCGAGTACTCCGCGTTTCCGGGATCAATCCGCTCGGGGCTGTAGGCCAGCAAGAAGTCCGTCCCGTCCTTGAGACCGGAACCGCTCTCCAAGACGGGTCGCACCACCTGTTCGGTCGATGCCGGGGTAGGTCGTGGATTCGAGGACCACCAGGACCCCGGGATGGAGATGGTCGGCAACCTCGCGCGTGGCCGACTCGACGAGAAGGAGAGATCGGGAGCCCCATCGTGCAGAGGAGTTGGCACACAGATGAAGACCAGTTCGGCCTCGTCGATCAATTCAGCCGTCGCGGAAAACGTCAGGTTCCTGCTCTCGAGCGCCGAGCGGAACAGCGTCGTGTCAACGCCTGCGACGGGAAGTTCGCCACGTGCGAGCGAGTCCACGCGCGCCGAGTCAACGTCGATGCCGGTTGCGCGGAACCCGGTCTGGGCGGCTGCAGCTCGGAGCGTCAAGACCTACGTAACCCTGGCCGACTACCGCGACCGGAGTACGACGTTGGACCACCCGGGTGGAAAGGACATCTGATTGCGAGGCAGTGGGGTTCAGGTGACGACCTCCTGTCGTTGGTTCACGCGTCCACTCTGAGATGCTCGCCTAGCTGGGCTGCGGCGTGTTCGAGCACACGCATCACGGGGATCGCGGACGCTCCGCTCGAGCGCGGTTCCGCCCGATCCCGAACGCGGTCCAGGAAGTGCTCAAGCTCGTGGCGAAGGGGCTCCGATCAATCCTGAAACAAGACCTCGGACCCGTCGTCCCGAACCGTGAGGTCCGCGTTGACCCGACGCCGGTGAAGTTGAACCGTCCCGTCGGACTCGTCGTAGACGACCATGGCCTCGGTGCCGATCACGGTCAGTCGTCTCCGTTGCTCGGGCCACAGCCATGAGTTGTGGATGTGGGCCTCCGCGCCGTCATCGAACTCCATGTGGAGGTGCATGTCGTCCTCAATACCCGGCTGAATGATGCGTTGACCCCATGTGGCCGTGCGCACGGGCTCGTTCGCCATCAGATACAGGATCAGCGCGGCCACGTCGTGCACGCCCAGACTCCACAGGCTGTTCTCGGTGACCCGGACGGTTCCGAGGTTCAGGCGGTCCTGGTACAGGGTGCCCACCAAGCCGAGCCGCCCGGACGAGAGGAGCTCCTTCACGAACAGGATCGCGGGTTGATAGAGAAGAAGGTGGCCCACCATCAGGACTCGAGCATGGTGCCGGGCGTCCTCGACCACACGTTCGGCGTCGGCAACCGAGAGGGTAAACGGCTTCTCTACGAAGACATCCTTTCCGGCAGCGATCGCACTCATCGCCAGCGACGCGTGGGTAGGGGCGGGCGTGGCGATCGCCACGGCGTCAATGCTTGGGTCGGCCAAGATCAGATGAGGGTCGGCGAGCGATCGCACGCCGGGATACTCGGCGTCAATCTGATCCCTCACGCCAGGGTTCGGATCAGCGACGGCGGCCAGGACGTCCAGATCATGGAAGTTCCAGATGGGGTTCGGCCCCATCGGCCACCGCCGAGTACGGCCACGCGCAGATCGCTTCCGGTCATCCTGGCTTCCTTCTCCACCCCACGCTCGGGAAGCGACCTGGAGGGCCTTCGCTGGGCGGAGGGTCGTTCGGACTACGACCGAGGGTCGTTCGGACTACGACCGAGGGTCGTTCGGACTACGACCGAGGGTCGTTAGGGCTACGCAGAAATAACGTACCCGCTCGCTGATCACTCTAACCCTTTTTGACGAAAGTGCTGGCGGCTAGGGTGTCTTGGGGGTTCCTTAGATGTAGCACCCGCGATACTCTGTAGGCCACATGGTCCTCTGCGCGGTTTTCTCGCGGGAGGAGACCGGCGAGATGGGGGAGGGACCATCCGGAGTCATCCGAACCCGGGGCGAGATGACCGCTTGAACGTGCGCCGCGCGCGGCGGAAGTTAGCTCTGGATCTCCTCCTGTGGACGTCGGCGGGGATATTTGCGTTCTGGCTGCGTGCCCCGCAGGATGCGGTGCGCCTCCTACCCAAGATCCTGGTCTACACGGCGCTCACAATCCCCGTGTCGTTCGCGATGTTGCTCAGGTTCCGCCTGTCCTCTCAGGTGTACAAGCAAGTCAGCCTCGGCGACGTCGAGCGGATCGTCGCCGCAGTTGGGATCGGAACGGCCGCTGACTTCGCGGTGGGGCTGTTGATCTTCACAGCCTCCGACGGTTTCCCCCGCACCGTACCGTTGATCCAAGGTCTCTTGGCTTCTGGAGTTCTCATCACGCATCCGCTTCTTGACACGGCTCCGAGCCGAGCGGCTCCAGGCTGCGCAGGCCGGACAGCAAACGCGGGTGCTTCTCGTTGGGGCAGGCAACGCCGGTGCCGGGATGGCTCGTGAGATCCGTAGCCACCAAGCCACGGCATCCAGGCTGTCGGCTTCCTTGACGACGCCCCCAGCAAACGAGGCCTCACGATCGCCGGACTTCCCGTACTTGGGAGATCAACGACCTTCCGCGCGTGGTCCGAGAGGAGCAGGCCGCCGAGGTCCTCCTCACGATGCCTTCCGCCCAGGGGGGCCTGACCCGTCGCGTCGTGGCCCTCGCGCGTGAGGTGGTGCCTCTGAAGGTGCTGCCCGGTGTGGAGGAGCTTCTCAACGGGGAGATCGCCCTTTCCGCCTACGGCCGGTCCAGGTTGCGGATCTGCTCCGTCGTGATCCCGTGGAGTTCGACGAACCATTACATCCGGATACCTGCGTGGCAGGGTGGTGATGGTGACGGGCGCAGGGGGGTCGATCGGATCGGAGTTGGTGCGTCAATCGGCGGCGTTGGGTCCGGCGAGGCTGGTCCTGTTCGGTCACGGTGA
>CAVVDF010000009.1:0-74015 GCA_963746995.1 uncultured Actinomycetes bacterium
GGTTCACGTCGGTCTCCTTCGGACCGGTGGACCCCTCGATGTTCGAGTTCACCCCGCCTGCTGGTGCCACCGTGGACAACGACCGCGTTGCCGACCGGTGGGCAGCACGCGGAGAGCGGCTACATGACGCACCAGAAGCCCCTCACCTTCGGCACCGGCTTCGACACGGTGATCGCCTACCGCTTGACGTCGCCGCTGCCCGAGCAGTTCGCCGCGTTCCTTCCGTACTCAGGCCCGCTCGCATCCGCGACCGTGGTCGACGCGAGAACGGGCACCTGGCTGCTGGCCGGGGGCCGTGCCGGTGTCCGAGCTGAACGCGACGGCCCCCCAGCTGCCTTGACGGCGCTCCGCACAACGGGGACTCTCCAAGACCTACGGCGAGCAGTCGGTCGTCGACGGGCTCGATCTGACGGTCGAACGCGGCGAGCTCTACGGGTTCCTCGGTCCGAACGGCGCCGGCAAGACCACGACGATCCGCATGGCACTCGGACTCGTGCGCCCCACCGGGGCAGGTTGAACTGCTTGACGACCCGGTCTTCTCCGCCGACCGGCGCCCCGCGCTCGGCGGGTGGGCGCACTCGTCGAAGAACCCGCCTTCTAGCCATTCTTTCAGGCCGGCGCAACCTCCAGATATTCGCTCGCGCGGGCGGACCGCGGGGACCGCACCGAGCCCGACTGTCGCGCGTCGAAGAGGTGCTCCAGATGGTCGGACCTCGCCGGCCGCCGCCGGAAGCGCGTCAAGGCAAGAGCCAAGGGATGCGCCAGCGCTCGGGATCGCATCGGGCCCTGCTCGGCGAGCCCGATCTCCTCGTCCTCGACGAGCCGACGAACGGCCTCGATCCCCGGGGATGCGCCAGATCCGCCTCCTGCTCCGTCGCTTCGCCGACGACGGGGACCACCGTGTTCGTCTCCAGCCACCTGCTGGCGGAGGTCGAGGCGATGTGCGACCGCGTGGCCGTCCTCGCCCACGGTCGGCTGTCGCCGAGGGGCCCGCCGGGCTCGCTCCGAGGTGCCGCCGAACGCGTGCGGATCGAGGTCGATGACGCGGGCCGCCGCGGGAAAGGTGATCGAAGGGCTCGAGGGCGTCGCGTTGCTGCCGGGAGACAGCGGTCTCCACCCAGGCTGGGGCGTGCTGCGGGTTCGGCTCTCGGGTGCCTCGCCCGCGGCGGTCAACGCGGCCCTCGTGTCGTCGGGGATCGCCGTCAGCGCACTGACGCCCGGAGCGGGACAGCCTCGAGGACGTGTTCCTCGCCCTCGTGGAGGGCGAAGATGTTCCGCGTTGAGTGGATGAAGGCGCTGCGCCGATGGCGCACGTACCTGATCGCCGCGGCGCTCGCCGCGATCCCGATCGTCATGGTGATCGCGCTGAAACTGTCCCCGCCGGCCGGTCCAGATAGCGGCGAAGGCCCGCCCTTCCTCGATCAGATCCTGTCCAACGGGCTCTTCGCCGCGCTCACGGGGTTAATCGTCAATCCAGCCGTTCTTCCTGCCGCTCGCGACCGGATTGTTCGCCGGCGACTCGGTCGCCGGTGAGGCGCAGGGCGGCACCCTGCGGTACCTGCTAATCCGACCGGTTCCGAGGCCGCGGCTCGTCGTGTCGAAGTACGCGGCGGCGATGACGCTCCTCGCGACGATGCTCGTGCTCGTCGCGCTCTCCGGCGTGGTCGCCGCGGCATCGTCTTCGGGCTGCACCCGATCGTCACGTTGAGCGGCACCACGCTCTCGATGGGTCAGTCCGTGTTGCGGATGCTCGAGACGGCTGCCTACATGGTCCTGGCGGTCTCCGGACTCGCGGCGCTCGGCGTGTTCATCTCCACTCAGACCGACTCAGGTCCCGGCGCGGCGGTCGCCACGATCATCGTCGCGATCACGAGCGAGATCCTCGACAACATCTCGAGCCTGCACGCGATCCACGGGTTCCTGCCCACGCACGGGTGGCAGGCGTTCATCGGACTCTTCCGCACGCCCGTCGACTGGGACCCGATCCGCACCGGGTTGACGATCAGCCTCGCCTACACGGTCGTCTTCCTCGGCGCGGCGGTCTACCGATTCTCGCGCCGCGACATCGCCGGATGAAGCGCCCGGTGCGAGCGACACACGGTCTGCGCCAGGGTGAATCGATTCTGCTTCCAAGCGCAGACATCGGGGGCCAAGGTCGCCTGATGACGTTTCGAAGGAAGCACCGGCGGTTAGGCCTCCATGCTTTGCTGATGGCCCGGGCCCAGCTAGCGGAAGGACTCTGGTGCATGAAGGCAGAGCGATCGTGCGATATCTGTTCGAGACCGTCCCAGGGGCGGACATACCTACTGCGATGAATGCGGCAGCATGGTCGAACGGCTGAGGGACCTCGAAGTGCGTGATATGGACAGAGGTCGTGAAGCACTTGGGCACCAGGCGGAATGAGGACGGGAATCTGATCTGTGCCTACACGGGGGTAGAGCTCACCTTCGCAGGCGGCGCGACCGATGCTGAGTGGGACCATGTGGACCCGCGTGGCGATCCAACGAGCGTGGTGCCCACTGCGGCAAGTCGTGAACCGGATGAAGGGTGAGATGACGGTTGCCGAGTTCGACGCGATGATCGGGGCGCTCTACGAATACCGGATTGCTGAAACGCCGTCCATTCAACAGTTCCGCTTTTCCCAGCCGAGTTTTCGCCGAAGTCCACCGCTCGGCTCCGGAAGAACGGGCCCCTCTAGCCATGACACACGTTATCCGCGCCCGCGCATCGCTGAGTTGTTCGGTGACGGAGGTCGGCCGCCAACACACGTATGCGGAGGCCTTGATTTGGTTGCGCATCTGCGTTGTCGGGCAATCGCAAACGGAGGGCCGGATGATCGTCCCAGCCCTCCGCTGCTTTGAGCGATCCCGCCTTCCCCTGCGCGGGGACGCTCGCCGGACCGACACGACTACGCGTCCAGCACATCCAATCAGACACCAAGGTCAGAGAATTGGCGACCCCCAGGGGGCGGCGGCTGAGCGGATGGAGATTTCGCCATGACTGCGCAGTGGGGCGCCCTGCGCCCGAAGACCTGATCGACATTCCGAATCAAAGGGTTACTTCAGGCGGGCTCGGTGCCTCCCGATACATCGGGTCATGACAGTAAGGAGGCTCCGAATGTCCTCGTCGAGTCCATTCAAACGTGCCTAAGAAAGTATGCGGACTTCAAGGGTCGGGCTTCCAGGCCTGAGTACTGGTGGTTTGTCCTGTTCGCCGTGCTCTGCTACTTCGTTGCGGTCATTCTGAGCGGCGCTGTTGGAGAGTCGGTCGGCGCGCTTGTTGTGGCTCGTGCTGCTTGGGCTCGTTGTGCCCTCGCTCGCCGTTGCGGTTCGGCGCCTTCACCGACATAGGTCGACCAGGGTGGTGGTACTTCATCACCTTCGTTCCGTACGTCGGCGGCATCATCATGTTGGTCCTGCTCGCCAGGAAGGGGGAGGCCGAAAACGAACGAGTACGGGCCACCCCCGGGCCAGACCGCGATTTCGTCGCCGGCTCTTCCGCCTCCTCCTGCGCGGCCCGATGCTGGCGTCGATCTTCGGCACAAGGCCGTCTCACGGGATTCAGCTAAAGGTGGCGTGATCCTGTCTGTGTCGACGCCAATGGGTAGGAATCATCGCGCCCTTGACACACCGTCATCTCCGTAGAGCGTCGAGACGACACACGGTCCGCCGGAGTGAGTCATGCCGTTACCGGGCCCGGACGAGCGACACCGCCGTCGGTGCTCAAAGCCGCCGGAACGACGAGATCGTGACCACGCCGTACAGCAGCAGCACGCCCGACACGGCGAGCACCGCGATCCGAACCCCGCGCACTCTGAATCGCTGCGCGATCGCCAGCAGGAACAGCACCGACGCAAGCACCACGGTCGTGCGTATGTAGTCATCGGCGGTGCCTCGTGCATGAGTGCCTTCGTCGAACACCTGAGTGGCTTGGACGTTCAGCTGCTTGCCTTGTTCTATCTGCGGATTGACGTACTCCGGCATGAAGCTCGGTCCGGGCGGAACGTCTGGGTTCGTGAATGGGCCGGCCGCGAGCCACGCAGCGAACGCCACCTTGAATTCCGGGCTGAAGCGCCGTTCATACAGAGGGCGAGATCTTCACGGTTGTCGTTCGTCGCTTCGATCCACGTGTTGAAGGTAGTGACGTCGAGCAGCTTCTGCTGGCCCCCGAGTGTCAGCTGTTGATCCGCCTGAACCCTCACGGTCGATGCTTCGCCGTAGAGCTCCGCCTGCCGTCCGTCCCATCTCGCCGCCTGGTAGCCGCTCCATGCGGTAGCGACGGCGACGATCGCGAGCACAACGGCCTCCACGATCTCGACCGTCCGCTCCCATCGCGATCCCGTCGGCTTCTCCGAAGCGAAACCGGCCTCGGCCAGCCCGCCGGCAATCTCCGCATTGAGATCTTCAGGCATCGATCAGATCCACAAACCAGTGTCGCTCTCGAGTAGATCGGTGACGGCATCTCATTGCCGTCCCAAATCCATACTTGCTGCTGGATGGGCTTCCGTCCAATCACGGGCGGCACTCGGCATCTGCGCTGAGGCTCGTTGAGCCGGAGTGGTCTCGCAACACCGCAAGCTCAGCTGTCTGTCTGTTCGGCGATCTTCGCGCGGTACTCCGGTAAGTGGAGCTGCGCCAACGCGTCGAGCGCCGTTGCAGTGAGGGTCGCCAACCTCACGAGGTTGGCTTCGTCTTGTTCGCTGAAGTCCCCATCCAGCCGGTCGGAAGCCTGGATGAAGCCGTAGTTCACTCCGTCGGAGCCGATCAGCGGGACCGCCAACCAGCCTCGCATCGGAGGATGATCGTCCACCTCGTCCCCGAAGTTGCGCCAATCGGGATGCCTTCGCAGCTCCTCATCCGTTAGTCGCAGTGGCCGATCCACCTTGTGGGCATCTGCATGGATCCCGACACCCTTCGCGGGCGCGCGATAGTCCGCCCACGCTGCGTACTTCTCCGAGAGCGAGAAGTACTTCCGAGCGTGGGCCCACCCTTCGCCGATCAGCTGCGTCGCGGCGCCCTGATGCGCCCGGGTGATCACCCTCGCCAGTTCAGCCGCCTGCGCCAGTACCGGATCCGCGGCAAGCATGAAGTTCGCCAGGTCGGCTGGGATGTTCTGAGACGGAGGCGTACTAGCGTTGTGATACGTATTGAGGAACTGCTCACCGCTCACCGCAACGACCCCTCGGCACGATGCCTCATGACCAGCTGACCGGCCAGGCCTGCCCCGCGGCCGACGTCCTCGAGCAACTTCGGAAGCATGGCCTCGTTGGCAGCTTAGCCAAACACTCGAGTCGCTGGCCTCGAAACCGTTGCCGCTCGGCAGCTGAGGGGTCCGTGCGTGCTTCTACGCGGTGCCCAGGTGCTCGTCGAGCACCGAGAGCATCGGCCAGGCGCCGTCGGACCAGTTCGCGATCACGGAGTGGGTGATGCCCGACGCCGGGTCGTGCGTGGTGCAGACCGAGACGCCGGCGTCGTAGCCCTCGAGCCACACGGCCTCGCTCGTGCGGTGTACGTGGAACCCCAACCCGTAGCGACGGTTCTCCTCCGGCCAGTCGCTGCGCGGGCGGGTCATCTCGGCGATGAGCTCGGTCGGCACGACGCGACCGGCGAAGAGCGCGCGCCAGAACGTGCGAGATCGGCGGCGGTCGAGGAGATGCCGCCGTCTCCGGTGCCGAGCACGGGCAGGTGGAGTGCGTTCGACCGCAGTCCGTCGGCGTGCAGGTACGCGATCGCGTGGTCGCCCGGGAGCTCGTCCGTGCGCCAGAACCCGGTGTCGGCGAGCCCGGCCGGTTCGGTCACGCGCTGCCGCACGAGCTCGTGGTAGCCGACCCCGCTGGCTCGCTCGGCGATCAGCGCGAGCACGACGTAACCAGCGTTGTTGTAGGAGAACCGCTCGTCTGCACGGGAGACGGTCGGGAAGCCGTCGAGCACCTCGAGGAACCGCTCGGTCGTATCGAGCCGGTGCACGGGCACGGACAGCGTGTAGGAGTTGATGTCATCGTCTCTCGTCCTCGTCGAGGTAGTCGCCGATACCGGAACGGTGCGCGAGCAGGTGCTCGACGGTCACGTCGTCGGCGATCAGCGGCAGGTCGCCGCCGAGCAGCGAGCGTGCGGTCGTCGAGAGCAGGAGCGTGCCGTCGGCGACGAGGCTCATCACAGCCAGAGCGGTGAAGCCTTTCGCGACGCTCGCCAGCATGAACCGCGTGTCGACCGTGTTCGGGATGCCATGGGCCCGATCGGCGAGCCCGTATGCCTTCGCGAGTTCTGCTGCGCCACGTCGGTCCACCCGCACGACACCGGAGAAGGCCGTGCGTTCGGCCTCCGCGTCCAACGCCGCTTCCAACGCCTCCATCGCAGGACCGTAGCAGCGACGGCTTCCTTCCAGCCCCCTGGTGCACGACGATCGTCGAAAGCCCGTCGATCGGGCCGCTCGAAGGGCTAGCGAATAGGGAACGGCCCCTCGGGGGGTCTGGCACCCCGGGGGCCGAACACTTCCCCGTCGCCCCATCCCCCCGGAAGTGGGCGACCTATCATGCCGCCCGCCCCCCAGCCGGTGTCCGGAGGAGAGGAGTCCAGCCGACCGGAAGCCAGGCACCTCGAAGTTAAGCCGGGCCGCCATCTACGGCTATCCCCCGACCGGGTGTCCGGCGGATTGGTCTGTCTGTCGCATGGCGTCGTGGGCCGGTGACGACGAGTATGCGGCTCGCGCTGGAAGACCTGTGACAGTGCCCGTAGCGAACGCATAGCGATACGGGTGCCCTCGATCGCTACCGAGGGCACAGTCGGGCCGCGCGCGCTGCTGACAAACGTCGGGCAATCGCAAACGGAGGGCCGGATGTAGTCCCGAGCCCTCCGCTGCTTTGAGTGATCCCGCCCTTCCCCCAGCGGGTCACTCGCCAGACCGCCAGTCTGTGCGTATCCGGCACCCTGAATCACACACCATGATCCGGGAAATGGCTACCCCTGGATCTAATGGGGAGTTTCAGCGCTTGTGTGAACGCCTCGGCTAACGCAACGTCGGCTACCCCGCATCGCCTGTGAACGCGAACAGAGAACGCCAGAGCTTCTTACCTTGCTGCGGTATAGCTCTTCGCAACGGTCCCTTTGCACACCCACGTCGACATACGCATCAGGCTACAGGTGCGCCGGCGGGGGCACGAACCTGAAGCCCAGGCGGCTGGGGGCCGTCGCGTCGCTCGAGAGATCCAGCCCGGCTATTGGATCCTAATGGCACAAACCAGTGCGACCGAACCTGAACGGAGGGAGACAGCGCTCGGTCGCCATCATCTTCACCTGGCGGTTCCTCCACCGATAATCTCCCCCATGACCAGGGTGCGCCCTCTATGACGACAGCGAGCGGCAAACTGAAGCATCCGGCTCTGACGGCTGTCGCCATCGTGACGGTACTGATAGCCGGCACATTCCTCGGACCCCGCATCTTCAAGTCGCCAATCGCGCGCGCCGAGGAGCGCTGGTACGAATCGCCTCGATCCCAGTACAGGATGACGATTGAGCGTCAGTGCTTCTCGACGCTCCCCTCGAGTTCACCGTGACGGTGTTCGGGGGTCAAGTGACGCAGGTGACCGCGGACGGCCGGATCATCCCGATCGACGAGGCTAGGCAGTCCGGCGCCGCCAAGACGGTGGATGACCTGTTCATGTTGGTCCACGAGCTGGTGGCGCGGCACGGAGCGGGTCGGGTTCATGTCACCTACGACCCTGAGTGGGGCTACCCCTTGACGATCGAGACCGGCGGAGATGCAGACACGGCGGACGACGAGCTCAGCCTTACGGTCACCTCGTTCCAGGAAGGACGCTACCGGGGTGATCACTGGGTGGCCTACTAGCTCGCCAGTAAGCATGTTCGGGTTTGCGCGGGCGGCCTCACTCGGCGGACGATGGCCTCTCGGCCAACGAGGGAGGGTCCGATGTTTCGTAGAACGTCCGTCGTCGCAGTGGCGCTCGCACTCACCGCATCCGTCGCGTACCTGGCGGGTTCGGCCGCGAGCTCCGGAGCCGCCGGGGGAGGCACGACGCTTCCCGGCGTCTCGAAGGTCGTGTTCCTGAGTCACGTGAACGACCCGAAGGTGGTCCCCGGGTTCCCCGGCGATCCTGCGTTCACCCTGACGACCTCGTTCACCGTGCCCGCGGATGGCTACTACCTCCAGTACGTAAAGGAAGGCGAGCACACCGGCTCGCACTACAGCGCCCCGTGCCACTTCCACGTAGGAGCTCGCTGCGCGGAGGATCTCGCGGCGGGCGACTTCGTGTTGCCGGCGGTCGTGGTCGACGTCCGGGCACAGGTGGCTGCCGACGTCGACTACCACGTGACCGTCGCGGACCTGAAGGCATGGCAAACCGCGAACGGCGCGTTCCCCTCGGACGCCGCCGTGCTGCTGTGGACCGGCTGCGACACGTGGTGGGGTCCGCAGACCGGGCGGACCGTCCCCACCTACTACAACTGCGGGAGCGCCGCCGGGAGCTTCCGGCAGCCTGGCTTCTCGAAGCACGCTGTCAAGTGGCTGATCGACCACGGAGTGCTGGGGAAGCGCGGCGCGCTCGGCACCGATACGTTCGGCCCCGATCCGGGTGATGACCCGAACTACCTCGAGACGTTCCTCACGCTCCGACGCCATCGCTTCACGCTGGAGAACCTGACGAACCTTGGCGTGATGCCGACACGGGGTGGCTGGATCGTGATCGGAGGCCCGCGGAACCGACACGGGTCAGGAGCGCCGAGCACGGTCTTCGGCTTGGTGCCCTGAGGAGTCGCGACGCGCGACGGCCTCGCCCACGAGAAGGAGGATCGATGCGGCTCGAGAACCGCGCGACGCTGATCACCGGAGGGACGTCGGGTATCGGCGAAGCCACCGCCGAGCTCTTCGCCGAGGAGGGCGCGAAGGTCGCCATCATCGGCCGCAACACTGAGCGCGGCGAGGCGATCGCTGACCGGATCCGTTCGGGCGACGGCGACGCCATCTTCGTGCAGGCCGACGTGCGCAAGGCCGACGAGTGTCGCAACGCCGTCGACCTGACGACTGGTGCGTTCGGCCGGCTCGATGTGTTGTTCAACAACGCCGGCACCTACGTCGCCAACGACACGATCGGGTGCTCGGAAGAGCGAATGGGATGACCAGGTCGACACGAGCCTGAAGGGGACGTTCCTCATGTCGAAGTTCGCGCTGCCGCACATGATCGAGCAGGGTGCCGGCTCGATCATCAACTGCGCCTCTGGCTGGGGGCTCGTCGGCGGTCCCAGAGCGGTTGCCTACTGCGCCGCGAAGGGAGGCATGGTCGTGATGACGAAGGCGATGGCGCTCGATCACGGCCCGCAGGGGATCCGGGTGAACGCGGTGTGCCCGGGCGACACCGAGACCCCGATGGAGCATGAGGATGCCCGCGCCCAAGGCATCGCGTGGGACGAGTACGTCCGGCAAGCGGTGAGCGGCCGGGCGATCGAACGGATGGCGACGCCTGACGAGATCGCGCGGGCGGTGCTGTTCTTGGCGAGCGACGAATCCTCCTACATCACGGGGGCGGCGTTGCCGGTCGACGGCGGCGGCGTTGCCGGCTAATGGTCAAGCCCGGGATCGGCCCACGTGTTGGATCGATCGCCGTAGCCGCTGCCCGTTCTTCCGCGATACGTGCGCCACGTACATCAACTCATCCACCAGGCGGTGCTTCCACTCGAACAACTTGGCTCGCATCTGACCACCTCGGGCTGTCTCGTCCCGAGAGGCATCGACGGCTTGTGCAGGTCACGACATCGCCCGATGTGCGTGTCAGGCGATGGGCCGATACCGGAAGTTGAGTAGGTCTGCCTGCCGAGCCGGATGCCGGGGCGTAGTGTCAGGCCCCGTAGTCATCTAGACATCTCGAGCGCCTCGCGCATCCTTGGTTCCGGTCGGGCTACGGATCGGGGTTGTGCCAACCGCCGTCATCCTTGATCAGGCGGTCGGCCTCGGAGGGTCCCCACGACCCCGCCGCATACGGAAGGATCGGCGTCGCATCGTCGAGGATCGGGTCCACGATCTCCCAGGACCGCTCGATCACGTCTTGGCGGCTGAACAGCTCAGCGTCGCCCTCCATCGCGTCGGTCAGGAGCCGCTCGTAGGGCGTCATCTCCTCGACCGCCGCGTGCGTCGCGACCAGCTCGACCTCCTCACCGATCATCCGATCGCCCGGGATCTTCGTCCGGGCGCCGAGCGAGATCCGCACGTCAGGTCCCAGCCGGAACACGACGTGGTTCGGGTGTGCCGCCAGCGGCTCGTTGAACACCTCGCGCGGCGGCCGCTTGAGCTCGACCAACACCTCGGAGGCGGTGGCGGCCATCCGTTTGCCCGTCCGGATGTAGAACGGCACGCCGGCCCACCGCCACGTCTCGACGCGCAGCCGCAGCGCAACGTACGTCTCGACGGTCGAGCCGGGCGCCACACCCTTCGCCTCGCGATAACCCTCGTACTGGCCCCGCACGACGTCCTCGGGCGCGATCGGCGCGATCGCCTGCAGCAACCGCACGCGCTCGGTGAGGAACACGTCGCGGTCGAACCCGCTCGGAGGCTCCATCGCCACGAGGGCGAGCACCTGCAGCAGGTGGTTCTGCACCACATCGCGGATCGCGCCCACCCCGTCGTAGAACGCGCCGCGATCGACCACGCCGAAGTCCTCGGCCATCGTGATCTGCACGCTGTCGACGAAGTTGCGGTTCCACAACGGCTCCAGGAACGCGTTCGCGAACCGGAAGTACGCCAGGTTCTGCACCGGTTCCTTCCCGAGGAAGTGGTCGATCCGGAAGATCGCATCCTCCGGGAACGTGCGGCGCAACACGGTGTTCAGCTCTCGCGCGCTCGCAAGGTCGCGGCCGAACGGCTTCTCGATCACGACGCGCGCGTTCGAGGCGCACCCCGATCCCTCGAGATGCGTGATCACGGGCTCGAAGAGCGACGGCGGGATCGCCAGATAGAACAACGGCCGCTCCGCGTCCCCGAGCGCCTCGCGCAGCCGCCTGAACGTCTCTGGGTCCAGGTAGTCGCCGTCGACGTATTCGAACATCTCTTTGAACCGCTCGAACGCGGCCCGGTCGACGCCGCCGTGTTCCTCGAGGCTCTGCCCCATCCGATCGAGCAGCTTCTCGCGGGTCCAACCCGATCGCGCCACGCCGACGACGGGTCCCGTGAGGTTCTTCCGCTGCACCATCGCCTGCAGCGCGGGCAGGATCTTCTGGTAGGCGAGGTCGCCGGTGATCCCGAACAGCACCAGGGCATCGGAGACGCCGTCTCGCTGCCGTCCCGTCATGGCGCTCATGGGTCCAGGCTACCGGCGGGTCCCCCGAACGCGGACGACCTACGATGGGAAGAACGACCTCGAAGGAGCCTGCATGACCACGGATCGCCCCACGCACCTCGGGATGGTCGGACTCGGACGGATGGGCTCGAACCTCGTGCGGCGGCTACAGCGCGACGGCCATCGTGCGTCGTCTACGACGTGGCGCCCGAGGCGGTCGAGGCGTTGGCCGACGAGGGAGCGACCCCGGCGGATTCGCTGGCTGCGCTCGTCGCCGCTCTGCCGGCGCCGAGGAACGTGTGGCTGATGCTGCCGGCGGGCGAGATCACCGAGCGCGCGCTGACCGAGGTGGCGTCGTTGCTGGAGCCCGGCGACGCCGTGATCGACGGCGGGAACACCCACTACGTCGACGACCTGTCGCGCGCGGCCGCGCTCGAGCCTCACGGGATCGCGTACGTCGACGTCGGCGTGTCGGGCGGCGTATTCGGGCTCGAGCGCGGGTTCTGTCTGATGGTCGGGGCCGACGACGACGTCTTCGCGCGGCTGGAGCCGATCTTCCGGTCGCTCTCCCCCGGCGTCGAGACCGCCGAGCGGACGCGCGGGCGCGTCGGCGACCCCGCGCCCGTCGAGTACGGGTACTTGCACTGCGGTCCCGTCGGGACGGGGCATTTCGTGAAGATGGTGCACAACGGGATCGAGTACGGGCTGATGGCCGCCTACGCAGAGGGCCTCAACGTGCTGTCCAACGCGGGTGCGGGGCTGCAGGAGCGCGACGCCGACGCAGAGACGACGCCGTTGGAGCATCCGGAGCGATACCGATTCTCGATCGACGTCGCCGAGGTGGCCGAGGTGTGGCGGCGCGGGAGTGTGGTGAGCTCGTGGCTGCTGGACCTGACGGCGGCGGCCCTGCACGAGGCGCCGTCGCTCGAGGGGTTCGAGGGTCGCGTGAGCGATTCGGGTGAGGGCCGATGGACCGCGATCGCCGGCATCGAGGAGGGCGTGCCGACGCCGGTGCTCACCGCGGCGCTCGCGTCGAGGTTCTCCTCACGCGGGGAGGACGACTTCGCGAACCGCGTGCTGTCTGCGATGCGCGCGGAGTTCGGCGGACACCAGGAGAAGTCATCGTGACGGAGCACCCCGCGGACGTCGAGGTGCGCGTCGAGGTCCTGGACGATGCGGCGGCCGCCGCTCGGCGGGGCGCTGCGACGATCGCGGCGGCGGCACGCGAGGCGGTTGCGGAGCGCGGCACGTGCGCGATCGCCGTGTCGGGCGGGCGCACGCCGTGGGCGATGTTCGCCGCGCTGGCCGACGAGGACGTGCCGTGGCACGAGCTCGGCGTCTGGCAGGTGGACGAACGGATCGCCCCCCGCGAGCACGAGGATCGAGGGCTCACCCGCCTGATCGCCTCACTCCCGGCGGAGGTCCGGATCCACGAGATGCCGGTCGACGGCCTCGATGAAGGAGACGACGAGGAGCTCGCAGCACGGGCGGCGACGTACGGGGCGGGGCTGCCCGCCCGGTTCGATCTGATCCATCTCGGACTCGGGGACGACGGGCACACGGCGTCGCTCGTGCCGGGCGATCCGGTGACCGACGTACGCGATCGCGACATCGCGATCACCGGCCCGTATCAGGGACGGCGACGGATGACGATGACGTTCGCCGTCCTGGACGAGGCGAGGTCGATCCTCTGGCTCGCGACCGGTGGGTCGAAGGCGGCGTCCCTTCGGAAGCTGCGTGCACGCGACGCTTCGATCCCCGCGGCACGGGTGGGCGTCGCGGACCAGCTCGCGATCGTCGACCGCGAGGCGACCGGGCCTTGAGGTCGCGGTCGTAGGGCTGCAAATATGGGTGCTATGGGTCAGCGCAGAGAGGCGCCAAAGGTTCGTTTCGACGCCACGGTGTCCACGATCAACACGTCGACGGTTCTGCGCTTGCCTGAGACCGCGAGCAGGAAACTGCCGTCGCGTGGGCAGGTGGCAGTACAAGGAACGATCGAGGGCCATCGGTTCCAGACGGTGCTGGAACCAGACGGCCGTTCTGGCCACTGGATGAGGATCGATCGAAAGCTGCAACGAACAGCTGCTCTGGGCGAAGGCGACACCGCGACGCTCGAGATCGAGCCACTCAAAGACTGGCCGGAACCGAACGTGCCACAGGATCTCGAGTCAGCCCTGGCAGCTGCCCCTCAGAACATCCAACAGCTGTGGGGAGACATCACGTCGATGGCCCGCTGGGAATGGGTTCGCTGGGTCAACGCAACCAACAACCCCGATACGCGCAAACGACGGGTCGAGGTGAGCATCTCGAAGATGCAGAGCGGGAAGCGACGCCCCTGCTGTTTCAACCTTGCCGGATGCACCGACCCAAACCTGTCAAGAAGCGGCAAGCTTATTGAGCCAGCGTGATCTGTCGCTACGCGTCTGCATCCATCGCGGTCCTCGTGCTGTCAGCTGCGTGTACGACGGTGACCGAGTCTGGCGCGGCGCCGGTTCAGAGCGGAACTCCAGCCGCGCCGAGCTCGGTCGCGGCGACGCCGAACACCCCGGAGTTCTCAAGCAGCCGAGTGCTGCTGAGGCCCGAGCGGGATGGCTCGTTCCTGGTGCGCGCCACGTTTCCGAAGAGCCCATCGAGATGCAAGCATGCGCATCGCGCGACACTGCAGGCGCGTTACCCCGGCACGTTGTCGGTGCGAAGCGCAGACGACGGCACCTTGGCGGTCACGGTCACGCTGCCCTTCGAGCGCTATCTCGAGGGGATCGCCGAGGTGCCACCGACGTGGCCTGCTGCAGCGCTCGAGGCGCAAGCGATCGCTGCGCGGAGCTACGCCCTGGCCCACATCGGCTGGACGGGCCAGGAGGGAGCGGCGCTGCAGCGGCCGATCTGCGCGACAACCGATTGCCAGGTCTATGGCGGCATCTCCGTGCCGCCCACGCCGGGCATCCGGCGATGGGACGCGGCGGTTCGGCACACCCGAGGTCAGGTGCTCGTCTACGGCGACCGGCCCGCGGACACCGTCTACTTCTCCACCTCCAACGGACACACCTACGGAAACGACCAGGTGTTCGGGAGCAGCCCTCTTCCGTACCTGCGTCCCGTCCCCGAGCGCGACGACGGCGCTTCGCCCACCTCGCATTGGCGGGTGGCGCTGCCGTTCGACGATGTCGCGACGTTCCTGTCGGCCGGCGGGCTCTGGCCAAACGGAGCAAGCATCTCGTCGATCAGGCGCGTGCGCTCGAGTGTGAACATCACAGGCCCTGACACGTCGAGATCGATCGACGCGGGGACGTTTCGAAACACGGTGAACACGTGGGCATCGTGCTTGATGCCTGCGCGGTATCCCACGGACGGATTGCCAACGACGATCCCGTCGGACTGGTACAACCTCTCCTCAGGTCCTCACGGCGCGACGGCAGTCGGGAGAGGCTGGGGTCACGGCGTCGGCATGGTGCAGTGGGGCGCGTATGGCAAGGCCAAGCGTGGATGGTCCGCCGACCGGATACTGGCGTTCTACTACGGAGGGCTCACGCCCACAGGGTATGCCGAGCCAGGCTTGATCCATGTCGTCGTGGCCACCGGTCTTCGATCGCTCATGGTCAAGCCGGCGGCGTCCGGCGCGACGATCAACGGGGCGCCGCTCGGAGGAGAGACGCTTCACCTCACCGGGGACGCCGGCGTCGTCACGGTTCGACGGTAAGTCCACATCGATGTCGGCCGTCGTCGAACGATCTGACCCAGAGGCCGTTCTTCATGACAGGGATGACATGGAACACAGGCCCGCCGAGAGGCCCCCGGTGACAGTCTTGTCATCAATCTTGCACCCCAGGGCATATACACCGCATCGTTCGATCCTCGGCTGAACGGTCGGCGTGCAACCCGATAGGGGGGAACCATGGCGGGCTCGGTCCACCGCGGTTGGAAGTTCACCGCGACGTTGTTCGGCGTATTCCTGGTGGCCTCAGTGGTCACTTCGTGTTCCAGCGATTCGAGCTCGGGCGGCTCCGGGACGGCACTGACCGCCACGATCTTCGTGCAGAATTTCAAGTACAACAGCGTGCCGACCAGCGTGACCTCGGGGATCAATACCTTCCTGTTCCAGAACCAGGAGTCCTTCCCGATCACCCACGAGATGATCCCGATCGCCTTGCCGGAAGGGACGACGGCCCAAGATGTCATCGACGGCGCGAAGACCAACGGCGCCGATGACGAGGACAACTGGTTGCACATCGGCGGCGACTTCGGGGCGGTCGATACCGGCGCCGGCATCCTGGTGAGCCTGAACCTGCCGCCCGGCACCTATGCGTTCGCCTGCTGGCAGACCGGGACCCAAAGCGGCGGCGACGATGGGCCGCCCCATGCCTCGAAGGGCATGGTCACCGAATTCACCGTGACCTGACGAAGAAGGTGCGATCGATTCGCGCCAGGCGGTCCCGCGTCGTCCGGTCCGTCGCCGGACTGGCAGCATTGCTCTTGGCGGGCTGTGCGAAACAAGGCATCTCACCCGCAAGCAAGGACGTCCATCAGCTGTACCTCGTGATCATGGCGCTGGCCCTGCCGGTGTTCCTCGCTGTGGAGGGGCTGCTGATCTGGTGCATCGTGCGCTACCGCAAGCGCGACGACTCGGTCGCCGCACAGTCGGTCGGGGGCAACCGATCATTGGTGGTGTTCTTCACGATCCCCGCTGTGATCGTCGCGGTGCTCTTCCCGTTCGGCGAGCAGACGCTGATGAAGCTGCAGGAGCAAACAGCGCCGCAAGTGCACATCAAAGTGGAGGGCTTCCAATGGGAATGGACCTTCCTCTACCTGAGTGAAGGCATCTTCGTGTCCGGTCAGACGGCCTCCGAGGACAGGCCCCAGACACCCGCGGTCATGGAGCTTCCCGTCGGCGCGCCGGTGGAGATCGAGCTCACGTCGCGCGACGTGATCCATTCCTTCTTCGTCCCCGACCTGTTGTTCAAGCGCGACGCGATCCCCGGTCGCACGACCACGTTCCAGTTCACGCCAACGAAGCTCGGCACGTTCCCTGCCCAATGCGCCGAGTTCTGCGGCCTCTGGCATTCCAAGATGACGTTCGAGGTGCAGGTCGTGTCGGCAGTCGATTACCAAGCCTGGATCCTGGAGCAGCGCAAGGAAGCGAAGAGCGTCACCTGCGACCCGACCGGCACCGACCTGTCGCTCATCGCACACGACATCTCGTGGAACCAGTACTGCCTGGCGGTCCCCGCGAACACGGCGTTCACCGTGAGCATCGACAACCAGGATCAGGGGATCGACCACAACTTCTCGATCTATGACTCCTTCTTCGAGGAACAGACCTACTTCAAGGCGCCAAAGATCACCGGTGTGTCGAGCGAGACAGTCGATGTCCAAGGGTTGCCGCCCGGCCACTACTACTTCCAGTGCGATGTGCACGGCCCCGCGATGTCGGGCGCCTTCATCGTCGCGCCCCCGTCATGACCACGAAGGATCAGCGATGGCGATAACCGAGGCCCCCGCCGCCGACCTGGCGCCCGAGCCGGAGCGCGGGTGGAAGACGTGGCTCACCACGACGGACCACAAGAAGATCGGGATCCTCTACCTGGTCAACAGCTTCGCGTTCTTCGTGATCGCCGGTGTCTTCGCTCTGCTGATGCGCACCGAGCTCGCACGACCCGGCACGCAGATCTTCGCGCCGCACGCCTACAACCAGCTGTTCACGCTGCACGGCACATTGATGATCTTCCTCGTGATCTTCCCGCTGCTCGCCGGCTTCGGGAACTACTTCGTGCCGCTGCAGATCGGCGCGCTCGACATGGCATTCCCGCGGATCAACGCCCTGTCGTTCTGGCTGCTGCCCGTCGGCGGGCTGACGATCCTGTCGGGGTTCATCGCCCAGGGCGGCGCCGCCGCGTGCGGATGGACGTGCTATGCACCGTTGTCCGAGCAGCTGGGGACCGGCGAGGACCTATGGCTGATCGGCCTGATGATCGTCGGGACCGCGTCGATCCTCGGCGGCATCAACTTCATCGTGACGATCCTGCGGATGCGCACGCCCGGGATGACGATGATGCGGATGCCGGTGTTCACGTGGAGCATCCTGGCGACGTCGCTCCTCGTGGTGCTTGCTGCACCCGTGCTCACGGCGGGCCTGCTCATGGTGTTCGCGGACCGGCAGCTGGGCACGGTGTTCTTCGACCCGAGCCGTGGCGGGGTCGTCATCCTGTGGCAGCACGTCTTCTGGTTCTTCGGGCATCCCGAGGTGTACATGCTGATCCTCGGCGCCTGGGGGATCGTCACGGAGATCGTCTCGGTGTTCTCCGGACGCCCGATCTTCAGCTACCGGGGCGTGGTGCTGTCGTTCCTGTTGATCACCGCCCTGTCGTTCAGCGTGTGGGCCCACCACATGTTTGCCACCGGCGCCGTGGAGCTGCCGTTCTTCAGTATCACGACCGAGATGATCTCGATCCCGACCGGCGTTCTGTTCTTCATCTGGCTCGCCACCCTGTGGCGGGGGCGGCTGCGCTTCGAGCCGCCGATGCTGTTCGCGCTCGGCTTCATCGCGATGTTCCTGATCGGCGGGATCGACGGCGTCTGGGCCGCCTCGCCGGCGATGGACTTCGCGATCCACGACACGTACTGGGTTGTGGCGCATCTGCACTACGTCTTGTTCGGCGGCACCCTGTTCGGCGTGTTTGCGGGGCTGTTCTATTGGTTCCCGAAGATGACCGGGCGGATGCTGTCGAGGCGGCTCGGCATCTGGCAGTTCTGGCTGCAGCTGGTGGGGTTCAACCTGACCTTCTTCCCGATGCACATCCTCGGGCTGCGCGGGATGCCGCGTCGCATCGCCGACTACCCGCCCGATCTCGGCTGGAGCTTCCTGAACCTGCTCGCCACGGTCGGCGCGTTCGTGATCTCGGTCGCGATGCTGCTGTTCTTCATCAACGTCTTTCTGACGTTGCGCAAGCCACGCACCGCTCCGGACGATCCCTGGGGCGGGAACACCCTGGAGTGGGCGACCAGCTCGCCGCCACCCGCACACAACTTCGATGCGGTCCCGCCGATCCACTCGGATCGCCCGGTGTATGACCTCCGTATGGCCAGAAAGGAGCCGCCCGCATGAGCGACGTCACCGCAACGACGCGCCGCACTCGCCCGGAGATGAGCGGCCCCGTGCTGGGGATGGTGCTGTTCGTGGCGTCGGAGGCGATGTTCTTCGCCGCGTTCTTCGGTGGCTATTTCACGATCAAGGCCAACGCGCTCGAGTGGCCTCCCCCGGGTACGCCGCACCTGAAGATCGACATCGCCACGATCCTGACCATCGTCCTGATCATCAGCAGCATCACCGTGCAGCTGTCGCTGCGATCGATCCGCGGCGGCGACGGAGGCCGGTCCACGATGTGGCTCGGCATCACGATCGCGCTGGGGATCTGCTTCCTGTTGCTGCAGCTGTATGACTACTCCCAGCTGGGGTTCGGGCTGAAGGACGGAGTCTTCGGCACGCTGTTCTACGTGATGACCGGGATCCATATGGCGCACGTGATCGGCGGCGTCGTGTTCCTCGCGCTCGTGTTCGGGCAGGCCCGAAGAGGACGGCTGTCCTCCACCCACCACGACTCGCTCGCCGCGGGCGCCATCTACTGGGACTTCGTCGACGTCGTCTGGTTGTGCCTGTTCACCGTCTTCTACGTGCTGACCCCGAGGTGATCGCGTGAGCTCGCTGTCCCGCATCTGCATGTGGCTCGGGAGCTTCCTGTTGGTCGCGGGTGCGGTCTACGGTCTCACCAGCCACGAGCCCGCCGGCACGACGCTGCTCCTGGTCGCCTCCGTCACCTTCTGGTTCCTGGCGCTCGTCGCTCGCCACGTAGCTCGGCAGGAGGCCGCGCGAGCCCGACCAGGAGGAGCCGGAACTCCATATCGCGCCGACGATCTGGCCGCTCGGCTTCGCGATCTCCGCCGTGATCATCGGGCTCGGGCTGATCGTCAGTCCGTGGATCCTGATCCCCGGGGCCGTCGGGTTCGTGCTGTGCGCCGCAGGATGGCTCCGCGACGTCGCTCGCTCACACGCAGGCGCGCGGCACTGACGCCCTACCCGCGGGCGATCAACACCGCGACGGCCAGCACCATGCTCAGGATCACGACGAGGAACACCGTGGCGTGATACTGAGTCGGACTCGGGCCCGGCAATCCTGCGGGGTTGCAGCGCGAGCAGATGGCCGCGCTCTCGGCCACCGGTCCCCCGCAGCGCAGGCATCGATCCTTGCCACTCATCCGGCGCTCCCCTCGATCGGTTCGATCACCGCAGTGCGCGCGAGCCGCGCATCGATCCTGCGACCCTCGCGTTCATCCGCCGCCATCCACTCCCATAGCACCACGCCGAGCGCCGGCACGATCAGGACCATCGTGCCAGCCCACATGATCGCGCCGGCCGCCCGCTGATCGGCGAGCGCCCTGCCCGCGCCCTCCGCGAGCGCGTAGGTCGGATACAGCACGTGCCGCGTGCTCACGATCGTGAGCCCGAGCAGCGCCATCGCCGGCATCGCCACGAACAGGTACAGGATCTTCGCCGGATACGACAGCACCGACGGCGACGGGTCCGCGCGAACGATCGGAGCCCAGAAGACCAGCGCGGTGGCGAGGAACACCACGTGCTCGACGGCGTGCACGCCGTCGCTGCGTAACGCGGCCTCGTACAGTCCGGTGAGGTGGGCCATCCACAGCACCGCGAAGAACAACGCCCAGGCAAGCAGCGGGTTCGCGACGAGCCGCGCCGGGCCGCTGTGCAGCACAGCGGCGAACGATCGACGAGAGCCCCTGGGCCACGCGGCCAGGGCGAGCGTCAGCGGCGCTCCGAGCAGGAGCAGCGGTGCCGCCACCAGCGTGAGCAGCAGGTGCTGGACCATGTGCATCGAGAATGAGGTCTCCACCGAGGCATCGATCGGCCCCGTCAGTGCGAGCAGGACGACCACCAGCCCGGCGAAGAACGCCGTCCGCCTCGCGCGCGGGGCGCGACGTCCGCGCGCACGACGAACGCGTTGGTCTGCGGTCGCGTACACGAGGCCGGTCACCGCCGCGCCCACCACGATCGGGTCAACCGACGGGATCACGAGCATCTCCGTCCGCCATCGCAAGGTCGTCGAGCACGACCGTGTCGGGTTGTCGGACGACCGGCAGCGCGATCTCGAACCGGGTCCAGGCGCCCTCGACGCTTTCGACGTCGACCGAACCCCCGTGTCCGACGACGATCGCTTGCACGATCGGCAAACCCAGCCCGAACCCGCCGGTGTGTCGGCTTCGACCGGGGTCGGACCGAGCGAACCGATCGAAGATCCGATCCAGGTCGGCGGCAGCGATCCCCGAGCCCGTGTCGCGGATCCAGATAACCGCCTCGTCCCCTCGCCGTTGGACGCCGAGTTCGATCGTGTCCGTCTGCACGGTGTGCTGCACCGCGTTCTCGATCACGGCGTCGAGAGCGACCGCGAGCCGGTCGGCGTCGGCGAGCACCACCTCCTCCTCGGTGGAGCCCAGGACCCACTGCCGCGGCGTCGCCGTCCACCGATGCACGGCATCGACGACCAGCTGCTGGATGCCGACCGGCACCCTGTGCGGCAGCTCGAGGTCCGCCGAGCTCGCCAGGAGCAAGAGTCGATCGACGAGTCGGCGCAGCCGCATCAGCTCGTCGGTGATCACCGCGGCGTCTTCCACGATCGTCGGATCGCCCGCCTGGCGTTCGATCAGCTCCGCATGACCGAGCGCGACCGTGATCGGCGTGCGGAGCTCATGGGAGGCATCCTGCACGAAACGGCGCTCACGCTCGAGTAGGCGCACGTTGTCCATCGACACGCGCTCGGTCTCCGCGGTCGCCGTCAACCGGCGCCGCGCGTGCCACACCATCGCCGCGAACATCGCTGCCATGAGCGGCACCTCGGTGAGCTCGCCGAGCTGCTGGCCGCCCCGGACGACGTCCTCGTAGATGAGCGCGCCGGTCGACACCATCACCAGCGCGAGGATCACCACGGTCGGACGGGTCCGCCAGACGCGGAAACCGTAGAGGATCGTCAGGCTCACCCAGATGAAATGGAACGGGATCGTTTCCCAGTCGGGTACGAGGAGCATCGCGGCGAGGTTCGCGAGGGTGAACAGGACCCACGCGACGTCGATCCACCGCGCGCGGTTCGACCGATCCAAGTGCTCACGGCGCATCGACGCGATACCCCACTCCTCGATCGGTCACGATCGTCTCGGCGCCGAGCTTGGCCCGAAGGCGACGGACGTAGACGTCGACCACGTTGGATCCCGGATCGAAGTGATACCCCCATACGGACGACAGCAGCCGCTCCTTCGACACGGTGCGTCCCGCGTTACGCATCAGCTCCCGCAGCAGCAGGAACTCCCGATCGGCCAGCGGTACCGGGCTTGCGCCGATGTCGGCCTGCCGGCGGATCACGTCCAGCGCCAACCCGCGGGCAACGAGGTGCGTCTCGTTCGAACGCTGCGCGGTGCGCAGTCGCGCTCCGACCCGGGCAAGGAGCTCCTCCAGCGAGAACGGCTTGGAGATGTAGTCCTCCGCACCGCCCTCGAGGCATCGCACCTTCGAGGCGGTGTCGTTCAGGGTCGACAGGACGAGAACCTGTTGTTCGGGACGGCGCTCGAGGAGGCGCCGCAGCACCTCGTGTCCGTCGATGCCAGGCATCACGAGATCCAGGATCACGAGGTCGTAGCGATGGGCGAGCGCCAGGCTGAGGCCCTCCTGGCCAGAGCGTGCCTCGTCGACGTCCAGGCCCTCGGCCTCGAGCCCGCGACGGACGAAGTTCAAGATCCGCTGCTCGTCGTCGATCAGGAGCACGCGACCGACGGCAGAGTCGCGGTGTACACCTTGCGGGGTAGAAGCCACGAGAGTCCCCCTCGAGAGAACCATAGTCATCCTTTCGATAACTGGGAAGCCGAGGGAGTGGCCCTCCACATGACGGTTCTGTCATCCATCTCAACGCCCTCCAGGCGCAGATCGCGCGGCGACGCCTGCCTTGCCGCGTCAGCCTCCATCGTTGTGGCGATCGATCTGCCGTACCACCAGATCGGCGGCACGGCACACTGGCCACTCACCGCCGCGCTTGCGCCGACCTATCGCTTCGTACTTGAATGGTGGCCCGGCCTTTGGGTATCCCCCGGCTATCCCGGCCGTATACGTAGGGAGGCAGAGATGAAGGCTCGTGCGCTGCGTGTCCCATTCCTCGTCCTATCGATCTCGCTCGCGTTCTCGGGCCTGTTCCTGTCGGCGGTGCCGGCCGCGGGTGTTGGTACGACCTCCGTCTCGATGCCGACGCCTGTGCCCTGCAACCAGTCGGCCGGGCATTGCTGGAAGCCCTCCGTCAAGGCCCGGTGGCAATACCAGCTGCAGGGGTCGCCTGCCGCGAAGGGCGGATGTCGGTACAAGAGCACGGGGTTCGTCAACATCGGCGTGACCGGCACATCGTTCGCGACCGGACGGACGGTTGCACCCGTCGGTCTTCGACATCGACATCTTGCAGGACGGCAAGTGCTACTCACCGCAGGACTACTCGGTCCTGAACTACGCCGCCGTCCAAGCGTTACATGTGCGCGGAGCGAGGGTCATCGGCTACATCGATGCTGGCACGGCCGAGACCTGGCGTCCCGACTTCCCGGAGATGCAGGCGTTCGATCAAAGCTGTGACGGGTGCCTATTCGGGAACCCGCTCAGCAACTTCCCCGACGAATACTGGCTGAACATCAACACCGACATGAAGGGGATCAACCCCAACACGGGCAAGCTGCAGACCACCCGTCAGTTCCTGTTGGAGGAGATGCAGGCCAGGGTGAAGGAGGCGAAGCTGATCGGCGTGGACGCGATCGAGTTCGATGACGTCGACGCCTATCAGAGCCACTCGGGGCTCTCGATCAGCGCGGGCGCACAGCTCAGATACAACGCGGCGTTGGCGAACCTCGCCCACCGGCAAGGGCTGTCGGTCGGGCTGAAGAACGACCGGGATCAGGCCGCGGCGCTGCAGCCCTACTTCGACTTCGGGATCGAGGAGGAGTGCTGGCAGTACGACGAGTGCGGGGCCATGCAGGCCTGGCCGATCCAGTACGGCAAAGCGGTGTTCGACGTCGAGTACGAGTCGGCGCCGGCCGCGTTCTGCCCGCAGTCCAACTCGCCGGCGTTCGACTTCAACTCGATCCGCAAGACCGACGACCTGTTCGATCTGCCGTACACGCCTTGTCGCTAGCCATGAAGGTCGAGAAACCTCGGTACCTGACGGTCGAAGCGGGCTTGTTCCTGTTCCTCGCAGGCATCGAAGTCCTGAGCTGGGCGTGGTTCCTTCGTCCGCTCGGTTTCGCGAACCGGTGGTTCGTACGAGACTTGATCCAGACGATCGTCACTGGCCTGGCTGGCTGGTGGTTGTGGAAAGGGAAGGTGTGGGGATACGTCCTCGGCGTCGCGGTCGGCGGCTTCTGGCTGTGGGCGGCAGCTCGCATCTTCCCGATCTCGGCACCCGCCGCGTCGTTCTACCTCGTGCTGGGTTTCGTCATCCTCGTCGGCCTCTTCCTGCCTGGATCACGCAGGTGGGTCGCAAGCGCCTGGCACGATCGATCCGCCCTCGCCTCTGTCGGTCATGACTAGCTAACTCGCGCCGGGTTGGCTCAGCGCCGACTCACACGCGGGCTTACGACCTCAGGCTGTACCGATGCCAGCGGATCTCGAATCGATCCTGGAGAGGCACGTCGAGCCGCCCATATCGTTCCAGCGTCCACGAACGCGCGGCCTCGATCGCGGCCGACAACGCCGCATCGGACACGGACCATGTGAACGACGGCGAACGGCGTTCGATCTGCTCGAGGATGTCGGCCACCGTCTCGGTCTCTGGATACGAGAACACCGTCGTCCCCTCGGGCGTCGCGCCCGACCGAGCGAACGCGTCGTCGAGCGCCTGCTGACCGTCGCGAGGGATGACGAACCCCGGCGGGTCCGCTTCGGGCCCGAGCGCCGGCGACATCGAACGCCAGAGCTCGGCGAACACCGGCGAGTTGCGGCCCGCGTCGACCAGCACCACGCCATCGCCGACGACGCGGCAGAGCTCAGCGACGGCCAGCTCCCAGGACGGGATCAGATGGAAGACGTGGCGCAGATACGCGCCGGCGAACGAGCTATCCCGGAACGGCAGCCGGCGCGCGTCGGCCTCCACCACCCGCACGTGCCCGTCGACGGACTCCTTCTGCCGGAGCTTCGCGAGCATCGCCGTCGACACATCGATCCCGTCGACGTCGAGCCCGCGCGCCGCGAGTGGGAGCGCGAGCACGCCGGTGCCGACCCCGATCTCCAGCACACGCCCGCGGCCCGCGAGCGAGGTCGCGAGATACTCGATCGTGTCTGCGAGCGCCGCATCGCCGACGTCGCGCGTCGAGTCATAGAACTCCGCCGCACGGTCGAAGTTGACGGTTTCGTGAGTCTCGGGCACAGGCGGAGTCTAAGAGCCCGTCAAGAACCGAGCCGGTTCCTTACCAGCCGCCTTCGGCGCGACGGTCGTGGTGCTCCTCGTCGCCCAGGTCGAACACGAGCAGCTTGCGTTCGGTGAACGCCTCGAGGAACCATTGGGAGAGCTCCCGGCCCACCCCGCTGTTGCCTGCGCCGCCGAACGGCGCGAGTTGATCCCAGTAGTTGCTTGTCTCGTTGATGTTCACGGAGCCGTGCTGGAGGGCCTCACCGACCCGCCACGCGCTCGCAAGATCTCGAGTCCACAGCGACGCGATCAACCCGAGCTCGCTCGAGTTCGCGATCGCGATTGCCTCGGCAGTGGAGCCCACCTTGATCACGGGCGCGACCGGGCCGAACGTCTCCTGCTGCGCGATGACCATGTCCTGGGTCACGCCCGTCAGCACGGTCGCCGGGTAGAACAGGTCTTCCTGCGGGCCGAACTGTTCGATGTCGGCGCCGAGCGAGCGCGCGTTCTCCACATGGTCGACCACCCGCTTGAGCGTGCCCGCGTTACACAAAGGACCCATCTCGGTGTCTTCCAGCGCCGGATCGCCGATCCGCAGCTTGGCGGCGCGCGCCTTCAGTTTGTCGACGAACTCGTCGTGCACGGCCTCGTGGACGATCAGGCGCTCGGCCGACGTACACACCTGGCCGCCGTAGTAGAAACAACCGTTCATCGCGCCCTCGACCGCCGCGTCGATGTCGGCGTCGGGCAGGATGATGAACGGCCCGTCGCCGCCGAGCTCCAGCAGCTGGGGCTTGAGCGCCGCCTTGACGGCGATCTTCTGTCCCGTTGCCGTCGACCCCGTGAAGAAGATCCCCTTCACGTCGGCGTGCTCGACGATCGCCGCGCCGACGTCGCCGAAACCTTGGACCACGTTGATCACGCCGTCCGGCAGGCCGGCCTCGGTGAACAGCTCGGCGACCATCGCGCAGGCGGTCGGCGCGAACTCCGAGGGCTTCCACACGACCGTGTTGCCGGCGCCCACGATGTGGGCGAGCGCGATCGAGGAGATGTCGGTGGGGAAGTTGTAGGGGGTGATCGCGCCGACCACGCCGAGCGGCCTGTGCGTCAGCACCAGACGCTTGTTGTTCGTCTGCTCCTGTGTGGACGGGAACGACAGGCCGCGGTGACGGAGCACCTCTTCGCCGGCCTTGTGCCATGCCGGCGCGGCGTACTCGTGGACCTCCTCGCGGCTGTCGGTGATCGTCTTGGCGATCTCCTGCACAAGCACGCGGGCGATGGGCTCGGCCCGCTCGACGAACAGCGCGTTGATGCGGCGCAGGACCTTGACCCGTTCGATCACGGGGGTCGCGGCCCAGGCCGGCTGCGCGGCCTTCGCGGCCGCCACCGCCAGGTCAACGTCAGCCGGCGAGCACCTCGCGACCTCGTTCACCAGCTCGCCGGAATAAGGCGAGCGCACCTCGAAGGTGCCGGCGCTGCCTTCCACCCACTGCCCACCGATCAGAGCGAGTCTCGGAAGGGACACTGTCTCGGCTGTCATGGTCATCGCCGTCTCCTCGGGTCGCGTGCAACCGAGCCTAGGCCATAGTGCGAAACCGCGCGCGGCGGGGCGACCTTGGCACGTTATGACGCTCGGCACCTAATCGGCGCGCATGATGGCGTCGAGCGCCGGGTACGGTGGACCCTGGCGAAGGGCATTGAGGAGTTCTCGCGCAGCTCGTTGTCCGTTCGGGAACTGGTCGCCTGGATCCCAGCGCCACGCTGCGACCATCGCAAGAACGAGGAGTCGGCACTCGCGGAGCAGTTCTTGGTCAACGTTCGGATAGCGCTCGCTGACCTCTTGGGGCACATGGGCGAGGTCGAATTCGACTGGACCACGACAACAGGTTTCGAGGTCGATGAACAGTGGCCCGTTCTTCGTGCGGAGCACGTTGCCCGGATGCGGCTCGCCGTGCAGCAGCTGCTCCTCAGCGCCGCGGTCGCTGCTCGCTCGTCTCAGGCTTCGCAACGTGTGGCTGAGAAGCTCCCTGTCTGAGTCGGCGAGCGCCGGAGTGAGGTCGCGGCTCACAACGAGCTGTTGGGCCTCCGCGACTCGATCCGTGAAGTGCGGCGTCGTGACATCGAGCTTCCGCATGCCGGCATGCAGCCGCTCGAGCGCGTTGGCGTAATCGGCTGGTGAGACCTCTCGAGGTGACAGTGGTTCGTAGTAGGTCCAGAGCGTGACCACGAAGCCGTCATGCTCGTAGACGCGCGGCTCCACTCGAGGCTCCAGAGCAGCCACTGGGCTCTCGGTTTCGGTGAGCCGTTGAGCAAGGTCGACTTCGAACTGCGCGACCTGGTGCGCGGCAGGTGCGACTCGGGCAAGGACGTCACAGGGCAGCAGTTGCATTGCGAGCCTGTTCGAGTCGTGAAGAACGATTGCGTCGTCGACTGTCAGGTCAAGCGCTGAGGCGGTCGACATGGCCGCGGCCATCGCACGCGGAACCTCTGATGCCTGCATCTTCGCCTTCCCCTCACCGCTTCGCCCCAGGAGATCTCGAACGCGTGCAACCTGCGCACGATACCGAACTGTTCAATCAGACCCGCGGAGGCAAACGGTGCGCAAGCAAGCCGTGAATCGCCTATCGGCTGAAGGCCGTCACGCTCGTCGTCGGCTCTGCGCGCTGGGGCGCGTGCGCAATTGACCCCCCCAGGCAACCCAGAAGCACACTGAGAGTCACGGGGCGGCGGCACCTCCACGCCGGTGGGTCATCGCGAACCACATGTACCCGCTCACCAGCAGCACAATCCCGATCGCGAGCCACGGCCATGGGCTCCATTCATCCACGCAGGATTGTCCAGTACCGGTAGAGGTGCAGACCGTTCCAGGCCCTGATCGGTTCAAGAACGCAACGTAGAACAGTGGGAGTCCGAGACCGGAAACCAGGCCGGGTAGCCCCACCTTGGATCCCGTGCGGGTGGCAAGAACGATGGTGGCTGCCACCGTGATCACCAGGACATAGGGACCGATGGAGAGCGCGCCCAGGATTCCGAGGGCATAACCGGCACCCGTGAGCATCCAGGCAATGAACCAAGTCACATTCCGCCGGTCGGTCGGCCTTGAAGTCATCATCGTGAGGATAGGGTCCAGCGTCTGCGGCTGCGTGCGCCGGGGCGACCGGGGCGACCGGGGCGACCGGGGCCGCCTACAGCGACCGGAGGAAGCCGATCAACCCCGGGAAGTAGTGCTCGGGATCATCGAACTGTGACAGATGGCTGCCGTTCGGGCAGTGGAGGTAGCTGCCCTGTGGCAGCTGTTCGGACATCCAGCGCATGTGCTCCGGGTCCATGGTGTCGTGGGTTGCGCCGATGACGAGCGTCGGCACATCGATGTTCTGCAGATCCTGCGACCGGTCCCAGTCCTCGAGTGTGCCGCTCAGTCCGAGTTCGCTAGGCCCCTGCATCGGTACGTAGATCGCCGGGTTGATGTGGCCGAGCGACCGCGTGAGCGGATCGGGCCAGTCCTCCAGCGGGATCCGGCACACATGCAACGCGTAGTGGTGTTCCATCAGCAACTTCTCGTATCGGGGATTGTCGGTCGTGCCCTCGGCCTCGAACCCCTTGATCTCGGCGAGAACGGCTTGATCCATCGTCGGTATCAAGACGTCGGTCGCATACGCGTTGTAGAGCCGAGCGCTCGACATCATGTTGGAGATCACGAGCCCCTTGAGATGCTGCGAGTGGTGCACCGCGTACTCCATCGCGAGGAGTCCACCCCACGACTGCCCGAGCAGCACGAAGTTGCTGCTGTCCAGCTGGAGCGCCCGACGGACCTGCTCGACCTCGTCGACGAACCGAGCGAGATCCCACAGCGAGGGATCGTCGGGGTGGTCGCTGCGGAACGACCCGAGCTGGTCGTAGTAGTAGTACTCGATGCCCGCGCCCGGGAACCAGGCGTCGAAACACTCGTAGAGCTCGTCCGTCGCCCCGGGGCCGCCGTGCAGGAGCAGCACCTTGAGGTCGGGGTTGGTACCGACCCGCTTGGTCCAGACCCGAAACTCACCGCTCGGCGTGTCGATCGGGATCATCCGTGACCCACCGGACACGACGTCGTGTAGATCCCAGGTGGACGTATCGAAGTACGACGCAGGCGGAGATCCCATGCCTGCACCGTACTCCTTGCAGGGCCAGCCGAAGCGCACGCAGCGAATGGCGACGCGCATCGCAGGATAATCAGTCATTGGATGACTCGGATACCCATCCTCCTCGCCGTTCTGATCGCCGGCTGCACGTCCGAACCTTCTGCGGTCACGACGTCGCCGCCAACGGCAGGCGTCTTCCCGCTCGTCCGAACCTGCGACTCGGCCGTCTTCGGTCAGCCCAACATGCGCCGCGCGGTGCGCATCGGACCGCTCACGCTGGTCGGCACCGGCCGGCGGCTGTCCTCGAGCACGTTCGAGCCACACCAGGGTCGGTACACGGCGATCAAGGCGCTTGCGGTCGTCGCTGGTTCAGACGAAGTGACGGGGACAGTGCCTCTGAGTGAGCGCGACTCTCTCTTCCTCCTCTTTGACCCAAGCGCGCGCGGGAACAGGTACGGGTTCCCGGTTGCCGCCGGGGACGCTCAGATCAGGTTCGACGCGTGCGCCGGCAGACAACCTCAGTACAACGGCGGCTTCCTGGCGACGGAACGAGGGTGTACTGAGCTCGAGGTCGGAAGCGAAGCGACGGGGCTCGCGACAGGCTGGATCAACCTCGGCGGCACAACACCCTGTGCGAACGCGAGCGTCGTAGGTGCGGTACTCCTGCGCCCGGTTGCACCGAACTCGCTTCAGCCGCGAACATGAGCGTTATGGGAACAGAGGGTCCGCTGGCGCTCGTTGGGGGCGACGAACTCAACCCGGGCAATGAGCCCATCGACGCTGTCTTGGCGCAGGCTGCTGCGGGCGGCGAGGCCTTCGTCCTCGCGACGGCGGCCGCCCGACAGGGTGCCGCACAGGCAGTGCGGAACGCGCAACGCTGGTTCCGTGGCTTCGGGCTAGACGTGAAGGAGCTTCCTGCGACACAAGCGGCACACGTCCGCGATCCCGACGGCGTGGCCCGAGCGCGCGCGGGAAGGTTCTTCTATCTCGTGGGCGGCGACCCGGGTCTCGTTCCGAAGTTGCTGCAAGGCACGCCGTTGTGGAACGCGGTCGTCGGCGCCTGGAAAGATGGAGCGGCGCTCGGCGGCTCGTCTGCGGGTGCGATGGCACTTGGCGGATGGACGCTGATACGCGAACAGGTACCGGGTGACCGCAATCGGCGATACGGGGATGCGTTGAATGTGGTTCCGGGGATCGCGGTGCTGCCGCACTTCGACACGTTCGGGAAGGTGTGGGTCGAGAGCGCGCTCGACCGCGCCCCGGCGGGCACGACGCTGGTCGGTCTCGACGAGCGCAGTGGTGCGGTATGGGACCAGGGGGCGTGGCGGGCACTCGGGGCCGGCGGTGTCACGATCATCACCGGCGCCGCGCGCCGCACGTACGCGACCGGGACGACGATCGACACGATGCCGCCGCCGATCGACGCCCCCACCCGGTAGCCCTTCTACGCCGCTCCTTGCTCCGGCGCGGCGAGCAGTGCGCGCTCGACCGCGAGCGCGATGGCAAGCTGCCCGCGCGCGTTGGGGTGCAGGGGGGCCGGATCCGTCGAGGACTGCACGTAGGACTGGTCTGTGCAGAGCTCGTGCCCGGTGAAATCCGGCTGCGCGGTCAGATAGCCGAACGTGCGCGCGCCGTTCGCCAGCACTTCGTTCAGCGTCGCAAGACGATCGAGCAACACCGTGATCTTGTCGGCGGTGAGTCCCGTCGAGGCGAGACAGTCCAGCGCCGGATCGAACGGGGCGTAGTACTGGTTGATCAAAACCACCGGTTGACCGGGCATCGTCGCGAGCTGGCGGAGCAACCCCAGGTACTCGGTCGTGAACGAGGCGAGCGACCGCTGGAAGTACGCGGTGAGGGCACGGTTGTCGCAACTGTCGGCGATGGCGCACAGACGGATCAGTGTGCTCCAGTGCAGGTCGTTGGCCCCCACGTTCACGATCACCGTCGTCGCGGCGACCGCTCGCTTCGCGACCGCGAGCTGCGGAGGCAGGCGCCGACCACCGGCCTCCTGGGCTCCAACAACGCCATTGGCGATCGTGGCCCCGCTGCAGCTGAGGTTGTCCACGTTCCAGTCGTTCACACGAGCAAGGGTCTCGGCGAAGGCGAAGGAGCTTCGCTGACACGCCTGATCTGTCGCACTCGCGTCTGGCAGCGCTGGACCGCCGAGGCCCGCGGCGGTCGAGTCGCCCATCACGACCGCCTGCACGGTCGCAAGTTCAGGCCCGGGGGCCGCCGCGATCGGCGCCTGTGGTTCGCGACCCACAAGCCCATCCAGGCTGTGGACGTCGCGCAGGATCGCCGGCGCCGTGAACGCGGTGACCATGATCGCGCCAAGGTTCATCGCCTCGACGAACAGCAGACCGCCGACGACCACGAGCACCGTCTTCTTGGCGGAGAACCGGCGCCACCCGGCGATCGCGCCCAACAGCAGGACCGCTCCGAGGGCCACGAACCCGATCTCGAACAGGAAGTACGAGCGCCATCCCCGCTCGAGTGCCGCGCCGAGTGGTTCGGCGACCGGGGGGCGCGGGCCCGGCGAGAACAGACCAGCAACCTGTTCGTTGATGCTGATGTCGGTCAGGGTGAGGCGGGGCCGCACCGGACCGATGAAGCGCACCTCGGTTGGGAGCGTCGAGCCGAACAGGACCACCTCCCCGGGGCCCTCGGTGCTCCAGCTCGGCGGCGCTGTGCCGACCGTGACGGTCTGACCGAACGAGGTCACCGACCGCTCGGGCGTGACCTGGAGCGCGAACGCGATCGAGGCCGCGGAGACGACGAGCAGGATCAGGACCGCGATCAGCGGTCGGACGATGCGGTGCAGAAGCGATCGCTTCGCAGGCGGGTTGATATCGGACATGATCGACAGGGATGTTGTCGGGAGGGTCCTGCGAGCACCTTACCGGCGTCGCCGCGAACGCCCGCCTACGCTGAGATATCTTCAGCCCGAAGGCGATAGCCGATCCCACGAACGGTCTCGATCGCGTTCGTCTGAAGCTTCCGGCGGAGGTACCCCACATACACGTCGACGAGGTTGGATCCCACATCGAACTGCATCTGCCACACGCCCGAGAGGATCTGTTCACGCGTGAGCACCTGGTTCGGATGCCGGAGAAACTCCTCCAACAAGGCGAACTCACGGGCAGAGAGGTCCGCAACACGATCTCCCACCAGCACTCGGCGAGTGAGGAGGTCCATGTCGATCTCGCCCGAACGAAGCGTCGAGGCGTTGCGATTCCCACGGGGGCGGAGTTGGGCTCGGATCCTCGCGAGGAGTTCCTCGAACGCGAACGGCTTCGACAGGTAGTCGTCCGCCCCGAAGTTCAAGCCCTCAACACGATCGTCGACACGATCGCGAGCGGTCAGGATGATGACCGGGAAGTTCGCGCAATCGCGGCGCCACCGACGCAGGATCTCGAGGCCATCTGCATCCGGGAGCCCAAGGTCCAGGATGACGAGATCGGCCGAGATCCCTCGGGTTGCCTCGAGAGCCTCCGCCCCCGTCGCCACTCGCTCGACCACGTAGCCCTGTGCCGACAGCCCCTTGTCGAGGAACGATGCGATCCGATCTTCGTCTTCGACGAGCAGGATCCTCATTGCGGCACCCGGATCCAGAATGCACTGCCCCCGCCGGGCCGAGCCGTGACACCTGCGGAACCGCCGTGCGCCTCCGCGATCCCTCTGACGACGGCCAAACCCAGACCGCTCCCGTTCGACGCTCGTCCCTTGCGGAACGGGTCGAAGATCGACCCGTCGGTGCCCGCCGGGATCCCGTCACCATCGTCCAGGACCTCGATCAGCCACCATCCGGGCTCGTCCTGCAGGCGGAGCTCGACGCGTGCTGTCGGCGACGTATGCATCTCCGCGTTATGCAGGAGGTTCAGGACGGCTTGGGTCAGTCGCTGCACGTCCACCTTGGCGATCGCGGGGGTGGGCGGAGTGCTGACGAGCAATCGGCTCCCGAAGATCGGCTCGACCTTCGCGGCGATCTCATGGATGAGATGCGACAGGTCCTCTTCTCCCAGACGAAGGAACTCGGGGTCGTCCATCCGAACGACCGTCGTCATGTCGCCGAGGATGCGCGCCATGCGATCGAGCTCATCGAGCACGAGCGCCGCGGTCGCTTCGACCTCCACCGTGGCGGCGCCGGGCTCGAGCACCTCGAGATGTCCGCGGCTGATCGTGATCGGTGTTCTGAGCTCGTGCGAGACCGTCGAGAGGAAGTTGGTCTTCATCTCGTCCACGTGACGCAGCTGGGACGTGGCTTGTCGTTCCCTGCTGAGCGCCTCGCGCAACGACGCCTCAAGACGGATCCGTTCGGTGACGAGCGCGGCGAAGAAGAGCGACGCCAGCGCGACCGTGGCGTTGAACGCTTGCAGCCGCAACATCTGGTCGAAGAGTGCACCATGGGCGAACGGGCCGACACCATGGGCTGCTGTCCAGGTCGCGATACCGATCACCAACAAGGCGGCTGGTGCCGCTCCGCGAAGCTGGAACCGCCAGGCCGCCCACCCGACCAGGGGCAAGATCACGAAGAGCAACCGAAGGTCTGTGCGCGTGACGCCGATGCACACGACGAGGAGCAGCGCGAACAGGGCCGCGGCCTCGATGACACGCCCCCATCGCAGAGGAGACCGACCCCACAACAGCAAGCTGAGCAAGAACGGCGCGACCACGAGGACGCCCATCGCATCGCCGGTCCACCACACCGCCCACGTGGTCAGTGCGCTCGAGGGCGGGATCGTGTGCTCACCGACGAGAACCGCTGTCCCGACCGTCGCGCTGATAGCCATGCCGAGCAATGCGGCGAGGAGCACGATCGCGATCGCGTCCCGGTGTCGATCGATCGCCGTATGGAAGTCGACCCGCTCCAGCAGGCTCGCCGCGACGAGTGGTGCGGCGGTGTTGCCCGCCGCCGTTACGAGCGCCGCCGGAACACCGGCGCTGATGGGGACGTTGACGACGAAGGCGGCGAGGGCGACGCCCGGCCAGACCCGCTTTCCGAACACCAGGAACGAGACAAGCGCGATGCCGGTCGGTGGCCACAGCGGGGTGACGTTCCGCTCGACCAAGGCGAGTTGGAGACCGACGCGAGCGGCGACGTAGTAGGCGACACCCACGCCGACAACCACGCCGACGCGTCGAACCCATTGCGCAGCAGGCTCGATCACGGCGTCCGCCGGCACAGGCGATGCCTCCAGCCGCTGGAACATGCGTCCTCCCCCCGCAAGACCGCTCCAGTGGTGCACCGTACCAATCAGGACACGGTTCGGGGAAGGGACGAGCTCAGATCACGACGCGGATCGTGCACCCGTGCGAGGGGCGAGACTGCACCGTGAAGGTGCCCCCCAGCGCCTCGACACGCGCGCGCATCTCGAAGAACCCGAACGCGCCCGAGGTCGCGTAGTCCTCGAGGTCGCGCGGGGTGAATCCGATGCCGTCGTCCCGAAGTTCGAGCATCACCGAGCCTCTCGCGCTCGTGAGGCTCAAGCGTGCATGCGCGGCCCGGGCGTGCTCGACGACATTGCCGATCGTCTCGTCGGCCACGCGGAACAGCGCGGTCTCCAGCGCCGCCGGGGGTCGTCCCTCGAGCGTTGCGTTCACGACGAACCTCGTTTCGCTCTCCACCTCGGCACGCATCGCTCGCTCTCGGACTGCGGCCTCGATGCCGTGCAGATCGAGGATCGGCGGTCGCAGCTCCGTCGAGATGCGGTGCAAGCGGTCGATCTCGACCCGAAGCTCCTCCCGGGCGGGCGCGAGCCAATCGTCCTCGGTGCCGTGGTCCACGTCGCTCCGGGTCAGGAACTCGAGACAGGCGTCGAGCGCAGCCAGGTGGGGTAGGGCTCCATCTTGGATGGCCCTCGCGAGACTCGACGCGTGGTCCTCGGATCGATGGAGAAGCTCGTGTGCGAAGCGGCGCTCCGCGTCCGATCGATGACCGGCGACGACCGCTGCCGCGAACTGATCGGCAAGCAGCGTGATCAACGGGAGGTTCCAGCTCGCACGGTCCTTGGCTCCGGCGAGGGCGAGCACGCCGACGACCGCGTCACGATGCACGAGCGGGACGCCGAGGAGCCGTTGGGGATCGACGCGAGGAGGCGACCCGACGCTCTTCGGACCCCGGCTTTGGTCGACCGTGAGCGGCCTGTGGACGACCGCGACCCGACCGATGAAGCCCTGACCGAGGCGAGCCGTGTCGGCGAACCAGGACGGTCCGATCGTGCGCACGCGCACGAGATCTTCCCCGTCACGAATGAACAGAGATGCACTCCGCGCGTCGGCCAGTTCCTTCGCCCCGCGAAGGACTTCGTCGAACTCGCCGTCGACTCCGAGCTGCGGTTGCTGCACCAGGCCACGCTACGACGCCGAGATGAGAGGGCCATGAGACGAACATGAGGACACTCTCATGAACGCTGCTTCGGTCAGCGCTCGCGCCTAGGGGCGGACGTGGACCCCGGCGACGATCTCGATCGCGATGATCGCGGCAACGACCCAGTCGACGGCGGCGCAGAACGGTGGCCACCAGCGAGTGCCGGACACGAAGTGGCTGCGTTGCTGCTAGGCGTCGTCACGGATGGCCTCGTACAGCGTGAGCGGCTTCTCGATGCCCTTGAGTTCGAAGGCGCCGGCCTCCACGACGCGGAACCCGGCCGGCTCGATGTGACGCAGAACGTCTTCTCCGAGGAACACCTGGTCCGGCCCCGCTTGCGACGCGATGCGCGCCGCGATATTGACCGTGCGGCCGAAGTAGTCGCCCTCTTCATAGATCATCGGGCCCGCGTTCACGCCGACGTGCGCCGGCGGCAGGCCCGCGGGGCGGACACGGTCCAGCATCTCGAGCGACGCCATCACCGCGTCGTTCGGATCCTTGAAGTAGAAGAGCACCCCGTCCCCGAGCATCTTCACGACCGCACCTCGGTGCTCGGATGCGATCTCATTGACCACTTCGGCGAGCTTCACGGAGACCTGCGCCGCCACTTCGTCGCCGGCCTCCTCGGTCAGCCTCGTGTAGCCGGTGAGGTCCGCGAACGCGCACGCCTCGACCTGCCGAGACTCCTTGCGATGCACACCGGCGTCCTCCAGCGCGGTCTCGACGTGATCGAAGAGGTGCTCGGTTTCGAACACTTCCGAATGTCGCCTGAAGAGCCAGCCGAGGAGGTCTTCGCCGCCCCGACCCGACCGAACGCTGACCTCCCTGAGCGCCGCCTCGAAGGCCTCGTTGTCGCGGAGGCCGCGTTGACGGAAGGGCTCCTCGATCGAGTGGTGGAGGTAATGGGTCTGGAACTGCGCGACCCGTCGGGCACTGTCGCCCCACACGCGCGCCAGCCGCAGGATCTCACCTTCGCTCACGCCGGCCCCGAAGAGCACCGGGACGAGCGTGAGGAGGCGCAGGTCTTCCTCTCGCACGTACTCGTCGGAGGCCGGTCGCGGGAGTCCGAACGCGACGTAGATGCGCTCGAGCGTGAGACACGGGATGCCGATGTCGTCGCTCAATTGGGCGAAGGTTCGATCCGAATGAGGGGGACGTCGCCCGCCGGCTTCGATATACCCGAGGGTCAGATCTCCGGAGTCGACCGCCTTCGCGATGGCAGCGGCGTCGATACCCAACCGATCGAGACCGAGGACGAACCGGGCTCGCAGGACGTCTCGTCGCGGATAGGTCCCGTCTTCGGGTTCGAGGATCCCCAGCTCGGCGAGCTGTTCGATGCGGTCCGGCGTCGTCCCCACACGCTCCGCGATCTCATCCTTCGTGAACCCGTCACCGGTCATGTTCGTCTCAGAGCCTGACCATGGACGAGCTGCGAGAGATCCACTCTTGTCACGTCACGTAGGAAGCCGGATCCGCCTTGAATGCGTCGTAACACGTCTGCGAGCAGAAGTAGAACGTCTTCCCCCCGTGCTCGATGGTCCCAGCGGCTTCCTCGCTGTCGATGCGCATGCCGCACACCGGATCCACTTCCATGGCCATGGTGGTCCCCCTCTAGGTTGGCTTGGAATCCGTCCCGATACGTCCAGCCGGATCCTCGAGCTTCGAGTCTAGGCGTCGAGCTATGAAGGCGGCGTCGTCATGGACGAACCCGATGAGCGCCGACCCCCGGGTGTGCTGCCAAGGAAGACCCACGAAGAACACACCAGGAGCGTTTGTCACCCCGCGTCTGTGGACGATCCCGCCGTCGGCGTCCTTGATCGCCGGAAGTTCGATCCACGAGAAGTCGGATCGATACCCCGTCGCCCAGACGATCGCGTCGACGTCGTGCTCGCTTCCATCCTCGAAGAAGGCGCGTCGCCCCGCGACCTTCGTCAGGCGCTTTCTGAGCGTGACGCCGGAACGGCGAAGGCGCCTCGGGCTCGATCCGATGAGCACGTCTCGTTTCGACAACGTCCGACCGAGTCGCGAATCGGTGCTCACCTTCATGAACCCAATGCCGGACAACCACCAGAAGAGATCTTTGCCAAGGAGACGCTGCGGCAGCGAGGGCACGCGCTGGCCAACGGCGAGACTGACCTTCCTCGAGGCCGCAAGCTCTTCGGCGATCTGAAAGCCGGAGTTCCCTCCACCAACCACGAGCACGTGGCCGTCGGGCAGTTGGGCCAGGTTGCGATAGTCCGCGCTATGGATCTGGAGGACAGTGTCGTCGAGGTCTCGGGCAATGGGAGGAGTAAAGGGGACTTGGAACGGGCCGGTCGCGACCACGACTTGACCGGTGGTGATCTCCTCGTCTGCCGTCGTGACGACGTACCCCGCATCACGTTTGGTGAGCGACGTGACCTTCGCGTTCAGCTTCACGGGCAGATCCAGCGCGGCTGCGTAGGACTCGAGGTACGAGACGACGTCATCCTTCGTGGGATACGTGTCCTTCGGTGACGGAAACGCCATCCCCGGGAGGCCGCTGTACTGCGCGGGGGTGAACAGCGTGAGCGAGTCCCATCGGGATCTCCACACCTGGCCGATGTCCGACCCCGCGTCCAAGATGACGAATCGCACACCACGCTGCGCGAGGTGATACCCGATCGCCAGACCGGACTGGCTGGCACCGATCACAACCACGTCGAACGAAGCCGATCCGGTTTCTGCGGTCACGTCGTGGCCTCGGCGGGATCGCGCCGAGACACGTTGAAGCTGAACATCATCCCGCTCTGCGCGTGCTCGGCGATGTGGCAATGCGCCATCCACAGTCCCGGGTTGGAAACGTCGAGCAGGATGTCCACGGTTTGCCCCGCGGGGACGAGCACGGTGTCCTTCCACACCAAATTGGACTCCGCCTCCCCGTCGCGAGACAGCACGAGGAAACGCCCCGCTCCGTGCACGTGGAACGGGTGATGCATGGGGTGATCCGACTCCATCTCATTCACGAGACGGATCTTCACGCGGTCCCCGACCGTGAACGCCCACGTGATGGCGCCGTTCTCCGCTCCGCTGTCTCTGTCGATGAGCATCCATCGCATGTTGTCGGGCTCCGACGCACGGTTGATCTCCGGCATCAGGTCTTCCCATTCGAGTCCGTCGCTCTGCTCCTCGTGTTGTTCATGACCGTGGTGGGCGGCGTCTTCGTGCGGTGCCGGCAGCGCGTCGGCGGGCACCAGCTTCATGCCACACTTCGGACACGTCCCCGGCTCCGAGGACGTGACCTCCGGATGCATGGGGCACGTATAGGAGGCAACGGTTGGCGTCTCGGAGCGAACCGGGAGCAACTTCATGCCGCACTTCGGGCACGTTCCCGGCTCCGAGGACGTGACCTCCGGATGCATGGGACAGGCGTACGACGTCGCCGGCTCCGCATCGTCACCGTAGAGCAGCGGCATCGATGCGACGAAGGCGAGCACCTTGTCCGGCGGCCGCTCGAGATCGTCGCCGATCGACGCATGCTCTGCCGTGAGCTCGGGATCGACGCGCAAGACGTCGTACAACTCGCGAGCCGACCCGGGCACGTTCCCCGAGACCGAGAACGCACCGAGATCGTAGGTCTGGTCTGGCGTTCGATGCGTGAAGCGTGCGTTCCCAGCGCTCTCGAACAGCACGTCGACGACGGCGCGCTCCGAGGGCGCGAGCAACACCTCGTCCACGAACGTCTCTCGCTCGTACCGACCGCTGTCGCCGCCGACCAACTTCATCCGGGCGCCCCCGACAGCGACGTTGAAGATCCGCGTGTTCGCCGTGTTCACGAGATACAGGCGCACGACCTCTCCGACCGTCGCGTCGCCCGAGAATGTGGTCTCGCCGTTGATCAGCATCACGTTGCCGAACCGCCCCATCGCCGTGTAGTTCGGACCGGAACGGTGGAACGGCGCGATCTGTCCGTCCTCGACGAGCAGATCGTCCAGCGTGATGCAGAGCTGGCGGTCCGCCGGGGGCCAGAACGACGGGTCGGAGGGCTCGACGACGATGGTGCCGTACAACCCCATCTCCAGCCCGAAGTCCTCCCGGATGTGCGGGTGGTACCAGTAGAAACCGGCGTCGGGGAACTGCACCTTGTAGGTGAACGTGCCCCCGATCGGGATCGGCGACTGTGTCTCATGGGGGACGCCGTCGTAGCGATTCTCCAGCCGAAGACCGTGCCAGTGCACTGTCGCTTCGACATCGCCGTCATTCGTCACTTGCACGGTGATCTCCGACCCTTGATCGACGTGCAGCGTTGGGCCGGGGATCGAACCGTTGTACCCGAGCATCCGCAGCTCCGCCCCATCGATGCGCTTCCGAACGGGCGTGATCCGCAGGTCGAGCCGATCGCCGTCGTTGAGTCGGATCACCTGCGGGGCCGACACCTCGGGCAGTCCGGTGGTCTCGGTCGTGAACAGGTCACCCGACGCGGCGGGTTCGCCCGTGATCGTGTCTTCGTCTGGATGCTCCATGTGTTCTCCCCTTGCGCGCACTGCCTGACCTTGAGGAAGCCCTCGGGCGCGATACCGTCAGCGTACGTTCTCGTCAACCACCACACCTGAGCGAGCGCTCTCGGCGAGCCTGTCGGCGAGCACACGCATCACGCCGATCGCCAGCTCCGGACGCTCACGCAGCATGCTCTCGAACTGCCGGTGGCCGATCCTGATCGTCCGCACCACCCCGTCGGCGACCAGCGAGGCGATCCTCGGGTTCCGCGTGATGATGGACATCTCCCCGACCACCTCTCCTGCACCACGACGAGCGATCTCGCGCTCGTTCCCCCCGAGGTCTTTGACCACGCGGATGACTCCTTCGGTGACGACGTGCATCTCTTCGCCGAGCTCACCCTCTCGCGCGATCGTCTCGCCGTCGGCATAGCCCTGCTCCTCGGCGATCCGAGCGATCTCCTCGAGATCCGCGGGACTCAGATCCGCGAAGAGCGGGATCTGGCGCAGGATCAGCACGCGCTCGATGGCCGAGATCGTCGTTGGGGCGTGTGTCATCGTGTCTCCTTCGCGTCGAGCGCGGACCAGCTCCGCGCATCGTTTGACGAAACCGTTCTCATCCTGCAGCGCCTGGACCAGCCACGCCCCGTCTTCGCCCCCGGCCGAGGCGACGGGCTCCCACAACGTGAGCAGAGGGCCGATCAGCTTGGTGTCGCCCGCGGCCTCGAGCGTCTCGACAGCGCTCGCCCGCACCGGCCCAGGGCCGTCGAGGCGATCGATCGCGGTGTGCATCGTCTGTCTCCTCGCGGTCAGCATGCTCGCCGCCCAGAGGGCGGCCCGCGCGTCGGTACGCCCTTGACTCAGGACCGCGTCCCGAAGGAGCGCCTCCGCCTCGGGCTCCATCGGGATCGAGGCGATGAGCGCTCGGTCGCTTCCTGTCCGGGTCGCCGCCGCACGAACGTATGCGGCCACCGCCTCGGTCTCACCGTGCGGCTCGAGCCGCCGTGCGGCCTCGACGCCGGCCGCAACGGTTGCCGGATCGCCCAGAGCGGTCAGAACGTGCGCGACACCCTGCGGCCCGGTGGCGCCCAGGGCGCGGCCGGCGGCCAAACGCACCGACCGATCACGATCGCGCATGTGTGCCAGCGCAGGGACGAGCGCGCGATCCGGGGCGGCCTCGGCGAGACGATCGAGTGCCGTCGCGCGAACCTGCCCGTCCGGATCGTCGATCAGCCGCTCGGCAAGATCGGCCGCGAGGGCGGTCGGCGCTGCTCCGAGTTGCTCGAGGGCCAGCCGTCGCACACGCGGATCGTCGTCCCCGAGGAGCCGATCAAGCTGCGCCTCGCTAACACCGTCCACCAACCGGGCGGCCCGTGACGATGCGGCGGCACAGACGCTGGGATCGACATCATCGATCATCGCAAGCAGCGCCTCGCGTCCGGATGCCGTCGAGATGTCGAGCGAACGGATGGCAGCGAGGCGGACGATCGGATCAGCGTCGTCCAGCCCGCCGGCGATCTCTTCCGACAACTGGTTGGTTCGAAGCTCCGCTGCGAGTTGAAAGGCGGTCCGTCTCGCCCGCAGGTCGTCCGATCGCATCGCGTCCGCCAGGACATCGCGCGACTGCGCATCGACATCGAGCGAGATCGTCGTCCACGTCGTGGCCTTCTGGAATACCTGTGGTCGCGCCGCCAACAGCGCGTCGAGGAGCGCACCGCCATACGATCGATGGATCACGAGGACGGCCGCCAGCGTCAGCAGGGACGCGACGAGTCCGATCCCAGCGAACTGCCGACCCGTCAGGACGTCTTGACCAACGAGGGCGACCACGCCCGCGATGGCGGTTCCGACCTGCGAGGGCCCCCCGTTCAGGAATGCCCGCGTCTGATCGCGTCGATCGTCGGGCACGACGTTGACGAGCGTCTCCCACGCCGGCGAGGCAACGCCCTGCAGCCACACACCTGTGATCACCCGAAGCAGGACCACCGTGACGAAACCCGACGCGACGAGCAGGATCCCGAACGCCCCGAGGTACAGCAGGGGCAGCACGAGCACCATGGCCGTCACGCCGAAGCGGGCGAACAATCGATTCGTCACCAGGATCGAGATGAGGAAGGCGGCGCCGGTGATCGTCGCGCCCACTAGACCGAAGAAACCGGCCAGCGCGTTCGCGTCGGGGAATCGCTCGGTGGAGACCGTCGCGAACGGAAGGAACAGCGAGTAGAAGAGAACGGAGAACAGCACCGCGGCCGCGGCCATCCCGATCAACAGACGACTCCGCCGCACGTACGTGAACCCACTCTTCACGTCTTGCAGGAGGGAGCCGTGGCGCCTCGACATCGCGGAAACCGTTCCGCCGGAGCCGAGTGCGAGTCTGCACAGCACGGCCGCGACGATCAGTTCCCCCACCCAGACGAGCAGCAGGTTCTCGACGCCCAGCGCGGCGGCGAGCGGACGCGTGAGCAGGCCGCCCACCACGGCGCCGAGGATGCCACCTGCGCCGAAGATCGGGAACAGCCGCTTGGCCTGGCGGGTGTCCACGACCGCTCCGGCGGTCCCCCACAAGCCGATCGCCTGCGCGAGCGTGGCGAACGCGACCGTGACCCAGAGCACGGGGTAGATCCACCGCACGCCGGTGAGCAAGACGCCGCGCTCGGCAAGCACGACACCCGCAAGCAGCAACGGCGACCAGATGTAGACCGTTCGATGACGCACCCGCTCGAGCACGGTGGTCAGCGCGAACATCGCAACGAGCGTCGCGCCCGCCTGCGCCAGATACATCAATGGCAGCGCCTGCGTGCCGATCCGATCGAAGAACAGCGCGTTGACCCCACTCTCGCCGATCGTGGCCCCGGAGAGCGACACGAACATCAAGCCCGCGACGACCGTCGTGGTTCTCCGCTCGTTCGCGTGGATGCCGAGAGCGTTCGACGCGAACCCCACGCGTTTACCCGGCCGGGGCGACAGCCGGCAGCGTCGGCAGGACGAAAGCGTCGAGCGGGTAGCCCTTCAGCGACACGTGACGCTGTTCGAGGTCGGCCTCAACGAGCGCCGTGCGATCGACCACCGACTTCGTGATGAGGATCTCGCCGGCGGCAGCCTGGGAAGTGAGGTGGGCAGCGATGTTCATCGGATCGCCGAGCGCGGTGAAGTCGCGGCCGTCCTGTCCGCCGACGACCCCCACGAACGCGTTCCCGGTATGAACGCCGCACCCCAAGGGCACCCAAGGTCCCTCGGCCGACCCGAAGCCGGCCGCCTCGAACAGCGCTTGGGCGGCCTGGACAGCCCGCGTCACATGATCGGGGCCGGTCATGAACGGCAGGAAGAGGCCGACGACCTCGTCGCCGACGAACTTCTCGACGATCGCATCGTGGTCGGCGAGGACCTGACTCGAGGTCCGATAGAAGCGGTCCATCAGGTGCGTGAACTCAAGAGCCGGCATCTGTCGCGCGAGCTTGCTGGAGCCGCGCACGTCCGCGAAGAGCATCGACAGTTCGACCTCCGCGCCGCGGACATCAGCCCCACCCGGATCGCCGGGGCACATGGCGGCGTGAGCCTTCAGGCCCTTGAAACATCGTCCGCAGACGTTCGGATTCTTCGCCCAGGGAGAGAAGCCGAATCGTCGCATGATCACCGCACCGGGACTGCCGAACGGCGCCTTGCACAGCTTGCATCGCGGGTTCGACGGGATGAACCGCAAAGGGCTCTTGTCGTGCAGGTGCGGATGCGTCCCGCTCAGGAAGTCATGCCACTCTTCCTCGGGGGTGGCGTACTCGGCCATCGACCCAGGGTAATTGGCGTCCGGCGAGCACGCCACCGCCTCCTACGCCCGCAAGGCGACGGTTGTGCGATCGGGCTCGATGAAGCGCGTCGCCACCGTGGTGTCGAACCCCTTCGTGATCAGCCACACCGCGAACACCATCTCCTGCAAGCCCAGTCCCCCATCGAGGGCCGCGGAGGGAGACGCGAGGTCCCGTGGAATGACGGTCGGTGGACCTCCCACGCCCCTCGACCCGCCGCCTAGCCTTGAATCAGGTCCCGGGGTTCGCGGAAGGAGCCGGCGTGACGTCCAACGTCACCGATCACCTGGCGCAGGGCAAAGTGGCCAGGATCGCGGGCGGCTTCTACCTCGGATTCATCCTGACGTCCGTGTTCGCCGATGCACTCGCGCACATTGGACGGGGCACGGCGGAGCAGATCTACCAAACGATCATCGCGGATGCCTGGTCGTTCCGGCTAGGTCTCGCCATCGCGTTGCTATCGGCGTTCCTCTTCCTGATGGCCGCGTGGGCGCTCTACGTCCTGCTGCGACCGATCAACGAGGACGTAGCGCTGCTGTTCCTCCTGCTGAACGTGGTCGGCGTCGCCATCCAGTGCGCGAGCATGTTGCCGCTGGTGTCCGCCCTGTTACAGGGGGACGACGCCAGCCGGATGCAGGCTTACTCGGCGACGCAGCTCGAGGGATTGGCGTACCTGTCCATCAACGTCTACAAGACGGGCTTCGTCACGGCCCAGCTGTTCTACGGCATGTGGTTGTTCCCGCTCGGCTATCTGGTCTACAGGTCCAAATTCATCCCCAAGATCCTGGGGGTCCTGCTTCTGCTCGACGGGATCGCTGTCCTGATCTGGTTCCTTCAGGGGCTCTTGCTGCCGGATCACAAGGCGATCATCTACCCGGGGCTGGTCGTGAGCTTCGTCGCGGAATTCGGACTGGCGTTGTGGCTCCTCATCAAGGGAGCGAAGGTCACCAACTCCGACGCTGTCATGGCCGGGGTCGGGACCTGACGAGAACGACGAGACCGATGACGATGCTGGCGATCCCGATCCACATCCACACCGGTGAACCGGTCATGAAGCTTCCGGTGAGCGTGCCGTAGCCCTGGAACGTCCAGACGCCCCCAACCACGATCAGCGCAACGCCGATGAAGACTCGCACCCATCTCACGCCTCCCACCATGCCACGCGATGCCCGTTCCGCGGTGGTCGATGGAACCGATCCACCGAGCCGCGCGTCCTCCCACTGTCCAAACGAACGAGGAGGAGCAGATGCGCAGACTGATGATCGTCGTCACAGCCGCTGCGATCGTGGGCGGAGGTGCGATGGCGCACGCCGCGTCGAACGCGGGGACGACCCCTCTGCGATGCAGGGATACCCGATGGAGATCGACCATGGTGTCGACGTCCTCGAAGACCTTCTCGAAGGTGCCGGGGTTCGCGGACGCTCCGGCCTCGATCTATCCGATCACGATCGACGTGAGCGCCCTAGTGTCCGGACCTCCCGTCGAGTTCCGTGTGGTCAGCACGAACGTCGGCGCCCAGACGAGCGTCAGCGAACCGGGACCAACGCGTTTCGTGCCCGGTGAAGGCGGCCCCGACTCGTTCTCGTTCCAGTGGGTGGAGCCGAACCAATCGGCGAGCGTGCACGTCGACGATCTTCGACTCCAGTGGAGAAGCCCGAGCGGCGGCGACGTTCGCTTGCTCAGAGGAGATATGTCGGTGTCGTACGACACCGAGCCCGGAGCGTGTGTCGGCTCCTCGTAGCGAGGGAGTCGCTCGCCGATGCGAAGGCGTCAGGCCGTTTGTGCGCGGAGGAGGTGCACGGCCCCGGACACCCCTTTGAGCTCCACCTGTCCGATATCACCGAACCGGATCCCCTGCTCGTCGGAGGCGTCGGCGACCGCGCGGCTCACGAGGACCTCGCCCGACCGCGCGTAGTCGGCGATCCTGGCCGAAAGGTTCACGGTCTGGCCGAAGTAGTCACCCTGTTGGAACAGCACCGGCCCCGCGTGCAACCCGACGTGCGCCGGCGGAAGCCCTTCGGCGGCCAACACATCCACCATCTCAAGGGCGGCACGCACGCCAGGACCTGGATCCTCGAAATGGAACATCACGCCGTCGCCCAGCCACTTGATCGGCTTGCCTTTGTATTGCACCGAGCTCCGCTGCACCAACATCGCGACCCTGGATGCGAGTTCGGCGGCGGCATCGTCCCCCAGCTCCTGCGTGAGCCTCGTGTACCCGGAGATATCGAGGAAACAGATGGCCGGGTGTCGCTCTTGGCGGCTGTGGATCCCCGCTCTGGCCAGCAATTGCTCGAAGCCGTCGATGATGTTGGCTGTCCAGGCGCGGGCTTGTTGCGCGTGATACATGGCAAGCACCGCCTGCTCGGCCATCGGCGAGATCAGATCCGCGAACTCCGGGTTCGCGACCCCCTCCGCGCTCTCCCCCGCCGCTATCGCAGGCTCGATCACCTCGGAACGCCACCACGCGGCCTCCTGTTCACTGATCCGACGAGTGCTGTCTCCCACGACGCGGAGCAGCCGCTCGATCGCAACGGGGCGGAAGCCGGAGGCGAGTTGGAGCTCGAGGAACGGCACGATCGCCGTCTCGTCCTCACGCAGCCGGTCCTCTGGCGACGGCTCGGCCAAGCCGATCGCCTCACGCATCACCGCCAACAGTTGGAGCGGGATCCCGGTCCGCTCGCTGACCTGCCCGAACGTCTCGCCCGACAGCGCCGAGAACCGCTCGTAGGCGCTCGCATCGAAGAAGTCGAGCGACACGGCGCCGGTCCGGACGGCGTTCGCCACCGCATCGAGCGGGATCCCGGCGCCCTCGAGGGACACGGCCATCTGCACTCGTCGCACGTCGCCGTCCGAGAATCGATCCTGCTCGCCCGGGGTCAGGATCCCCAGGTCGACGAGGCGGGCAAGGTACGGAACCTCGACCCCGGCCCGCTCGGCAGCTTCGTCGCGCGAGTGCCAAGCCACCATGTAACCCTAGCGTCCGCGCGGGCAAAGCCGGGCGACGGCTGCTCCGAGCATTGTCGGAGCGTGGATGCGCAGCGGCGGTGCGGAGCGGCCGCGGACTGTGAGATCGTGCCGATGATCGAGAGCGTCTGGGAGCGCAGCAGCGTCGGTGCCGAGCAGCTCGTGCTTGCTTGAGACCTTGATGTTCTTGGTCGCCAGCTGAATCACCACGCCGGCAGAGGAGAAGAATCTCAAGCCGGACAGCAGGTGACTGTCTCGGCGACTACTGGACGCACGATTGCAACGACACATGTCGACCGACTGCTTGTGCAGCAGCGGAAGCCTGGCCGAGCGCACCAGAGACTGATATCACGTGGACGATCGAGAAGGCCGGCGATTCAGCGAGCGCAGCAGTCGTCGTAGCGCAGGGTATCGATGCTGACGACGACCTGACGTTCGAGGTCACTTCGCCGTCCGGACTAGCAGCGGTAGGTACGCTCTCATCGGTGGGAGACAGGAGGGCATCGTCCAATCAATCACGCTGTTCCGCATCCCTGATCCTTCGAGCTAGGAGGAGCTGGATCGAACGACACGGGTTATGTCGGCGGTGGATCCTGAGAGCAGCGAGTCGGACCGCCCGAACGCGGTCGAGGCAGCTCGTTTTTGCTTGTTGATGGACCTGGACACCGATCGGCTCGTGTGCGCCCGCCGAGAGCGTCTGAAGCCGACGACGTAAGGAGCTGCCCAAGACCCGGAGTGACCGATGGAACCGGGCCCTCAGTGCGATCGAGACGCTGCCCCGCGTGTGCCAGAGCGGGCGGACTGGAGCAACGGGGACCCGCGACTCGCCGGAGTTGACCCAAGGACCGAGCGCTTGATGTGAACGTCTCGCTGGTCGCCAGCGATCGCGACCACGCACGGCGAGGTCGACTATCGGGTGAGCCGTGGCTCGGCGACGGCCTAGCACGCGAGTCGCTGCTCAGCGGACAGCCGGCCCGCGGAGCCGCGCGGCGCGCACCAGGGAGCATCGGTGTCGAATGTCGGTCGTGCCGAGTGGCACTCAGCGCGGCCACCGCTAGAAGCGGTCCTCGGCAGCGCCGAACCCGGACGGCATGCGCATGACGACACGCACGGGAGGACACGAGCAGGGCAGGAGGGAAAGGGCGTGGGGACGAGCCGCACGAGATCCGAACTCGCGCTAGGGTTCGGTGCCATGGCGAGGGAACCAGGTGTCACGGTCACGACCGACGGCCCGTATGCCGTCCGCGGCATACCCGTCGCTGCGGGCAGGATCGCGCGGACCGAGCGAGGCGAATCGATCGAATGGGATGTCGACGAGCCGTACGAGACGGGCAAGCTGGTCATGCTCTGTCGCTGCGGACGGTCCAAGACGAAGCCGTTCTGCGACGACTCCCACCTGGAAGGGTTCGACGGCGCGGAGGTCGCCGACCGAGGCCCGACCGCCGACCGCCGTGAGTCGTTCCCCGGGGGTGGCCTGACACTCACCGACGATGAGGGCCTCTGTTCGCACGCGGGCTTCTGTCGCGACCACCTGAGCAACGCCTGGGAGCGGATGGACACGATCGACGACCCAGACGTGCGCGCTAAGGAGGAGTCCATCGTGTTCCGGTGTCCGTCGGGGCGGCTCGTGCTGATCGGCGAGGACGGCGAGCCGATCGAAGCCGACTTCGAGCCTGGGGTCGTCGTAGAGCAGAACGGACCGTATTGGGTCCGAGGGCGCGTTCGGGTCGAGTCGGTGGATGGACACGTGTGGGAGACCAGGAACCGCGTGACCTTGTGCCGTTGCGGTCAGTCATCGAACAAACCGTTCTGCGACGCGACCCACGATGAGATCGATTTCCGGGGATAGCGCGGAGGTAGGCTGAGTCCATGGTCGTATTGGCTGCCTCCGGTGTACTGCTCGGCTTCTTCTTCGTCTTCGTCGCGTGTCTCGCCCTGTACGCCATCTGGTGGTTGGTATTCCGCATGGGCAAGTAGGCGGCATCCCGCGAGCGAAAGAGGAGCGCATGGAATATCGAACGCTTGGCGGCACGGGCCTGAAGGTCAGCACCCACTGTCTCGGCACCATGATGTTCGGCGCCTGGGGGAACACCGACGTCGACGACTGCATCGCCACGATCAACGCGGCGATCGACGGCGGGATCAACTTCGTCGACACGGCCGACGTGTACTCCGACGGTGAGTCCGAGGAGATCGTCGGCCGCGCGCTGAAGGGTCGCCGCGATGACGTGATCCTCGCCACGAAGGTGCACGGCGGGATGGGTCCGGGACGCAACGACGAGGGGAACTCGCGGGTCTGGATCATGCGGGAGGTCGAGAACAGCCTGCGCCGCCTCGGCACCGACCACATCGACCTGTATCAGATCCATCGTCCCGAGGCCGAGACGGACATCGAGGAGACACTCGGCGCGCTCACGGATCTGCAGCGTCAAGGCAAGATCCGGTACTTCGGATCCTCGACGTATCCCGGATGGCAGATGGTGGAAGCGCAGTGGACGGCCGAGCGGCGAGGGCTCTCGCGGTTCCGGACCGAACAGCCGCCGTACTCGATCTTCGTGCGACAGATCGAGCATGACGTGCTCCCGGTTGCCGAGCGATACGGGATGGGCGTGCTGGTCTGGAGTCCGTTGTGCAGGGGCTGGCTGACCGGACGCTACCGACGCGAGAACTTCGACCGGTCGCCGGAGTCGCGAGCGGTCCGAGGGGCACAACGCGCCGATTGGCTCGCGGCGCTCTACGACGAGTCCCGACCCGAGGTCCAGCGGAAGTTCGATTTGGTCGAAGCGCTCCTCCTCGTGGCCGACAAGGCGGGCATCTCGCTGACGCACATGGCGATCGCCTTCACGCTCGCGCACCCCGCGGTGACGTCGACCATCATCGGCCCGCGGACGCGAGAGCAGCTCGACGACCTCCTCGCGGCGGCCGACGTCCGGCTCGACGCGGCTGCGCTCGATGCGATCGACGATCTCGTGCCGCCCGGCACCATCGTCGACGAGGAAGACCGCGGATTCGACCCGTGGTGGTTCGACGCCGCGGCCCGGCGCCGCCCCTGACCGCCGGCGCTCCGGATCAGCTCAAGGTCACGCGTGCCAAACCGTGTGCTGCGGCGCCTGGTCCCCGTGGCTGGTCGTGCGCGTGAGCAAGCATGTCTCGATATCGAACGAGAACAGCATCCAATCGGGAACCTCGACAGGCGGCTCCGGCATGTCGCGCCCGCGTGCGTATTGAGCGGCGACCACAGCCCTCGTTTCCTCGTCCGTCACTGGATGCGCGCGGCCCGTGATGCAGAAGGCGTCCTCGTTGTCATCGGCCGGGAAGGAGTGCGGCGCGTACCGACCGTCGCGGATCAGGTCTTCCCGCTTGGGCGACGGAACGATGAACGCGAAGAGCGCGTCCGTGAGGACCGGGCAGATCGGGTGAACCCTGGGTGCGCCGCTACGGCCGGACGTGGCGATGAAGGCGAGCCCAGGACCGAACTGATAGAGGAGTTCACGCCCCGCCTGCGCCAGATCGGGACGCAACCGACCGAACTCATCCCAACGGACCACGGCACCTGAGCCTAGTTGACGAGCTGGGAGGCACACGGCGAGCGACGGATACACCAAGGTGGGTTAGGCAGCACGCCCTATGCGCCGCCTCGCCCGGCAGATTCTTTCGGTCGAAGCGTTCACGTGGGCCCGCTCACTCGATAGATGGAGTATGCCGTTCGGCTGCGTAGTGCTGTGCTTGGTGTGCCCAGACTGTGGGCGCGTCTTCGAATCTGCCATGCAGATGGAGCCGAGAGTCTTCGAGCAGATCGACCTGAACAGGACGATGGAGTGCTGCCGCCATTGTGGTCACGTGAGCCGCTTCTCGAAGCGCGACTACCTCTTCCGAGCCACGGGCTGACCACACAGGTCCTTCTCCTCTCCTTCCTACTCCTCTCCACGAGTCGTCTTGTCACTCTTTCTGGCGTCGGAGGACTGCAGGTCAAGGGGTGTTTGTGCTGGTCAGGCGTGTGTTGACCTGCCCGCTCAGGCGCCCTAGTTTCGGAGTCGGTCCCAGGCGGCCGAACAGATCGAAGCAGGGAACCGAGTGGGCTAGAGCCGTAAGGCGACTCGGAGTACTTGTGGGTATGGGTGGGAAAGCCAACTGCCTGTGCGTGCGGGGAATCTGGGAGACCCCAAAGCCGAGGTACCGTGAGGAAACCAAGCCGGTCGTGAAAGTTGCCTGGGACCACTTTCATGCCCCGACGAGTCTCGGGCGGTCGTCTTAGCTCGTTGCCGGGATCTCCTTCTTGGGGTCGAGGAACGGGATCGGAGTGACCGTTGCGGTCATCACACCCTCGGGGGACTCGATCTCCACCCGAGTGCCCGCCACCGCGTGCTCGATCGGTACCCACGCGTACCCCATGTTGAAGCCGAGACGCGGCGAGTGGCCCGCCGATGTCAGCCGCCCGACCGTGTTGCCGCCGATGCGGACCGGCCAGAAGTCCTCCAGCCACATGCCGAGCGGCGGACCGTCGATCGTGACACCGGCCAGCTTGCGAGACACTCCCTCGGCGTTGATCTTCTCGAGGGCGACGCGGGACACCACCTCGTTGTCGTTGTCGAGTTCGACGAGTCGCTCGAGGCCCGACACTTCGTACGGGTTGTCGGTGATGTCCATGTCGTTGCCGTAGTTGAAGATCCCCGCCTCGAGCCGCCGCTGATCGCTCGGCGCCGTCACACGGAGGTTGAACTCCTCACCGGCGCCGACGATGGCGTCCCAGAGTTCGAGCGCGCGTCCCGAGTCGCGGAGGTACACCTCGTACCCGAGCTCGGCGGTCCACCCCGTTCTCGAGACGACGACCGGGATCCCGTCCAGCTCGGTCTGCTTGTGCCAGTAGTACCGCTGGTCGGCGACCTCGTCCCCGAACAGCTTCCGCACGAGCGGTTTGGACTTCGGCCCTTGGATCTGCAGCGGGCTGACGTCGGGCTCCCCCAGCTCGACGTCCATGTTCGCGAACGCCTGCACGCCTTTCGCATACAGCAGGGCATCGGAGTCGGCGAGCGAGAGCCAGAAGTGATCCTCCGCGAGTTTGAGCAGGATGGGGTCGTTCACGATGCCGCCGTCGGGCGCGCAGATCAGCACGTACTTGCATTGCTCCGGCTTCGTGGCCGACAGGTCCCGCGGTGTCAGCAGCTGCGTGAATCTGGCGGCGTCCGGGCCTTTGATCTCGAGTTGCCGCTCGACGGCAACATCCCACAGCGTTACGTGATCGACGAGATGCCAGTACTCCATGACATCGTCGTCATAGAGGGTAGGGATCAACATGTGGTTGTAGAGGTCCCAGCTCGTACAGCCGGCCTCCACAGCTCGCTGATGGTAGGGCGACTTCTTGTAGTACGTGGCGTAGTAGAACTTGAACCAGTCGTTTTCCCGTTCCTCGAGATCCATCGTTCCGCCTTTCCCATCCTCGTGAAGAAGTAGCGGGGTGGTTGTCTGCGACCGCTTATACAACCATCGGATCGAGGACAGATAGTCGGCGGGTTCCTGGTCGCGAGAAAGCCCTCAGTCCAGCAGTGCGTCGAGCGTGTGCATCGACTCGCTCAGTCGCACTGCGGTCGTCGCCGCGAACCATCGGTGCAGATCGATCGCCAGCGTTGGATCATCGCGCTCGATCTGCGCCAGCCGATCGAGCGAGCACGTGAGGACGACGCACGGAGTCAGTGCCACGACGTCGGCGGTGTGCGCATCACCGCCATAGAAGGCGAGCTCGCCGACCACGGTCCCCGGGGACAGGAGGCTCACGCGCACGTGCCTGCCTTCCGGCGTGACCGCCTCGATCGCGAGGCGCCCTTCCACGAGGACATAGATGTCGTCGGGCGGCTCGTCCTGTCGGAGCAACACCGTGCCCTCTGCCACGGCGAGCCGCTCCAGATAGTGGGCCAGACTGGCGGGCGCCCCGCCTCCGGCCGGAGTCACCCCCTCGCCTGCGGCGGCAGGCTCCTCCGCGAGCAGCGCGTCCTCGCAGCGCTCGAGGCCGCGGTCGAGGTCCGGTTCGAACCTGAGGCCCCCTTCCTGCTCGGTCACGCCCCCACGCTCGAGCCGAGCGCGCACAGGCTCGGCGGCTCCTGTGACGATGACGTCGATCCCGTGTGCGCCGGTCAGCCGCGCCGCTTTGCGGAACGCGACGACGGCCGATGCGTCCATTCCGGACACGCGCTGCAGGTCGATCACCAGGAACCGGGGCGGCGAAGACTCGATCCGGGTGCGGATCCGCCAGAGCAAGCGGGCCGCCGAGCCGAAGAAGACGAACCCGTGCACGCGCAGTATCTGCACGCGATCGCGCAGTTGGCCCAGTGCAGCACGCTCGGCTGGCGAGCGCTCGACGTTGCTGCGGTACGGGTCGGCGAACACGACCTCGCGCACGAGGTCCACCCGCCCGTAACTGAACGCCAGCAGGAAGAGCGCGAGCACCAGGCCGGCCACGATCCCGAGGAGGTACCCCCGGGCGATGACCACCGCGAGGACCAGCAGAACCACGAGGTACTCGAGCCTCGAGAGACGTTTCCGCTTGTCCCAGACCCAGTCGACCAGGAAGGCGAGCCCGAGGAACACGAGCACCCCACCAACGATCGTGCGCGGGATCAGCTCCACGACCGAGGCGCCGGCCACGACCGCAGTCAAGGGAACGAGTGCGGCGATGAGCCCCGCGCGGCGCCCATCGACGTTCATCCGCGTCGCGAGCGCGGTGAGGCTGAGCGCGTGGTACCCCGGGATCCCGCCGAGCAGGCCCGACGCGACGTTCAGCCCGCCCGCGTCGCGCAGCTCCTCGTCGGTGTCCAGCTCATGGTCGAGCACGATCTCGCTGCCCTCGACGTTGAACAGCAGGGCCAAGGTGGCGACGAACACGGCGGTCGCGATCGCGGGCCACGCTTCCAACACCGTTCCCCAGTCCGCACCGGTAACGGCGCGCAGCGTCCAGGGCTGCCACAGCCTTGCCGTCTCGAACGGCCCGAGCAGCCACCCACCATCACGGAGCTCGTCGATCCCCGAGCCCATCGCGAGGGCGACCACGACGAACGCCACGAGCCCGATGCCGATCGTGATCGGGATCACCAACGGCTTGCCCACGATCCGCACCGCGATCAGGAGCACGAGCCCGAACAGGAAGACCGGGAGCCACCGCACGAGGGTGTAGGGGACAACCAGGTAGTCGAGTTTGGTGAGGTCGATCGTCGTCCTGGACCCGACGTAGATCCCGCCCTTGAACAGGAGCCAGCCCGTGCCCGCCAGGAACCCGCCGACGACCGGGTAGGGCACGTACTTGATCAGACTTCCCCACCGGTAGCGCCCGAGCACGAAGAAGACCACGCCGCAGAGCACCGTGACCACCATCGTCGCGGCGATCACCGTGAGGAAGATGTTCGGGCCTTGGAAGTTCTCGATGCCGGCCGCTTTGGCGACCTGTCGGAACGCCGTGACCTTGTTCGCGGTGGTCGCGGCCGCAAGCGCGAGCACCGCGGCGGCGGCGTCCTGCACGCTCCCGACGACGCCACGCCGGCCCGCGCGCCACGCGAGCCAGGCGAGCGTCAACGCGGCGGCGGCCAGGTATAGGCCGACGCCGTCGGGGAGGGCCGGCGTGAGCAGGCCGCCGTACACGAGGGCGGCGAACGCCACGGCGAGCACCGTCTCGACGGCGCCGATGATGAGGCCGGCGACGACGGCGGTCGGCCACCCCTCGGATCGTCGAGTACTCATACCCTCCTCCCCCTCAATCCAACAACGCGTCGAAGGTGCGCATCGTGTCGCGCAACCGGTCGGCCAGGGTGCCCGCGAGCCAGCGGTGTAGTTCGGCGGCCGCAACCGGGTCGTCCGCCTCCACGCGGGCGATCTGCTCGCTCGAACACCGGAGCACCACGGACGGGATCTCCGCGACGACGTCCGCGGTGCGCGGCACGCCGCTGTAGAGCGCAACCTCGCCGACGACGACCCCGGGGCGGAGCGTTCGCCACCGGACGCGCTTGCCCTCGGGCGTGCTGGTCTCGACAACGAGGCGACCCTCCGCGAGCACGTAGATGTCGCCCGGCGGATCGCCCTGATGCAGCAGAACGGTCCCCTCGGCCACGGGCACGCGGTCGAGATATTGGGCCAGTCCCGCCGGCAACCCGCCGAGATCCGCGACGCCCTCGTCCGCAGCGCCGCCACCCTCGAGGAGCGCGTCCTCGCACCGTCGCAAGCCGCGATCCAGGTCGGGCTCGAACGAGACGACGCCCTCGGTGCCGAGCACGCCGCCGCGCTCGAGCCGTGCGTGCACGGCCTCGGAGGCTCCGGTGAGCAGGATCTCCGCGCCCTCGGTGGCGGCCAGGCGTTCGGCCTTCGCGAACGCAGCCATCGCGGATGCGTCGACACCGCTCACGTGCAGGAGATCGATCACACAGAAGCGAAGTGGCGTCCCGGTCTCGGCGCGCGCCCGGACCCGCTCGAGCAGGCGGTTGGTGGACCCGAAGAACATGTGCCCGCTGACCCGCAGGATCTGGACCCGGTCGGCGAGACCGCGGAGACGTTCGCGTTCCTCACGCGAGCGGTCCACGTTGCTGCGGTAGACCTCACCGAAGGCGACCTCGTGCACCAAGTCGACCTGGCCGTAGTTGACGGCGAACAGCACCACCGCGAGCACCGCCCCGGCGACGAATCCGGGGATGAACCCCTGCATCACGACGACCGCAAGGATGATGATGACGACGGCGGACTCGACCCCCGAGAACGACCTGCGTCGGTCCCAGACCCACTCGACGATGAACGTCAGGCCCAGGAACACCAGGATCCCGCCGACGATCATCCTGGGGATCAGCCCGGCGAGCCTCGCGCTGAACAGAAGCGCGGCCAGTGGGACGAGAGCGGCAACCAGGCCCGCGTGCCGGGCGTCGACCTTCGTGCCGGCCGCGAGAGTCGTGACGTCGCGGGCGTGGAAGCCGGGGATCCCGCCCAAGAAGCCGGAGACGACGTTCAGCGCGCCCGCGTCGCGGAGTTCCTGATCGGTGTCGAGGTCTCGGTCGAGGACGGTCTCGCACTCGTTCAGGTTGACCAGCAGCACGAGGGACGCGACGACCACCGCGATGATGATCGCCGACCAGGATCGTGCGACGGCGAGCCAGTCGGCGTGCGCGAGCGCGTCGACGCCGAAGGTCTTCCAGGTCACGTCTTTGGTGAACGGGGTGAGCAGCCATCCACCCCGGCGAACGTCGTCCAACGAGGCGCCCAGCACGCGCGCCACGAGTGCGAACCCGGCCAGCCCGATGACGATCATGACCGGAAGCACCATGGGTTTGCGAACGATGCGCACCGCGAGCAGCAGGACGACACCGAAGGCGAGCACGGGCAGCCACAGACGCAGGGTCCGGTCGTCGAGGAACGCGCTGCGGTCGGTGAAGAAGAGCGGCCTGTTGATCGCGACGTGGATCCCGCCCTGCAGGAGCAGCCAACCGGCCCCGGCTATGTACCCGCCGACGACCGGCACGGGGACGTACCGGATCAGGTCGCCGCGCCGACGGATCCCGAGGACCAGGAAGGTGACACCGCACAGGACCGTCACGACCACGGTCGCGGCGACGACGGCGAGGAAGTCCGCGAGCGGGCTCCCCCGCGCCGTGGTCGCGGTCGTGGCAACCACGATCGTAAGCAACGCAGCGCCCGTCGCCTGCAAACCGCCGACGACACCGCGCCGTCCGACACGCCACGCGAAGACGGCGAGGGTCAGAAACGCGGCACCCAGGTACAGACCGATGCCTTCGGGCAGGTAGTAGGCGATCCGCCCGCCGAAGACGAGCGCGGCGAACGCAACGGCGAGCACCGCCTCGACGACGCCGATCGCCACACCGACAACGAGCACCCTCGACGACCGTGCGGCCCGACCCTGTTCGGACACGGCACCCTCCCCCAGTGCTCGCCGGCGGCAAACGACGTGGGGCGACATTACGCGGGTCGGGTTCCGGCTGCAGACGAGAAAGGGGGTGAGGCAACCGGCGATGGGTGTACTGTGGGTCGAGGCAAGCCATCTAGGTGTGCGCTATCTGGTGCTCCTCGACGGTCACGTCCGTCGCAGCGGTTGATGACTCGAGACCCGTTCCAGGGACACGTTCCCTCGCTGGGCGGTTCATCGACCGGAAGGAGCGCCATGAGCGTTTCACACGGATTCCAAACGAATCCTCAAAGGACCGCACGGATCGCTGGGTGGCTCTTTGTCGTCACCTTCGTCGTATCGATCCCCGCAGCGTTGGTCCTGTACACCGCGGTGCTGGATCACCCCGACTACATCGTCGGTGCCGGCGCCGACACCCGGATCGCCTTCGGAGCGTTCCTCGAGATGATCCTCATCATCGCGAACATCGGCACCGCCGTCGTGCTGTTCCCGATCCTCAAACGGCAGAACGAAAGCCTCGCCCTCGGCTACGTCACCGCCCGCATCATGGAATCCGTCTTCATCGCGGTGGGGATCCTCAGCCTGCTTGCGGTCGTGACGTTGCGACAGGACGTCGGCGCCGCCGGCGGCGACTCGCTCGTCACGGCCGGCCGGTCGCTCGTCGCGATCCACGACTGGACGTTCCTGCTCGGACCCGGCTGGGTCGTCGGCGTGGGGAACGGGCTGATCCTCGGCTATCTGATGTACCGATCACGCCTCGTGCCGCGGGGTATGGCGATACTCGGGCTGATCGGGGGCTCGCTGATCCTCCTGTCGGGGACGCTCATCCTGTTCAACGTCACCGAGCCGGGCTCCGGGGTGCAAGTCATCGCGACGGTCCCCGAATTCTTCTGGGAGTTGTCGCTCGGCATCTACCTCATCGTCAAGGGGTTCAAGCCCTCGTCACCGCTCTTGGCGACGGCCGACGTCTCCCTGGTGGATGACGGTCCTTCGGCCCTGGTGGGCTCGACCACGTAGTACCCGCACGGCAGGAGCCCGGCTTCGGCCGGGCTCCCGGCGTGCCGGTCTGCTACAGACCGGGCGCGTGCCGCTCGGCGAGGGCCGGCGGCGCGCATGCGAGCCACCCGTCCGCGATCGCTTCCTTCAGCGCGCGCTTGGGGATAGCTCCAAGCTCGATCAGGATCGCGGCGTAGCCGTCGAAGTGCGGGATCGTGAAGATCCCCTTCGTGCCGGCGGCAAGGACGGCTTCCTTCTCGATCAGATCATCGACCCGGACCGCGAAGATCGGCTCACGCGGTGGCGTCGCGTCACCGAACCGCTTGAGGTCGGCCTTCGAGTACGGCCGCTCCCACGCGAACGTCTTCCCGCCCACCGACCACGACCGGTTGCCGTGCCGCTCCTGCTCGGTCACCTCCGGCAGAGCGAGCGAGATCCGAGCAAGATCGTCGAGGGTCGCCATCTCGCGACAGTACCGGAAGGTTCAACGAGCCGTTTCGGGCGAGGGTCTAGACAGAACCCCTCGCGGCCCACGCACGCGCCGTCACGACGAACGGCGGCCGGGGCAACGCCCGTCGACACCGCTCACGAAGCTCGACTCGTGACGTCTCAGAGAGCCCGGCAACATGGGCGCCCGCCGGCCCGACGCCGAGCGTGAACGGCTCCCACCACTCCTCGAAGGTTGGATGTTCGAGGGTGACTGTCAACGGAACCTCGTCGACCCGGCGCAGCCCGATCGCGCGCAACAGCTCCGCGAGTTGGCCTTCGCCCGTGCCGGCGAACGTCGACTCGTCCTCGACAGCAGGATCGAGGTCGCGCGCCGCCCGCCAGAACTTCGAGAGTGGACCCTGACCGCCGGCGTGATCCCACACACAGGCCGCGACAACGCCGTCCGGGCGTGTTACCCGCGCCATCTCTGCCACGCCTGCCGCAGGATCCGACATGAAGAGAACCACGAGCTGCGCGAGGGCGGCGTCGAACGAGTCGTTCGGAAACGGCAACCGCTCTGCACCGGAGAGCTGCACGTCGACCTCGGGATAGCGATCCCGAACTGCCGCGACGAACGGCGACGACGGGTCCACCGCGGACACGGATGAGGGACCCAACCGTTCGACCAACTCCCGGGTGAGCACGCCAGTGCCGCAGCCGATGTCGAGCGCTCGTTGGCCGTCGGACACCCCGGCGAGATCGGCGAGCTGGGGAGCCAGGAGGACCGAGTACCTCCCCATGAAGGAGTCGTATGCGGCCGCATCCACGTCGAAGGTCATGAGAGCAACCTATGCCACGAGACCCGATCGGTTCACGTCGGGACCCGGCGTGTCGGTGGGCGATGCGAGCATCGACCGGTGGGTGAAGAAGGCACGATCCTGCACGCCGACGCCGACTCCTTCTACGCGTCGGTGGAGCAGCGTGACGATCCGGCGCTCCAGGGCCTCCCGGTGCTCGTCGGAGGTGGGGTCGTGCTCGCCGCTAGCTACGAGGCCAAAGCGTTCGGCATCCGCACGCCGATGGGTGAAACGCAGGCGCGCCGTCTGTGCCCGCAGGCGATCGTGGTGCGCCCGCGCATGGAGGCCTACAGCGAGGCCAGCACGGCGATGTTCGAGGTCTTCCACGACACCACGCCGCTCGTGGAAGGGCTCTCGATCGACGAAGCGTTCCTCGACGTCGGCGGACTCCGCCGGATCTCCGGCACGCCGTCCCAGATCGCGGCTCGCCTGCGTCGAGAGGTTCGCGAACGTGTCGGGCTCCCTATCACAGTGGGCGTGGCCAGAACGAAGTTCCTCGCGAAGGTCGCCAGCGGGGTCGGCAAGCCCGACGGCCTGCTTGTGGTGCCGGTCGACGGCGAGCTCGCGTTCCTGCATGCATTGCCGATCGAGCGCCTCTGGGGTGTCGGGCCTGCGACGTCGCGGAAGCTCCGGGAACGCTCCATGACGACGGTGGCAGACGTGGCACAGCTGGACGAACCGGCCCTAGTGGGGATCCTGGGGCGTGCCGCGGGTCGACACCTGCACGCCCTCGCGCACAATCGCGACCCGCGCCGTGTCGAGGTCGGCCGGCGTCGTCGCTCGATGGGCACCCAGCGGGCGCTCGGCCGACGGGCGCGCTCCCCCGAGCAGCTCGACATCGACCTGATCGCGTTGGTCGATCGACTGGCTCGACGCCTACGGGGGGCGCACCGAGTCTGCCGAACCGTGACGCTGCGGCTCCGGTTCGACGACTTCTCGCGGGTCACGCGCTCGTACACACTGCCCGAGGCGACCGCCGACACGGTGCGCTTGCTGACGGCAGGCAGGATGTTGCTCGCCGATGCGCTGCCGATGATCCAACGCCGCGGGATCACGCTGATCGGCATCACCTTCGGCAACCTCTTCAGCGCCGACGCCGTCCAACTCGCCCTCCCGCTCGACGGGCAGGACACTGCGGCGGTCGATACGACGGTCGACAGCCTGCGTGATCGGTTCGGATCGTCGGCCGTCACACGCGGGGTGCTGCTCGGTCGCCGCGAGGGCCTTCAGGTTCCCCTGCTCCCCGACTGAGGGCCGGGGTTAGCCGCGCGAACGGACGCGATCGCTCGTCTGCCACGTCGCCGGCTTCGCCGCCACCGCAGCGATGACCGTGACTTGGGGCCCCGATAGCACCGGCGGCAACCGACGGAGCCAGTCCTTCACACCGCGCGGGGGACCGACGAACACCTCGTCGGACGACCCGCGAACGGTCCACTCGTCGGCCAGGATCGCGACGACCGGTCGGACGGTGACGGGCGCGCCGACCGATGCGGCGAGCAGCGTTGCCGCCCGCGACGCCTCGTACTTCGCCTTACGGAGGTAGTCGGTCCTGTGGCCGTTGTGGCGGATCTCGTTCGGCGTGACCCACACCTTGCCGGTCAGGTTCTTCGCGTTGACGGTGAACACGCCCGCAGGGCCCACAATCAGGTGGTCGATGTTCGCTCCGCGTTCACCGACCGGGATGTCGTTCAAGAGGTGCCAGCCGTCCGGGAGACGTCCGAGCCACCATGCCGTGACTCGTTCACCCGTTGCGCCCCGGCGCCAGGCGCGCTCGTCGGTGTGGACGCCGAGCACGCGCGCGAGGGTCGTGCGCAGTGGCGACGCACGCCGCAGCTCGGCCGCCTTCGACGCGGCGGAACCGCCGGCCTGCCGGCCAACGAGCGAGTCCCGGATCTCGATCCGTGCCCACTGCTGATTCGGTTTCGGGTCCACGAACCGATCATCGGCAGGTGCGGCTCGAGGCTGAGCGCCATGGCCGGCGCCCTACGTGGCAATCGCTACCGAGCGACGGACTTCACACGTCGGTGAATCGCGAGAGGAAATACCGCGAGTCACAGGCGCTCGTGTTGCCGTCGCACACCTGCGTGTACTGACCGCCCACCCACACCCGGTTGCCGTTGTCCTCGACAAGGATGTCCCACGGACCGTAGAACTTGCCGTCGAAGTTCGGCCACCATGACAGGTCGCAGTGTCCGTCAAGATCGGCCACACCGAACCGGATGGTCTTCGGCTTCGCGGTGCTGCAGAGGCCGGTCGGGTACGAGACGCCACCTCCGAAGTGGCCGCCGAAGTACACACGGTCGTCGCTGGCGTCAGCAGTGCCCTGGTCGTTGACGGCCACGGTCTGCACGTTGCCCGATGTCTTCAGCGTCCACAGCACTTCGCCGTCGTTGTCTGCGGTGTCGAACGCGTACAGCAAATTCGTGCCACCGATCCCGGCGAAGATCCGGTTCGCGGCGCACGAGACGGCCAGGTCGTAGGCGTTCGCGCCATTGCTGATCTCGTCGGGCCTCGTCGCCCACGGGTCGAGCGCGCCCGTGGTGCCGTTGAAGAGCGCGAGGCTGTCGCGTGACACGAGCGACCCCGTGTTGCCCGCAGCGGTGAGGAACCTGCCCCCGGCGTAGACCTTCGTGCCCGAACAATCCAAGATCACGCTGCGGACCTCAGCGGAGGTTCGAGGACGCCACGAGTTCAAGAGGTTGCCCGACGTGTCGAACGCGGCAAGACGTTTGCGGCCGACGCTGTCAACGAAGGTGAAGGACCCGCCGATGTAAACGGTCGACCCGTTACTGATCATCGATCGAACCGTGTTGTTCACCACGGGGTCGATGCCTGTGAGCGTGCCATCTGCCTCGGACACGACGGCGAGGTTCGACCGCGTCTGACCGTCAACCCGGTTGAACGTGCCGCCGAAGAACACGTTGCCCCCGGCAACGGCGATCGCGAGCACCGTCGCTCGGGACCCATCGGCGTTGGTGACGTCGACCTTCCAGGACTTGTCGACAACGCCGGTTGCCGCGTCGAACCGAACGATCCCGGGATGTGCGAAGGATCCGCCCGCTTGGCCAGGCGGGTTCTCGATCGCCTTCGTGAAGGTGCCGCCGACATACACATAGCTCCCTGCCCGCACGACCGAGTAGACGATGCCGTTGGTCTGCCACGTGTCATCGGGTGTCCCGGAGAACGCCAACGCAGGAGACAACGTCAATGCCACGACGGACAGGGCCACGAACAACGTTGAGATCGTCAGTCGCCGGCTGCGCTGGTGCTTCATCTCTCCACCACCTCAAGTCGGGTCGGTCGGGGAACTGGGTACACCCTCAATTAGGCGTACCACCGCCGGGCAACGTAGCATCGGCCGTTTCACACCGTCTACGTGCGTAGGCACCATGCGGGACAGCATCAGGACTAGGGCCAAGGGATCTGAAGACGCCCCAGGCCGCTCCCGCGATGCCGGTGAGCCTCGCTCGTCTCTAGGCCGGCAGGTGCGCCTCGCGTCACTCCGGGATGCAGGGACCCCGGATCTCGACCCGGAGGTGGAAGTCGGTCGGGTCTGCCTGGTAATGGTCGATCCCCGATCCGCCGTACACGTGATCGTTGCCGTTCACGCCATCTTCGACGTCGAGACACGTATCGCCGCCAGGTCCGCCCCTGACCACGTCGTCACCGATGATCCCGGTCACGATGTCCGCTCCGGGACCGCCGGAGACCATGTCGTTCCCCCGTCCACCGTTCACCAGGTCCGCGCCTTCGCCGCCTCGCACCCGATCGGGGCCGTTGTCACCGTCAAGGAGGTCGGTGCGGGGTCCACCGAGCAGCAGATCTGCGCCCGGACCACCGTTGAGCGTGTCTCGGCCCTTCCCTCCGCGGATCGTGTCGTCGCCCGCGCGACCATAGATCGTGTCGCTGCCGCCGCGTCCGCAGATCACGTCCCTACCCGCCGTGCCGTGCAACACATCGTGGTTCGGCGTGCCCACGATCGTGCAGTGACGAGGCGACGCCCCGACGCCAGGCGCGGCCGAGACGCCGAGACTCGCGACGAGGAGCAGGGTCATGACGGGGATCAGCGAACGCCGCATGCGAGCGCTCCTTCCTGATCGGGCGACCCGGATCGAGTCGCCGAATGTTTGGACCCTCTGACCGTACCGCGTTCGCCCGATCAGCGTGAAGGGTGAGTGTCGAGACATGAACCGCCGCCAGGTACCGCTCGTAGACCCTCCCGATACCTGGCGGGAGGGGACGGACATGGAAGAGCCGAGCTTGTATGAACGATTGGGCGGCGTGTTCGCCATCGCTGCGGTGGTCGATCACTTCAGCGATGCGGTCGTCCAGAACCCCGTCGTCGGCCAAGCGTCGAAGAACCCTGAGCTTCGTGAGTGGCATACCGACCAGCTGGACAGGTTGCCAGGGCTGAAGTTCATGCGCACCTTGTGGGTGTGCAACGTCGCCGGCGGACCCTTCACGTTTGCTGCCACCAAGCCGGGGAGTACCCCTCTCGGTCTGGAAGAGGCACATCGCGACCTCCACATCTCCCCCGATGAGTTCGATGAGGTCGCTGCGGAGCTGGGACGCACACTCGATCACTTCGGGGTCCCCGCGCGTGAGAAGAGTGAAGTTCTGGCGGCCTTCGCGGCGCACAAAGGGGAAGTGACAGAAGGATCGATGGCTTCCGCGTAGCGGTCGCTCTTTCGATCGCAACTCCTGTCGAGGAACGTTCCTGAGTGGTTGCTCACCCCTAGATCGTCCTTTGCCCGATGGCGCGAGGCCCTTGCCCATCTAGGCTGTCGCTATCGCAGCTGGGCGGCACCAGGTGTCGTCGCGAAGTACGGTGCCTGCGACCCCGACACCCATGGAGTGCTGATCATGCGGAAGCTGATAGCGACAGTGTTCAACTACTCGCTCGACGGTCTTCTCGCCGACCCGGACACCGACTATTGGAAGTTCTGCTTCAGCCTGCCCGAGAACAATGAGCCCGACGACCCGGCGCAACTCGATTTTCTTCAGAGCGCGTACGCGCACATCATGGGCCGCACCGCCTACGAGGCCATTTCCAAGTCCATGACAACGGCCACCGACCATCCATTCTCCGACATCCTGAAAGCCGGGCGCAAAGTCGTCTTCTCCCGAACCCTGAAGACGGCCGAGTGGGCCAACACCACCATCGCTGCCGGTGACACGACAGAAGAGATCGACAAACTCAGGCAAGGCGGCGACGGCCACATCGTGGTCTGGGGCGGCGTCAGCCTTTGGCGATCGCTGATGCAGCTCGATCTGCTCGACGAGCTCCAGGTGAGCATGTTCCCCTATGTTGCGGGCGAGGGAACCCGGCTGTTCGACGGCGTTCCCAAGTCCTACCGGCTCGACCTGGTCTCCACGACCGCCTCCAGCAGCGGGATCGTCGAGCTGCAGTACCGCCGGCACCGTTAACGGCGGTTCGCAGATCGCTCCGAGTCGGCGACTTGCGGCGTCCAGATGTACGGCGTTGTCGTCGTGACCGCGATGAATCCCAGGCGCTCGAGGATCGGGCGACTTTCCGACGAAGCATCCACCTGGAGGAACTGGAACCCTCGCTCGGCGGCAAGGTTGGCTCGGTGGGCGACGAGCGCCCGATAGATGCCGCGTCGGCGCCAACCAGGGAGCGTGCCGCCACCCCAGAGCGTCGCGAAGTCCGTCCCCGCTTCGAAGCGAACCCATCCCGCGGACACGACGTCACCGCCTCCCTCAGCGACCACGATCGTGATGGCGTGCGGGTCGGCGGCGTGCTCGGCCTCGAGACTGTCCGGGAGCCAGCTGACTCGATCGTCGTTCCAGACGGCTTCCTCCATCGCACCGATCCGATCAAGATCAGCTCGATCGCTCACCTCCCGCAACAGAACGCCGTCGGGCCGAAGCACCTGACCCGCGACCTCCGACACCGGCGCGATCACGACCGTTTCCTCTTCCTCTGACTCAAAGCCGTGTGCGAGCAGCCGTTCGGGGAGGTCGGCGGGTCGGTCGTGTCCGTGCAGCTTCCACTCGAATGCTTCGCCACGCTCGGCGAACACGGACACCTGGCGCGCGATCAGCTCGTCGAGCTCGGCGCCGTCGATCCCATCCAGGTCGCGATACCCGATGCCGCCGCCGTTGCCCCAGCCCACGTAGCGCACCAAGGGACCATCTCGCTCTACGAGGAGACCGTGCGGCAGCGGGTCCGGGATCCGAGCTCGCAGCTGGGCGTCATAGCGAGCGAGCAGCTCGACAGCAGCGAGATTCGTCATGCATGCGAACACTACGATGGTCTGCGCTTACATCGACTGGTAAGGCGTGAAGAGAACCGGGACCTCGCTGTCCGCCAACTTCGCTCTCAGCTCTGCACTCGGTTCACCCAGGAGTTCGCCGTGGACCACGGAGACCGTCGCAAGGACCGCCTCCATGAGGTCACCCAGGTTGGCAGCGTGCGCCATAGCCGCCTCGGAGTCCCTGTACCGCTCGAGGACCATGCACTCGGACTGATCGTGGTTGAAGTAGATGTCGTATTGCAGCGTTCCAGGCTCCTTGCTCCGCACCATCTCCATGGCCTGAGCGGATAGGCGCTTGAACTCCTCGAGCGTGCCCTCGTGGAACTTGAACCGAGCGATACCCCAAAGCTCACTCACTGTTCCGACCACCAGACTCCGCTGCGGCTGGCGGCCCGGCGAGAACCGTGGGGACGTACTCGAGGAGCTGAGTGCGGCCGTCGAAGGTGCGGTTACCGATCATCTCGAGCGCAACGTCCGGATAGCCGTCGTAGATGCGGTCCTGACCGGTGCTTCCAGTGATGACGGGGAAGACGACCACGCGGAAGCGATCCACCAAGCCGGCCCTGAGGAGAGCGCGACACACGGTGAGGCTGCCCATCGTGCGCATCGGACTCTGACCCTCGCGCTTCATCTCTCGCACCGCCTCGACCGCGTCTCCAGCTACGAGTTGCGTGTTTGCCCACGCAAGTGGCTCCGTCAATGTCGTTGAGAACACCACCTTGTCTAGTCCTGCGAGGATCTCGGTGCCGGGTTCGCCATCGGCGGCGAACCCTGACATGAGACGGTAGGTGTTCGCGCCCATCAGAACGGTCGAGTCGACCTCTCGCTCTAACTGCTCGTTCAGCCACGCAAGGTACTCGGGCCCCTCCAGTCCCCACCACCCCGGCCAACCCTCGGCGGCTCCGAAGCCGTCGAGTGAAGTGATGAAGTCCACGAGTAACTCCGGCATCAGCGTTCCCTCCGAATCCATGTTCTGAAAGTCCAGGCGATCTCGGTCACGTGCTTCAGTCGGCTGTGGTCGTGGCGTATTGCGGACGCCCGGCGGGGTGATAGACCTGGATCGTCACTCCGCTGGGGGTAACCGTCTGCGATCCGACGAGCTCGAGTGCCATGTCCGGACCAGTGTCAGGGAACAGCCGCGTGCCTTGGCCGACGACCACGGGGAAGGTGAACAGGGTCATCTCGTCGACAAGGCCGTTGTCGAGCAGCCACCGGAACAGGGCGCCGCTGCCGTGGACCTGCAGCTCACCGCCCGCTTTGGCCTTCAGCTCACGAATCGCTGATGCGACGTCGCCGGACATGACGGTCGTGTTCGCCCACATCGGGTCGAAGGGTGTCGTCGATGCCACGCACTTTGGCCGCGTGTTCAGCGCTGTCCAGATCGGGCTGTCGCCCGGATCGCTCCACGTTCCCCAGGAGCCGGCGAAGATCTCGTAGGTGCGCCGACCGAATAGGAACGTGTCGGCGCGCTGGAAGATTTCGTCCATGACCGTTCCGGCTTCGGTGTCGAAGTGCGCCCACCCGCCGCGCATGAATACGCCGCGCTCGTCCTCTTCCGGCCCGCCGGGCCCCTGCATCACTCCGTCGACAGAGACTTGCGTGGTGGTCGTCAGCTTCATTGTCGAGGGATACCCGGGAGGAGCTTCGACAAACCAGCGAGCCGGCGTGCGTCTGGCCCACCGGTCGAGCGGAATCGATCTCGCGGTGCCTGCGGGCCAAGAGGTTTACTGATAGGAAGGGATATGTCCGACGACTTGGAGGACGACGACCGACCGATCCGGCCAGGCTCGACAAGAAGGAAGGAACACCAGACATGTCACTCGGGCGCGTCCAGTTCTTCTCCGTTTCGCTCGACGGGTTCGGCACCGGCGAAGGCCTGAGCCACGACGCCCCATTCGGTCATGCCGGCGAACGGCTGCACGAGTGGATGTTCGCGACCCGGTGGTGGCATGAGATGGTCGGCGAGCCGGGCGGCAGCCGCGGCATCGACGACGCGGTCGTGCGGCTGCACGATCCGGGGATCGGCGCCGAGATCATGGGCGCCGGGAAGTTCGGCTACCCCGGGTGGCTTGAGGATCCTTCGTGGAAGGGCTGGTGGGGTGACGAGCCGCCGTTCCACACGCCCGTATTCGTCCTCACCCACCACCCACGTCCGTCGATCGAGATGAAGGGCGGCACGACGTTCCACTTCCTTGACGCCTCGCCTGCCGAGGCGCTCGAGACTGCCCGCGAGGCGGCACACGGCCAGGATGTACGTATCGGCGGAGGTCCCACCATGATCCGCGACTTCCTTGCCGCCGGGCTCGTCGACCACATGCACATCGTGGTGGTCCCGATCCTCCTCGGCCGAGGCGTACGCCTCTGGGACGGACTGGAGGGCCTCGAGAAGGACTATCAGGTCGAGGCCACCTCCTCGCCCACCGGAGTCACGCACGTAACGTTTACCCGTACTGCAGTCTGAACCCAACCGCTACGACAGCAACGGAAGCGCGTCCATCTCATTGATCCTGACGCGTCGAGGTCACGCCACGTTCCGAGGATCACGGGACCTCAGTTGCCGGGAAACTCTGCCTTCTCGCAGTCTTCGATCGCCCAGAGTGCGAGGCGACTAACCCACTTGTCGGTCTAAGCGGAACAGCGCTTCACGGCGTCCATGGTCTGCGTCTCGGGCAAACAGCCGGCTAGGGATGCTATCGATCAGAGAAAGGACGTCTCCGATGACAGTTTGGGCTGACTCCCATCCCGCTTGTTCCCCCGGAGCACGCGCCCGGGAGGGAAGGACATGGTTCATTACCGCGATGACAGCCGTCGTCCTCCTCTTGGTGGCGGGGCTCTTGGCTCCGGGGGCGCGTGCGACGACCCCAGGCACCAACGGCCGTCTCACGTTCATGCGGCAGGACCACAACGGGTTCTGGCAGGTGTGGACCTCCAACCCGGACCTGACGGCCGAGCACAAGCTGACCAGCGGCGATGCGGACAGCGGTTGGTCTGTCTGGTCGCCCGATGCGTCCCGGATCGCCTTCGATAGCGACAGATCGGATCCCGACCTCTCGGACAACACCTTCATCAACGACGTCTTCTCGATGAGCGCAGACGGAAGTCACGTGATCAAGCTCACGGACTCGGTCGGGTTCAGCGGGGATGCGGCGTATTCACCCAACGGTCGGCTTATCGCGTTCGACGCAAATCGCGGCGTGACGAGCGGCGATCCCGGATGGCCCTCCGCCAATCCCGATCTGAGCATCTATGTCATGAATGCGGCAGACGGAAGCGGGGTCCGGCGGATCACGACACCGCCCGCAGGGACGAGCGACACCGAGCCGCGATTCTCGCCCGACGGGTCTGCCCTGGTGTTCTCACGGTTCAGGGGCGGCAATGCCCTGAAGTATTCGCCCCGTGTCGCTGGCGATACATCCGCGCTGTTCATCGTGAACCTCGATGGCACCGGGTTGCGTCGGATCACCGGCTGGGGGGCCAATGTCGGACAGGCTGACTGGTCGCCCGACGGCAGCCGGATCGTGTTCGAGAACGCCTGCTGTTCTCTTGGGCCCGCGAACGTGTACACGGTGAGCCCGGCCGGCGGCGCGCTCACCGATCTGACGCAGGGCCATGGCATCACCGGGAACGGCAACGACATTTCGTTCCAGGACGACGGCTTCTACGATCCCGTGTGGTCTCCGGACGGCACGAAGGTGCTCCTCGGCCATGAATTCCTCGCGAAGGATGGCTCGTTCCAGGTCGGGTTGGCGGTGATCGATGCGGATGGCACCAACCTCCACTGGGTCGCAACCGAGGTCCGAGATGAGCATCAGCCCGACTGGGGCACTGCGCCGTTGCAGTAGAGCTGGCTCGGCGGCTCCACGTTGCTTCTAGATCGGATTGGACCTCCTGCGTGTCTAAGCAGTGTCGTGGCATCCAAGAAGAGGAAGGAGCGCGGAAAGATGGCCAGGCTCATCTGCACACTCACCGTCGCAGCGTTCGCTCTAACGCTCGCGATCCCCGCGAACGCGGCGTCTACGGTTTCTGTGTCTATGACCTTCGCTGAGGCCGCCCATCCCAACTACCTCAGCGGATGTCCCGTGTTTCCAGAGGGCTTCTGTGGACGTGGCCAGGTGATTCCGTTCGGCCAGGCAACCGAGATGATCTCGTTCGGAGGAGGATGTGGCGGCTCGTGCGACCTCCGGACGATCACGCTGACGAGCGGTGATCAACTCGTCCTCGATGAGTCCTTTGTCGGCGGCGTCTGCCCCTCGGGGTCCTGTCATCACGGTCCGGTCGAGGGGGGCGGAACCGGGACCCTCACAGACGTCGTGATCGATGGAAACGGCGTCTTCTTCGGTGCGTCGGGCACGCTGACGGGAACCGTTCGCGGTGTCACGTCCAACGCACTCCCCGCCGGCGGGAGTTCCGTTCAGCTTTCCGGCACCTTGACGTACTCATGACGAGGGCGCCTGTTCATGCGCAGGCGGAAACCCTCCTTCTCGTCTGCGACTGTAATGACAACGTTGCCCGTCTTCCGCCCTGTCTCGACATACCGATGTGCGTCTCGCACGTCTTCCAGTCGGTAGTGCCTGTCGATGACAGCCCGAAGCTCTCCTGCTTCCATAAGGTCCCGAATGAACATGAGATCCTCGGTCGCCTGCGATGCCGTGGTTGACCGAACCGAGACGTAGGCTCCATCCTTCGCCAACACACGCGAGCGCTTGATGCGCCTATCGGGTGCCCGACCGACAGCGTCGAAGATGACGTCGTACCTTTCATCGTCTTCTGTGAAGTCGTGCTTCGTGTAGTCGATGACCGTGGAGGCACCCAAGGACCTGACCAGCTCGGCACTCGACGTGCCACACACGGCGGTGACTTTCGTCCCGAAGTGTGTTGCGAGCTGCACCGCGAAGGTCCCGACACTGCCGGATGCACCGTAGACGAGGACCGTCTTCCCAGCCGCGATGTTGGCCCGTCGAAGGAAGTAGAGCGCGGTCAATGCGCCCATTGCAACGGGGGCCGCCTCATCGAGCTTGATCGTGGCCGGCACTGTCGCGATCAAACCCGTTTCAGGAACGCAGATGTACTCCGCATATGAGCCCTGCGTCAGCCCGACGGTGGAGCCGAAGACCCGATCCCCAACGTTCAAGCGCGTGACTTCTTTCCCCGCCGCCTCGACCTCGCCCGCGAACTCGTGGCCAAGAACGGTCTTCCGTCCGAGCTTGATCAGGTGCGACAGGACTCCAGGCATCCTCCGAAGGGCGACGTCACCCCGCGTGACGGTCGCTGAGACAATCTTGACCAGAACCTCGTTCGGATGAGGCGAGGGTTTGGGCACTTCCTCAAGCACGAGACCGTCCACCGAACCATGTCTCCGCAACAGAACCGCCCTCATCACGCTGCTGCTTCCAGTCGCTTATCCGGCATTTGGCCCCTCAGGTGTTCGGTCGAGTGGTAAGGGTCACACAGTCGACGTCTCCTGTCCGATGGTGCGGCAGGCACTCACGCTTCATCGCCTTTCAAGGCGAAAAAGCGAGTGACGATGACTCGACCGATGGCCAACGCCCACGTGAAAGAAGCACGCAAGCGGAGGTGGCTCCTTGTGGCCATCCCACTGATCGTTGCAATAGCGATCTTCGCTTTGGCCACTCTTCGCCACCGCTCGCCCCTCTCGTTCGATGACGCTTCGCTTGCGATACCGGCGGATTGGAAGCTCTACGAGGGTCCAGGGTTCGAGTTTCGATACCCGCCCACAACTCGGGTCAGGTCAAGAGATGGTGAGAACGTGGATCTCGGAAACGGTCGGTGGCGGGTCACCTTCGGCAAGATCGTCGTGCCAGGTGAAGAGAACAATATGAAGACACTCAGCATGCCCGTCGCTCCTGGGGAGATCTCGTTCCACAACAACACGGGTCATCCGCCGACGGACCAGTTCTTCTCCTACACCCTCCAGCGTGGAGAAGTCGCGGTGCCGATCAACGAGGCGATGTGGGCACTTGGGGTCGAGCTGTATCCCGACACGATCGAAGGCGACCGCCTGACCGCAGCTCGCATCGTTTCGTCGTTTCGTGCCAATGACGTCATCGCTGTTCCGGTGGGCGTGCCCTAAGGACGTGTAGGCCAAAAGAAGCGCGGCCAGCGGCCAAAGCGCAGCCGGTATCCCGGGCAGAAGAGAAGAAGGCTGAAGAACAGAGTGATTGCCGCCGGCGCGTCGTTGTATTCGACAGTTCCGACAAATCTGCCCGCACTGCAGGAACAGCGCGGCACCGAAGAGCAACGCACCGGAAACCATAACGATGCCGCCGAGAGTCCGGCGGCCCGCCCTGAGAATGGTCATGGCTTAAGCATCGTTCGCAACCTCACCCGATCCGCGCAATCCTCCTCGGGCGGGGTCCGCGTGCCAATCCCTAGATGAGTGACACGCGCAGCTGGGAGACAGGCCTCGGTCACCTTGAATCCGCGGAGGACGCAATACTTAGGCAGTCGCCTCTCCGTCGGTCACCAGCACTTCCTTCACATACTCCCGGCTGTGTTGGTCCCAGAGCCGGATCGACTCCGGACTGAGTCGGAAGTTGGTCTGTCCGTTCTCGTACATCCGTTCGACGTCCTCTGGATATGTCTTCGCTACCCAGGCGGCGAATGGGTCCCACATCTGGACGTGGAACTTCTGGATGTTCCAGTACCAGGAGGTTTCCACGATCTCTGAGCCACGAACGGTGATCACGAATTCGCTGTCGCTGAATGGGCCTCGGTCGAGCTCATCGGATCGCAGACCTTGCCAATCGAACGAGCACACGACCGTGGTATCGGTGGGTACGGCAGCCTCAAGCGCCTCACACGAGGTGATCGTCTGTTTCCAGCCGAAGGCCTCAAGGAAGGTGGTCAACACCGACAGACTCTCCGAGTCCGCCCGGGATAGCCTCCCATCCCCGTGAGGTCGGCGTCGTCGGACAGATAGGTTATCGCCCGCTCCGCGTCGAACCTTCCGAACGCGTCGAGAAAGCTCCTGGCGACCTCCACGGCCGGATCCACAGGGTTGATCACCGAGGGCTCGGTGCCTGGGCGAGGCGCCGGTGACCTAGTTTCTTCGTAGGCTGCGAAGACGGCACCGACGGCGAGCGAAGCGATCACCGCGACGACGACCAGGGTGCTCATCCGCCGGTGCGCTTCCTTTCGCTCCCGCCGCCGAGCAAGGCCTTCGAGCGTCAGGTCGCCGATCGGAGAAAGCGATCGTGCTCGCTCCAGGTCGCTGCGGTTCATGTCGGCATCCCCTCCTTCAGGCTCGCTCGGCCCCGAGCGGCGAGGACGCGCACGGTCGATGGCCGAACGCCGAGCGCCTTGGCTGCTTCCTCCGAGGTCATATCGAGCAGATCGACGAGCACAAGTGCAGCTCGTTGGCGAGGTGTCAGCGAGGAGAGCGCGTGGATGACGACGTCCCGAGACTCGACGCCCGACGTGTCGTCGTCCGCTGGGATGGCGTGAGCCACCCGCCGCAGAGCGACCGCTGCCCTTCGCCCCCGGCTCCGCCAGAGGTTCCAGGCGGTCCGATGCAGATAGCCCGCCAGGTAGTCCATCGTGCCGACCGTCGACCAGCGCTCCCACAGCTTTCAAATAGGCGTGTTGTAGGATCTCCTCGGCCTCGTGGGTGTTGCGCGTCACCAGCCACAAGGCGCCGGTCAGAATCCGGTTCGTCTTGAGGAAGAACTCCTCGAACGTCGCCGCGGATGTCGTTGCCCTACCGTCCCGCCGATCAAGGGCTCATCCACTCCATGAACCAAGACGCCTGAGGTGACTCGGAGCGTTTACGTCCGTAGGGATCGCCCTCTCGAGGGGATGGTCCACTCCTTGACTAGGCTCGCACGATTTGGGCATGGACGAGCCATCACGTCTGATCCAAGCTGTCCATCGGTGCCTTCGTCGTCATCGCGATCGTGTAGCACCACGCTGCTGACCTCGGCGCGGGAGCGCTGAGGTCGAGACAGTTACCGCTCTCGGACCGCGTAGGTCAGGTGGGTCACCCGCTGCGTCGGCTCGGCCGGGACCGGCTCAGGGCCACGCGGCGCGCGTCCACGCCCTCGAACAGGCGGATTCCGGAGCCGAACAGCGCGGGTGAGAGCGCGATCGAGAACTCGTCGATCAGGCCGGCGTTCACGTACTCGAGGATGGTTGCGCGCCGCCCGCGATGCGGACGTCCCGGTCGTCAGCGGCCTCGCGGGCCTGGTCGAGCGCGGGCTCGATGCCGTCGTTGACGAAGTGGAAGGTGGTCCCACCCGAGCACTCCCGGGGTCACGCTTCTCGTGCGTCACGACGAAGACCGGCGTGTGGAACGGCGCCTCCTCCGGCCACGCCCGCTCGCCGGCGTCGAACATGCGCTTGCCCATCACGCTCGCGCCAGTGCGCTCGAACGTCTTCCGCACGATGTCGTTGTCGCGCCCTTCCTCGCCGCCCTCGCCAAGCTTCAGGTCTTCCCGGAAGAACCGCTGCGGGAAGATCCACTGCTGCAGCTCCATCCACTGCTGCCCCATCAAGTCCCTCGACGGACTCAGGCGCGATGAATCCGTCCAGCGACATCGACACGCTGAAGAACACCTTCCCGGCCATCAGTCCTCACTCCCTTCAGAGCCTTGTTCCCAGCCATCAGAGTCTGTTATCTCGAACATCCGGAGGTCCTGCGCGGAGCTTAGAGGCACTCGCTGCCGACCCTCCGCGTTGGGACACGAAGGCCGATTCCGAAACGTCCTACAGCCTTACACCTCGGCGTCGAGCTCTCCCGCGTGTGAAGATCGCCTACGCAGCACGCATTGCGTCAGCATCGGATACGAGACGGTGACGTGTGAACCTCCCCACTCGATCAATACGGGAAAAGCAAATACCGTCATGACGGAGGATGAGGGACCTGGACGCAGCAGCACGATGAGGGCGGTTCTGTTGCGGAGACATGGTTCGGTGGACGGCTCGTGCTTGAGGAAGTGCCCAAACCCTCGCCTCATCCGAACGAGGTTCTGGTCAAGATTGTCGCAGCGACCGTCACGCGGGGTGACGTCGCCCTTCGGAGGATGCCTGGAGTCCTGCGCACCTGATCAAGCTCGGACGGAAAGCCGTTCTTGGCCACGAGTTCGCGGGCGAGGTCGAGGCGGCGGGGAAAGAAGTCACGCGCTTGAACG
>CAVVDF010000010.1:0-155033 GCA_963746995.1 uncultured Actinomycetes bacterium
TCGTGCCGGAATGTCCGCACGATCCGGAGCGCGAGCGCGCGCACTCGGTTCACGGGCCACCTCCGTCACGGAGTCGCAAGAACGCGGCCTCCACGGAGTCGGCGGCGGTGCGCTCGCGCAGCTCCGCAGCCGTGCCCACGTCGAGCACTCGACCGTCCGCCACGAACGCGATCCGGTCGCATCGATCCGCCTCGTCCATCACGTGGGTCGTGATGAGGATCGTGGCGCCTTCGGCGCGCACCTCGGCGAAGCGAACCCACAGGTCGCGCCGGAGCTCCGGGTCGATGCCGACCGTCGGCTCGTCGAGCAGCAGCAGTGTGGGGCGGTGCACCATCGCACACGCGAGGTTCGCGAGTTGTCTCTGGCCGCCCGAGAGTTCGTGCACCGGCCGATCGGCCTGGTCGGCCAGGCGCAGCATCGCGAGAAGCTCGTCGGTCCGCGTGCGTGTGGCCGGCCGTGCGACGCCGTAGATGCTGCCGAAGAACGTGAGGTTCTCGCGGATCGACAGGTCGTCGTACAGGGCCGCCGACTGTGTCATGTACCCGATGTGCTGGGCGACGCCGCGACCGGGCCGCTCGCCGAGCACGGTGATCGCGCCCCGTCCGGTGCGACCAGTCCGGCCACGGTGCGGATGAAGGTGGACTTCCCTGCGCCGTTGGGGCCGATCAGCCCCAGGATCTCACCGCGACGAACCTCGAGCGTGAAGCCGTCGAGCGCCCGCACCGAACCGAACGCGAACGCGAGGGAGTCGGCGTTGATCGCGATGTCGACCATCGACACCAAGCGTAGACGCGAGGAGGGGGCCGCCGGCGAAGCCGGCGGCCCCCTCCGGGGTCCTGTTCGCGTGGTCGGCGTTAGCCGGCCAAGCGGACGTTCGCGGCCTGGGGACCCTTGGCCCCGTCGGTCACGTCGAACTCGACCTGCTGCCCCTCCTCGAGGTTGCGGTAACCCTCACCGGTGATCGCGGAGTAGTGCACGAACACATCCGGGCCACCGTCCTGCAGGATGAAACCGAAGCCCTTCTCGGGGCTGAACCACTTCACGGTTCCTGTCGCCACTGGCGATTCCCTCCTTCCTGGCCCGGTTCAAGCGTGGTGCAGATGCAGTGCTCGCCGGCCTTCCGACGCCGAAGCGTCGGTGAGGGAACTGCTTCCAGTGCAGTACTGCGATGCGGAACCCTCGGCGGAAACGATACCTGAGACCGCGCGCGCGTTCCATCCCGGGACGGCTACCCTGGCCCACCATGGAGCGCCGTTTCTCATCCGCGCTGGCACTGTTCGCGCACCCCGACGACGCCGAGTTCATGTGCGGCGGGACGATCGCCGCGTGGTGCGCTGCGGGCACGGATGTGCACTACGTCGTGATCACGGACGGGCCGCCGGCTCGAACGAGCCAGGGAAGACACGCCCGGAGATCTCCGAGGTGCGGCTGCGCGAGCAGCGGGCCGCCGCCGACGTGCTCGGGCGTCCGCTCGGTCACGTTCCTCGGCGAGGTCCGACGGCATGCTCGAGGTCAACCTCGAGACCCGGCGGAAGGTCTGCCGCGAGGTCCGCCGGCTGCGTCCGGAGGTCATCGTCGCACCCGATCCGTCGCGCCTGTGGTACGGGGCGGGTACATCAACCGCTGGGACCACAAACAGGCAGGGCTGCTCGCGCTGACCGCGGTGATGCCCGACGCACCGACCCGGCCAATGTTCCCCGAACTGCTCGATGAGGGGCTGGAGCCGTATGAGGTGCCGAACCTCTGGCTCGCCTCGAACGAGCCCGACACGTATGTCGACATCACCGACGCGATGGAGACGAAGCTCGCCGCTCTGGCCGAACACGCATCCCAGGGCGCGGATCAGGCGTTCGACCGGGTTCGTGAGCGCGCCGAAGACCTTGCGGCGGAGTCGGGCCTCGGATATCGATACGCCGAGGCGTTCAAGGCGTTCAGGTTCGTGGACGACGCTGAGGAGGAGCCCGCGTAGCGGGGGCACTGGCATGGACGACGACTTCCCGATCCCGACGAGCCGTTCGAGCTGACCGACGACGAGCGAGCCGACATCCAGGCGGACCTGACCGACCTGGGGCAGATGCATGCGCTCTTCTTCCCGCAGGGCGTGAAGGGCGTCGTGATCGCGTGCCAGGAGTGCAAGCAGAACCACTACTACGAATGGGCGCTGCTCGCCGACAACCTGCAGCACATGCTGGACACCGGCGAGCCGCGGATGCACGAGCCGGCCTGGGACATCGACGAGACCGAGTACATCCAGTGGGACTACGGCAAGGGGTTCGTCGACGCGCTCGTCGACAACGGGATCGAGCCGGGGCGCCAGGTCGGCCTCACCGCGTGTCCGTACTGCGAGACGCCGTTCGACGCCGCGTTCCGCTACTGCCCTGCCTGCGGGAAGCAACTCGCCGTGATCCGGCTCTACAACGAGCTGCTCGACCGAGGTATCGAGGAACGCGAAGCGCGGACGATGTTGGTCCGTGCTGGGTTCGAGCCCTTCTAGCGGACCTTCGCGGACGGGTATCCTCCGCGCGATGAGCTACAGCTGGCTGAAGTTCCTCCACGTGGCGGCGGTCCTCGCGCTGCTCGGGACGCATGGCGTGTCGATGACGGTGCTCTACGCGATCCGCAAAGAACGCGACCGAGCCAAGATCCTCGCGATGATCGGTGTCTCCGGCGCACGATCCTGCCGATGTACATCTCGATCGGCGCCGTCGTGCTTTTCGGCGTGTTGCTGTGGATCAAGGTGTACTCGTTCGGCACGACGTGGCTCTGGGTTGCGGTGGTGATCCTCGTCGCGACAACCGGGCTGATGACCGCGACCGCGAAGCCCTACTTCGCCCGCGTGAAGGAAGCGTGCCAGCTCCGACCCTCCGGGGTCCCACGCGTGTCGGACGAGGAGCTCGGCGAGGTGCTCAACTCGTCGAGAGCGCACCTGATCAGCAGCGATCGGCGTGATCGGGTTGGGCGCGATCCTGTACCTGATGATCTTCAAGCCGTTCTAGGTCGCTCTGTCGGCCATGACGTGCGTTCCGGCGAGCGCGAGATGACGGCGCTACGCGGGGGAGAGGTCGACCGGCGGGTCCGTTGACCACGTCTCCGTCCGAACCGAACCGCGAGCCGTGACAGGGGCAGTCGAAGGTACGCTCCGCCGGGTTCCAGGCCACCGTGCACCCCAAGTGCGTGCAGCGCGCCGAGAAGAGGCGCTGTTCGCCCTTCTTGTCGACGAACACGGCGAGTTTCTCGCCGCGGCGCTCGATCACGCCGCCCTCGCCGGGTGAGAGTTCCGAGGCGATCTGCGCGACGGTTCGACAGAGCAGCACGTCGACCGCCGCGCCCTCCAACACCGTCTCAGGGACCGAGCCGAGGAGGAACCCTTTCGCACCCTGGAGACCGCGGTTGCCCACGACGATGACATCAGCGCCGACCTCGTTGGCGGTCTGCAGGATCAGCTCCGACGGTTCACCCTGGAGGAGACGGATGTCGGTGTCGACGCCCTGGCCGTAGACCTCGACGGTGTCCTCCATCACGAGCTTGCCGGTGGCGGGATGCCCGACGAACACGAGCGTGACCGGGGCGCCGATCTCCTGAGCGAGGTCCAGCCCCTTGCGCGCGGCGCGGTCGGCCGTCGCGGACCCGTCGCTCGCGATCAGGATCCGGCTATAGGGCGCGTGCGGATCGCGATCGGTGGCGGCGACCAGCAGCAGGTCGCACGGGCAGTGCTTCGCGAGCCAGCGGCCGAGCTCGGAGAGCGGCTGTGCGTCGCCTCGGGCCATCGCGATCAGACCGGCGTCGAGTTCGTCGGCAGTCGCCACGAGCACGTCGCCTGCCCGCCCGACCACTGCTTCGGAAGAGACTTTCGACGCCCGCATGCCGGCCGCTTCCGCGGCCTCGACCGCCTCGCTGAGGATGCCCTCCGCCGCGTCGGTGCTCTGGGCTGCGGTCACGGCCGTCAGTGTGGCCGACACCGCTCGAGCGATCGTCGACACCGTCTCGCCCGCGCGAGCGGCGGCCGGTGATCCGTCTGTGCCGAGCACGATCCGTCCCCACATGGCGTCGGGCAGCGTACCGCGCCGGGCGGGGGCGGCAGGCGGGCCGCTAGGGGTGCGTCGGATCGACCAGCTGCCACCAATGCCCGTCGGGATCCTGCAGCGAGAAGCAGCTCGGCTCGTCGGGCATTGCCTCGCATGCGACACCGGCCCCGAGCAGTCGCTCGACATCCACGGCCAGCGTGTCGGTGTACAGCACCAGGCCAACACCGGCGTCGTCGTACCTGTCCGCAGGCTGCCCGGGTTCACCGACGCGCAGCAAGAGTTCACGCTCGCCGAGCTCGACCCAGACGTAGCGTCCGGCGCCCTGCTCGACGATGACTTCGCCGCCGAGCAGATCCACATAGAAGCTCCGCGCGGCCCCCATGTCGCGCACGAATAGCTCGACGTGCCCGAACTCCATGGGAACGAGCCTAGCTCGGGGCGGGCGCCGGCACCTCCAACACGCACTCGTCGGCTGTCTTGTCGTCGCGAAGCCACAGGTAGGTGGGTGCCCGCATCTTGCCGGTGCTCTTCGTCATCTCGAGGTACGCCACCTCGCACACGAGCGACGGCTCCACGTACACGGCACCCTTGACCGCGCGGAGCTCCTCGAGAGCCGGCTCCGGACGGACGAGCGGTTGCAGCCGTTCCAGCACCCGGGTCAGCTCGCGCTCGGTGAATCCGCTCCCGACCTGACCGACCCAGCGAAGCGTCCGGCGTCGAACGCGCCGACCAGCAGGGCGCCGAACGTCTCTCCCCGGCCGCCCTGCCCGGGCGTGAACCCGAGGATCACGCAGTCCTGCGTGGTTCGGAGCTTGATCTTGCGCCACGCGTCGGTCCGCTTGCCTTGGACGTACGGCGAGCCGACCCGCTTCGCCATCACGCCTTCGAGCTGCTGGGCCTTCGCGGCCTCGACCATCGCGACGCCTGCGCCCTCGACGTGCGCGGTGACACGCAGGCGGTCGTCCTCCTCGACGACGAAGCCGAGCAGTTCGCGTCGCTGCTCCAACGGCAGTCCCGAGACGTCGTGCCCATCCAGCCACAGGAGGTCGAACACGACGTATGACACCGGCAAGCGTTTGCGGGCTCGATCGATCTCCCGCGGGTTCGAGAGGTTCATCCGCTGCTGCAGCGCCTCGAACGAGTTCTTCCCGTCGGCGTCGAAGGCGACGATCTCTCCGTCGAGCACGCAGTTCACCTGGTCGATCAACTCGTGGATCATGTGCAGCTCGGGGTACTGCGCGGTGGCGTCCGGCCGCTTCGCGTGCGCAGGATCGTGTCGCCGGTGGAGAGTTCTGCGACACACCGGATGCCGTCGAGTTTCGGCTCGAACCACCACCCTTCGTCGTCGAAGGCCTCGTACCCGCCCTCGGCGAGCATCGGCTGGTAGCGCGGCGGTGACGGGATCAGCGGTGCCGTCTGTGCGCTCGCCAGGAACGCAAGCCAGTCCGTCCGCGTCTTCACGAGATGGAATTCGAGCCCGGAGTACCGGCGGCCGTGCAGCCGGAACGAGACCTTCGTGTCGGTCCACTCGATCGGCTCGTACCAGCCGTCGTCGAAGATGCGCACCTCACCCGCGCCGTAGTGGCCTTCCGGGATGGTGCCCTCGAACGCTCCGTATTCGAGCGGATGCACCTCGGTCTGCACCGCCATGCGCTTCTCGCCCTTGGCCGTGGGGAGCCCTTTCGGGACCGCCCAAGACGGCAGCCCGCCGTCACGCTCGAGCCGAACGTCGTAGTGCAGCCGCGTCGCGCGGTGCTTGTGGATCACGAACGAGTTCCCCTCGCCGACGACGTCGCCGGGCGCCGGCTCGGTCGTGCCCTCATCCCCGAACTCACGGCGGCGGACGTATTCGAACAGCGCCGGATCCTTGGACGCGAGCGCGATCTCATCGGACGTCTTGGCCTCGACGGCCTTGGCTGCGGTGCGCGGGAGCGGACCGCTCGGGTCGTCCTCCGGCTCGACCCCGAGCGCTGCCATCGCCTCGGTCAGGTCGTTGAACGGGCCATCGCGGACCGGCGCCCAGCGGTCGCCGACCTCGGCGAAGCGCCCCCACACGTTGTCGATGCGGAAGTCCTGCGGCTCGAACCCCCCGGCGTCGACCTCGTCCCACGTCAGCGGTGTTGAGACCGGAGCGCGAGGCTCGGGCCGCAGCGAGTACGCCGCGGCGATGTTCGCTCCCTGGCGGTTCATGTTGTGATCGATGAAGACCTTGCCGGCCCGATCGGCGATCCGCCAGGCCATCGTCACCCGGTCGGGGTCGGCGCGCCCGACCATCCGGCCGCACGCACCGACGAACGCCCGAACCTCCCCGTAGGTCCACCGCCCGGGCTCGATCGGGACGAAGATCTGCAGACCGGTCGCGCCGCTCGTCTTCGGGTAGCCGGTCAAGCCCAGCTGATCGAGCACGACCTTGATGTGGCGGGCGACCGTCAGAACGTCTTCGTAGGTGTACGGGGGGAATGGATCGAGATCGAAGAACAGATAGTCGGGGTGGCCGGTGTCGCCGCAGCGAGAGTGCAGCGGGTGCATCTCGATCGCCCCGAGATTTGCGACGAACAGCAGCGTGTCCAGATCGTCAACCGTGAGGTAGTCGATCCGCCCCTCCTTGGCGTCCTCGGACAGCACCGTGCAGCGATGCACCCAGTCCGGCGTATGCGACGGGGCGGTCTTCTCGTAGAAGGCGTCGCCATCGATGCCGTCGGGCATCCGCTTCATCGTGAGCGGTCGGCGCTCCAGATGGGGCAAGAGCAGCTCGGCGACGTTGAAGTAGTAGGCGAGCAGATCGCCCTTCGTATAGCCCTCCTCGGGCCAGTACACCTTGTTCAGATTGGAGGCGCGGAGTTCACGGTCCGAAAGATCGATCCACCAGGCGTCGCCGGTGCCGCGACGCACCGGGAGGTCGCGCGGCAGTTCAACCGTGAAGGCAGCCTTGCCCGTCGCCTTCTTCCGTGCCGGCATGGGTGCGATGGTAGAGACTGCGGCGACATGAAGGGAGGCGGGATGGAGGATTGGCTTCGACAGCTCGCGGTGACGCTCGGCGTGGACCCGTTGAACGACGATCAGGTGGACGCGTTGCTGGTCGTCGCCCGCGACGTGGCCCACGGGGTGGAGCGACGGGCGACGCCCATCGCGGCGTTCCTGCTGGGCGCCGCTGTTCAGCGGCGGATCGGCCACGGAGCGACCGCGAACGACGCGATGGCCGACGCGCTGGTCGACCTGCGGGCAGCGCTCCCCGAGGGGTAGGCGTGTCCGCCCGCCGGGGTAGGATGACGTTCCCGCAGGCGGGGGGCCTGCAGATCCGGGGGTCACGACCATGCCCAGAGCTATGTGGAAAGGGGCCATCTCCTTCGGCCTCGTGACGATCCCGGTCGCCGTCTACCCGGCGACCGAAGAGAAGACGCTCCGTTTCAACCAGCTCCACGACGAGGACGGCGGGCGCATCCGCTACAAGCGCGTCTGCGAGAAGGACGGCGAAGAGGTCACCTTCGAGCACATCGTGAAGGGATACGAGGTCGAGAAGGACCGCTACGTCGTGCTCACCGACGACGACTTCGACGCCGTCCCCGTGCAGTCCTCGCGCGCGATCGACATCGTGCAGTTCGTCGACTTCGACGAGATCGATCCGGTGCTGTTCAAGAAGAGCTACTACCTGATCCCCGAAGAGACCGGTGCCAAGGCTTACGCGCTGCTCCGCGAGGCCATGAAGGAAGACGAGCGTGTCGGGATCGCGAAGGTCAGCTTCCGCGACAAGGAGCACTTGGCGGCACTGCGGTTCAAGGACGACGCATTCGTGCTCGAGACGATGTATTGGCCCGACGAAGTTCGAGAGGCTGACTTCGGCGGCGTCGACGTCGACCAGGACGTCCGCGACCAGGAGCTCGGGATGGCGCGGCAGCTGATCGACTCGCTTACGAGCGACTGGAACCCGGGCGAGTTCTCCGATGCGTACCGCGACGCCTTGCTGCAGATCGTCGAAGCCAAGTTGAACGGCCAGGAGATCGAGGTCGTCGAAGCCGAGCCGGCCGCGAAGGTCGTCGATCTGATGGAAGCCTTGAAGGCCAGCGTCGCCGCCGCGAAGAAGGGCGCGGAGCCCGCGCCGAAGAAGGCCGCCGCCAAGAAGACCACCGCGAAGAAGCCAGCCGCGCGCAAGAAGGCCGTTGGCGAATAGCGTCCTGCCGGCGGGCTATTCCGCGCGGTCGATCGAACTCGGCGACATCGACGAGATCGCCGAGCTGTTCCGGCGCCGCGACGAGTCGTTCGGATTGCAGCCCGAGCACGTCCATGCGTTCCTCCACTGGATGCTCCGACTGCCCTACGTCCGGCTCGAGCGCGACACGGTGGTCGTGCGGCGCGGCGGCGCGATCGTTGCCGCGATGACGTCGTTCCGAGACCCGGCGTCGGAGGGCGCGCGGCTCACGTCCGAGGCCGCGGTCGATCCGTCCGTGCGTGGCCTCGGGATCGGCGGCTGGCTGCTCGACCGGCTGGACGAGATCGTCGCGAGCCGTCGAGCGGAGCTTCCCTTCGACGTGCACGCGCTGGCGCTCGCCGTGGACGAGCCGGCTCGAGACCTTCTGGCCGCGCACGGGTTCGTGTTCGTGCGGGTCAGTCACGAGATGGCGATCGACCTCGCCGGTCCACGACCCGCGTTCGAGCTCCCGCACGGCGTGACGATCCGATCATTCGAGGTCGGCCGCGACGAGCGCACGTTCTGGTACATCGACGAAGTGGCGTTCGAAGGGCATTTCGGTCACACCGCGAGCCCGTACGAGAGCTTCGCCGCGGCCTGGTACGGCGCGACCGAATGGGATCCTGCTCGGGTGCTGTTCGCGGAGGTCGAGGGCGTGGCCGTCGGTGTCGTGGCGTGGGTCGACGCGGATCCCGACGGCTACATCGCCAACGTCTCCGTGTTGCCCGAGCACCGTCGTCGCGGCATCGCGCGCGCGTTGCTCCGGCGGGCGTTCGACGACATCGCCGCCGCCGGGAACGAGCGAGCGACACTCACCGTCGACAGCGAGAACGCGCACGGAGCGGTCGACTTGTACGAGGCAATGGGGATGCGCGCGTACCGCCAATGGCACGTCTTCGCACGGCCCGCGTCATGAACCTGCCAACGATTCTCGGTCTCCGAGAAGCCGCTCGGGCGAGCCGAGTAGGCTACGGCGCCATGAAGCTGGTCACAGCGGTCGTCAAGCCCCACCGCATCGAAGCGGTGAAGGAAGCGCTCCGCGATATCGGTGTCAGCGGGCTCACCACGACCGACGTGGAGGGTTTCGGGCGTCAGCGGGGCCATACCGAGGTCTATCGCGGGGCCGAGTACCAGGTCGATTTCGTCCCGAAGGTTCGCGTCGACGTTGTGGTGGACGACGACGGCGTCGACGAGGTGATCGAGGCGATCGCGACAGCGGCGCGGACGGGCAAGATCGGCGACGGCAAGCTGTGGGTCACCGAGGTGGACCGTGTCGTGCGGATCCGCACCGGCGAGATGGGCCCGGACGCCCTGTAGGGCATCGATGGCCGACGTCACCACGCTCCGCCGCCGGATCGACGCGCTGGCCACCGCATACCCACCCGGTCAGCACGGGCGGTGGGTTGCCCGCGAACGTGCGAACGCACTCGACGCCTGGTTCGTCGAGGCCGCCGGCGAGCTCCCCGAGACGATCGCCGTCGTGGCACTCGGCGGCTATGGCCGGCGGCTGCAACTCCCGGCGTCAGATGTCGACGTGATGGTGCTGCACACGGGGGTCGACGATACGGTGCTCGAAGCGCTGGGCGAACGGCTCTGGTATCCGCTCTGGGACGACGGGTGGACCGTGACCCCGCTCGTCCGAACACCAGCCGCCTGTCTGGAGGCGGCGCGCGAACGGCTCGATTCCCGAACGGCCCTGCTCGACGCTCGACTGGTGGTGGGTCCGGCCGCCCTGCTTGATGACGCCGTGGAGCCTGTGGTCGCGGACGTCCTGGCGGATCCAGCCGCGCTCGCGGACGCCCTGGCCGACGACCGCGCACGCCGTCGAGCGCGGGCCGGTTCCTGCGCCCACGACCTCACGCCGGATCTGAAGGACGGCGTCGGTGGTTTGCGCGATGTCGCCTCGCTCGGCTGGCTCGCGATCGCGGTCGGCATGCCGCTCGCCGACGCTGGTCTGATCCGGGCTGCGGACGCCGAGGCGGTCGATGTCGCCGAGGAGTTCCTGATCCGCGCTCGCAGTGCGGTCCATGCCGAGACGGGCAGGCGCACGGATCGTCTCTCGCTCGATCTCCAGCCGGAGGTTGCCGCGAGCATGGGGTTCGTCGATGAGCCCGGGGCGCCGGCGATCGACGTGCTGATGCGGACGGTGTTCGAACACGCCCGGACCGTCGATGCCGTCGTGCGGGGGGCCACGGCGTGGATCCGGGCAGGCGGCGCGCCCGCCATCCGTCCGGTGATCGACGGCCCGGCGGCGGCGCTCGAGGTGCTCGCCGACGTTGCGGAGCGCGGCGCGTCGATCCCGCCCGAGTTGAGCGACGCGATCGCGGCGTCCGATCTCCCCGATCCAATCGCGTGGGACGCGTCGATCGCGGCCGCGTTCCTGCGGCTCGTGCGGACCGGTGCGCCCGGCGCGGACGCCCTCGAGATGCTCGATCGGCTCGGCGTGCTCGGCCGCTACCTGCCGGCCTGGCGCGACGTCCGCTGCCGCCCACAGCGTGACCCGTACCACCGATTCACGGTGGATGGGCACCTGCTCGGCGCGGTGACCTCGATGGCGGCGCTGCTCGGCGATCCAACCCGCGATCCGCTCGCCGCAGACGTGGCGTCCGACGTCGCGGAACCGGACGCCATGTTGCTGGGTGCCCTGTTCCACGACATCGGGAAGGTCGGCACCGGCGACCACGTACCGGTCGGTGCCCGGATCGCACGGGCCCAGCTGGAGTCGATGGCGCTTCCGCCCGATGTCGTGGACCTGGCGGCGTTCATGGTCGGCGAGCACCTACTGGTGCCCGACACGGCCACGCGACGCGATCTCACCGACGAGAACCTCGTGATGGACGTCGCGGCCACCGTGGGAACGCCAGCGCGCCTGGCAGCACTCACCTTCCTGGCGATCGCCGACGCGGCGGCGACCGGCCCCGCCGCATGGACGCCGTGGCGTCAGACGCTCGTGCGTGAACTCGTGTTGAAGGTCCGGCACGTCCTCGAGACCGGCACGATGGGGGTGGAGCTTGCGGCCGTGCTCGCCGATCGCACCGAGCGAGTCCGCGTCCTGCTTGCTGCGGAGCCGGAGGCAGAGGTCGACCGGTTCGTGTTGCGGATGCCACGCGGGTATTTCCTGTCGATCGAGCCGGAGCAGGCCGCCCGGCACTTCCGCGCGATCTCGCCGTACCTCGGCATCACCGAGGTTCGAACGGCCGCGGTGGCCGGCTCGCGGCCTGGGACGTACGAGCTGCTCGTCGTGACCCCTGACCGGCCGGCGGTGCTGTCGTGGGTCGCCGGAGCGCTCGCCGTCGGTGGCATCTCCATCCTGTCGGCGCAGGTCTTCACCACTGACGACCGGGTGGCCGCGGACGTGTTCGAGGTCCAGGGGGTCTTCGAGCCCGAGATCACCGAGGAGCGGTGGCGGGGGTTCCGGTCGACGCTTCGTCGCATCGTCGAGGGGTCGATCTCGGTCGACCGGCGGGTGGACGAGGTACGGCGGCACTACCCGGCGCCGACCGTGGCGACGCCCGTGACCGTGCGCGCGGACAACCGGGCGTCGGATTTCTCGACCGTGCTCGAGATCGGCGCTCCCGATCGGATCGGGTTGTTGTACGACATCACGAGCGTCCTGGCAGATCTCCACCTCGACGTGCACCTGGCGAAGGTCGCGACGTTCGACGGCAGGGTGGTGGACGCGTTCTACGTGCGAGACGAGGTGGGTCGCAAGATCACCGATGCCGACCGGCTGACCGAGGTCGGCACCGCGATGCGAGCACGCCTGGGCTAGCGCGAGGCGGTCAGCACCAACGCGCCGTCCTGCAGATCGACCGTCACCCTGTCGCCGTCGACGATCTCACCCGCCAACAGACGCAGGGCGAGGGGATCCTGCAACTCCCGTTGGATCGCACGTCGGAGCGGCCGTGCGCCGAAGGCGGGGTCGTAGCCGACGACGGCGAGGTGGTCGAGCGCCTCGTCCGTGACTTCGAGGCTGACGTCACGCTCGGCGAGGCGCCCGCGGAGCCCGCGGAGTTGGATCTCGACGATCGCCCGGATCTGGTCGGCGCCGAGAGGCGCGAAGACGACGATCTCGTCGATCCGGTTGACGAACTCGGGCCGGAACGATGCACGGACGTCGGCGAGCACGGCCTCCTCGCGCTCGAGGGGGAGCGGGAGGGGTCCTGGAAGACGGCCGAGCCGAGATTCGAGGTCATGATCACGATCGTGTTGCGGAAATCGACCGTGCGTCCGTGGCCGTCGGTGAGCCGGCCGTCGTCGAGTAGCTGCAGCAAGATGTTGAACACGTCGGCGTGCGCCTTCTCCATCTCGTCGAGCAGCACGACGCTGTAGGGGCGGCGCCGCACGGCTTCGGTCAGCTGGCCTCCCTCCTCGTACCCAACGTAGCCGGGTGGTGCTCCGACCAGCCGAGAGACCGTATGGCGCTCCTGGTACTCGCTCATGTCGATCCGTACGATCGCGCGCTCGTCGTCGAACAGGTAGGCCGCCAGCGCGCGGGCGAGTTCCGTCTTGCCGACGCCGGTCGGACCGAGGAACAGGAACGAGCCGATCGGGCGGTTGGGATCCGCCATGCCGGCGCGTGCGCGGCGGATCGCGTTGGCGACCGCGGTGACTGCCTCGTCCTGGCCGACCACCCGCTCGTGGAGGTGCTCCTCGAGCTGGACGAGCTTCTGCATCTCGCCCTCCAGGAGGCGAGCGACGGGGATGCCGGTCCACTGGGCGACGACCTCGGCCACATCCTCCTCGGTGACCTCCTCGTTCAGCATCTTGCGGTCTGCCTGCAGGGTGGGCGAGCGCCTCGTTGGCGTCCGCGAGCTCGCGCTCGAGCTCGACGAGCCGCCCGTAGCGGATCTCGGCGACGCGCTGGAGGTCCCCCGGCACGCTCGGCGCGCTCCGCGTCCAACCGAGCCTGTTCGATCGCCTCCTTCGCCTGGCGGATCGCGTCGATCGACGTCTTCTCGCGCTCCCAGTGAGCGAGCATCGCGGTGGGACCGCTCCTGTTGGTCGGCGAGCTCCTCGCGGAGCCTCCCGAGACGCGCCGTTGACGCGGGGTCGGTCTCCTTCTCGAGCGCCGCCTGTTCGATCTCGAGCTGGCGGATGCGACGCTCGACTTCGTCGATCTCGATCGGCACCGAGTCGATCTCGATCCGCAACCGACTGGCCGCCTCGTCCACGAGATCGATCGCCTTGTCCGGCAGGAATCGCCCGGTCACATACCGGTCGGACATGATCGCCGCCGCGACGAGCGCCGGATCTTGGATGCGCACCCCGTGGTGGACCTCGTAGCGCTCCTTGAGCCCTCGCAGGATGCCGATCGTGTCCTCGACAGTCGGCTCGGCGACCAACACCGGCTGAAAGCGGCGCTCGAGCGCCGGGTCCTTTTCGATGTGCTCTCGGTACTCGTCGAGGGTGGTCGCCCCGATCGCGCGCAGCTCGCCGCGCGCGAGCATGGGTTTGAGCAGATTGCCGGCATCCATCGCGCCCTCTGCCGCTCCCGCGCCGACGATCGTATGGAGCTCGTCGATGAAGGTGATGATCTCGCCCTCGGAATCGGCGATCTCCTTCAGGACTGCCTTCAGCCGCTCCTCGAACTCACCGCGGTACTTCGCGCCGGCGAGCATCGCGCCGAGGTCGAGCGCGATCAGGCGCTTCTGTTTCAGGCTCTCCGGGACGTCGCCGTCGACGATGCGCTGCGCGAGGCCCTCGACGATCGCGGTCTTGCCGACGCCCGGCTCACCGATCAGCACCGGGTTGTTCTTGGTCCGGCGCGACAGCACCTGGATCGTGCGGCGGACTTCCTCGTCGCGACCGATCACCGGGTCGAGCTTGCCCTCGCGTGCCCGTTCGGTGAGGTCGCGGCCGTACTTCTCGAGACTCTGATACGCCTCCTCGGGGTTCTCGCTCGTGACGCGATGACGGCCGCGCACCTCGGCGAGGGCGGCCAGGACAGCATCCTTCGTGAGCCCGGCGCCCGTGAGCAGGTCATGTGCGTTGCCGGGCATCGCGAGCATGGCGAGCAGGAGATGCTCGGTCGAGATGTACTCGTCGGTCAGCGCCTCAGCCTCAGAGCCGGCGCCCTGGAGCAGGCGAGTCACGTCGGTCGAGAACCGCGGCTCCATGCCGGGTGTGTAGACCTTCGGCAGGCGCTCGAGCGCCTCCTCGACCCGGTCCCGGAGCGTCCGAGGCTGCACCCCGAGCTGCTGGAGCAGGGGGTAAAGCACGCCCTCCGGGTCGGACAACAGCGCGAACAACACGTGCTCGGGTGTGATCTCCTGGTTGCTGCGAGCGATCGCCAGCTGATGGGCGCCGTCGAGGGCGGCCCGCGTCTTCACCGTGAGCTTCGTGAGGTCCATTCGCTTCTATCCTGCCGCGCGAACCCCTCGAACGTCTCGGCCCAACCGGGTGGTCGGCCTCAGCCGAGCCGCTGGAACGCCAGATCCGAGACGTGGATCACCCCGGCCTTCACTCGGTCGAAGTCGAGCTCAACGGCCACCACGCGCGTGAGGTCCAGCCCGGCGAACGCCGTGATCGGGAACCGGAGCTGGTTCATGATCAGATGCCCCGATCCTCGCCTGCTGATCTGCCGCCCGAGGGCATCGTTGCCGACGTCGGAGGCGGCGACTGCGATGCGGGCGCCCGTCGAGTCCTCGAGAACGATGTCGAGATCCTGGAAGGCAACACCTTGGTTCGCGTCATAGCCGGGATCCATCATGGTGCGGAAGGACAGCACGTCGTACCCCTGCACGTCGCGGCTCCCGGGCGGGAGTTCGAATCGCACCAGGGCCGTTCCCGACACCGTTTGCGACCAGCCGAACGTGCCCTCTTGCAAGCCCGGCCCCACCGGTCCGAACCACGACCACGACCGATGGATGTCGGACCACCCGAAATCGCCGGGAACGCACCCGACGTCGTAGATATTCGAGCACCAACCCGTGATGCCCATGTGCGACGCGATCACGCTGCCGCCCATCTCGGTCGTCTGCAGATCGCCTGGATCGTCGAAGCGCGCGATGTCGCGTCGGTCGACGGCCGTGTCGGGCGCGAGGTAGCTCACAGCGGTTCGCACGGGGTCGGCGAGGTTCGGCGTCGCCTGGCCCGTCCACAGCCGACCCCTGCCGACCTCGCCGCCGACGTACCGGCGGAAGAAGTCCACGACGTAGCGGTAGCCGACCGCGCGCTGTTGCCGCTCGGTGAGCAGATCGGGACAGTAACCATCGTTGAACGCGTCCGGATACCCGGACGACGGGGACCACACGGTGTTGAAGAAGTTGTGGTTCGCGTTGTACACCGCGAGCGCCGACTTCGGCGCCGGGTCACCCGGCAACGCGTAGCGAGAATCGTCGAAGAAGTGCACGCCCTGCAGGTCGGATACGTCGCCGTCGCACGTTGGCAGGATCACGCCGAACGCCGTGCCGGAGATCGGAACGCGGGTGAAGTCCACCGGCGCGATCGCGAGAACGCCGTCGAGCCCGTACGGCACCGGACGCGCCTGGTCGACGAGCGCGTCGTACACGGCTCCTTCGCCGCCACGAGAGTGACCCATCACACCCGTGCGAGTCATGTCGACGGCGCCCACGAACATCGTTCCGAACGGATCCGCACCGACGGTGTTCCACGTGTTCCACAGATCGAAGTGCTTCTCGAGCAGGAGTCCGCGCTGCAGCATCCCGGTGTCGTCGATCTCGTTGCCGAGTACGTTCACACCGTTGCCGCTCACGCTCGCGACGATGTAGCCGTAGCTCGCGAGGCGTGTCGCGATGTAGTCGTAGCCCTCGTAGTTAGGCATCGGCAGCCAGCCGGGGGGGCACGGCCACGAGTAGCCGCCACGGTTCCCCTTGTAGCAAGCCGAATGGTTCCCGTGCAGGAACAGGACGAGCGGGAACGGGCCGGCCGTAAGGTCGGTTGGGTAGTGGACGTCCGCGCGAAGCTCCACACGGGCGCCGAGTCCCTGTGGCTGATAGGCCTCGTCTCCGAAGTCGTACGACGTCGCGGTGACCTCGAACGGCCCCGGCGTGCTCGATCCCAGTGACGCGTGGCCGACTCCCGGGGTCGGCTGCGGCGTCAGGATCGTCGGACCCGGTGCGGGACCCGAACCCGCTCGCACGGTGATCCTGCGGTCGAGCACCGCAGCGTCGGCGGTCACCGCCAGGAGTGCTCGCTCGTGCGGTGCCGGGATCCCGTAGGCGACAGGCTCGCAACCCGCGCGGACGACGTAACGCAGGTCGCGCGGGCCGTATCTGCCCGCGATCCGGACGCGGTACATCGTGGCGCCGCCGTTGAACGCGACCCGTGTCACGGTCAGGTTCGTGCCCGTGCGGACGACGACGCCATCCGCGGTCAAGCCGTAGGAGATCATGGCTCGCGTGAGCGTCGGGAATTCCGTGACGGACGCTCGAGCGACCGACGTGGAAACCGGCGTCAGCAGGTTCGCGAGGAGCAGCGCGAGCCCGATGCCGATCGAACGACGGAACCTGCGCACCTGCACGATGGCCTCCCTCGCCTGGGCGTCGGATTCTACTCCGACGAAACCCACGGCGCTCACGAGCGCAACGGACTGCGCTCACGAACGCATCGCGAGGGTCCGCGACGCATCTATCCTGCAGCGGGATGAGCGCATCCAACCACCTGGGCTCGGTCGGGATCTCCTTCGACGGCGTCCGGAAGTCGTTCGACGACGTGGTGGCGCTCGACGCCGTCTCGTTCAGCTTCGAACGCTCACGCGCGAGTGGGTTTCGTCGGCCCGAGTGGGTGCGGCAAGTCAACCCTGCTCCGGCTGACGGCCGGTCTGCTCGAGCCCGACGCCGGCGTTGTCGGCGTTGAGGGAGCGACCGCGGCGCCCGCGCGGCTGCAGCGATGCGCGTTGATGCCGCAGAGCGACCTCCTCCTGCCGTGGCGCACCGCGCTCGACAACGCGACGATCGCACTCGAGAACCGCGGCGTCTCGAAACGGGAAGCGCGCGAGGCCACGCGTCCGTTCTTCGAACGGTTCGGTCTCGCGGCATTCGAGGATGTTCGCCCGGCGCAGCTGTCGGGTGGCATGCGGCAGCGGGTCAGCTTCCTGCGGACGCTGATGGCGGACAAAGACGTGCTGTTGCTCGACGAACCGTTCGGGTCGCTGGATTCGATCACCAGGGCGCAGATGCAGGAGTGGCTGCTCGGTGCGCTCGCCGACGTGCCGAGAGCGGTCCTGCTCGTGACGCACGACGTCGAGGAAGCGCTGCTGCTGTCCCGGACCGTCGTGGTGCTGTCGCCGCGACCGGGGAGGGTCGTGGCCGTGATCGACGCGGACCTGGCAACCGACGGTCTGTCGCGACGCGAGATCGTGGCGAGCCGTGCCTTCGTCGAGTTGAAGGACGCAGCGCTGGAGGCGATCGGATGAGCGCCCCCGCGCCCATCGATGCAGAGGACATCGCCGACTCGTCGGCGGCCAGGAAACGTTCCGGGTGGGGGAGGTTCTGGAGGGCGTACGGCCTCGCGGTGCTGATCTGTCTGGTCCTGATCGGGATCTGGGAGCTCTCCGTACGGATGTTCGACGTGCCCGCGTATCTGTTGCCGGCACCGTCGCGGATCGCGATCGCCGTTGGTGACGATTGGACGGCCATCTTGGCTCCGGCGACCTGGGTGACGATGCGCGAGATCGTGATCGGCTTCGCGATCGCAGCGGTCGCCGGTGTCGGTCTCGCGATCGTGCTGCACATGTTCGGGCCGCTCCGGCGCGCGGTGTATCCGCTCTTGATCGGGTCGCAGACGATCCCGATCGTCGTGCTGGCGCCGATCCTGGTGATCGCCCTCGGGTACGGGGTCATGCCGAAGCTGGCGATCATCGCCTTGATCTGCTTCTTCCCGATCGTGGTGAACGGGCTCGACGGGCTGCGTCTCGCCGACGACGACTTCATCGACATGATGACGACGCTCGATGCGACCCGGTGGGCGATCTTCCGGCGGGTGGAGTTTCCGGGTGCGCTCCCGTCGATCTTCTCGGGGATGCGGATCGCGGCGACGTTCGCCGCGGTGGGCGCGATCTTCGGGGAGTGGTCCGGGTCGAGCGCAGGACTCGGCTACGTGATGCTCCAAGCGACGCCGAACCTGCAGACGGACCGCATCTTTGCCGCGATCGTGATCCTCACGTTGATCGCCATGGCGATGTTCGGGCTGGTCTCCCTGCTGGAGCGGGCGCTGTGCCCGTGGGCTCCGAGGCGAAGCGTCGTCTAGCACCGTCCATCCGGTGGGAGGATGTTCGTCGTGCAGTCACGGGCGGCAAGAACGCTTCGTCTCGCGCGCGTCTCGATGATCGCGGCGCTGTCGATCTTCGCGATCGTGGCGGCGGCGTGCTCCGACGACAACGGCGCCGGCTCGGTGCCGCCGTCGACCGCAGGATCGCCGACCACACTGACGGTCGAGCTGGACTGGGTTCCGAACCCCGACCACGTGGGGCTCTACACCGCCCAGGACGCCGGCGGCTATGCGGACGCCAACCTCGCTGTGGACTTCCGGTCCCCCTCGAACGCGGCCGATCCGATCAAACTCGTCGCGCTCGGCAAGGTGGACGTCGCCGTTACCTACGAGCCGGAGATGTTCTACGCCCAGCAGAACGACCTGCCCGTGATCGCCATCGCGGCCGTCATCCCTGTCCCGCTGAACGCGATGATCGTCAGCCCCGACGTGCCGGTCACGTCGCTCGATCAGATGGCTGGCCGCAGCGTCGGGGTCACCGGCGTCCCGAGCGACGACGCGTTCTACAGCTCGTTCCTGAAGACGGCCGGTCTTGGCGCGAGCGACGTCACGAAGGTGAGCGTCGGCTACAACCTGTTGCCGTCGCTCCTGTCGAACAAGGTCGACGCGATCATCGGCGGCTACCAGAACGTCGAAGCGATCCAGGTCCAGCAAGAGACAGGGGAGACGCCGACGGTCTTTCCGGCAACCGAGCTCGGGGTTCCGACCTACGCCGAGCTGGTCATCGCCGCGAACGCCGAGCGGCTCGCCTCGGACGCGGCGTACGCGGATGCCGTGCGGCGGTTCGTGGCAGCGACGATCGCGGGAACCGACGGTGCGATCGCGGATCCTGAAGGGTCGATCGCGCTGATGAAGCGGGTCACGCAGTACGACCCGGCGTTCCTCGAGGAGAGCGTTCCGTACACCCTGAAGCTGATGACGCCGGCCGCAGGCACGAAGACCGGCTGCCTCGACATCGATGCGTGGCGGAGCTACGGCGACTGGATGCTGTCGAACGGGTTGATCGAGCGTCCACCCGATGCGAGCGCCCTTGCCACGACCGACTACATGCCGTACCCGTGCACCTGATAAGGGGTCAGACGACGCGGTAGAGGTGCCACCGATCGGGGACGCCCTTGAGTTCATGCTCGCCGGCGTCCTCGAACGTCAGGCCGCTTCCGGCAACCAGGTCCTTCACCGTTTGGGAGACGAGCACTTCGGAGGCGCCGGCCTTGGCGCCGACGCGGGCACCGATCGCGACGCCGAGCCCGGCGACGTCGTCGCCCTCGAACGCGATCTCGCCGGTGTGCAAGCCTGCACGGATCTCGATGCCGAGCGGCTTCACACCTGCTGCGATCGCCTCTGCGCAACGGACCCCCCGCGCGGGTCCGTCGAAGGTGGCGAGGAACCCGTCGCCCATCGTCTTGATCTCGCGCCCGCGGAACCGGCCGAGATTCGCACGCACGATCTGATCGTGCCGGGCGCGCGTCTCCGTCCAGGCGCGGTCGCCCATCGCGGCGCTCTGCGCGGTGGAGTCCACGATGTCGGTGAAGAGCACGGTCGCCAGCACGCGATCGAACTCTGTCTCGTCGTCGCGGATCCTACGAACGAACCGCTCCACGTTGTCGACGACCGCGTCCGCGGCTTCCCACATCATCATGTGATCGGCGAGCGGCAGTTCCACGAGCGTGGCGCCGGGGATGCGTTCCGCGATGTAGCGACCTTGTTCCACGGGCTCGATGGGGTTGTCGGTCGCGTGCATGACGAGTGTCGGAACCTGGATCGTCGGCAAGATCGCCCGCACGTCGGCCTCGCGAAGCATGGCATTGAGCGCGATCATCGAACCGGGGCTCGCGGCCGAGCGGAAGAGGCGAGCGAATCGCTTGACGGTGGCGTCGTCCATCAGGTGGTTCGGCGATAGCCACTGGAGCCACTTCTCCATGAAGGCGTGCGTTCCCCATCCGGCGTCGATCCAGGTGCTATTCGCGTCCCACTCTTCTCGGCTCCAGGCCCAAGGGTAGTCCGGGGCCCGGAGCCCGCGAGCCGGGGAGTTCATCAGGATCAGCCCCGACGTACGGTGGGGGAACGAGGCGGCGAACAGCGCACAGATCATCCCGCCATCCTGGAAGCCGAGCTGCACTGCGCGTTCCGAGCCCGCGGCGTCCATGACGGCCCGGACGTCGTCCATGCCAGCCTCGAACGAGGCGACATCGAGATCGCGATCCGAGCAGCCGTTCCCGCGCGAGTCGAAGTAGATGACCCGCGAGAACGATGCGAGGCGCCCAAGGAAGCTCGCCATCTCGGATGTGTCCCACGCCAGGTCAACGTTCGATATCTGACCCAGCGTGAGCACCAAGTCGATCGGTCCCTCGCCGAAGACCTGGTAGGCGATGTGGACGCCGTCGATGGTCTTCGCGTACATGGTCTCCGGCGGGTTCATGGCTGCATCTTGTTCCGTCTTCGTGCCCGGACACAAACGCCGAGGGACGAGCTGCGATACTGAGCCGCTCGATCTGAACGGAGACAAAACGGTGTCGGATCTTGTGCAACCGGCGCAGCGTCGCTACCGCGGCTTCATGACGGACTCTGCACGGTGGGACCGCTTCGCGTTCCGACCCGACGACGTGGTGATCTCGACGCCGTCGAAGTGCGGTACAACCTGGATGCAGACGATCGTGGGCATGCTCTTGTTGGATCGGACCGATCTCGGCGCTCCGATCACTGCGATGTCCCCGTGGCTCGACATGCGGATCCGCAGCGACGACGAGGTGTTCGCTGCGCTCGACGCTCAGGAGCACCGCCGGTTCGTGAAGACGCACACGCCGCTCGACGGGATCCCGCGCCACCGGTCGGTCACCTACATCGCCGTCGTGCGACATCCGCTCGACGTCGCCCTCTCCGATCGGGACCACAGCTCGAACGAGCGTGTGGAGCGGCTGGTTGAGCTACGGGACGCGGCCGGGCCGACTGACGACGAGGACGACGCGACGCATGCATCGCCCCCGGCCGATCCCACCGACTACCTCCGGTGGTTCATCGACAACGACGAGCGGCCCACCGGGAGCGGTCCGCACGGTCTAGACGACTACTGCCAGCAGGTTCGCACGTATTGGGTCGCGCGGAACGATCCGAACGTCCACCTGTTCCACTACGCCGATCTCTGGGCCGATCGAGATGCCGAGATGCGGCGGGTCGCGGCCGCGCTCGGGGTCGCGATCGATGAGGATCGGTGGCCGGCGTTCGTGGAAGCAGCCGGCATCGATTCGATGCGTTCGCGAGCGGAGCGAACAGCGCCTGAGGCGCAGCTCGGGATCTGGAACGCGCCGGAGCGGTTCTTCCGATCGGGAGGCACGCGCGACTGGGCGTCACTGCTGACACCGACTGACCTCGAGCATTTCGAGAAGCGGCTCTCCTCGCTCGCCGGCGGTGCCGCGGACTGGGCGCTCCACGGGTGCGGGGTCCCGACGCGCGGAGCTCTCGCCGGGTTGGGCGAAGACCCTCCGACGTGGTCTGACGGATAGCCGCGGGCGGGTGAAGTGTGCGCACCGCTTCGTACGACGCTCGAGCGAGCGGCTCAAGGAGGGCTTCCCGCCGTCTGGCGGGAGCGTCGATGTCGTGCCGTCTCCGCCGGGTGCAGCGACGCTGTGATGCCGTCGCTATCGCGCCGGCCCTGGCGGATCCTCGGGTTGCTCGAGTTGCAAACGTTTGTCTTTCGGGCTACGGTCCCGCCCGGGAGAGGCGGGTCGGCGGAACGTGGTTCCGTGGCCGGGGCCGGGTCAGCTCGCGTGAGCCCGGCGTCTATCACGGTGCGTCTTGATGTGTGGGGGCGCCGAGGGGGGGTGGCATGTGGCTATTCGAGCGATCCGAATCGCGACTGGCGTTGCGATGCTGTTGGCGGGCACGTCGTACGCGATCATGGCCGCCCCCGCGGCCGGCGCCGCGGCGCCGTCGACCGCGTACTCGATCTCGGCAGGATTCGGCCAGACGTGTGCCGTAACCGGGCCGAATAATGCTGCGAAGTGTTGGGGACGGAACGACACCGGAGAACTCGGGACCGGGGAGCACAGTGTCGAGCTCGACGCCCGTCAGCGTGTCGGGACTCACATCGAAGGTGGCGTCGGTGTCGGCCGGAGGAAACCGCAGCTGCGCGATCACGTCGAACGCCGCGCTGAAGTGTTGGGGGACAGCCCCGGCAATGGATCCTTCCCCTCGCACTTCTCCTATTGTGGATCGCGATCGCGGTCGCCGTCGTTCGGTACCGCCTGTACGACATCGACCTGTGATCAGCGACCCCGTAGGTGTTAGTGGTCTTTCGTCAGGTGTCCGTGGCCGTCTCGGTCGGCGGGACCTTCACGTGCGCGCTGACGACAGCCGGCCAAGTGTCGCGTGTTGGGGCAGTGGATCGCTTGGGGCAGCTCGGCGATGGGCGGATCGACTCGCGACCTCAGCACGGTCGCGGGCGACCCCTGCGGGACTCACAGCGCGGCATCGTGCAGATCGCGAGCGGCGCACGCAACACGCGTGCGCCCTCCCCGGACGGCGGCGTGAGGTGTTGGGGCTGGAACGGGCGCCGAGCGGACGACGATCTGGCTCCGTGTCGGGGGCGAACTACGGCGAGACGGGCTGATGACGAGCGGGGTGACCACGACGCCGACGCCGATCGAAGCGCGCGGGCGATCCCCGAACGTGAGTCTCGTCGTGGTTCGACAGCGGACCACAGCTGCGCGATCACGTCGGACGGCGCCGTCTGGTGCCTGGTGAGGAACAAGTGGCCAGCTCGGGGACGGCACCACCACGGACCGTGCTCGTGCGGCCCCGGGCTCGAGCCTCACGGGTGTTGTGTCGGTGACCGGCGCGTACGTATCACACGTGCGCGGTTATCTCCGGTCGGGTCGGCGTCACGGCTGCTGGGGCTACGAACAACTCCGGCCAGCTCGAGGGGACGACGAGCGACGAGCGCTCGAGAATCTGCGCGACCTCGCCAGGATCTACCGCCTGTGGTGGTGGGCCGGATCGTCCGGTGTCGTGCAGATCACGGAAGATGGTCGTTTCCACACCTCGCGTGGACAACCTGGGTCGGGCGAAGTTTGGGGAACAACGAGGGGGACAGGTATCTGTTCCTGACGGAACGACAGCGAACCGGCTGACACCCGTCGGCGTGTCGGGTCTCTCGAGATAATCGGATAGGTGGTCGCTGTCGACGGCGACTTTGACCTGCTCAGATAGGGAGTCCGGCGCAGACCACCGTGCTCGGGATGTGGGGTCGAGCGCCGATCGAGAGCTCGGGCGCGTGTTGCTTGAATCTGCTTTCGTGCGTCCTCGTCGAGCGCCGCCGCCGATGTCAGGGCGAGCGTCAGTTCGTCACACGATAGAGGTGCCAGCGGTCGGGAACGCCCTTGAGTTCGTGCTCGCCGGCGTCTTCGAAGGTCAGATCGGATCCCGCGGTGAGGTCTTTCACCGTCTGCGAGACGAGCACCTCGGACGGTCCTGCGTGGGCCATGACGCGGGCGCCGATCGTGACAGACAGGCCGGTGCATTTGCCCTCCACCACCTCGCACTCGCCAGCGTGCAGGCCCGCTCGGACCTGGATCCCGAGCGGCCGGACAGCGTCGACGATCTCCCGCGCGCAGCGGATCGCTCGGGCCGGCCCGTCGAACCGGACGTAGAAGCCGTCTCCAGCCGTGTCTTGCTCGAGCCCGCGGTATCGAGCGAGCTGGGCTCGCACCGCGGCATGGTGCTGCTCCATGAGGTCCTTCCATCCACGGTCGCCCAAGGCGGCCTGCCGTTCCGTGGAACCGACGATGTCGGTGAACAGGACGGTCGCGAGAACGCGATCGATCTCGGGCACGGGGCGGCTGCCGGTCACGAACTCCTCGACCTCGTCGACGATCGTATCCCCGTCCCCGATGAAGGGGAGGTGGTCGTCACCGTCGAACTCAACCAACTTCGCGTTGTCGATCTGCTCGGCGACATAGGCGACCTGGGGCCGGGAGACAATGCGGTCGCCTCTTCGGTGGAGCACGAGTGTCGGCACATGGATCGCCGGGAGCACGCGACGGACGTCGACGTCGGTGAAGATCCGAGCAAGTTCCTCGTACGCACTCGGGCTCGCCACCAGACGTTCGAACCGCGCCCACCACGCCACGAAGCGCTCGTCGTCGGCGACGGAGGGTGCTTGCAGATCCAGGTTGCGTGCCGTTCCCACCTCCTGCACGAAGCGTTCGACGAAGTCCGCCTGCTCCCGCGGGGACTTCCCGTGGGGGAAGTCCGGCGCGCTGACGGTCTTCGCGACTGGTGCGTACAGCACGAGCGCGTTGGTTCGATCGGGATGCGTGGCGGCGAACAGCAGTGCCATCGATGCCGCTCGAGCGCCGCCGAAGACCACGGCGGCCTCGGAGTCGGCTGCGTCGAGCACGGCCTCGACGTCGTCGCGCTGCAGCTCGATCGATGGGGGCTCGGGACCGCGATCGGAAAGCCCAACGCCGCGCATGTCGAACAGGATCAGCCGTGAGAACGAGGCGAGCCGTTCGAGGAATCGAGCCCACGCCGGCTCCTCCCACATCAGCTCAACGTTCGACCAGATCCCCGATGCGTATACGAGATCGATGGGTCCGTCGCTCACCACTTGGTAGGCGATGGACGTGCCATCCGGAGCCTTCGCGTAGCGGGTGTCCGGACGCGCGATCACGCGCTCACCATCCGGTAGAGACGCCAGCGGTCCGGGACGCCCTTCAGCTCGTGCTCGCCGGCGTCCTCGAATATGAGACCGGACCCCGCCGTCAGATCCTTGACGGTTTGTGACACGAGGACTTCCGAGGGCCTCGCCAGGGCTCCGACGCGCGCGCCGATCACCGCGGTCGGTCCGCCGAGGCGACCGTCGATCACCTCGCACTCGCCCACGTGCACGCCGGCGCGGATCTCAAGGTCGAGGCCGCGCACTTTCCTCGTGATGGCCTCGGCACACCTGACGGCTCCGGCGGGGCCTGGGAACGTCGCATAGAAGCCGTCGCCAGCAGTATCGACCTCGGCACCGTGGAAGGAGGCGAGTTCCGCCCGCACCAGCCCATGATGGCGCTCGAGCAGCGCTTTCCACGCTTCGGCACCGAGGCGGAATGCGGTCTCGGTGGAACCCACGATGTCGGTGAACAACACCGCCCTGAGCTCCCGGTCCGACGCGATCGCTCGAGGAGCCACACCGATGAAGTCCCGTATCGCGGAGACGAGGGAGTCCTGGTCCCCAGCAGCTGAGTAGTGTTCGGAGCCCGGGAGGGTCACCAATGTCGCCCCGGGGATGGCGCTCGCGACGTACGCTGCCTCCTCCGTTCCCTCTTCGAACTCGCGCACGAGGCAGAGCGTCGGCACGCCGATCGACGGAAGCACGTCACGGATGTCGGTCGCATACGTGCGGCGGAGCAGCTCCGCAGCGTCGCCGGGCGCGACCCAGTGGCGCTGGAGGCGCGCGTACCATCGAACGAGCTCGCGGTCACCGACCATCGAGGGCGTCACCTCACCCATGAACTCAGCCGCGTACGCGTCGGTCCCCCAGCCACTGCTGACGGCCTCGATGCCTGCCTGCGCTTCGTCCTCACTGACGCCCCACGGGTAGTCCTTCTCGCTGGTCCCGCGAGCGGTCGGATCGAAGAGACAGAGGGCACGGACCCGGGGCGGATACATCGCGGTGAAGAGCGGGGCGACCATGTTTCCTGCGCTGACGATGACCGTCGACCGTGAACCCACCGTGTCCAGGACGGCGAGGATGTCCCGCGCTTCCGTCTCGAGATCGGGAAGGCCGGCGTATCGATCCGAAAGGCCGGTGCCGCGCATATCGTGGCGAATCACCCGCGCGAATGCGTTCAGCTTCTCGGTCAGCGCGGGGATGAGGGGATGCTCCCACTGCAGTTCGAGCCCGCCGTTGAAGCTGTGGAGCCACAAGATATCGACCGGACCGTCGCCCACGACGTGGTATGCGATGTGCACCCCGTCGGCGGTCGTCGCGTAGCGGGTCTCTGGCACGTCCATTGCGGGCATCTTCCTCATCAGCGCGCTAGGGCACAACCGCCCCGGCGGAGGGCTGCCGGTAAGAGACCTCAGCTTCGTCAGTCGATCGACCTCTGTGCCGTCGAAGGTCAGCTCACCACCCGGTAGAGGCGCCAGCGGTCGGGAACCCCTTTCAGCTCGTGTTCGCCTGCATCCTCGAAGGTGAGACCCGATCCGGCCACGAGGTCTTTCACCGTCCGGGAAACGAGCACCTCGGACGGGCCGGCGAGGGCAGCCACGCGCGCCCCGATATGCACCGCGAGTCCTCGGATATCACTGCCGTCGTGCTCGACCTCGCCGGTGTGCACGCCCGCTCGTATCTCCAGATCGATGCCACGAACGCTGGAGGCGATCGCCGATGCGCATGCCGTCGCGCGAGCCGGGCCATCGAACAATGCGAGAAACCCGTCACCGGTGGATGAGACGTAGCGGCCGCTAAACCGGGCGATCTCGCGCTTGGCGATCACGTCGTGCTCGGACAGCAGAGCCTTCCAAGGGCCGTCGCCCAGCGCCGCGGCGCGTTCCGTGGAGCCGACGATGTCGGTGAAGACGACCGTACCGAGTGTCCGACCCTCACCGTGCCCGACCGGGTGACCCACGACGAATCGCTCCACCTCGTCGAGCAACGCGTCGGCGTCGCCGAGGAACGGCCACCAATCCCTCCCGTCTAATCCGACGAACGTCGCACCAGGGATCGACGCCGCCAGCTTGTGACTCCAGGACATGGGGTTGACCCCGTCATCGACCCGGTGCAGTACCTGGGTTGGAACCGCGATCGCGTCGAGGATCCCCGAGATGTCGGTCCCGTACAGCAGTTCGATGAACCCCGCGAACGATCCTGGACTCGCCGCATGGCGTTGCAGCCGCGAGAAGAATGTGTAGAGATCGCGATCGTGCAGGTAGGAGGGCAACAAGGAGGAGAACATCCCCTGCTCGAATGCTGGCTCCCCGAACGTCTTCTCCCATTCCGCGTTGTCTCGCGCGATCGCTTCTTCGGTTGCCGCCCTCGTCGATCTCTTGCTGGCGCTTCGAGATCGGCGTCGAGTACAACGACAGGGACCGGACCCGTCCTGGAACCGTCGCGGCGAGCATGGCGCAGAGCTGCCCACCTTCGTTGTGCCCAAGCAGTGCGGCCTGATGCGATCCGACGGCATCTAGCACGCAGAGGACATCCTTCGCGGCATCCTCGAGCGGCGGGAGCTCGTTGCGCGAGAAGCGGTCGGACATCCCGACCCCTCGCCGATCGATCGTGATCAACCGCGCCCATCCTGCGAGCCGTTCCATGAATGCCGCGGCCTGCGGGCACTCCCACATCATCTCGACGTCTGAGACGTAGCCCTGGATGTAGACGAGGTCGATAGGGCCGTCGCCGAGGACGCCGTACGCAATCGCGATGTCGCCATTCCGCGCGTACTGGGCGCGAGGGGGATTCACGTCGCCAGTCCGTGCTCGCTGGACGCCACGCGCAAGGTGTTGCCCAAACTGTTGACCGGTCGTCGGCCTCAAGAGTCACGTCTGCTTCATGCTTTGGAGCGCAAGATGTCTTCGAGTCGCTTGGCCATCTCCGGCGAGGCACCCTCGTCCTCGTGCTTGAAGTGATCGCGGCATAGGCTCAGATACGTTGCAGCACAACGGGACTCTAGCACTGGGTAGTGCTCCGTATCAAGCCTCCCACGACCAGCGGTTTCACATTTCTGTCGGCGCTGAAGTTGCCCAAAGTGTTGGCTGATTTGCTTTCGTTCGCGCTTCCTCTTGCGACCATCACGGTCGCCGAAGTCAGCTCACGACCCGATAGAGACGCCAGCGGTCGGGGACGCCCTTAAGCTCGTGTTCGCCGGCGTCCTCGAAGGTGAGACCAGAGCCGGTGGAAAGATCTCTGACGGTCGACGACACGAGGATCTCGGACGGCCCTGCCTGCGACATCACTCGAGCGCCTATGTGTACCGCGATGCCTCGAACTCCATCTTCGATCACTTCGACCTCACCGGTGTGCAAACCAGCGCGGATCTCCAGTCCGAGCTCCGAGACGGCGGCGGTCATGTCCGTCGCGCACCGGACGGCGCGACCGGGAGATGCGAACGTCGCGAAGAAGCCGTCTCCGGCGGTGTCGACCTCCATCCCGTGATGGCGACGTAACAGGGCTCGAAGGATCTCGTGGTGACGTTGCAGGCGAGCGTGCCACTCGGCGTCGCCGAGCTCGGCGGCCAGGGCAGTGGACGCCACGATGTCGGTGAACAACAACGTGGCGATGTTGATGTCGTGCTCTGGAGGTGCCAACGATCCGGTGAGGAACCGCTGGACTTCGTCGGTCACAGGCTCCCAGTTGCCGGCCCACGGATACACGTCCTCACCGGGCAGCCGCACCCCCGTCGACCCGGGGATGCGATCCGCCATGTACCGCGAGCCCTCCACCCGCCATGGATCGCTGCCGCGACTGATGAGGAGCGTGCGCGACCGGATGTCGGCCAACCGGTCTCGGACGTCGAGCTCTCGCTGCTTCTTGATGTGGGACAAGACGGACCCTGGCCCCTCCGTCAGCCGCTGCATCGTGGCGAACCACGCGATCGCCTCTTCGTCATCGACGTGCGAGGGCAGCGCATCACGCACGAACGTACGAGCCCAGTCGTCCCAGTTGGTCGAGCGACGCACCGACTCGATGGTCGCTTCGAGTCCGGCCTCGGTGCCCCAGAACGGTTCCTCCGGCGTACCGATCTCTGTCGGCGCGACGTTGAACAGCACGAGCGAGGGGAAGCGCTCCGGGTGTGTCGCCGCGGCCAGCAGCCCGACCTCACCCAGATCCATCGATGCGAACAAGGCGGGCTGCCGGGCGTTCGCCGCGTCGAGCACTGCGATCAGGTCCGCGACGTGGTCCTCGAGCTCTGCGGCCTGGCCGGGCGCGAGGCGGTCGGAGCACCCCCATCCGCGCGGGTCATACAAGATCAGGCGCGAGAAAGACGCCAGGCGGTTGAGGAAGCGCGCGTGGTGGCTCCACATCCAATTCCCGTCCAGGTTGGAGCACCAGGGCGGTAGGTAGACGAGGTCGATCGGGCCGTCTCCGACGATCTGGTACGCGATCGCGAACTCCTCGCTCCACGTGTAGGTGATGGGCGGACGCTTCATCAGGCCACCACCCGGTAGAGGCGCCAGCGGTCCGGGACGCCCTTGAGTTCGTGCTCGCCGGCGTCCTCGAACGAGAGTCCGGATCCAGCTGTGAGGTCCTTCACGGTCGACGTGACGAGCACTTCTGAGGCTCCGGCCAGCGAGGCGACCCTGGCTCCTATCGCGATGCCGATCCCCCCGATCTCGCCGTCGATCGTTTCGACCTCGCCCGTGTGCACGCCCGCACGGATGGGAAGGCCCGCTGCTTGGGCCTCCTTCGCGATCTCGACCGCACACCGAGCGGCGGCGGCGGGCCCATCGAACGTCGCGAGGAAGCCGTCACCAGCTGTGCTGATCTCGCGACCCCCGTGGTGGGCGAACGACCGCCGTGTGGCCGCCAGGTGGTCCTCGAGTGCTCGCTTCCAGGCACTGCCACCGAGCTCGGCCGAGCGTTCTGTCGAGCCGACGATGTCGGTGAAGAGGACGGTGGCCAGGCGCCGCTCGGCCGGGGGTGTGTCGCGGGAGCCTGTCACGAATTCGCGGATCTCTGCGAGCACGGGTTCGGACTCGCCATACCACGGCGGGGCGTCGCGACCCGGCAGTTCCACGTGCTTCGCACCCGAGATCCGCTCGGCGACGACGCGTGCGCTCCGATGGTCCGACCAGCCCGTGGCGTCAGGGCGTGAAAGCACCAGCGTCGGGATCCGTATGGTCGGGAGCAGATCCAGGAGGTCGACCCCGTTGAACATGCGCTGGTCCCAGTACCACGCCTCGGGAGTGCCGGACAGCGCCGACATGGCTTGCAGGATCGACACGATCTGTGGATCACCGGCCCGAGACGGGACGAGTTCTCGTGCGTACTGCTCCCCCCACGCGTGCAGGTCGGTGGCCTTGCGGATCACGCCGAGCTCATGCTGCAGCTGGTCCTCAGTACGTTCCCACGGCAACTCGTCGGAGCGCCGCCAGCTGGCGGCTGGGCTGAACAGGATCAGCCCGTCGAACCGATCCGGGTGCGTCGCGGCCGCCATCATCGCGATGAACGCGGACTCGAATCCGCCCATCAGGATCGGCCGGTTCACGTACGCGTCCTCCATGATCGTCAGCAAATCCTCAACGAGGTCTTCGAGAGTGGCGGACTGCCCGGGGGGAGCGGATCCGAGCAACCCATCCCTCGACGATCGGTCAGGATGAGTCGCGAGAACGACGCGAGGCGTTCCAGGTACCGCGCGTTCTCCGGAAGGAGCCAATGACCGACGATCGTTGGCGTCTCGAACTGGAGGTAGACGAGGTCGCGCGGACCCGTGCCCACGACCTGGTAGGCGAGGAGTAGGTCGTCGTTCTTCGCGTACCGAACGCCCGGGATCACGGCCATGCGGTCACCACAAGGCAGGGGAGCCAGCTGTCGTGGACGCCTGCGTCGGCGCCATCCTTGAAGTGCCGGACGCTCTTCGTTCTTCACCTCGTCAGTCTCGTTCGCGCCGGACACCAGGCGCAAATTGTTGCCCAAACCGTTGCCCGAACCGTTGCCTGGCCGGCCCCCGAAGACTTGACATCTGCTTCATGCTTTGGAGTGCAAGATGTCTTCCAGACGCTTCGCCATCTGGGGACTTGCCCCCAGATCCTCATGCTTGAAGTAACAGAAGATCGTGGCGCCGCCGTCGAGTGCCGGACCGATCCGACCCGCCCACTGTCCGAGTTCCTCGTCGCTGTACTCGGTCTTGCGCAGCCGGAAGTAGCCGACCGGTTCCCAGGATATGTCCTCGGGCGCCGGATCCTTCTCGTCGGTCTGCGCCACACACCAGCCGACGCCTGCCTCAAGGAGCCGTTCCCGCGCCGCCGACCATGAGTCGTGCCGGAACTCCATCGCGTACGCGGGTCCGTCGGTCGGCAACGTCGCAAGGAAGTCGTCCAGGAGCGCCGGATCGTAGGGGAGGGATGGCGGGCATTGGAACAGCACGCATCCGAGTCGGTCGCCGAGCAGCTTCCCGCGGGTGATGAAGGCCGTCACGTCCTCACCGACATCGCGCAGCTTCTTCCAGTGGGTGATCTTCTGGCTCGCTTTCAGCGTGAACACGAACCCGTCTGCCGCCTTCGAGCGCCATTTCTCGAGCGTCTTCTCCGACGGGAAGTGTCGGAAGGTGTAGTTGATCTCGACCGAGGACAGCTGCGTCGAGTAGTAGTCGAGCATGTCGTCCTTCTTGAGGTCCTCGGGGTAGAAGACGCCCTTGCGCCACTCGTCGTACGCGAACCCCGACGTACCCAGGTAGAAGTGACCGGCCATGCCGTGCATCATGGCACGCGATGAGTGAACGCTTCCGGCTGCCGACGCCCAAGGGAGATGTGAGCGCCGCGTGGCACGACGCGGCCGGACCCGCCTTGGTCGTCGCGCACGGCGCGGGCGCCGGGATGGACCACCCGTTCATCGAGGGTTTCTGCGACGCGCTTGCCGCCGCAGGGATGAGCGCCCTGCGGTTCAACTTCCCCTACCTCGAGGCGGGCAGGAAGAGCCCGGGTTCGCCGAAGGACGCGACCGCGGCCGTGGCTGCTGCGGTCGATGCGGCCACCACCCGCTCCGGCGGCCGGCCGGTGTTCGCCGGCGGCAAGAGCTACGGCGGGCGGATGGCCTCGATGGCCGCCGCCGAAGGTATGCCGGCCGCCGGCCTCGTGTTCCTCGGGTATCCGTTGCACCCGCCGGGCAAACCTGACCAGGTGCGCGACGAGCACTTGTACGACCTCACCCAGCCGATGCTGTTCCTGCAAGGCACGAAGGATCCGTTCGCGCAGCCCGAGGTGCTCGCCGGCGTCCTCGCTCGACTCGGCCCCCGCGCCGCGTACGTGCCCTTCGAGGGCGCAGGGCACTCTTTCGAACGGTCGCGGTCCGACGACAAACGCGCGAACGCCGCGGCGTTGGTGCCACCCGTCGCGACGTTCATCGGGGAGCACACCTGATGCCGCGCAAGAACCGCCGGGCGCCGCTCGAGTACCTGCCGTCGCCCGCGCCACGCGGGAACCCCCGGGCGCCGGCTTGGGCGATCGTCGACGGCTTCGAGGTTCGCGAGGTCGCGAGCGACAAGGACTACCGATGCCCGGGCTGCGACCACGTCGTGCGCCCCGGATTGCGACACCTGGTGGTGGTCCCCGACGGCGCCGCGGACGATCGACGTCACTGGCACACCGAGTGCTGGCGCAAGGAGTTGCGGCGGCTCGGTGTGTTGCGCAGATCCGCCGGTGACCAGGGGTAGCATCGCGTCGATGGCGTCGCCGGAGATCGTCAAGCAGACCGTATGTCTGCCCGTGAGCGAGTCGAAGCGCGTGCCATGCGACCTCTGCGGGCACCCGATGGAGCCCGAACACGCGCACTACAAGTGCCCGGAATGCCACTACATCCTGCCCTGCTGCGGCTGGTAACGGCTTGCCTCGCTGAGCGACACTGTCATACGCTTCAGAAGTGATGGCGGAGCGGGTGCGAGCGCGGATGTGGCAACTCGGCGGTCGGTGGTACGCACACGTGTTGGACGCCCCGATGTTCGTGGAGACCACGGGGACCTCGCGTGACGGCTGTATCGAGGAATTGCGGAAGCACGTGGGGGAGGACGCGGTCCTCACGATCGACGTGATCCCCGAGCTCGTGGGGGTCGCCGAGGCCGCCGAGATCATGGGTTGGGATAAGCGCCGCGTGATCACCTATATCGACCGGGGTCACTTCCCGGAGCCGATCGCGTCGTTGGCGGGCGGCCGCATCTGGCTGCGCGAGGACGTCGATGCGTACGCGGCCGAGTGGCGTGCGCGACACCCGACGAGCGTGGGCGTGTGACCGAACGCCGCCTGTACCTGATCCGTCACGGCAAGGCCGACCACCGTTCGTCGCGACAAGTCGAGACGTTACGAGGGCCGGCGTCGGACCCGCCGCTGGACGACGTCGGCAGGGCGCAGGCGCTCGCGCTGACACGGCGGTTGCGCATGATGCCTCGGCCGTCGGCGATCTATTGCTCCACACTCCTGCGCGCTCGCGAGACGATCCAGCCATTCCTCGATGCGACAGGCGATGAGGCGATCTACCGGGACGACCTCGTGGAGTGGCACGGCGGCGACTGGGAGCTGAAGGAGTTCGAAGAACTGCTGGGCGAACACCCGGAGATGCCGACGCGCATCTTGTTCCAAGACCCAGTGTTCCTGTTGGCGCCCAACGCGGAGCCGGTGCACGCGTTCCGCGAGCGGGTCGTCGGCGCGGTCGACGGGATCATCGCGGCGCACTCGGACGGCGATCTCTGGGTCGTGTGCCACGGCGGCGTGATCAACGCCTACGTTGGGTCGATCCTCGGCGTCGAGGAGCAGGAGATGTTCTTCCTGCCGGCGAACTCCAGCATCAATACGGTGAAGCTCGACGGGGACCGGCGCACGATGTGGTTCCTCGGCGACGACACGCACTACACGACTCCCGAGCTGTTCCCGGATCGGGACGACGCCGGCTCGGTAGGCTCAGCACACGCAGAGCGAAGGAGCGACCCGTGAGCATGCGGTTCCTATCCGAGGAGTGGGCCAAGGCTGTGATGGAGGCCGTGAACGGCGGCGACGAGTTCGCGAACGCTGCGGGAACGGCCGCGGCGCGCATCCAGCAGGTGATCACCAAACCCGACGGTGAGGCGCACTACTGGACCATCGTGGCCGACGGCAAGCTGGAGTTGGGGATCGGCGACCTCGAGAACGTCGACGCCACGATCACGCAGAGCTACGAAACGGCGGTCGCACTCGCGACGCGCCAAGCCAACCCGGTGACGTCCTTCATGATGGGCAAGATCAAGATCGACGGGAGCATGGGGCTGTTGATGGGTCTCGCGAGCGCGCTGGGCAAGCTCGCCGACGCGATGGCGACGCTCGACGTCGAGTACTAGTCGGGGGGTCGGCTGACGCTGTAGGTGCCGCTCGCGCGCGCCAGCGTCTTGCCACGACGATCGACGATCTCGGTTTCCGCGTAGGCGATCTCCCGCCCGACACGAACGGCTCGCCCGGTCGCGACGATTCGGCCTCGGGTGACCGGGCGAAGGTAATGCACGTTCATGTCGACCGTGACGTGGCGTCTGCCTGTCTCGACAGCGCTGCGAACAGCGAGACCCATCGAGGCATCGGCGAGGGTTGCGAGCACCCCGCCGTGGGCGAGGCCCTGGATGTTCACGTGGTGGTCCTGCAGATCGAGCTCGAGGGTGACCTCGCCCAGAGACACAGCCACGAGTGTCATGCCGGACCAGCCGTAGAAAGCGCTGTCGGCGACGGCCGCCCGGAGCGCCTGGATCGCGGCTGGGTCGCTCACGCGGGCGAGTCTCTCACGCCGGTGTTGAACGGACGCCGCGATACGATGCCAGGAGGACCCGCATGACCGATGATCTCGAACGCCTCGCCCGACTCGCGCTGGCCGAAGACGCCCCTTCGGGTGATGTGACATCCGTCGCAACGGTGCCCGTGGGCACCCGGTGTCACGCCGAGATCGTCGTGAAGCAGCAGGGCGTGCTGGCCGGGGTCGATGCCGCCGCCGCTGTGTTCGCCGCCGCCAGTGCGGAAGACGCCGCCGACCTGGTGGTCGACTGGAAGCTCGGTGACGGCGCACGTGTTGTCCCGGGCGACCGTGTGGCGCTGCTGTCCGGCACCGCCCGCACGGTGCTCCGGGCCGAGCGCCCGGCGCTCAATCTGCTCGGACACCTGTCGGGGATCGCCACCATGACGCGCGCCTACGTCGATGCTGCCGAGCCCGCCCAGGTGCTCTGCACCCGGAAGACCCTGCCGGGGTTGCGCGCCGTCGAGCGCGCGGCGGTCGCCGCGGGGGGCGGAACCCTGCACCGCGGATCGCTCTCCGACGCGATCTTGATCAAGGACACCCACGTTCGGATCGCCGGCGGAGTCGGCGACGCGGTCCAGCGGGCACGGGCGTCAGGGCTGCCCGTCGAGGTCGAGGTCGAGTCGCTCGACCAGTTGGACGAGGCGCTCGCCGCCGGAGCCGAGCGGATCCTCGTGGACAACTTCACGACCGCGATGGTCGTCGACGCCGTCGCACGGGTGGACGACCCGAACCGTCTGGAGATCTCCGGCGGCGTGACACTCGAGTCCGCGCCGGCGTACGTGGCGGCGGGCGCCCGCGTGATCTCCGTGGGGCGGCTCACGCATTCGGCACCGTCCCTCGACCTCTCGTTGGAAGTGATCGGGATCGATGACTGAGACGCATCCGACGATGCCGTTCGACGAGTGGGCGGCTGCGGTTCGCCGCCTGGCGCGCGAGCGCGACGCGGTCGTGCTGGCCCACAACTACCAGGTGCCGTGGATCCAGGACGTCGCCGACCACGTCGGGGACTCGCTGGCGCTCTCGCGGATCGCCGCAGACACCGATGCGAGCACGATCGTGTTCTGCGGCGTGCACTTCATGGCCGAGACCGCGAAGCTGCTCTCGCCGGACAAGACGGTGCTGCTTCCGAGCCTTGAGGCCGGATGTTCGCTGGCCGCCTCGATCGACGCCGACCAGCTTCGCGCCTGGAAGGCCGAGCACCCGGGCGCAGTCGTCGTGTCGTACGTGAACACCACCGCCGCCGTGAAGGCCGAGACCGATATCTGTTGCACGTCCTCGAACGCGGTCGACGTGGTGGCGTCGATCCCCGCCGACCGCGAGATCTTGTTCCTGCCCGATCAATTCCTCGGCGCGCACGTGCAACGCCAGACAGGTCGCACGATGCACATCTGGATGGGGGAGTGCCACGTGCACGCCGGGATCCAGCCCGGCGACCTCCAAGCGATGATGGCCGCCGAACCCGATGTAGAGCTGCTCGTCCATCCCGAGTGCGGCTGCACCACGAACGTGATCTGGCTGCTCGGCGAGGGCGCGTTGCCTTCCGATCGCACGAAGGTGCTGTCGACAGGGGGGATGGTGACCGAGGCGGAGCGCTCGGACCACCATCGGTTCCTCGTGGCGACCGAGACGGGCATCCTGCATCAGCTGCGAAAGGCGAGTCCCGGCAAGGAGTTCGTCGCCGTCGATCGCAAGGCCGAGTGCAAGTACATGAAGATGATCACGCCCGAGAACCTGCTGACGGCACTTCGTGATGGCGTGTTCGAGATCGACGTGCCGGCTGACATCGCCGCGCCGGCCCGGCGGTCCGTCGAGCGGATGATCGAGATCGGGCCGACCGCGGGCAGGACGATGCCCGCGGGCCCGGTGTTCAACGAGTGACGACGACCGTCGTGATCGGCGCCGGGGCCGCCGGCTTGTGGTGCGCGCTGCACGCCACGCATCGCGGCGCGGTGACGGTCGTCGCGCCGGGGGCGGCGGAGCTTTCGGCGACCGCGTGGGCGCAGGGCGGGATCGCCGCCGTCGCGAGTCCGGAGGACACCCCCGAACAGCATGCGGCCGACACGATCGCGGCCGGTGCGGGGCTGTGCGATCGGGAAGCCGTCGAGGTGCTGGTTCACGAGGCGCCCGACGCGGTGGCCGAGCTGCGTGCGATGGGCATGCGCTTCGACGACGGAGACGCCTCGGCCCTCGAAGGTGGGCACTCGCGGCGCCGGGTGCATCACGCGGGCGGCGACCGCTCCGGCCAAGTCCTGCACCGGTTCCTCGAGGAGACGGTCGAGCGCGACGGAGGCATCGTGCGGGTCGACGCTCGCGCGGTCGGCATCGAGATGCGCGACGGCGGCGTGGTCGGCGTGCGCGTGGAAGGGGGTGCCGTTGTCGCCGCCGACCGCGTCGTCCTCGCGACCGGCGGCGCGTGCGGCATCTACGGGCGGCGCACCGGGCCCGACACGTCGGTGGGCGAGGGATTCGCCCTCGCGTGGGGTGCCGGCGCGGCCCTGGCGGATCTCGAGTTCGTCCAGTTCCACCCGACGGCGCTCGACGTCCCCGGGTACCCGGCGCGGCTGTTGACCGAGGCGCTGCGCGGCGAGGGCGCGGTGCTCCGCGATGCGCACGGCGAGCGATTCATGGACCGGTTCCATCCGCTCGGCGACCTCGCCCCCCGAGATGTCGTGGCGCGCGCCGTCTTGCAGGTAAGGGAGGAGACCGGCTTGCCGGTCGTGCTCGACGCGACCACGGTCGTCGATGTCGCCCGTCGGTTTCCCACGGCCGATCAGCAATGCCGGGAGGTCGGGCTCGACATCGCGACTACGCCGGTGCCCGTCGCGCCGGCTGCGCACTACTTCATGGGAGGCGTGCTCACCGATCTGTGGGGCCGCACGACGGTGCCGGGATTGTTCGCGGCGGGCGAAGTCACCAGTACGGGGGTGCACGGCGCGAATCGGCTCGCGTCGAACTCACTCGCCGAGGCGTTGGTGTTCGGTCGCCGCACCGCGGTCGCCGAGGAGGGCGACGGACCGGTTGTGGTTGCCGCCGATCCGCTCGCACCGACCCCGCGCGGGGCGATGGCGCTCCCTCGTATCCGCGCGCGGGCCGACGCTGAGCTGGGGGTTCGGCGCGACGGGCCTCTGCTGCGAGTGCTGACCGACGAGCTCGCGGCCGCCGCCGACCCGGCGGGCGCCCGCGCCGCGACCCTCGTGGCGTGGTTGATCACGCTCGCCGCCGGCCGGCGTACGGAGAGCCGCGGGGGCCACTACCGGGTCGATTTCCCCGCGCTCGATCCTGCGTGGGCGGTCCGGCAAGCGGTCGATCCGTCGGGCTGGTGGCGGCTTGCCAGCGTGGGTGACGGTCTGCGACCATGACCGCCATGCAGCGCTATCAGGGTTTCTGGTTCGTCTTCGGCGGGTTCGACCCGGCCTAGTCGCCAGCAGCCACCAAGCAGCCAGCGACCCCGGGCCGAATCGCCCGGGGTTTCGACTCTCCGGGCCGCTCGACCGGGCCGAACAGGAGGTTCGACCAGATGGTCGTCGTGATGCAGGCAGAGGCCACCGAGGCCGACATCGAGGCGGTCGCCGAACGCGTCCGGACCAACGGGGGCGAAGCCTTCGTTTCGCGCGGCACCGTCCACACGATCATCGGGTTGGTCGGCGACACCGACCGGTTCAAGGCGATCGACTGGCGTCAGATGCCCGGCGTCGATCACGTGATCCAGATCGGCAAGCCCTACAAGATGGTCGCGCGCGACCTGCACCCGGAGACGACGGTCGTGAAGATCGGCACCGTGCCGATCGGGCGCGACTCGTTCACGCTGATCGCCGGCCCGTGTGCGGTCGAGGACGAAGAGCAGACGATGACGGCGGTGCGGGCAGCCAAGGACGCCGGCGCCGCGGTGATGCGTGGCGACGTGTACAAGCCCCGCACCTCGCCGTACTCGTTCCAAGGGCTCGGCGAGCGCGGGATCGAGATCCTGCAGGAGGCTCGCCGGCGCTTCGGGTTACCGTTCATCATCGAGGTCGTCGACGTCTCACAGGTGGCGCACGTCGCCGAGGTCGCGGACTGCATCCGGATCGGGACCCGCAACGCGCAGAACTTCGAGCTGCTGAAGGAGGTCGGGCTCGCGAACAAACCGGTCATGTTGAAACGGGGACTGGCGATGACGATCGACGAGTGGCTCCAAGCAGCGGAGTACGTCGCCCAGCGCGGCAACTCCGAGGTGATCTTGTGCGAGCGGGGGATCCGAACCTTCGAGCCGTCGACCCGCAACACCCTTGACCTCGCGGGCATGGCGGTCGCCCAGCAAGAGTCACACCTGCCGGTGATCGTTGACCCTTCCCACGCCGTTGGGAAGCGGTCGCTGGTAGCGCCAATGGCGTGTGCCGCTCTCGCCGCCGGTGCCGACGCGGTGATGATCGACGTGCACCCCCACCCCGAAGCCGCGATGGTCGACGGCGCGCAGGCCCTCGTGCCCGAGGAGATCATCGCGCTCGGGAAGCAGCTACAGGCGATCGCCGACGCGCTGGGCAGACCGGTGAATCGCTAGCCGGCGGGGGCTTTCAGCGTCAGCTCGAGGATGTCGCAGGTGGTGCGCCACCGTGCGAGCGCCTCCGACGGCGGCCCATTGCGCGACCGGCGGCGGTCGACGAGCGCCTTCGCTGCCTCTTCCCGCTCGGCACCGTCCAGGACGCGACCCGATGCCGTGAGCTCGTCCAGCGCCGTATCACGCAGTTTGCGCCGGGTCACCACGACGAATTCGTCGGCGGTGCCCACGCCGGGCACGGTTTGCTCGGCCGGGCCGGGCTCGCGCTGGGACAACACGTAGATCTTGCCGTTCTTGTAGGTGAACCACACCGGGGCTGTCTGCACGCGCCCGTTGATCTTCGCGCCGACCCAGATCACGTCGGACTTCTTGAGCCCTTCCTCGACGTCCTTGTGGAGCTTCGTCGGCGCCGCTTGGACATAGACCGGCACCTCGATCTCGCCGATCACTTGATCGTCGACCACGAAGGATGCGACGTGGGTGCCCGTCTCGCTGAACACGGCCTCCGGGATCTCGTCAACCTCGGTGGTGAGGTCGAACATGCCCTTCATCTGGCGGTATTCGGGTCCCCAGCGGAACACCATCCGGCCGGACGGTCCGAAGAGCCTCACCTCCTCCTGCACGGTACCGACGGGGACCTTCCAGGCGCGGAAGAGAACGAACGGCAGCGCGGGGCCCGGCTGGCCGGTGAGGTAGATCCCGTCGGGAGCCATGTCGCCTTGGGTTTCCCACACGCGGGAGTCGACGACCGCGGCGGCGACCAATTCCCCGGCGATCAGCTCAGGCATGGCGCGAAGGATACCGGACCCGGCCGCCCGCGCTCAGGGGCGCTCGTAGACGCGCAGCAGCCGGTCTGGCTGGAACCCGACGGATCGGTACAGCGCCTCCGCGGGGCGGTTGCCGACCACGACCCCCACGATCGCCCAGGTCATGCCGGCCGCCGCGAAACGGCGCAAGCCTTCGGTCAGCAGTGCCGTGCCGAAGCCGCGACCGTGCAGATCCGGATGCACCGCAACGGGTTCGAAGGTGCCGGCTCGGCTGACCGGATCGATCCAGGCGATGCAACACGCGGCGGCCCTGTCCTCGTCGTCTCGCAACAACAGATCCCAGCCGAGCGGATAGGCGGGCGTCGTCCGGAAGGCCGCGTAGTCGCGTGCGTACGCGGCGAACGGCTCGTCATGCGGGAACGCCGCGTGCGTGACCGATGCGCGATCGGTCGCGTCGTCATCGCCGACCGGCTGGACACGCAGATCGGCATCCTCCTTGCCGCGCGACGCCTCGAGTGGCTGGACGAGGTTCATGTAGGTGCCGTCGGTCGGTCGGAAGCCTTGGCCTTGCCACCGAGCGACGGCCGCGTGCTCGTCCTCGAACTCCACCCACTGCACCGGTCGATCGTGGTGCGTCGCCCACGTGAGTGCCTCCTTCTCGAACGCGACGGCATCAGGCGTGTCGGAGGATGCGGGCATCACGAAGACAGAGAGGGAGCCGTCGTCCGGCGAGCGGGCCGCGAACCCGACGACCTCGCCGTCGTGCTCCCATAGGAGGAACAGCTCAGCGAAGTGATCGGCCGAGTGTGGGGGTGGCCATCCCGCCATCCAAGCGATGTCGCCGGGGTGCGCGTTGGTTCGACCGGGTGCCGCCAGCAACTTCGCGGAACAGACAGCCTGGATCGGCGCCAGGTCGTCCCACCCGCGGCTCGGTCGGACCTCCACCGCCGCCTCAGACGGTCCGGGCGAGCCAGAGCCGGGGTTCCTCGAGCTCGGCGAGGCCGGGAAGCGCCTCGGCGGAGCCCCACATCCGGCTCAGCGTGTGCTCGTCGGTAAGCTCGACCACCGTCTCGGCGAACCGTCGGCCGAGCTCGACGTGGGCGCGGCCGACGTCAACGCCGAGCAGGCGGGCGAACATCGGGTCGACCTCCTCGTCATCGCGATGCCGACGCATCGCCTCCTCGACCTGTGGGTAGGTTCCGAGCAGACGGGCGCCGATCGTGGTGGCCACGTGATCGCCGTAGCCCTCGATCGCGCCGAGCAAGGCGCGGATACGGTCGAGCTTCAAGCGTTGCTCGTCGTCAAGCACGACACCAGGCATCGCGCCCTGGTCGTCGCCGAACGCGCTTGCGAGCGCCTCCGGGTCCCCCGGTGTGATGTCGGCGAAGCGTTCGCGGATCGCATCGACGTCGATCGTGAGCGATGCGAGGAAGTCATCGACGATCGAGCGCGCGTAGCCGGCGAGCCACGGCTGCGTGTTCTGCAGGCGGTGCGCCATCTGGTGCAGCGCCACGAAGGTGCGGAACTCGCGTGCGTCGAGCGACCAATCCCGCTCGAGCCGTTCGACGTTGGCGAGCAGGATGTCGATCGGTCCGCTCGCAGATCGGGGCATCCCGATGTCGTGTGCGCCGAGCACGCGCCCAGCGAGGAACCCGAAGACCTGGCCGACCTGGGTCGCCTGCAAGAGCGGGCCGAGCTGCGAGATCATCGCCTGCGGCGAGCCAAGGCCCATGGCCGCGAGCGCATCCGTTTGCTCAGCCGCAGCCTCGTCGTTCGTCAAGGCTCGGCCGAGGGCTTCACCCATCCGCGTCGCCGCCTGCTCGACCAGCGGCGTGTACGCCTCCATCGCCGAGGCGATCCATGTGGCGCGACGGACGAGCCGCACGTGCACAACCTCTGCGGGTGGCGGGAATCCGGTGAGGTCGAGCAGCTGCAGCTCCGCCACGCGGAGGGCGTCGTCGAACGCGGACGTCGCCGAAGCGTCCGGCTCCGGGTCTGGATCCTCCTCGGCAGCCGTCGCAACGGCGATCTGGCGCGCGAGCTCCCACTGCACGGGTCCGGACGACGCGCCCATCACACGCTGTAACTCGCGGAACAGCGGCGCGTCGCCGAGCGACTCGGGATCCATGCCGAACGGAGAACCGGGGGTGCCCATCGCTCGCCAGCCTACGACCATCCCAGCGAACGGGCGCTCGCCGACAGCTACGATGAGTGCTGTGACCGGCGACCGCACATTCGTGCGCATCAGCGAGGATCGACCATCCGTTGACGTGGCGCTCGCGGCCGTCGCCGACCCTGCCGCCGGCGGCACGTGCGTGTTCGTGGGGACCGTCCGCGACCATAGCGGTGCGGGCGACGCCGTCGAGAGGCTCGCCTACGAAGCGTGGAACGAGCTCGCTGAACACCGACTCGCGGAGATCGCCGCCACGATCCTCGAACGATGGCGGGTGTGCCGGGTCGCGCTGCTGCACGCGACGGGGGACCTCGCGATCGGCGAGGTGAGTGTCGTCGTCGCGGTCTCCGCCCCGCATCGCGCCGAAGCGTTCGAGGCTTGCCGCTTCGGCATCGAGGAGCTGAAGCGCGACGTTCCTATCTGGAAGAAGGAAACCTTCAGCACGGGCGAGGCGGACTGGGTGATGGGCGCCTAGATGGGCCGGGAACTCGCGATCGACCTGGGGACCGCGAACACGCTCGTCTACCGACTGGGTGACGGCATCGTGTTCGACCAGCCGACCGTCGTCGCGTTGCACGCCACCACCGGCGACGTGGTCGCGATCGGCGACGAGGCGTGGCGGATCATCGGCGGCGGTACCGGCGAGGTAGCAGGGATGCGCCCGCTGCGGCAGGGGACGATCACCGAGTTCGAGGTGACCCAGCGCTTCCTCGAAGTGGTGATCCGCCGGTCGATCACGGGACGGTATCCGAAGCCTCGCGTGTTGATCACGATCGCGTCGGGCAGCTCGCCGGTGGAGCGTCGCGCCTTGGAGGAAGCCGTCGCGATGAGTGGGGGCAAACAGGTGACGCTCGTCGAGGAGCCGCTCGCCGCCGCGATCGGCGCCGGCCTGCCGATCCAAGAACCGATCGGGAGCCTCATCGTCGACATCGGCGGCGCTCGTTCGGAGATGGCGGTCGTCTCGATGGGCGGCATCGTGTCGGGACAGACGGTCATGGTCGGCGGATTCGATCTCGACGTCGCGATCCAAGAACACGTTCGGCGGGAGTACGGCGTCGCGATCGGCGAGCTCGCCGCCGACGAGGTCAAACGAGCGGTGGGCTCGGCGTTCCCGCTCGCGAACGGGAAGGCGGCGCTGGTGGTGGGCCGCGAGCTCGCATCCGGCAATACCGTCGAGGTCAAGCTCGACGAGGTGGAGGTCCGTCACGCGATGGCCGATCCGATCGAGCGCATCGTCGAGGCGGCGAGGCGGACGCTCGCCGAGGCGCCACCGGAGTTGACCCACGACGTCTTGGAGAACGGCATGTTCCTGATGGGGGGCGGCGCGATGCTGACCGGGCTCGATCTGTTGCTCGCACAGGAGTGCGAGGTGCCTGTGCATCTCGCGGAGGACCCTCGCGAGACGGTCGTGCGCGGCGCCGGGCACATGCTCGAGCACCTCGAGCGGTACCGGACGTCGTTCCAACTCGAGCGGACAGGACGGCGCTGAACCACGATGACCTTCTCGATCGTGGCGTGCGATCCGGTCAACGGGGATCTCGGGGTCGCGGTCGCGTCGAAGTTCCCGTGTGTCGGGGCGGTCGTGCCGTGGGCGCGCGCTGGGGTGGGCGCCGTGGCGACGCAGTCGTGGGCGAACACCGATTTCGGTCCGGACGGGTTGCAGTTGATGGGGGGCGGTCTGCCGGCCGCCGCCGCGCTCGACGCCGTGCTCGAGCCTGACGTCGATCACGAGGAGCGGCAGGTCGGGTTCGTCGATGCCGCCGGGCGGGCCGCTACCTTCACGGGCGCGCACTGCATGACGTGGGCGGGCGGTCGCACAGGTGACGGCTTCGCCGCTCAGGGGAACATCCTCGCCGGCGCACGGGTGGTGGACGAGGTGGCTCGTGCCTTCGCCGACGGAGTAGGCGATTTGTGCGACCGCCTGCTGACGGCGCTTCTGGCCGGTGATGCGGCCGGCGGTGATCGACGAGGCAGGCAATCCGCGGCGCTGCTGGTGGTGCGTGCGGGTGGTGGATACGAGGGCCGCAACGATCGCTACATCGACCTTCGTGTCGACGATCACCCCGACGCGCCGGCGGAGCTCGCGAGGCTCTTCGCTGTGTGGGACGACACGATGCTGGTACGGAACGACGAGCCGGTGGCGGCGACGGGGTCCGTGGTTCGCGACCTCCAGCAGCGCCTGCGCGTCGTTGGCGTTTACGACGGTGACGAGACCGGCGAACTCGACGACGACACCGCTGCAGCGCTCGCCGAGTGGGCGGGTCGGTACAACCTCGAGGGCCGGCTCCGAGACGACGGCCAGCTGAGCGGGCATCTGCTGATGGAGCTTCGAGACGTCACGCCCGAGGTCTGAGCGGGCTCAGCCGCCGAACGCTCGCGAGACGGCGGTCCAGACCGCGAAGCCGCCCGCGACCAACACGGCCGCCGCGACGACGCACGCGATCACGAGCCCCGTTACCCCGGTCAGGCGCGTGTGCCAGGTTGGATCGGTTGGCAGCGACCTGCGACGGACCGGCTCGGGAAGGGACGGCTCCTCCGTCGTGGGGGTGTCGTAGGTTCCCGACCACGCGCCCGTCGGGGCGGTCGGGGTGTCTCCCTGGCGCAGCGTGAGAGCCCAGACGCTCGTCCCGGCAGCGGCCGCGACCACGAGGACGAGCAGATACCCCATGGCCGGGAGCGTACTCCGGCGCGCAACCCCGCTGAACCGGCGTCGTTGGCGAGCGCGGCCCGTAGCATCGAGGGATGGCCGACCTCCCTTCCCCGCCAGCAGATCAGCCACCGCCGGCGCCCGAGCGCACCTCGCGGCACCGGCTCCGGTGGACGATCCTCGTCGTGGTCGGCCTGTTGCTCGTCGCCGGGCTGCTCGTCCCGATCCCGTACTACGCCGAGGGCCCCGGGCCTGCTCGGGATGTCTTGCCGCGCATCGTGTTCGACGGCCACCCTCGATACGAAGCGACCGGCAGGTTGGAGCTCACCACGGTTCGGTATCGCCCACTCACGCCGGCGCTCGCCCTGATCGCCTGGTTGGACGGCACCCAAACGGTGGTGTCCCGCGACGTCGTCTACCCGCCGGGAGTGCCCGTCGACGTCACCGAGCAACGCGGCGTCTCGCAGATGGATCAGAGCAAGATCGCCGCGACCGCGGTCGCCTTGCGTGCCCTCGACATCTACCCCGAGGAGCACGGCACCGGGGCCCTGATCGAGCAGACGGTCGAAACGTGCCCCGCCGACGGTGCATTGTTCCCGGGCGACATCATCACGGCGGTCGACGGCGACGCCGTCCGTACAGCGCAGCAGGCGTCCCGGCTCTTCGATCGCATCCCCGACGACCGGCCCTTGCGATTCACGCTCGACGTCGACGGTTCGACCGAGCACGCGACGTTCACCCGGGCGCCGTGCGGGCCCGACGGCGAGCGGTTGGTCGGGATCTCGATGATCGACGTCTTCCCGTTCGATGTGACATACGCGAGTGACGACATCGGCGGGCCATCGGCGGGGTTGCTGTGGTCGCTCGGGTTGTATGAGCTGCTTACGCCCGGCGATCTCACAGCCGGTCGCACGATCGCCGGCACGGGTCAGCTCGGCCCCGATGGGCGCGTCTACCCGATCGGTGGGATCCAGGACAAGGTGGTCGCGGCAGAACGCGCAGGGGCGACGGTGTTCCTGGCGCCCCAAGCGAACATGCCCGACCTGCGCGACGTGGACACGGGAGACATGCAGGTGATCCCCGTGCGGACGTTCGACGATGCAGTCACCGCCCTGCAGCAGGGCGATCAAGCCGCGTGAAGTAGGCTGGCGTTCGATGGCCACGGTCTCCTACGTCCCTCGCCGCCGGCGCTGGCCGACCTATCTCATCGTTGGGGTTGTCCTCGGTGCGTTGATCCTGAGCCTGCTCGCGGGATTCGTCGTCGAGATCCTCTGGTACCACGAGGTCCACCAGTCGGGGGTCTTCTGGCACACGCTCTGGACGAAGGTGCTGCTCGGGGTGGCGTTCGGCGCCGTGTTCTTCGGCCTGCTGTACGTCAACCTTGTGATCGCGCGGCGGCTTCGGCCAGAAGTCATGGTGGTCCCGAACCCCCTCGACCCCCTGCAGCGGGTCCGCGACGCGACCGACCCCTATCTGAAGTGGTTGCTGCCGATCGGCTGCCTCGTACTCGCGCTGCTCGTCGGGCTCAGCGTGTCGGGGAACTGGCAGACCTTCTTGTTGTGGCGGAACAGCTCCGGTGTCAGCTTCGGGACGACGGAGCCGTTGTTCGGCCGCGACCCGGCCTTCTACATCTTCGATCTTCCGTGGCTTCGGTTCCTGCAGGGCTGGCTGTTCTCGTCGCTCGTCGGGGTCACCGTGCTCGTCGCGATCGCGCACGGCATCTGGGGCGGGATCCGACCGCAGGCACCTGCGTTCGCCGACAAGGTCACTCCCGCCGCTCGCGCGCATCTGTCGGTGCTCCTCGGTCTCGTGATGCTGGTGAAGGCGTGGGGCTATTGGCTCGGCCGGTTCGATCTCCTGACGTCGACCCGTGGCGTGGTCGAGGGCGCCAGCTACACCGAGGTCAAAGCGCAGCTGCCCGCGCTCAACTTCCTGGCGATCGTTGCCGTGATCTGCGCTGTCCTGTTCTTCGTGAACATCCGAACCAAGCAATGGAGCCTCCCGGTCGTGGCGGTCGCGTTGCTCGCTCTCGTGTCGGTGCTGCTCGGCACGGCCTACCCCGCCTTCGTGCAGCAGTTCAAGGTCAAGCCGAACGAACAACAGCTGGAGCAGCCGTATATCGACGACAACATCAGCGCGACGCGGCAGGCGTTCGCACTCGACCAGATCGATCAGCAGCAACGGGAGGTCGGCGGGGCGCTGACGGCCAACGCGCTCCGTGAGAACCGCACCACCGTGTCGAACATCCGTGTGTGGCGGCCGAGCGCGCTGCAGAAGAACTTCCAGTCGTTCCAGCGCGTGCGCGAGTACTACGACTTCCTGGACGTCGACGTCGATCGCTACCCGATCGGGGAAGGGGGCACGCCTCGGGTCATCATGGTGTCGGCGCGCGAGGTGAACCCGGAGGGCATCCCGCAGGCCGCCCAAACCTGGCAGAACGTGCACCTGGCGTACACGCACGGGTTCGGCGCCGTGGCAGCGCAGGTGAACACCGCCACGTCGGAGGGACAGCCGGTGATGACGTTGCGCGACCTCCCCCCGGTCGGGCAACCAACGGTCACGCAGCCGCGCGTCTACTACGGCGAGGGAGGCCAAGGCGATTTCGTCGTCGCAAATGCGAATGGGGAGCTCGACTACGAAGGCGCAGTCGAGAACGCGCCGTACGCGGGAGAGGGCGGGATCCCGGTGGGCAATGCCTTCCGACGATTGCTGTTCGCCTGGAACTTCCGCGACATCAACCTGCTGCTGTCGGGTCAGATCACCGACCAGAGCCGGTTGATGATCTACCGCAATATCGAGGAGCGTGCTGCCAAGGCCGTGCCGTTCCTGTCGTTCGACGACGATCCGTACCTCGCGATCGTGGACGGCCGCCCGGTCTGGATCCTCGACGCGTACACGAACTCCAGTGGGTACCCCTACTCGCAGTCGGTGAACGCGTCCGCCGCGACCGACGGTCTGCTGTTCGGCTCCACGAACTACATCCGCAACTCGGTCAAGGTCGTGATCGACGCGTACCAGGGCAGCATCACCTACTACGCCGACCTCTCCGAGCCGATCGCGCAGGTCTGGAACAACGCCTACCCCGGCCTGTTCACCGACATGGCCGAGGTTCCGCCGAGCCTGCGGGAGCATTTCCGGTATCCCGAGAACCTGTTCCAGATCCAGGCGTACCAGTTCGCGAACTACCATGTGGAAGACGCGACGGTGTTCTACCAGCGGCGCGACTTCTGGCAGATCTCTCCCGACCCGACGGCGGCGTCGGTCTCTGGGCAGCAGCAAGCGCCGATGCGCCCTTACTACCAACTGATCAAGGTCCCGGGCGCGACCACGGAAGAGTTCCAGCTCGTGGTGCCGTTCGTACCGGCGGGCCGCCAGAACATGGTCGCGTGGATGGCGGCCTCCTCCGATCCTGCCGATTACGGTCAGATGACGCTGTACCGGTTCCCGGAGGGCCGCAACATCGAAGGTCCGCAACAGGTGTACGCGCGGATCAACAACGATCCTGCGTTCTCGTCGTTCCGCACGTTGGTCGGCCAGCAGGGTTCGAGCCTGCTGTTCGGCGACTTCCTCGTGATCCCGATCGATGATTCGTTCCTGTACGTCCTGCCGATCTACGTCGAGGCGAGTGAGGGCGCACTGATCCCCGAGCTGAAGCGGGTGATCGTCGTGAACGGCAGCGGCGGCGATGTCTCGGTCGCGGAGACCCTGCCCGGGGCGCTCGCGGCGGCGACCGGCGGCGTGACAGGCGGGGGCACTGGGGGTGGCACGGGCGGCGGCACGGGCGGCGGCACGGGCGGCACCGGCGGTGGCACCACCGAGCAGCAGATCAACGCGCTGCTGGCCCAGGCTCTCCAGCACTTCGCGGCCGCGGACACCGCATTGAAGGCGGGCGATCTCGCGCTCTACCAGCAGGAGCTCGCGCAGGCGCAGGCGCTCGTGCAGCAGGCGCAGCAGCTTGCGGCCACGCAGGGTGGCGGATCAACGACGGGAAGCGTGAGCCCGACACCGTCCCCGAGCTCGTCGGCGTCCGCCAGCCCGTCGCCCTAGTCCAGCCGGAATCCCAGGTCGGCGGTCACCTCGGCGACGTCCATCTGCGCTTTCTGCAGCCGCCCCGAGTAGTCCCAGTTCATCGCCTGCCAGCGGGTGAACTGATCGAGCACCCACACGCCGGATTGTCGCGATCCGTTGCCGCTCTTCCCGTTGCCGCCGAACGGCAAGTGTGCCTCGGCGCCGCTCGTCGAGTTGTTCACGCTCACCATCCCGGCCGAGACGTCTTCCCGGAACCGCAGAGCGGACAGCGGGCTCATCGTGTAGATCGACGACGACAGACCGTAGCCGTGGCCGTTGGCAAGGTCGATCGCCTCGTCGAACGTCTCGAAGATCGCCACCCCCACGATCGGGCCGAACGTCTCGGTGGCGTACAGGTCGTCCGCACGCCGCACACCGTCGACGATCGTCGGGTGGTAGAAGAGCCCCGCCTCGGGGTCGTCGCCGACGAATCTGTCGCGCGGCTGCGCGGCCGTGATCCGCCCGACGGCGGTCGAGCCGTGGACCGCGTGATGATCGCGGATCAGCTCGAGCCAGCCCTCGAACCGTTCGGCGAATCGCGCGTCGATCATCGGGCCGTACAGCACGTCGGCGAACGGGTCGCCGATCGCGGCCGCCTGCGTCGCCGCATCGAACCGCGCGAGGAAGTCGTCGTGCACCGAGGCGTGCACGATCGCCGTGCCGAGCGAGGTGCAGCGCTGCCCCGCGGTGCCGAACCCGCTGAACAGCGCGCCCTCGACGGCGAGGTCGAGGTCCGCGTCGGGCATCACGACCAGCGGGTTCTTCCCGCCGAGCTCGAGGCACGGCGTTTGCAGATGTCGCCCGCACAGCCCGCCGATCTCCGAGCCCACCGCGGTCGAGCCGGTGAATCCCACCTTCTTGATCGAGCCGTCGTCGAGCGACTGCTCGAGCCCTGCGAAGGTGGCCGGTCCGTCGCACAGGACCATCTGGAAGACGCCGGTCGGCATCCCCGCGTGCAGGATCAGCTGCGCGAACGCCTCTGCGATCGCCGGCGTGTACTCGGCGGGTTTCCACACCACCGCGTTGCCGCAGACCAGTGCGGGCACGATGTACCAGCTCGGCACCGCGACCGGGAAGTTCCCTGCAGTGATGATCGCGCTCGGTCCGACCGGCGTGCGGAAGGTGAAGAGTTGCTTGTCGGGCAGTTCGCTCGGCACGGTCATCCCGTAGAGACGCCGTCCCTCGGATCCGAAGAACGCGCAGGTGTCGATGACCTCCTGTACTTCCCCGCGCGACTCGGCGATCGGTTTGCCGATCTCGCAGGTGATCAGGCGCGCCAGGGCCTCCTGGTTCGCGGTGACGAGTTCGCCGAGGTGCTGGATCGCCTGCCCGCGCACGGGCGCGGGCACCGCCGCCCAGCCGGGCTGCGCGACCGTTGCAGCGCTCGCGGCGGCGACGAAGGTGCCGGCGTCGCCCAGCCGAGCCTCGGATACCTGATCGCCGAGTGCAGCGGGGTTGTGGATCGCGCGCACCCCGCCGGGCGCATCGGCGGTCGGCGTGCCGTTGATGATCGAGGAGACCGTTCGCATGGCCGGATGGTACGGCGTTGCGCGCCGGTAGGGTTGGCCGATGCTACCGGAGCAGGGGCCCCAGCAGGCACACCGTGTCACGTTCCGTGAGGCGACCGTCTTCTGGATCAAGCTCGGCTTCATCAACTTCGGCGGTCCCGCAGGCCAGATCTCGCTGATGCACGAAGAGCTGGTCGAACGACGTCGGTGGATCAGCGACGGCCGGTTCTTGCACGCACTGAACTTCTGCATGCTCCTACCGGGCCCCGAGGCGCAGCAGCTCGCGATCTACGTCGGCTGGCTCCTCCACAAGGTGCGGGGCGGGCTCGTCGCCGGGATCGCGTTCATCCTGCCGGCGTTCTTCCTGATCTGGGGGTTGTCGTGGACCTACGCCGCGCACGGCGATGTCGCGGCGATCGAAGGGCTGTTCTTCGGGTTACAGGCCGCTGTCGTCGGGATCGTCGCCGTCGCCGTCGTGCGGATCGGCCGAAAGACCCTCACGACCCCGGTCCGCGCGCTGATCGCGGCCGCCGCGTTCCTGGCGTTGTTCGTCGGGCACGTCGCGTTCCCGATCATCATCGTCGTGGCGGCCGTCATCGGGCTCACCGGTGTGGCGGGGGGAACGCCGGCCGCGGCCAATGACGACGGTGACGTGGCGCTGCCGGACTCGGCGGCCGCCCCGCCGCACACGCGACCGAGCGCGCGGCGCGCGGTCGTCACGCTTGCGGTCGGGCTCGCCGTCTGGCTCGTGCCGCTGGTGGTGATCGTGAACCTCGCGTGGGCACCGCCGGTGCTCGCGCAGCAGGCCGCGTTCTTCTCCAAGGCGGCGCTGGTGACCTTCGGCGGCGCGTACGCCGTGCTCGCGTACATCAACCAGGCCGCGATCGCTTACGGCTGGGTGACCTCCGCGCAGGTGGCGGCCGGGCTCGGTCTTGCGGAGTCGACGCCGGGGCCGCTGATCATGGTGACCGAGTTCGTCGGGTTCATGGGCGCATACCAGGCGCCCGGGTCGCTCTCGCCGGCGCTCGCCGGGTTCCTCGGCGCCTTGGTGGTGACGTGGGCAACGTTCGCGCCGTGCTTCTTGTGGATCTTCCTCGGGGGGCCCTACGTCGAGGTGCTGCGGGCGAACCGGCGACTCGCGTCTGCGCTCGCGGCGGTGACGGCCGCGGTCGTCGGGATCGTGCTGAACCTCGCGATCACGCTGGCGTTCGCGACCCTGTTCGATCGGTTGCGGCCCGTTGCCGTGCTCGCTCACGTTGTCGCCGTGCCCGTGCCTGGGTCGCTCGACACCTTCGCCGCAGTGATCGCCCTGGCGTCAGCGATCGCCCTGTGGCGGTTCAAGGTCCATGTGCTGTGGGTGGTCGGCGTCGCCGGGGCGATCGGCATGGCGCACGCGCTCCTGCGGTGAGGGCCCGACGTCGCGCAGCGCCCACCACGACAGGAGCGCCGCCCCGGTTGCGATCACGGCGGCGCCGGCGAACAGCGCGGGCGGCCCGAGCACGACGTAGACGACCCCGCCGATCGCCGGTCCGATCACCGGGCCCATCGACCAGTGGGCGATCTGCATCATCGCTTGCCCCGTGTTGCCGAACCTCGGCGGGACGAGACGGCCGGTGAGCACCACCAATGCGCCGTACTTCAGCCCGAATGACGCGCCGGAGAGCGTGCGGAACACTGCGACGCCCGCGGGGCTGTGAGTCACCGCATAGCCGAACAGGCAGACGATCGAGATGCCGACCCCCGCGAGGAAGAGGTTCCGCATGCCGAAACGCGCGCCGAGCGTGGCGCTCGCGGTGAAGAACGGGATCTCGATCACCGCGGCGAGGCCGGCAGCAAGACCGATCAGGAATGGCCCGCCGCCGGTGCCCAGCATCCGCAAGGGCACGAACCCGTCGGTCGCCGACGTCGCGACGCTGAGCAGCAGCAAGCCCGCGAGGAACGTGCCGAACCGGGGCGACTCCCGGAACACCGACCCGATCGATCCGAACCGGGTCCGGCGCTCCTGCGAGTCGAGGTGGGCCGGACGCGACGGGAACTGGTGAGCCCACCACGCGTAGACGAGCAGCGACGCCGCGTACAAGGGCAGGATCGGCCACAACCCGAACACCTCGTAGAGGGCGCCAAAGGCGATCGCGGCGATAGCCCACCCCAGGCTCGCGAATCGACGGATCCGTCCGTAGTCGTCCGCGCGCGCAGGACCGAGGATCGACAAGGCGAGCGTGTCGCCGAGCGCGGTGCCGGGTGCCGACGCGACCGCCAGCGCCACCGAGCCGACCGCGATCGACCAGACGGCCGCACTCCCCGGGAGGAGCAGCAAGGCGCACGCGGCGGTGGCGAGCGTCGACAGCACGAGCGTGCGAGACGTCCCGAGGCGCGTGTCGGCCTCGTGGCTCCACGCGGGCGCCGCGATCACCGTGCCCAGCGCCATCGCCGACAGGACGAGTCCGATCCGCTCGGGGAGAGGCCCCAGGATTGCAACAGCGGTGTGTAGAACGGCAGCACCGTCGCCGTGACGACGCCGCCGAGGGCGAAGAGCCAGCGGATGTCGCGGTCGATCCTCGCCGGCTCGGTGCTCTCTCCGTCCACTCGTTCGCTCATAGAGGCTGCCCGCCAGCTTCTCATCAGGACATCACCAGAGCTGAAGCGCCGGTCGGTTGACATATATGCCGATATAGATATATAAAGCTCCCATGGCACGGGCGGCGACGACGGCGGACGCGTTCAACGCGGTGGCGGAGCCCCGCCGCCGGCAGATCCTCGACGCCCTGTCGACCGGCGAGCTGCCCGTGAACGAGCTTGTCGCGTTGTTGCACCTGACCCAGCCGCAGGTCTCGAAACACCTCCGTGTGCTCCGGGAGGTCGATCTGGTGCAGGTCCGCCGAGCGGGGACTCAGCGGATCTACCGCCTGCACGCGCAGGCGCTCACGCCGATCCACGACTGGCTCCGGTCATACGAGGACACCTGGAACGAGCGGTTCGATCGGATGGATGCGGTGCTCGTTGAGCTTCGCGAGGAGGAGGAGAACGATGACGCATAGCGGCAAAGCGGTTGTGACGGTACCGAGCGACACCGAGATCGTGATCACGCGCGTGTTCGACGTACCCAGACATCTCGTCTACCGGGCCTGGACGACCCCCGAGCTGATCGAGCGGTGGTGGAGCGGCCTTCGAGGGACCGTGACGAGCGTCGAGGTCGATCTGCGCGTCGGCGGTCGGTGGCGCTACGTGATGAAGGCGAACGCGGGCTTCGAGGTTGCATTCCACGGCGAGTACCGCGAGATCGAGCCGAACGAGCGCATCGTGTCGACCGAGGTCTTCGAAGGAGCGCCAGACCCCGAAGCGAACGCCACCGAGAACGTCATCACGTTCGACGGGGATGGCGAGCAGACAACGTTGACGACCGTCGTGGTGTGCCCGAGCCGCGAGGTGCGTGACGCGATCATCGACTCCGGGATGGAAGACGGGATGCAGGAGGCGATGGACGCGCTCGAGCGTGTGGCGCTCGAGGCGTAGCGTCAGGAGCGTGCCGCGTACTCCGGGTTCTGAAAAGGCCAGGCGGCGGCGAGCCAGTCCGACACCGAACGCCACACCACGGGATCCAGTTCGGCTCGGGCGGACGTGACCCAAGACTCCACGCGCGCGTCGTGGTCGTCCTCTCGACGGGTAGATGTACAGGCACCCGATCACGTCGTCGCCGCGCGGGTCGAGCACCGTGTAGGTGAACCCCCGCCGCGCCGCGAAGTCCTCCGCGTGCCGAACGAGGTCGCCGAAGTTCTCCTCGAGCGTCATCTCGTGGGGCCACGGGTGTTCCTCGCCGGGCTCGACCATGCCCGGTGTCGCGAGGATGTGCTCCATGCTCGACGTCCACGCCGCGTAGTCGCGCTCGTTGTGTTGGGGACCGAGCGGCTCGAGCACGAAAGCAGGCGTCACCAGCCGGGTGGGTGGGTCGAAATCGTCCGGTACGAACGGAGGATGTTCCTGCATGGGCGGGAGGCTACCCCGATCGCCCTTCCGCGTGAGCGGCGCGCCTCCGACCGGGTGAGAGCCACAGCACGCCGACGAGCAGGAGCATGTCGATCACGAACAGGAATGCCACCCCTGCCGCCCACCCGCCTAACAGATCGAAGTCGTAGAAGCACAGGCCTGCCCCTCGAGTCACGTAGAGCGGGCACGCCTTCTGGACCGCGAGCAGCAGGGCTGCGGCGGCGAACGGCGTCAGCGCGAGGAGCCAGACCGCGTCTCGCCGCATCGGCCACGTGCCCGGCTCGCGCCGCCTCGTGACGACGAGACCGACGACACCGCCCGCGACGATCCCGACGCTGAAGCCCTCTGCCACCGCGGCGGGGACCCCATGCGGACCGTCGCCGATCACGTAGGCATAGGTGCCCGCCGCTGCGACCAGACCCGCGGAGATCGCGATCGTGACCGCGGGAGCCGGGCGCACGGCGATCAACGCGCCGAGCACGGCGAGCACGACGAGGACCTCCGTGATGACCCGAAGCGTCATGTCGGCAGCCTGACGGGAACGTCTCTTGAACGGAAGCACCCGCGCATCATCGCGACCGAACTGCGACGAGGACGCCACGATGCGACCTGCTATCGGAAGGAGCCGTACCCCTCCGGGATCGGTAGGCCGAACCGCTCGCACAAGGCGGACACATCGGCCCAATCATCCTCGTCAGGTTCGTATCCGGTGTGGAACCGCACCAGCCACTCGGGAGACAAGCAGGCAACCGTCCTTCCGCCGAGACGACCCGAGCCCGCGAGCGCCTCGGCGGGGAAGGTGAAGTCGGTCTCGGGTGGCCCGTAGATGCCGTTTCCCTGCTCGTCCAGGACGATCACGTGGAAGTCGATCTCCCGCCCGTGCACGTCGCCGAGGACGAAATTCCACGGCTGCGTGTCGTCACGCGGGATCGGGTTGAACCCACCGTTTCCGAGCCAAGAGATGGCTGTCGCAAGATCGCGCTCCTCGATCTCGATGTCCAGATCCCGATGGGGTCGTGTCTGCGAACCGAGGCATGCGTCAACGGCCCATCCGCCGTCCAGCCAGACGCGGACCCTAATCGATGCCATGAGATCCAGGAATCGCAGCACATCTTGCAGCGTCATCTCGGTCATCTGCACCATTCTGCGGCCTCGCCTAGCCTTGGGCGATGGACATCATCCTGATCCCCGGCATGTGGCTCGATGCGTCCTCCTGGAACGAGGTCGCCCCTCTCCTCGAGCGGGCGGGACACCGAACCCGCGCGCTCACACTGCCCGGCATGGAGTCGAGGGATGCCCGCCGTTCCGGTATCACGCTGCAAGACCACATCGACGCGGTGATCGCCGCGATCGACGCCGTCGATGCGGCGGGCCGCGTGGTGCTCGTCGGCCATTCCGCCGGCGGTTTGCTGGCACATGCTGCGGTCGACGCGCGGCCGGACCGTGTCGCCCGAGTCGTCTACGTCGCCAGCGAGCCCCACGGTGACGGCGAAGCCGGCGGCGACTATCCGGTCGTGAACGGCGAGATCCCGGTGCCCGATTGGTCCTTGTTCGACGAGGAGATGCTCGTCGATCTCGACGACGAGCAGCGGGCGGCGCTCCGCGATCGCGCGATCCCGTCACCCGCCCGCGTCGCGAGCGACCCACTGCGACTGTCGAACGACGCTCGTTACGACGTGGCCGCTACCGTCATCGCCTGCGAATTCCCGAGCACCATGCTTCGGGAATGGATCGAGCAAGGCTTCCCGGGTGCACAGGAGCTCGGGAAACTCCGGAACGTCGAGTACATCGACCTGCACTCGGGCCACTGGCCGCAGTTCACCCGGCCGCAGGATCTCGCGCAAGCGATAGTCAGGAGCGTCGACGCCGCCTGAGCGATGACGGATGTCCCAAGACTTTCAATCCCAGAGATCGATCTGGTGAAGGCCGGCGAGCCCGAGGGCCTCGTTCAGTTCGGCGCAGTGGTACACGTCGTGGGCGAAGACACGCTGCAGGACCCAACCGCGGGAGTGGACTCGCTCTTCGGTATCCCACCGGCGACGGATCTCCTCGTTCAGCATCTCGAGGGTCCATCGGTCCAGGCAATGCTCGACGATGCGGAACGAGGCGTCGAGCGCTTCGACGAGCGCTTCGGCGTCGAGAGGATGGTCGAGGTCGTCGTCACCCGGGCAGTTGTACGCGGCGTCCGTGAACGGCGTCGTCTCCGCACCCGGCTCACCGGCGAAGTCGCAGAGCCAGAAGACACGCTGGCAGGCGGCGTGACCGGCCGTCGCCCAGATCGGCCACCGGTCGGGCGACGGGCGGATCGCGAGCTGTTCCTCCGTCATCGCACCGAGGACGTCACGGAGTCGCTGGTTGTACGTGGGCCACGTTCGAAAGGCAGGTCGGATAGCCAAGGGATCGCTCACGCCGACCACCGTACTCGTCGGGTTGCCCCCGGCGTTGGCGATAGGCTTCTGCCGATCATGGAATGGGCGTTCGGTGCCGGCCTCGTCTTGTTCTTTCTCGTGTTCGTCGTCGGTGGTCTCGCGCTGATGATCTATGCGCTCGTCGACGCCGTGCGCATGCCGGACGACGCATCGTTCAAGACGGGCACGCAGGTCGTGTGGGTGCTCGTGATCGTGCTGACGTCGGGGATCGGCGCGATCATCTACCTGATCGTCGGGCGACCACCCGGCGGTGCCACGGCCGCTCGAGCCCGCGCCGCCCAGCACCCGTCGGTCCCGCCGCCCCCCGTGTGAGGGCCACGGGCCGGGTGGGCTTGACTCGGAACGGTGAGCCACCCAAGCTCGAGTCATGCAGCTCGAGTTGCCTCCATTCAGCCAGTTCGTACCCTCCCTCCTGATGCTGCTCGTGATCGGCTGGACGACGGCGTGGGTGTGGGCAGTGTGGCTGCTCGCCACAGGGTCGGCGAGTGTCAGGTATCTGCCGGTGTGGCTGTGGGCCGCGCTCCTGGTGCTCGCGCCCATCGTCGCAGCACCTGCATTCCTGCTGATCGGGGCTCCCCTGACCTCGTCTCGAGCTCGACGCGAAGCCGCAATCGCTGCGGCGACCGCGGTGGTCGTGACGGTCGCCGTTGTGGCGATCCAGCAGATCGGGATCTTGGACTGCCGGATCACTCGCAAGCGTCCATTCACCCAGGTGTGCGAGATGGCGCCTCGCAGCACGATGCTGCCCGTGGTGCTGGGGGTCGGGGCGGCGATCGCCGTCGGCGTCGTTCTGTCGCTGCGGCGACGCCACGCGAGAACGGCTCAGGTCTTGGCAGCGTAGCGACCCTTGCCCCGTCGCCGTCGTTCCGCACGAGGGCTTGTCGCTCGACGCGTTCAGCCGCTAGCCTTCCCGTGCGGGGTGGAGCAGTCCGGTAGCTCGCTGGGCTCATAACCCAGAGGTCGTAGGTTCAAATCCTACCCCCGCGACGAGATCGACAGCGGAAAGCGACAGAGCCCGGAGATCGGAAACGACCTCCGGGCTCTCGCATTCACCAGGTGCCCACGGGCCCGTGCCGTCGATGCTGGGTGGAGATGGAAGCGGCGGGGTGCTCTAGGTCGACGTCGCCAGGCGCCTCGTCAGCTCGTCCAAGCCGATCGAGAGGTCCGCGGCGACCTCCTCCGGATCCTTCCGGCCAGTCATCTCACGGATGATCATGTCCTGGCCGCGGCCGCAGCGAACGACCTCTTGCGAGGTCATGTCATCCGTCGCGAACTCCGCCGCCCCCGCTTGGAGGATCTCCTCGAGCGACGTGATGGTGTCGGCCAGCGTGCTGAACTCGCTCACGAGCGCGTCATAGGACCAGCTGCGAAGGTCGGCCTCGGTGAAGCTCCGGTCGTCCAGCGTGCGCCTCCATCCGGGCCCAACCGACTCCGCGCGTCACGGCCGCCAGCGTGCCCAGACCGGAGCGTAGTCGGTTCGCAACGCGCGTGACGCTCAAGCCCGCACGGTCACCCTCCGTGACCGTGCGGGCTGCGTCAGCGTTGATCGGAACTGCGGAAGCTTCGCCTCTGCGGCTAGGCTTCGCACCCGTCTACTGTGTCGCCGACGTCGAACGTGCAGGTGTCGAAGCCCAACTGTCCGCGAACGAGATCGTTCGCCAACCCGTCGACAGAATCCAGGGTGTCATCGCCGAGCCGTCCACGCATCTCGTCGGCGCCAGGGCCACCGACCATTTGGTCGTTCCCGTCACCTGCGGCCATATGGTCCTTGCCGCGGCCGCCCTTCAGCACGTCGTTTCCACGCGAGCCACGCATCAGGTCGCCCTTGTCTCCACCGCGCAGCATGTCGTCGTTCAGACCGCCGGCGATCTCATCGCGCCCACGGCCACCGCGCAGCGCGTCGTCGCCTTTCGCTCCCTGCAAGAAGTCGTGTCGAGCTCCGCCGTTCAGACGGTCATCGCCGTCGTTGCCGTAGAGCTTGTCTCGACCACGGCCGCCCTTCAGGACGTCGGCGTCGGCACCACCCTCGAGCCGATCGCGGCCCTGGCCCCCGAGGAGCCTGTCGTCGCCGGCGCCGCCGAGCAGGACATCGTTGCCGCCCATCCCGCAGATGACGTCGGGGCCATCGGTTCCCACCAGCGTGTCGTTGCCTGCAGTGCCCTTGATCGTGCATCCGCCGCCGCCGGCCGCGGCCGCGGACAGACCGCCTCCGCCCAACACCAGTGTCGCCGCTGTCATCGCGACGACGACCATGATCGCTCGCTTCATCAGTGCTCCTTCCGGGAACGGATCTTTCTCGCGCACCTGCGAGAGCGTCACCCCGGAGGCGTCTCTGGACAGGCATCAGCTATATGAGCTACGGCAAAGGAAGGTACCACCAATCAGAAACATCGCCCAGTCCGATCTGCACGCGCTGAAGCACCCTGGATGCGCCTGACTTTCGAAGCACCTGACCCCGGGTGGACCCGGAAAGACACGGCGCGTAGCATCACGCAACCGACGCGATCAGGAGGAGCCGTGGCGACCAAGGATCTGGTGGGGCGTCTCGCCCAGGTGCCCATGTTCTCCGGCTGCTCGAACAAGGAGCTGACCGCGATCGCGAAGACCGTCCGCCAGATCGACCATCCCGCCGGCACCGTCATCGCCACCGAGGGCGACCCCGGCGCCGGCTTGTTCGTGATCGAGTCGGGCGACGCCGACGTCACGATCGGCGGGAAGCGTGTGAACACGCTGCACACCGGCGATTTCTTCGGCGAGATGGCGCTGCTCGACGGCGGGCCCCGCACCGCGACGGTCACCGCCACCACCGACATCAAGCTGTACGCGCTCACCGAGTGGGTCTTCCGGGGTCTGCTGGTGGAGCACCCCTCGATCGCGTTGCGCACGCTCGAGGCCATGGCCGCGCGGCTCCGCAGCGCGACGAAGAGCGCCATCGGGTAGGCGCCTGTGGCGCTGTTGACGCGCCCCGACGGCTGCCGACTCTGGTTCGAGACACATGGCGATCCTTCGACGCCGACGCTCGTGCTCCTCGAAGGCCTGGGCGGCGACATCCCGGGTTGGCGGCGGAACATCCCCGTGCTTGCGGCCGCCTGCTTCGTCGTTGCCTACGACCACCGCGGCAACGGCCGAAGCGATGATCCTCCGGGGCCTTGCACGATGGCCACGTTCGTCGAGGACGCCTGCGCGGTGCTCGACGAGGTGGGGGTCACCGCCGCGCACGTCTACGGGCAGAGCTTCGGTGGGATGGTCGCGATCGAGCTGGCGCTGACGCGCCCGGAGCGCATCCGCACGTTGATCCTGGCCGCGACCCACGCCGGCCCCGCTCAGGAGGTATGCGCGGAACGTGCGAACGTGCCGAAAGGGGAGCCGTGGCGAGCTCTGTATTCCCCCGCGTTCCCGGAGACGCATCCGGACCACGTCGCCGACGATCTGGCGGTGGCCGCCTCGGGCGTGCAACACACGTCGGGCGAGCGGAGACAATGGGAGGCGATCCAAGGCTTCGACGCATACGACCGACTTGGGGGGATCCGGGTGCCGACACTCGTGCTGCACGGGACCGAGGACCGCCTCGTCTCGCCGGGGAACGCCACACGGCTGGCGGGGGAGATCCCCGGTGCCGAGCTGCAGTGGCTCGACGGGGCCGGGCACCTCTACCACTCGGAACAAGCTGCGGCGGCCGATGCCGCCGTGCTCGGCTTCATCGCGAGGCACCCGTGAGCGCGCCCGAGGATGTTCTCCGGCTCGCGGAAGAGCGTGCGGCGGCCCGCGATGCGAAAGACTTCGCGCGCGCCGATGCTTTGCGTGACGAGATCGCCGCTTGGGGGTGGTCGGTCGTCGACGCACCCGGTGGGTTCACGTTGCAGCAGGCCACGAGCGGGACGGCGGCCGAACCCATCGCGTCGAAGGACATCGCTTCGACATTGGACGACGAGCCGCGGTTCGACGTGGCGCTGCACTGGGTCGCCGAGGGCTGGCTCGACGACATCGACCGCGCGATCCGAGCGTTCCGAGCGACCGCGGGCGATCGCCAGCTGCAGTTCGTGGTCGCGGATGTCACGGGCGAGGCGCTGTCGCGATGGGCCGGCGACGAGGACATCGAGGTCGTGTGGCTCGAGCCCGACACCGGTTGGGCGGCCGCCCGCAACGCAGGGCTGCGACGGTCGCTCGCCCCGGTGCTGGTCGCGCTCGATGGGTCGATCGAGCCCACCGGGGATGTGCTCGCCCCCGTGATCGCCGCCCTCGAAGACCCCGCGATCGGCGTCTGCGGCCCCTACGGCATCACGACGACCGACCTACGGGAGTTCGCGGAGGCGCCCGACGCCGGCCCTTGCGATGCCGTCGAGGGGTACCTGATGGCGTTCCGGCGCGACGTGCTCGCCGCCGCGGGCGGCTTCGACGAGAAGTTCAAGTGGTATCGCACTGCGGACATCGATTGGTCGTTCCGCGTGAAGGACGCGGGATATCGCTGCGAGGTCGTGTCGGTGCCGGTCACGAAGCACGAGCACCGCGCGTGGGCCGCTGCGACCGAGGAGGAGCGCGCATCCCGGTCGAAGCGCAACTTCTACCGGTTCTTGGATCGGTATCGCGACCGATGGGACCTCGTGCTCGCCGGCGAGCCTGAGCCCCACGACCATGACCACGATCATGACCACGAACATCCTGTGACGCTGCCGGAGGGCCGTTGAGGCGACGCGCCGCTAGTCGGCCGGCATCGGCGGTGCGGGCGGGATGAACGGCGCCGGCGACGGCGTGTGCTTGATCACCGGCGCGCCCGCCGACGACGCGGCCTCGGCCGCGGCGCGGTCGTTCATCGCCTGCCGTGCTTCTTCGGGTGACGGGATCGGCTTGCTGCCGTCGACGTAGGCGATCAGGTCGTCGCCTTCGATCGTCTCGACCGCGATCAAGAGCGCCGAGAGCTGGTTCAACAGGGCGCGTTTCTCGGTGAGGAGTCCGAGCGCCTTTTCGTGCGCCTCCTCGAGCAGCCGGCGCACCTCGGCATCGACCCGCTCCGCCGTCTTCTGAGACATCTTCGGGCCTGAGGCGAACACCGATTGCTGCTCGTCGCTGCCGAGGGAGATCGGACCGATGTCCTTGCTCATGCCCATCATCGTGACCATCGCGCGCGCGGTCTCGGTGGCCTTTTCGAGGTCGTTGTGCGCGCCGGTTGAAACGACGCCGTCGTAGTAGAGCTCCTCGGCAGCCCGACCGCCCATCGCGAACGTCATCGAGGACTTCAGCTCGGGCTCGGTTCGCATGAATCTGTCCTCGGTCGGGCGCACCCAGGTCACTCCGAGCGCGGCCGTGCCTCGAGGCACGATCGTCACGCGGTGCAGCGGGTCGATGTCGCCCGTGCTGACGGCGACGAGCGCATGCCCCATCTCGTGGACGGCCGTGCGCTCCCGCTCGTCTTCGGACAGGATGCGCGACCTGCGCTCGAGCCCGAGCGACGCGCGGTCGATCGCCTCGTCGAGCTCGTCTTCGGTCACCGCGTTCTTGTCACGACGCGCCGCCAGCAGTGCGGCTTCGTTCACGACGTTCTCGAGGTCGGCGCCGGTGAACCCGGGCGTGCGCGCCGCGATGTTGCGCAGGTCGACGCCGGGATCGAGCGCGACACCGCGGGCGTGCACCCGCAGGATCTCCTCGCGGCCGCGCAGATCGGGCCGGTCGACGACCACTTGACGGTCGAACCGACCCGGCCGAACGAGCGCCGGGTCGAGCACGTCCGGCCGGTTGGTGGCGGCCATGATGATCACGCCCTTCGAGGCGTCGAACCCGTCCATCTCGACGAGGAGCTGATTCAGGGTCTGCTCACGCTCGTCGTGGGCCCCGAACCCCGAGCCCATCGCGCCGGAGCGGCCCTTCCCGATCGTGTCGATCTCGTCGAGGAACACCAGCGCCGGCGCCTTCTCCTTGGCTTGCTGGAACAGCTCGCGGACGCGCGCGGCGCCCAAGCCGACGAACATCTCGACGAACTCCGAGGCGCTCATGAAGAAGAACGGCACGTTGGCCTCGCCCGCGACCGCGCGCGCGAGCAGTGTCTTGCCGCACCCGGGCGGGCCGAGCAACAGCACCCCCTTGGGGATCCGGCCGCCGAGCCGCTGGTACTTCTTGGGGTTCCGCAGGAAATCGACGATCTCCTTGAGCTCGTCCTTCGCCTCCTCGACGCCGGCGACGTCGGCGAAGGTGGTCTTCATCTCCTTGCGGTCGTAGATCTTGACCTTGTTCTTGCCCATGTTGAGCGGGTTCGAGCCGGCGCCTCCCACGCGCCGGAACAGGAACCAGTAGGAGATGCCGAGCAGCAACACGATGGGCAACACGCTGTAGATCAGGCCGACCCACGCGCTCGGTGTCTTGAACTCGTAGTTGACGCCGTGTTCTTGCAGCCAGTCCTGGTACGCCTGGTCGATCGTCACGTTGGTCGACAGCGACGTCGTGAAATTCTGTGACCCGGTCTCGTCGAGGATCGCGCCGGAGATCTCCGTGTCCGAGATCTTCACGACCGTGTTGGGGTCGATCTTCCCGTCGTTGACCGCCGTCTGGAACTCGGCGTAGCTGATCGACTTGCGGCCGGCGACCGAACTGAACTGGTTGAACGCGAGCAGCGCGGTGATCGCGAGCGCCACCAGGATCCACGGGGCCAACCGTGTGCGGGGCATCGGCCCGCCGGGCGTGCCGGAGCGCCGGGAGTTGTTGGGGTTGTCGGACATCGGATACCTATCTTCGCAGCCACCGTCGCGAATGACAGGTAACCAACGCACGGGAAGGGGTTTCCGGCTTCCGAACGATAGGCTGGGGACCATGGCGCAGGCGGTGCCCACCCACGACGATCCGGCCCTTGCGGAGCGCTTCGAGCGCGACGTGCTCCCGTTGCTCTCATCCTTGTACGGCGCCGCCTACCGCATGACCCGCAACCAGGCCGACGCCGAGGACCTCGTCCAGGAGACCTACCTGCGTGCCTACCGCGGCTTCGCCTCGTTCCGAGAGGGAACGAACCTCAAGGCGTGGCTCTATCGCATCCTCACGAACAACTACATCAACACCTACCGGAAGAAGCAGCGCGAACCGCAGACCGTCGAGGGCCCCGACGACGTGGACGAGTGGTACCTGTACGACCGACTGGGTGGGCGCAACGTCGAGGGTTCGGCCGAAGAAGCGGTGCTGGACAAGATGCCCGATCAAGCGGTGAAGGACGCCGTCGAGTCGTTGCCGGAGCGCTTCCGGTTGCCGGTGCTGTTGGCCGACGTCGAAGGTTTCTCATACAAGGAGATCGCCGAGATCATGGACACGCCGATCGGCACGGTGATGAGCCGACTGCATCGCGGAAGGAAAGCGCTCGAGAAAGCGTTGTGGGAGACGGCCAAGGAACGGGGATTCGTCGATGCCTGAGTGTGAACCGGAGTGCACGGAAACCCTCCTCGAGGTCGAGGCCTATCTCGACGGCGAGGTGGACCCCGCGCTGGCCGACCGGATCCGCACGCACCTGTCCGACTGCTCGCCGTGCCTCGATCGTGCCGAGTTCCGCACGCATCTGCGCGCGCTCGTACGGACCAAGTGCACCGAGCAGGTACCCGATGCCCTCCGAGCCCGGATCGAGCAGTTGATCGCGGATCCGCCGAGTGGCACCTAGGCGCCACCTGCGCGACACTTCTCCTTTCGACCTGAGGGGGAACGCATGACCGATGTGGCGTCGCTCGGCACGATCGTCGGCGTCTGGGCGCATCCCGACGACGACATCTTCTTGGCGGCCGGACTGATGGCGACGGCGGTCGAGCTGGGCGCACGCGTGGTCGATGTGACCGCGACGCGTGGTGAGGGCGGGTCGATGGATGAGGACCGCTGGCCGCCCGCCACGATGGGCGAGGTGCGCACGGTTGAGCTCTTGCGCTCGCTCGAGTTCCTCGGTGTCACCGAGCATCGGTTCCTCGACGGGCCGGTGGACGTCGACATGGACGAGCATCTGGATGAAGCCGGCGCCGCGCAGGTGCGCGCGATCGTTGCAGAGGTGCAGCCCGACACGATCTTGACCTTCGGACCCGACGGGATGACCGGACATCAAGGGCACAAGGACGTCTGCCGGTGGGCGACCGAGGCGTTCGCGGCGGTCGGCAAGCCCGGGGCGCGGTTGTTCTACGCCACGCAATCGCCCGAGTTCGTGTCCGAGGTGGTGCCCGCCTTGGAACGGTTCGAGATCTTCCGGCCGGGGACGCCCCCGGTGACGCCACGCGAGGAGATGGCGATCGACCTCACATGCGACGGCGAGCTGCTTGACCGGAAGGTTGCAGCGCTCACTGCGCACGAGAGTCAGATCGAAGGGCTCCTAGAGGTCTTCGGGGCCGACGGCCTGCGCAGGTTCATCCGTGATGAGAGCTACCGGGAGGCAGGAGGCGCAGATGGGTGAGGTATCGAAACAGACGTCGGCGATGATCCACGCGCTCGGTGCGTTCGCCGAGTTCGGCACGGACGACGCGCTCTGGCAGGCGTTGCGGCAGCCCGAGGCATGCGACTTCATGTTCGGCAATCCGCACGAACCGGCGCCGCAGGCGTACGTCGATGCGCTGGTCCGCGGTGCGCAGCCGACGGGGAAGGATCACTACGCCTACACGATGGACCTGCCGCAGGCGGCTGAGGCGATCGCCGCCGGGCTTCGCGAGCGGTTCGGCATCGCGTTCCGCGATGCCGACATCCACATGACCAACGGCAACTTCGCCGGCCTCGCGATCGTGCTGCGCACGATCGTCGACGCCGGCGACGAGGTGATCTTCATCTCGCCGCCATGGTTCTTCTACGAGACGCTGATCGTGGCGTCGGGTGCGACGCCGGTCCGGGTCGACGCCGATCGCGAGCGCAGTTTCGATCTCGACCTTGCTGAGATCGAGGCGGCGATCACCCCGCGGACGCGAGCGATCATCGTGAACTCGCCGCACAACCCCTCGGGGCGGATCTACGGGCCCGAGCTCCTCGACGCGCTGGCCTCGGTGCTCGAGGCGGCCTCGGCGCGCAACGACCGACGCATCTACCTGCTGTCCGACGAGGCGTACAACCGCATCGTCTTCGAACCGCACACGTTCACGACGCCGCTCGCGCACTACCCGCACTCGTTCTTGCTGTACACATACGCGAAGACGCTGCTGTCGCCTGGGTCGAGGCTCGGGTACGTCGCGACGCCGCCCGACATGCGGGAGGCCGACGAACTCCGGCTCGCGCTGCAGATCGGGCAGATCACGTACGGCTGGGCCTATCCGGTCTCGCTGCTGCAGCACGCGGTACCCGAACTCGACAGGATGCGACCGGACCTCGAGACGCTCCGACGCCGGCGCGATGTGCTGGTGGGAGCGCTCCGCGAGGATGGCTACGACGTGATCGAGCCCGAGGGAACGTTCTACATCCTGGTGCGATCGCCGCTCGAGGACGACCGCGCGTTCTGCGACCTGTTGCGGGCGCACGACGTGTTCGTGCTGCCGGGTTCGATGTTCGAGATGCCGGGGTGGTTCCGGATCTCGATCACCGCGAACGACGACATGGTCGAGCGCTCGCTGCCGGGCTTCGCGAAGGCGATCCAGGAGGCACGGGTGTGAGCACGTACGGGTTCCTCGGGGCGGGGGAGTTCGAGACCTGGCACGACGACGTCGACCGACGACTCCTGGATGGCCGTGACGGGCGCGTGCTCGTGTTCGCGACCGCTGCTGCTCGCGAAGGGGACGAGGTCTACGACGGATGGATCACGAAAGGGCTCGCGCACTTCGACGCGTTGGGCGTGCGAGCCGCGGCGCCGCCGCTGAAGACCGTCGACGATGCGAACGAACCCGCCCTCGCGGCCGAGCTGGACGACGCAGCGTTGGTCTTCTTCTCCGGCGGGAATCCGGCGTATCTGGCCTCCGTGCTCCAGGGGTCGCCGTTCTGGTCGCGCCTGCGGGCTCGGATCGCCGACGGATTGACCGCCTATATGGGCTGCAGCGCAGGGGTGGCTGTGCTGAGTGACCCCACCTTCGACTCCGACACCGAGGACTTCGAGCAGATCTGGAAGCCGGGGCTCGGGTACTTCCCCGAGGTGCTGTTCGCACCGCATTGGGACATGGTCGAGGCGTGGATCCCGGGCGCCCAGGCGTTCATCCAGTCAGCGGCGCCACCGAACGGGTCGCTGATCGCGCTCGACGAGCGCACCGCGATGGTGGGCGATGGCGCCGTCTGGGACGTCCACGGCGCGGGGACGGTGGGCATCTACGAAGCTGGAACGTGGCAGGCGACGCACGCGGCTGGGTCGAGCTTCACGAAGGCGCTCGCGTCTCCAGCGCTGATGGCGTCGCCGGGTAGCATCGCCTGCATGGCGGTTGCGCTCACCCGGTCCGATCCGATCGAACGCCGCGCGCCCGAGGTGATCCGGATCCTATCGGCGGCATATCCGGGAGCGACGGTCGCTCTCTCCTTCTCGAATCCACTCGAGATCCTGATCGCCACGATCCTGTCGGCGCAGTGCACCGATGCGAAGGTGAACGAGGTCACAGCCACGCTGTTCCAGAAGTATCGAACGCCGGAGGACTACCTGGCGGTACCGGAGGACGAACTGCGCGCCGACATCAAGCCCACCGGATTCTTCAATCAGAAGGCTGCGTCGATCCGCGCGGCGTGCCAGCGGATCATCGAGGTGTACGACGGCCGGGTGCCGGACACGATGGAGGAGCTGATCACCTTACGCGGGGTCGCGCGCAAAACCGCGAACATCGTGTTGTCGAACGGCTTCGGTAAGGTCGAGGGCATCCCCGTCGACACGCACGTCAGGCGCTTGTCGAACCGCATCGGGTTCTCGGCAGCGTCCGACCCCGACAAGATCGAGCAGGACCTGCTGCGGCTCGTTCCCCAAGAGGAGTGGTCGTCGTTCAGCTATGCCCTGATCGACCACGGCCGGGCGATCTGCCAGGCGCGCAGGCCTCGATGCACGGAATGCCCGATCGAACCGCTGTGCCCGTCCAGCCAGGCGTAGCTCAGACGGCGGGCTGGAGTTCGCGCTCTGCTTCGGCGACGAGCGCGCGACGCCGGGCGCGGCGGATCACGCGGCGCTCCTCCTCGTCGAGTCCACCCCAGACACCTGCGTCCTGGTATGTCATCAAGCTCCACTCGAGACAGGCCGAGCGGACCCCGCAGCCGGCGCACACCCGTTTGGCGGCGGCGACCTGCGCCAGCGCCGGCTCGGACGTTCCAACCGGGAAGAACAGCTCCGGATCCTCGCCGATGCAGCTGGCGTCTCGCAGCCACCACGTCTCGTCGGGATCGTGCTTGAATCGCCGTTCAGTCATCGGTCATCCCCATCTGCGAAACTCAACGAACCTGCAACGTGTGGGGGACGATAGTGTCTGAACCGCCATTCAGTCAAGCTGGCTCGAGGTTGATCGTGGCGCATCGTGGCGCATCGGTGGAACTCCCTGAGAACACCCTTGCGGCCTTCGATCGCGCGGTCGCGGTGGGTGCGCCGGCCGTCGAATTCGACATCCGGATCACCGCGGATGGGCACGCGGTGGTGATGCACGACCCGACGGTCGACCGCACGACCGACGGTACCGGCGAGGTTCGGTCGCTCACGCTCGACGACATCCAGGCGCTCGGTATCGCCGCTGAGGACGGGACGGTCGAGCGGGTGCCCACGCTGACCGACGCGCTCGCGCTGCTCTCCGGCCGAGCCGCCGTCGATGTTGAGATCAAGAACCTCCCGGGGGAGCCGGACTTCGACGGCGAACGCGAACCGGCTGTCGACGCGCTGCAGACAGCGCTCGACGAGGTGGCGTTCGTCGGGTCGGTGATCGTCTCGAGTTTCAACCCCCGGTCGATCGCGTACAGCAAGGCCCGCCGGCCCGAGATCCCGACCGGGCTGCTCACCGAGTACCGCGTCGATGCGATCGCGGGGCTCACCTACGCGTCTGCGGAGGGGCATGACTGGGTGCTGCCCTTCACGGGCAAAGTGTTGGAGGCCGGTGAGGCGTTCCCGGCGTTGGTGCACGAGGCCGGGTTGCTGCTCGGGACGTGGATCACCGACGATCCGGCTGAGGCCGTGCGATTGTTCGAGTCCGGCGTGGACGCCGTCGCGACGAACGACCCCCGCGCGATCGTGACGGCCTGCGCGAGGGCCTTCGGCGCGTGATCGGTCGTCGCAAGGAGCTGCCCCCTGATCTCGCCGAACGGTTCGAGGCGTTTCAGATGGTCCTCGATCAGATCGAGCCTGCGAAAGCGGGGCTGGCCGACGTGCTGCCCGGCACGCGGTTACCTGGGCGTCCCCTGAACGATGCGGTCGCCGAGTACGCCGAGCGGCTCGGCCGCGCCCGAACGTCGATGCCCGCGTGGCGCTGTCCCGAGGTCGAGACGGAGTGGGTGGCGTGCGATGGCGGCCTGATCCTGGGGCTGGACCGGGCAGGTCGCGTGCTCGACACTGACGAGGATCCCGCAGGCTTCGAGGGGCTGCTCGGAACGGTCGAGCAGCTCCTGGACCCACTCGACCCGTTCGTGGCGGCCGCCGAGCGGTTCCGGAAACTCCGGCGTCGCCCGCGCTGAGCACCCGGCCTATCCTCCCCGCATGGCCCGGACCCTGCAGGACATCGCAGAGGAGGTCGTCCTCTGTCGCGCGTGCCCCCGGCTGGTTGCCTGGCGGGAAGCGGTGGCGCGCGACAAGGTCGCGCGCCACGCCACCGAGACCTATTGGGGCCGGCCCGTGCCCGGGTTCGGCGATCCGTCCGCAGCGCTCATCATCGTCGGGCTCGCCCCCGCGGCGCACGGCGGCAACCGCACCGGGCGGATCTTCACCGGCGATCGCAGCGGCGACTTCCTGTTCGCGTCGCTGCACCGGTGCGGGCTGGCGAACCAGGCGACGTCCACCGATCGCGACGACGGGTTGCAACTCACCGGCGCGTACGTCACCGCCGTGAACCGGTGCGCGCCGCCGGGCAACAAGCCGACACCCGACGAGCGCGACCGCTGCCTGCCGTACCTCGAGGGTGAGCTCGCCGCGCTCCCCGCTCGCTCGATCCTCGCTCTCGGAGCCTTCGCTTGGAACGGCGTTCTGCGTGCGCTCGAGGTCAACGGCGCGCCCGTCCTTCGGCCGAGACCGCGCTTCGGGCACGGCGCCGAGGCTCGCGTCGGGGAGCACACGCTGTTCGGGTGCTTCCATCCGAGCCAGCAGAACACCTTCACGGGTCGGCTCACGCCAGCGATGATGGACGACGTTGTCCAACGGGTCGCGGCCCGCAGAACCTGAGCGCCGTTCGGCGGCCACCGACGTATCTTCGGACCCATGGGTCGACACTCGCGGTTCTACGCCGCGCCCGCGGAGCAGCCCTCGAAACCGGTCGATCGAGCCACGGTGCGCCGGGTCGCCGGCACGTTCCGGCCCTATCGGCGCAAGGTCGGCTTCGTGGGGTTCCTGATCGCGGTCACATCCATCCTCGGCGTGTTCAATCCGCTGTTGATCGTCTATATCTTCAACAACGGACTGTTCGGGAAGGGAACGCCGGCGACGTGTCTGGGTCAGCCTTGCCCGGATATGCACGTCGTGTTCTGGGGCACGGCGTTCATGATCGCGATCCCGATCGTTGCGGGTGTGCTCGGGGTCGCGCAGACCTACTACGCCAACGTCGTCGGTCTGCAGGTGATGCAGGATCTCCGAGCTTCCTTGTACACGCATCTGCAGAACATGCCGCTCCGGTTCTTCACGTCGACGCGGACCGGTGAGATCCAGTCGCGCCTCGCGAACGACATCGGGGGCGTGCAGACGGTGGTGACCGATACGGCGTCCTCGATCCTGTCGAACGTGGTGGTCATCATCTCCACCCTCATCGCGATGCTCGCCCTGTCGGTCCCGCTGACCTTGCTGTCGTTGTGCCTGATGCCGTTCTTCCTGTGGTTGACCGTTCGGGTCGGGAAGGCACGCCGCGAGGTCGCGTCTACGACCCAGAAGACGATGGCCGACATGACGGCGGTCACCGAAGAGACGCTGTCGGTCAGCGGGATCCTGTTGTCGAAGACCTTCGGGCGGCAGTCCTACGAGATCGACCGCTTCCGGCAGGAGAACGAGCGGCTCACCGGACTGCAGGTCCGCCAGACGATGATCGGTCGCTCGTTCTTCGCCGTCGTCGGCACGTTCTTCGCGATCACGCCAGCACTCGTGTACCTGGTTGCGGGGATCCTGAACCACGACAACCCGGACACCGTGACCGCTGGATTGATCGTCGGGTTCACCACGCTGCAGTCGCGGCTGTTCTTCCCGCTCGGGTCGATGTTGCAGGTCTCGACCGAGGTGCAGTCCTCCCTCGCGTTGTTCGACCGCATCTTCGAGTACCTCGACCTGAAGCACGACATCACGGACGCGCCGGACGCGGTTCCGCTGACCGATGTTCGCGGGGCGGTGACGTTGGACCGGGTCCGCTTCCACTACGAGAGCGCCGAGGAGATCCCCGAGGGCGAGGACGATCGAGAGTGGACGATCGACGACGTGTCGCTCGAGATCCAGCCGGGGCAGCTCGCCGCCCTGGTCGGCCCGAGCGGCGCCGGCAAGACGACGATCACCTACCTCGTGCCGCGGATCTACGATGTCGACGAGGGCTCGGTCCGGATCGACGATCGCGACGTGCGAACGCTGACGCTCGAGTCGATCGCCGACGCGATCGGGATCGTGACGCAGGAGACCTACCTGTTCCACGACACCATCCGACGCAACCTGCTCTACGGGCGGCCGGGCGCGAAGCAGGAGGAGCTCGAGGCGGCCGCGCGCGCCGCGAACATCCACGCGAAGATCGCGGAGCTGCCCGAGGGCTACGACACGATCGTGGGGGAGCGGGGCTACAAGCTCTCCGGCGGTGAGAAGCAGCGCCTCGCCATCGCGCGTGTGATCTTGAAGGACCCGAAGATCCTGATCCTCGACGAGGCGACGTCCTCGCTCGACACCACGTCGGAGCGGCTCGTGCAGGCGGCGCTCGAGCCATTGATGCACGGGCGCACGACGATCGCGATCGCGCACCGGCTCTCGACGATCCTGGCGGCGGACGTGATCTTCGTGCTGGATCGGGGTCGCATCGTGGAGCAGGGGCGCCACGACGAGCTGATCGAGCTGGGCGGCCTGTACGCGACGCTGTACGAGCAGCAGTTCGCGGATCAGACCGAGGGCGCGCCGAGCTCCTTGCGATAGCCGAGCAACACGAACCCGTCGGGGAGCACGTCGTCGGCCATGCGCGTGTAGCCGAGCGAGGCATACATCGCCCGTGCCGCGGTCATGCGCTCGGTCGTGTGCAACGTGATCTCCGTCTTGCCGACGGCGCGAGCCCGATCCTCGGCATCGTGCATCAGTGCCTTGCCGACGCCCCTGCCTTGCGCGTCGGGGTCGACGCCGAGCATCCGGATATGGGCGCGGTGGACCTCCAGGGGGTCGTCGTTCGGGTTCACCCGCTCGGCGAGCTCCAAGGTGAGGCTGCCGACGATCTCGCCGGCCTCGATCGCGACCAAGATCACCGTTCGCGGGGCCCTGCCCGCCACGTCGGCGATCCGCTCGAGGTAGGTCTCGTCGTAGACCAGGTCGCGGTAAGCCGCAGCCGTGATCCGGCCGGCCTCGGCGTGTTCATCCTGGGTGGACTCTCTGATCAGCATCGACTCTGAGGCTACCGTCGTCCGATCGGTCAACATGATTGACCATGCCGGGTCGCCACGCGAGGATTGCTGCCGTGACCGACACCACCAGGCTGCTGCTGGAAGCTCGGCGTGCCCTTGCGGCGGAGCTGGATTCCGATCTGGCCGAACGAGGGTATCCCGATCTGCGCCCCGGCCACGCCGCCCTGTTCCTGTCGGTGGATCGGCGGAGCGGGTCGCGTCTGACCGACCTGGCCGAGCAAACCCGGCTGACCAAGCAGGCGATGATGTCCATGGTCGACGACCTCGAGTCGCGGGGGTACGTGCGGCGGGTGCCCGACCCGAGCGACTCGCGGGCGAAGCTGGTGCGCCTGACCGCACACGGGCGGCGCGCGGCGGCCGAGTGCCGCCGGGCGATCCAGGGGCTCGAGCAGCGAACGAAGCGCATCCTGGGGGACCGGGCGTACGACGCGCTGCGGGACTCGCTCGAAGTGCTCGCCGAGCCGGTCGAAGGTCAGCCCGGCTGAGTCACGGGGTGCACTGGTCCACGACGCATTGGTCGATGCGGAGCACGGTGCCCGAATCGTGGAACCCGATCCATGCGTGGCCCCCGTATGCGAAGAGCGACGCGGGGGTCCTGCCGGGGAGCGGCATCGGGCCCGAGATCACGGCGCCCGTGGCGCCGTCCAGCAGGGTGATGGTCGCCGGTTCCGAAGGATCCGGATCGTCGGTCCCCGTCTTCGTTCCCATGGCCGACAGAACCCAGACTCGGTGGCCATCTGCCGCAAGGCTCACGGCGCGCGGCACGTCCACTCTCCCGCAATCGGTGAGTGTTCGCATGTTCAGGCAGTTGATGGCGCTGCCCACCCACCAGAGGTTGTCTCCAACCGCGGCAAGCGCGGTGGGTGTCCGGTCAAGATCGATGGTGGTTACGTCACCCGTGCGCGGATCGATCCTGATCAATGCGGGATCGTAGTTTCGGGCTGCGAAGAGGTATCCGCTCGCCTCCAGGATCTCGTGCGCGCCGTGTCCAGCGGGGACCGAGGTGAGAACCGCGCCAGTCGCGGGGTCCACCTGCGAGAGCGATTGCGGGCCATCACCCATGGGCGCGTACGTCGTCACCCAGGTTCCTCCTCCTGCCTGTGGCCCCGCCTGGAGCAGTTCGCCGATGTAGCCGAGCGCGGAGAGATCCACCTTCGTCGTGACGGAACCCGAAGAATCGACGGTCCACAGTGACGTGCCATCCGCGACGAGCACCTTTCCGTTCCCGATCGGCGCGATGAGCGCGAAGTCGTAGTCCCATGGCCCGTGTGCGACCACCTGTGACGATCCTGTTTCCGGGTCGATAAGGCTGAGTGTGCCGGCACCGAGGACATGGAGGCCTATCGCGTCTTCGGCGGTTCTCCAACCGACGTGCCGAACGACGAGACCGACCTCGAGTCCGGAAACAGGCTGGGAGGTCGCTGTCGGGCTTGGGGCGGGTGCTGGCGTGGAACCCGGTTCGGGGCCGAGAGCTGAGACCGTCCGCAGCCCCGCGATAACCAGCGCCGCGATGACGAGCGCCGTCGCGCCGGTCCCGAGCCGCCGGCTTCGGCGTCTCCGCTCCACACGCGACAGCACCCGCTCGTAGCCGGACGGGTCGGCGGCGTACGCTCGGGCCCGCTCATCGAGTCGTTCACGAAGCTCACGCATGTCGGCTCTCCGATCCGGCGCGCAGCGCCGTCTTCGCGCGGGAGATCCGCGCTCGCACCGAGACCGGCTCGATGTCGAGCACGTGCCCGGCCTCCTCCGCGCTCATACCGAGCCACTCCACGAGGATCAGCGCTTCGCGCTGACCACCGGGAAGGGCCGCGAGCAGGTGTCCGATCTCGTCGCGATCGTTAGCGGCGTCGAGCGGATCGGGCGGCTGTGGGATCGGTCGCCGCTTGAGCCGCACCGCGGTTCGCCGCAGGCGGCTGCGATGCAGGTTCAGCGCAGTCCGGTACAGATAGCCGACCGGCGAGTCTAGAGCCGAGACCCGATCCCATCGCTCGTACACCCGCACCATCGCTTCCTGCGCCACGTCTTCGGACTCGGCCGCATCACCCGTCACTAGGTACAGGGCTCTTCCGAGTCGGTCGTAGTGCTCATGGAAGAACCTCGTGAACGTGTCGGATCCGATCGCGACGTCGCCGGTGTCCTCGTCGAGTGGGATCACCATCACCTGGCTCCATGAACGGGCGAGCGAGCCCGTTCGTTGCACCAGCCTCTACCATCCGCCTATGCCGAAGGAAGCCACCGGCAAGACCGGGGTTCCCGCAGACAAGCGCCTGAAGCCCGAGCGTCCGCGCGACAAGCTCGGTCGGCCGCTGCCGTGGGATGCCGAGTCGGAGCTGCACCTGCCCGATTTCGACGCGATGACGCTCGAAGAGAACGATCGGATCGCCCGCCGGCTCCTGGCCGAGCGCAACGTCTTCGGCGCCCACGAGGCCTGGGAAACGGCGTGGAAGAAGGCCAAGGGCACCGGCGAGGAGGAGCTGTTCAAAGGGCTGTCCCAGATGGGCGCCGGCTATGTGCATCTGTTGCGGGGCAACGCGCACGGGGCGAAGACGCTGCTCAGGCGCGGCGCTTCGCGCGTCGTGACCTACCCGGACGGCACGCGAGAGATCGCCACCAAGCGCCTCGCCGCCCGCCTCGAATCCGACGCCGCGGCGGTCGAGGCGGGATCGTTGGTCCCTGGCCCCGAGGCGACGTTCGACCCCCCCGACGTGTAGCCTTGTGCAACAGCCGTTCGGGCAGGCCGCACGGCGCGCACGCGGAGAATCCATGGCCAGTCACCCTCTCGAGATCGAATGGAAGGGTCGGACAGGCCCGTTCCCCCTGGTATTGGGCCCCGGGGTCTTCAGCCCCACCGCGACGAGCAAGACGCTCGCGGAGGTCATGGAGATCCAGCCGGGCGACACCGTGATCGATGTCGGCTGTGGCTCTGGTGTGCTCGCGTTCGTTGCCGCGAAACTCGGCGCCGCGAAGGTTTACGGGGTCGACCTGTCGCTCCGAGCGGTCGAAGCCGCCAGGGAGAACGCCAAGCGGTTGGGCTTGGAGGCTGTGTGCGAGTTCCGCCAGGGTGACCTGCTGGAGCCCGTCCGCGACGTCCAGGCGACCGTGCTGATCGGCGACGTCTCGGGCATCCCCGACGACATCGCAGCCGAATCCGGGTGGTTCGACGAGGTGCCCTCGGGCGGCCCGACGGGTTCGGAGCTGCCGACCAAGTTCCTGCACTCGATCGGCGAGACACTCGCCCGCGGCGGGCGCCTCTACTTGCCGACGGGAACGATCCAGTACGAGAAGCCGATCCTGGACGCCGCTCACGAGGTCTTCGGCGACCACGTCGAGCAGGTGATCTCGCGCGAGTTCCCGCTCCCGGACCTGGTCGCGAAGTCCAAGGCCGTCACGCAGATGGTGAAGGACGGGTTCGTGAGCTTCCGTCAGCGCGGCAGCCGGTGGCTCTGGCAGCTCCGGATCTGGCGCTGCGACCGCGTCTGAGCTAGCTCGTCGGTCGAAGCACGGCGACCGCCGCTACGTCGTAGCCGGCTTCACGCAGGTGGTCGGCCCCGCCACGATCGATCGCGAGCACGATCCTCCGGACGTCCGCGCCGCCATCGGTCAGCACCTCCGCCGCCCGCCGGACTTGATGGCCGGTCGTGCTCACGTCCTCCAGCAAGGTCGTCACCGCGCCCGAGGGCACCTCGCCTTCGACCTGCGCTCGTGTGCCGTATTCCTTCGGTTGTTTGCGCACGATGCTCACCGGGAGGCCCGTCTCGAGCGACACCGCGGCGACGAGCAGCATCGCGGCCCCCTCGGGAGCTCCGAGCAGCGTTGTCTCGGGCGCAAGCAGGCTGGAAACCGCATGCGCGACGTCGCGCAGCAGGTCGGGTCGTGTGAGGAATCGGAACTTGTCGAAGTAGACCGTCGAGGTCTTCCCCGAGGAGAGCACGAACTCGCCGTGCAATTCGGAGGCCTCGACCATGCGGCGCACAAGGTCATCGCTCACGGCGCGTGAGCATAATCGGTGCCGATGCCCACGACCGAGGAGGCGCCCACGCGCGGCTGGTACGACCGGGTCGGGCGGCGGCTGTTCTTCACCCTGGATCCCGAACGATCGCATCGAGTGGCGCTCGCGATGCTTGCCCTCCCGCTTCCGTGGGGCCGGATCGGCCACGCAGTGGCCGATCCGGCGCTCGCAACCGAGGTCGCCGGGGTTCCGCTCGCCAACCCGATCGGGTTGGCGAGCGGCTTCGACAAAGCCTGTGAGCGCTTCGCGCCGCTCGGCAAGCTCGGGTTCGGCTACGTGGTCGGCGGCACCGTGACGCGAGCGCCGCGCCGAGGCAACCCGCGCGTACGGATCGCTCGCGATCCTGCACGCCGCGCGCTCGTCAACGCGATGGGCCTGCCGAACCCCGGGGCCGAAGCCGTTGCGAGGACGCTCGCCGCGCAGCAGCGCACAACCTCTCGGTGGGTCTCGCTCGCCGACGAGGAGCTCGAGGACGTCTGCGCCGCCCACGACGTGCTGGTGCCGCACGTCGACGCGTTCGAGCTGAACGCGAGCTCGCCCAACGCCGGCTGGGCGCACCAAGCGGAGCACGTCGCCGACCTGATGGCGGCGCTCCGCGACCGCGCCGATGTGCCGGTTTTCGTCAAGGTGCCGCCGTTCGTCACCGAGGAGCAGCGCGAGGGCGTGCTCGCCATGGTGCGCGCTGCGGCGGAGAACGGCGCTGCGGGCATCACCGCCGCAAATACGATCCCGATCGAGGACGTCCGGATGTCGACCGGCCGAGGAGGGCTCTCGGGGGGTCCGCTCACGGCCAAGACGCCGGAGATCGTCGCGGAGATCGTCGCCGCGACCGACGGGCGGCTGCCCGTGAACGCGAGCGGCGGGATCTTCACCCCGGCCGACGCTCGCGCGTGCCTCGCGGCCGGTGCCGCGACGGTGCAGGTCTACACCGGGCTGATCTACGAGGGGCCGGCGATCGCCGGTCGCATCGCCACCGGCCTCGTCGCGAAGCGCTGACGAGCCCCGATCGACCCGACGGTTCGGCGCATCGAACCCTCGAAGCTGGTACGCCGCGTGGGTTTGCCAGCCGTTCACCCGCCCGTCAGACTTGTCCGCCAACCACGACTTGGGAGGGAGCTTCTTTGGCGCAGCCTGCCCCCGTACTTGCCGTACCCGCCGACGGCGTCGCCGTCCAGCTGCAGGGCGTCGTGAAACGGTTCGGGGACTTCGTCGCGGTGGCGGGTGTGGATCTCGAGGTCCGCGAGGGCGAGTTCTTCTCGATGCTCGGGCCGTCGGGTTCGGGCAAGACCACGTGCCTGCGGATGATCGCCGGCTTCGAGCAGCCGACCGAGGGCAAGATCCTGCTCGGCGGGGTGGATGTGTCCCGGCTCGCACCGTACGACCGGGACGTGAACACGGTCTTCCAGGACTACGCGCTGTTCCCTCATATGACCGTGGCGGAAAACGTTGCGTATGGCTTGATGATCCGCAAGATGGCGAAAGCCGATCGTCGTGCCCGCGCGGCCGAGGCCCTCGAGATGGTCCGTCTCGCAGAGTATGCCGACCGCAAGCCGATGCAGCTCTCGGGCGGGCAGCGGCAGCGCGTCGCGCTCGCGCGTTCCCTGGTCTTGCGGCCGAAGGTGCTGTTGCTCGACGAGCCGCTGGGGGCGTTGGACCTGAAGCTGCGCCAGGCGATGCAGATCGAGCTGAAGGAGATCCAGGAAGAGGTCGGGCTCACCTTCATCTACGTGACGCATGACCAGGAGGAAGCGCTCACGATGAGCGACCGCCTCGCCGTGTTCAGCCACGGGAGGATCGAGCAGGTCGGCACGCCGGCCGAGGTCTACGAGCGACCGACGACCGGGTTCGTGGCGGGGTTCGTCGGCGTGTCCAACATCCTCGATGGCGAGGTCGCCGAGCGGATCGTCGGGACGCCCGCCGCCGTCACCGTGCGGCCCGAGAAGATCTCGATGGTGGAGCCCGACGCCGCCGCCGGACCGAACGACTGCACCGCAACCGGGCACGTCCAAGAAGTCGTATACCTGGGTGCGGTCACCAGGTACATCGTCGAACTCGACGGGGGAGGGTCGCTGGTCGTCTTGCAGCAGAACCTCTCGACGAGCTCGATGGAGGCCCTGGAGGTGCGAGGCAAATCCGTGCGCCTCGTGTGGGACCGAAGCAGTAACCGTCATGTCGAAGCCCCCGCGGGGGCACAGGAAGGCACCGTCGATCAGGAGGGGGTCTAGATGAGGTATCTGGGACGTGGGGCGATCGCGCTTGTAGCGCTGGCGCTCGTGGCGTCGGCGTGTTCGAACGACTCGTCGAGCAGTGATGCCGGCGGTGACGGCGGCGCCACGCCTGTGTCGTCGATCGGCCCGGGCGAGGGCGCTTTGAACTTGATCGCCTGGGTTGGCTACACCGAGGACGGCACGACCGCGGGCTACGAGAACTACGACTGGGTCACCCCGTTCGAGAAGGACACGGGTTGCAAGGTCAACGTGAAGTACGCCGACAGCTCCGACGAGATGTACAACCTGATGACGAGCCAGGCCGGGCAGTGGGACGGCGTGTCGGCATCGGGTGACTCGTCGAACCGGCTGATCGCTTCCGGTGCGGTCTCCGCGATCGACCCGTCGTTGTTCGACTTCACCGACGTCATCGCTCCCCTGAACCCGACCACCGGCAGTGACAACAGCCACTACGTGGTCGACGGGAACATCTACGGCGTGCCGTGGATGTACGGGCCGAACTTCCTGATGTACAACTCCGACGTCGTGAAGCCGGCGCCGACGAGCTGGGACGTCGTCTTCGAAACGACGTTGAACGGCCAGCCGAACCCGTACAAGGGCAAGATCACCGCCTACGACTTCCCGATCTACATCGCCGACGCGGCGATCTACCTGATGGCCCACCAGCCGGACCTCGGGATCACCGACCCGTACGCGCTGACGGAGGACCAGCTGAACGCGGCGGTCGAGCTGCTGAAGGGCCAGTCGACGCTGATCGACAAGTACTGGGCGGCGTACACGACCGAGATCGACGGCTTCTCGAACGGCAGCATGGTTGCGGGCACAGCCTGGCCCGTGAACCTGTCGCTCGTCGAGCTCGACCATCCGGAGGTCATGCCTGTGGAACCGAGTGAGGGGATGAGCGGTTGGGCTGACACCTGGATGATGTCGAGCAGCGCGCCGGACCCGAACTGCATGCTCGAGTGGATGCAGTACTCCCAGCAGCCGGAGGTGCAGGCGGAGACCGCCGAGTACTACGGCGCCGCGGCCAGCAACACGGCGGCGTGCCCGATCCTACGGAAGTCGTTGCAAAAGCAGTTCGACTTCGGCTACGCGGTCGACACCGTCCGCTACGGCTACTGCGGCGACGAGCAGTTCCTGAACGACCTGTGGCTGTGGCGCACGCCGCAGTCGCCGACGGACTACTCCGAGTGGCAACAGAAGTGGATCGAGATCCGAGGCGCATAGTGACCGAGGCGTCGGAGGGGCTCGCATGGGCGAGCCCCTCCAGGCCTCGCCGAAGCGCATGAGCGAGACCGCCACCCCCGTCGAGGGTTCGCCGCGCCGCGGCCTCGGCAGGCGCGTCTCGTCGCACCTGAGCACGCACCCCCGCACCCGGCTCGGTCTCACGCTCGGGATCCCGCTCCTGTGGATCGGGGTGATCTACCTCGGCGCCCTGGTGCTCCTGTTTGCGAACGCGTTCTGGCGCGTCGACACCTTGACGGGCAAGATCACCCACGAGTGGACCCTGAAGAACTTCGACACGCTCTGGAGTTCCTCTGTCTATCGCATCATCACGTTGCGGACCGTCGGGATCGCCGCCGCCGTGGCGGTCGGGGACATCGTGCTTGCGTTCCCGCTCGCGTACTACGCCGCCCGGATCGCGACGGCGCGGGTCCGCGCGCTGATCCTTGTTGCGGTGGTCCTGCCGCTGTGGTCGAGCTACCTGGTGAAGGCGTTCGCATGGCAGACGATCACCGCGCCGAAGGGGGTCGCCGACGCGATGCTCGGCATCGTCGGGATCCCCGAGGGGTCGTTGGGCAACTCGCAGTGGGCGATCTGGCTCACGTTCTGCTACCTGTGGCTGCCCTTCGTGATCCTGCCGATCTACGCGTCGCTCGAGCGGGTGCCCTCGTCGTATCTGGACGCGTCGGGCGACCTCGGTGCGAAGGCGTGGAAGACCTTCCGTCACGTCGTCTGGCCTCTGTCGATCCCGGGTGTGGTGGCGGGGTCGATCTTCGCGTTCGCGCTGACGCTCGGCGACTACATCGCGCCCACGATCGTCGGGAACACGAAGTTCATCGGCAACGTGATCTACGACAGTGTGGGGGTCGCGAACAACCTGCCGCTCGCGGCGGCCTTCGCACTCGTCCCCGTCGCGATCGTGGCGATCTACCTTGCGCTCGCGAAGCGGCTGGGTGCCTTCGAGGCCCTCTAGATGGAGAGCCGTGGCGCGAAGATCGTGATCCGGATCGGAGCGGCGATCACGCTGCTGTTCCTGTACTTCCCGTTGATGATCGTGATGATCTACGCCTTCAACAGCAGTGTCGCGCAGAGCTGGCCGCCGCACGGGTTCACGACGAAATGGTTCGGGCTTGCATGGGACGACCCGAACATGCGCATGGCACTTGGCACCTCGGTGAAGGTCGGGTTGGTCGCCGCCGCGGTCGCGGTCGTGCTCGGCACGCTTGCTTCGTTCGCCGTGCACCGGTTCCGGTTCTTCGGTCGGGAGACCGTGTCGTTCGTGCTCGTGCTGCCGATCGCGTTGCCCGGAATCATCACGGCGATGGCGCTGCGGTCCGCGATGAACACAACGGGGGTCACGTTCTCGATCTGGACGATCATGATCGGCCACGCGACCTTCTGCGTCGTCGTGGTGTTCAACAACGTGATCGCCCGCCTGCGCCGGACATCCGGGTCGATCGTCGAGGCGTCGATGGACCTCGGCGCGGACGGCTGGCAGACGTTCCGTCATGTGACACTGCCGGCGGTCCGAACGGCGCTGATCGCGGGTGCCTTGCTGGCGTTCGCGTTGTCGTTCGACGAGATCATCGTGACCAACTTCGTCTCGGGCGCCGAGCTCACGTTGCCGAAGTGGATCTTCAACGCGATCCGTCTGCCTCGGAACCGCCCGGTCGCGAACGCGGTCGCGCTGATCGTGATCGTGTTGTCGCTGATCCCCGTCTACATCGCGCAGCGGCTCGTGGGGCCCGACGAGACCGCGGCGCGGCCGACGCGCGCCATGCCGGTCGCCGGCGGCGCGCCGATGGGCTAGAGGTACTGGCCGGGTCGGTTGGGGTCGGGCTGCTGCCCGTCCGGCTGGGGGTTCTGCGCCGCGAGCAATCCGCGCTTCTGTAGCTCCGCGAACTGCGCCTGGGCGGCCGCCTGCTGGGCGAACATCGCTGCCTGGATCCCATGGAAGAGCCCCTCGAGCCAGCCGACCAACTGCGCCTGGGCGACGCGGAGCTCGGCCTCGGTGGGCACGCCGTCCATCGGAGGAGCGAGCTGCTCGAGCTCCTCACGGAGGTCGGGAGAGAGCACCTCGGTGAGCTCGCCGACCGCGCGTCCGTAGATGTCGGCGAGGCGTTTGCGGCCCGGCTCGTCCAGCGTCGTTTGGCGCGTCTGCTCCAGAAGCTCGCGGACCATCGTCGCGATCCGCAGGAGCTTCGCGGGCTGGGTGATCGACTCCTCTGCCTGGTCGATCGGGGCCGGCACGTCGGCGACCGGCAGGGCCTGCATCACGTCGGGCGTTTCAGGCTGTTCGTCACTCATACGTCCAACCTAGCAGCGGCGCCGCGATGCGCGGAACGAGCGAGATCTACGCGCCGAGCGCCCGGAGGAACGCGGCCTCGGCCTGCGCCATCCGAACGACCTCGCCGAGATCGACGCTCTCGTCACGCGAGTGGTAGTTCGACCGGTGATCGGCCGCGCCCCAGATGAGCACTTGGATCCCGGGGAACGTTTGGGCGAGCATCGGGACGAGCGGGATCGAGCCACCCGAGCCGAGCTCCGTGACGTCGGCCCCGAACGCGTCTGCGAGCGCGGTGCGTGCCGCCGCGAAGACGTCGGAAGAGGTGTCGACCAGGTATCCCTGGCCGGGCTCGCCGTCGACGGTGACCGTCGCGTGCACGCCCCACGGCGCCGCATCGCGTAGATGCTGAGCGACCGTCTCCGCCGCCGCCGGGTAGTCTTCGCCGGGGGCCATCCGCAGGCCGACCACGGCAGACGCGGTCGGCACGATCTGGTTCGCGACCTCGTCGAGGCGCGGAGCCTCGAACGCCAAGACGTTGACCGACGGCTTCGACAGAGTGCGATCGGCGATCGTGCCGGAGCCGAACAGCTCGACCCCGTCCAGCACGTTCGCCTCGTCGCGGAACTCCTGTTCCGTGACTTGGGTTCCCTGCCATTTGAACGTGTGCAGTCCGTCGACGGTCAGCTCTCCGGTGTCGTCGTGCAATGACGCGAGCATCCGGGATAGCGCCATCACCGCGTCGGGCAGGGGCCCGCCGAACGCACCGGAGTGCACGGCGATCGGCAAGACGTCGACCCGAACCGAGATCGACGTGGCGCCGCGCACGCTGGTGCCGATCGTTGGGGCGCCGGTGCGGATGTTCCCGCCGTCGGCGACGACCGCGACGTCGGCACGGAGTAGGTCTGCATTCCCGGCGACGAGCTGCGGGAGGAACGCGGTCGAGCATTCCTCTTCGCCCTCCACGATCACCTTGATCGTGACCGGCGGCTCGCCCTCGGCGAGCAGCGCCCGGATCGCCGCGGCGTGGATCGCGATGCCGCACTTGTCGTCCGCCGTGCCTCGTCCGAACATCCTGCCTTCGCGAAGGGTCGGTTCGAACGGCAGCGTGACCCACTGGTCGGCGTCGGCGGCCGGCTGCACGTCGTGGTGCGCGTACAGCAGCACGGTGGGGGCCTCCGCGGGTCCGTCGATCTGCCCGAACACGGCGGGCTGGCCGCCGGGCTCGAGGATCCGCACATCGGGCAGCCCGGCGTCACGGAGCAGGTGTGCGGTCAACTCGGCACTCGCCCGAACGTGGGCGCGGTCGTACCCCTCGTAGCCCACGGACGGGATGGCCACGAGCCGCGACAGCTCATCGGTGATGCGTGGCAGGTCGTCTGCGATGTGGGCGCTGAGGTCGGTCATGTCTCGGAGCGTAACGACCGGACGGCGTTCGCGTCGACGATCACGTGAAGCGGGACCTGGTCCGGTCAGCTCAGAGAACCGCTGTCCGTCATCCGCCAATCGTAGGGGGAGACGTAGTTGCTCACGAGCCGCGCGTAGTTCGCCCTCGCGTAGGCGACCGGGTCGGGAACGTGCGCCATCGACATGGCGCCCCGCAGCACGGAGACCGAGGTGTAGTCGTGCTCCTGCATCCAGGTCTCGACGCCTTCGAGCACGACGCCGGCGTGTTCGGGCCCCTCGTGCAGCAGCGCGCTCGCCATCATCACGACGTCCGCCCCGACCAGCAGGCCTTTGACCGCGTCGTCGCCCGAGTGACATCCGGTCGACAGCGCGAGCGACGCATGTACCTTGTCACGAAGGATCCCGATCCAACGCAGCGGCAGCAACAGCTCCTCAGAACGAGAGAGGTGCAGCGCCGGGTCGATCGTCATCGATTCGAGGTCGATGTCGGGCTGCATGAAGCGGTTGAAGAGCACGAGCCCGTCCGCGCCCGCGGCCACGAGCCGGTGCGCCATGTGTCCGATCGACGAGAAGAACGGTCCGATCTTCACGGCGAGCGGGATGTGGATCTCACCCCGCACGGCCTCGACCAGGTCGACATAGCGCTGCTCCACCGCGTCGGCGGTTTCATCCGGGTCGGCGGCGATGAAGTAGACGTTCAGTTCGAGCGCTGCGGCCCCGGCTTCCTGCAGCCGCTTGGCGTGCGCGAGCCAGCCCCCCACCGAGATGCCGTTCAGCGAACCGATCACGGGGATCTCGAGCTCGCGGACGCACGCCTCGAGATGGCGCAGGTACGCGTCGGTGCCGGTGTTGTAGTCCTCGAGTTCCGGCAGATACGACAACGCCTCCGGGTGCGAATCGGCGGCGAGATCCAGCACCCCGTGCAGCTGGAGCTCCTCGTGCTCGACCTGCTCCTCGAACAAGGAGGGCAACACGACGGCGCCGATCCCGGCGGCCTGCAGGCGGCGGAGGGTGTCGATCTTCTGGCCCATCGGCGAGGCGGACGCCACGATCGGCGAACGCAACGCGAGCCCGAGGTACCGCGTGGTCAGGTCGACGGTCATGACTGGTCCTCCTCGGTCGGTTCGATCCCTGCGAGTTGCTCGTAGCGTCGGCGCCGGTCGTACACGTCCGCCTGCGCAGCCTCCATCAGCGCTGCCGCGCGGGCGGGGTCGGAGCGCGCGAGCATGGCGAATCGTGCTTCCTGCTGCTCGAAGTCCTTGAGTGGCAGGCTCGGGGCCTTGCTGTCGAGCTGCCACGCGGGCCCATCTTCGCGATGCGGATCGAACCGGAAGAGCGGCCAATAGCCGGACCGGACCGCCTCCTTCTGATGGGTCATGCTCGTCGAGAGATCGATCCCGTGCGCGATGCACGTCGAGTACGCGATCACGAGCGAGGGCCCGGGGTGCGCCTCCGCCTCGGCGAGCACTCGCACGGTGTGCGGCATGTCGGCGCCCATCGCGATCTGACCGACGTAGACGTCGCCGTAGCCGCTCGCGAGCAGCCCGAGATCCTTCTTGCGCTGTCCCTTCCCGGCCGCGGCGAACTTCGCGACGGCCCCGCGTGGGGTCGCCTTCGACGCCTGCCCGCCGGTGTTCGAGTAGACCTCGGTGTCGAGAACGAGGATGTTGACGTCGGTGCCGCTCGCGAGCACATGGTCCAGCCCCCCGAAGCCGATGTCGTAGGCCCACCCGTCGCCACCGACGATCCAGACGCTCTCGGGCACGAGGCGCTCGAGCACCGCGGCAAGATCTCGCGCGCGCGGATCGCCGATCCGCGTCAGCTGCTCGCCGAGCGTTTCGATCCGCGCGCGCTGCTCGGCCAGGGCTTCCTCACCCCGCGCGCCTGCGCCGGCGATCGCCTCCGTGACCAGTTCGGGCTCCAGCTCGTCGGCCAGGGCGTGCAGCAAGGTGATCGCGAGGTCGCGTTCCGCGTCGATACCAAGCCGGATCCCCATGCCGAACTCGGCGTTGTCTTCGAACAGGGAGTTCGCCCACGCGGGTCCGCGGCCCGCGGCGTCGACGCTCCACGGGGTCGTGGGCAGGTTCCCGCCGTAGATCGAGGAACACCCAGTCGCGTTGGCGACGATCATGCGGTCGCCGAACAGCTGGCTCAGCACCTTCAGGTACGGCGTCTCGCCGCACCCCGCGCAGGCTCCCGAGAACTCGAACAGCGGCCGGAGCTGCTGCGAACCCTTGACGGTGTCCGTGCGGATCGTGCGTCGGTCCGGGTCCGGGAGCGACCGGAACAGGTCCCAGCGGGTCCGCTCGGTCTCGAGATGGATCTCCTTGGGCGACATGTCGATCGACTTGTGACTGACGTTTGCCTTGTCGTGGGCCGGGCAGACATCGACGCAGATGCCGCAGCCGGTGCAGTCGTCGGGCGTGACCTGGATCGTCATCCAGCGCCCTGGGTGCTCGCGGTCTTTCCATTCCTTGTGCGGGAGCGATGCGGGGTCGGCCAGCGCATCGGGGTCGTAGACCTTCATCCGGATCGCGCTATGCGGGCACACGAGCGCGCACTTCGCGCAGTCGATACAGATCGCCGGGTCCCAGATCGGGATCTCCCGTGCGATCGATCGACGCTCCCACCGCGCGGTGTCCGTCGGGAACGTGCCGTCGACCGGCAGGGCCGAGACCGGCAGCAGATCTCCATCGCCGGCCAGCATCGTGGCCGTCACCTTCTGCACGAAGTCCGGCGCCTCGGGCGGCACCACGGGAGGGCGATGTGCCTCGCTCGTCGCCGCTGCCGGCACGGCGACCTCGTGCAGCGCGGCGAGCGCGCCGTCGACGGCGGCGAAGTTCCGGGTGAGGATCGCCTCGCCGCGCTTGCCGTAGCTCTTGACGATCGCATCCTTGATCGCCGCGATCGCCTCGTCGATCGGCAGGATCTCCGTCAGCGCGAAGAAGCAGGTCTGCAGCACGGTGTTGATGCGCGTCCCGAGCCCAGCCGCCTTCGCGACCTCGTAGCCGTCGACGACGAATAGTCGCAGGCCCTTGTCGACGATCTGGTCCTGCACCTCCCGCGGGAGGTGGTCCCAGACATCGTCGGGCCCGTACGGGCTGTTGAGCAGGAACGTCGCGCCGGGTCGGGCGAGATCGAGCACATCGGTGCGCTCGAGCCGTTCGAATTGGTGGCAGGCGACGAAGTCGGCTCGCTGGATCTGGTACGTCGAGCGGATCGGCTGCGGCCCGAACCGCAGGTGCGAGATCGTGACCGCACCCGCCTTCTTGGAGTCGTAGACGAAGTACCCCTGGGCATGGAGGTCGGTGTGTTCCCCGATGATCTTGATCGAGTTCTTGTTCGCGCTGACCGTGCCATCGGCGCCGAGCCCGAAGAACACGGCTCGGACGGTGGCCGGGTGTTCGGTCTGGAACGCGGGATCCACCGGCAGACTCGAACCGCTCACGTCGTCGACGATGCCGACGGTGAAGTGACGACGAGGCTCCGCGACGTCGAGCTCCGCGAGGGCAGCCGCGGCCATCGCCGGGGTGAACTCTTTCGACGACAGGCCGTAGCGCCCGCCGATCACGTGGGGGATGCCAGCAGTGAAGGTCGCGCGACCGGCATCGAGCACCTCGGCCAACGACGTGACGACGTCCTGGTACAGCGGCTCGCCGGGTGCGCCCGGCTCTTTCGTGCGGTCGAGCACGGCGATCGCACGGGTACTCGGCGGCAGCGTCGCGACGAACGCGTCGGGCGCGAAGGGTCGGAAGAGTCGGACGATCACGACACCAACACGCGCACCGGCATCGGCGAGGGTCTCGACCGCCTCAACGGCGGCGCCCGCGCCCGAGCCCATCAGGACAAGTACGCGCTCGGCCTCGGGGTGCCCGACGTAGTCGAAGAGCCGGTAGGGGCGACCCGTGCGGGCGCCGAGTTCGTCCATCACGGCCTGCACCGCGTCGGGGACGGCCGCGTAGAACGGCGAGCACGCCTCTCGGGCTTGGAAGAAGACATCGGGGTTCTGCGCGGAGCCGCGGAGCTTCGGGTCGGCCGACGCCAGCGCTCGAGCCCGATGCGCGACGATCGCGTCGACGTCGACCAGGGCGCGGAGGTCGTCGTCGTCGAGCGCCTGGATCTTCGCGACCTCGTGCGACGTGCGGAACCCGTCGAAGAAGTGCAGGAACGGCACGCGGGTACGCAGGGTAGCGGCGTGCGCGACCAGCGCCAGATCCTGGGCCTCCTGCACGCTCGATGCACAGAGCATCGCGAACCCGGTTGTGCGCGCCGCCATCACGTCGGAGTGATCGCCGAAGATCGACAGCGCGTGCGTCGCGATCGTTCGCGCCGCAACGTGCATCACGAAGGGTGTGAGCTCGCCGGCGATCTTGAACATGTTCGGCAGCATCAGCAATAGACCCTGCGACGCGGTGAAGGTCGTGGCGAGCGCGCCGGCCTGGAGGGCTCCGTGCAACGCGCCGGCGGCGCCGCCCTCGCTCTGCATCTCGACGACGTGGGGGACCGCGCCCCACAGGTTCTCGATGCCGGCCGCCGACCAGGCGTCGGCCAGCTCCCCCATCGGAGAACTGGGCGTGATCGGGTAGATCGCGATCACCTCGGAGAGCCGGTGCGCGACGCGCGCCGCCGCCTCGTTACCGTCCACGACGATGAAGGGTCGGACCGCTGTTCGGCCCTCGCGAGTTGCGGTGTCCATAGCATGCAGCTTCTCGGCTTGCCGCAGTTGGCGCAAGGCCGAAGGTCCCGGGGGGTGTGGGTCGCCGCCCGGACTAGGGGGACAGGCGCTCGAGGCGCCAGCCGGCGTCCTCGCGGGTGTAGCAGAACCGATCGTGCAGCCGGAAGCGCCGCCCTTGCCAGAACTCGATCGTCACGGGGATCAGGAGGTAGCCGCCCCAGAACGGCGGCCGGGAGACCTGCTCGCCGTCGAACCGCTCGGTGGCGGCATCGAGCCGCCGCTCGAGCTCGCCTCGGTCGGCGATGGGCGCGGACTGGCGACTCGCCCATGCGCCGATCTGCGCCTCGCGTGGCCGAGACGCGAAGTACGCATCGGAATCCTCACCGGGGAGCTCGTGGACATCACCGCGGACCGAGATCTGCCGATCGAGCTCGCGCCACAACACCGTGAACGCGCCCCGCGGGTTGGCGGCGAGCTCTCGCCCTTTGCGGCTCGTGCGGTTCGTGTAGAACGCGAACCCCTCCGCGGTGACCCCGCGAAGCAACACGTGGCGAACCGAGGGCGCGCCCTCGGTATCGGCCGTCGCCAGTGCGATCGCGTTCGCGAACGGCACCCCCGCCGTGTCGGCCTCGGCGAGCCACGTGCGGAACTGTTCGATCGGATCTGATGCGAGATCGGCGCGCCGAAGCGCCTCGTGTTCGTGCGTTCCGGTCGGCGCGTCCATCGAACGTGGATCGGTCACGGTGCCCCCGGCAGGATTCGAACCTGCGCCCCCGGCTCCGGAGGCCGGTGCTCTATCCCCTGAGCTACGGGGGCAATGGGCGGAGTCTAGCAACCGCCGCTCAAGGACCAGTCGAGAGCGTGCGCCCGTATGCTCACGGGCATGGCGCGCGTGCTCCTTGTGGACGACGATCCGGCGATCCTTCGGCTCCTCGAAGTGAACTTCCGGCTGGAGGGCTTCACGGTCGACGCGTCCGCGCATGGCGAGGAGGCGCTCGCGATCGCGTCGGTTACGCCGCCCGACGTCGCGATCTTGGATCTGATGATCCCCGGAATGGATGGACGGGCGATCTTCGATGCGTTGCGTGCCGATCCCGTCACCGCATCGGTGCCGGTGATCTTTCTCACAGCCCGTGGACGTGAAGACATCCCGGTATCGGACGGCGCGATCGTCGTGCAGAAGCCCTTCGACACCGAGCAGCTCGTGGCGACCGTCCGGACGTTGCTGGAGACCGGGTCGCCGTGATCGAGACCGAGCTGCAGGCCTGGCTCGCGGCCGGGCTCGCGACCGCCGCGCCCGCCCTGGGACTCGAGGGCGATCTGCCAGCGCCGGAACTGCAGGCGCCGCGCCAGAAGGAGCACGGCGATTTCGCGACCAACGTGGCGCTCGCACTCGCCAAGCAGGCGGGACGTCCACCGCGCGAGGTCGCCGAGGTTCTCGTAGCCGCCCTGGCACCCGCGCCGTTCGTGGCGAAGACCGAGATCGCCGGGCCGGGGTTCATCAACATCTGGACGACCGACGATTGGCGCTTCGACGTGATCCGGCGCGTGGTCGCCGAGGGCGAAACCTACGGCCACGGCGCGCCAAGCGGCGAGCGTGTGCAGGTTGAGTTCGTCAGCGCGAACCCGACCGGCCCGCTGCACGTCGGGCATGCGCGCAACGCCGTGCTGGGCGATGCGATCGCCAGACTCCTCGAAGCTGCCGGCCATGTCGTCGAGCGGGAGTACTACTTCAACGACGCGGGCGGCCAGATGGATCGGTTCGGTGCGTCGGTCGAGGCCCGGTACCTGCAAGTGCTCGGTCGCGACGCGGCAGTGCCCGAGGACGGCTATCACGGCGAGTACATCAAGGCCTACGCCGCTGAGATCCTGGCGGCGCACGGCGACGCGTTCGCGGACCTCGCGCCCGAGGAGAGGTTCGTGCGGCTCCGGACCGAGGGGGCGCGGCTGGCCATGGACAGGATCCGCGTGACCCTCGCGCGGTTCGGCGTTGTCTTTGACACCTTCGTATCGGAAGCCTCACTCGAAGAGCAGGGGGAGATCGTCGAGGCGATCGAGCGGCTGCGAGCGGCTGGCACGACCTACGAGGCGGAGGGTGCGTCCTGGTTCCGCTCGACCGACTACGGCGACGACAAGGATCGGATCGTCGTGCGGTCCAACGGCCGGCACACCTACTTCGGGGCGGACTGCGCGTATCTGATCGACAAGTTCCGGCGCGGGTTCGATCACCTGGTGTACGTGTGGGGGGCCGACCATCACGGCGACGTCGTTCGGATCAAGGGCGCCGCCGAGGCGCTCGGCTACGACCCGGACCGCGTGGAGCTGATGCTGTACCAGTTCGTCGCGTTCCTGCGCGGCGGCGAGCCACTGCAGATGAGCAAGCGGGCGGGCACCTTCGTGTCGCTGGACGAATTGCTGGACGAGGTCGGAACCGATGCCGCACGATTCCACCTGCTGCTGTTCTCGAACGACCACGCGATCCGGTTCGACATCGACGAGGTTGCTCGGGCCTCGATGGAGAACCCCGTCTACTACGTGCAGTACGGACATGCGCGGATCGCCTCCATCATCCGCAAAGCAGAGGCGGCGGGCGTGACACAGCGACCGATCGACGAGGTCGACCTGACGGTCCTCACGCACGGGGCGGAGCGGGAGTTGCTGGACGCGCTGGCCGCCGTGCCGGACGGGCTTGCGAAGGCGGCGGCGCTTCGCGCTCCGCACCGCGTCGCCCACGCTGCGCAGGACGTCGCGGCGAGGTTCCACCGCTTCTACACCGAGTGCAGGGTCGTGGGCGAGGAGCCGGAGCTGACCCAGGCGCGGCTGTGGCTCTGCCGGGCGGCCCGCCAGGTGCTCGGCAATCTGCTCGGCGTCCTCGGCGTGTCTGCGCCCGAGCGCATGACGCGAGACGATGCCTGACCCGAGTTCGGCGTGTCGCACTCCGCGACCGGGACCGGCCGGCCGTCATACTTGGTGCCTGCGCCGGGGCGACGTGAGCGGAGGAGGACGGCGGCGATGAGCGAGCGGATCGTGCGGATCGGCCTGCTCGGCTGCGGCACCGTGGGGTCGGCCGTCGCTCGCACGCTCGACGTCCATGCGGACGACATCGCCCGTCGGGCCGGTGTGCGACTGCAGATCACGCGCGTCGCCGTTCGCGATCTCGAACGGACGCGGGATGTGCCGTTGCCGCCCGAGGTCTTCACAACCGACGGCGTCGCGATCGTGGACGACCCGGAGGTCGATGTGATCGTGGAACTGCTCGGCGGCCTCGAGCCTGCGCGCGTGATCATGCTGCGAGCTCTCGCCGCAGGGAAGCCGGTGGTGACCGGAAACAAGGAGCTCATCGCCAGCGCCGGTGCTGAGCTCGAGGAAGCCGCGCGTTCCGGTGGCACCGAGATCGCCTATGAGGCCGCCGTCGCGGGCGGGATCCCGTTGATCCGGCCGCTCCTCGGATCGCTCGCGGGCGATCGGGTGACGCGCATGCTCGGCATCGTGAACGGCACGACCAACTTCATCCTCACGCAGATGTCCGAGCATGGATGGGGGTTCGATGAGGCGCTCGCCGAAGCGCAACGACTCGGGTACGCGGAGGCTGATCCGACCGCCGACGTCGAGGGCGTCGACGCGGCAGCCAAGTGCGCGATCTTGGCGTCGATCGCGTTCGACGCTCGGGTCGGAATCGACGATGTCTTCCGCGAGGGGATCACCGCCATCACGGCGGCCGACATCGCCGATGCGGCGAAACTCGGCTACGTGGTGAAGCTGCTGGCGATCGCCGCCCTCGACGGCGAGGATGTGTCGGTGCGGGTGCACCCGGCGATGGTGCCCGCGACGCATCCGCTGGCCAGCGTTCGCGACGCGTTCAACGCGGTCTTCGTCGAGGCGGACAACGCCGGACAGCTGATGTTCTACGGACGGGGTGCCGGCGGTGACCCGACGGCGACGTCGGTGGTCGGCGACCTGATCTACGTGGCGCGCCATCTCGGCGCTGCGCCGATGCGGCCCGACCGCGACGTGCTCACTCGCCGGATCCGACCGATGGACGAGACGCACGGGCAGTACTACCTGAACCTGCACGTCGAGGATCGGCCTGGTGTGCTCGCGGAGATCGCCGAGGCCTTTGGCCGCAACGGCATCTCGATCGAGCGGGTCTGGCAGGAAGGGTTCGGGGAGGAGGCCTCGCTGGTCTTCATCACGCACCGAGCGAAGGAGGGCGCCTTTCAGGCCACGCTGCGCGAGTTGCGCGATCGCGACTCGGTCCGGGCGGTGGCGAGCCTGCTTCGCGTGGAGGGGGAGGAGTGAACGCCGAGCCGCTCGCGCGGGGCGCCCATCAGTGGCGAGGCCTGCTCGAGGAGTACCGTGCCCGGCTTCCGATCGTCGAAACGACCCCGGTGATCACGCTCCGCGAAGGTGGCACGCCGCTCGTGCGCAGCGAATCCCTGTCCGCCGAAACCGACGCCGAGGTCTGGCTGAAATACGACGGCGCGAACCCGACCGGGTCCTTCAAGGACCGAGGGATGACCCTCGCGATCTCGAAGGCCGTCGAGGAGGGAGCCGAGGCCGTCGTGTGTGCGTCGACCGGCAATACGTCCGCGTCTGCCGCGGCGTACGCCGCGAAAGCGGGCCTCGTGTGTGCGGTGCTTGTGCCGAAGGGAAAGGTCGCGCTTGGCAAGATGGCGGCGACGCTCGTCCACGGCGCTCGCATGCTCGAGGTCGAGGGCAACTTCGACGCGTCGCTCGACCTCGCGCGCGACCTCGCCGACCGCTATCCGGTGACCCTCGTGAACAGCGTCAACCCATTCCGCCTCCACGGGCAGAAGACGGCGGCGTTCGAGATCTGCGACTTCCTCGGTCGGGCACCTGATATCCATTGTGTGCCGGTCGGCAACGCCGGGAACATCGCGAGTCATTGGCTCGGTTACTCCGAATACCTCGCCGACGGCATGATCGGCGAGGTACCGCAGCTGTTCGGGTTCCAGGCCGCGGGGGCCGCCCCGTTGGTGAAGGGCGAGCCGGTGCCGGATCCGCAGACGATCGCCACGGCGATCCGGATCGGCAATCCGGCTTCGTGGGACCTCGCGATGGATGCCGCTCGCGGCTCGGAAGGCGGTATCTGGTCGGTGACGGACCGCCAGATCCTCGCCGCGTATCGACGGGTGGCGCGCGAAGGTCTGTTCGCTGAGCCCGCCAGCGCCGCGAGTGTCGCAGGGCTGCTGCAGGCTCATGGCGAAGGTCGCGTGCCGGCCGGGTCGCTCGTCGTGTGCATCCTGACCGGCCACGGTCTGAAGGATCCCGAATGGGCGATCGCGGGGGCAGCGCACCCCGTGACAGTGCCGGCCGACGCCGCGGTGGTCGCGGAGGAACTCGGGCTCGGGCGGTAGGCTCCGCCGATGCGCGTGCGCGTCAGTGTTCCCGCCACCTCCGCCAACCTCGGACCCGGGTTCGATGCCTTCGGGATGGCGCTTGATCTTTGCAACGAGGTGACCGTCGACACCGACGCGCCGCCCGCGGTCACGTGGGACGGGGAGGGCGCCGAGGAGCTTCCGACCGACGGTTCCGACATGATCAGCGAAGCCGTCCGGAGCGTCGCCGCGTCCATGGCGCTGGAGACGCCCCGGGTCGCGATGCACGGGAGGAACACGATCCCGTTGGCACGCGGTCTCGGCTCGTCGGCTGCCGCCGTCGTGGCGGGCATCGCGATCGCCTCGCGACTGCTCGACCTCGGGATCGATCGCGACCCCGCTTCGATGATGGCGCTGGCGACCGCCATCGAGGGCCATCCCGACAACGCCGCGCCCGCCATCTACGGCGGCGTCACGATCGCGACCGCCGATGGATTCGTGCGAAGCTTGATGGCACACCCATCGCTTCGGCCGGTCGCCATCGTGCCCGACGTCCGTCTGCCGACCGCCGAGGCCCGCGCGGCGCTTCCCGCGACCGTGCCCTTCGTCGACGCCGTGTTCAACGCGACACACGCGGCCCTGATGGTCGAAGCGCTCACGAAGGACCCCGATCTGTTGCGGATCGCCCTGCAGGATCGACTCCACGAGGATGTTCGTCTCGCGCGCGTCCCGGCCGTGGACGATGTGGTGCGCGAACTCCGGCACCGCGCTGTGCCCGTGTGTGTGTCCGGGGCCGGGCCGACGTTGCTGGCATTCCAGCTCGACGGCGGCCCCGACGTGGCGGCGCTTGCGGCGGACGTCGCACCCACATGGCGGATCTGGCCGCTCGCCGTGCGCTCGCAGGGCTTCAAGGTTGCCGAAGGCTAGGGACAGGGACCGGTTGGGACGGCCGCCGTGCGCGTGCGAGCCTCCGCTACGAGCGGTGCGAGCGTTGCCGCCGTGATGGCGTAGGACACTCCCGGATCCAGGACGGATCCGCCGAACACCAAGCCGGCGACCGAACCGTCGCCCAGGACGAACGGCCCCCCCGAGTTCCCGGGTACCACCGGTGCCTGCAGCTCGTACATCCGCCGTGTCACCGCCGTGTCCCCGTAGATGTCGCGCCCGAGCACGTCGAGGACTCGCATGACGGCTGCGCCCGCCGCCCGATGCTGGTTGTTCGGGTAGCCGACCACCGCCCCGCCGGTGCCGCGCGGTTGCTCCGCCGTCTGCATGGGCATCGAGGCGATCCGCAGGCTTGGCGCATGCAGGATCGCGACGTCGAGCGCCGTGTCGACTAGCACGACGTCAGCGGGATGACGGGTCCCGTCCCACACGAAGGCGTCGTGGGTGCCGGCGATCACATGCGCGTTCGTGACGACGTAGCCGGGTGCCGCCACGAACCCGGCGCCGGCGTTGTACTTCCCGATGAAGCACCCTTCGCCCAACACCTCGACCGTGCCCGCGAGCCCAGCCTTGCTTGCCGTCTCGACCGTCGTCCCGTCCGGCGCAGGCACTGGCGGCGCCGGGATCGGGGGAGCCCCGACGAGCGGGTCGGGCAGATGCAGGCGGGTCGCCATCGCGGTGAGCGAGCTTGGGCCGAACGGCGACTCCGGCAGCAGAGCGAGCGTTCGGATCGTGATGGAGTCGCGAAGCGCGCCGGCGAGCGCGGGAGACGGTCCCTCGAGCCATCCCGTCGCGAGGAACCAGATCGCGACGAGCAGTGCCGCCGCCGCGAGCCCCGCGCCGCCGGCCCGATCCGCCCGTTCGTGGGTGATCACAGCTTGGTCCTTGGCGAGACGGTCGCCGAGGCGCCTGCCGACGGCGTACCCACCGACCGCTGCGGCAGCGAAGCACGTCACGGCGATGGCGGCGGCCGCGCCACCCGAGAGCAGCCGGCCAGCGATGGCCAAGCCGACGACGGCCCCCACGAGCGCGCCGACGATCACTCCCAGCACGCCCACTCCTTGGCGGACGGCACCGCTTTGGTAGCCCGCCCATGCCGTGCCGGCGAGGAGCACAAGGAAGACGAGGTCGAGCGGGCTCATCACGGTTGTATCGTCCCAAAGCGACACGGACGGAAGGGGTGTTGTGGAGCTCGGCGACAAGGCGGCGCTGATCACCGGCGGCACGACGGGGCTCGGTTTCTCGATCGCGAGGCGATTCCTGGAGGAGGGTGCTGCCGTGGCGATCACCGGTCGCGATGCCACGATCGGGGCGGAGGCAGAAGGCGCGCTCGCTCCCTTTGGCGATGTGCGGTTCCTGCGGGCCGATGCCTGCGATCCCGAGCAGGCGCGCGCGAGCGTCGAGGACGCCGTCGCGCTGTTCGGCGGTCTCGACATCCTCGTGAACAACGCCGGCGTCGGCGTGCAAGCGGGAATCCTCGACACACCCCTTGCGAGCTACGACCAGGTGATGAACGTCAACGTGCGTGGCGCCTTCGTGTATGCGCAGGCGACGTTCGCGCATCTCGAGGACCGCGGGGGCGCGATGCTCCATGTCGCCTCGGACGCAGGCGTGATGGGCGAAGCCGAGATCGGTGTCTATTCGGTGTCGAAAGCGGCCCTCGTCATGCTGTCGAACATGCTGGCGATCGAGGGCGGCCGCCGCGGTGTGCGCTCCAACGCCCTGTGCCCGGGGGACACGGCCCCGGGGATGCGCCATATGGGTCCACCAGGTGATGATCGGCCCGAAGACGACCCGTCGACCTGGATCGTGCCGCCGCTCGGGCGTGTCGGCGAGGCGGCGGACGTGGCCGAGGCAGCCGTATTCCTCTGTTCCCCGAGGGCGAGCTTCATCAACGGTGTCGCGCTACTCGTCGACGGCGGTATGCGCGCCGGGATGCGAACCGACAGCCCACCTGCCCCGTAGACTCGGTCCGTGGTCACGATCGCGCATATCTCGGATCCGCATCTCGGCTCGCCCTATTTCGTCCCGAACCTGATGAATCGCGTGATCGTTGAGCTCAACGAGCTTTCGCCGGACGCGGTGGTGGTCTCGGGCGATCTGACGACGGAGGGGTATCGGCCGGAGTACAAGGCGTGGCTCGCCTACGCCGAGCGGATCGAGGCGCCCCTGCTCACGGTGCCGGGCAACCACGATTCCCGCAACGTCGGCTACGTGCATTTCGAAGACCTGATCGGTCCGCGGATGTGGAGTGAGGACATCGGCGGCATCCGCATCGTTGGGGTTGATTCCAGCGAACCGGATCTGAACGAAGGGCGCATCGGGCGCGTGCACTACCCGTGGATCCGGCAGCAGTTCGAACAGCCGGCCGCCCTCAAAGTGTTCGTGCTCCACCATCACCTGTTGCCGATCCCCGGGACGGGGCGCGAGCGCTCGACCGTGATGGACGCCGGGGATCTCCTCGAGGTCTTGATCCACGCGGGCGTCGACGTCGTGCTGTCGGGTCACAAGCACGTGCCGTACGTGTGGCGGCTGGAGGAGCTCTATGTGGCGAACGCGGGAACGGTGTCGTCGATGCGTGTGCGCGGTCACGGCAAGCCGTGCTACAACGTCCTCACGTTCGACGGCGCCGAGGTGCGGATCGCCCGGCGATTCCCGTTCGAAGCAGAAGCGCACCTGATGGCCTCGTTCCTCGTGCCGAGCGCGAAGCAGCATCCGCGTGAGGTCGCGCTGGAAGACGCCATCGACCGATCCTGACGCCCCGAGGAGACCCACCGACCATGCGCACCTTGGCGCTCGTCGACGGCGAGCACTATCCCCCCGTCACCCGATGGGGGCTCGACCTGGCGGTCGACGCCGGCTACGAGGTGGTTGCAGCAGTCCTGGTGGGCGGCTCCGAGAAGCTCGGCGTCGGCGGAGATCTGTCGCTCGGCGTTCCGACGCGCGCCGTCAGCGGGGACCGCGCGGGCGCGATCGCCGCTGCGATCGAGGAGTTCAACCCCGCGGTGGTGCTCGATCTGTCCGACGAGCCCGTGCTCGGGTACCGCGAGCGCATGGAGGTCGCGGCGATCGCTCTGGCCCGGGGGGTGCCCTATGTCGGCCCCGACTTCCGATTCGACCCGCCGTCGCTCGATCCGCCTCCGCCCGGCATCCCGTCGCTGGCCGTGGTCGGCACGGGCAAACGCACGGGCAAGACCGCGATCTCGGGCGAAGTGGCTCGTGTCGCATCGCAACGCGCCCTCTCGCCGATCGTGATCGCGATGGGTCGCGGCGGCCCCGCCGAGCCGCAGGTCGCCGAGGCCGGGAGCGTGCAGCTGGAGACGCTGCTCGGACTCGTCCGCGCGGGTCAGCACGCCGCCTCCGATTACCTCGAGGACGCCCTGACGACCGGCGTGACGACGATCGGCGCACGTCGCGTTGGCGGCGGGCTCGCGGGCGCGCCATTCGCCAGCAACGTCGCGGACGCGATCGCGTTGGCGGCGCCCCGCGAGCCGGGGCTGCTGATCCTCGAGGGAAGTGGCGCCGCCGTGCCTCCAGTGGCTTGGGACGCAGGTGTTCTCGTCGTCCCGTGGCGATGCCCCGTCGAGTACCTCACGGGGTACTTGGGGCCGTATCGGCTCTTGCGAGCCGACCTCGCTGTGGTTACCATGGCGAGCGATCCCGATCTCGGTTCCGAGAGCGGTCCCCACCTCGTCGCGCACCTTCAGCGAGCACTTGGCGATGCGCGCGTTGTGGTCACCGATCTCGTGCCGACGCCGCTCGCCGACGTCGCCGGCCGGCGCGTCTTCTTCGCCACCACCGCGACTCGTGCGGCGGGGGAGCGCCAGGTCGCGCATCTCGAGCGGGTGCACGGTGTGAGCGTCGTTGGCTGGTCGCCGTTGCTCGCGGACCGGCCGGGCCTGGCCAGGGATCTCGATGCGTCCGATGACTACGAGGTGCTTGTGACCGAATGCAAAGCCGCGGCCGTCGATGTCGCCAGCGCGCACGCCCTGGCGCGCGGCGCCGACGTCGTGTTCGTGGACAACCGTCCGACGGTGCTCGACGGCCCGCCGCTGCTCGAGGCGATCGTCGACGTCCAAGACCTTGCGATCGCGCGGGCCGTGGACCGAACCGCGCTTGGCGGGCGCCGATGAGCGATCGCGCCCGCAGTACGCAGATCCTGATCTCCGATCGCGAGGCGGGGCTGCCCTTCTCGAAGGGCCTCTTGGCCTCGCAGATCATGGTGACGGGGCTCTCGCCGTACCGCGCGTACCAAGTAGCCGAGGAGGTCGAGCTGCGCCTGTTGGAGCGCAGAGCGTCGGCGGTGACGTCAGACGAGCTCGCCGAGCTCACGCTGCAGGTGATCCGCGAGCTCGCGGGGGAGCGGTACGCCTCGAACTACGTCCGGTGGCAACGCGTCGAACACCTCGATGTCCCGGTGGTGATCTTGATCGGGGGTGCTACGGGCGTGGGTAAGTCCACCATCGCGACCCAGCTCGCGGCCCGGCTGGGCATCGTCCGGGTGGTCGCAACCGACGCGATCCGCGAGGTCATGCGCGCGATGCTCTCGCCGGAGCTGATGCCGACGCTCCACGTGTCGTCGTTCCAGGCCGACCGGGTCATGCGGGAGCCGCCTACATCGAAGGGAGACGCGCTGGTGATGGGATTCCGCGAGCAGACCGCCGCAGTGTCGGTGGGCATCGACGCGCTGATCGAACGGGCTGCGACCGAGGGCACGAGCATCGTGATCGAGGGAGCCCACGTCGTTCCGGGGTTCTTCGACGTCGATGCGCACGGCGACCGCATCCTCGCGGTACCCTTCATCATCGGGGTGGACGACGAGGAGCGGCACCGCTCCCACTTCGCCGCTCGCGAAGACGCGGTGGCGGCGAGACCCGCGATCCGCTACGCCGAGGGATTCGAGGGCATCCGCCGCCTCCAGGGCTACGTGAAGAGCCAGGCGCTGGCCCACGGGGTTCCGGTGATCCCGAACCACAGTTTCGATCAGACGATCGCCACGGTGATCGACCTGGTGATGGACAAGGCGACGTCGCAGGCTGCCGAACAGGAGCCCGCCGCATCGGACGAGATCGTGACGGAAGGGCGCTCGACATGAAGCTGTTCCTCGATACCGCGAGCATCGACGAGATCCGCACCGTGGCCCGGTGGGGGGTGCTCGGCGGCGTGACGACGAACCCCTCGCTGCTGGCCCGCGAACATGCCGACCCCGAGGCCGTATGGAAGGAGATCCTCGCGGAGGTGGAGGGCGATGTTTCGCTCGAGGTGACCGCCCTAGATGCCGACGGGATGGTGGAGCAGGGCGAGCGGCTGGCCCAGATGGGCCCCAACGCCGTCGTGAAGGTTCCGATGACCGCCGAGGGACTGGCGGCCGCCACCCGGCTGCGCGCGGCCTCGATCCGTACGAACGTGACGCTGGTATTTTCTCCCGCGCAAGCAATCTTGGCGGCGGAGGCCGGAGCGTACTGTGTCTCGCCGTTCCTCGGGCGTATCGACGACGCCGGTTCGGACGGGATGGATGTGTTGCGGACCATCTGTGACCTTTATGCTGTGCAGGGCTACGACACCAAGGTGCTCGCAGCCTCGCTCCGACACCCAATGCACGTCGTGGCGTCCGCCCTTGCCGGTGCCGACATCGCGACGATGCCGTTCGACGTCTTCACGAAGCTCGTGAAGCACCCGATGACCGATCTCGGATTGGACCGGTTCCTTGCCGACTGGCAGGCGCTGCGATCCGAGCTAGATGGAGAGGCACCCGCCTGATGGATACAACGATGGACCGCGAAACCCTCGGCACGAAGCTGCTTCCCGAACTGCAGCAGATCGCTCAGTCGGTGGGCGTCGAGGGAGCCCAGAAGCTCCGCAAGGCTCCCTTGATCGACGCGATCGTCGCGGCCGCCTCGAACGGCGGCGGTGAGGCGGGCGGTGACAAGCCCGTACGATCGCGTCGCAACGGTGCCGAGACCGCTCAAGCGAACGAGGCGGCGACTGCCCCGCGGAGCGACGACGACTCGCACGACGGGGAGGACGAGCCTGAGGCGCCCCGGGACCGCGGCAACGACCGCGGCTCGCAGGAGCGCGACCGCGGCGCACGGGAGCCCGGCAACGACCGAGGCGATGGGCGCGACCGGGGCAACGACCGAGGCGAGGGGCGCGACCGCGGCGGTGACCGCAGCACGCAGGATCGCGGCGGTGACCGCGGCACGCAGGACCGGGGCGGAGCGGACCGGAGCGATGCTGACCGCCGCCGCCGCCCATCTCGTGAGGAGCGCCGGCGTCAGCGCGAGGAGCGCCGCGTCCGCGAGGAAGCCGATCGCGCGGAGGAGATCAAGACTGCGCCGAGCCGTACCGGCCTGCTCGACATCCTGCCTGAGGGCTACGGGTTCCTGCGGACGAACGGATACTTGCCGGGCCCCGACGACGTGTACGTCTCGCTGTCGTACGTGCGCAAGCACTCGCTCCGTAAGGGCGACACCGTGACCGGCAAGATCCGCGAGCCCAAGAACAACGAGAAGTACCCGGCGCTGTTGCTGGTGGAGTCGGTCAACGACCTCGAGCCCGACGCGGCCACGCAGCGTCCGCAGTTCGACAAGCTCACGCCACTGTTCCCGAACGAGCGGTTCCGCCTCGAGAATGGACCGCTCGCGATCGCCGAGCGGATCGTCGACATGGTCTCCCCGATCGGCAAGGGCCAGCGCGGCATGGTGGTGGCGCCGCCGAAGGCGGGCAAGACGACGATCCTCAAGCAGATCGCCAACGGGATCATTCACTCGAACCCCGAGACGCACGTGATCGTGTTGCTCGTGGACGAGCGTCCCGAGGAGGTCACCGACTGGCAGCGGACGGTGACGGCCGCCGAGGTCGTCTTCTCCACGTTCGACAAGCCGACCGATCAGCACATCCAGATCACCGAACTCGTGCTGGAGCGCGCGAAGCGCTTGGCCGAGGTGGGCCAAGACGTCGCGATCATCCTCGACAACTTGACCCGGCTCACCCGCGCCTACAACCTCGGGATGCCGGCGAGCGGCAAGATCCTCACCGGCGGCATCGACGCCAGCGCGCTGTACCCGCCACGGCGATTCTTCGGGGCCGCACGCAACATCGAGGAAGGCGGGTCGCTCACGATCATCGCGAGCGCCCTGGTCGAGACCGGCTCCCGGATGGACGACGGGATCTTCGAGGAGTTCAAGGGCACCGGGAACATGGAGCTCCGCCTGGACCGCTCGCTCGCCGAGAAGCGGTTGTTTCCAGCGATCAACGTCGACGCCTCGGGCACCCGGAAGGAAGAGCTGCTGCTGCCGCCCGAGGAACTGGCGCTCGTCATCCGGTTGCGGCGCGTGCTCCACGCCCTCGATTCCGGTGCGGCGCTGGAGCTGCTGGTCGACAAGCTCCGTGCGACGAAGTCGAACGAGCAGTTTCTGAAGGACATCGCGAAGGCTCCCGCGGGCAACTGACGGGAATAGGGGAGCGTTGGACGAGGTAGCCTCAACCGACGCGAGCGAGGAGACACGACGATGAAGCAAGGCATCCACCCCGACTATCAGATCGCGAACGTGCATTGCTCCTGCGGCAACACGTTCACGACCCGGTCGACCGTGCGTGAGATCCGCGCCGAGCTCTGCTCGAACTGCCATCCCTTCTATACCGGGAAGCAGAAGCTCGTGGACACGGGTGGCCGGGTGGAGCGGTTCCAGCGACGCTACGCGAAGACGCAGGCGGCGCAGGAAGCAGCCAAGGCCTAGCCCCAGTGGCCGACGAGGCCAGCGATCCTCGCTCCAACCACCTGTACGGCGGCCAGGCGGTCGTCGAGGGTGTCATGATGCGCGGCCAGGACCATTGGGCCGTGGCCGTCCGGGAGCCAAACGGCAGTATCCACGTCGAATCGCACGCGATTGATTCGATCGCCGAGCGCCGGCCGGTCTGGCGAAAGCCCTTCCTCCGCGGCATCATCGTGCTCGGACAATCGCTGTCGATCGGCATCCGGGCACTGATGATCGCCTCGAACCACGCCACAGATGAAGAAGAGCAACTGTCCTCCAAGCAGGTGGGCATCTCGCTCACGATCGCGCTGCTGCTGTTCATGGCGGTCTTCGTGCTCGGGCCGACGAGCCTGTTCGTCTGGCTGGAGAACCAGCTCGATGTGCACGGCGTGCTCGTCAATGTCGCAGAGGGCGTCTTCCGCGTGGCGCTGTTCGTCGGGTATCTGTGGGCGATCGGGCACACGAAGGACATCCACCGAGTGTTCGAGTATCACGGCGCCGAGCACAAGACGATCGCGGCATTCGAGCACGGCGATCAGCTGGAGGATGCGGGTGAGATCGACCGGTACCCGAAGGAGCACGTGCGATGCGGCACCAACTTCTTGATCATCGTCATGATCATCACGGTCTTCGTCTTCTCGTTGTTCGGCACACCGGGCCTCGTGTGGCGGCTGCTCTCGAGGGTGATCGCGATCCCGATCATCGCGGGGATCGCGTACGAGGCGCTGCGGCTGGGTGCGCGATTCCCGCGCTCGCTCTGGATGCAGGCGCTGATGAAACCGGGTATCTGGTTGCAGAAGATCACGACCCAAGAGCCCGATCATTCCCAGATCGAGGTGGCCGTGGCATCCTTCCGTGAGGTGCGCAGATGCGAGGCCGAGCCCGTTGAGGGCGGATGAGCCGCGCCGGGTCATTGATTCATTCGGGCTCGCGTTCGAATATGGTGTCTCGATGATCTCGGAGGAAGTGCCCTATGTCTGACCTCGACCTACCGTTGCTGCCGAGCGCTGAGCAGATCCGTCGCCGCCAGTTCGCCACGGTACGGCGCGGCTATGACCCGGACCAGGTACAGGATTACCTGCAGCAGATCGCGACCCAGGTCGAGACGCTCGAGAACGACCTTCGCGAGGAGCGGTTGCAGTCGACCGGCCGTCCGGACGCCCCCGCGGCGCCAGCGTCGACGGCGCCGCCCGCCCCCGCGGTTCCCGCGGAGACGGCCGCTTCGGCCGAGGCGGCGTACGAACAGCTGAGCACTCGTTTCGCGGCCGTGTTCAAGGCAGCAGACGAGGAGTCGCAGAAGCTCGTCGCCAACGCACGGGAACACGCGACGAAGATCCTCGAAGAGGCGCAGGCCGAAGCGGACAGGATCCGCCTCGACGCGCAGGCGACCGCCGAGGAGGCGCGCGCGAAGAGCGCGGCCGAGCTCGAACGGGCGCGAACTGAGGCCGATCGCGTCGTCGGGGGTTTGGAGCAGCGCCGCGAGGCGATGCTCGTGCAGATGCACGAGATGCAGTCGCGGCTGCTCGCCGTCGCGCAGGATCTGGACGTGCCCGAGATCGAGCCCGGCGGCGCGCACGCGCCGCAGGGGCAAGGAGCGCCGCCGCAAACTGCGCGGCCGGCGACTGCGCAGCCCACCCCGTCGCGACCCGAGGCGGCGGCTGGCGCACCGTCCGCGGCCCCGGCGAAGCCGGCACCGCCTGCGACGGCCGCGCCGCAACACGTGGGGAGCGCCGCCGCCGACGGCGACGTCGACCCTCGGTACGAGGATCTCTGGGCACCCAACGAGGGCGCGTCATCCGTGGACCTGCCCGACTTGTCGACGCTTGACATCGACTTCGACGACGAGGAGCACTCCACCTCCGACTAACCCCGTCGCTGCGTCTCGCCGCCGCTGGGACAATCGGGTCCATGTCTGGAATCGACGCGCGACTCGAGGAGATCGAGGCCGCCTACGACCAGGTGGCAGCCGAGATGTCCTCACCCGATGTCGTCGCCTCGCCGGAGCGGCTGCGCACGCTCGGCAAGCGCTACGCGGAACTCGGGGAGATCGTGACGCCCTCCAGGGAGCTCCGCGACGCGCGAGTCCAGCTCGCGGAGGCGCGGGAGATGGCGGACGCCGACCCCGATCCGGAGATGGCCGCCTACCTGGGCGAGGAGGTCGCCGCTCTCGAGGCGCGCGTGAACCGGCTCCAAGCACGGATCGAAGCGCTCCTCGTGCCGAAGGATCCGAACGAAGGCAAGGACGTCATCGTTGAGATCCGGGGTGGCACGGGCGGACAGGAGGCCGCGCTGTGGGCCGGCGATCTGTTCGAGATGTACCGGCGACTTTCGGAGCGGCATCGTTGGAAGACGGAGGTGTTGTCGTCCTCGCCGAGCGACCTCGGTGGCTTCAAGGAGATCTCGCTTGAGGTGCGCGCCAAGGACGCGTTCGCCCGGCTGAAACACGAGGCCGGGGTGCACCGGGTGCAGCGCGTGCCGGTCACCGAGTCGCAGGGCCGGATCCACACGTCGACCGCCACTGTCGCGGTGATGCCCGAGGCCGAGGAGATCGAGGTGGAGCTTCGCCCCGAGGATCTACAGATCGACGTGTATCGATCGAGCGGCCCAGGCGGCCAGTCCGTCAACACGACCGACTCCGCCGTCCGGATCGTGCACAAGCCGACCGGGATCAAGATCGAATGCCAGGAAGAGCGATCCCAGCTGCAGAACAAAGAGAAGGCGATGCGGTACCTCCGTGCCCGTCTGTACCAGCTGGCGCTCGATGAGGCGCAGGCGCACGAAGCCGCGGAACGCCGCGCGCAGCTCGGCACCGGAGAACGTTCGGAGAAGATCCGTACCTACAACTATCCGGAGGGCCGCGTGACGGACCATCGGATCAAGTACACGTCCCACCAGTTGCAGGACGTGCTGGCGGGCGGCCAGGAGCTCGATGGCTTCATCGACCGGCTGCTGAACGCCGAGCGCGCCGCCCAGCTCGCCGACGAGGGTTGATGCGTCCCGCGGATGTGGTGCGTCGCGGCGCCGAGTACCTGGCCCGCCACGATGTGGCGTCCGCAGAGGCGAACGCTGAAGCCCTACTCGTCTCGGTCCTCGGCGTCGATCGATCGGCGTTGTTCCTCACAACGGAACCGCTCGATCGTGACCAAGCCCGGGCGTTCGGCCGCGCGCTGTGCGCTCGCGCGTCGGGGGTTCCGCTCCAGCATCTGACCGGCGTTCAGGGGTTCCATCGGCTGACGCTCCGGGTCCGCGCGGGCGTGTTCGTCCCGCGTCCGGAGACAGAGGTCCTGGTCGAGGAGGCCCTGGAACGACTCGCGAACGTCGTCGGCCCGTTCGTGGTCGACACGTGCACGGGCAGCGGCGCGGTGGCCCTAGCGATCGCGGCGGCGCGGCCTGACGCTCGCGTCGTGGCGATCGACGCGGCACCCGATGCGATCGCCCTCGCCTCGGAGAACGCGGCCGCGCTCGGGCTCGCCGTCGAGGTCATCGTCGGCGACCTGCTCTGCCCGATCGGCGGCCCGGTCGATCTGATCACCTGTAACCCGCCGTACGTGCCGATCGCCGACCGCGACGCACTGCCGACCGACGTCGCGGCTGAGCCGGAATTCGCGGTTTTCGGCGACCCCGCATTCGTCGCTCGGCTGTACGAGCATGCGGTGTCGCGGCTGCGGCCCGGCGGCTGGGTCGTTGTCGAGATCGAGGAGTCCACCGCCGATACCATCCGCTCGCTGGCGGCCGAGGCTGGCCTCGTGGACGTGCGGGTCCGTCGCGATCTCGCGGGCCGAGACCGCGTCGTGGCGGGGCGGCGGCCGTGACCGGATCGACCCCTATCGCCGAGGCCGTGGCCGCCGCCCGGCGGGGCGAGCTGATCGTGCTGCCGACCGACACCGTCTACGGCATCGCAACGACCCCCGAGCGTGCCGAGGCCACCGAACGTCTCTTCGCCGCCAAGCGACGGCCTGCCCGGCTGACCCTCCCGGTTCTCGTGGACTCGGTCGCGACCGCGAGGCGGATCGGTGCCTGGGATGCGCGTGCCGAACGACTGGCCGCCGGCTGCTGGCCGGGCGCGCTGACGATCGTGCTCCCGCGCACGTCGGCGAGCGACGGGTGGCATCTCGGGGGCGATCCTGACTCGATCGGTGTGCGCGTGCCCGCCCACCCGCTTGCGCTGGCGGTGCTCGCAGGCGCGGGGCCGCTCGCGGCGACGAGCGCGAATCGATCGGGCGAGCCTCCCGCGACGAGCTGCGACGATCTCGTCGCCGTGTTCGGCGACGATGTGGCGGTCTACCTGTGCCAAGAGGAACCCCTTCTCGGCGTCGCCTCGACCGTCGTGTCACTCCTGGGCGATCGGGCCGAGATCCTGCGCGCCGGCGACGTGGCAGCCGCAACCGTCGAGCGCCTCACGGCGGGCTGAGGGCCACTGCTAGACTCGCGCACCTTCCCATGGCCTCGATCCTCGTTGTCTGCAGCGGGAACATCTGTCGCTCTCCGATCGCGGAGGGTCTGCTGCGGCGCGCGATCGGTCGGCGTCTCGGCGACGACGCGCCCGTCGTGAGCTCCGCAGGCACGATCGCGATCGACGGTGCGCCTGTGTCGGAGGGGTCGGTGATCGCCGGCGCCGAGCTCGGCGTGGACATCCGTGCGCACAGCGCCCGCCGCCTGACCGATGCGCTGATCGAGGAGGCTGACCTCTGCCTGTGCATGGCGGGGGAGCATCGTGACGAGATCGCGCGCCGCATCCCGGCGCGGGTCGACCGCACCTTCACCTTGAAGGAACTTGTCAGGCTGCTGGAGGTGGCACCGCTCGTTTCCGATGTCGGACTCGACGTGCGGCTCGAGGCGGCCGCTGCCGCCCGCACGGCGGGGGTCGCCACGAACGCCTTCGACGAGGATGTGGCCGACCCGCTCGGGATGCCGCTTGAGACCTATCGAGCGGTTGCATGGGAACTGGATGCGTGGACCGAGCGTCTCGCCGCCGGACTCTTCGGCACGGTCCCGGCTCCCGCTGAGGGCCACTGACGTGCGGATCGCTCTGGCTGCCGACCACGCAGGCTTCCCGTTGAAGCAGGACGTGATCGCCTTCCTGCGCGAGCAGGGTCACGAGGTGCTCGACATGGGCACGGACTCTGACGCCTCGGTCGACTACCCGGCCTTCTGCGCCGCAGCCGCGCGCGCGGTGATCGCCGGCCGAGCCGATCGCGCAATCGTGCTCGGCGGGTCGGGACAGGGGGAGCAGATCGCCGCGAACAAGGTGCACGGGATCCGCGCGGCACTGTGTCACGACCTGTACCTCGCGCGGCTGTCGCGCCAACACAACGACGCCAACGTGCTCGCGATGGGCGCCAGGGTGGTCGCGCCCGCCTACGCGCGGGAGATCGTGACCGTCTGGCTCGCGACGCCGTTCGACGGGGGCCGCCACGTGCCACGGATCCAGCAGATCGCGGCGCTCGAACGAGAGGAAGGGGAGATCGATGCGTGAGTACGTTGCCGACTGGGAGGCCCTCCAGGCCACCGACCCCGAGGTCGCCGGGGCGATCGCAGGCGAGCTCAACCGCGAGCGCACCAACCTCCGGCTGATCGCCTCGGAGAACTACGCGAGCCCGGCGGTCCTCGCCGCGGTCGGCTCGACCATGAACAACAAGTACGCGGAGGGGTATCCGGGACGCCGCTACTACGGTGGGTGCGAGTTCGTCGATGTGACCGAACGGCTCGCGATCGACCGCGCCAAGACCCTGTTCGGCGCCGACCACGCGAACGTCCAACCGCATGCGGGCGCGCAGGCGAATATGGCCGTGTTCGGCGCTTTCCTTACGCCGGGCGACGCGAGCGAGAAGGTGCTCGGGATGGTGCTCGCGCACGGAGGCCATCTCACGCACGGCTCGCCCGTGAATGTCTCCGGCATGTGGTTCAACTTCGTTGGCTACGAGGTGGACCGCGAGACGGAGCAGCTCGATATGAACAAGGTCCGCGATCTCGCCAAAGAGCACCGACCGAAGATCGTGCTCGCCGGCTATACGGCGTACCCGCGCGAGATCGACTTCGCGGCGTTCCGGGAGATCGCCGACGAGGTGGGCGCGCTCCTGTGGGTCGATGCCTCCCACTTCATCGGCCTTGTCGCAGGTGGCGCGTATCCGAGCCCCGTGCCGTATGCGGACGTGGTCACGTTCACGACCCACAAGGCGCTCCGCGGCCCTCGGGGCGCCATGATCCTCACCAAAGAGGAGCACGCAAAGGCGATCGACAAAGCCGTGTTCCCGATGATGCAGGGCGGCCCGCTCGAACACTGCATCGCGGGCAAGGCGGTGTGCCTCAAGGAGGCTATGTCACCGGAGTTCACCACCTATGCGGAACGCACCGTCCGCGACGCTCGCGCGCTGGCGAGCGCGCTCGAGGAGCAGGGGATCCGCATCGTGTCCGGCGGGACCGATTCCCATCTGCTGCTCGCCGACGTCCGCCCGATCGGCAGCGACGGCAAGACCGCGGAGGCCGTCCTTGACGAGGTGCAGATCGCGGTGAACAAGAACCAGATCCCGTTCGACCCGAACCCGCCGTCGGCGCCGTCGGGGATCCGCGTCGGCACGCCCGCCTGCTCCACGCTGGGGATGGACGAGCCCGAGATGCGCGAGATCGGGAGCATCATCGGCGACGTCCTCCGGGCGTCCGAGGACGAGGCCACCAAACAGGGGGCCCGGGGTCGGGTCGGCGATCTGATGAAGCGGTTCCCGCTTTACCCGTAGGACGTGGTTGCCGCCGGCGGCGGATGGAGGTGAGACTCAGCGGTCGTGCAGTCCTACCTGCTCGTCTTCGCCGTTGCTGCACTCGTCACGTTCGCGACCACGCCGTTGGTCCGGCGCTCGGTGATCCGCGCGGGGGCGATCTACCAGCCGAACGACCGCACGGTCCATACGACGCCGTTGCCCACGATGGGCGGGATCGCCATGTACCTCGGCCTCGTCGCGGCGCTCGCGGTGTCGTGGTTCCTGCCGTTCTTCGGCCTCCTCAACCGGGCCAGTTCGAGTTCGATCGCGACGCTCGTCACCTGCACCCTGATGCTCGGCCTGGGGGTCATCGACGACACGCGCGGGACGACAGCCCTGTCGAAGTTCATCGCGCAGGTGTTCATCGCCGGCGTGCTGGTGCTCTTCGGGGTCGAGCTGACCTACTTCTGGTTCCCGATCCTCGCCGGTGGGCAGGTGGTGGCGCTCTCGGGAGATCTGCCCGTGATCGCCACGATCGTGTGGGCGGTGGCGGTGCCGAACGCCGTCAACCTCGTCGACGGGCTCGACGGGTTGGCCGCGGGCATGGTGGCGATCGCGACCGCGACGTTCTTCGTTTATGTCGTGCGAAGCCCCGGGCCATTCGGGGAGGCGTCGCAGGCCGCGTTGATCTCCGCGATCACGTGTGGTGTGTGCGTGGGATTCCTGCCGTGGAACTTCCACCCGGCGAAGATCTTCATGGGCGACGCTGGCTCGATGATGATCGGGATGCTCCTCGCGATCGCCACGATCGAAGGCGTCGGCAGGAATTTCACCGCGCCCTCGGGAGGCGACATCGCGGTGAGCTCGATCGCGATCGCGGTCCCGTTCCTCGTGCTGTTCATCCCCTTCCTCGACGTGACGCTCGCGATCGTGCGACGCGCACGCCGCGGTCAGTCGATCGGCCACCCGGACAAGGAACACCTGCACCACCGGCTGATGGAGATCGGGCACGGCCACCGCCACGCGGTGCTGCTGATGTACCTGTGGAGCGCACTCGTCTCCGCCGGCGCGCTCGCGGTTGGTCTGATCGATGGGCGCTTCGTCGTGGGGCTGATCCTGTTTGGTGCGGCTGCCCTGTTCCTGGTGACGGCGTTGCCACGGTTGGCATCGCGGCGCAACGGGCGGAGCAACGGGGACGCCGCCACGGACGACGTGGCCGCGGAGACGCGACCGTAGCGCTGTGGAGCGCCGCGAACCCCCTCCGTACGACGTTTCGTATAACCCGGTGCGGCGCAGTTCTCGTCGCGGGGTGTGCAAGACCCCCCCGAGCGGGTCATAATCGCCGCCTTCCGCGGGAACATCCCGCCGCTGGGAGGCAGGAAGGGTGAGCACGTGACCGAGATCGACGTTCGCCTCGAGCGCGTTTCCAAGTTGTTCGGAGACGTCGCCGCGGTCGACGACCTTTCCCTCGACATCGCTGAGGGCGAATTCTTCAGCCTGCTGGGCCCTTCGGGGTGTGGCAAGACAACGACGCTTCGCATGATCGGCGGGTTCGAGGATGCCTCGCTCGGCACGGTCTACCTGGGCGGCAGAGACGTCACCGACGACCCGCCGTACAAGCGCGATGTGAACACGGTCTTCCAGTCCTACGCATTGTTCCCGCACCTCGACGTGTACGAGAACGTCGCCTTCGGTCTGCGCCGCAAGAAGGTCGACAAGGGCGAGTTGGAGACGCGCGTCAAGGATGCGATGACCCTCGTCGACCTGATCGGCTTCGAATCGCGCAAGCCCCCGCAGATGTCGGGTGGCCAGCAGCAGCGCGTGGCGCTTGCGCGCGCGCTGGTGAACCATCCGAAGGTGCTGCTGCTGGACGAGCCGCTCGGCGCCCTGGACCTGAAGCTCCGAAAGAAGATGCAGCTGGAGCTGAAGCGGATCCAGCAAGAGGTGGGCATCACATTCATCTATGTGACCCACGACCAGGAAGAGGCCATGACGATGAGCGACCGGCTCGCCGTCATGCGCCTGGGCAAGATCGAGCAGCTCGGGGATCCCGAGAGCGTGTATGAGAACCCCGCAACCGAGTTCGTGGCCGGGTTCCTCGGTGCGTCGAACCTCCTGGAAGGGGACGTGAAGGAATCGAACGGCGAGCTGAGCTCGATCGCGTTGACCAGCGGGGGCACGATGCAGCTGCCAACCGCTCGGATCCCGGGCGATGCGGGGCCGCGGATCAAGGTGGGAGTCCGGCCCGAGAAGGTTGGGATCGAGCGAGGTTCGTCGTCGCCGGCGGGCATGAACAGCGTTGAGGGCACTGTCTCGATGGGCACCTACATCGGGGTAAGCCACCAGTACAAGGTGGCCACATCCGGTGGCACCCTGTTAACGGTCTACGTGCAGAACCTCGGAGCGGACGAGTCGCCCCGTCAGGGCGAGCAGGTCACGCTCTCGTGGAAGCCGGAGCACACCTTTGCGGTCATCCCGCAGGAGGGGCTCGTGATGGAGGAGGACGAGGAATGACGACCGACCCGCAGCATCCCCTGCTCTCGCCCGCGTTCGCGCGCGGCCTCACCACACGACGCATGTCGCGTCGAAACATGCTCAAGATCGGAGGGGCGTCCGTCGGCGCGCTCAGCCTGTCGTCGATCCTGGCCGCCTGCGGTGGCAACGGCACGAGTGCGGGCGGGGGCAGCAGTTCCGCGGCCGCCGTCGACTTCGATCCGAAGAACGCGGGGTCGACCTTGAACTTCTCGAACTGGCCGATATACATCGACAAGGACCACGGCGCGTACCCGTCGCTCGACGAGTTCAAGAAGCAGACGGGGATCACCGTCACCTACAACGACGAGATCAACGACAACGGGACGTTCGTCGGCGAGATCCTGCCGCAGCTTCAGGCAGGGCAGGACACCGGCCGAGACATCATCGTCATCACGAACGGGGAGTACCTGTCGGGCCTTCTGCAGAACGGGTACGCGACCGAGCTCGATCCCGCCCGTCGGCCCAACTTCGACAAGTACGCGGCGAGCTGGGCGCAGAGCCCCGCCTACGACCCCGGCAACCTGCACACGATGGCGTGGCAGTCGGGGCTCACCGGCGTCGGCTACAACACGGAGCTCATGGTGAAGGCGCCGACGAAGCTCGACGACCTGATGAGCACCGACTACTTCCCGACGAACTCGGTCGGGGTGCTGAAGGCCGACGCGCCGGACCTCGTGATGATCAACCTGGGGATCGACCCGATCACCTCGACGCAGGATGACTGGGATCAGGCGGCCGCGTGGCTGACCCAGCTGCGCGACTCCCCCACGTTCTACTCGGCGTACGACCAGGGCTACATCGACGACATGACCGCGGGGAACCTCGCGGGCACGATGGCGTGGTCCGGCGACGTCCTGTACTACAAGATCTGGGAAGGGCAGCCCTTCGAGTTCATCAAGCCGGAGGGCGGGGCACTGCTGTGGATCGACAACATGCTGATCCCGGCCAACTCCGCGAACCCCGCCGGTGCCTTGGAGCTCATGGACTTCTACTACGACCCCAAGATCGCGCAGATGGTCACCGAGTGGGTGCTCTACATGTCGCCGGTCCCTGCCGTTCAGGACCTGATCGCGCAGCACGGCAAGGACCAGGAGAGCATCGATCCCGCGTACGCGAAACAGCTCGACGAAACCGCGGCCAGCCCGATGCTCTGGCCCGACGAGAAGCTGCTGTCGCAGGTCTCCCTCGGTCGTCCGCTCACGACGGAGGACGAGTCCCGGGCGTGGCACGACACGTTCGACCCGATCTGGGAGCAGTAAGGGTGAGCGACGCGGCGGCCGATGTTCCGGGGCTCGTCCCCGGAGAGATCGAACGCCCGCCCGCGCGCCAGGGTGAACGCGCCCTGGCGCGCCGACGGCGGACCGCCGCGTACGGCCTGCTCGCGCCGGGCGGGATCTACCTGATCATCGGGTTCGTCATCCCGCTCATCATCATCGTCATCACGTCGCTGTCGAGCGGCGGCTTGTTCTCGACGGGCGGCAAGTTGACCTTCAACTGGGAGTGGTCGAACTACACGTTCGCGCTGGAGGAATACTGGCCCGTCTACCTCCGATCGATCATGTACGCGGGCATTGCAACCATCCTGTGTATCGGCCTCGCCTACCCGATGGCGTATTGGATCGCGTTCTACGGCGGGCGGTGGAAGGCCACGCTGTTCATGTTGATCCTCGTGCCGTTCTTCGTGTCCTTCGTGATCCGCACCGTGCAGTGGAACTTCATCCTCGGTGCGAATGGGCCTGCCTTCCACGTGCTGAAGTCGCTCGGCCTCGTGGCGGAGGACTACACGATCTTGAAGACTCCGCTCGCCGTCGTCGCGGGCATCACGTACAACTACATGCCGTTCGCCGCGCTGCCGTTGTACGTCGCGCTCGAGCGTATCGACCGACGGCTGGTCGAAGCTGCGAAGGACCTGTACGCGTCGAAACCGACGGCGTTTCGCAAGGTGGTGCTCCCGCTGTCCTTCCCCGGCATCTTCGCTGCGGTGATCCTCACGTTCGTGCCGGCGACCGGTGACTTCGTGAACGCCGTGATCCTGGGCTCGCCGAGCACCACGATGATCGGGCAGGTGATCCAGAACTTCTTCATCGCGCGACACGAGTACGCGCGAGCCGCGGCGATGGCAGTCATCTTGATGGCCGGCATGCTCATCATCGCGCTGATCTATGCGCGCGCGCTCGGCACCGAGGATGAGACGCTCGCAGCGGGGGCGGCCGGATGAGCGCCATCACGGCCCCTCCACCGGCCGCGGCGGCGGAGACGTTGCCGCCGGCGGTGAAGCGGACGCCGAGGAGGCGCGTCACGCGGTTCATCCTGCCGGTGTTCACGATCGGGATGATCGTGTACCTCGCGTTCCCCGTGTTCGTGATGATCATCTACAGCTTCAACATCGTCCGGGAGCGACAGGTGGCCGAGTTCACGTGCTGCACCCTGCAATGGTGGCGCGACATCTTCGGGGTGCCGGAGCTGAACACCGCGCTCCGCACCTCGATCGAGGTGGCGATCCCCGCGGCCTTGATCGCGACGATCCTCGGCACCTTCCTGGGCCTGGTGCTGGGGCGGTATGCGTTCCGAGGTCGCAGCGCGACGAACTTCATCATCTTCCTCGCGATCGCGGTGCCGGAGATCGTGCTCGGTTCGTCGTTGCTGTCGATGTTCGTGAAGTTCGAGACGCCACTTGGCTACTCCTCGATCTTGTTCTCACACATCGCGTTCTCGATCGCGTTCGTCGCGATCACCGTCCGCGCTCGCGTCTCGGGGCACGATCGGACACTCGAGAACGCTGCACAGGATCTTTTCGCGACGCCTCGGGTCGCGTTCTTCAAGGTGACCTTCCCGCTCATCTTGCCCGGGATCGTCGCCGGGTTCCTGCTGGCGTTCGTCCTGTCATTGGACGACTTCGTGATCACGAACTTCGTGAACGGCACCGTCAACACGTTCCCGACGTGGGTATACGGCGCCTCGCGCCTCGGCATCCCCGTCCAGGTGAACGTCTGGGGGACCGTCTTGTTTATGGTTGGGGTGTTCACGGCGGGGTTCCAGGTCCTGCGGGCGCGTCGGTCCGACCGGGTGTTGTCGGGGTCCTGAAAGCTCCCGTCGCCATCCATGTGAATCTTTTCACGAAGTCCGAAACCACCCCTCTGACCTGCGGAAACGGGTTTGACGCAGGCGCGAGGCACCACCTATACTCACTCCGCTCATGACCGAGGAACCGCGCCGGGATGACGCCTGGTCGGGCATCGGCACCGGGTGGGCCATCGTCTCGACGCTGATCGCGGGGATGCTCGCCTTGGGGTTCGTCGGGTGGCTCATCGACCGCGTTACGGGTGTGGACGATGTGTTCCTTGCGATCGGGATCGTGGTCGGAGCGGGGTGTGGCATCTACATCGTGTACCTGCGGTACGGGAGGGAAGATCTTGGCGAAGATTGAGCCGGAGCGGGAGCTCGTCCGCCGCATCCTTCCCGTTGTCCCGCTCGTCGCTCTCGTTGCGTTCGTGGTCGGCTGGTTCGCGGGCGGGTCCGGCGCGGCGTGGTCCGCGGTGATCGCGATCGTCATCGTCGCCGCCAACTTCGTCGTCTTCGCGCTGTCGGTCGCGTGGGCGGCCCAGTACTCGCCGTCGATGCTCGCGATCGTGACGCTCGGTGGCTATGTGGTCCGCTTGATGATCTTCACGCTCGTGCTCGTCGGTTTGAACACGCTCGCCTGGTTCTCCCCGGTGGCGTTCGCCTGTGCGCTCGTTCCGTCGGTCGTTGCGCTGCTCATCGCGGAGGCCAAGATCCTGTCCGGTCGGATGCAGGCCGAGCTGTGGTCCTTCGACGGAGCCCGCCCGTGATCGGTTCGCTCCTCGCGGCCACCTTCGAGCCCCCGAGCACCAAGGACTTCGTGTTCGGATGCTGGGGAGGGTCCGTTCACGTGTTCGGGTTCGAGGTGTGCTTCAACTTCATCACGTTCCTGCTGACGCTCACCACGATCATCGTCCTGGCACTGTTCTACTTCGGGCTCCGGCGCCCCACAGTCGTGCCAGGCAAGCTGCAGCTCGTCACGGAACTCGGTGTGGAGTTCGTACGCGAGAACATCGCGATCCCGATGCTCGGGCAAGAGGCAACGAAGTTCATGCCTCTGCTCGCCACGTTCTTCTTCTTCATCCTCATCGCGAACCTGTTCGAGGTCATGCCGGGCTTCGGGCTATCACCGGCCAGCCGTCTGGCGTTCCCGTTCGTGCTGGCGATGGTGTCGTGGGTGACCTACAACGGGGTCGGGATCAAGCGGCACGGGTTCCTCGGCTATCTTCGGCACACCTGCATCATCCCGGCGGCCCCGGGGTGGTTGCGGTACACGTTGCTGATGCTGATCGAGTTCGTGTCGAACATCATCGTGCGGCCGATCACCCTGACCGTCCGTTTGTGGGCCAACTTCCTCGCCGGGCATTTCCTGTTGTCCATCTTCTTCTTGGGCACGCTGTTCTTCTTGGAGGCGGGTCCGAAGACGTGGATCCTCGCGCTCGTCTCCTATCCGATGGCGATCGTCTTGGTCGGGTTCGAGCTCTTCGTAGCAGCACTGCAGGCATTCATCTTCGCGGTCCTCAGCGCCTCCTACATCGGGCAGGCGATGGCGGAGGACCACTGAGCAAGGAGGCGATCCATGTTCCATCTCATCGCACAGGCCGCCGACGTGAGTTCGGGCTTGGCGACCATCGGCAAAGGGCTCGTGATCGGGCTCGCCGCGATCGGACCCGGCGTTGGCCTCGGCATCTTGATCGGCAAGTCGGTCGAGGCGATGGCGCGGCAGCCGGAGTATGCGGGGCAAGTCCGCACCACGATGTTCATCGGTATCGGGTTGATCGAGGCGCTGGCCCTGTTCGGCATCGCCTTCTCGTTCATCATCTAGGGAGGAACCCTCGTGTTCGTGATCCGCGCAGCGGTCCTCGCACAAGAGACGACACAAGTGAGCGAGAAGGCCGACCTCTATCCGAAGGCCACCGAGCTCGCCCTTGCGGCGGTGGCCTTCGGGATCATCTTCTTCTTCTTCTGGAAGTGGGTGCTGCCTCGTATCAACACGCTCTTGGAGGAGCGGCGGTCGCAGATCCAAGGGCAGCTCGAGAGCGCCGACGAGACCCGTCGGCAGGCAGAGCGCGAGCTCGAGGACTACCGCGCCCAGCTCGCCAACGCGCGCGACGAGGGCAACCGCATCATCGAGGAGGCCCGCAAGACGGCGGATCAGCTTCGCCGCGACATCCAGGCGAACGCCGAGCGGGAAGCGCAGAACACCGTCGTGCGGGCGCAGGAGGAGATCCGCGCCGAGCGCGACCGCGTGTTCAGCGAACTCCGAACGCAGGTGGGCGACATCGCGGTCGAGCTTGCCGGTCGGGTGGTCGGTCAGTCCCTCGATAAGCACGCCCACGAGAAGCTGATCGATGACTACATCGAGCAGGTCGGAACCGCCGAGTCCGGGAGCGGTTGAGCGTGGAGCTCGTGGACAGGATCTTCGGGAAGGGCGATCGCGTCGCTGCCTACGCGGCTGCGCTCGTCGCGATCGCGCAGGCGGAGGACGCGCTGCCGAGGGTGGAGGATGAACTGTTCACCTTCGCCAAGGCTGCGGAGCAGGATCCCTCGCTGCGGCAAGCGCTGACAGATGAGACCCTGCCGGTTGACAACCGCCAAGCGCTGGTTCGCGACATCCTCGGGGATCGTGCTCACCTCGTCACGATCCACCTGCTCTCCTTCCTGATCGAATCCGGACGCGCTCGCGACCTGTCGAAGATCGCCGACGCCTTCGTGCAGATCGCCGCCACCTCTCGTGAGCACGTGGTCGCCGAGGTCCGAACGGCGGTTTCGCTCACCGACCGACAGCGCGAGCGTTTGGAGAAGGCGCTCTCGAAGGCCACGGGCCGCACCGTGGAGGCCAAAGTGATCGTGGATCCAACCGTGGTCGGCGGCGTGATCGCTCGCGTCGACGACCTCGTCTTCGATGGCTCGGTGTCGAGCCGCCTCGAGGGCGCCAGACACGCATTCGGGAGCTGACGAGCCATGGCATCGAATCTGATCGACCCCGCCACCATCGCTGACGCGTTGCGCAAGAACGTCGAAGGCTGGACGCCCTCCGTCGAGCGCGAGGAGGTCGGGCGCGTCATCGAGACCGGTGACGGCATCGCGCGTGTGGCCGGCCTGCCCCGGACGATGGCGAACGAACTCCTTGAATTTCCGGACGGCCTGCTCGGCGTTGCGTTCAACCTGGACGAAGCCGAGATCGGCTGCATCATCTTCGGCGACGCGGCGCGCATCGAGGAAGGGGACCCGGTCAAGCAGACCGGTCGCATCCTGTCGGTACCGGTCGGCGACGGGTACCTCGGGCGCGTCGTCGACGGGCTCGGTCGCCCGATCGACGGCAAGGGTCCGATCACCGCCGACGGCGAACGCGCCCTCGAACTGCAGGCGCCCAATGTGGTGTCGCGCCAGCCGGTCCGTGAGCCGCTCTACACCGGTATCACCGCGATCGACGCGATGACGGCGATCGGTCGGGGACAGCGCCAGCTGATCATCGGTGACCGTCAGACGGGGAAGACCGCGGTGGCGCTCGACGCGATCATCAACCAGAAGCAGTACTGGGGCACCGACGAAGCCGTGCTCTGCATCTACGTGGCGGTCGGGCAGAAGGCGTCCACGGTGGCCGAGGTCGTCGAGACCCTGCGCGAGCAAGGTGCCCTCGAGTACAGCGTCGTCGTCAACGCCGCAGCGTCCGACCCAGCGCCGTTCCAATACGTGGCGCCGTACTCCGGTGCCGCGATCGGCGCGCACTGGATGGACGCCGGCAAACACGTGCTGATCGTGTACGACGACCTGTCCAAGCAAGCCGTGGCGTACCGCGAGATCTCCCTGTTGCTCCGTCGCCCGCCCGGGCGCGAGGCGTACCCGGGCGATGTCTTCTACTTGCACTCGCGGCTCCTCGAGCGGGCTGCGAAGCTGTCCGACGAGCTCGGTGGCGGCTCGATGACGGCCCTCCCGATCATCGAGACCAAGGGTGGCGACATCTCGGCTTATATCCCGACGAACGTGATCTCGATCACCGACGGGCAGCTGTTCTTGGAGACCGAGCTGTTCTTCTCGGGCGTGCGTCCCGCGATCAACGTCGGGGCCTCGGTCAGCCGCGTCGGGGGCTCGGCCCAGATCAAGGCCATGAAGAAGGTCGCAGGTCGTTTGCGACTGGATCTGGCGCAATATCGCGCGCTGGAGGCGTTCGCGCAGTTCGGCTCGGAACTGGACAAGGCGTCCCAACAGCAGCTCGCACGTGGGGCGCGGGTCGTCGAGGTGCTCAAGCAGCCCCAGTTCGACCCGCAGCCGGCGGCCCGCGAGGTCGTGCAGATCTATGCGGTCACCGGCGGGTACATGGACCCCTACCCGGTCGCGGACGCCAAACGATATGCGACCGAGTTCTGTGAATACCTCGATGCCAGGCACCCAGAGATCTTCTCCGCGATCCGAACGACCGGCGACCTCTCGGACGAGCATGAATCCACACTGAAGGACGCGCTCGCAGCATTCGGAGAGATGTTCCAGGCTACGTCTGCTGGGTCGGAGTCCGGTCTGGGCGAGTCGACCCAGGCCGACGAGGTGAAGCCCGACGTCGGATGGGACCGGATGTCCTCGATGGAGGAGGAGGGCGACCACCCCGGGACTGACGACGGCGGGTCGTCGTCCGCCTAGACGATGGGCGCGCAACTCCGCGTTGTCCGCCGGCGGATCCGATCGGTTCAGTCGACGAAGAAGATCACTCGCGCCATGGAGCTGATCGCGTCTTCGCGGATCGTCAAGGCTCAACAGCGCGTCGAGGCGGCGCGCCCCTATGCCGAGCAGCTCACGAAGGCGATGGAGGACCTCGCGGCCAATGCCGCATCGCTGTCGCACCCGCTCTTGGACGAACGGCCGTCACCGCGACGCGTCGGCATCATCGCGCTGACCTCCGACCGGGGCCTGGCGGGCGCGTACAGCGCCAACGTGCTCAAGGAGAGCGAAGGGGTCATCGCAGCGGCGCGCGATCGTGGACTCGAGCCCGTGCTCTACGTGGCCGGGAAGAAGGGTGTCGGGTATTTCCGGTTCCGCGGCGTGCCGATCGAGCGCGCGTGGCAGGGCTTCAGCGAGGTGCCGATCTACGCGAAGGCCGAGGAGATCGGCCGAACGCTGATCGACGCGTTCGCCGACGAACGGATCGATGAGCTCTGGTGCGCCTACACCGACTTCCGGTCGGCGTTCACGCAGCGCGCAACGCACAAGCGGTTCCTGCCGATCGCCCCCGAGGAGGTCAGTGGACGCGATCCCGGTTTCGTGGGACCCGAGTATCTGTTCGAGCCCGAGCCCGAGCAGATCCTCGATCACCTGTTGCCGCAGTACCTCATCACGAAGATCTGGGCGGCGCTCCTCGAGTCGGCCGCATCGGAGAACGCCGCCCGACGGCGCGCAATGAAGGCGGCGACCGACAACGCGGACGACCTGCTGAAGATCCTGACGCGCCAGGCGAATCGCGCGCGCCAGGACGAGATCACGACCGAGATCATGGAGATCGTGGGCGGGGCCGAAGCGCTCGGCGACGCTCAGGAGGGATGAACGATGACTGACACGAACGGACACGCCGACGGGCGCGTCGTGCGGGTGATCGGTCCGGTGGTGGACGTCGAGTTCCCGCCGAACCAGCTTCCCGAGATCAACAACGCGCTCCAGGTGGACGTCACGATGGGGGGCACCACGACGACGATCACGTGCGAGGTCGCCCAGCACATCGGCGATTCGTCGATCCGGGCGGTGGCGCTCAAGCCGACGGACGGGTTGGTGCGCGGTGCCGCGGTCCGAAACACCGGGGCACCGATCACCGTGCCGGTCGGCGAGGGCGTGCTCGGCCATGTGTACAACGTGCTGGGCGAGCCGTTGGATGCCGACGCCTCGACGATCCACGCATCCGATCGGTGGGCGATCCATCGCGAGTCGCCGGCCTTCGCCGACCTCGAGCCCAAGAAGACCATGCTCGAGACCGGGATCAAAGTGATCGACCTGCTCGAGCCGTACGTACAGGGCGGCAAGATCGGGATGTTCGGCGGCGCCGGGGTCGGCAAGACCGTCATCATCCAAGAGATGATCCGCCGCCAGGCGCAACAACACGGTGGCGTGTCGGTGTTCGCCGGTGTCGGCGAGCGCACCCGCGAAGGCAACGACTTGTTCATCGAGATGACGGAATCCGGCGTCATCGCGAACACGGCGCTCGTGTTCGGCCAGATGGACGAACCGCCCGGCGTGCGCCTGCGGGTCGCCTTGTCGGCGCTGACGATGGCCGAGTACTTCCGCGATGTGGAACACAAGGACGTGCTGTTGTTCGTGGACAACATCTTCCGGTTCACGCAGGCGGGATCCGAGGTCTCGACCTTGCTCGGACGGATGCCCTCGTCGGTCGGCTACCAGCCGAACCTCGCGAGCGAGATGGGCGACCTGCAGGAGCGGATCACCTCAGCCGGTGGTCGGTCGATCACGTCGCTCCAGGCGATCTACGTGCCCGCCGACGACCTGACCGACCCGGCGCCGCACGCCGCGTTCGCGCACCTCGACGCCACGACGGTGTTGTCGCGCGACATCGCGTCTCTCGGGATCTACCCGGCGGTCGACCCGCTCGACTCAACATCGCGGATCCTCGACCCGCGCTATGTCGGCGAGGACCATTACTCGACCGCGCGTCGCGTGCAGGAGATCCTGCAGCGCTACAAGGACCTGCAGGACATCATCGCGATCCTGGGCATGGACGAACTCGCCGAGGAGGACAAGGTGATCGTGTCGAGGGCCCGAAAGATCCAGCGGTTCCTGTCGCAGCCCTTCTTCGTGGCCGAGCAATTCACGGGGATCCCCGGGAAGTACGTGCCCATCGACGAGACGATCACGTCGTTCAAGGGGTTGTGCGACGGTGACTACGACGACCTCCCCGAGCAGGCGTTCTTCCTCGTCGGCGGGATCGAGGAGGCAGTCGAGCAGGCCAAGCAGATGGAGGCGGCCTAGTGCCGCTCGAGGTGCACATCGTGACGCCGGAGCGAGAGGTCTGGGCCGGCGAGGTCCAGGAACTGATCGCGCGAGGGGTCGAGGGTGAGGTCGGCATCCTCGCGGGGCACGCACCCTTGCTCGTGCAGCTCGCGATCGGGCCGTTGCGCATGCTCCGCGATACGGGCGAAACCAAGGCCATCGTTGATGGCGGGTTCCTTCACGTATCGACGCACGACGGCGTGACACGCGCCGACGTCTTGGCCTCCCATGCGGAGCTCGAAGACGAGATCGACCTTGAAGCCGCCCGGCACCGCGTCGAAGAGTGGGAGAACCGCGTCGCCGAGGACACCAACGGCCTTGCGAAGGGCGAGATCGCCAAGGCGATGGCTCGTATCAAGCTGGTCGGCTGAGCGGGCCGGTCTCCGACACGGGGTACCATCGGGCCATGGATCGCCTCCTCGTAACCGGGGGCGCGCGTCTGGCCGGCACCGTCGAGGTGTCGGGCGCGAAGAACTCCGCCCTCAAGCTCATGGCTGCCTCGTTGCTGGCGCCGGGTCGCAGCGTGGTGACAAACGTGCCGCGGATCCGGGACTGCGCGGTCATGGCCCAGATGCTCGAGCACCTCGGCGTCCGGGTGGAACTCGGCCGGGGCATTGCCACGCTCGATGCCAGCGACGTCTCCGGCTTCGAGGCGCCGCACGAGCTGGTCAGGCAGATCCGCGCGTCGATCGTCGTCCTCGGGCCGCTCCTCGCGCGGTGCGGACGAGCCCGGGTGGCGCTGCCCGGCGGGGACGAGATCGGTGCTCGTCCCGTCGACCTGCACGTGCGAGGCCTCGAACGGATGGGCGCCCGGTTCCACGCGGAGCACGGCTATCTGGTGGCGGAGGCGCCCGATCTCCACGGCGCCTCGATCACGTTGGACTACCCGAGCGTCACCGCCACCGAGAACCTCCTGCTCGCGGCGTCGCTCGCGCGCGGCACCACGGTGATCGACAACGCAGCGCGCGAACCAGAGATCGCCGACCTTGCCCTGTTCCTCGTTCGATGGGCGCTGAGGTGGACGGCGCCGGGTCGAGCACGATCGAGATCGAGGGGTCGACGAGCTTCACGGCGCCGAGCATGCGACCGTGCCCGACCGGATCGAGGTGGGCACCTGGGCGGCGGCGGCCGTCGCCACACTGGGCGACGTGACGGTGCCGAACGCTCGGCCGGAGCACCTCGAGTTGCTGTTGACGAAGCTCGCCGACGCCGGGGCGGATATCGCGGTCACGGACGACGGACTCCGCGTTCACCAGGCGACGCGGGCCCGCGCGATGGATTTCGTGACGCTCCCGTACCCGGGGATCGCCACCGATTTCCAGCCGATCTTGCTCGCGATGCTCGCGGTCGCCGACGGCACGAGCATCGTGACCGAGAACGTCTTCGAGGGGCGGTTCTTGTACGTGGGCGAGCTGCAGCGGATGGGCGCGGATATCCGTACGGAGGGCCACCACGCGGTGATCCGGGGCGTGCCCCAGCTATCCGCCGCCCCGGTCCGCGCGCTCGACATCCGGGCCGGGATGGCGCTCGTCATCGCCGCGCTCTGCGCCGACGGCGAGACCGAGATCGCCGAGGTACACCACATCGACCGTGGCTACGAGAACGCCGAGGGGAAACTCCGCAACCTCGGTGCCGAGGTCCGGCGCGACGGCGACGCCGTGATCGTGCCCGATCCGGCGGCAGCGCGATGATGCCCGAACCGCCGCCGCCACCACCACCCACGCCCGGCGACCTCCCCCCGATGCCAGACGTGGGTCGCGCCGACGCCCCGCTCGAGCCCGAGGGTCCAGGCCCGGGCCCCCAGGGTTTGCCGGCGGTGGATTGGTCGTTCGGTCGGGCGGTGTTGGTGGGCGTTGTTACCAATCTCGTGCTCGCCCAGCTGGTCGTGGCCGGGATCGCGTTCGCCGTCCTCGGCATCACATCGTCGGAGGATCCGGCGACGGTCACCGCGGCCCTCGTCAGCGACATCGCATGGTTGGCGTTCATGCTGTTCTGGCTCGAACGGTGGCACCAGGGGTGGCGAGACCGGGTCGGAGTCTTCTTCACCGGCAGAGGCAGGGACGGAGCGTTCGGAGCGATCGCCGGCTTGCTGCTGTATCCGATCATCGCCCTCGTCGTGGCGATCCCCTTGACCATCTTGTTCGCGGCAGTGTCGGGCAAGGATGCGACGACGCCAGAACAGCTGCCGCAACATCTCGACACCGCGCAGGTGGTCGCCTCGGTCCTCCTCGCGGTGGTCGTCGCCCCGATCGCCGAAGAGCTGTTCTTCCGAGGGGTTCTGTTCCGGAGCCTCCGCGACCGCCACGGATTCTGGATCGGGGCGCTCGTGTCGGCGTTCGTGTTCGGTCTGGTCCATTACGTGCCTGCCGCCTGGCAGGACACGATGCTGCTCCAGACGATCATGGTGTTCACCGGCGTCGCCCTCGCCTGGATCTACGAACGGCGTGGGAACCTGGTCGCCAACGTGGCGGCGCACATGGCGTTCAACACCGTCGGGATCGTGCTGATCCTCTGGTCGCGCTAACGGGTCGGTTCCGTATCCTGGGTCGGTCGGTTCCATCGAGAGGGGGCGTCGCCGTGCCGATGTTCGCGTCGCAGGCGTGGTTCGAAGCCTTCACGGTCGAGATCAACGCCTCCGAGCAGTACCGCGACGTGGCGTCCGACTGGGAGGGCGATATCGCCTTCCGCATCATGGCGGAGCCCGACCGCGGCGTACCCGAGGATATCTACGGCTACCTCGATCTCTGGCACGGAACGTGCCGGGCGGGCAACGTGATCAGCGAGGCGGAGGCCGCCGGCGCCGCCTATACGATCGCGGCGCCCTTCTCGCGGTGGAAAGACGTCGTCCAGGGCGATCTCGACCCGATCAAAGGGATGATGCAGGGCAAGCTCCGTGTCCGTGGCGATCTGCCGACGATCGTCCGGTACGTGAAGGCGGCGAACGAGCTCGTCGCCCTGACGAACAACGTCGACACCCAGTACCAGGACGAGTGATGCGCGCCGCCGTCTTCCACGAGCCCGGCGTGGTGGGGGTGGCCGACGTCCCGGATCCGGTCGTGGTCGCGCCGACCGACGCGGTCGTGCGTGTCACTCGCGCAGCGATCTGCGGATCGGACCTCCATTTCTTCCACGGAAAGGCGCCCATGAGCGCAGGATCGGTGATGGGCCACGAGGCCGTCGGCGTCGTCGAGGCGATCGGGACGGCGGTCGATCGGATCGAACCCGGCGAGCGGGTCGTCACCTCGTTCCATATCGCGTGCGGCTCCTGCTGGTTCTGTCGAGCCGGACAGACGGGCCTCTGCGACGAGCACGCGATCTTGGGCGGGGGGCCGTTCGGCGGCGACCTCGACGGAACGCAGGCCCAGTACGTGCGGGTGCCGGTCGCCGACGTGAACCTGCTCGCGGTTCCGGTCGAGGTCGATGACGAGCGCGCGTTGTTCGTGGGTGACGTAGCGAGCACCGGCCGATACGCGATGTCGCTCGCAGCCGCGGGCCCGGACGACGTCGTGGCCGTCGTGGGCGCCGGGCCCGTCGGGTACTGCACCGCGATGAGCCTGCGCGATGCGGGAGTCCGTCGCGTGTTCGTGATCGATCGCGATCCGGCTCGGCTCGCGCTCGCCGCCTCGATCGGCGTGTCCATCGTCGATCTCACCGCTGTGAGCGCGGAGATGGCGCTCGCCCACGAGACGGACGGTCGCGGGGCCGACGTCGTGGTGGACGCCGTCGGTGCTCCCGAGGCCTACGAGTCGTGCTTGGAGATCGTCCGCCGCGGCGGCCGGGTCGTGATCGTCGGCATGTACACGGCTGAGGTCGTCGAGCAGCAGCTCGGCGTGGCGTGGATCCGTGGCCTCGACTTGCGGTTCGCCGGGGAGACCCCCGTGCATGCGGTATGGGAGGAGACCATGGCCGCGGTGGCCGACGGACGGATCGATCCGCTCCCGCTCGTGAGCCACCGGATCCCCCTCGCCGAGATCGCAGCGGGCTATGCGGCGTTCGACCGGCGAGAGGCCACCAAGGTCGTCGTGAACCCGTGGGCGTGATCGAGTCGCACGACCACGCCGGCTTCCGGGATCTCGTGGACGGACTGCTAGCCGCCAATCTCGAACGCGACCCCGGCCGTGCTCGCCTGATCACACGACGCGAGGCCGTCGCGCTGGTGGCGACCGACGCCGGCCTCGCGATCACGGTGCAGCTTCTCCCGGGTGCTGTTGGGGAACCAGGCACGATCCTGGTGCACGATGGGGAAGACCCGTGGGCCGAGGTCGTGGTGCACGCGACGAGCGGCGGACTCCTCGAGCTCGCCGCCGCGCCGTTGCGGTTCGGGCTCCCCGACGTCGCGCACGCTGAGGGCCGGGTCGTCGTCCGTGACCTCATTGGACGCCGGATCAGGATCCACGGACTCGTCCGGCGGCTGCCCACCGTGCGGCGCATCTCGTTGTTGCTCTCGGCGAGGTAAGGATGGCGGCCAACGGCACGACCCCGGTTCGCCCCGACGAGGCGCCTGCCCAACGCGTCCGTGAACGACGATGGCTGCCGGCGATCGTGCTCGTCGCCCTCGTGCTGGGGCTCGTGCTCGGGGGCCACGCCGTCGCGGGACCCGGATCGGCGCCGGCGGCGGTCGCGATCGACGGGGTGCGAGTGCACCCCGCCACCGGGTGGGATCTGGTCGCCTCGAGCGAAGGGTGGGCGCGCCTGCACCGGGGGCCCGCCGTGCTCGACATCTACGCCGCGCCGCCCGCGTACACCGGTCCCGCAGGCGTCGCCGCAACCTACGTCGAGCAGGTGCTGCGGCCGTCGCTCGTCCAGGTGACGATCGGTGAACCCGCCTACACCACGATCGCCGGGGGTGTCCCGGCCGTACGGGTTGGGTATGTGGGCGTGACGGATGACGGAGTAGCGATCGAAGGCGTGGTGGTCGCGGCCAGCGGAGCCAGCCGGGCCGTCGTCTTCGACGCCGCCGCCCCCCAAGGAGCCCTCGCGACGATCGCCGCCGACGTGGCGCGGATGCTCGATACGACGGAGGTCCAGGCGTGAGCTCGGGCCACCGCGCGCTGCACCACCGCTCGCTCTTCCAGCCTCGCCAACCGGCGTTCTGGGTGTTCGTGGCGTTCCTGGCGTACGGGATGGTTCGGATGTCCACGGCGCTCGGCCAGCTGTCCTCGATCTCACGGTCCGGATGGGCCCTGTCGTGGGTGCTGCTCGCTCTCTACGCCGCGCCCTTGTTCTTGTTGATCTACTACCTGGATCTGTACGAACGTGAACCGTGGTCGGTCGCGATCGCGGCGTTCCTGTGGGGCGCGTTCGCGGCCACCGCGTTGGCGCTCGACAGCGGCGGGTGGAACGAGGCCCTCGCGCAGGTGATCGGCCCCGAGGCAGCGCAACGCTGGGGTCCCGCGCTGACAGCGCCGATCATCGAGGAGTTCCTGAAGGGCGCGGGGATCGTGCTGCTGTACCTGATCGTGCGCGACGAGATCGACGACGCGATGGATGGCTTCGTCTACGGGGCGCTTTGCGGGCTCGGGTTCGCCGTGGTCGAGGACGTTATCTACTTCATGGCGGGATTCGGGGGGACGCCCGCCGGCGTGTTGCAGGGGTTCTACGTCCGAGTCCTGTCCAGTGGCCTGTACGGTCACGTCCTCTACACCGGGTTGATCGGCATGGCGGTGGGCGTCGTCGTTTCCCGGCGTGAGCCGGCGCCGCTCCGCGAGCGCCTCGTGGTCGCCGGTGGGATCGTCGCGCTTGCTGTGGCCGGTCACGTCGTCTGGAACGCTCCGCTGCTGCGGATCGGGCCGTCGGGTCCCGTCGAGGGTGCCGGATGGCTGTTCGTGACCCTGGGTCTCGCTGTCAAAGGACTGCCGTTGCTGCTGTTCGTCGTGCTCGCGTTGCGGCTCGCCCGCCGCAGGGAGGAGCGGTGGCTCGCCGACGCCCTCGCCGCCGAGGTGGGCGGCGAGGGTCTTCGCCCCGATGAACTCGCCACGATCCGGTCTCCCCGCCGCCGCCGCGCCGCGGTGGCCGCGATGCGCCAGCGTGCAGGGGCGCCGGCGGCGACCCTGCTCGCGCGGCTCCAGCACGAGCAGATCGACCTTGCGATGCTCGCCTCCCGTGTGGCCACGACGGACGACCCGGCGCTCGTCGCGCAGCGGTCGTACTGTCGATCGCTGCGCGAAGCGCTCGACGCGATCCCGGGTGCGGTTCTCACGTCCGCGGACCCGGCTCGGTAGGCTCAGACGATGGACATGCCGACGCTGGTCGAGGGGGTGCTCGCACGAGAGCCGCGTGCGGTGGCGCGCGCGATCTCGCTCGTCGAGGACGGGGCTCCCGATCTTGCCGACCTGTCCGCGCGGCTGTACCCCAACACCGGTTCCGCCGTGACGATCGGGCTGACCGGCGCGCCGGGGGTTGGGAAGTCGACGCTCGCAACCGCACTCGTTCGGATCGCTCGTCGTGAGGGCCGCCGCGTCGCCGTGCTCGCTGTCGATCCGACGTCGCCGTACACCGGGGGCGCGCTGCTCGGCGATCGCGTGCGGATGCAGGAGCACGCGACCGACCCCGACGTCTTCATCCGGTCGATGGCCACGCGCGGACACCTGGGCGGGATGGCGCTCGCGGCCCCAGAGGCGGTGCGGATCCTGGACGCCGCCGGCTACGACCTCGTGATCGTCGAGACCGTCGGGGTCGGTCAGGCCGAGATCGAGGTCGCGGCGGCGACCGACAGTGCGCTCGTCGTGCTCGCCCCGGGTCTCGGCGACGCGGTGCAGATGGCGAAGGCCGGGATCCTGGAGGTCGCCGACGTGTTCGTCGTCAACAAGGCCGATCGTGACGGGGCGGCCGAGGTCCAGCGAGAGTTGCACCAGATGCTCCACCTCGGTGCGACAAGCGACTGGGAACCACCGATCCTCGCGACGACGGCGACTGACGGGGAGGGCGTGGCTGAACTCTGGCTCGCGATCGCGCGACATCGGACCCACCTCGAGGCCTCGGGTGCGCTCGAGCGCAAGCGAGCGAGCCGCGCGGTGCGCGAGGTCGAGACGCTCGCGGCGGCGGTGTTCCGTGCATCGACCGCCCGCGCGCTCGCCCCCGACGGCGACCTTGCGGCGAGGCTCCGCGACCGCACGATCGACCCCTACGCGGCCGCCGACGAACTGCGTCGCTTGATCGCGGCTGAGGAGTAGGCTCGCAGACGGAGGACCATGCATGGTCGATACCGTCGGGAGCCAGACGCACACCACGCGATCGGGGCTCCCGCTCGAGCCCGTGTACGGTCCGCCCGCCGACCCAGCCGCAACCGAGGTACCCGGCGTCTTCCCGTTCACGAGGGGCCCGTACGCCTCGATGTACCGCGGCCGCCTGTGGACGATGCGGCAGTTCGCCGGCTACGGCACGCCTGCCGAGACGAACGAGCGGTTCCGGCTGCTGCTCGAGCGTGGCCAAACGGGTCTGTCGGTCGCGTTCGACATGCCGACCCTGATGGGGCTGGACCCGGATGATCCGCGCAGCGAAGGCGAGGTGGGACGCTGTGGCGTTGCGGTCGCCTCCCTCGATGACACCGAACGGCTCTTTGCCGGGATCCCCCTGGACGAGGTCACCGTCTCCATGACGATCAACGGACCGGCCCCCTGGCTGTTCGCGTGCTACCTCGCGGCGGCCGAGCGCCAAGGCGTCGCATGGGAGCGGCTCGGGGGCACGCTGCAGACCGACATCTTCAAGGAGTACACCGCGCAGAAGGAATGGTTGTTTCCGCCGCGGCCGCACCTGCGGCTGATCGGCGACCTGCTGGCGTTCTGCACGCGGCACACGCCGCGCTACCACCCGATCAGCGTGTCCGGGTATCACATTCGCGAGGCGGGTTCGACGGCCGTCCAGGAGCTCGCGTACACCCTCGCCGACGGGTTCGCGTACGTCGAACTCGGGCAACAGCGCGGCCTCGATGTGGACGCGTTCGCGCCGCGGCTGTCGTTCTTCTTTGACGCGCATATCGACCTGTTCGAGGAGGTCGCGAAGTTCCGAGCGGCCCGGCGGATCTGGGCGCGATGGTTGCGCGACCGCTACGGCGCGCGCACGCCGGAGGCGCAGCGCTTGCGCTTCCACACGCAGACGGCGGGCGTGTCGCTCACCGCGCAGCAGCCGATGAACAACGTCGTGCGCACCGCGATCGAGGCGCTCGCGGCGGTGCTCGGCGGCACGCAGTCACTGCATACGAACGCGCTCGACGAGGTGCTCGCGCTCCCGACCGAGGAGGCCGCGACCCTTGCGCTGCGGACACAGCAGATCATCGCGCACGAGACCGGGCTGCCGGCCGTCGCCGACCCGCTCGGCGGGTCCTACCTCGTCGAGGCGCTCACCGACGAGACCGAGCGCCTCGCCGAGGAGGAGCTGGCCGAGATCGAGGCGCTCGGCGACGGGTCGATCTTGGAAGGAGCGCTGCGCGGCGTCGAGACCGGCTGGTTCACCCAGCGGATCGCAGAGGCGGCGTTCGACGAGCAGCGACGCTTCGAGACAGGGGACCTCGTCCAGGTGGGCGTGAACGCCTTCGCGGACACCGACGAGTCGCCCTTGGAGATCCTCGAGATCCCGATGGCGACCGAGCGCGCACAGGTGGCGGCGATCGAACGCACGCGCGCCGATCGAGACGATGCCCTCGCAGCGAGCGCCCTCGACGCGCTCGCTGCGGCCGCGGCCGATCCAGCTGTCGAGCTGATCATCCCGTTGGTCGAGTGCGCGCGGGCGGGGTGCACGGGGGGGGAGGTGACGAGGACGCTGCAAGGTGTCTTCGGCACCTGGCGCGAGACCCCTGCCTTCTGAGAGCAAACGCTTCCGCATCTACCTGTAGTTGCAAGAGCTTGCAGTAAGCGGGTACGATGCCCGCCTGGCCGCGGAGGAGCGGCCTCGGGAGGGATCGTGCAGGCGCGGCTCGTGATCTGGGTGCTCGTTGTGATGACGCTCGCCGCCGGCTGCTCGTCGAAGGGGGCGTCGGCCGACGATGCGTCGTGCGGGCTCCGCGTGGTGACGACCGTGTCGCCCATCACCAACATCGTCCAGAACGTGGGCGGCACGGATGTGTGCGTCACCGGTATCGTCCCGGAGGGCACCAACAGCCACACGTTCGAGCCGGCGCCGTCCGACGCCGCGGTGCTCGCCCAAGCCGACGTCGTCTTCATGAACGGCCTGCATCTCGAAGAGCCGACCCGGGAGCTCGCAGTGTCGAACGTCCGCGACGGCGTGCCGATCGTCGCCCTTGGTGAGCAGACGATCACACCCGACGAGTACATCTACGACTTCTCGTTCCCGCGCGACGCGGGCGATCCGAACCCACACCTCTGGACCAACCCCCTGTACGCGAAGCGATACGCCGAGATCGTCCGGGATCAACTCTCGACGCTCGACGCCGGGCACGCCGCCGCCTTTGCGGCGAACGAGGAGGCGTTCGCGAAGCGGATCGATCAGCTCGATGCTCTCGTGCGGAAGGTCACTGCCACGGTGCCGCCTGCGAACCGTAAGCTCCTCACCTATCACGACTCGTTCCCCTACTTCGCCCGGGAGTACGGCTGGCAGATCATCGGCGCGATCCAACCGTCGGATTTCGCCGACCCCACGCCCCAGGACGTGGCCGCGCTGATCGATCAGATCAACGCCGAACACGTGCCGGCGATCTTCGGCTCTGAGGTGTTCCCGAGCCCCGTGCTCCAGCAGATCGCCTCCGAGACGGGGGCGACCTACGTGGACGACCTGCGTGACGACGATCTGCCCGGCGAGAACGGCGACCCAGACCATTCGTACCTCGGCCTGATGACCTCGGACTTCATCACCTTCATGGGCGCGCTCGGCGGCGACGTGAAGCCGCTGGAATCCTTCGACGTCGCCAACGTGCAGGAGGGCTCCACTGTCACCTACCGCTGATCCGCAGGCTCCGCTGATCGCGCTCGACCGCGTGACGTGTCGGTACGGGCATGAGCCTGTGCTGGTCAACGTCGATCTCACCTTGCGGCCCGGGGACTTCGTCGGGATCGTCGGTCCCTCCGGCTCAGGGAAATCGACCCTGCTGAAGACGATCGCGGGCGCCGTCGCTCCGATCGCGGGCTCGGTGCGCCGACGTCAGGACGCGTCGATCGGCTACGTGCCGCAGGTCGAGACGGTGAACTGGTACTTCCCGATCACCGTTCGCGAAGCCGTGCTGATGGCGCGCATCGACGGGCGGCGACTCCCATGGTCGACGGCGCGCGAGCGCGCCGAGGCCGACGAAGCGCTGGAACGCCTCGGGCTGGGCGGGCTCGGCGACCGGCACATCCGCGAGCTGTCCGGCGGGCAGCAGCAACGGGTGTTCGTGGCGCGTGCGATGCTCCGGCGTCCGAGCCCTGCTCCTGCTGGACGAACCGACCTCCGGCGTCGACGTGCGGACCCGTCACGATGTGATGCACCTGATCCACGAGTTGCACCACGACGGGCTCGCCATCGTGCTGACGACCCACGACCTGAACGGGATCGCCGCGCACCTGCCGTCGATCATGTGCCTGAACCGCGAGGTGATCGCGTCCGGGTCGCCACGCACGGTGCTGACAAGCGATGTGCTCGAGCGGACCTATGGCGCGCCGCTCGAAGTGCTGACCCACGGCGGCATGCCGGTGGTCATCGAGCAGTATCCGGACTGGGATGTGGACGGCGGCACGGTCGTGCCGCTGCGCGAGGGGCACCATGACCACCCTGCGTGAGGGGGCCTGAGCGATGCGAACGCTCCTCGAGCCGTTCGCGTATGACTTCTTCCGGAACGCGATCTGGGTCGCCGTCTTGACGGGCGCCCTCTGTGGACTCGTGGGCACCTACGTCGTGCTCCGGGGGATGAGCTACATCGGCCACGGGCTGTCGCATGCTGTCTTCGGCGGCGCGGCGATCGCGATCGCGCTCAGCCTGAACGCGCTCGCCGGCGCCTTTGCGATCGGCGTCGTGGCGGCGATCCTGATCAACGGCGTGTCGCGCAAGCGCACGATCGGCGCCGATGCCGCGATCGGCGTGATCACGTCCGCGATGTTCGCCGTCGGCATCGTGATCGTGTCCGTCGGCAGTTTCAACCGGCTCTCCGACGCGCTGCTGTTCGGCAATGTCTTGGGGGTGACCTCGCGCGACGTCCTGTTGGTGGCTGTGGTGGCGATCGCGAGCGCACTCGTGGTCTTCTTTCGTTACCGCCAGATGCTGTTCTCGACGTTCGATCCGGACGTGGCAGAGGTCTCGGGCGTCAGCACCTCGTGGGTCGATCTGCTGCTCGCGTTGATCTTGGCCTCGACGATCACCGTGACGATGCGCGTCGTCGGGGTGATCCTGATCGCCGCGATGCTCGTGATCCCACCGGTCATCGCGCGGCTGCTGACCGACAGCTTCCACCGGATGTTGTGGATCGCGGTGGTGACGGGAGCCGTCTGCGGCTTCGTGGGGGTGTACCTCTCGTACTACCTCGACTGGCCATCGGGTGCGACCGTCGTGCTGACGGCGTCCGGCCTGTTCGTCGTCGCCTACGTGGTCTCGACCCTCCGGAGCCGGATGTCTGTGCCCGACGTCGGTTTCGATCTGCACTAGGCGGTTGCGGCCGCGCACTCGCTGCAGAGCCCAGTGATCGCGAAGTGCGTCAGGTCCGCAACGAAACCGTGGTGCTGGTGGATCAGGCGGCCGAGCTTCCCCGCCTCTGCGATCGAGAGCTCGTCGTCGCGACCGCACCGGTGGCAGGTCAGGTGCACGTGCTCCGCCTCGTCGGTCTTGTGGTACTCGGCGCCAGACTCGAGGTGAGAATGCTGCAGGACGCCGACCTCCTCGAGCAGCGTGAGGGTGCGATAGACCGTCGAGGGGTTCACGCCGGGCATATCGCCTTCGACCTTGCGGGCGATCGCGGCGGGCGCGATGTGACCGTTCGTCCGCATCACCTCGGCGACGATCGCGCGACGCTGGGGTGTCATCCGGAGCCCTTTGCTGCGCAGCAGTTCGAGGACGTCGGCGTATTCGAGCGCGGTGGCGGACATCGCGCGGAGTGTAGCAGCACCTTGCAGGTGCAAGAGTTCGGCAGCTAAGGGCGGGGCGATGCAGAGCTCGTGGCACGCCCACTCGAGCACGGCCACGCCGTGCCGAGCCAGCGTCCATGGCGCAGCTTCGCGCGAGGCCTCGGCTAGCCTGGGCGCGTGACGGTGTTGGTGACGGGCGCCTCGGGCGTCGTGGGGCACGCAGTCGTCAAAGCGCTGCTCGCACGTGACGAGGTGCGTGCAACGGTGCGGCGGCCGGAGGCGGCCGAGCCGCTGCGGCAGCTCGGGGCGAAGGTGGCCGTCCGCCCAGGTCGCCAGGCCGACGAGCTCGCCGAGATCCTGCCGCGGTGCCACACGCTCGTACACCTGGTCGGCGGACCCTTGCAGCCGTCCCCGGATGAGCTGTATTGGGCGAACCACGGGTCGGTGCTCGTGGCGATCGATGCCGCGCGGGAAGCGGGCACCCGCCGCCTCGTCTTCGTATCGGTCCCCGGCGCCGAGGTGACGCACACGCATCCCTTCCTGCGCGCGAAAGGGCTCGCCGAGGAAGCCCTCGCCACCAGCGATATCGAGTTTGCGATCGTCCGATCCACCCACGTCTACGGCCTGGGCGGTCTGTGGTTCTCGGCCCTGGTGGAGGGAGCGGCAGCCACGCCGCCCATCGTGTGCGGGCCGGGTACACAGGATCTCGCGCCGACATACGCGGAGGATCTCGCCGCCGTGATCGCGGCGATCGACGACCATGCCGAGCCCGTCCACGGCACGTGGGGGATCGAAGGGCCAGACGTCGTGACAGCTGACGCCCTCGTCGCCACGCTCCGGGATGACGACGTCAGACCCTCGCACGCAGACGGCCAGGCCGCCGCCGCCGCCTTCACGACGCTGGTGGGCGAGCCGATGGACGCCGTTGCCACGTCGTTCTTCGCGATGGCGAGCCGGGCCGACGCGCCCGACGCGGCGGCTGCGTTCGGGGTGCGGCGGACCTCGCTGTCCGACGGTCTCCGCGCGACGCTCGCCGCCGCCGGCGCGCTCACCGACCGGTAGGCTTCGCGCGATGGGCGAGCATGTGCGGCTGGAGGTCGACGACGGTGTCGGGGTGATCCGTCTGGACCACCCACCGGCGAACGCGATCGACCTTGTCCTTGGCCGAGCGCTCCAGGAAGCGGTCCGCGAGGCAGATCGCCGCGATGACGTCGGTGCGATCGTCGTGTGGGGCGGTCCGAGGATCTTTGCCGCCGGCGCCGACATCAAGGCCATGGCGACCTGGGGGCCCGAGGAGGTGCGGCCGTCGGTCGATGCGCTCGGCGATGCGTGCGATCTCCTCGAGTCGATCGGCATCGTCTCGATCGCTGCGGTGAACGGCTATGCGCTCGGCGGCGGCATGGAGCTGGCGCTCGCCTGCGATCTGCGGTATGTGGCCAACGACGCGACCCTCGGCCAGCCGGAGATCACGCTCGGCGTGATCCCGGGAGCCGGAGGCACACAGCGGCTCGTGCGTCTGGTGGGTCCCGGTCGCACCCGCGAGCTCGTCTACAGCGGACGGTTCATCCCTGCCGAGGAAGCCGCATCGCTCGGCTTGGCTGAGCGTGTCCTCCCGGCCGACGAGGTCTACCCGGCGGCGGTGACCGATGCGCGCCGGTTCGCTCGCGGACCCAGGCTGGCGCTCGCCGCTGCCAAGGCCGCGATCGCCGCCGCGAGCGACACGCCGGGCGCCGCCGGGATCCGAACGGAACGCGAAGCGTTCCTCGCGTTGTTCGGCACAGCCGACCAACGGGAGGGCATGGCTGCCTTCCTGGGGAAACGCGATCCGCGGTTCGGCGGCTGAACGGCGTTCAGCGGCCGGCCGCGTTCACACACCCGCTATCTCGCCGACACACGAGTGTCACACCTGGCCCCTACCGTGGCACAGAACGGGTGACGCTTTGCGCTCGGTCCGCCCTACTCGGGAATGAACCGGACGCCGGTGCCGTTCGAAATGGGTACACAGGGCCGGGAGCCCGCATCCGGCCCGACGGGAAAGGATGTGAGACGGCATGTCGGACGACAGGTTCAGGGGGGCGTCCGTCCGGAACCTTCCGAGACCGAATAAGACGTACGCCGCAGGGCGAGTGTGTGCAGAGTCGGGGTGCGAAACGAGGCTCTCGATCTACAGCAAGTGGAAGTACTGCTGGCAACACGAACCCGTCCACCAGTACGTCCCGCGCGGCAAGAGGAAATCCAGGTCCGAGGCCGCCTGACCTGCAGCGCAGTCTGAACGACGGGCCCTTCGCCGGTGCGAGGGGCCCGTCGGCGTTCGCGGGGTCGGTTAAGCCTTGCGGTCACATCGCGTTCGGCGAAGGTCGGTTGCTCCGCAGCCGAGTTCAAGGTGGTCCGAGGGTGCTCCGATGCGTTGGGAGACCGCTCCCCCCGAGTGGGCACCCAGATGCCGAACGATCTCTCCGAACCCCCGCCGATGCGCATGGGCGATTGCCCATACTGCGAGCGCGCCGTCCTCGTCTACGAGGAACCGCCGCGGTGTCCGCTGTGCGCCTGTCCGCTCGATGCGTCCACGATGCGACCGTTCGCGGTGCCTGACCGCGCGGGCGAGGACTGAGCGCGATCACACACGTTCCGCGCGGTACCAGCCGCGCGTCGACCCGAGGAACGCGATCTCGTCGGCGTGTTCGAACGCCTCGATCGCCACGGTCGCCTCTCGCAGCGTGCCGTCTGCGAGCAGGGCGGCCCGCTCGCAGCCTGGGAGCAGTCCGCAGTCGAGTGACGGGGTCACCCATCGTCCGTCGAGCTTGACCGCGAGGTTCGCGCGCGTCGTCTCGGTGATCTCACCCCGGGTATTCACGAGCACGACGTCGTCGGCGTCGGGGAAGCGCGCGGCAGCGTCCTCGTACCGCGATCGCAGCGTTGTCTTGTGGAAGAGGAACGGATCGGCGGGGTCGACAGGATGGTCCCGGTCGATCGCCAGTCGCACCGGCTGGGCGAGCGGCGCGATGGGCGCCGCGGCGGACTCGACCTGCCCGCGGTGATCCACGAGCAGCCGGACCCGTGCGATCTTCGCCGGGAACCGCGCCGCCTCCTGCGCAAGCGCGCGCTCGATGCCTCCCTCGTCGAGCGCGATGCCGAAATACGTCGCCGAGTCGCGGAGCCGTGCCATGTGCTCCGCGAGGCGACGGTAGCCGGTCTCCGGGTTGTGGGCGAGCGTTTCGATCAGGCGGAACGCGGGCCGACGCGCGGTCAGCACCCGAGCCTTGGCGACCGTTTCGTCGTACTCGGCGGTGGCCTGCGAGTCCCATGTGATCCCACCGCCGGTGCCGTAGACGGCGTGTCCGTCCTCATCGGCGACCACGGTGCGGATCGCCACGTTGAACCTCGCTCGAGGGCCGGGCGCGCCCGCCGGCGCCAGGTAGCCGACGGTCCCGCAGTAGACGCCCCGCGGGTCCTGCTCGAGGTCGGCGATGATGCCCATCGTCGAGACCTTGGGTGCCCCGGTGACCGAGCCGCACGGGAACAGCGCGCGGAACACGTCGAGGAGCGATCGGTCCGGTCGTACGGTGGCCTCGACCGTGGAGGTCAGCTGCCAGACGGTCTCGTAGCGCTCGGCGGCGAAGACGTCGTGCCACACCACCGTGCCCTCCTTCGCGATCCGTCCGATGTCATTGCGCAGGAGGTCCACGATCATCGCGTTCTCCGCCTGATCTTTCAGCGACGCCTCGAGGCGCTCGCGTATCGCCTCGTCCTCGGCGAGCCAGCGGCCGCGCGGCGCGGTGCCTTTCATCGGTGTGGTCCGGATCCGATCCCCGTCGATGCGGAAGAACAACTCGGGAGAGGCGGACAACACTCGAAAGGCGCCCGCGTCGATGTACGCGCCGTAGGCGCCCCGTTGGGCGTAGCACAGGTCCCGGTAGAGGCCGCGGGCGTCGCCTTCGAGACGCGCCCGGAGCCGCAGGGTGTAGTTCACCTGGTAGGTCTCGCCCGCGGCGATGAGTTGGCGGATCCTCGTGATCGCGGTGTCGTAGTCGCTCCGAGAGGTCGACGGCTGCCAGCCCGCGCCTGCCGGCACATCGTCCTTCGGCTCGGGCAGCACCGTCTCCTCGCGGCCCTCGAACATCGCGAACCAAGCGAGCGGGAGCTCGGCGAACGGATCGCTGGGCTCGGGTGCGCGGACTCGCAGCGATGGATCGAGGCTCGTCGCCGCCTCGTACGCGACGAACCCGGCCGCCCACAGGCCCCTCGCGGCGGCCTGTTCGGCCGCTGCGAGGACGCCGGGAACCTCGTCCGGCCGGCGTGCTTCCAGCACGCCGGCCGGCCCCACCATGCGGAAGCTCGGCTCCGCGCCCGTCAGGTCGTCGAAGCGCGCCTCGATCACGGCTCCACGATACGGGAGCGGGGCGCGGCGGCGGTCGCGGTAGCCTTGGCGGATGCCGTCTGTGCTGGTCGCGATGTCCGGGGGCGTGGATTCGTCCGTCGCCGCCTGCCTGCTCGCCGAGCAGGGCTACGACGTCGTGGGTTCCCATATGTCGCTCGTGCATCTCGACGGGGTCGAACACGGGTGTTGCGGGCCCGCAGCGCGGGCCGACGCTGCCGCGGTGGCGACCGTCGGCGGGTTCCCGTTCGAGATCTGCGATCTGACCAGCGACTTCGATCGAGCCGTGATCGCCGATTTCGTGGCCGAGCACGACGCCGGCCGGACCCCGAACCCGTGCGCGCGGTGCAACGGGGAGATCAAGTTCGGCGCGTTCGTGCGCCGGGCCGACGAGCTGGGGATCGACCTGGTCGCAACCGGGCACTACGTCCGGACGAACCGGGCCGACGATGGTGCCTGGCACCTTCGCCGCGGTGCCGATAGGGCGAAGGATCAGACCTACATGCTCCATATGCTCGGACAGGACCAGCTCTCGCGGTCGGTGTTCCCGGTGGGCGGGCGGCAGAAGTCGGAGATCCGGGCGCTGGCCGAGCGCTTCGGGCTGCCGGTGGCGAGCAAACCCGACTCGCAGGAGCTCTGTTTCGCACCGAGCGGGGATGCCGGCGGCTTCGTCCGCGAGCAGGCGCCCGCGCTCGTGCACGCAGGGGGCGAAGTCGTGGACGCCGACGGTCGCGTGCTGGGGGAGCACGACGGCACGTTCGCGTTCACGGTTGGCCAGCGGCGCGGGCTCGGGGTGTCCGCGGGCGTGCCGCTGTACGTGCTTGCGGTGGATGCACCGGCCAACCGCGTCGTGGTCGGCGCCGAGGAGCTGCTCGCGAAGCGCGGTCTCGCCGCCGACCGGGCGTCGTGGGTCGCCGGGGGTCCCCCGAGCGACGGCCCGTTCGAGGCTGGCGTCCGCGTGCGATATCGCGGCGAGAGCGCGGCGGCGGTGATCACGCCGACCGAGGCCGGGTTCGAGGTGTCGTTCCGCACGCCACAGCGGGCGATCGCCCCCGGTCAGAGCGCGGTCGTCGATCGAGACGACGAGGTGCTCGGCGGCGGCCGGATCGTCTCGACGGTCTGAGGGCGCGTCGTCGGCCGGCCGTAGACTGCCTCGCGTGAAGCTGCTGCGACGCCGCGCGAAGTCCTTCGACATCCAGGTGCAGGACCTCATGCTGCACATCACGGCGTCGGAGGACTTCGCCGAGGAGTCGCGAGCAGCCGCGCTGTCGTTCTGGGAGCAGCTGGAGTCCTACGGGCACCGCGACCCCGAGTTCCGCACGTCCAAGCGCGCGCTCTCACGTGTGGCCTCCGACGCGCCGCCGATCGTCCAGGAGGTCGTGTCGGCGGCGAGCGCGGCCGGGGTTGGGCCGATGTTCAGCTTCCGTGGGGCGGTGGTCGACGCGGTCGGTCGGTTCCTCGGCGATCAGATGAGCGAGGTCTCCGTCGCGTGCGACGGCGACTACTTCATCAAGGCGAAGAAGCGGATGAAGGTGGCGGTGAAGCGCCGCGGGGGGGAGCCGATCACCGTTGTGCTTGAGCCTCGGCGCGCGGTGTCGGATTGTCGACGACCCTCGGCCGCGGTAAAGGTGGCGCCGGGCCCGACGGCTTGGCGGTGATCGCGCAGAGCTGCATGCTCGCCGACGCGGCCGCCGCCGGGGTCCAGGCGTGCCTGCCCAAGCCCGACGGGTTCGGCATGGCCCTGCACTACTTGCGGCGGGTGCCCGGCGTGGCCGGCGGGGTCGTCGTGATCGGCGACCGGATCGGTGTAGCGGGCGGTGTGGAGATCGCGGGATGAGTGCGGGCGACGAGCGCGCTCGCGCCGACGCGAAGGTTCGGGTCGAAGAACTCCGTGAGCGGATCGACCACCACGCCTACCGGTACCACGTGCTCGATGACCCCGAGGTCAGCGACGCCGAGTACGACGAGCTGATCGCCGAGCTCGGTCGACTCGAAGACGCTTTCCCCGAACTGATCACACCGGACTCGCCGACCCAGCGCGTCGGCGCTCCCCCCGCCATGCTCTTCGCGCCCGTGGCGCACCGGGCGCCGATGCTGTCGCTGGACAACGCGTTCTCGTTCGAGGAGCTCGACGCCTGGGCCGAGCGGATCGTGAAGGGTCTCGGCAGTGAGCCGGCCGGCTTCGTGTGCGAGCTGAAGATCGACGGCGTCGCGTGTGCGCTGACCTACGAGCGAGGCATCTTGGTACGGGCGGCCACCCGCGGCGACGGCCGAACGGGGGAGGACATCACGACGAACGTCCGCACCGTCGAGGGTGTTCCGCGCCGCCTCGCGCTCGCCGATCCGCCCGCGGTCGTCGAGATCCGCGGCGAGATGTACCTGCCGGTGAAGGCGTTCGAGGAACTGAACGCGCGATTGGGTGAGGCCGGAGCCAAGATGTTCGCCAACCCCCGCAACGCCGCCGCGGGCTCGCTGCGCCAGAAGGACCCGAAGGTGACGGCATCGCGCCCGTTGCGCCTTTGGGTCCATTCCTTCGGCGCGGCCGAGGGTGTGACCTTCGATTCGCATCACGCGTTCCTCGCCTGGGCTAGCGAGGCGGGCATGCCGGTTCCCCCGACGACCGAGGCGAAGGCGACGATCGAGGACGTTCGCGCGTTCCTCTCCTCCTGGGAGTCGAACCGTCACTCGGTCGATTGGGAGATCGACGGCGCGGTGATCAAGGTCGATCGAACCGACGAACAACGCGAACTCGGGCGCACCTCGCACGCCCCTCGGTGGGCGATCGCGTACAAGTTCCCGCCCGAGGAGCGCACCACGCTGCTGCGAGCGATCGACGTGCACACGGGGCGCACCGGCAAGGTGACCCCGTTCGCGGTACTCGAGCCCGTCTTCGTCGGCGGCGTGACCGTCACGTATGCGACGCTGCACAACGAAGACGAGGTCCGTCGCAAGGACGTGCGGGTCGGCGACACCGTGATCGCGCGGCGCGCCGGCGACGTGATCCCCGAGATCGTCGGACCGGTGCTCGCCAAGCGGAAGAAGGGTGCGCGCCGGTGGTCGATGCCGAAGACCTGCAACGCGTGCGGCGCGCCGCTCGTGCGCCCCGAGGGCGAGGCCGACTACCGGTGCCCGAACAAGCGCGGCTGCCCGTCGCAGGGGCTCGAGTGGCTGTTCCACTTCGCGGGGCGTGGCGCGATGGACATCGAACACCTCGGCTACATGACCGTGATGCGGCTGCTCGAGAAAGGCTTGATCGAGGATCCGGCCGATATCTACGCGCTCGACGCCGACAAGCTCGCCCAGCTCCCGGGGTTCAAGGAGAAGTCGATCCAGAACCTGCTCGAACAGATCGAGGGGTCCAAGGACCGACCGATCTGGCGGCTGCTGGTCGGCCTGAACATCCGGCACGTCGGCACCCATGTCGCGCAGGTGCTGGCGGGCGCCTTCGGCTCGATCGACGCGCTGGCGGCGCGCAAGCGAGGATGAGATCGACGCCGTGCCCGAGATCGGGCCGGAGATCGCCGCGACCGTCGCCGAGTGGTTCGACGAGGACGAGAACCGCCAGCTGATCGAGAAGCTGCGGGCAGCGGGGGTGCGTCTGGCTGGGGAGGTGCCGGCCGATGGCCGAAACCGCTCCAGGGGCTCTCGGTCGTGATCACCGGCACGTTGCCAACCCTCTCCCGCGAGGACGCAACGGCGATCGCACAGGGGGCGGGAGCCCGCGTGTCCTCGAGCGTGTCGAAGAAGACGGCGTTCGTCGTGTTGGGAGAGAATCCCGGTTCCAAGTTCGTGAAGGCGGAGGAGCTCGGCATCGAGACGATCGACGAGCCGACGTTCCTCGCGAGGGTGCGCGGGGGGCGTGATGGCGACGACGTATCGATTCACCCCACCCGGGTCACTGGCGAAGATCCTGCAGATCGCGCTTGCTGTCACGGCCGGACTCACGTTGATCTCCGACGTGTGGACGGCGTCGGTGCTCCGATCCGGAACCTTCGTGCTCAATGTGCCGGAGCAGTCGCAGAACGGAACGTTCGAGCCCGCGTATTGGTCCGGGACCCAGCTGCCCGCGTGGTCGTCGATCGCGTCGCTGGTGTCGTGGGTTGCGATCGTGCTCTGGCTGATCTGGCAGCACCAGGTGACCGCCAACCTGTGGGCTCGGGGATATGGCGGACTCAAGATGCGCCCTGGATGGGCGGTGGGGTGGTGGTTCATTCCGATCGCCAACTTCTTCATGCCGCTGCTCGGCGTGCTCGAGGTGGATCGTCGGTCGACACCCGAGGGGTCGGTCCGCAAGGCGGGTGCGGTCGTTGGCTGGTGGTGGGCGGTGTGGCTCGGCGGCGGTGTCCTCGTGGGGATCGCCGCCGCGGTTGCCGTGTTCCCGGAGCTGCTGGACGAGGTGCGGCGACTCGATCAGCAGCGGATCACGACGATGTTCGACTTCACGGCGGCCGCACATGCCTTCGCGCCGTGGCTCGTCGTCAGCGGCGTGACGCAGGCGATCGCGGCCGCCCTCGCCATCCTGGTTGTCCGGCGTATCGACACTGCCCAGCGCGACTTCGGCGGCCTGTGCTCGCGCCGGTGCCGATGCGTCCGGACGCGGTGTTCTGAGCACCCGCCGGTAGACTCCCGGGCCATGCCGGTCGAGATCGACATCGAGCACGTCGCGAAGCTCGCGAGATTGCAGCTCACCGAAAGGGAGAAGACCCAGCTCGCGGCCCAGCTCGGGCAGATCCTCGAAGCTGCCGCTCGGGTCGGCGAGGTCGCCGCGGCGGACGTGCCGCCGACCGCATCGCCGATCCCGCGTTCGAACGTCTATCGCGAGGACGAGGTCGAGCCGTCGTTGCCGGTCGACGAGGCGCTTCGTAACGCGCCGGAGCGCGACGGCGACCGGTTCCGGGTGCCACGGATCGCGGAGACCGGCGCATGACCGAGCTCTGCGATCGCACGGGCGCCAACCTGTCCGCGATGTTGGCGGCCGGCGAGACCACAGCAACCGACATCCTCGATTCGAGCCACGTCCGGATCGACGCGGTCGAGGACGACGTTCGGCGTACCTGACGCCGACCCCGCAGCTCGCGCACGAACGCGCGGAGGAACTCGACGTCTATCTGTCGACCGGGGCGCCGCAGTCACCGGTTGCCGGTATCCCGGTCGCCCTCAAGGACGTGTTCACGACCAACGGGATCCGAACCACGTGTGGGTCGAAGATCCTCGAGTCCTATGTCCCCCCATACGACGCCACCGCGTGGACGCGCCTGTCGGGCGCGGGTGCCGTGCTGGTCGGGAAGACGAACTGCGATGAGTTCGCGATGGGCTCATCGAACGAGAACTCCGCCTACGGACCGGTGCACAACCCGTGGGACCTCGATCGGGTTCCCGGCGGCTCGAGCGGCGGCTCCGCCGCCGCGGTCGCAGCAGGGGAGGCCGTGTGGGCGCTCGGCACCGACACGGGCGGCAGCGTCCGCCAACCCGCCTCGCTCTGCGGGGTCGTGGGGTTGAAGCCCACGTACGGGCGCATCAGTCGCTACGGGCTGATCGCGTTCGCGTCATCGCTGGATACGGTTGGCACGTTCACCCGCAGCGTGCGCGACGCCGGCTCGCTGCTCCGGGTGGTGGCGGGCCACGATCCGCGCGATGCGACGTCGCTCGACGTGCCGGTGCCGGACTACGCCGAGGGGCTCGACGGCGGGGTAGCCGGTTTGCGGATCGGGGTGGTGGCCGAGGCGTTCGGCGAAGGGGTCGAGACCGGGGTCGCCGCATCGGTGGGTGCCTCGATCGACCGACTGGCAGCGCTCGGCGCCGAGGTCGGCGAGGTGGCGCTGCCACACGCCGAGTATGCGCTGTCGGCCTACTACCTCATCGCGCCGAGCGAGTGCTCGTCCAACCTCGCGCGCTACGACGGAGTCCGCTATGGGCATCGCGCGGCCGGCGAGCACGCGGACTCGATCGCGATGATGTTCGCCACACGCGGCGAGGGCTTCGGCCCCGAGGTCAAACGTCGGATCATGCTCGGTACGTACGCGCTGTCGGCCGGCTATTACGAGGCGTATTACGGACAGGCACAGAAGGTTCGCACCCTCGTCATCCGCGACTACGAGGCCGCGTTCGAGCGGTTCGACATCCTCGTGTCGCCGACGTCGCCCACGACAGCGTTCCGGATCGGCGAGAAGGCCGACGATCCGATGGCGATGTACTTGAACGACATCTTCACGATCCCGGCGAACCTCGCTGGGGTGCCGGCGATCAGCGTGCCCTGCGGCCTGGACGACGGGGGGTTGCCGATCGGCGTGCAGCTGACGGCGCCGGCGCTCGACGAATCGACGCTGCTGCGAGCGGCCCACGCGCTCGAATCAGACCTGGCGCTCGACCTCCGCCCCGCGTTGGTCGCCTGAGCCGTCGTCCATCGCCGCCTCGGCGGGCAATTCCGAGACAGGCGTATCGCGCGCTTCTTGCCGCTGGGTGGGACCGCCCGACGAGACGATCAACGCCACGCTGCCGAGGATGATCACCGCAGCGACCAGGAGGCGCCCCGTGATCGGCTCGGCGAGCACGAGCCAGCCGAGCGTGACGGCGACGACCGGGTTCACATAGGCGTAGGTCGACACGAGCGAGGTCCGGACATTCCGCAACAACCAGAGATAGGCGCTGAACCCGACGAACGAGCCGGCAACGATCAGCCACAGCAGCCCGAGCCACGAGGAGGTCGAGACCTGGCTCACGCTGAAACCGCTGAGCTCGCCGGCGCCGACCGCAACCGCCAGGATCACGAGACCCCCGACCATCTGCTGCATGCCGGAGCCGAGCAGCGGTGCCTTCGGCAATGGCGCACCGCGTGCGTACAGCGACCCCGCCGTCCAGCACAAGGTTGCGCAGACCGCCACCAGCATCCCGCCGAGCGGGACGTTGCCGATCGTCGCGCTCGTCCCGACCAAGATCGCGGCACCGCAGAACCCGCCGATCAACCCGACGATGACTTTCCAGCCGAGCGGTGCGCTGCGCAGCAGCACCCGGTCGAATAGCGCGAGCCACAGCGGGATCAGCGCGATGATCAAGGCGACGACGCCCGTGGGGGTGCCCATGTTCTCCGAGACGGCGACGAGGGCGTTCCCGCCGAGGAGCAGGAACACGCCGACGATCGCCGCCGCCTTCCATTGCGGGCGTTGCGGGCGTTCCTCGGTCCGGGACGCCGCCCAGCAGAAGAGCACCGTTCCCGCGAACAGGAACCGGACGGCGGCGCCCAGCAGCGTCGGGGCGGTCTCGTTGACCTTCTCGATACCGAGGTAGGTCGTTCCCCAGACGAAGTACAGCGCACCGAGGATGGTCCAGACCTTCGCGGTGCTCGGGCGGGCGTCCTCCGACATCGAACCAGCCTACCCGCGGCATCCGCGACCACCGCCCGCTTCGCGCAGGCCGCTAGGCTAGGCGCTCGATGAGCGACTACGAAGCGGTGATCGGGCTGGAATGCCACGTCGAGCTCTCGACGGCGACCAAGATGTTCTGCCCGTGCGCGAACGCGTTCGGAGCCGAGCCCAACACCCACACCTGCCCGGTGTGCCTCGGTCATCCCGGAACGCTGCCGGTGCCCAACCGCGAGGCGATCGCGCGCATCATCAAGATCGGCCTTGCGCTCGGTTGCGACATCGCGCCGCACTCGCTGTTCCACCGGAAGAACTACTTCTATCCGGATATGCCGAAGAACTATCAGATCAGCCAGTACGACCTGCCGATCTGCGTGGGTGGTTCGCTCGACATCGAGCTCGACGAGGGCGTGACGAAGACCGTCGGCGTCACGCGTGTCCACATGGAGGAAGACACCGGCAAGACGCAGCACGGCAGCGAGTCCGGGCGGATCCACGACGCGACGCACGCCTCGATCGATTTCAACCGGGCCGGTGTCCCGCTGGTGGAATGCGTGAGCGAGCCCGATATGCGTTCGCCCGAGGAGGCCGGTGCGTACCTGCGCGAACTTCGTGCGACGCTCGAGTCGCTCGACGTCTCCGACGTGAAGATGGAGGAGGGATCGTTGCGCTGCGACGCGAACGTCTCGCTCCGCCCGATGGGCACCGACGCGCTCGGCACAAAAGTCGAGATCAAGAACATGAACTCGATCCGGTCGCTCGAGCACGCGCTCGTCTACGAGATCTCCCGGCAGACCGAGGCGCTCGATGCCGGTGCGCAGATCGTCCAGGAGACCCGCCATTGGGACGAGGACGCCGGCGCGACGAAGTCGATGCGCTCGAAGGAAGAGGCGTTCGACTATCGGTACTTCCCGGAGCCGGATATCCCCGCGATGGAGCCGGATCTGGCTTGGATCGACGAGATCCGGGCGACAGTGCCCGAGCTACCGCGGGCGAGGCGCGAGCGCTACGAAGGGCTCGGCATCAAGCCCGATGTGGCGCGCGTGCTGGTTGGCGACCGCGGCTCGGTGGCGCTGTTCGAGGGCGCGACCGCCGCCGGCGCAGAGCCGGTCGCCGCTGCGACCTGGGTCACGCAGGACGTCGCGGCTCTCCGCAACGTCGCGGGCGACGGCGGCGAACTGACCGCGCAACATGTTGCCGATGTCGTCGGTCTGATCGCCGACGGCACGGTCTCCAACGCAGGAGCCAAGCAGGCACTCGAGGCCTCGTTCGAGACGGGCGAGCCCGTCGCCGACGCCGTCGAGCGGCTCGGCCTCACACAGGTCTCCGATACCGCGGCGCTCGGGTCCCTCGCCGACGAGGTGATCGCTGAGAACCCCGACGTCGTGCGGAAGTTCCGCGACGGGAAGGAGGGCGTGATCGGGTTCCTGGTGGGCCAGCTGATGCAGAAGGCAGCCGGCGCCGCCAACCCGAAGCTCGCCCAGGAACTCCTGCGAGAGCGGCTCAAGGGGTAGATCCCCGTGGGCATCGAGCGGGGCACGCCGGCAGCGGGCGGCTCGCCGAGCCGGATGCCGTGGTGGCGGCTCGTGCTTCTCGGGTTTGTCCGCGCGTTCCAGGGGCTCGTCACACATCCGCTCATCCGGATGTGGACCAGCGATGATCCGATCGACGCCTACGGGCTGAACCACATGGCGAGTGTCGCGGGCGACGCCCTGCTCGCCGTCGCTCTGTCGGAATCGATCTTCTTCTCGGTGCCGGTAGGGCAGGCGCGCCTGCGGGTCACGGCCTATCTGCTGCTGACCATGCTGCCGCTCGCGCTCGCGGGGCCGTTGATGGCGCCCATCCTCGATCGCGCCGGCCCGCGACGCTCGATCACGTTCGGCGCCGCGGCGGCGCGCGCGGGGTTCGCGATCCTGCTCGCGCCGCGTCTGGCGACCAACTGGCTCTTCCCACTGGCCTTGGCGATCCTCGTGTGCTCGAAGGTGCACACGATCGCGAAGAACGCGCTCACGATGGTCTACGCCTCCAAACAGGACGGCCTGATGCGAGCGAACGCCCGGCTCGGCCGGGTCGGGGTGGCGGGGGCGCTCGCGGCGATCCCGTTCGGGTTGCTCGCGCTGAAAGCCATCGATCCCGCCGCACCGCTCTATGTGGCCGCGGCGATCTATGGGGCGTCGGCGCTGCTCGTGATCCGGCTGCCGCATCCGGGACGGCAGCCTCATCCGCCGAAGCGCAAGGATCAGCCGGACCGAGCGCCGATGGGGCGGGTCGTGCGCCTTCAACTGCCCGCGATGGGCGCGGCGGGTATGCGCGCGGCCGCCGGGTTCCTGCTCTTCCTGCTCGCGTTCGCGCTGCGTGGCGAGGAACTGCCGGTGCTCTGGTTCACGATCCTCGCCGGGGCGGGGGTACTTGGGGGCCTGGTCGGGGACATCGTGGCGCCGTCGCTCCGCACCGACCGCCGCGAGGAGGCGGTCGTGATCACCGCGGTGACGGCCGCCGGGATCGGGGCGCTGCTCGCCTCGCAACTGTTCGGGCTGCCACTGCTCACGGTGTACGCATTTTCGGCCGGGGCCGTGAGCGAGTTCGCGCGGCTCGCGTTCCAGGCGCTGATGCAGCGGCATGCGCCGCCGGAGGCACTTGGACGGGTGTTCGTGCGCTACGAGGTCGTCTTTCAGGTGGCGTGGGTGCTCGGTGCGTTCGTGCCTGTGCTGTTCCCGATCTCGTTCCGGCTCGGGATGGTGTTGCTGGCCGCGTTCTACGGAACCCTTGCGGCGATCTACCTCGTGCGACTGCGCCGCCGTCGGGGGAACGCGCCGCCGCTGCCGGGATAAGCTCGCGGGAGAACACGAAGGAGGCATCCTGATGGGGGAGTTCATCACGGTGGGGCAGGCGAGCGAGGTCGCCGATGGTGACGCGGCCGCGTTCGACGTGGAGGGCGCGCAGATCGGCGTCGCCCGCGTCGAGGGCGCACTGTACGGGTTCAGCGACGTGTGCACGCACCGCGGCTGCACGCTGGTCGCCGGCGGCGAGCTCGACGGCACCGAGATCCAGTGCGAGTGCCACGGCAGCATCTTCGACATCCGGACGGGGGCCGTCGTGGAGGGACCGGCCACGGTGGCGATCGAGGTGTATCCGGCGCGCGAGCTCGACGGCCAGATCCAGATCGAGGTGGTTTAGGGAACCGTGCCGCCCGCGCAGACCTTCGTGGTGGTCGGGGCATCCCTCGCGGGCGGCACTGCGGCGGCGATACTTCGCGAGCAGGGCTTCGACGGCCGGCTCGTGCTGGTCGGCGACGAGCCGATCCTGCCCTACGAACGGCCCGGTCTGTCCAAGCAGTACCTGCGCGGCGAGGAGTCGCGCGACGAGTTGCTGGTGCGTCCCGCGGACTGGTGGGAGGCGAACGGCGTCGAGACCCGGCAGGGGGTTCGAGCGATAGCCGTCGACCCGGCCGAGCGCTCGGTAACGCTCGCAGACGGCCAACGCATCGCGTTCGACAGGGCGCTGGTTGCAACGGGGGTGCGCAACCGTCGACTCGATCTGCCCGGCGCAGACCTCGACGGCGTCTTCCAGCTCCGAACGGTCGCGGACTCCGAGGCGATCCATCGGGCGGCGTCGAACGCACGGCATGCTGTCGTCGTCGGGATGGGGTTCATCGGTGCGGAGGTGGCCGCGTCGCTCCGCCAGCTGGGGCTCGACGTGACCGTGGTCGAGATCTTCGAGACGGCGCTGTACCGCATCCTCGGTCCGCAGATCGGGCGTGTCCTCGAGGCCGTGCATCGCGACCGGGGCGTGCGGTTCCATTTCCAGGATGTGGTGGAGCGGTTCGAGGGAACCGGCCGTGTCGAACGGGTGATCACGCGGAACGGAGAGGCGATCGACTGCGACCTGGTGATCGTCGGGGTTGGCACCGAGCCGAACGCCGAGGTGATGCACAGCCAGTGCGTCGCGGCCAACGGTGGGATCCACGTGGATCCAACGCTCGAGACCTCGTTCCCGGGGGTATTCGCGGCGGGCGACGTCGCCTCGCACGAACACCCGGTGTTCGGTGAGGTGCGGGTCGAGCACTTCGACAACGCGATCAAGATGGGGGAACACGCGGCGCACGCGATGCTGGGGTCGGTGGATGTGTTCGACGACCCGCATTGGTTCTGGTCGGATCAATGGGAGCATCAGATCCAGATGGCGGGCGTGGCCGTCGGCGGCGAGATGGTCGTGCGGGGGTCATTCGAGGAGCGTTCCTTCTGCGCGTTCTTCTTAGATGATCGGGGAGCGCTGTGCTCCGCGGTGAGCCTCGACTGGAAACGCGACGTGCGCCGTGCTCTCAAGCTGATCCAACGGCGGGTCCGTCCCGATCCTCGCGCCCTCGGCGACCCCGAGGTCGATGTGCGGACGCTCGCGGAGTGAGAGAGCAACCGCTGATACGCTGACGGTTCCGACCCATCGAGGAGCTGATACATCGTGGACAGGCCGGAGATCATCCTGGCCCCGGGGCCAACCCCGATCCCACCCGAGGTACTGCTCGCGCAGGGCAGCCCGCTCGTCTACCACCGCGGTCCCGGCTTCGGGAAGCTCATGACCGATGTCACGAACCGCCTCCGCACGCTCTACCGCACCGACTCGGCCGAGATCCTGTTGATGACCTCCTCGGGCACCGGCGGCCTCGAGTCGGCGGTCCAGAACCTCTTCTCGCCGGGGGACGAGGTCTTCGTGCCGCTCGCCGGGTTCTTCTCCCAGCGATGGCAGCGCCTCGCGACCGCCTATGGCCTGACCGTCCACACCACCGAGGACGAATGGGGCACGAAGCTCGATCCCGCCAGGGTGGCCGACGCGCTCGCGGCGCACCCGAACACGAAGGCCGTCCTGCTCACCCAGTCCGAGACCTCGACCGGCGTGATCCAGCCGATCGAGCAACTGGCGCGGGTGGCGAACGAGGCTGGCGTGCTCGTCGTCGTCGACGTGGTCTCGAGCCTCGGCGCCGTGCCGGTTGCGTTCGACGGGTGGGGGCTGGATGTCGCGGTCGGAGGCTCGCAGAAGGCGCTCTCCGCCAGCCCCGGCATCGCGTTCGTGGCGATCAGCGACCGGGCGAAGCAGCTCTCGGAAACGGCGAAGCTCCCACGCTTCTACTTCGACTGGCGCGAGTACCGGACGTTCGCGGCCCTTCCGTACCCCGAGAACCCGTGGACGCCGGCGATCAGTGTGATGCAAGGCTTACACGCCGCCCTGGAGCTGTATTTCCAGGACGGGGTCGACGCCGCGTTGGCCCGCCATCGCATGCTCAGCCACGCGGTGAAAGACGGCATCAAGGCGAGCGGGCTCGATCTGTTCGGCGAAGGGCTCGACGACAACTGGACCGTCACCGCGATCCGAGCGCCTGAGGGGATCAGCGCCGACACGATCTGCGACCGGATCCGCGCCGACTTCGGGTGCGTGCTTGCCCCGGGCCAGGGTCCACTCAAGGGCAAGGTCTTCCGGATCGGGCACTTCGGCTACTTCAGCGAACTCGACATCATCCGCGGACTCGCTGCACTCGAGATGACGCTCGAGCGGCTCGGGTACCCGGTGAAGCTCGGCGCGGCGGTGGCCGCTGCCGAGCAGGTGTTCCAGGGGGCGCGCTGACCGTGCGGGTCCTGGTCACTGAGGCCTTGTCCCAGCAGGGCCTCGACCTGCTGAGCAAAGACTTCCAGGTCGACGTGCGGACCGACCTCTCGAGTGGTGACCTCACCGCCGAGATCGAGCCCTACGACGCGTTGATCATCCGCAGCGCCACGCAGGTGAACGCCGAAGTCCTGGCGGCCGCCGCCACGCTGAAGGTCGTCGCTCGGGCCGGGATCGGGCTCGACAACGTCGACGTCGACGAGGCGACGCGCCGGGGCGTCATGGTCGTGAACGCGCCCCAATCCAACATCATCAGCGCCGCCGAACAAACGCTCGCGCTGCTGTTGGCCGAGGCGCGCAACATCCCGCAGGCCCACGCGGCGCTGGTCGCGGGCCGTTGGGAGCGCTCGACCTGGGAGGGCGTCGAGCTGGCCGGCAAGACCCTCGGCCTCGTCGGTCTCGGCCGGGTCGGGTCGCTCGTGGCGACGCGAGCCGCCGGGTTCGGCATGCGGGTGATCGCGTTCGATCCCTACGTCAGCGCCGACCGGGCGAAGGAGATGGGCGTCGAGATCATGCCGACCCTCGAGGCGGTCCTCGTCCAGTCCGACTTCGTGTCGATCCACCTGCCGCGGACGGCCGAGACCGAGGGCTTACTCGGCGAGAAGGAACTCCGGATGATCAAGCCCGGCGCGCGGCTCGTGAACACCGCGCGCGGGGGCATCGTCGACGAGCCCGCCCTTGCCAAGGCGATCGAGGACGGCCACCTGGCCGGCGCGGCGCTCGACGTGTTCGCGGTCGAGCCGACGACCGACTCGCCGCTGTTCGACCTCCCCGGCGTCGTGGTGACGCCGCATCTCGGTGCCTCGACCCGCGAGGCGCAGGACAAGGCCGGCATCACGGTCGCAGAGATGGTACGCCTCGCCTTGAAGGGCGAGTTCGTGCCGTACGCGGTCAATGTGTCCGCCGGCGCGGAAGTGACCGAAGTCGTACGGCCGTTCGTGCCGCTCGCCGAGCACCTGGGGGCGTTGGCGGCAGGGCTCGCCGACGGGGGGGTGCGTACGGTCGTCGCGTCCTACCTCGGGCGGATCGCCGAGCACGACACGCGCGTGCTGACGCTCGCGGTGCTGAAGGGCATCCTCGGGCGATCGGTGAACGAGCCGGTCACGTTCGTGAACGCCCCGATGCTCGCCCGCGATCGGGGTGTGACCGTGAGTGAGATGCGCTCGACGGTCAGCCAGGACTACGTCTCGCTCGTGGCGATCCGCGCGGAGACCGATGAGGGGCCCGTCACCGTGCAGGGCACGATCGTCGCGAAAGATTCGATCCGCGTGCTTCGGATCGACGGCTTCGACGTCGAGGTCGGCCCGGCCGAGCGCATGGTGTTCTTCCGCTATGTCGACCGGCCGGGGATCATCGGCAAGGTCGGCACGATCTTCGGCGAGGCCGGCATCAACATCGCGACGATGGACGTCGGTCGTCGCGCGCAGGGCGGCGAGGCATTGATGGCGCTGACCATCGACTCCGAAGCGCCGCAGGCGGTGCTCGACGAGGTGGAAACGGCGATCGAAGCGACGAACATCCGCGCCGTGTCCCTGATCTGAGGCACTTTCTCGTGCGAGGTGCTCGACCCGGATCGGGGGCTCGTGGTAGCCTGCCCGAGTTATGGAACGGACGATGATCCTGGCAGGAGATACGGGCGCCTTCTAGCGCGCCCGCGCGTACTCGCGCACCCTCGCCGTCCCGATCACCGCACCAGCCCCGCACAGGAGCCGCTCCATGACCCTCTTTCCAACAACAGCCCGTTCGAAGATCCGTCGCCTCGCGACCGGTCGACTGATCTCGGTCACCGGTGGCGCCGCTGCGTACGCGGCACTCAACTTCACGGTATGGGAGACCACGCATTCGCCTGGGATGCAGGCCCTCTCACTGCTTCTGACGTTCGGTGTTGCCGGGATCATCGGGCCGTTCGGCGGCGCGCTGGGGGATCGGTTCGACCGTCGAAAGGTGATGATCTGGTCCGAGGCGATCTCGATGGTGTTCTTCGCTGCGATGGCGCTTGCCCATGCGACACCTGCGTTGATCGTGCTTGCGTTCGGGTCCGCGATCGCCGAGGTGCCGTTCTTCACGGCCTCACGCGCAGCGATCCCGAACCTGGTCGACAGTGAGGACGATGTGAGCTGGGCGAACAGTCTGGTCACCATGGGCGTCCACGCGGGGATCGCGGTCGGCCCCCTTATCGGCGGCGTGCTCGTCGCGACGGTCGGCGCCTCGTCGGTGTTCGCACTGAACGCGATCACGTTCTTGGTGTCGTTGGGGCTCACGATCAGTGTGCGCGGCTCCTTCCAACAAGGACGAGAGGCCGAAGCGCACGACGAGCATCGGGGCATGGCCGCCGGTGCGGTGTTCCTGTGGCGAGACCGTGTGCTGCGGCGGATGACGCTCGCCTTCTTCGTGTTCGTGCTGGGCATGGGGATGGGGATGGTCGCGGACGCTCCCCTCGCCGAGCACTTCGGCGCGGGTCCGATCGGCTTCGCGGCTTTGATCGCATGCTGGGGCACCGGGTCGGTCCTCGGGTCGGGGCTGGGGCGGTTCCTGCGACCGGCGACCGAGCCGGTCTGGCTCGTGCTTGCCTCATTCGGCATCGCGCTCGCCGCCTTCGGCGTTGGGTTCGCGCCCGCGTTCGTGTTGGTCCTCGTGTCGCTGTTCGCGATGGGCACCACCGACGGGCTCACGATGGTTGCCGAGACGAGCATCACGCAGCGGCGCACGCCCGATGCCGTCCGCAGCCGAACGATGGCCGCGTTCGAGGCGATGCTCTCGCTGGGCCTGGTGATCGCGTACCTGCTCGCGGTGTGGGTGTTGCCGGCGTTCGGACCGCAGGTGACCTACCGGCTGGGCGGCATCTCCGCCCTGGCAGCCGCGATCCTCTTGGTGCCGCTGCTGCGTCTGCCTCACGAGGGCGGGCCTGGGCAGGCGATGCGTGCAGATGCGTCCGAGGAGATCCTCGAGTTTGAGGAGCCGCTCGGTGAGGTCGTCACGGGAGCGCCTCGCTACACCTCGGCCGAAGCGCTCGAGGCCGAGCTGGTCGAACCCGAACCGTTCGAGGGGGCGCCGGATCGCCGTTTCGCCTAACGCGAGGCGGCGGTCCGGCCCTATCCTCGCTCTGTGAGCGCTGACGCGAACCGCTACGACGTGATCGTGGTCGGCGGCGGCCACAACGGGTTGGTGGCCGCCGCGTACCTGGCCAAGAAGGGTGCGCGCACCGTGGTGCTCGAGTCGCGCCAGAAGACCGGCGGGGCTGCCGACACGATGAGCCCTTGGCCGGAGGCACCGGACATCAAGGTCACGACGCTCAGTTACGTGATGAGTCTGATGCCCGACACGATCCTGCAGGACCTCCAGTTGGAGCGGCACGGATACCGGGCGATCCCGACAGGCCCGTATTTCGTGCCGTTCCCCGACGGGCGCTACATCATCCAGGAGGACGACCCCAAGCGGAACCACGAGGAGTTCGCAAAGTTCTCCAAGAAGGACGCGGACGCGCTCGAGCAGTGGGAGGCGTGGATCGGCGGGCTCGCGGATGTTCTCGGGCCGCTGCTGATGACGACCCCGCCGCGGGTTGGCTCGCGTTGGGCCGGCGACCTCGTTGAGCAACTGCGCCTCGCCTGGCGGTTCCGCGGGCTCGACGTGCAAGGCGTTGCCGACGTCACCCGGCTCCTGACGATGTCGATCGTCGACATCCTGGACCGGTTCTTCGAGTCCGACCAGGTGAAGACCGTGATGGCGCTGAACGGGCTGATCGGCACCTGGGCCGGCCCGTACGAGCCGGGGACCGGCTACGTGATGGCGCACCACTCGATCGGCGACGTCGGCAATGGCCAGGTCGGCGCGTGGGCGACGCCGATCGGCGGCATGGGCGCCGTGGCGGCCGCGCTCGAG
>CAVVDF010000011.1:0-72929 GCA_963746995.1 uncultured Actinomycetes bacterium
AGCCGTTCCGCGAGGGCGGCGAGCCGGCGCTGGTCGGGATCACGCGCGAGCAGGCCGAGCGGATGCTGGGCGGCGGCGCCGAAGAGTAAGGCGGCGTTCGGCCGGCGCGCCGGCCCGAACGCGCACGGATCAAGAAGTGGGGGCCCTCCGGGGCCCCCACTTCTTTTGGTTCGCCGCCCGACCCGCTCGGGTGCACGCACCGGTTCCGAGATCAGTGGCAAGGTGGGTTTATGCGATCCCTCGGTCTGATCGTCGGTGCCTTGCTGATCGTCGTCGGAGGCGTCTGGACGATCCAGGGGTACGGCACCTTGAAAGGCAGCTTCATGACCGGCTCGCACATGTGGATGTGGATCGGGATCGCGTGCGTGGTCGCTGGCGTCCTGATCCTCGTCGCGAGTCTCTTCGCCTCGCGGGATTGACGGGTGCCCGCTTCAGGGCGCGATGTTCTGGTTCAGGTGGAACAGGTTGTCCGGGTCGTACGTCCGCTTCACCTCGACCAGCCGGTCGTAGTTCGCGCCGTAGTTCTCCTTGACCCGGCTCTGGTCGTCGCCCGCCATGAAGTTGACGTAGCCGCCGGCCTCCGACTGCGGCGCGGTCGCCGCGTAGTAGTCCTTCACCCACTTGGTGTTCTTCTCGTTGTCGGCCGGGTCCGGCCACATCCCCGCGATCACCGTCGCGAAGTTCGCGTCGCGGTGCGCGAACGCGGTGTCCGACGACCCCACCCGGTGGACCGCCCCGTTGATCGGGTAGATGTGCATCGTCGAGTTGACGACCGGCACCTTCGGCCCGTGCTGCAGGTGCGCGGCGATCGACGTCGTCGGTCAGCTCGGTGACGAAGTTCGCCTTCCAGTAGTGCTGGAGGCCCGGGCGGGACGAGCGCGTCGAACGCGCCGTTGAGCGCCGGGTACGGCATCGGCCCGACGTGCTCGGCGACCACGGGCGCGACGTCGTGCGAGCGGCTTGAGCGCCGCGCTCCCCCTCCTCGAGCGGCCCGGCCCAGCACGCCACGAACGCGATGAACGTGTCGCCGTGGCGCTCCTCCGGGATGAACGGCAGCGGCGGCGCGATCTGGAACGCGGGGAACGCCGCCGAGCTGCTCGGGCGCGTCGGCGATGTAGTCGCGGTAGCAGCGCAGGACGTCGCCGGCGGCCTCGAGCTCGAAGAACATCGGCCCGCCGTAGATGTCCTCACCGGGTGGAGCCGGAACTCGAGCGACGTGACGACGCCGAAGTTGCCGCCGCCGCCGCGGAGCGCCCAGAACAGGTCCGTCGTTCTCCTCGCTCGCTCGCGACGACGAACCTGCCGTCGGCGGTCACGACGTCGGCCGAGATCAGGTTGTCGAGCGACAGGCCGTAGCCGCGCGAGAGGTAGCCGATGCCGCCGCCGAGCGTCAGGCCCGCCGACGCCGGTGGTCGAGATGATCCCGCCGGTCGTCGCGAGGCCGAACGCGTGCGTCGCGGCGTTGAAGTCGCCCCAGCGTCGCGCCGCCCTCGGCGCGCGCGGTCCGCGCCGCGGGGTCGACGCGGACGCCGCGCATGCCGCACGAGGTCGATCACCACGCCGCCGTCGTACGTGCCGAACCCCGGCACGCTGTGGCCGCCGCCGCGCACGGCGAGGTCGAGCCCGTTGTCGCGCGCGTAGTCGACCGCGGCCATCACGTCCCCGGCGTTCGCGGCCCGGACGATCGCCGCCGGCCGCTTGTCGATCATCGCGTTGTAGACGGCGCGGGCCTCGTCGTAGCCCTCGTCGTCCGGCGTGATCACCAGACCGTGCACGCGTGCGCGGAGCTCGTCGATCGTGGACGTCCCCATGATGTCTCCCCCTTCGGTTTCCCGGACCCGAGCTTCCCGGACACCGGCAGGGTATGTGCGGGCCGTGTGACGGTGCGTGTGAGGCCCTTGCCCGTGCGGGCCGTTGCGGCGCAGGATGTGCGACATGGCCATCGAGGCCCGGCTCCTCGGTCCGCCCCTCGTGACGCGCGACGGGGTGGTCTACGCCGCCCCGCGTGGCAAGAAGGTGTGGGCGTTGTTCGCCTACCTGGCCCTCAGCCAGCAGCCGCCGACGCGCCAGCAGCTCGCCGACCTGTTGTTCCCCGACGCGGAGGATCCGGCCAACGCCCTGCGATGGAACCTGTCGGAGCTGCGGCGGTTGCTCGGGGGCCCGGACACGGTCGGCAGCGGCAGCGACGGTCGGGCTCCGGCTGCCGATCGACACCACGATCGACGTGCGCGTGTTGCAGGCGGGCACCTCGGCGGACGCGGTCGCGCTGCCCGGGCTCGGGCGGGAGCTCCTCGAGGGTGTCCGCGTCGAGGCCAGCGCGGGGTTCGCCGCGTGGCTCCTGGGGGAACGGCGACGGCTCCAGTCGATCGGGGGCGCGGTCCTGCGCGAGGGGGCGCTCCGCGCGCTCGCGGCGGGCAACGAGCGCTCGGCGGTGGAGCTCGCGACCCGATTGGTCGGCGCGGACCCGCTCGACGAGGACGCCCACGTGTTGCTCGTGCGCGCCTTCGCCGCGACCGGCGACGAGTCCGCGGTGCAGCAGCAGCTGACCGCGTCGGCGGAGCTGTTCCGCGTCGAGCTCGGGGAGGACATCGCGCCGGCGCTCTACGCCGCGGCACGGATCGGGTCGGCGCCGCCCCGCGCACCGGGCGACACGCGCGCGGCGGCCGAGGCGCACCTGGAGTCGGGGGAGGCCGCGCTCGGCGCGGGCGCGTTCGACGTCGGGCTCGAGGAGCTGCGCGCCGCGGTCGACGCCGCCGCCGGCGACCCGGGGCTCGAGGCGACGATGCTGTTCTCGTTCGGGTCGGCGCTGGTGCACGCGGCGCACGGCCGCGACGAGGACGGCTCCGCCGCGCTGCACCGCGCGATCGCGGCGGCCGACGCGATGGGGGACCGGCGCACCTCGGCGGCGGCGCACCGCGAGCTCGGCTACGTCGAGCTGCTGCGCGCGGACTACGCGCGCGGGCTGGTGTTGCTGCAGCGTGCCGAGGAGCTCGCGGACGGCGACGAGCTCGAGCTCTCCCGGATCCGATCGGTGCGGGCGGCCGTGTTCGGCGACGTCGGCAGGCACGAGGAGGCCGACGCCGAGTTCGAGGGGGCGATCGCGCTCGCCGACGGTGTCGGGAACGTGCGCCAACACGCGTGGGCGGCGACCATCCAAGGACGCGGCCAGCTGTTGCGCGACGACGTCGAGGGCGCCGAGGCGACCCTGGCAGATGCGCGCGATCGCACGCGCGCCGAGCGCTGGACCGCGTTCCTGTCGCTGCCGGAGTCGCTCCTCGGCGAGGTGTGGCTGCGGACCGGGCAGGCCGGACCGCGCCGCCGAGATATTCGAGCACGCGTTCACGCTCGGATGCTCGGTCGACGACGCCTGCTGGGAGGCGTACGCGGTGCGCGGGATCGGGCTGCTGCAGGCGGCGCGGCGGCGACCTCGAGGCGGGGATCGCGTCGATGGACGACGCGCTCACGCGGTGCCTGCGCCAGCGCGACACCCACCAGTGGATCCGCGGCTACGTGATGGAGGCGCGATGCGCCCTCGGGATCGCGGCCGGGCACCCGATGGTCGGCGCGTGGGTGACCGAGCTCGCGTCGTTCGCCGGGCACGGGGGGATGCGGGAGTTCGCGGTGCGCGCCTACCTCTATCAGCGCGACCTCGGCGACCCCGACGCGCTCGAGGCGGCGCGGGCGTTGGCCGTCGACGTGCAGAACCCGCACCTGCACGGGATGCTCGAGACGGGGGAGCGCCCGCGCCTGGAGCAGCTGATCGGCGTCGGCTGAGGGCGGCTCTCGTCGCCGATCGCGATCGTGGGGGAGCCGGTCCCACCCTCTAGGGTTCCTCAAGGCGCAACAGGCCGTGCCAGATCCAGCAAGACCTCCTGCACCGCAACGGGTCCAGCCAAGATATCGCCCCCGAGCCACCCGGAGCCTCCCGCCCAGTCGCTCACCACCCCGCCCGCCTCGCTGCACCAGCAGCCCGCCGGCGGCCACGTCCCAGGCCGATAGCCCGAGCTCGAAGAACCCGTCGAACACCCCGCACGCGGTCCAGGCGAGGTCCAGGCACGCCGCACCGGGCCGGCGCAGGTCCTCGAAGGCCTCCAGGGCCGCCGACAGCGCGGCCAGGTAGCGCGGCAGCCGTTCCTTGTGCCGGAACGGGAACCCGGTCGCAACCACAGCCTCGGCGGCTCGCCGGGGGGAGACCCGGCACGTCGAGGCCGACGCCGTCGGCGCGCACCCACACCGCTCCGCCGCCCGCCGCCGCGTGCCACAGGTCGCCGAGGAACGGCGCCGCGATCGCGCCCGCCACCGGCGTGACCCCGTCCACGAGCGCGACCGACACCCCGACCGCCCAGAACCCGTGCACGAAGTTCGTCGTGCCGTCGAGCGGATCGACCACCCACCGGAGCCCCGCCGTGGCCCCTCCGAGCTCCTCGCCGGAGAAGGGGATCTCGGGCGTGGCGGACGCCAGGTAGCCCGCGATCGCACGCTCGGAGGCGAGGTCCACCTCGGTCACCCAGTCGCCCGGCAGCCCTTTCGCCTCGCCCGAGGCGGGCGCCCGCCCGCCGCGCACCACGTCGGCGCCCACCTGCACAGCGCCGCAAGCGATCTCGCGCATGCGGCCTAGGTCCATGCGAGCACGGTACACTGCACGAGCACCTCGCAGCGGGGGGCAGGCACGCAGCCCGTTGCACCCGCGGTTGACGCCGCCTGTCCAGGGCCGATAGCCTTGGCGGTCGCGCGTGTGTGCGCAGCCCACGTGCGCGATCAGGACCTCGATCCACTGCCTACGGCGACCTGCCGTGCGCGCGGGATCTTGACAACGGAAGAGTGCAGACAGAAGGCCTATGCCCACCATCCAGCAACTCGTGCGTCAGGGTCGCGAGACCCAGAAGAAGAAGAACAAGGCCCCCGCGCTGAAGGGTTCCCCGCAGCGGCGCGGTGTCTGCACCCGTGTCTTCACCGTGACGCCCTCGTAAGCCCAACTCGGCGCTGCGCAAGGTCGCCCGTGTGCGCTTGACCTCCGGCGTCGAAGTCACCTGCTACATCCCCGGCGAGGGCCACAACCTCCAGGAGCACTCGATCGTGCTCGTGCGCGGCGGCGGCCCCAAGGACCTCGGTGGTGTCCGCTACTCGATCGTCCGCGGCACCCTCGACACCGCCGGCGTGAAGAGCCGCAAGCAAGGCCGTTCCCGCTACGGCGCGAAGAAGGGCGGCGAGTAACCGTGCCGCGCAAGGGCCCTGCCGTACGCCGCGCCATCGCGCCGGACCCGGTCTATCAGAACCTGCTGGTCACCCAGCTGATCAACCGCGTCTTGCTGAACGGCAAGAAGACGACCGCAGAGAAGATCGTCTACGACGCCTTGGAGCAGATCAGCCAGAAGACCGCGAACGACCCGGTCATCACGCTCAAGAAGGCGGTCGATAACGTCCGTCCGCTCCTGGAGGTCAAGTCGCGCCGCGTCGGTGGCGCCTCCTACCAGGTGCCGATCGAGGTCAAGCCGCAGCGCGGCACCACGCTCGCGATGCGCTGGCTCGTGAACTTCTCTCGCGCACGCCGCGAGAACTCGATGTCCGATCGTCTCGTCGCAGAGATCATGGACGCCGCCGTCGGCGCCGGCGCCTCCGTGAAGCGCCGCGAGGACATGCACAAGATGGCCGAGGCGAACCGCGCCTTCGCCCACTACCGGTGGTGACCGTGATGGCAGCCACCGACCAGGACATCAAGAAGGGCAAGGCGCTGCAGATCCGCGAATATCCGCTGGCGCGCACCCGCAACATCGGGATCATGGCGCACATCGACGCGGGCAAGACCACGACGACCGAGCGCATCCTGTACTACACGGGCAAGGCCTACAAGATCGGCGAGGTCCACGAGGGCACCGCCACGATGGACTGGATGGCCCAGGAGCGCGAGCGCGGCATCACGATCACTTCCGCCGCCACCACCTGCTCGTGGAAGGGCCACTGGATCAACATCATCGACACGCCCGGCCACGTGGACTTCACGGTCGAGGTCGAGCGCAGCTTGCGCGTGCTCGACGGCGCGGTCGCGGTGTTCGACTCGGTCGCGGGCGTCGAGCCGCAGTCCGAGACGGTCTGGCGCCAGGCCGACCGCTACGACGTGCCGCGGATCGCCTTCGTGAACAAGATGGACCGCACGGGCGCGAACTTCGAGCGCACGGTCGAGATGATGGTCGACCGCCTCAACGCGAACCCGCTCGTGCTGCAGCTTCCCTGGGGGACCGAGTCCGACCTGCACGGGGTGATCGACCTCGTCCACATGAACGCCCACTACTGGGAGGGCGACATGGGGGAGGACTGGAAGGACACCGACATCCCCGAGGAGTACCGCGAGCGGGCCGAGACCGCGCACCACGAGCTGTTCGAGAAGCTCGCCGAGAACGACGAGGCCCTGATGGAGAAGTTCGTCCTCGAGGAGGAGCCGACCGTCGACGAGCTGAAGACCGCGATCCGCCGCGCGACGCTCGGCGCCCACGGCGTGCCCGTGCTCTGCGGCTCGGCGTTCAAGAACAAGGGCGTGCAGCTCGTGCTGGACGCGATCGTCGACTACCTGCCCTCACCGGTCGACGTGCCGCCCGTGATCGGCCACAAGCCCTTCAAGGAAGACGAGCACATCGAGCGCAAGCCCTCGGACGACGAGCCCTTCGCGGCGCTCGCGTTCAAGATCATGTCGGACCCCTTCGTCGGGCGCCTCACGTACCTGCGCGTCTACTCGGGCGTGCTGAAGAGCGGCTCGCACGTGCAGAACGCGACGAAGGACCGCAAGGAGCGCATCGGCCGCATCCTGCAGATGCACGCGAACCACCGCGAGGACATGGCCGCCGCCTACACCGGCGACATCGTCGCGGTGGTCGGGCTGAAGCACTCCACCACCGGCGACACGATCTGCGATCCCGACGCCCAGGTGGTGCTCGAGCAGATCAGCTTCCCGACACCCGTGATCGCGGTGGCGGTCGAGCCCAAGACCAAGGCCGACCAGGACAAGCTGGGCTCGGGGCTCGCGAAGCTCGCCGACGAGGACCCCACGTTCGTCGTGCGTTTCGACGATGAGACCGGGCAGACCGTCATCTCCGGGATGGGCGAGCTGCACCTCGACATCATCGTCGACCGGCTCAAGCGCGAGTTCAGCGTCGACGCGAACGTCGGCAAGCCGCAGGTCGCCTATCGCGAGACGATCACGAAGCTGGTCCACAAGGTGGACCTGAAGTTCGCCCGCCAGACCGGCGGCCGCGGTCAGTACGGCCACGTCGTGCTCGACCTCGAGCCCACGGGCCCCGGCGGCGGCTACGAGTTCCTGAACAAGATCTCGGGCGGCGCGATCCCGCGGGAGTACATCCCGGCGGTCGACCAGGGCATCCAAGAGGCGATGGACAACGGCATCCTGGCGGGCTACCCGCTGGTCGACGTCCGCGCCACGCTGATCGACGGGTCGTTCCACGAGGTGGACTCCTCCGAGATGGCGTTCAAGATCGCCGGCTCGATGGCGCTGAAGGAAGGCGCCCGCAAGGCCGGGCCGGTCCTGCTCGAGCCCGTGATGGAGTTCGAGGTGACCTCGCCCGAGGAGTTCCTGGGCGACGTGATGGGCGACGTGACCGCGCGTCGCGGCCGGATCGAGAACATCGACGATCGCGCCGGGCAGAAGGTCGTCCGCGTGATCGTGCCGCTGGCCGAGCTGTTCGGCTACGCGACCGACCTGCGCTCCAAGACCCAGGGCCGCGCCGGGCACAGCCCGATGCAGCTGCACGCGTACAACGAGGTCCCGACGCAGATCGCCCAAGAGATCGTTGCCCGGGTCACGGGCGAGTAAGAAGGGGAGACGACAAGATGGCCAAGCAGAAGTTCGAGCGCACGAAGCCCCACGTGAACATCGGCACGATCGGGCACATCGACCACGGCAAGACCACCCTGACCGCCGCGATCACCAAGCGCCAGGCCGACAAGGGGCTCGCCGACTTCACCCCCTTCGACCAGATCGACAAGGCCCCGGAGGAGCGCGAGCGCGGCATCACGATCGCGATCGCCCACGTCGAATACCAGACCGAGGCCCGCCACTACGCCCACGTCGACTGCCCGGGCCACGCCGACTACGTGAAGAACATGATCACCGGTGCCGCCCAGATGGACGGGGCGATCCTGGTCGTCTCCGCGGCAGACGGCCCGATGCCGCAAACCCGTGAGCACGTGCTGTTGGCCCGCCAGGTCGGGGTCCCCTACATCGTGGTCGCCCTCAACAAGTGCGACATGGTCGATGACCCGGAGCTGCTGGACCTCGTCGAGCTCGAGGTCAGGGAGCTCCTCTCCTCCTATGAGTTCCCCGGCGATGACGTCCCCGTGATCAAGGTCTCTGCCCTGAAGGCCCTCGACGGCGATGAGACCTGGGGCAACGCGATCGATGAGCTGCTGGACTCGGTCGATACCTACATCCCCGAGCCCGTCCGCGACGTCGACAAGCCCTTCTTGATGGCGATCGAGGACGTCTTTTCGATCACCGGGCGCGGCACCGTGGTCACCGGCCGCGTGGAGCGCGGGGTCTTGAAGAAGATGGAAGAGATCGAGATCGTCGGGATCACCGATACCCGAAAGACGACGGCGACCGACCTCGAGATGTTCCGAAAGCTCCTCGACGAGGTGCAGGCAGGGGACAACGTCGGGGTGCTGCTACGCGGGATCGACAAGGACGAGGTCGAGCGTGGCCAGGTCCTCGCCAAGCCCGGCTCGGTCACCCCGCACACGAACTTCGAGGCCCAGGTCTACATCTTGAGCAAGGAAGAAGGGGGACGGCACACCCCGTTCTTCAACGGCTACCGGCCCCAGTTCTACTTCCGCACGACCGATGTGACCGGGACCGCGAACCTGCCCGGTGGCGTCGAGATGGTGATGCCCGGGGACAACGTCGAGATGACCGTCGAGCTGATCAACCCGATCGCGATGGAAGACGGTCTGCGCTTCGCGATCCGCGAGGGTGGCCGCACCGTCGGCGCCGGCCGGGTCACGAAGATCCTGAAGTAACACGACCAGATAGGACACGCTTCGATGGCAGGGACGAAGATCCGCATCAAGCTCCGGGCCTACGACCACCGGATGCTCGACGTCGCCGCGCGCGACATCGTCGAGCACGTCCAGCGCACGGGCGCCAAGGTGGTCGGGCCGGTGCCGCTGCCGACGGAGCGGAACATCTACACGGTGATCCGGTCGCCGCACAAGTACAAGGACTCGCGCGAGCACTTCCAGATGCTCACGCACAAGCGGTTGATCGACATCGTCGACGCGACCTCCAAGACGGTCCAGGAGCTCCAACGCCTGAACCTGTCCGCCGGGGTCGACATCCAGATCAAGCTGTAGAGCCAAAGGAAGCCATGCCGGATATCAAAGGGATCGTGGGCGAGAAGCTGGGTATGACCCAGATCTTCGTCGAGACGCGCGCCGTGCCCGTCACGGTGATCAAGGCCGGCCCCTGTGTGGTGACCCAGATCCGCACGCAGGAGCTCGACGGCTACGACGCCGTGCAGCTGGCGTACGGAACGCTGCGCCCGAAGGACATCCGCAAGCCCGTGCAGGGCCACTTCGACAAGGCGGGCGCCGAGCCGATGCACCACCTCGTCGAGCTGCGCACCGACGACGCCGGCACCTACGAGCCGGGCCAGCACGTCACCGCCGACGTGTTCGCGGTCGGCGAGAAGGTCGACGTCGTCGGCGTCTCCAAGGGCAAAGGGTTCTCCGGCGTGATGAAGCGCCACGGGTTCCGCGGTCTCGGCGGCGGCCACGGCGTGCACAAGAAGCATCGCTCGCCCGGCGCGATCGGCGCCTGCGCCACCCCCAGCCGTGTGTTCAAGGGCATGCGGATGGCCGGGCAGTCGGGCAACCAGCGCACGACGGTGCTGAACCTCGAGATCGTCCAGTCCGATCCGGAGCGCGGGGTGCTGCTCGTCAGGGGCGCCGTCCCGGGCCCGAACGGCGCGCTCGTGATGGTGCGGTCCGCGACGAAGACCCCGCTGAAGAAGGGAGCGTGAGCATGGCGACGATCGACATCGTGGACGCCGCCGGCACCAAGACCGGCTCGCGCGACCTGCCCGCGGCGATCTTCGACGCGCCGGTCAACGTCCCGTTGATGCATCAGGTGGTCGTGGCCTCCATGGCCGGCCTGCGCGCCGGCACGCACAAGGTCAAGACGCGCGGCGATGTTCGCGGCGGCGGCAAGAAGCCGTGGCGCCAGAAGGGCACCGGCCGCGCGCGCCAGGGCTCGATCCGCTCGCCCCAATGGGTCGGCGGCGGCGTGGCGCACGGCCCGGTCGTGCGCGACCACAACCAGCGGATCAACAAGAAGATGGTCAAGGGCGCGCTGCGCTCCGCGCTCGCCGACGCGCACGCGAGCGGCAAGCTCGCCGTGCTCGACGAGCTGACGTTCGACGAGCCGAAGACCAAGCGCGCCGCCGAGATCCTCGCCGCGCTCGGGTGCACCGACCGCGTGCTGCTCGTGCTCCCGCACCCCTCGGAGGGCGACGTGATCGAGAAGTCGTTCCGCAACCTCCCGATGGTGCGGATCGCCTACGCGCGCGGTCTCGGCACCTACGACGTGCTGCTCGCCGACCACGTGGTGTTCACCGCCGACGCGCTCGACGCGCTCACCGCCGCCCCCACGGGAGGTGAGGCCGCGTGAAGTCCGCGCGCGACGTGATCATCCGTCCGGTCGTCTCGGAGAAGTCCTACGCCGGGATCGAGCAGAACGCCTACACGTTCCTGGTCGACCCCCGGGCGAACAAGACCGAGATCAAGGAGGCCGTCCAGTCGATCTGGGGCGTCCGCGTGACCTCGGTGAACACGCTGAACCGTCCCGGCAAGGTCAAGCGCCGGGGCTGGACGAAGGGCAAGCGCGCCGATCAGAAGCGCGCGATCGTGACGCTTGCCGAAGGTGACTCGATCGAGATCTTCGAGGGTGGGTCCTAACCGATGGCTGTTCGCAAATACAAGCCGACCACGCCGGGCCGCCGCGGCGCGAGCGTGTCCACGTTCGACGAGCTCACGCGCAACCGGCCCGAGAAGGCGCTGGTCGCGAAGGGCCGGAACAAGGCCGGGCGCAACGTCCACGGCCGGATCACCACGCGCCATCAGGGCGGCGGCACGAAGCGCCGCTACCGCGTGATCGATTTCCGTCGCAACAAGGACGGCGTGCCGGCAAAGGTCGCGCACATCGAGTACGACCCGAACCGCTCGGCGCGGATCGCGCTGCTGCACTACGTCGACGGCGAGAAGCGCTACATCCTCGCGCCCGACGGCGTCGCGCAGGGCGACATGCTGATGTCGGGCCCCGACGCCGAGATCCGCGCGGGCAACGCGCTGCCGCTGCGCAACATCCCGGTCGGTACCGTGATCCACGCGATCGAGCTGAAGCCGGGCGCGGGCGCCAAGATGGCCCGCTCGGCCGGCGCGAGCGTCCAGCTGATGGCCAAGGAAGGTGCGAAGGCGACGATCCGCCTGCCCTCCGGCGAGATGCGGACGGTCCCGGCCACCTGCAAGGCGACGGTCGGCTCGGTCGGCAACGCCGAGCACGAGCTGATCTCGCTCGGCAAGGCGGGTCGCGCTCGCTGGAAGGGCAAGCGCCCGTCCGTCCGCGGCGTCGCGATGAACCCGGTCGATCACCCGCTCGGCGGTGGCGAGGGCAAGTCCTCGGGCGGGCGGCATCCGAGCTCCCCATGGGGCAAGGTCGAGGGCCGTACGCGCAAGAAGAACAAGGCGTCGAACAAGAACATCGTTCGGCGCCGCGGGAAGGGGCGTGGCTGATGCCTCGGTCGTTGAAGAAGGGTCCGTTCGTCGATGACCACCTGATGAAGAAGGTGGAGTCGATGAACAAGCAGAACGACAAGAAGGTCGTGCGCACCTGGTCGCGCCGCTCGACGATCGTGCCCGAGATGATCGGACACACGATCGCCGTGCACGACGGCCGCAAGCACGTGCCGGTGTTCGTCTCGGAGGCGATGGTCGGGCACAAGCTCGGCGAGTTCGCGCCGACGCGCACCTTCCGGTCCCATGCCCGGGACGAGCGGAGGAGTCGCTGACGATGCCCGAAGCACGAGCGACCAGTAAGTACAACCGCACGTCGGCGCGCAAGATGCGCCGCTCCGTGAACATGATCCGTGGCCAGCACGTGGCCGAGGCCGTGCGCATCCTGCGGTTCTCGGGCCTCGGGGCCGCACGCGACGTCGAGAAGCTGTTGCGCTCGGCGATCGCGAACGCCGAGCAGCAGCCCGGCGTGATCGCCGACAACCTGGAGGTCTCGCGGGCGTGGGTCGACGAGGGCCCCACGCTGAAGCGATTCCGCCCGCGGGCCTACGGGCGCGCGACGAGGGTCCGCAAGCGCACCTCGCACGTGACCGTGGTGGTCCGCACGATGGGAGACGAAGCCTAGTGGGACACAAGATCCACCCGTACGGGTTCCGGCTGGGGGTGATCTACCCCTGGAAGAGCAACTGGTACGCGAGCCGCGACTATGCCCAGTTCCTTCACGAGGACATCTGGATCCGCAAGCATGTTCGCTCGCGGTTGGTGCGCGCCGGCATCTCGTCGATCGACATCGAGCGCAAGGGCGACCAGATCTGGGTCTTCATCCGCACCGCGCGGCCCGGCATCGTGATCGGCCGCAAGGGCGCCGAGGTCGACCGTCTGCGCAAGGACATCGAGCGCTACACGAAGAAGCGCGTCGACGTGAAGGTCGAGGACATGAACCAGGCCTCGAGCGAGGTCCGGCCCGAGACCGACGCGGCGCTGCTCGCACAGGGCGTCGCCGAGCAGCTCGTCGGCCGCGTGGCGTTCCGCCGCGCGATGCGCCGCGCCGTGCAGACCGCGATGCGCTCCGGCGCGCTCGGTGTGCGCGTGGCCGCCGCCGGACGCTTGGGCGGCACCGAGATGGGCCGCAAGGAGTGGTACCGCGAAGGCCGGGTGCCGCTGCACACGCTGCGCGCGAAGGTCGACTTCGGCACGGCCGAGGCGAAGACCACGATGGGCATCATCGGCGTGAAGGTGTGGGTCTACCACGGCGACGAGGTGCCCTACCGCGAGCAGGAGACCGAGCGCGCCCGCGCCCGCGCGACCGCGCGCGCCCGTGGTGGCGCCCGCGAGCCGCGCGCGCCGCGCGAGGCCCCCGCGCCCGCCGTCGCGGTGGCCGCGCCCGTCGAGGCCGTGCCGGCCGAGGCCGTTGCGACCGAGGTTGTCGCGGCGCCCGCGACCGAGGGTGGTGAGAGCTGATGCTCGCACCCAAGCGCGTCAAGCATCGCAAGCAGCACCGCGGCAACATGCGCGGGAAGGCCAAGGGGCACACCGAGATCCAGTACGGCGACTTCGCGATCGTCGCGATGGAGCCGGGCTGGATCACGAACCGCCAGATCGAGGCCAGCCGTGTCGCGATGACGCGGCACATCAAGCGCGGCGGCAAGGTCTGGATCACGATCTTCCCGGACAAGCCGGTCACGAAGAAGCCCGCCGAGACCCGCATGGGCTCGGGCAAGGGCAACCCCGAGGGCTGGGTCGCCGTCGTGCGGCCCGGGCGCGTGATGTTCGAGCTGGCCGGGGTGTCGGAGCCGCTCGCCCGCGAGGCGATGCTGCGCGCCCAGCACAAGTTGCCGATCAAGACCAAGTTCATCACCCGGGTGGGGGACTGACGATGCCGAGCAAGGCTGCCGAGCTGCGCGAGCTTCCCGACGAGGAGCTGCTCGTGCGCATCGAGAGCGCGAAGGAAGAGCTGTTCAACCTGCGGTTCCAGCTCGCCACCGGCGCCCTCGACAACACGTCGCGACTGAAGGAGCTGCGCCACGACGTGGCGCGCCTCGCGACCGTGCTGCGGGAGCGCGAGATCGACGCGGAGCTCGACGCGATCGCCGCGGCCGAGGCCGCCGCCCCTGTCACAACTGAGGAGACCGAACAGTGAGCGAGCAGACGAACGAGCGCGCGCGGCGCAAGGTGCGCACCGGCGTCGTCGTGTCCGACGCGATGGACAAGACCGTCCTCGTGCGGATCGACCGCCAGGTCCGCCACGCGCTGTACGGCAAGACCGTGCGGCGCTCGTCGAAGCTGAGCGCGCACGACGAGGCCAACGACGCACACGTGGGCGACACCGTCCGCGTGATGGAAACGAAGCCCATCAGCAAGTCGAAGCGCTGGCGGGTCGTCGAGATCGTGGAGCGGGCAGAGTGATCCAATCCGAAACGCGCTGCAAGGTCGCGGACAACACAGGGGCCAAAGAGGTCCTGTGTATCCGTGTCCTCGGTGGGTCCGCCCGCCGGTATGCAGGCGTGGGCGACGTGATCGTCGCCACCGTGAAGGACGCCCTGCCGGGCGGGGCCGTCAAGAAGGGCGAGGTCGTGAAGGCCGTCGTCGTGCGCACCTCGAAGGAGCGCCGCCGCCCCGACGGCTCGTACATCCGTTTCGACGACAACGCGGTCGTGATCCTCACGACCGACGCGAAGAACCCGCGCGGCACCCGCATCTTCGGGCCGGTCGCGCGGGAGCTGCGTGAGAAGCGATTCATGAAGATCATCTCGCTCGCCCCGGAGGTGTTGTAGATGGCCGGCGTCGACATCCGCAAGGACGACCTGGTCCGCGTGATCGCGGGCAAGGATCGCGGCAAGGAAGGCCGCGTGGTCCGCGTGCTGCCGCAGGAGGGCCGCGTGATGGTGGACGGCGTCGCGATGGCCAAGCGGCACCAGCGCACGGGCGCCAAGCGCACGCGCACCGGTCAGCAGCTGAACCAGGGCGGGATCATCGACATCGAGACCTACGTCGACATCTCGAACGTCCAGCTGGTCTGCGGCAGCTGCAAGCAGCTCACGCGGATCGGGCATCGGGTGACGAGCGACGGCACCAAGGAGCGGTTCTGCCGCAAGTGCGAGGCGGTGTTCGCGGATGCCTGAGCAGACGATGCCACGGGTCAAGCAGCGGTACCTCGAGGAGCTCCGGCCCGAGATCATGCAGGAGCTGGGGCTGACCAACATCATGCAGGTGCCGCGCCTGGACAAGATCGTCGTGAACATGGGTGTGGGCGAGGCGCTGAAGGACGGCCGGCTGCTCGACGCAGCGGTCGAGGACCTCACGATCATCGCCGGCCAGAAGCCCGTGATCACCAAGGCCCGCAAGTCGATCGCGGGGTTCAAGCTGCGCGAGGGCAACGCGATCGGCGTCAAGGTCACGCTGCGCGGCGACCGGATGTGGGAGTTCTACGACCGGCTCGTGGCGCTCGCCCTCCCGCGGATCCGCGACTTCCGCGGGTTGGACCCGCGGTCGTTCGACGGGCGCGGCAACTACACCTTCGGGGTGACCGAACAGCTGATCTTCCCGGAGATCGATTACGACAAGGTCGTGCAGGTGCGCGGGATGGACATCACGATCGTGACGACCGCCCGCTCCGACGACGAAGGACGTGCGCTGCTGCTGGCGCTCGGGTTCCCGCTGGTGCGGGACGTGGCGGCGGCGAGCTGAGGGGATACACATGGCGAAGAAAGCTCTAGTCAACAAACAGCAGGCGAAGCCGAAGTACCGCGTGCGCTCCTACACGCGCTGCCAGCGGTGTGGGCGGCCGCGCGCCGTCTTCAAGAAGTTCATGCTGTGCCGGCTGTGCTTCCGCCAGCTGGCGCACCTGGGTGAGCTGCCGGGGGTGACGAAGGCGTCATGGTAGCCACGGCGAAGAAGGTGTCGGCGAACGTCAACGACCCGGTCGGGGACCTGCTCACGCGGATCCGCAACGCGAACATCGCCCAGAAGGACGACACGCTCGCGCCGGTGTCGAAGCAGGCTCGGTCGATCCTCGAGATCCTCGTGCATGAGGGCTACCTCGCCGGGTTCGACGAGGAGGGCGAGGGCGTCCACCGGGCGTTCCGTGTGCAGATGAAGTACGGGCCGCGCAAGCAGCGCACGATCACGGGGATCCGCCGGGTGTCGAAGCCCGGTCGTCGGATCTATCGTGGACGGGGCGACCTGCCGCGCGTGATGGGCGGCCTCGGCATCGCGATCGTCTCCACGTCCAACGGCGTGATGACCGATCGCGCGGCATCCAGGCAAGGGATCGGCGGGGAGATCCTCGCCTTCGTGTGGTAGCGACGAGCGCAGCGAACGAGTGAGGCAACGATGAGTCGTATCGGCAGACAGGTGATCGAGATCCCGAGCGGCGTCGACGTCAGCGTCGACGGCGCGAACGTGGTGACCGTGACGGGCCCGCGTGGCTCCCTCACGCAAACGATCCACCCCAATATCCGGGTGGTCATCGAAGACGGCACCGCTCGGGTCGAGCGTCCCGACGACGAAGGGTTCAACCGTGGGCTCCACGGGCTGTCGCGCACGCTCGTCGCCAACATGGTCGACGGCGTGACGAAGGGTTTCGAGAAGCGCCTCACGATCATCGGTGTGGGCTACCGCGCCGCGCTCAAGGGCAAGGACCTCGAGGTCCAGGTGGGCTACTCCCACCCGGTGCTCGTGCCCCAGCCCGACGGGATCGAGTTCGAGGTGCCGACGCCGACCTCGATCGTCGTGCGCGGCAACGACAAGCAGCTCGTGGGCGAGGTCGCCGCGAACATCCGCAAGATCCGCAAGCCCGAGCCGTACAAGGGCAAAGGCATCCGCTACGAGAACGAGTACGTGCGCAAGAAGGCCGGGAAGGCCGCGAAGGGTGCCGCCTGATGGAAGCCAAGACCAAGCGCGAGTCCCGGATGCGCCGCCACGCGCGCGTCCGCAAGAAGGTCAACGGCGAGGCCACCCGGCCGCGTCTGGCGGTGTTCCGGTCGAACCGGCACATCTACGCGCAGCTGATCGACGACCGCGCGGCCGTGACGCTGGTCGCGGCCAACGACGCCGAGGTCGCGGGGGGCAACCCCACCGAGCGCGCGAAGGCGGTCGGCGAGCTGATCGCCAGCCGTGCGAAGGACGCCGGCATCGAGACCGTGGTGTTCGATCGCGGCGGCCGCCAGTACCACGGGCGCGTCGCCGCGCTCGCCGACGGAGCCCGTGAGGGAGGACTACAGATCTGATGCGACGCTATGACGCGAAGAACGAAGAGAAGAGCCCGTTCGAGGAACGGGTCATCTCGATCAACCGGGTCGCCAAAGTTGTGAAGGGCGGGCGCCGGTTCTCGTTCGCCGCGCTCGTCGTCGTGGGCGACGGTGCCGGCCGTGTCGGCTTCGGCTACGGCAAGGCCAAGGAGGTGCCCGCCGCGATCGCGAAGGGCGTCGAGGAGGCCCGCCGCAAGATGTTCGAGGTGCCGATGATGGGCTCCACGATCCCGCACGAGATCGTCGGCCAAGCAGGTGCCGGCCGGGTGCTGCTGAAGCCCGCCGCCCCGGGGACCGGCGTGATCGCCGGCGGCCCCGTGCGTGCGCTCGTGGAGTGCGCGGGTATCAAGGACATCTTGTCCAAGTCGATGGGCTCGGCGAACCAGATCAACATCCTGAAGGCCGCCGTGGCGGGTCTGCAGGCGCTGCGCACGCCGCAGCAGGTGGCGACCACCCGCGGCCGCGCGCTGCACGAGGTCGCGCCCAAGCCGATGGTCGACGCCGTTGCGGCCGCGCAGGAGCGCCTCAGCGCCGCGCGCGCCGAGGCCCTGTCCGAGCAGTACGGCGTGACCGAGGGGGCCGGTGCGTGATGGCCCAGCTCAAGGTCACCCAGGTGCGCAGCGTCATCGACCGTCCGAAGGACCAGAAAGACACGGTACGTCGGCTCGGGCTGCATCGCATGCACGACTCCGTCGTCAAGGACGACCGCCCCGAGATCCGCGGCATGATCGACAAGGTCCGCCACCTCGTCACCGTCGAGGAGGTCTGAGCATGAAACTCCATCACCTGAAGCCGGCGGAAGGCGCGAAGACCGCGAAGAGCCGCGTGGGTCGCGGCCGTGCCGGCGTGCGCGGGAAGACCGCGGGCCGCGGCACGAAGGGCACGGGTGCCCGCAAGAACGTGCCCGCGTACTTCGAGGGCGGCCAGATGCCGTACCAGCGCCGGGTGCCGAAGCTCAAGGGCTTCACGAACCCCAACCGCACCGAGTACGCGCCCGTCAACGTCGAGGTGCTCGCCGAGTACTTCACCGGCGAGGTCTCGCCGGCCGATCTGTACGCACACGGCTTGGCCCACAAGGGGATGCCCGTCAAGATCCTCGGGCGTGGCGACATCGACAAAGCGCTCGTGGTCAAGGCGCACGCGTTCTCTGCGACGGCGAAGGCCAAGATCGAGGCCGCCGGGGGCTCCACCGAGACCCTCACGTGAGTCAGCGGTAGGCTAGCCCGACGTGCTGAAGGCGTTCCTCAACTCGTTCCGGGTCCCGGACCTCCGCAACAAGATCCTGTTCACGCTGTTCGTCATCGTCCTGTACCGGTTCGGCAACCACGTGCCGGTGCCGGTGGTCGATACGAGCGTGCTCGACAATCAGGCGACCGGGGGCTTCCTCGATCTGCTGAACCTGTTCTCGGGCGGCGGCATCGCGAAGTTCTCCGTGTTCTCGCTGGGGATCATGCCGTACATCACCAGCTCGATCATCATCCAGCTGATGACGGTGGTCATCCCCAAGCTCCAGCAGTGGCAGGACGAGGGGGAGGCCGGCACCAAGAAGATCAACCAGACGACCCGCTACGTGACCGTCGCGCTCGCGTTCCTGCAGTCCGCCGGTCTGGTGTTCCTGTTCCACAACGGATCCAGCCAGAACATCCCCGACCTGTTCACCACACCCGGGTCGTTCAAGGCGACGAACGTGCTGCTGATCGTGCTGGTGATGACCGCGGGGACCGCGCTCATCATGTGGCTCGGCGAGCTCATCACGCAGCGCGGCGTCGGCAACGGGATGTCGATCCTGATCTTCACGTCGGTGATCTCGCGGTTGCCGTTCGAGTTCTCGGCGATCCTGCGCGCCGGTGGCCCCGGCAAGTTCATCGTCGCCTTGCTGATGGGTGTCGCGATCGTCGTTGCGGTCGTCTACATGGACCAGGGGCAGCGGCGCGTGCCGATCCAGTACGCGAAACGGGTCGTCGGTCGCAAACAGACGATGGGTGGCTCCACCTATCTGCCGCTCAAGGTGAACCAGGCCGGCGTGATCCCGATCATCTTCGCGAACTCGATCCTGTACTTCCCGGTGTTGCTGCGCAACGTGATCCATGCGGATTGGTTCGCGAACTCCGTGGACAAGTACTTCGCGAACTCCCACAGCTGGGTGTACATGCTGATCCTCGCGGGGTTGATCGTGTTCTTCGCGTACTTCTATACGGCGATCCAATTCGACCCCGTCCGCACGGCGGACAACCTGCGGAAGAACGGCGGGTTCATCCCGGGTATCCGGCCCGGGCCGCCGACAGCGGACTATCTGAACGCGATCTTGGTGCGCATCACCCTGCCGGGTTCGCTGTTCCTCGCGACCATCGCGCTGATCCCGACGATCGTGCTGAACTTCTGGGGGATCTCCCAGTTCCCGTTCGGTGGCACGTCGATCCTGATCGCCGTCGGCGTCGCGCTCGAGACGATGAAGCAGATCGAGTCGCAGCTGATGATGCGTCACTACGAAGGCTTCCTGAGCTAGCCGAAAGGGATCCGCCCGATGCGCTTCGTCTTCCTCGGATTGCCGGGGGCCGGGAAAGGCACCCAGGCGAGGGTGCTCTGCGAGCGGCTGGGGATCCCGCAGATCTCGACCGGCGACACGCTGCGCGAGGCCGTCCAGGAGGGCACGTCGCTCGGGATCGAGGCGCGCATCTACATGGACCGCGGCGAGTACGTGCCGGACGAGGTCGTTGTCCGCATGGTGGACGAGCGGTTGCACGAGCCCGACGCCAGCAAGGGATTCATCCTCGACGGGTTCCCGCGCACGGTGCCGCAGGCGCGCTCGCTCGAGGATGTGCTGCGTGCTGCGGGGACGCCGCTGGACGCCGTGGTCCAGTTCCTGATCTCCGACGCGATCGCGATCCGACGGATCACCGGCCGCTTCACCTGCCCGGTCTGCAAGCGGACCTACCACACCGAATGGAGCCCCCCGGTTGACGACGCCCGGTGCGACGCCGACGGTGAGCAACTGGTGAAGCGCGACGATGAGGACACGCTGACCGTGAAGCGGCGCCTGGCGGTCTACCGGGATCAGACCCAGCCGCTCGAGGCGTTCTACGCGGAGCGAGAGCTGCTGCGGACCGTCGACGCGGAGGCCCCGATGGGAACGGTCAGCGACCGGATGTTCGACGCGCTGCGAGACGTGCTGTGAGGGGGCGAACGTGATCATCCGCAAGTCGCCCGCCGAGCTGGACAAGATGCGGCGCTCCGGGCAGATCCTGGCCGCGACGATCGACCGTGTGCTAGCAGCGGTGGCCCCCGGCGTGTCGACGCTGGACCTCGACGCGGTCGCCGCGGAAGCGATCGCCGAGGCGGGCGCGACGGCCTCGTTCCTCGGCTACGGCGGCGGCGGGGGGCGGATCCCGTTCCCTGCCACGATCTGCGCCTCGCTCAACGACGAGATCGTCCACGGGATCCCCGCGAGAAACCGCGTCCTGGTGGAAGGCGATCTCGTGTCGCTCGACTTCGGCGCGATCTGGGAAGGGTTCCACTCCGATTCGGCGGCAACGGTGTTCGTCGGGTCGCCCCCGAGCGACGACGCGAAGCGTCTGGTGGAGGCGACCGAGGCGGCCCGGGACGCCGCGATCGGCGCGATCAGACCCGGCGGTCGGCTCTCCGACATCGGGTACGCGATCGAACAGGTGGCGCTCGAGGCGGGGGTCGGCGTGGTCCGCGAGTATGGCGGCCACGGGATAGGGCGTGCCATGCACGAGGACCCGTTCATCCAGAACTGGGGCGCCGCGGGCCGTGGGCCCGAGATGAAGCCCGGGCTGGTGCTCGCGGTCGAGCCGATGTTCAACTTGGGCGGCGACGAGACGCGGATCCTGGCCGACGGGTGGACGGTCGTGACCGCCGACAGGTCGCTGTCGGCCCACTTCGAGCACACGGTTGCCGTCACCGACGACGGTCACGAGGTGCTCACCGCCCGATAAACGGGTTGCTGCGAAGGGGTAAAGCCCACCCCCCGTTCGACCGACACCCCTGAGGTGATTCGGTTCGCTCCCCCCGGCCGGTCCCGGCGTGCTCGCTGGGCTCTCACCGCACTCGCGGTGGCCGCCGGCGTGATCGTGCCTGGCCTGCAAGCCACCCCGGCGCTAGCGAGCGATCCGCTGACCTTCGACCACATCGCTGGGGCGCCTCGGCATCAAACACCTGAGGACGTGGCGATCGACGGCGCCGGCAACGTCTACGTCGCTGAGTCGGGCGCTGTCTTGAGCGCGCCGATCGTCGGTGACCGCGTGACGAAATACGACGCCGACGGCACGTTCCTCGATGTCCTCGCCGGCCCCGGAAGCGCGACGGGTCAGGTCGCGAATCCGGTCTCGGTCGCCGTGGCCCCGAACGGCAATATCTATGTGCTCGAGAACGGCCAGCCAGCCTCAGGCGCGCCGACCGAGGTGTCCTACTTCGATCCGTTGGGCAACCAGTTGGGAGCTTGGGGCGCGTATGGAACCGGGATCGGCGAGTTCAAGACGCCGTCGGGCATCGCGGTCGACTCCGTGGGGAACGTCTATGTGGCGGACTGGGGCAACGACCGCGTCCAGAAGTTCTCCTCAACGGGCGTGGGTCTCGCCAGCTGGGGTGTGAGCAACATCTTGGACGTCGACATCGACGCGACGGACACCGTGTGGACGACGGGTGCAAACACCGTGGCACGGTGGACGAGCGGCGGTTCGACCTTGAACTCGTGGGGCGCCTCGGGGGCGACAGGGGTCGTCGTGGCGGCCGATGGAACGGCCTGGATCTCCGGTGGGGGGAGCATCCGGCACTACGACGCATCGAGCAATCTGCTCGCGACGATCTCGGGCTTGAGCACGCCAGAGGGACTGGATATCACCTCGGACGGAACGCTGTACGTCGCAGATTCAGTGACGAGTGACACGCAAAGCGGACAGATCGACGTCTACACAACGTCGGTCCTCGAGACCTCCTGGAGTGTCACGGGCGTCACGGGTGTCGCGTTGGATGGCTCGACCGTCCTGGGGGCAGGCGGCGGCAATGTCGGCAAATACAGCACCTCGGGAGCGCCGGGCGCGTCGTGGACCTCCAACGGCGCCCACAGCGTGGCACCCGACGGTGCCGGGAACTACTGGGTGTCGTCCAGCGCCGACGGCGTGGTGCGGGAATACGACGCAACGGGATCCCTGGTCACTACGATCGGCTCCGGAGAGCTGTCGACCCCCAAGGGCGTTGCGTTCGCCGGCGGCAAGGTGTTCGTGGCCGACCCGGGGGCCAACAAGATCTTCCGCTTCGACCAGGCCGGTGGTGCCTCGGAGACATCCTGGACTGTCACCGGCGTCGTGGGAGTCGCGGTGAGCGGCACCACCGTCTATGCAACCGATGGCAGCAACGTTCGCACGTACTCGACCGCCGGCGCGCCGGTAACGTCATGGGGGTCGGCGGGCAGCCGGGGCATCGCGATCGATGGCTCGGGGAACGTCTGGGTGTCTTCCAGCGGCGGGGTCGTGCGCAGCTACACGAGTGTGGGCGGTTTCCGACTGACCGTGGGTGCGGGCGTTCTGACCGACCCGGTTGGCGTTGCGGTATCGGGAAGCAAGCTCTACGTCGCGGACAACGGGGCGAACAAGATCAAGCGGTTCTCGACGACCAACACCTACCAGTTCGAGTGGGGACAGTATCCGGGACCCGGCGTCGAGGATTACCCGAGCGGGGTCGCCGTGGACGCTGGCGGAACCGTCTATGTGACCAACAAGACCCAGGACCTGGTCCAGAAGTACGACGCGACGGGCGCGTTCGTGGGCCAGATCGGAGGCAGCGGCAGCGCCAACGGGCTGTTGTCGAGTCCCGAGGCCGTGGCCGTCGCGCCAGGTGGCGACATCTACGTCGCCGACACGGGTAACAACCGGATCGAGCGATTCACGTCGGCAGGGGCATACGTATCGTGGTGGGGCGGTCTCGGAACCCAGCCCGGCACGTTCGACCATCCTGCGGGGATCGCCTTCGACGGCGCGGGAAACATCTACGTGTCCGACACCGGCAACGACCGGATCCAGAAGTTCGACTCTGGGATGAACTACCTCACTTCGTGGGGCGGTTACGGCACGGGGACGAGCCAATTCAAGTCTCCGCAGGGTGTCACCGTGTACGCAGGTTCGCTGTGGATAGCCGACTCTGGCAACAACCGGATCTCCAAGTTCTCGACGGGCGGCGCGTTCCAGGCCGTGCTTGGGAGTAGTGGGAATACCGACGGCAAGTTGTCATCGCCCTTCGACGTGGCTGTCGACGCGGAAGGAACTATCTGGGTCGCTGATCGAAGCAACAACCGGATCCAGCGACTGACGACGACGGGTTCCTATCTCTCGAAGCTCGGGACGAAGGGCCTCGACTCCGGACAGTTCGACTCTCCGGAAGGGATCGAGATCGATGGAGCTGGCCACGTGTTGGTCGCGGACACAAACAATCATCGGGTCCAGGTCTTCATCGACGCGAACGGTCCCGACGTGACCTTCCTCACCGGCCCGGGCACCGCCACGAAGTTGAACACTGCGACGTTCACGTTCACCGCCAACGAGCCCGGCTCGACGTTCGAGTGCAAGCTCGACGCCGCGGTCTCCTGGGCGTCGTGCGTCTCCGGCGTGACGTACAGCGCGCTGGCAGAGGCGACCCACACCCTTGCCGTCCGTGCAACCGACAGCGGGAGTCACACCGGCAACCCGACACCCTACACCTGGGCGGTCGACACGACCGCGCCGACGGTGTCGATGACCCAGGCCCCGGTCTCCCCGTCAGCGAGCACGTCGCCCTCGTTCTCGTTCGTCTCGTCGGAGCCGACGAACGCGACATACCTGTGCAAGCTGGACGCAGCGGCAGCAGCTGCGTGCACGTCGCCCAAGACGGTGGCCGTCACCAACGGATCGCACACCTTCAAGGTGTGGACGACCGACGCAGCCGGGAACCAGAGCACGCTCCCGGCCACGCACACCTGGACGGTCGACACGACGCCGCCCACCGTGACGATCGATTCTGGACCGACAGGCTTCACCGCGCAGACGAGCGCCACGTTCACCTTCAGCTCTGACAGCGGCACCGACACCTTCGAATGCCACATCGACGGTCTGGCCTACGCCCCGTGCACCTCGTCGGCGACGTACCCGGGCCTGTCGGCCGCGCAGCACACGTTCTACGTCCGCGGCACAGATGTGCTCGGGAATATCAGTGCCGAGAAGACGCGCAAGTGGACGGTCGACCTCTCCGACCACCGACCCGACGCATGGCTCTCGACGGGAACGACGTACGTCGGCAACAACGTGTACAACGCGACGGGCACGAATCAGACCAAGACGCAGAAGAAGCCTGTGAACGTCACCGCCACCTTCACGATCCGTTTCGAGAACGACGGCGACGACACCGACACCTACACGATCAAGGGCGGGAAGTCGGCCACCGGCTATGCGGTCACCTACTGGATCGGGACAACGAGCTACACGACCAAGGTGACCGCGGGCACGATGACGATCACCTTGAGCCCGGGGGAGTACAAGATCCTCACGATGCGCGTGAAGGTTTCGGCGGGGGGCAAGGCATCTGCTGGCTTCCTCGTCTCAGCCACCTCGGGGCACGAACCCAGCAAGTCGGACGCCGTGAAGGCCGTCGTCAAGCGCGTCTAGCGTTCAGACTCCCTGCAGCACAGCCCGTCCTCTGCGTGGACACTCTGCGCACCCCGCACCTATACTTGCTGCTCCCGTGCGGTGGCGTGTGCTTTGCGTGTCCGCTCGGGGAAACCATTCGACGGAAAGACCTGGAGCGTGGCCAAGGACGATGTGATCGAGGTTGAGGGGACGGTTATCGAGCCCCTTCCCAACGCTATGTTCAGGGTCGAACTCGAGAACGGGCACAAGGTGCTCGCCCATATCTCCGGCAAGATGCGGATGCACTACATCCGGATCCTGCCGGGAGACCGGGTCAAGTTGGAGCTGTCGCCGTACGACCTCACCCGAGGCCGTGTGGTGTACCGGTTCAAGTAAAGGAAGCCAGATACCTATGAAGGTCCGCCCCTCGGTCAAACGGATCTGCGACCGGTGCCGCGTTATCCGCCGGCGCGGGCGCATCATGGTGATCTGCACGAACCCGCGGCACAAGCAGCGGCAGGGCTAGGAGAGGAACGAGATGGCACGGATCGCCGGCGTCGACCTTCCCCGCGACAAGCGGCTGGACATCGCCCTGCGCTACATCTACGGGATCGGCCCGACGCGCTGCTTCGAGATCGTCCAGGGCACGGCGATCGACGGCGGCACCAAGGTGCGCGACCTCTCCGAAGAAGAGGTTGTCAAGATCCGCGCCTACATCGACACGAACTACAAGGTCGAAGGTGACCTCCGCCGCGAGGTCGCACAGGACATCAAGCGGAAGATCGAGATCGGGTGCTACCAGGGCATCCGCCATCGCCGCTCCTTGCCGGTCCACGGCCAGCGCACGCACACGAACGCGCGGACGCGCAAAGGCCCGAAGAAGACCATCGCCGGCAAGAAGAAGGTCACGAAGAAGTAAGGGAGCCGCATACCAACCATGGCGAAGCCCAAGGCGAAGAAGACCAAGCGTCGCGAGAAGAAGCACGTCCTGCACGGGCAGGCGCACATCAAGTCGACGTTCAACAACACGATCGTCACGATCACCGACCAGCAGGGCAACACGCTCTCGTGGGCGAGCGCCGGCAACGTGGGCTTCAAGGGCTCGCGCAAGTCGACGCCGTTCGCCGCGCAGCTGGCCGCCGAGAAGGCCGCCCGCGCCGCGCAGGAGCACGGCCTGCAGAAGGTCGACGTCTTCGTGAAGGGCCCGGGTTCGGGCCGCGAGACCGCGATCCGGTCGCTGGCAGCCGCCGGCCTCGAGGTCGCGGGGATCCAAGATGTGACGCCGGTGCCGCACAACGGCTGCCGGCCGCGCAAGCGCCGCCGCGTCTAACGCGCGCGGAACCCGGCCGCACACCGCGTCCGGGAGACCCAAGAGGCGGGGAGCAGTGGATGATCCCCCGTCGAGGAGGGATGCACGTTGTTCATCGTCGCACGACCGCAGATCGCGGAAGAGGTTCGTTTCCCCCACGCGATCGAAGTTCACCATCGAGCCGTTGGAGCCGGGGTTCGGCTACACGGTTGGCAACTCGCTTCGCCGCACGTTGCTGTCGTCCATCCCGGGCGCGGCCATCTCGTCGGTCCGGATCGACGGGGTGCTGCACGAGTTCTCGACGGTGCCCAAGGTGACCGAGGACGTCACCGACATCATCTTGAACCTGAAGGAGCTCGTGGTTCGCTCCGATCTCGAGGAGCCGACGACGATCTACCTGAAGGCCAAGGGTCCCGCGGAGGTCACCGCCGGTGACGTCGCGCCGCCCGCCGGCATCGAGATCCTGAACCCCGATCTGCATCTCGCCACGATCGGCAAGGCCGGCTCGCTCGAGATGGAGATGACCGTCGAGCGCGGCGTCGGCTATCGCATGGCCGACAAGAACAAGAAGCCACGCGATCCGATCGGCGTGATCCCGGTCGACTCGATCTTCTCGCCGGTCCGCAAGGTCAGCTACACGGTGGAGAACACCCGGGTCGAGCAGATGACCGACCGCGACCGGCTGATCCTCGACGTCGAGACCGACGGTTCGGTGAGCGCGCGCGAAGCGCTCGCGTCGGCTGGCGGCACGCTGCTTGAACTCGTGCAGCTGTTCTCCGACCTAGCCGAGGCGCAGAGCGTGTCCGTGGGTCCGGCGGAGGCCGACGAGCTGCCGAGCGACTACCAGATCACGATCGAGGAGCTGAACCTCTCGGTCCGCTCGTACAACTGCCTGAAGCGCGAGGGCATCAACACGGTGGGCGACGTCGTCCAGAAGTCGGAGTCCGAGCTGATGGACATCCGCAACTTCGGGCAGAAGTCGATCGACGAGGTGAAGGCCAAGCTCGAGGAGCTCGGTCTGGGCCTGCGGGAGGAGTGAGGCGAGGTGCCGACCCCCAAGAAGGGACCTCGCCTGGGCTCCGGCCCCGACCACCAGCGGCTGATGCTCTCGACGCTGGCGAGTCAGCTCTTCATCCACGAAGGCATCAACACGACCGAGGCCAAGGCGAAGCTGCTGCGCCCCTACGCCGAGAAGCTGATCACGAAGGCGAAGAAGGGCGACCTTGCCGCGCGCCGTGAGGTGCTGAAGGACATCCCCGACCGTGACGTCGTGGCACTGCTGTTCCACGAGATCGCGCCGCGGTTCGAGGAGCGTCCGGGGGGCTATACCCGGATCCTGAAGCTGGGGCCCCGCAAGGGCGACGGTGCGCCGATGGCGCGGATCGAACTGGTCGAGCAGGGGTCGTAGCGTTTCACTCGTTCCGGACCGCTTCCGTTTGCGGACTACGCTCCGCTTCGCGTGAGCGACCACCTCCGAACGATCAGGTTGGATCTGGCGTATGACGGGACCCTGTTTCGAGGGTGGGCTCGGCAGGGGGATCCCGCGGTCCGAACCGTGGAGGGGGTGCTGTCGGAGCTGCTTGAGCGGACGTTGGGGGAGTCGGTTCGGTTGTTCGTGGCGGGTCGGACCGATGCGGGGGTGCATGCGCGGGGGCAGGTGGCGTCGTTCACGACGGGCTCGGCTCGGCGGCCCGAGCGGATCATGGCGTTCGTGAACGGCGAGGTGGCGCCCGAGGTCGCCATCACTGCCGCCCGGGTGGTGCCCGATGCCTTCCATGCACGGTTCTCGGCGACGGCGCGTGAGTATCGGTACGTGATCAGGACCGCCGACGTTGCCGATCCGTTCACCGGGCGGTTCGAGTGGCATCGGCCGGGCGCGCTGCATGTGCCGTCGATGCGATCCGCGGCAGGACACCTGGTGGGCGAGCACGACTTCGCGTCGTTCTGTCGGCATCCCGGTGCGGGGAAGCCCACCGTGCGGAACCTGCAGCGCGTCACGGTGGCCCGTGACGGTGAGCGGGTGGTGCTGTCGTTCCGGGCGAACGCGTTCTTGCATCAGATGGTGCGGTCGTTGGTCGGCACGCTCGTGCGGGTGGGGGAGGGGAAGCTCGCGCCGGACGACGTGGCGCGCATCTTGGCCGCACGCGATCGGGGGGCTGCGGGACAACTCGCGCCCGCTCTGGGTCTCACGCTGCATAACGTGACCTATGGGCGGCGATGAGGCGGCGCCGGGGCCGGCCGGTCCCTCGGCTCCGCGTCGCGGTGAACTAGCAACAGTCGTTCGGGCAGCACGGGCCTGAGTCGAACCGCATCGCGATGCACCCCCTTCCACCTGGTTATATCGATGTACGTCGATACGTTGCCAGATATATCGAGAAGTGTCAATATATGGGCATGAGACGAGCGATCGGGATCCTCGAACCCACATCGGCGGTGGCGTGCTGCGCTCCCGTCGCGGCCGGCGACCTCCGCGACGACGAGGCCGTGGCGACCGCGGAGCTCTTCCGGGTGCTCGGCGATCCCGCGCGGGTCAAGATCCTGAACGTGCTCGCGACCCAGGCCGAGCCGGTCTGTGGCTGCGACCTCGAGGGGCCGCTCGGCCTCTCACAGCCGACCGTCAGCTTCCACCTGAAGAAGCTGCACGACGCGGGCCTGCTCGACCGCGAGAAGCACGGCGTGTGGGTCTACTACTCATTGAACCGCGAGGCGGCCGTCCAGCTGTCCGCTGTGCTCCGTTTCGAGGAGGCAACGACATGAACGACGAACTGCGGACCCAGGTGCGGGATCGGTACGCAACCGCGGCGCTGACGGTGCTCGAGGGCAAGGGTGCCGCCGAGGATGCAGCCGGGAACGGGTGCTGCGCCCCTGAGGACGGCCTTGGCCAACAGCTGTACGACGCGCTCGAGCGCGCGGAGGTCCCCGACGAGGCCGTGCTCGCGAGTCTCGGCTGCGGGAACCCGATCGCGGTTGCCGATCTGCACGAGGGCGAGACGGTGCTCGACCTCGGCAGTGGCGGCGGGATCGACGTCTTGCTGTCTGCCAAGCGGGTGGGCCCGACCGGGAAGGCGTACGGCCTCGACATGACCCAGGAGATGCTCGAGCTCGCGCGCGCGAACGCCGAGCGCGCCGATGCCACGAACGTGGAGTTCCTGCAGGGGCTGATCGAGGAGATCCCCTTGCCGGCCGCAAGCGTGGACGTCGTGATCTCGAACTGTGTGATCAACCTGTCGACGGACAAGCCGACCGTGCTGCAGGAGATGTTCCGGGTGCTGCGACCAGGCGGCCGCGTGGGCGTGAGCGACGTGGTGGCCGATGACCACCTCACGCCCGCCGACCGTGCGGAGCGCGGCTCCTACGTCGGTTGCATCGCCGGCGCGCTGTCGTTCACCGAGTACGAGGCCGGTCTGCGCGCGGCGGGATTCGACGACGTCGAGATCACCGTGACGCAGGAGCTCACCGACGGCATGCACGGCGCGATCGTGCGGGCGACGAAGCCCGTCTGATCGACGCTAGGCGGGCACCGGGATCGCGCCGAGTTGGATCCCGAGCGTGAACGCGTCGTTCATGCCCCAGTGCTCGACAACCTTGCCGTCGGCGAATCGGTAGACGCCCCAGGCCTCGATGTCGAACGGGTTGCCGTTCGCCGGCACGCCGAACGGGGGGAACCCGCCGGTGTTGGTCCCGGTGACGCGGCATCGCACGAAGATCTTGTCGCCACCGTCGACGATGTCGAGGACCTCGAGCTTCCGGTCCGGGAATGACTGCATCACGCCCTGGTGCGCGACCTTGGCGCCCGCCAACCCCGGCGGCAGCCCTGGGGTCCCCGACTGCGCGTTGTCGAAACCCGGTGCGAAGTACTGATCCAGGTCATCGAGGCGCCCAGCGTCCCACGCGGTCTCGATCGCCCGAACGACGTCTGCGTTGCTGCTCATCGCGTCCACCTCCCGTGGCCACGCCGGCCTGAGGGGCCGGCTCCATCTGACACCTGCACGACGAACGAGGAACGCTGGATACGACAACGAGTCTGCGTTTCGCTACGTGAGTTCGTTCAGCAGACCCACGACGAGGCCGTCGATCTCGTCACGGATCGCGCGGACCTCCTCGAGGGATCGCCCGGCGGGGTCGGGCAGCTCCCAATCGAGGTATCGCTTTCCGGGGAAGATCGGACACGCGTCGCCGCAGCCCATCGTCACGACCACATCGGAAGCCTCCACGGCCTCGGTCGTCAGCGGCTTCGGGAACGCCTTGGACAGATCGAGTCCCAGTTCGCGCATCGCGGCTATGACCGCTGGGTTGATCTCATCGGCCGGAGCGCTGCCCGCGGATCGGACGAGAACACGGCCTGCGGCGCGATGGTCCAGGAGCGCAGCCGCCATCTGGGATCGTCCGGCGTTGTGCACACAGACGAACAGGACCTCAGGCGTGTCGCTCACGGGGTTCCCGTCCAGGCGTGTGGGCGCGCGGCCGCACCCAGGGGCGGAGGATCTCGATCCGCTCGTCGAGGGAGGCGAGCGCCGCCTCGAACGCCGGCAGATCGTCCCGCTCCGCGGGATCTGGGATCGACCAGTGCACGACCGGCACGTCGATCGAGAGTTCCTCGTGTGCGCGGTCGCAGACGGTGATCACCAGATCCGCTCGACGGCCGACGTCGGCGAGCGGCCGGGGTCGGGTATGTGCGATATCGAGCCCGGCGCGCCTCGCGGTTCGGACAGCGAGCGGGTGGACGGTGGATGCGGGATGGGTGCCGGCGCTTTCCGCGGGGATCGAGCTCCCACGGTTCCACAGGGCGGCGGCGAGTTGCGATCGCGCCGAGTTGGCCGTGCAGACGAACAGCAGCGTGTCGGCTGCGAGGAACGGAGTATCGGGCGTTGCGGGGAGTGCTCGAGGGACGAGCCGGAGGTAGCGGCGGCGCCGGTCGCCGGCGGAGACGCGGCGCTCGACGAGCTCCGCGGCCTCCAGCGTGGCGATGTGGTGGGCGAGCAGGCTGGAGCCGATGCCGAGGTCTCGGCCGAGTTCCGCCGGGTTGCGGTCCGAGATCGCGAGGAGGTCAACGATTCGGACCCGGTGTGGGTCGGCCAAAGCGGCGTGGACCTCTGCACGAGCCTCGAGGTGGGGGGCGGGCGGCGACAATAGCTCAATGTTCATTGAGATAAGTGTGCAGGGTTTCGAGCGGTGCGTCAACCGGAGCGCTGCGCTTTGACGCGCCCGCGTTCCCGCAGGTAATCTGGTGCACCGGTCGGCCCTGCGCGGGCCGACACTTTCACGTTATGAAGACCTACTCGCCCAAGCCTGAGCACATCGAACACCGCTGGTACGTCGTCGACGCCAGCGGTCAGGTGCTGGGCCGGCTCGCGTCCGAGGTGGCGACGCTGCTGCGCGGCAAGCACAAGCCGATGTACGCACCACACATGGACACGGGCGATCACGTGATCGTGATCAACGCCGACAAGATCGAGCTCACCGGGAACAAGGGCGAGGACAAGTACGCCTACCGCCACTCGGGCTACCCGGGCGGCATCAGGGCCGTGCAGTACAAGGAGCTGATGGCCACCCGGCCGATCGCGGCGGTGGAGAAGGCCGTGAAAGGCATGCTGCCCAAGAACACCCTCGGCCGGCAGATGGTGAAGAAGCTCCACGTGGTCGCCGGGCCCGAGCATCCGCACGCGGCGCAGCGGCCCGTGACGATCGCCGTCGGCGAGCGTCCGGTCTGGGACGGCCTCCCGGTCGCCGCCGCCCCGGCGCCCGCCGAGAAGCCGAAGGCCGCGAAGCCGGAAGGTACCGCCCCCGCGTCGAAGGCCGACGCGGAAGAGACGGCGCCCGCCAAGCCCAAGGCCGCCGCCGCAAAGCCGAAGGCGTCCACCGCCAAGCCGAAGGCGACGACCGCGAAGCCGAAGGCGACGGCCGCGACCAAGTCCAAGGCCACCGCCGCCAAGCCGAAGGCGTCCACCGCGAAGCCGAAGGCGACCGCCGCGAAGAAGCCGAAGGTCGACAAGGCCGAGGCCCCCGAGACGACCGAGAACGAGGAGTGACCCGAACGTGGCCGTCACCGCAGCGAAGCTGACCACCGGACGCCGCAAGGAAGCCGTGGCGCGTGTGCGCCTCACCGCCGGCAGTGGCGAGTTCACGGTGAACGGCCGCCCGATCGACGAGTACTTCCCGACCCGGGTCCACCGCATGGTGGCCAGGGCGCCGCTGACGCTGCTCGAGCGCGAGCGGGACTACGACGTGGCCGTGACGATCCGCGGTGGCGGGATCGCCGGTCAGGCTGGTGCCGTGCGACTCGGTATCGCGCGCGCGCTGATCGATCTCGACCCGGAGCTCCGTGCACAGCTGAAGGCCGAGGGGTATCTCCGGCGCGACTCACGCGAGAAGGAACGTCGCAAGTACGGCCTGAAGAAGGCTCGCAAGGCCCCGCAGTACTCGAAGCGCTGACCCTCGGCGCTCCTCAGGCTGTCGTGTCGTCTGACGCTCCGCCCACATCCTCGTCCGCGTCGAGGGCATAGGCCCCGGACTCGATCGCCGCGATCACCTGGCGCGCTGCATCCGCCTGGTCATCGGGCACGAACAGGTAGCTCGGGCCCACCGGGTAGGCGGTCGACCCACCCATCGAGTTCTTCACCAACACGTCGATGCCCTCGTCCTCGAGGCGTGCGCGGGTGAGCTCCGCCATCATCTGGTCGCCGGTGGCGTAGATCTGCACGAGGTCGCTCATCGCTGGGATAGTCGCACAGGTCGGCCGTAGGGGCACTGCCGCTCGGTGTGCCCTCGCCGAGAACACTCCATGCCGGTCCGGTAAGGTGCCGATCCCATGGCTCGGCTCTTCGGCACTGATGGCGTTCGGGGACGCGCGGGCACGGAGTTGACGGCTGCGCTCGCGACCGGGCTCGGCACGGCGGCGGTGCAGGTGCTGGGGCGCCACGGCGATGCCCGGCCCGTCCTGATCGTCGGCCGCGACCCTCGCCCCTCGGGCACGTGGCTGCAGGAAGCGCTCGTCGAGGGGATCGTCCGCGCGGGCGGCGACGCACTGCTTGCAGGTGTGGAGCCGACACCGGCGATCGCCTTCGCGACCGTCGACCTCGGCGCAGCGGCGGGCGTCGTGATATCCGCGTCCCACAACCCGGCGCACGACAACGGGATCAAGTTCTTCACGGGCGACGGCCACAAGCTGCCCGACGCGATCGAGGACGAGATCGAGGCGGCTCTGGGGCAACCGCCCGACAACATGGCTCCCGGCGCCGTGCGTCCGATCGAGGTGAGCGCCGCGTACGTCGAGCACCTCGTGGACGCGGCGATCGCGCCGCTCGACGGCATGCGGATCGTCGTCGACTGCGCGAACGGCGCCGCATCCGTCCTCGCTCCCGAGGTGTATCGGCGTCTCGGCGCTGAGGTGACGCCGATCTACGCCTCACCCGAGGGCGAGAACATCAACGACGGGTGCGGCGCGCTTCATCCCGAGGTGGTCGCGGCCGAGGTGGTGCGGCTCGGGGCCGACGCCGGCGTCTCGCACGACGGCGATGCCGACCGCGCGCTGTTCGCCGACGCGGCCGGGGCGGTGATCGACGGCGATCAGGTCCTGGCGGCGTGCGCGATCGGTCTGCACGAGGCGGGCGAGCTCGCGGGCGACACGCTGGTGGCGACGGTGATGTCGAACATCGGGCTCGAGCGCGCGATGACGGAGCGGGGCATCCGCTTGCTGCGGACGAGCGTGGGGGACCGGTACGTCCTAGAGGCGATGGAGCGCGACGGCTATGTTCTCGGTGGCGAGCAGAGCGGGCACGTGATCTTCCGCCGATACGCGACGACGGGAGACGGATTGCTTACCGCGGTGCGGTTCCTCTCGCTGGCGGCCGCCACGGGCGTCTCGCTCGGCGATCTCGCCGGCGTGATGCGCCGCTATCCGCAGGTGCTCCACAACGTGCACGTTGCGGACAAGGGGGCCGTAGCCGCGTCGGCGCAGGTGACGCAAGCTGTGACCGACGCGGAGCGCGCGCTCGGCGCCGAGGGTCGAGTGTTGTTGCGGCCCAGCGGCACCGAGCCACTGGTGCGAGTCATGGTCGAGGCCCCCACCATCGGGGACGCCGAAGCGCACGCGGAGGCGATCGCCGCCGTTGTCGCCGGCGTCGCGAGCTGAGCGGTCCGGCCGAGCGCCCCTGTTACGCTCGCGGTCTGATGTGCGGCATCGTCGGCTACGTTGGGCCCGACGAGGCGCTCCCGATCGTGGTGGAGGGTCTGCGGCGGCTCGAGTACCGCGGCTACGACTCGGCGGGCGTCGCCATCGTTGACGAAGGCCTGCGGATCCGGAAGCGCGGCGGCAAGCTCGCGGTCCTCGAGGCTGATCTTGCCGCAGACCCTGTGGGGCAGGCGACCACGGCGATCGGGCACACCCGGTGGGCGACGCACGGGGCCCCGACTGACGAGAACGCCCACCCACACGCGGACTGCTCCGGGCGTATCGCCGTGATCCACAACGGGATCGTCGAGAACCACCGCGAGATCCGGGCGGAACTCGAGAAGCGTGGCCACACCTTCGTCTCGGAGACCGATACCGAGGTGGTCGCCCACCTGATCGAAGCCGAGCTGCGACGTCGACCTGACGGCCGCCGTTCGCGCGGCGGTCGCTCGGCTCCACGGGGCGTACTCGCTGGTCGTCATCTCCGCGGGTCATCCAGGCGAGCTGGTGGGGGTGAAGGTCTCCTCCCCGATGGTGATCGGCCTCGGCAACGGCGAAACGATCATCGCCTCAGACATCCCGGCCGTGCTCGCCCGCACGCGGGCCGTCGTGCCGCTGGAGGAGGGCCAGATCGCGACCGTGTGGGCCGACGGGGTGGCGATCACCGCCCTCGACGGCACGCCCGCCGAGGTGGTGCCGATCGAGGTCGACTGGGATGTCGAGGCCGCGCAGAAGTCAGGCTACGACTGGTTCATGCGCAAGGAGATCGACGAGCAGCCCGATGCGATCCGCGACACGCTCGTGGGGCGGACCGAAGGCGGTCTGCTCCAGCTGGATCAGCTGCGCATCCCCGACGACGTGCTGCGCGAGGTGTCGAAGGTCTTCGTCGTCGCCTGCGGGACGGCGTTCCATTCGGGGCTCGTCGCCAAGTATGCGATCGAGCACTGGACGCGGCTGCCGGTCGAGGTCGAGATCGCGAGCGAGTTCCGGTATCGAGACCCGGTGCTCGGCCCCGACACGCTCACGGTGGCGGTATCGCAGTCCGGCGAGACGATCGACACGCTCGAGGCGGCGCGCCACGCCCGGCGGCAGGGGTCGCAGGTGATCGCCGTCACGAACACCGTAGGGTCCTCCCTCACGCGTGAGGCGGACGGCGTGCTCTACACCCACGCCGGACCGGAGATCGGTGTCGCCTCGACCAAGACGTTCTCGACGCAGATGGTCGCGCAGCAGCTGGTTGCGCTGTACCTCGCGCAGGTACGCGGCGCGATGTTCCCCGAGGAGATCGCAACCGTGCTGCACGAGCTCGCGGCGCTCCCCGAGCAGGTCGAGCGTGCGATCGCACTCGACGGTCAGGTGCGGGCGATCGCCGAGCGGTTCGTCGGCGCGCGGGATTACCTGTTCATCGGGCGTCACACCGGCTACCCGGCAGCCCTCGAGGGCGCGCTCAAACTGAAGGAGCTCTCCTATGTCCACGCCTCGGGGTACCCGGCGGGAGAGCTCAAACACGGGCCGATCGCGCTGATCGAGGCCGGTGTGCCGGTGGTCGCGATCGCCACCCGGTGTCACGTCTACCCGAAGATGCTGTCCAACATCCAGGAGGTCACGGCTCGCGGGGCGTCCGTGATCGCGGTCGTCACGGAGGGCGACGTCGAGGCGGCGCGCCTGGCCGACCACGTGCTCGAGGTGCCCGAGACCGCCGAACTGCTGTCGCCGGTGGTGGTGACGGTGCCACTCCAACTGCTCGCGTATCACGTCGCGGTGCTGCGCGGCTGTGATGTGGACCAGCCGAGGAACCTCGCCAAGTCGGTCACCGTCGAGTAGCGATGGGGTGCCGCATCCGCGTGCTGATCGTGCTCGCGATCGCCGCCCCGCTGTTCGTTGCCACCGGGGGTCGTGCCATCGCGTGCTCGTGCGCGCCGAGCCCGGCCGACCGCGTGCTCCGCAGGGCGGACGCGGTCGTCGCCGGGCACGTGATCGACGAGGCGACCGTCGATGCGATGACCACCCGCAGCACGCTCGCGGTCGACGGGGTCTATCGGGGACGCGTCCCCGCCACGATCACGTTGGAGGCGGACGTGGGCCCGGGTGGCGGCAGCACCTGCGCGGTGCTGTACCCCGTCGGGGCGTCCGTCGATCCGCTGGTGCTCGAACGACTCGCCGATGGCGCGTACCGCGTCGATGTCTGTGCGCTGCTGTCCGCCGACGAGATCCGGTCGGAGCTCGGGGCGCCGCGGGCGCCACCCCCCGGCGCCGCCGGACCGGGTCTGTCGTCCGGTCCGTCGCCCGCGCGCCCGCCGATCGCGTCGGCGCCCGCGACCGGCCACGGGCTCAGCTGGCCCGCGATCGCCGGCGGGCTCGCACTCGCGCTCGTCGCCATGATCGTCGTCGTGCGTCGAGCGCGGGGTGACGAGCCGGCCGACGCCGACGAGGAAGGCGGCGACGGAACCGAGGGTGACGGGGAGGCCCCGGCGAGCGCCTGAGGCCGGGTCCCTGTCGAGCCGGGCGGAACGCACTAGCCTTCCCGCGTGGAGATCGTCGGGTTGGGTGTCGACATCTGCGAGATCGCGCGCATGGAACGCGCACTCGGGCGGCATCCGACGATGCGGGCGCGGGTGTTCACCCCCGAGGAGATCGCCTACTGCGATTCGAAGGCCCGCCCGGCCGAGAGTTACGCAGGTCGGTTCGCCGCCCGCGAGGCGGTGATCAAGGCGCTCGGGGGGTATCGCGGCAAGCTGTGGCGGGACATCAGCGTGACCCGGCATCCGAGCGGCGCACCTATCGTCGCGCTCGACGGCAACGCGGCGAACCGTGCGGAGGCGCTCGGGATCAGCCGCGTCCTGATCACGTTCACCCACGAGAAAACCAGCGCGGTCGCGTTCGCCGTGGCGGTGACGGACGGATGAAGCCCTTGCTCACGCCCACAGAGGCGGGCGAGCTCGACCGCGCGACGCAAGAAGCGGGCACGCCCGCAGCGGTCCTGATGGAACGCGCAGGTGCTGCCGTCGCGCGCGCGTGTCTGGACCTCCTCGGCGGGGGGTACGGCCGTCGAGCCGCCGTCGTCTGCGGCAAGGGGAACAACGGGGGCGACGGTCTCGTGGCCGCGCGGTATCTCGCGCGCGCCGGTGTCGGCACCAGCGTCTTCCTGTTGGAGCCGGGCGATGCGTTGCGCGAGCCCGCCGCCGCCAATCACGCTCGCCTCCTCGCCGAGACCGACGTTCGGATCCGGCCGTTCGACGTGGCCGCGCTGCTCCACGAGCTCGAGCGGGCCGACGTGGCCGTCGACGCGGTCTTCGGCACCGGGTTCCGCGGCGCGCCCGACGACGACTGGGCCGAGGCGATCGATGCGCTGAACACCGGCGCGGCGCCGATCGTCGCCGTCGACATCGCAAGCGGCGTCGACGGCGGCACCGGGGCGGTCGCGGGCGTGGCCGTCCGCGCCGACCTCACGGTCACGTTCGGCGCGGCGAAGCTCGGCTCGATGCTGCTGCCCGGCGCCGACTACGCGGGCGACGTCCGTGTCGTCGACATCGGGTTCGACGACGCGGCCGTCCCCATCACGACGGCGCTGACCGAGCCGAGCGACCTCGCCGCCGCGCTCCCGGCCCGTCCGGTCGACGGCCACAAGCGGGCGAGCGGCACGCTCGTGATCGTCGCGGGATCGCGGTCGATGACCGGCGCCGCCCGGCTCGTGGCGAGGGCTGCGGCACGCGCGGGCGCTGGGTACGTCGTCGTCGCCGCGCCCCGGTCCATCGTGCCGGTGATCCAGGTGGAGATCGAGGAGGCCGTGTTCCTGCCGTTGGCCGAGACCGCGACGGGAACCGTCTCGGAGGAGTCGCTTGGGAGTGTGCTGGAGGTGCTGTCGGACGCCCACGCTCTCGCCATCGGGCCGGGACTCTCGCGATCGCCGGATGTGCGCTTGCTGGTTCGCGAACTGGTGCGGCTCTCGCCGGTGCCGACCGTGATCGACGCCGATGCGCTGAACGCGTTCACCGGCGATGCAGGGGCGCTCGGCGATCGTTCGGCCGAGGCCGTCCTGACGCCGCATCGCGGCGAGCTCCAACGACTGGTCGGTCGCTCCCTCGGCGACGCCGTCACGGAGGCGCGCGGGCTCGCGGCGCAGAGCGATGCGGTCGCACTCGTGAAGGGCACCCGCACCGTGATCGCCGAGCCCGGCGGCGCGGTTCGCGTGAATCCAACCGGCTCGCCGGCGCTCGCGACCGCGGGGACGGGCGACGTGCTGACCGGCACGATCGGCGGGTTCATCGCGCGCGGGGCCGAACCGTTCGCGGCTGCGTGGGCCGCCGCCTACGTCCACGGGCTGGCCGGGATCGCCGCGGCCGCTGAGCTCGGCGACGGCGTGGTCGCGGGGGACGTGGCCGAACGACTGCCCGAAGCGATCGCGAGGGCGACCGCGTGACGCGATTCCGGCCCACCTGGGTGGAGATCGACCTCAGCGCGATCGCGCACAACGTCCGCGCGCTTCAGCCCGACGGCGCCGAGCTGATGGCGGTCGTCAAGGCCGACGCCTACGGCCACGGCGCGGTCGCCGTGGCCGAGGCCGCACTGGCCGCCGGCGCCGCCTGGTGCGGCGTCGCGCTCGTCGAGGAAGGGCTCGAGTTGCGCAACGCGGGCGTGGAGGCGCCGATCCTGGTCTTGTCGGAGTTCCCACCGGGCTCGGAGGCGGTCGCGCTGGCGCACCGCCTGACGCCGTCGGTGTATTCCCGCGACGGGCTCGCCCGGCTCGCGGCGGCCGCCCTCGGCCCGGTCGGCGTGCACGTGAAGGTCGACTCCGGCATGCATCGCGTCGGCGTGTGGCCACCCGGGGAGCTCGTGCCCTACCTCGAGGCGGTCGCGGCCGCGGGATTCGAGATCGAGGGCATCTGGACGCATCTGGCGAAGAGCGAGGACGATCCCGAGACGAGCCGGGCGCAGCTCGCACGGTACGACGCGGCGCTCGACGCCGCGAAGGCCGCCGGGTTCGTGCCCCGGTATCGGCACGCCGCGAACAGCGGCGCGCTGTTGCGATATCCCGAGTCGGTCTACGACCTGGTCCGTCCGGGGATCGCGATCTACGGTGTCGCACCCGGCGCCGACGTCGATGCGAGCGCGCTGCGACCGGCCCTGACCTGGCGGTCCCGGGTGTCGTTCTGCCGCCGACTGCCGGCGGGGGAGCGCCTCAGCTACGGCCACCGCTACGAGCTCGCGGCCGACGCGATGGTCGCGACGGTGCCGGTCGGCTATGCCGACGGCTATCCGCGCGCCGCGTCCTCGCGCGCGGACGTGCTGATCGGGGGCCGACGCTGCCGCGTCGCCGGCAATGTGACGATGGATCAACTGCTGGTCGACTGCGGCGACCTGGACGTCCGGTCGGGGGACGATGTGGTCGTGCTCGGCACCCAGGGCGACGAGGAGATCACGGCGTGGGAGCTCGCCCGCCACGCCGAGACGGTCGCGTACGAGATCGTGACGAGGATCGGCGAGCGCGTGCCCCGAGAGGCCCGATGAGCACCCGCCCGCTCGACGTGATCGCGAAGGAAGCGTCGGGCTGCACACGATGCCGTCTGGCGGAGACGCGCACGCAGGTCGTCTTCGGCGTGGGCGATCCCGACGCCGACCTCATGTTCATCGGCGAGGCGCCCGGGTTGCACGAGGACAAACAGGGCGAGCCGTTCGTCGGTGCCGCCGGCCAGCTCCTCACGAAGATGCTCGCCGGCATCGGCCTGACACGCGAGCAGGTGTACATCGCGAACATCCTGAAATGCAGGCCGCCGGGCAATCGCGACCCGCTCCCTGACGAGATCGAATCGTGTACCCCCTGGCTCGTCGAAACGATCTCGACGATCCAGCCGTCGGTGCTCGTCACCCTTGGCAATTTCGCCACGAAGTTCGTGCTCCAGACGCAGACGGGCATCACCCGGATGCGGGGCTCGGTCTACGACTGGCACGGCCGCCGGGTGATCCCCACCTTCCACCCCGCGGCGATCCTGCACGGCGGCGGCGAGAAGAGTCGGCAGTTCGGCGAACTGCAGGAGGACTTCGCGCTGATCCAGCGAACCCTTGCGCAGCCGCCGACGCCGTCCGCGCGGCCGATGCTCGATCTGTCGCGCGACGACCCGCCACCGGCGTCCGACGATCAGCTGGAACTGTTCTGACCGATGGAGGCGTCGATCCGCACCGCGACGGCCGAGGAGACCCGCGCGCTCGGTGCCGCGCTCGCCCCGGTATTCCGGCCCCACGACGTCGTGGTGCTCACCGGCGACCTCGGGGCGGGCAAGACGACCCTGGTGCAGGGGATCGCCCGCGGACTCGGCGCCACCGAACACGTCGCGTCACCTACGTTCACCCTCGTGCGCGAGTACACCAGCGGGCGCGTGCCGGTCGCGCACGTCGACCTCTACCGCCTCGAGCGCGAGCAGGACGTGCTCGACCTCGCGCTGGACGAGCTCGAGGACGGCGAGCGCGTGCTGCTCGTCGAGTGGGGCGACCCCGTCGCCGATCTGCTGGCCGACGATCGGCTGCGGATCGCGCTCGAGGTGGATGACGACGACCGGCGGCGGGTTACGGTCTCCACGGTTGGCCCGGGATGGGATGCACGAGGCGACGATGTCCGAGCGGCCCTCGCGCCGTGGAGCGCCGCATGATCGTCGTCGGCATCGACACGTCGACGCCACAGGTGAGCGTCGCCGTTGGCACCGAGACCGCGACGCTCGGCCGGATCCAGATCGCGGGCACGGCCCGCCAAGAGAGCGTGACGCCCGCGCTGCACCAGCTCCTTGCCTGGACCGGGGTCGAGCTCGGGAAGGTGGGTGGCTTCGCCGTCGGGATCGGGCCCGGCCTGTTCACCGGGTTGCGCGTGGGCGTCGAGACCGCGAAGACCCTTGCGCAGGTGACCGGCGCGCCGCTGATCGCGATCGCCAGCATCGATGCCCTCGCGTACGGCGTGCGTCACACCGAGCGGACCATCGTGGCCGTGATCGACGGACGTCGCTCGGAGGTGTTCACCGCTCGGTACCGGGCCGTGCCCGGCGGCGTGATGCGGCTCACCGAGCCTGCGGTGCAACGGCCGGAGTCACTTGCCGCCGAGCTCGAAGCAATCCAGGATGAGATGCTTGCCGTCGGTGATGGTGCCATCCTGTACCGGGACGTGCTCCGGTCGGCGGGGCCCCGGGTCGGGTTCGCCTCGGCCGCCGAGGCGCACCCGGACGCCGCGGCGCTCGTGGAGCTCGCGGCGCCGCGGTTCCTGCGGGAAGAGCATGATCAGTTGTTCGATGTCGTGCCGATGTACCTGAGGAAATCGGATGCTGAGATCGCGTGGGACGACCGGACTCGGGGCCGCGAGCCTTGAGGTGACGAAGATGCGCCGGCGCCACCTGCGTGGCGTGATGGCGATCGAGCGCCAAGCGTACGCACGGCCGTGGACGCCCAACCTCTTCGTCGCCGAGATGAGCGAGCCGAACAACCGGAACTACCTCGTCGCGCGGATCGATCGCGACGTGGTCGGATACGCCGGACTGATCTGCTACGGCGACGAGGCGCACATCACGAACATCGCGGTCGATCCGATGCTGCAGGGCCACGGGATCGCGCATCGACTGCTCGCCGAGCAGATCGACGCGGCGCGCGATCTCGGCGGCACGGCGGTGTCGCTCGAGGTGCGCGTCACGAACTGGCGCGCGCAACGGATCTACGCGAGGTTCGGGTTCCATCCGGTGGGGACCCGGCGCAACTACTACGCGGAACTGCACGAGGACGCGCTGATCATGTGGACCGACGACATCCGTGGGCACGCGTTCCGCGAGCGGCTCGCGGCGATCGTCGAGGCGCTGCCGGCCGGCATCGGCCCGCAGGTCCGTCAGCGGTGATCACCCTCGGGATCGAGACCTCGTGCGACGAGACCGCCGTCGCGATCGTGGAGGACGGGTTCACGCTGCGCGCGAACCTGATCGCGCGGCAGGAGCACCTGCACGAGCGGTTCGGCGGCGTCGTGCCCGAGGTGGCGGCTCGAGCCCACGTCGAGGCGTTGAATCCGCTGCTCGCCGAGGCGCTCCATCGAACTGACCTGGACTTCGGAGACCTCGACGGTGTCGCCGTCACGGTGGGACCGGGACTCGTGGGGGCGTTGCTCGTCGGGATGGCGGCCGCGAAGTCGGTCAGCCTCGCGACCGGGGCTCCCCTCGTCGGCGTCAACCATCTCGAAGCGCACTACTGGGCGAACTTCCTCGTGCACGGACGGCCCGACCCGCCGTACGTGGCGCTGATCGTGAGCGGCGGGCACACCATGCTCGTCCATGTCCCCGCGATGTTCCGGCACGAGGTCCTCGGCCAGACGCTCGACGACGCAGCGGGCGAGGCCTTCGACAAGGTGGCGCGGCTGCTCGGCCTCGGGTTCCCGGGGGGGCCCGCGCTCGACCTGGCCGCTCGAACGGGCGATCCGTCGGCGATCAGGTTCCCCCGCGCGATGGCGGACTCGGGCGACTTGGATTTCTCGATGAGCGGGTTGAAGACCGCCGTGCTCCGGCACGTCCGGGCCGAGCACGCCGCGGGGCGGACGATCGACGTCCCGGACCTGGCCGCGAGCTTCCAGGAAGCGATCGTCGACGTGCAGGTCTCGAAGACGTTGCAGGCGGCCGCCCAGACGGAGGTGCCACGCGTGTTGCTGGGTGGCGGCGTGGTGGCGAACACCCGGCTGCGCGAGCGCTTGCAGGCCGACGGCACCGCGGCGGGGCTCGAGGTGTTGATCCCTCCGCTCGACCTGTGCACCGACAACGCGGCGATGGTCGCCTGCCTCGGCGCCGCGAGGCTCGCGGTGGGTGAGCGGACCGGGTTGGACATCCCGGCCGACCCCAACCTACCCTTGCCGGCGTGACCACGATCCTGGTGACCGGGGGCGCCGGGTTCATCGGCTCCAATCTCGCCGACCGCCTCCTGGCGGAAGAGCATCGCGTGATCGCGGTCGACGACCTGTCCAGCGGGCGGATCGCGAACCTCGGCGATGCCCGCGCCTACGGCAAGGCCTACACCTTCTTCAACATGGACGTGCGGGCCGGGGGCCTGGTGGCGCTGTTCGAGCGTCACCGACCCGAGGTGGTGTTCCACCTGGCGGCACAGGCGGGCGTTCGCCCGTCGCTCGAGGATCCCGCGCACGACGCGAGCGTCAACATCATGGGCACGCTCAACGTGCTGGAGTGCGCCCGGAAGGTCGAGGCGCGAAAGGTGATCTACGCGGCAAGTGGCGGCACGGTCTACGGCGAGCCCAAGCGGTTGCCGGCCAAGGAGTCTGCAGCACAGGGATCGTTCCCGCTCAGCCCGTACGGCATCTCGAAGAAGGTGGTGCTGGACTACTTGGGCTACTACCAGCGCTATGCGGGGCTCGACTTCACTGCGTGTGCGCTCGCGAACGTCTACGGGCCGCGTCAGGACCCGTACGGGGAGGCGGGTGTCGTGCCGACCTTCGCTTCCAGGATGCTCGCGGGGAAGAGCCCGACCATCTTCGGGGACGGCAACCAGACCCGCGATTACGTGTTCATCGACGACGTGGTGCACGCCTTCGTGCAGGCGATGGACAGAGGGTCGGGCAAGCTCGTGAATATCGGCACTGGGCTGGAAACGAGCGTGACCGGTCTCTACAAGCTGCTCGCCCAGATCATCGGGTTCGACGAGGAGCCCGCGTACGCGGCGCTGCCACCCGGCGAGCTCCGTCGGAGCTCCCTCGATATCTCGGTCGCCGCCAAGGCGCTCGCGTGGAAGCCCTGGACACATCTCGAGGACGGCCTCGCCGAGACCGTCGCCTACCTGAAGGGGATCTGATGGCCGAGGGGAAGGCTGCCGCCGCGGCGGCCAAGGGCGACGCCTATCTGGAGGCCACCGCCGCCTTCGTCAAGGAACACCGGCTGCCGGGCGCCGCCGTCGGCGTCGTGGTCGGCGACGAGCTCGTGTGGTCCGCGGGGTTCGGCTACGCCGACGTCGACACCGCGCGTCCGCACGACGCGCAGACGCTGTTCCGGATCGCGTCGATCACGAAGACGTTCACGGCGACCGCGATCCTGCAGCTCCGCGACGACGGGTTGCTCCATCTGGACGATCCCGCCGTCTCGTACCTCCCGGAGCTGCGCGAAGCGCGGAGCCCGTTCGGCGCGATCGAGACGGTCACGATCCGCCGTATGCTCTCGCACGAATCTGGGCTGATGGGCGACCCGCCGGGCGCGCGCTGGTTCCACGACGTCTACGAACCCTCCCCTCGGTGAACCTCGCGAAGGCGGGCGAGATCTCGGTCTCCATCCCGCCCAATGTCCAGCAGAAGTACTCGAATCTCGCGTTCCAGTTGCTGGGCGAGATCGTCGCGCGCGTCGGCGGGAGCCCCTACGTGCAGATCGTGCGGGAGCGCATCCTCGGTCCGCTCGGGATGGCCTCGACCGGGTTCCACCCCTTGCCCGCATCCCTGGACGCGCGCCGGGCCGTCGGCTACCGGCCTCGGTGGCTGTCCGACGCGTTCGTCCCCGCGACGGGCCTCACGGAGTTCCCAGCGGCTGAGGGCGGTCTGCAGTCGTGCGTCGAAGACGTCGCGAGGTGGTTGTCCGCGCAGTTCCTCGTCGAGGACGGCCTCGAGGGCCACCGCACGGTGCTGTCCGATGCGACCTTGCGCGAGATGCATCGCCCCCGCTATCTCGAGGGCGACGCCTGGGAAGAGGCGTGGTGCCTCGGCTGGTACGCGCGGCGCACGGGCGAAACCGTCTGGATCCAGCATCAGTGGCGGGTTGCCCGGCTTCATCACGAACGCGTGCTTCCACCCGAAGGAGCGGGTCGGCGCGATCGCGCTGTTGAACGGTGTCGGTCCCGCGGACAAGCTGGGGATGAAGGTCGGTGCGCTGGCCCTCGAAGCGGTTCGCACCGCCGTCGAGCCGTTGCCGACGCCGGCGGCGATGCCCGACCGGTACGCGGACCTCCTCGGGATCTACGGCGAGCCCACCGAGGCGATCCTCGCCCGTCTCGAGTGGCGTGACGGGAAGCTCACGGTGCGTGACCCGTCCGAGCCCGACTGGCTGTTGACGCTGCTCGACGGCGACGCGCCCGACCGGTTCACCGTCGACCTGTATCAGCGGGAATCCGGCGAACCCGTGCTGTTCCATCGCGGAGCCGACAACCGCGTGACCGGCGTTACGATCGGCCCGTACTCCTTGCAGCGGTTCGAGCCCGTCGACGGGTAGCGATGCCACCGACCTCGATGGCCGCCACCGACCTCCGGCGTTCGCTCGTGGACGCCTCGTGGGCGCCGTATTGGCTCGACCGGGCCGAACGACCCGAGGCTCACTCCGCGCTCGAAGGCACGCACACCGCGGACCTCGCGATCGTCGGTGGTGGCTTCACCGGGTTGTGGGCCGCGGTGCAGGCGCTCGAAGAGATGCCGGGCCGCGACGTGGTGCTGCTGGAGGGCGACCGCATCGCGTTCGGAGCGACCGGCCGCAACGGCGGCTTCTGCGAGGCGACGCTCACCCACGGCCTCGAGAACGGCATGCGCCGGTTCCCTGCGGAGATCGACCGGATCGAACTGGAGGGCACCGAGAACTTCGAGGACCTGGCGGCCACGCTCGAGCGGTATGCGATCGACTGCTCCTGGGAACAGACGGGAACGCTGATGGTCGCGACCGAGCCCCATCAGCTCGCGTGGTGCGCCGGTGCCGTTGAGCGGATGGGCGCGCGCGGACACGAGATGGTGCTGTTCGACCGCGACGGCGTTCGGGCCGAGGTGCGCTCGCCGACATACCTCGGCGGCGCCTGGCGCAAGGACCGGGGCGCGTGCATCGACCCGGCGAAGCTCGCGTGGGGTCTTGCGGCCGCGGCGGAGCGTCTCGGTGCACGGATCCACGAGCACGCGGCGGTCACGTCGATGGTCGACGACGGCGACGCGGTGATGCTGCGAACGGCGCTCGGGTCGCTCCGCGCTCGGCGCGTGATCCTTGCGACGAACGCGTTCCCGCCCCTCGCCCGACGGCTCCGCCGCTACGTGCTGCCCGTGTACGACTACGTGCTGATGACCGAACCGCTCTCGGCAGAGCAGCGGGCGTCGATCGGCTGGGCGCACCGCCAGGGTCTCGCCGACATGACGAACCGATTCCACTACTACCGGCTGACCGACGACGACCGGATCCTCTGGGGCGGCTACGACGCGATCTACCACTGGCGGAACCGCGTCGGGCCGGAGCTGGAACGGCGCGAGCGGACCTACGAGCTGCTCGCACAGCACTTCTTCGAGACGTTCCCGCAGCTCGAAGGGCTCCGGTTCTCGCATACCTGGGCGGGCGCGATCGATACGTGCAGCCGGTTCAGCGTGTTCTTCGGGCGCGAGCTCGACGGGAAGGTCGTCTACGCGGCCGGCTATACGGGGCTCGGTGTGGGCGCGACGCGCTGGGGCGCCCGGGTCTGCCTCGATCTGGTGGACGAGCTCGACACGGCGCGGACGCATCTCGAGCTCGTCCGGAAGAAGCCGGTCCCGTTCCCGCCGGAGCCGCTGCGGAGCGCCGGCGTGTGGCTGACGCGCCGGGCGCTCGCCCGGGCGGATCGTCGGCAGGGCAGGCGGGGTCCGTGGCTCCGGCTGCTCGACGCGATCGGGCTCGGGTTCGACAGCTAGGCTCGTTGCCATGAACACGTGGGACGCGATCAGGTCGAGGCGCAACGTGCGGGACTACGCCGATCGGCCGATCGACGGTCCGGATCTCGATCGGATCCTCGAGGCAGCCCGACGGTCGCCGTCATCGATGAACGAGCAACCGTGGGACTTCATCGTGGTGACGGACCGCGAGCGGCTCCGGCACCTCGCCGACGTCTGGGTCTACGGCTCCCACATCGGCACCGCGGCCGCCGCCGTCGCGCTGGTGTCGCCGGCCTCGTCCGACCCCGACGCACGCGAGACGTTCGCGTTCGATCTCGGCCAGTCGGCGATGAGCATGATGCTCGCCGCCGCCGACGTCGGGATCGGCAGTTGCCACTCGGCGATCGGCTCCCAGGACACGGCGCGTCGCGTGCTTGGGTTCCCCGTGGATCGCGAATGCGTGATGATCGTGTCGTTCGGGTACCCGGCCGAACGACCCCTCGCGCCGGTCGCGCACCCCAACCGGCGTCCGTCCGACGACGTGGTGCACCGCGACCGCTGGTGACCGTCATCCCGTTCTACGGGGCGGACGATCCCGACATGTTCGCGATCGAGCGGCGAGCGATGGATCGTGACGGGCTGGTGATCGCCGCGCTCGATGCGGCGCTGCCGGGCGGTCTCGTGCTCGATGTGGGCGCCGGCGACGGGTTCAGCGCGCTCACCGACGACGACATCTCGGGCGACCCTGCGTTCTGGGAGATGCACGGCTTCCGCTGCGAGCCGATCGACACCGTATTCCGGTTCGACGATCTCGAGGAGGGGCGCTCCCTCCTCGGGTTCTTCTTCGGCGATCGGGGCCGCGAGCGGGCGGATCTCGAGATCGGCTTCCGCGTCGGGTTGTTCACCCGCCCGAGTCACGGCGTGGCTTGACCCCGCCGCGGCCCGCGGGCATCATGCTCCGCGACGTGCCAACAGCCTGAGCGGATACACCTCGACCGAGTGCGGGCCCACGGGTCCGCGCGCCGCCGATGCGTCGTGTCGCCGTCGGGTTCGTTCGTCACCCGGAGCGCTGACCACGCCGCCTCCGCCCGAAGGATCTCCCGATGAGGAAGAACGCATCGTTCGCCTACACGGTCTACTGCGCCGGCGACGGGCTGCTGTTCCACCTGGCGTTCACGGTGTACTCGGTGTTCGTCGTGCTGGTGCTCGATCTCGATCCGTTCCATCTTGTGTTGTTGGGCACGATCCTGGAGGGCACGTATCTGGTCTTCGAGGTGCCGACCGGGGTGATCGCCGACACGGTCAGCCGGCGCCTGTCGGTCGTGATCGGCCTGATCGGCTCGGGCGTGGCGTTCGCCGTGCTCGGGTTCGCGCACTCGTTCGCGATGGCCGCGTTCTCGCAGTTCCTCTGGGGCGTGTTCGCCACGTTCCAGAGCGGGGCCGACGTTGCGTGGCTGACCGACGAGCTGGGGGAGGAGGCCGCCCGCCCGCACTACGTCCGCGGCGGGCAAGTGTCGAACCTGGCTGCCCTCGCCGGCATCGTGGCCAGCGTCGCGATCGCGACGATCGACTACCGGCTGCCGATCATCGTGGCGGGGATCGGGCTCGCGCTGTTCGGCGTCGTGATGGCGATCCTCATGCCGGAGGAGGGGTTCCAGCGGCGGGAGCGACCGTCCGGCGAGCGGATCCACACGGGCTTGGTCGCGACGTTCCGCGACGGCGTCCGGCAGGTCCGGGCCCACCATGTGCTCTTCCTGATCCTGGGGACGGCCGCGCTGCATGGCGCCTCGACCGAGGGGTTCGATCGGCTGGCCGATTTCCATCTGCTCCGCGACATCGGCTTGCCGGCGATCGCCGGACTGAACCGTGTCGTGTGGTTCGCGATCCTCGACGGGGTGGCGTTGCTGCTCGGGATCGGGGCACTCGCCGTCGTCAAGCGCCGCACGAACCTCGATGGCCACGCCCATGTGGCTCGGATCCTGCGGGTGATCGACGTCGCGCTGATCGTGTCGACCGTACTGTTCGCCGTCAGCGGAGCTTTCTGGATGGCCGTCGTGACGATGTGGATCGCCGGCGGCCTGCGCAGCGTGCGTGCGCCGATCTTCGACGCCTGGATCAACCAAGGCTTGGACCCGGCGACGCGCGCGACGATCAACTCGATGGGCTCGCAGGCCGACGCGATCGGGCAGGCGGCGGGTGGCCCGGTGCTCGGGCTGATCGGGAACCGTTCGGTGCCGGCTGCGTTGGTTGTGTCGGGTCTGCTCCGGGCGCCGGCGCTGCTGCTGTACCGACGCGCGATCGCCCGCGGCACGGTGGGAACGGCCGCCCCGACCGACGACACGATCCACCTGGAGGAATAGCCGACGTCGCCGCCGCGTTGAGCAGCGGGATGGACTTCACCGACCGCATGCCCGCTGTCTATCTCGGTCACGGCGCGCCGCCCTTGGTCGACGACGCCCTGTGGGTCTCGCGAGCTCACGCGATGGTCGGCGGATCTGCCGAAACCCAAGCAGATCCTGGTCGTGTCCGCGCACTGGGAGTCGGCACCGCTCACGATCGGCGCGACCGATGGATCGACCCCGCTCACGTACGACTTCTACGGCTTCCCCCGGCGGTACTACGAGATGACGTATCCGTCGCCGGGGGCACCGACGCTCGCGTCGACCGTACGCTCGCTGATGCCGGACACCGAAGCGGTCGCCGAGGCGCCCGGGTACGGGCTCGACCACGGCGCGTACGTGCCCCTCATGGTGATGTATCCCGAGGCCGATGTGCCCGTGCTCCAGATCTCGATGCCCGATCTCGACCCCGAGCATCTGTTCCGGATCGGCCAGCGGCTCCGGCCGCTGCGCGACGAGGGCGTGCTCATCATGGGGTCGGGGTTCATGACCCACGGGCTGCCCTTCCTGCGGGATTGGCGCCCCGACGCCGAACCGCCGGCCTGGTCGCGCGACTTCGACCTCTGGGCCGCCGAAGCGCTGGAGCACGGCGCGGTCGACGAGCTGCTGGACTTCCGTCATCGCGCGCCGGGCATGCCGTACGCGCATCCGACCGTGGAGCACTTCGCGCCGCTGTTCGTCACGCTCGGCGCCGCTGCCGACCCCGAGGTGGCACCGCTGACCGAGATCGAGGGGTACTTCCTCGGCCTCGCCAAACGGTCGTTCCAGGTCGCCTGAGCGGCGGCCCGGAACGACCGAGCTGGCGACTAGGCCAGCGAGAAGCGAGCGACGTTCTGCGCCGGGACCGTGTTGACGCTGGTGAAGCCGCCCGCGACCCACAGGTGGTTCGCTGTGAAGTCGAGGTCCCACGCGCCGTTGAAGTTGTTCCCGAACGGGGCCAGCTGTGGGACCCAGTTGCAGTCCATGCCAATGCCGCCTGTCGCGGCGGAGAGCTTCAACAGTCCATGTTCGTAAACGGTGTTATTGCAGACCTTCTGCTGAAGCGCTCCGGTGCCGAAGTGCCCGCCGATGAACAGCGAGGTGCCATCGGGTGACAATGCCACCTTCTCGACGTTGCCAGGGGTGCCGAACTCCCACACCTTCGTGCCAATGGTGCCGTTGTCCAACCGGAATGCCATCGCGTAGTTCGGCCCTTTGCCGAAGCCACCGTAGAGTCGGGTCGACGTCGCAGTGAGACTCCAGTTGATCTGCGGGCTTCCGTAGATCGTCCCCGACGGGATCGCCCACGGGTCGAGATCGCCAGTCGCGGCGTTGATCCGGGCCACGCACGTTCGCGAGGCGCCGTCCATGGTCGTGAACTTGCCTCCCACGAAGACGGTCGCCGCGTCCGACGCGAACGTCATCGTACGGACGAACGCGTTCGGCGTGGGATCCCAGCCGTCGACGATCGAGCCGTTGGCGTTCACGGCGGCGAGGTTCTTCCGTATCGCGCCGTCCACGTTGCCGAAGTTGCCACCGAGGTAGATCCTCGAACCGTCCGCGCTCACGAGGAGCGCCCACACGGTGCCGCCGGATGCGACCTTCGCCTTGAATGAGGTGTCGACCGTTCCCGTCGACAGATCGATCCTCGCGATGTTCTGGACGGGGACTCCGTCAACGGCGTCGAAGTGCCCGGCGATGTACAGCTTCGAGCCGTCCGGCGTCGCGGCGATCGCCTTCACGATCGCGACGTCGGTGGCGTGGGTGACCATCGGGTGGAACGTGGACACGCCCTGGCCTGTGGTGACGTCGATCGCACCGAGGTTGCGGACGTTGACCTTCGGGCCGGGTGTGCCGTTCGGCGTGGAGCGCACCTGCGTGAAGTTCTTCCCGCCCAGGTACATGATGCTGCCAACCTGGGTCTGCGCGTACAGCGTGCCGTTGGTCATCCACATCGGATCGATAGCGGTCGACAGCGCGACCGCGGGTGGCGCGCCCAGCGCGGTGACGAGGCCCAGAACAGAGATCAAGAGCAGCAGACGGCGAAGCACGACGACAGTCCTCCCATTTCGCGAGCGAGTGATCCTGTCGGATCGGGGGGTCCGCTCGCGGTAAGACTTCGAGGCTATCACCCACCTGGGGGTTGGTCATCCGACATTGGGCCTAGCCGCCCAGGTCTTCCGACTGAGGTCAGTGGCAGGTGCCCGTTCCCGAATCCAGGACGGTTCCCCCGACCTTCACGAACCGCCACGCGTAGCCACCGTCGGACAGGGTGAGTTCGATGACACCCTTCACCTTGGTGAGCCGAACCTGCGAGTTGGGCTGAATGGTGGTGCTGAACGCGTGCGCGCCCGAGCCACCGGTGCCCACGACGAATTCCCGGATCCCCGTGGCGGAAGCGGCTCCGGCGCTCGTCTGCGGTGCGAAGCGTTCGTAGTTGTGCGCGTGGCCGTTCAGCACGACCTCTGCACCGTCTGCTTGCAGGAGGTCCCAGTAGGGCTTGACCTCCGTTGCCCCCGTGTGCACCGCACCCGATGTGAACAACGGATGATGCCAGTAGGCGAGCGTGCATGCATCGGTGTTGGCGGCGAGATCCTGTTGGAGCCAGGTGTACGCCGGGGTTCCTGGACCACATCCGCCGATGGAACTGCAGTTGCTATCCAGGGAGATGAGGTGCCATGCGCCGACGTCGTACGAGTACCACGTCTTACCGTTGGGCTGCACGCTGGGGCCGAAGTAGTCGCGATAGCCCTGGGCGTTCGCCGTCATCCACTCGTGGTTCCCGGGCGTCGGCCTCGTGCGGCTCTTGAACTGACCCCATTCGAGGTCGTAGGAGGCGAGGTACTGGGCGAGCGTGCCCGACGAGTACGCGTTGTCTCCCAGGGCGAGCGCGACGTCCGGGTCCAACGCCAGGACGAGGGACGCCGTGCCGGCGCAGCTGGTCGGATCGATGTTGCAGATGTCGCCGGCGGCTGTCACCACCGGGTCGCCGGGTGGGGGCGGCCCCGAGGCCGACGTGGCCGAAACATCGTCGAACGCGACGTCAGCCGTCACCAAGCCCATCGTGCCGATCACGAGCCGGCCGATGGCGTTCGTACCGAGCGAAGTCGTTCCCGAAAGGTCCGCCAGAAGCCCGCCGTCGAGCCACACTTCGATCGTCGAGGAGGCGCCGGCGATCGCGGCGTGCATTGCCACGGTGTGCCACGAGTTCTTCGAGAGAACCGTTGCACCGGTGTCGTTGATGGCCGTCACCTCGTTCCGGACCAGCAACTTGCCCGCCTTGTTGGCCTTGAGTGACACGATGCCGCCGGCACCCGTGGCACTCCGGAGCCGCAGGAGGGTCACGGTGCTGCTCGAGCTCTGCACGTTGACCTTCGCCGTCAATGTGACGTCGGTGGTCGGGGCGGCGAGCGTCGCTGAAGCCCAGCCCGCAGACGCGGCGGTGGTTGCCCGACCCGCCCAGGAGCCGGTCGCGACGACTGCTCCTTGGGCCACAAGGCCCTTGGACTGCGACCAGGCGCTCAGGTTCCCGGATTCGAACCCGTCGCTGAACAGCGGTGTAGCGGCGTGGACGCCGTTGGAGGCGCTGAGCACGATCGCGAGCAGGAGCGCCGTCGATCCTGCGATCCAACGTAGAGGTTTCGTTGTGGGCCGGATGGGGGAAAGACGCATCCAATGAACGTAGCACGGAGGCCTAGCCCGCCGTAACCCGTCGGGAGGCTGTTCCCAGGGTCGAAGGGTCTAGACGGACGCCCTAGTCTCTCGGAAGAGCTAGCAGACTATCGGCTGATTGACGTAGGCTGGCTTACCGGTGGAGCATGCTCCACGTCCCATGCTGTGGGACGTATCGTGGAGACGGGTTCGCGGAGGGCATCGCCGGAGGGGTCGGGGTCGCGTGAGCATAGTTCGAAGTGGTGAGGGGGCCGAGGCTACCGGCGACGCAACCGATCTGCTCGATGTCGAGTTGCAGGACGCCAGTGGAACGGTGACGGTCCTCCATCGGCTGCGGGAAGACGCCGTCGAGAGCACCTCGCCTGCAACAGGGATCCGATTCCGGCGCCGCCTCCGTTCGGCACGCGCAGCCAGCGATTGGTTGATCGCCGCCGTCGCGATCGCCGCCTCTGGATCGTTGGCCGCCGAGTTCGTGGCGTTCCGGTTCGCACTCGTCGGCGTGCTCGCGGCCTCGTTGCCGGTCGCGGTCGCGCTGCTCGGGGGCTACCGCGCGAATGAGGAGGACGAGGCGCTCGCACCGGTCGTTGCCGGCTTGGGAGCGACGGTGTTCGCCGTGACTGTCGTTGACGACGTCTCGTCGAGCGGTCAGTCGATCTCGGCAGAACAACTGCTCGTCCTGGCGTCGATGCTGGTCGCGCTCGAGGTGGTTGCGCACGTCGTGTGGCTGTGGGTCTGGCGTTCCCCGTCGGTCCGCCGCCTCAGTCGTCTCCGCACCGCGGTGATCGGCTCACCGAGCAGCGATGCGGATCTGTCCGAGGTACTCGGGGCGTTCGACGACCTCGATCCCGTCGCGATCGTGGAGGGGTACAACACGGGATCCGGTCGTGCGGACGGGGACCGGTTCGGACCCATCGTCGATAGCATCCTCGACTCGTGCGATGCCGAGTGCCTCCTCGTCCTCGACGACGCTGTGCCGCGCGAGGAACTCGAGGACATCCGGCGCGCCGCCCGGCTGCATGACGCCGAGCTGCGACTCGTCGCTGCCGCGCCCGCGACCTTGCCAGGCGTGCTCCGCGTGCGTTCGAACGACGGCGGGTACGCGACGGTGCTCGTGCCGCGGTCGAACATGACGCGAACCTCGGCGATCGCCAAGCGATCGATGGATCTCATCGTCGGCGGTGTGGCGTTCGTCTTCGCGCTGCCGATCATGCTGGTGATCGGGATCGCCATCAAGATGACCTCTGACGGACCGGTGCTGTTCACGCAGGAGCGGACGACCAAGGGCGGTCGGATCTTCCGTATCGTGAAGTTCCGGACGATGGAAGCGGGAGGCGATCCCGAGCTCGAGAACCCGACGTTGCCCTTCTTCAAGATGACGGACGACCCCCGTCTGACCAAGGTCGGACGCACGATCCGCCCGCTGAGCCTCGACGAGTTGCCCCAGCTCTGGAACGTCCTTCGCGGCGAGATGAGCCTGGTGGGTCCTCGGCCGCTGCCGAAGGAGCAGGTGCTCGCCCACCCAGATCTCCTCGAGCCGCGGCACGACGTGGCCGCGGGGATGACCGGGTGGTGGCAGGTGAACGGCCGCAGCGATCTCCCCGCCGAAGAGGCGGTGTGGTTCGACCGCTTCTACATCGAGAATTGGTCGGTCGGCTTGGATCTGCGGATCCTCTGTAAGACGATCGGCGTGCTGTTCAAACGTCGGGGCGCCTACTGAGATCGAGCCTTCAGGAGCTCTCGTGACCATTCCCCCCACAGGATCCCTTGGGTTCACCTATCCCGAAGCGCGGGTTCCCCAGCGCGCGCTCCTCGGGATGCGGGTGGACGCGACGTCGTATCGCGACACGTCGGATCGCGTCCTGGCGTGGGCCAACGAGCGTCGGTCGAAGGTCGTCGCGGTGGCGACCGTCAACAACGTGATGGAGAGCTACGACGACCCGTCGTTCCGTCGCGTGATGAACGAGTCCGACCTCGTGACCCCCGATGGGATGCCGCTCGTGTGGGGCCTGCGCATGCTTGGGGTGCGGGCGGCGACCCGCGTGTACGGACCGGAGCTCACGCCCATCGTGCTTCATCGAGCGGAGCGCGCCGGCATCCCCGTGGGGTTCTACGGGAGTTCGCCCGAGGTGCTGGATCGGCTGCTCGGCGTTGTGCATGAGCGATACCCTGCCCTGGACGTTGTCTACTCGGTCAGTCCGCCGTTCACGGACGACACCGCGGAAGAAGATCTGCAGACGGTCCGCGACATCGAGGCCTCCGGCTGTCGCATCCTCTTCGTCGGACTGGGCTGCCCGAAACAGGAACGGTGGATGGTGGCTCACCGGGACCGGATCGATGCGGTCATGCTCGGCGTGGGAGCGGCGTTCGATTTCCTCGCGGGAACCAAGAAGCAGGCGCCCGCTGTCATGCAGCGACTCGGCCTCGAGTGGCTCTTCCGTTTGTTGGCTGAACCTCGTCGTCTCTGGCGCCGATACCTGCGGCACAACCCGAGGTTCGTCGCGCTCTTCGGTGCGCAACTACTCTCAACACGCGTCAATGCGAACTATCGAAAGGATGGAGGGACACGATGACGAAGAAGGCGATCGTTGCGGGGGCGGGAGGATTCATCGGGCACCATCTGGTCTCGTACCTCAAGGCGAACGGATACAGCGTCCGTGGGGTCGATATCAAGGAACCCGAGTACGAGCCCACGCAGGCCGATGAGTTCCTCCTGCTCGACCTGCGCGAATATGACCACTGCCTCGAGGCGACCGCCGATGGCGACGAGGTGTACCAGCTTGCGGCCGACATGGGCGGGATCGGGTACATCACCGCGAACCATGCGGAGGTCGCTCGGAACAACGTGCTGATCAACGCGCACATGCTGGAAGCCGCTCGTCAGCAGGGCGCCGGGCGCTACTTCTACTCGTCGTCCGCCTGCATCTACCCGATGTACAAGCAGCGTGAGGCCGATGTGACGGCGCTCCGGGAGGAGGACGCGTACCCGGCCGACCCGGAAGAGGGCTACGGGTGGGAGAAGCTGTACGCGGAGAAGCTGTGCCAGTACTACACCGACGAAGGCAAGCTCGACACGCGCGTCGCACGGTTCCACAACATCTACGGGCCGCGGGGAACGTACGATGGTGGCCGGGAGAAGGCGCCCGCGGCGATCAGCAGGAAGGTGGCGCTTGCCCAGGACGGCGACTCGATCGAGATCTGGGGTGACGGCCAGCAGACCCGGTCGTTCACGTATGTCGACGACTGCGTCGAAGGGATCTACCGGCTGATGCGCTCGGACCACCGCGACCCGATCAACCTCGGAACGGACCGGTTGATCTCGGTGGACGGGCTCGTCGATCTGGTCTGCAGCGCGGCTGGCAAGTCGCTCGTCAAGGTGCACGATACGTCGAAGCCCCAGGGGGTCCGCGGTCGGAACAGCGACAACGCGAAGCTCCGCGAGGTGCTCGGGTGGGAGCCCGCGACGACCCTCGAAGACGGGATCGCCACCACCTACACCTGGATCGAATCCGAGCTGGCGGGAGCGGGGCGCATCCCGAAGCGCCTCGAAGCTGTCTGATGCGGATCGCCGTCGTCGGGACAGGTCACGTCGGCCTCGTGACGTGCGTCACGCTGGCCGAACTCGGCCATGAGGTCGCCGGCACCGATCAGGACGAGGCCAAGCTCCAGGCGCTCCAGGTCGGCGGTGTGCCCTTCGAGGAGCCGGGGCTGCACGACCTCCTCGGTCGCAACGTCGCCGCCGGCAGGCTGCGGTTCGTCGGCGCGACCGGCGACGCGGTTCGCGACGCGCAGGTCGTCTTCATCTGCGTCGGGACGCCACCGCGGGAGTCCGGGGAGGCGAACCTGCTCGCGGTCGAGCAGGCGGCCCGCGACGTCGCACGCCACGCAAGCGGCAGCCTCGTGATCGCGCAGAAGTCGACCGTCCCGGCCGGCAGCGCCGATCGGCTGCACGCTGCGCTCGTCTGGAGCGTCCCGACTGGCGCCGGCGATCGACGTCGTCTCGAACCCGGAGTTCCTGCGAGAGGGGCGCGCCGTCGAGGACTCGCTGCGGCCCGATCGGATCCTCGTCGGAGCGTCGTCCGAGCGCGCGTTCGCGACGATGCGCGAGCGTCTACGGCCCGCTGATCGACGCCGGCGTGCCACTGATCGAGACGGACGTCCGAGCGCCGAGCTGGCGAAGCACGCGAGCAACGCGTTCCTCGCCATGAAGATCTCGTATCGCGAACGCGCTCGCGCGGATCGCAGAGCGGACCGGGCGCCGACGTCGAGTCGGTGACCGGCGTCATGGGCGCGGATCCGCGGATCGGACCGGAGTTCCTCAGGCCGGGATCGGCTACGGGGGCTACTGCTTCCCGAAGGACCTCGTCGCGTTCGATCACCTCGCCTCGTCGCTCGGCTACGACTTCGCCCTGCTTCGAGAGGTTGCTCGGATCAACGAAGAGGCGCTCGAGTCCGCGGTCGAGCAGGTGCGCGACGCTTGTGGAACCTGGAGGGCAAGCGGATCGCGCTGCTCGGCCTGTCGTTCAAGCCCGACACCGACGACGTTCGGTTCTCGCCGGCGCTCGCGATCGCCACGATGCTGATCGATGGCGGCGCGGAGGTCGTTGGCTACGACCCGGCCGCGGGGACCGAGGCCGCTCGCGAGGTCCCGGGGCTCAGGATCGCCGCGAGCGCCTACGAAGCCGCTCGCGGGGCACACTGCCTCGTGCTGTGCACCGCCTGGGACGAGTTCCGCGAGCTCGATCTGGCGAAGCTCGCCGAGCTCGATGACGCACAGGGTCGTCGTGGACGGGCGCAACTTCCTGGACGCCGACGCGCTCGTCGCCGCCGGGTTCCTCTACCGAGCTATGGGTCGTCCCCCGCGCGGCCGGGTCTAGGGGTACGCCGTGCGGGCGGTGGTGACCGGGGCGGCCGGGTTCGTCGGCTCGCATCTGTGTCCAGGCTCCTCGCGGAGGGCTGGCAGGTCGTCGGTATCGACAACCTCGTGACCGGCCGCGATGGAGAACCTGGTGGATGCGTCCGCGGTCGTCCGGGTTCTCATTCGTGTCGCAGGACGTCTCGAGCGGACCTCGCGGATCGACGGCGACGTCGATCTCGTGCTGCACTTCGCGTCGCCGGCCTCGCCCGCCGACTACTTCCGACATCCGTTGGAGACGCTCCGTGTCGGCTCGATCGGGACCCAGCACGTGCTCGACCTCGCGATGGGCAAGGGCGCCCGGTTCGTGCTGGCATCGACCTCGGAGGTCTACGGCGATCCGCTCGTGCATCCGCAGCCGGAGAACGTACTGGGGCAACGTGAATCCCGTCGGGCCGCGGTCGGTGTACGACGAGGCGAAGCGCTACGCCGAGGCCCTCGCGATGGCCTACACCGCGTGCACGGTCTGCCCGTCGCGCTCGCGCGGATCTTCAACACCTACGGTCCACGGATGCGTCGTGACGACGGTCGCGCCGTGCCGAACTTCGTCGTCCAGGCGCTGCATGACGATCCGATCACCGTGCACGGGGACGGCGCGCAGACCGGTCGCTCTGTTACGTCGACGATCTGATCGAGGGCGTCGTGCGCCTCGCGGCGAGCGCCCACGTAGGACCGATGAATCTCGGCAACCCCGAGGAGGTCACGGTCTTGAGCCCTGGCCTCGCTGATCCGGGACCTCGCGGCGAGCTCGTCGACGATCGTCTTCGTCGACCCGGCCGCCGGACGACCCGTCCCGGCGCAAGCCGGACATCGCGCTCGCCACGAGCGTGCTCGGCTGGGAGCCGTCGATCCCGCTCCGCGATGGGCTCGAGCGCGCCCTCGCGTGGGCGACGCCGCGCTGGTAGGGGCGCCGTGCGCATCCTGGTTCTGCATTCTCGGTACCTCTCCGGCGACGTGTCGGGCGAGAACCGGGTAGTGGACGATGAGGCCACGCTCTTGGTCGACGGGGGCCACCACGTGATCGTTCGGCAGATCACCCCGTCGGTCGACAGCCTCCGAGATCGCCTCGGGACCGCTGCGAAGAGCATCTGGGCGCGCCGAGCAGCATCTCGTGTGGCGGCGCTCGTGCGTCGCGAACAGATCGACGTCGTCCACGTCCACAACCTGTTCCCCGAGCTCTCGCCGACGGTCCTGACCGCTGCCCGGCGCGGCGGCGCAGCTGTCGTGATGACGCTGCACAACTACCGATCGATGTGTCTGCCGGCGACCCTTCTGCGCGACGGTTCCGCGTGCGAGCTGTGCGTGGGCCGCGTGCCGTGGCAAGGGGTGCGGTACGGCTGCTACCGGGGGTCGCGCGCGGGGAGCGCGGCCCTCGCCACGTCGCTCACCCTGCATCGAGCCCTGGGGAGCTTCGGGGCCGTCGACCGATACCTGGCGGTGAGCGCGTTCGTGCGCGCCAAACACCTCGAGGCAGGTTTCCCGGAGGACCGGGTCGTGGTCAAGGAGAACTTCGTGTGGCCGGCTGCCGCACCCGGTGTCGGCGGCGGGCACTACCTGTTCCTCGGGCGACTCGCCCCGGAGAAGGGGGTGGACACGCTGCTCGAGGTGTGGCGGCGAGCCCCCGATCTGCCGCCGTTGCTCGTCGCCGGCAGCGGCCCCGAAGAGGCCCGCCTCGCACAGGCGGTGCCCGACGGGGTGCGCATGCTCGGGGCGCGTGCCCGCTGGCGAGGTGCCGGCGCTGATCGCGGGTGCGCGGGCGGTGCTCGTGCCCTCGCGATGGGCGGAGCCGGCCGTGCCCCGAGCGGTGCTCGAGGCCTACGCGGCCGGGGTGGGGGTCGTGGCGAGCGCGGTCGGCGGCCTGCCCGAAGGGGTGCGCGACGATGAGAGCGGATCGCTCGTTCCGCCCGAGGACGTGGGCGCCTGGATATCGGCATTGCAGCGTCTGTCGAGCGATGCGGAAGCCAGACGTCTCGGACAGGGCGCCGCGGACCTCTGGCGAATGCGCTACGCCCCGGACGTCGGCCTGCGAGCGCTCGAGGATGTCTACGGGGCGGTCACACGGTGACGCCGTCAGCGAGGGAGTCGCGCGGCGATCTTGCGTGGCCACACGACCGTGAGGTATCCCCACGGTCGGTACAGACGGTTCCCGTGCCGCAGTCGAGCGAGCGCCTCCGGGAACGACGGATCTGCGGCGATGTGCTGTTCGAGACGGTCCGTCGCCCAGGCGTACAGCTCGACGTCGAGGCGGTTCTGCGTCTTGATCAGCTCGATCACGTGGGGCGACGGAGCGGTCCGTTCGGCGGACGGCGCGACGTTCGCCGAGACGTAGTGGAGGCGTGTCCACCCGAATGCCTGCCCGAGCAGGAGCAAGCTCTCGTCGAATCGCTCCGTGAGCCCCACCACGCTGAAGCGTTCCTCGAGATGCTCTTTCGCCAGCCTCAGCAACTCCGGGGTGCATCCGCCGAACGGCGTGGACGTGTCACCCGCGATCGCGCGCGTCTGGCTGTTGTCCGTCTCGAGCGACAAGCCGCTCGTGACGAATTCCTCGAGCGTGAGGTTCTGGCTCACCAAGGGAGCGTGCAGGATGTGGCGCGGCGTGCGGCGGATGTAGTGGTACAGGGAGTTCACGAGCCGCACGGGCTCGCGCAGCATCGTGATGTACGTGCTCGGGCGGGGGATCAGCTCATGCACGCCGTACGTGGCGTGCCCCATCACGAGCCGAGCTCGACCGCGGTCAGCTTCGGGGATGTCCGCGAAGGTCTGACGCCACCCCTCGCGCGCGAGGCGCCCGTCGGGCGGCGGGGGCGGGGTGAAATCCAGGATCTCTCGACGTGGGAACTGCCGTCGCAGGATGGTCCGAAGTGAGGACCCCGCGGTCTTGCCGATATGGAGGAAGATGATGGTTGGTCCGGGGGACGCCATGAGCGGCCAGTCTAACAAACGGTATGCTGCAGCACTTCCCATGGATGTGTCCCAGCGCGTGCCCGTCGTGTGCATCGGCGCGATCGGACAGAGTGGCTCGACGTTGTTGTCGCGCATGCTCGGTCAGGTGCCCGGGTATATCGCCGTGGGGGAGACCGGCTGGATCTGGGACAAGGGACTGCTCGAAGACATGGAGTGCGGATGCGGCGCGCCGTTCCGCTCCTGTGCATTCTGGACCGAGGTGGGTCGCGTGGCGTTCGGGGGTTGGGACGCGGTCGACGCGCCGGAGGCGGCCCGGCTCCGCGATCACCTGACGCTGCGTGGGCGGGCTCCCCATCCGTTCGCCCTACCGCTCGTTGTGATGCCCAGCCTGTCTCGGAACTTCGGCAGAGACCTGGTGCGGTACGAAGCGCTGCTCCGAAGGTTGTACGCCGGTATCCACGAGGCCTCGGGCGGGCGAACGATCGTCGACTCGATGAAACAACCTGCGCACGTCTACCTCGTGAGCCGCATGCGGGGCGTTGACGCGCGCGTCGTGCATCTCGTTCGAGACGCGAGGGGGGTGGCGTACTCGAAGACCAAGTTCATCCATCGACAGGGCGCGCGGGCCGACGAGTTCCGCGTCCGGCGCAAGCCGGCCAAAGCCACCGAGAAATGGATCTGGATGAACCTCGCGTTCGAGGCCCTTCCACTGCTGGGTGTGACGACGGCGCGCGTGCGGTACGAGTCACTCGTCAGCTCGCCGGGATTGACGCTCGAGCGGGCGTTTCGAGATCTGGGCGCTCCCGTGTCGCCGACGGATCTGGGGTTCATCCACGAGGACGGTGTGGATCTTTCCACGGATCACTTCGCGGCCGGCAGCCGGATGCGGATGGATTCGGGCCGGATCCCTCTGGTCACAGATGATGCCTGGCGTCGCGCGTTGCCGCGCGACCAGCAGCGACTGGTCACGGCCCTGTCCTGGCCGCTGTTGCGCCGGTACGGGTACTCGTCCACCAAGGACATCGGCTGATGCGCCTGCCGAACCTGGTGATCGTCGGCGTGGGGAAGGGCGGTACCACATCGCTGTTCTGGTACCTGTCGCAGCATCCAGACGTGTGTTCCTCACACGAGAAGGAGATCAGATACTTCGCGGCGCTGACGGAGGGCGGCGAATCCACCCCTCCTGTCGAGGAGTACGCGGCCTCGTTCCGTCACTGCGGCGAACAGCGCTATGCGATGGAGGCGAGTCCGCAGTACTTCCACGGCGGACGGCGTGTCGCCGAGGCGATGGCGAACCTGCTCGACGATCCCCGCGTCATCGTCTCTTTGCGGGATCCTGTCGATCGTCTCTGGTCGCAATTCCGGTTCGTGAAGACGCGGTTCGGCCCGATCCCCGAGTCGCTCTCATTCGAGGAGTACGTCGAGCGCAACGAACGTGTGTGGCGCGAGGGCCTGCCGCTGCAGTCCGAGACCGTGCCCTATTGGCACATCGCCGGCGGTATGTACGCCGACCACATCGAACCGTGGTTCGACGTGTTCGGGGACGCGTTCCGCGTCATGTTCTTCGAACACCTCGCGACGGATCCGGCGGGAACGATCGTCGACCTTGCCGGTTGGCTCGGCATCGATCGGGAACCGGCACGGTCCTTCACGTACACCGTGGAGAACCGCACGGTCCCGGTTCGAAGCGCCGCCCTGCAGCGGATCGCTCTGCTCGCGAACCGCGAGGATCTGCTGGGGCGACGCCGCCATCTCAAGGCGCCGCTCCGACGTCTGTACTACGCGATGAATCGCCGTCGGGATGCGGACGTGATGGCGCCGGAGACGCGCGCATATCTCCGCACCCTGTTCGCTCCGGCCAACGAGCGCCTCGCGCAGCAGCTCACCGCGCGCGGATACGCCGAGTTGCCACCGTGGTTGCGCGCACCGGAGGCCGCCGTTCCGTGACCGCTGGGGCGGCGCCCTCGCGCTCGGTGGCGGGCTCTGGGGAACCCAAGGTCGCGGCGATCGCCGCCAGGGCGAAGATCGTGGCCGATCGCGAGAGCCCCTCGAGCACGGGGTTGAACGCCATCGACACGATGAAGCCGCTCAGCCCGACGAGGAGCACCCTCGCAAGGGTCGCACGGGCGGGGGCATCGCTGCGGACGAACCCGAAGTAGCGTCGCGTAAGGTCGGACAACAGCAGCAGGATCCAGGCCACGAGGAGCCCCACCCCGATGATCCCGCCTTCGACCATGAACAGGATGAAGTCGTTGTGGTACGGCGATCGACGATCCCCGCGTTCTTCGACGACCGTGTCGCTCGCGAATGCCTTGCCGATGATCGGCGACTCCTTGAACGTCTCGATGCCGCTCGCCCAGAACTCGAGCCGGCCGTAGCTCGTGTTGCGCTTGCCCACCGTCTGGAAATAGGCGTCTGCGAGCCTGGTGCTGGTTCCGAAGTTCGCGACCGCAACGACGACGGCGAGCAGCAGGGCGATGCCGAAGACGTACGGTCGCGCGCGCGAGGCGCCACGGCCCGTTGCCAGCAGGACGATCACCATCACCAGCAGCACAAGTGCCGACGTTGCCGACGCGTATCCGGTGAAGATCACGAATGTGAGACCGACGAGCGCGGCGGCCCACCAACGATGCCCGAGCAGGTAGGCGGCGGCGATGCCGATCGCCACGTACGGGAAGGTCGCGTTCTTGAACTGCCGGAACTCGAGCAGCTGATGGATCAGGCCGGAATAGGCCACCGCTGCGAGGCACATGTAGATGGTCGCGATCACCGCGATCGCGCGGAGCAGCCGGCCGGCCTCCTGCTCCGACATCGGTTCGACGACGAGCACGGCCAGGATGGCAAGCGACATCGGGAAGAACAGCGCTCGAGCGGTGCTCGTGACGCCGAGGAACACCGTGCCGTACACGGTGCCCGCCATCCCGAACAGGAACAGCGCGGTCAACACGATCTCGTGGGATCGAGGTCGCCGGATCAGCGTCGATCCGTTGGCGCGGATCGCCACCAAGGCGCCGATCGGGATCAGCAACAGCAGGTAGCGCAGCGGCCCACCACGACTGGAGCGATCCAACACGTCGAAGACGTCCACCGCGGCGGCAAGGAAGATGACGAGCAACGACCGCGCGTACCGGAAGCTGTCGCTGCGATGCACCACACCGACGTGGCGCTGCTGCGGAGCGGCGGCGATCCGGGAGGCGTCCATCGCGGTCACGATACAGGCCGAGGCCCGGTGATTCGAGGGTGCCGGCTCCGGGCGTCGACGATGGCGCTCACGATTCCGGCGTCCGGTCCCGCTCGTAGACGGAGTGTGCCTCACCGCCCCGAGAAGCCTTCCAGAGCAGTCGGCCTGCTGCCTCGCGTCCGGTGCGGAGACCACGGGCATACGCGGATCGTGTGACGTCGGATGCGACCAGACCGAGGTTCGTCGGGATGCTCTCGAGGTCGTCCAGGAGGGCGTCGAGCTCGTAGCCCATCACCGCCAGGCGCTCGGCCCCGATCCACCGCAGATAGTCGCGGCACCATCGCTTCCGAACGGGCGTCGAGATCACCGACTTCCATTTCTCGAGCGGCTCCGTGCTGAGGTTCTGCCATTCCCTGCGTCCCGTGGGATCGCCCATCCGTGCCTCGAGATCGACGTCGGAGAATCGCTGGAGCGCCGACGGCTCATACGGGATCGCGAGGTAGTCGAACAGCGATGGCCAGGCTGCGTCAGGGTGGACGATCAGATCCTCGAAGCGGACGCCATGGGCTCGCTCCGCATGCGCCCGATAGGCCTGCACCAGCCGATCGAGGCCCTCGAACAGGTCGACGCGCCATCGGTCGACCATCCATCGGCCGTGTCCCCACGTGTGCACCGTCGAGCCGACCACGGCGAGCGGGTGCCGCCACACGAAGACGAAGCGCGCGTCCGGAAACAGCTCGAAGAGGTCCTCGGCGATGAAATGGTATCGGGGCGTCTTGTCGACGAACCACCGGTCATCGGGTTCGGCCGCGGCTCGGTAGAGCCGTTCGATGAAGTCACGGACCTCCTGCCGGTAGCGGACCGCTCCACCGTCGAGTCGCTCCGCGAAGTCGCTGATCGCGCGAGTGGCCAGCGCGTGTCCGTACTCGGCGTAGGCACCGCCATCGCGGAGTGCGTAGACCTGCGGCAACGCGACCCACGGCTCGGGGGCGGTCGCGACGCCGTCGTGCGCTGCGACGATGCGCTGCACGAGGGTCGATCCCGAGCGGGGCAGCGAGAGCAGGAAGATGGGCGTGATGCTCATGCGCCCTCGTTCCGGGTCGCCGAACGTTCCCGTCCGGTCACGAACTCCATGAGCTTGCGGGGCGAGAGGTAGATGTGTGTCCAGATGCCGACGAGCCGATGCGCGAGGAAGAGCTGCGTCAGGTTCTGTGCGATCTGGACACTCGAGGTCGTCACGGCGACCCCAACGTAGCCGAAGCGGGGTGCGACGGCGATGCCGAGGGCGACGCTCACGATGCCCGCGACGATGGTGACCGTCATCACGATCCGCTGGTGCCCGGTCATCATGAGCACGACGGAGCACGCCCCTGTCCACACGGCGACCAGCCGCCCCGTCGACAGGATCACGAGCGCCGTCGCGCCCTGTGCGTAGTACGGGCCGTATACGACGCTCATGGCGAAGGAACCGAACAGGATGAACCCGATCAGGACGAGGAAGGCGGGGAGACCGGCGATCGACGCGGCGCCCCGCATTGCTCGCTCCATGTCGCGGGTCCGGCCTTGCGCGTGGAGTTCCGCCGCGATCGGTGGGGTGACGCCCTGGACGATCAAGAACGGCGTCGCGACGAAGACGACGAGTCGCGAAGCAGCGCCGTAGATGGCGACTTCGCCCTGACCGCGAAAGGCGCCCAGGATCCACAGATCCACGCCGCGACCGAGCAGCAGGATCGCGATGTTGGTGACGAGCGCCGGCCAGGCGAACGCGAAGATCTCGCGGTGCGTGATGTCACCGGGCCCGTCCAACCCGCGCACGCGCCGGAACAAGAGGACCCCGGCAACCGTGGCCGTCGCGAACGTGGCGATCGTCGACAGGATCGCGATGGGTTCGAGCCCGACGTGTGTCCCCGCGACGATCAGGAGCGCGAGGATCATGGCCGTGAGCGCGTCGACCAGGAATTCGTCGAAGAGCGTGGCGAGATCGAACCGCTGGAGTCCTCGGAACGTCTCGACGAACAGTGATTGCAGGGCCGTCACCATCAGCCACCCGGCGGCGACGGGCATCACGCGCGCGATCAGCGCGGAGTGGAAGACGTTCACGGCCAGCCAATCGCCGAGACCGAACAGCAGGACGACCGCCGCGATCGTCGCGCCCAAGGCCCCGTACCCGATCGACATGCGCATCGCCGCCCGTGCGCGCCCCGGTTGGTCAGTGGCGATCGCCCCGGACACGAATCGGACGACCGCTCGGTCCAGCCCGAGCTGGGCGATCGTGCTCCCGATCACCACGAGGGCGTAGGTCGTGAAGTACGCACCCAGCTGCTCGGGATTCAGGATGCGCGCCAGCATGGATGCGATGCCAACCCCGAGCAGGATGACCGTGACTTTCCCCGCCATCACCCATGCCGACCCACGGAGGATCCGGCGCCGGAGCGAGGAGAAGGCCTCCCCGGCTGTGGCGACCGAGACCGGCTCGGGCGAGTTGTCCGGGGGATCGCTCACCGTGTCACCGTGGCCTTACCAGTCTTCCGGGCCGTAGAACGTGCTCGCGAGCGGCTCGACCTGCGATCGGATCCGCGTCACCTCGTCCTCGGTCAGCGACCGCTTCCACGCGATCACGGCTTGCTGACTGTTGCGCTTGGTGGAGGCCATGTCGGTCACCTGATCGGGATTGGACGGATCGCTGTGCGCACGGATCCTCGCGTCTACCTGTGGGTCGATCGGGATGCCGAGGTGTGCGAAGACCTCGCCGAATCCGGCCGTCGGATCCCTCCCCAGGTCTTCGAGGCGGAGGAAGAGCCATTGCGGGCGACGCGCGCGGAACTCCGCGATGGCGTGATGGATCAGGTTCCACAGGAGGATCCCTTGATCCAAGAGGGGCTGTTCGGTCCTGGCGAACTCACTGATCTGGTCCTCGAACGGGTGGAGCAGATCGCGGAGCAAGAGCGGTTGATCCGCGAAATCGCCGAACGGGTGCCGCAATCGCCGACGGACCACGCTGTCGACGAACGCTGCCGGATGCCGGATCAGCATGATGACGTCGGCGCCGAGACGATCGGCGATCCACCCAGAGGAGAACAGCGCGATCGGATCCTTCAAGAGCGGCTGTGCGCGACGAGCACGGAAGTGCCGAAAGCGGTTGGCATCGCGGATCGCCCGCCCGACATCCTTCGGGGAGCGCATCGCGCGCAGCTCCGCCGACCACCGGTAGTCGTACGCGAGCATCCGCCGCACGCCGGGCTCGTAGGTGGTTTGGTTCTCATCGCAGACATAGGTGAACCACCGCTCGAACGGCGCGTCGCAGATCCCCGGACGGTGCAACGGGCTGAACGGCTCCCAGAGATAGGCCACTGGCCGCGACGGCGATGCAGCTATCATGCTGCCGACCCAACCGGTCCCCGAACGGTGGGTTCCGGTCACGAGGATCGGTCGTTGATCGGACGACGGCATGGCCAATCACGGTACAGGAAACGATATGAGCAACCCCAACGACGCAACGGGAACGGAGCGACCCGTCCAGGTGGGCGTCGTCACGCCGTCACTGAACGCGGAAACCTATCTGGCCGACACGCTTCACTCGATCTGGTCGCAGGCGGGGATCGAGATCGACCACGTGATCGTTGACGGTGGCTCCACCGATCGCACGCTCGAGATCGCCGCCGGGTTCCCGTCGCGCGTCGTGGTCTCGACCGACGACGACGGCATGTACGACGCGATCAACAAAGGCATGGCGATGGTCGACGGCGACATCGTCGGGTACATGAACGCCGACGACGAGATCGCCCCGGGTGCGCTGGCGCTCGTGACGGAAGCCTTCCGACGACACCCCGAGTCCCAGTGGTTGTTCGGGACGGTGGAATACATCGATGGCGACGGGCGGGTCATCGGACGCCTCGCGCCGATCGCGCCGTCGTTACGCTCCTACCTCGGCATCCGGTGGTCGCCGATCCCACAGCAGACGGTCTGGGTGCGGCGGTCCTTCTTCGAGCGTGTGGGCCCGTACGACACGAGCTATCGGAACTGTGGCGATTACGACTGGTACGCACGCGCGCTGAAGCTTGCGCGACCGCTCGTCCTGCCGTCGGTCCTCGGTCGCTTCCGGCTGCACGAGGGGCAGATATCGCTGGATCTCGAGCGGATGGATCGAGAGAGCCGCATGGTTCGGGAGCGACACGGCGGAACCGGCACCGTGCCGTTCCTGCTCGGCAAGACGCTCAGCCTGCGGTTGAACGCGCGAAACCCGGGCTGGTTCGTCGCCAAGAAGACCGGCAAGGTCAGCTACGAACCCCGCTGAGTCGCGCTCGACGCGGACCGCGCCGGGCTAGCCGAAAGACCGATGCACCCGCACGCCGCTTCTCGTAGCATCCCGGCACCCATGAAGATCAAGATCCTGTGCACCGTTGGGCCCGCCTCGCTCGATCCGGACGTGATCCGCGCGCTGAGCGATCGTGGCGTGGATCTCCTGCGCATCAACCTGTCGCATACGCCACTCGATCAGATCGAGCCGACGATCCGGCTGATCCAGGAGGCGTCCTCGGTGCCGATCTGCCTCGACACCGAGGGAGCCCAAGTGCGCTGCGGGCGCATGGCCGACGGGGTCGTTCTGCGCGCGGGCGCTGCGGTTGAGCTGATCGGTGAGGAGGTCATCGGTGACGCGGAGCGTCTGACGCTCTGGCCGGCGACGGTGTTCGACGTCCTGCGCGGTGGGGACGTCGTGACGATCGACTTCGACGGCACACAGCTGCGGATAGACGACGTCGAACCCGGCCGGGCGCGAGCCACGGTGACCGATGGCGGGATGGTGCGCTCCAACAAGGCCGTGACCGTGTCCCGGGACGTCGACCTCCCGGCGCTTTCGGACAAGGACAGAGAGGCCATCGAGATCGGATCGCGCCTCGGAGTCAGCCACTACGCGTTGTCGTTCGCATGCTCGTCGCAGGACGTCTCGTGGCTCCGATCGCTGGCACCGAGCGCGGCACACGTGATGGCGAAGATCGAGAGTCGCCGCGGCGTCCGCACTATGGACGAGATCATCGAGGCGGCCGATTCGGTGATCATCGACCGAGGCGATCTCTCGCGTGAAGTGCCGCTCGAGTACGTGCCCTACTACCAGAAGGCCATCGTCCGTCGGACCAACCGTTGGAACCGCAGCGTGTATGTCGCGACCAATCTGCTCGAGTCGATGATCACCAACCAACAGCCGACGATCGCCGAGGCCAACGACATCGCCAACACGCTGCTGGACGGCGTGAACGGTCTGGTGCTGGCGGCGGAGACAGCGATCGGCGTCGACCCGGTCGGATCGGTCGATATGGTGCTCCGCGCGATCGAGGCTTTCGAGCGAACCGGGGAGGGGCACCTCCTCGAGGCGGATCGGTCGACGCACGAGGCGCGACTCTAGGTTGCGTCGGGTCCCGCTCACTCGCTGGACCCTCGATCGATTCGGCCTCACGCCAGCGGGGCTTCGCCTTCGTGTCGCAAACGTGGGCGCGCCGCGGGTGCTGTGCATCAGTCTTCCGAAGGCCGGGACCCACCTCCTGGAGCGAGCGGTGTGCCTGCATCCTCGTCTCTACCGGAAGCTCGTTCCGACGATCACCGACAGGGAGCTCCAGCGCCGCGGTGGGGCGGAGCGGTTCCTCGCCAAGCTCGCACCGGGCCAAGTCGTCATGGCGCATCTGCGTTTCGATCCCGAACTCCCGGATGCGCTGACCCGGCTGCGGATCCGGCCCGTCTTCATGGTCCGAGACCCGCGCGATGTGGTCGTCTCCCAGGTGCGCTACGCGACGGGGCGTCGGGATCACTGGGCGCACGACCTGTTCGTGTCCCTCCCTCCCCGAGAGCGACTCCGCCTCGCGATCGTCGGCGATCGAGACGGAGGACTCCGCCCGCTCGCAGAGCGCCTCGCTGCCTACGAAGGATGGTTGCGGTCGGATGTCGCGGTCGTGCGGTTCGAGGATCTGGTCGGCGCCGAAGGAGGTGGCGATCGATCGCGACAGCTCGACACCGTTGGCGAGCTCTATCGGAGACTCGGTGTCGCCGCCGATGCGGCGCTCGTCGATTCCGTCTGCGAGCGTCTCTTCTCGAGCGAGAGCCCGACCTTCCGGAAAGGCACGATCGGTCAGTGGCGCGACGTGTTCGACGACGATCTCACCGCGCTCGTTCGAGATGTCGCAGGGGAGGAGCTCGCCCGGTACGGCTATGCGCCGTGACCAGCGGCACGCCTGGCCGGTCTAGAAGGCGGCGTCCGCGCCCATGTGCTTGAACGCGCGGAGGGACGAGGTCGAGGTATCGACCCAGTAGACGCAGTCTGTGTGTTCGTGGTTGTACGAGCACCCCACCACCTGCGGCCAGCCCTTCATGGTCGCCCGCGCGTTCTTCAGCCATTCGGCCTTGCGGCCCTGCGATCCCTCGGTCGATCCGTATTCGATGACGTAGAGCCCCCGCCGCTTGCTCCGAGCGACCGCGTGCGCAGGTTTGAAGATCTCTTCGAAGCTGCGCCATCCCGGCGTGGAGTTCACCCTGTTGTACCCATCCACGCCGAGGAGGTGATAGCGCTTGGGCAACCATGCGTCGGCTCCGCCGTTGCCGCCGTCGAAGGTGTACGCGGTGAGCGTCGGGACGAATCGGAACGGCACCCCGACGTTGTGGAAGATCTGGTAGACGCGGTCGTGCGCCGCCTTCCAGTCTGCGGCGTTGCCCTCGTTCTCCGGCTCCTTGTGGAAACAGAAGTAGCCCGACCAGCCGGCCTTCTTCAGGCTCCGTGCTTGGGTCGTGATCCAACCGTCGTGCTGCCCGTCCGCGATCGAGCGCCACGAGACGAGCCCGCCGTTGTGCCACGTGAACCACGAGATGATCGGGACGTGCCCGGAGTCCACGCTCCACCGGGTGAAGGGGTTGACCAACTCCCGGTCCCACGGCAGGCGGAAGTGCGTGGTCGCGAACTTCCTGCCCACCTTGTGCTGCAGTGATCGCACCGCTTCGATCTGGTCACGCTGTCCTCCCCTCGGGAGACACAGCGCACCCCATTTGATCCGCGGGCCGGCCCACGCGGCGGGCACGTTCGTGCCCCCGATGACCAGTCCCGCACCGAGCGCGGCGGCGCCGCGCAGGAAGTCTCGTCGTTCCATGGATCCCCCTCGAGCCCGGCGATCGAGCCATCGGGTCGTCGTCGTTGCCTGGGTATCGGCCGACGATGTGACCGGATTGAGGGGTGGGGGAGGCAGGTCGCCCGGCCGCCCGGACATCGTCGGCACCCGCGGCTGTTGGTCCGCCGGCTCATATGCCGAACCGCCGGGATCCCCGACGGTTCGACTTCACCCTAGCGAGGAGGCGCGAGCATGGCAAACACGCACGGCCTCGCGTGTCTTCTTAGCTGAAGCGACCGTAGTAGCGCTCGGGTCCCGATTCGATATCGAGCTTCGTGAACTCGCCCCCGACGTTGACCTGGGTGCCGTTGACGGTGGTCGCCCAGATGCCTCGGTACAAGCAGCACACGTTCGGCGTCCACGAGGTATCGGCGAAGCCGGTGACTCGAGAGACCGCTGCGAGGCGCGGCTGGAGCCAGCACGGCGATTGGTCTGCGTTGTTCCGTGGGGGACATTCACCCGCGTTCTGATCGGGACCGCTGACTTCGATCGATGTCCAGTGCCCGCCGACGATCAGGGTCGAGTCATTGAGCACCGTCAGATCCTGCGCCGAACCGTTCACATCGGTAAGCCAGATGTTGGTTCCGTCCGTGATGTTGAACGCGCCGACCCAGTCATTGCCGCCCGCCGCTATGTACGCGATGTTCCCGGCCATCTCGACGCCGAGTCCGAACGCTTGACCGTTCACAAGCGCGCAGTTGCACTGCAAAGCCCAGCTCCCGGCCCCGAGCTGCGGCTGGCCTGAGGCCACGTCGACGAGCACCGCCGCCTTCTTCTGGTGGTCTGCGTCCTTCGCGTCGATCCAGTCGAACTGCCCGACCACGATCAGCGTGCCCGGATAGGCTATGTCGATCTCGCGGAATGCCGGTGCGAGCTTGTGGCCCCGGAGGCTGTCGTCCACATACGCGGCCATGACGTGCCAACCGGTGGCCGCTGAACCGCCACCGAGCTTGAAGCGCCAGAGCTTCCCGCCGCCGCCGTAGACGTAGTCGGATGTCGCAAGCACCGACTTCAGAGGGCTGGCGACGAATGCTGCGAGGATCGCCCCGGTATTCGGGTCGATACCGATCAGGTTCCGGTAGCTCTTTCCGTTGAAGCTGTAGTTGAACTTCCCCGCTGCGTACAGGATGCCGTTCGGACCGAGCGATAGGTCTTCCACGACTGGCGTGTTCGTCAGGTTGGGGAGGGCGCTTTGCAGCGAACCGACGAGAACCCCGTTGGGGTCGAACACGGTCAGCCCGGTGGCGCTCGCGACGTTGGCGCCGTTCCCGTTCTGAACGTTGGAGAACTTCCCGCCGATCCACGCGTTTCCGTTGACCATCACGATGTCGTAAACCGCCGGTCCGTCGACCATATAAACCCCGGCATCGGCCGAGCTGCTGGGCATGGCCTGTGCGATAGCGGGGAGACCGGCGACGAGAACCACGGCGGTCACGGCAGAAATGAGGTATCGGGGGAGTTGTCTTCTCATGGACCAAGAGGATAAACGACCTACGGTGTTCGGCGCAACCATCGGAGGGCGGTGGATCCCCACGGCCTAGGCCGATCAGGTACCGGCGCCGTCCGCATGGGCGTAGACGAGGCAGATCGGCCGATGCTACCGTCCGCGCGGTAGGACACCTGCCCGAAGAATCGCTCCGCTTCGGAGTCTCGGATCTCGATTTGGGAACTGCGACCGGTTGGCGGCCGAACCTCGAGGGGAAGTTGCTCCTGGCGCGCTTTCTGGACGTGTGATGTGAATGTGATTCCTTCCAGGTTCGGTGGGTGACAACGCCGCTGGACCTGGGAGGATGGTTGGCCAACAGGCGGGCCGTCGACCGAGGGCCGGGCCAAGGGGTGATGATGGCAGCAACCGAAGTCCTCGACCTCCGTGACTACATGCAGTCGATCTCCCGGCGCCGCCGGTGGGTCGTGGTGTCCACGGTCCTCGGAGCTGTCCTCGCGCTCGGGATGTCCTTGAGCCAGAACGCGACCTACAACGCCAAGACCGAGGTGTTGGTCCTGCCGGCCACGG
>CAVVDF010000012.1:0-77179 GCA_963746995.1 uncultured Actinomycetes bacterium
CCGCGGCGAACCCCTCCGTCGCTGCGAGGGCCTCGAGCCGGTCGTAGAGCTCGCTCTTGCAGTGGTAGCACCGATCCGAGCCGTTGCGGCGGTACCCGGCGCGCGCGAGCTCCTCGGTCGTGATCACCCGGTGCGCGATGCCAACAGCCTCGGCGACCGCGCGGGCGCCGTCGAGTTCGCCCGTCGCGAGCGCTGGCGAGACGGCGGTGACGGCGAGCGCCCGATCCGCCAGAGTGCGGGCTGCCACCGCGGCGACGAGCGACGAGTCAACCCCGCCCGAGAAGGCGACGATCGCGCTCGGCTCGGTCGCGATCGCGGCGGTGAGCTCAGCGAGGGAGGGCATCCGCCCCCTCGCCGGCCTCTGCCCGAGCTGCACTCACGGCCGCGGCGAGCGCCTCCGCCCAGATCTGTTTCACCGGGCGGCCTGTCGCGTCGGCAACCGCGCTGCAATCGTCGTGTTCGGGCGCGATGTTGATCACCTGACCGTGCAGCATGCCGAGCTTGACACGGACGACATGGCCGTCGACCACAACGTCGCGTGTCGCGCGGTCCGCGACATGACGCGTCGCGGGCTGCACGCGCACCCCGAGCGTCGTCGCGTGGCGCAGCAGCACCTCCGCGAGCGTCCGCTCGTCCTCGGGTCTTGCCAGGACAGCGAGGAGGAGTCCCGGCCTGCCCTTCTTCATGTGGATCGGTTGCGCCCAGGCGTCGATCGCGCCGGCCTCGAGGCAGGCCGCCAGCACGTCGGGGACGAGCTCCGGGATCATGTCGTCCACATTGGCCTCCAGGATGACCACCTGATCATCGGCCGGGGACGTCTGGATCGCGGTTCCCAGCAGCACCCGCACCACGTTCGGTCGCCCGTCGGCGAATGCGGATCCGGCGCCGAGGCCCGTGGCGTCGATCCGCATCGGCGGCAGCGGGCCGAAGGCGTCGGCGAGGGTTGCAAGGATCGCGGCGCCGGTGGGCGTCACCGTCTCGCGCCCGACGTCCACGCCGAACACCGGCACGCCGGCGAGCAGTTCGAACGTCGCGGGCGCCGGGGCGGGCACCGGTCCGTGCGCCGTCTCGACCACCCCGCCGCCGAGCGGCATCGGACCGCAGACGATGCGCTCGACGCCGAGCGCATCGAGCAAGGCCACGACACCGCAGACGTCCACGAGGGTGTCGTCCCCTCCCAGCTCGTGCAACACGACCGCGTCGGGCGCGACGCCGTGTACCGAGCTTCGGCCGCGATCAACCGGTCGATGACCGCGAGGCTCCGATCGCGCACCGTCGGCGTCAGCGGCGCGTCGGCGATCGCCGCGCGCAGCTCGGTCGCCGGCCGATCCTCGGTGCGTGCCGCGGTGACGACCGCGACGTGCCGAGCGCGCAGGCCACCGCGTTCAACCATCTCGGCATGCAGCGTGACGCCCGCGAGCCCGAGCGTATCGACGGTCGCGACGAGAGCGTCGGCCGGCGCACCGGCATCCAAGAGCGCAGCGAGGATCATGTCGCCGGCCGCGCCACCGACCGGATCGACGAAGAGCGTGCGGGTCACGTGCGCACCTCCGCGCGACGCGCGATGCGCGCCGCGATCGACCCCGCGCCGAGCCCGTCGTCGATCCCCACAACGGCGAGTCCATCGGCACACGAACAGAGCATCGCGTGCAGCGCCGTCTCGCCCGCGCGTGCCGAGCCGTAGCCGACGCTCGTCGGCACGCCGATCACAGGGCACGGTGCGAGCCCGCCGATCACGCTCGCGAGCGCGCCGTCCATACCCGCGACCACGACGACCACGTCGGCGGTGTCAGATCCGGGATCACGGGCGCCAGCCGATGTAAGCCCGCAACCCCGACGTCCTCGTGAACGACGACGGTGGTCCCGAGCAACTCCGCGCGGATCCTTGCCTCGTGCACGACCGGCCCGTCGGAGGTCCCCGCCGAGACGATCAGCACCCTGCCCCTCGGCTCGATCGGCTCGCGCTGGACCCACACTGCCCGGGCTCGTTCGTGTTCGACGGCGTCGGGCAAGACCGCGTGCACCGCGGCCCGCATCGGCGCGTCGGCCCGCGTCACAAGCACGCTGGACGCGCCGGCGTCGGCAAGCGCCGCCGCGATCGCGGCCGCTTCGTCCGGGGTCTTGCCCGAGCCAAGGATCACTTCCGGAGCGCCCTGGCGGAGCTCGCGATGCGTGTCGACCCGGGCGAACCCGAGGTCCTTGAACGGCAATTCCGCCAGGTGCTGGGCGGCATCCGCGGGCTCGATCGCGTGGTCGGCAACCGCTTCCAGCAGCTCCTCAACCTGGCGGCGCGAGGTCATGGCGGGAGTCTACGCGGCCCCCCGAGGCTCCAGAGCGCCCGGAACGGAGCCGACACCTTCCCCATGAGTCGCATCGTTCGGGTCCTCGCACTCGTGGCCGTCAGCGCACTCGTCGCCGTGGCGACGGGCGGCGGCGTGCACAAGGCAGGCGACCACGGACGTGCAGGGACGGCCACGTCGATCGACCTGTGCGGTTCGCTCGCGTCGATCGCAGTCGGAGGGGTCGAGGAGTGCACGCACGGCGGCGACCCAGCCGCGCCGAACCCACCCGCGCTGCGAGTCTCTGCTGCCGCAGCCGGCATACCCGCGCCATGCCCGGGCAACGGTCGCATCGGGCGGCGCGTCCACGTGCTCCTAGGCGTGCCCAAGAACACGAAGGAACCCGATCTGCACGCCGCGCGCGCGCGGGATCCGGGAGGCGATCAGCCTCGCCGACCAGAACCTCGACGCACAGTCCGCCGAGGTGGGCCAGCACTATCGCTTCTACTGCGCCGACGACACGGTCGTGACCGTCGACCGCGTCACGCTGCCGCCGATCGGTGCGGATCGCGTGTACACGTTCGGCAACGTCGCGAACGGCCTCTCCAATGCTGGGTACAGCGACGGGCGTGCGATCTACGCCGCCTTCGTCGCGAACATCGATTGCTGCTACACGTATGGTGGCCAAGGTACCCTCGCCACGGACGACCAGCCCGACCCGTTGGCGAACGTGAATAACGGCGCGTTCCCGCGCTACGCGATGATCCGATTTTCCGCGGGGTATGCAGCATCGGGCCTCGCGTTCGTGTTCCAACACGAGACGGGACACAACATGGGCGCGGTCCAGGACTCCGCGCCGCACACGAGCGGTGCGGGCCACTGCTACGAGACGTACGACATCATGTGCTACAACGATGGCGGGCCCTACTTCAACACCGGCGGCCTCGTGAACACGTGCCCCACGTACTCGCCTGTCGGCATGTACTGGTTCGATTGCGGCGAGGACGACTATTACAGCGCCGAGCCCGCCGCCGGGACCTACCTGACAGACCACTGGAACCTCGCGGACAGCAAGTGGCTCACGCCAGTCGGCGCAGACGGTAGCTAACGACGCTCAAGGCAGGTCGACGACCGCACGGGCCCGCACGTCCAGCGTGATCGCACCTGGCACGAGCCAGAGGCTTGCGATGGAACGTCGCACGGTGACGACAGCCTCCGACGCGCCCGCCGGACAGGCGCAGTCCAACAGCGTCGCGCCGTTGTCCATCGCGGTTACCGCGGCGGCGGTCGAGGGGTCCGTCCCACCCGGAATGGCGAGCTCTTGGGCAGCTGCGAGCGCGGCGGCGTCCGCCGCCGTCTGCCCGCGAGCGCGCGTTGCGAGGACGCGCCCGACGTCGGCGACTCCCATCGTGCAGACCAGAAGCACCACGAGAACCCCGGCGGCGGCGACGGTCACCGATCCGCACTCTCGCCTCATCCGAACTCCTGGCGCATCACAGCGGTCGCATCCAGATGAACCGTCGCGCCCACGAGCCATGACACGAACGGCACGCGCACCGCGTCCTCGTAGCCGACCGTGACCGTCACCGGGGTCCCGCGCACGCCCGATCGAACGGTGGTCACGGTGGTCACGGCCGGGTCGAGGGTGGGCGCGGCGCGGAGCGCCGCGCCCACCACCTCGGCGGGATCGCCCTGGATGGCGGCTGCGCGCGCCCCGGCGCGCGCAGCCGCCTCGACCAGGAGTTGGTCACGGGCAAGCACCGCCACATGGACCAGGCCGAGTGCGACGACGAACAACAGCGGCAACACCAGCGCGAACTCCACCGTCGACGATCCAGCTTCGCCCGCGATCCGACTACGCCGACGAGGCATCGCTCACGACCGAATCGATGATGTTGTCGAAGAACGCCGGTAGCTTCCCCGACGAGTGCGCCCAGGTGATCAACACCACGGCGACGGCGGCAGCCGCCAGGATCACAAGCGCGTACTCGGCGGTGGTTTGACCCTCTTCACGGCGCAAGGCACTTGAGGCGCGCAAGTACCACCTGACCAGGTACGTCATCAGCTCACCTCCTCTCTCAGATGGACCGGACGGTGGTGATCAACACGGGCACCACCGTGAGGAGGAGGAACGCGGGGAGGATGAGGAACACGAGGGGGAAGAGCATCTTCACAGGAGCCGTGCGCGCACGCTCCAGGGTGTCGGCTCGGTGCGCCTCGCGCACCGTCGCGGCGAGGTCCCGCGTCGAGTCGCGGAGCGATACACCGAGCGTCTCACTCCGGGCGAGGACCACGATCGTTCGACGAAGATCCCGATCACCGGTCGTCTCGACATAGGTGGCGAGCGCAGCTCGCCACGGAGTGCCGAGATCGACGCGGTGCATCACGCCGCTCAGGTCGTCACCGAGAGGCCCCCGCAGGCACGCCGCAGCCTGACGAAAGGACAACTCGGCGGAGAGCCCGGCTGTCGAGCCGGCCGCAAGCAGATCGAGCAACTGGGGCACTTCGGCATGAAGCGCTGCGGCTCGTCCGCGTGACCGACGAGGACGACGCCGGAGCGCATGTCGACCATCGCGCGGAAGGACGCCGCCGATCGACACGGCGCGGACACCGGCTATCGCAGCTGTGACCGCACCCGCGGCCGCGAGGGGAGCGATCATGCCACGCGCAGCAAGGATCGGATCCACACCACCGCGCCTCCTTCCAGCACCAATCCCAACATCAAGCACGCGACACCTGCGGGCGTCGAAAGCGCACCCTCGATGTCACTTCGGGCGGTGAGCCACAAGAAGGCGAAGAAACCCACCGGGAGCAACCCGAGGATCCACGCGGACAAGCGCGCCTGCGCAGTCAACGACCGAACCTCCCTCGTGACACCGACGCGCTCACGGATCGTGGCGACCACTTGATCGAGGACGGTTGGCAGGTCGCCGCCGCTTCGACGATGGAGCTCCAGAGCGCCGACCACGAGGTCCACGTCGGAACTCGTTTGTTCGTCACGCCAGCGCTCAAGCGCTTCGTCGAAGGGCACGCCGACCTCGAGATCAGCGGCAAGGTGTGCGAGACCAGCTCGGGCGGGTGGTTCCGCCTCGCCCGCCGCATACGCGATCGCCTGCGGCAACGACGATCCGGATCGGACGGCGGCACCCAGCGAACCCACGGCATCGGCGAACCGTTCCTGCGCCACCGCCGCAGGAACCTTCGCTGCCCGCCACATATGCCGACGCCAGGCGAACACGCCGACGATCGCCCCTGCGAACGCACCCGCGGCGGACGCGACCGCAAAACCCAGGGCTGCACCCCCTGCCCCGGCGGCGACCTCGACCGGACGGAGACCGACCCCAGTGCGCGAATCCCGTTGACTGGAAGGAGCGACTCGCATCGTTGTCGGGGCACGACGTGCGATCGAACCTGCTCGAGCCGCTGCCCACCACGCCGTCACAAGGGTCACCGCGACGAGCGCGTTCACGCATCAACCCCTTCTTCGAACAGCGCGTCAGGCAGCGACTCGCCTCGGTCTCGCAACGTCGCTGCAAGGGCTGGAACGAGGCCTGTTGCGCGCGCTGTTCCGCCGTCTTCCCGAGGGTGGAACCGAAACACAGAGTCAACCACGGGCTCGCTCCGCGAGGTGCCTTGGACGACGGCGATCTCCCACACCACCCTGCGCCCGTCGCGCAATCGGGCGAGCTGCACGATGACATCGATGGCGGCGCAGACCTGACCGCGCACGTGCGCGGCAGGCAGATCTACGTCGGACATCAGCGCCATCGTTTCCAGGCGCCAGAGCACATGCCGTGTCGAATTCGCGTGTGCCGTCGACAAAGAGCCTTCGTGACCCGTGTTCATTGCCTGCAGCATGTCGAGCGCCTCGCCGCCGCGGACCTCTCCGACGATGATCCGGTCGGGACGCATCCGCAGGGCGTTGCGCACGAGGTCGCGAACCGTGACTTCGCCCCGGCCCTCGACGTTGGCGGGCCGGGCCTCTAACGAGACGACGTGCGGCTTGGCCAAGCGCAGCTCGGCGGCGTCCTCGATCGTGAGTAGCCGCTCGTCATCGGGGATCGCGTCGGCCAACACGCCGAGCATCGTCGTCTTGCCCTGCCCGCGCCGCCGCTGATGACGACGTTTGCCCGACCGCGGACACATGATCGAGAGGAAGCGCATCGAGCGGGGGCCGACCACCCCGCCCGCGATCATCGATGCCGCCGTCAATGGCACCGCCGAGAACTTCCGGATGGTCAAGGTCGGTCCGCGGAGCGAGAGAGGCGGCACGATCGCATGGACCCTCGAACCATCCGGCAGTCGTGCGTCCACCCATGGTGACGCTTGATCGACCCGGAGGCCCAATGGTCCCACGATGCGTTCGATGAGATGCACGACCGACTCCTCCCCCTCGAATAGCCGGTCGCGCACCCGCTCGATGCGCCCCTCTCGCTCCACGAACACGTCGTCGGGCCCGTTCACCATGACCTCGGTGACCGATCGGTCCTGCAAGAGCGGTTCGATCGGACCGAACCCGACGACTTCATCGGATACCTCGTTGACGATGCGCGTGAGCTCTCGCTGCGGAAGCAGCGCGCCGTGCTGCCGCAGGAGCTCCAACGCCTCCTCACGCACCCGGACCCGGCGTTCCGCGGGTGGCGAACTCGCCAGACCGCGCGCGTCGATCCGGACGCGCAGCTGATCGCGGACTTCACGGCGCAGCGCGCGGAGCGGATCTGCGCTCATGCGGCGCCCCGCACCGGTCGCGATCCGGATCGAGATCGGCCGCGAGCCGAGCGATCACCCGTGCGGCACGCGAACGTTTCGTCAGGAGTTCGCCTCGATCCTGCGCGCGTGGCACCCCTGCATCGGCGGGCACCACGGCGAGCGCCTGGCGCCCGAAGACTCGCTCGACGTCGCTGGGCACGACCTCCGAGCGCGCGGCACGATTGACCACGAGTTGCCAGCGCACATCCGCCGAGCTCGACGCCGAGCTTCGCCATGGTGCGGCGTCGATCCCCGAAGCGAGGCGATGTCAAGCGCAACCACCTCGAGCACGAGATCGGCGAGCTCGAGCCATCGACGTGTCCCCGTGTCCAGGCCGCGCGCCAGGTGCAGGACGCACGACGTCGGTTGCCGCCGCCGCCAGGTCGATCGACGCGCTCCACGTCGCGCGATCGTGGGGGTCTCCCCAGTGCCGGCGGGCGCGCGGCACCACGCCAAACCGCTCGCGTGGCGCCAGACCGCCTCGTTGAACGCCTCGAGGCGTGAGTTCGTCGACCACGCGCGGCGATCGCGTCGAGTCGATGCGCGTCGTCCGTATCCTCGGCGAGCCCGAGCGCGGTCCCCGCATCGTTCCCGTCCGGGTCGACATCGAGCAGCAGGCACGAGCGCTCCCGCTGCACCCGCACGTGCCAGATGGGTCGCCAGGAACGTGCAGCCCGCACCGCCGCGCGAGGCGTGGACCGCGATCACCAGCGCCCGACGATCGAAGCGCTGCGGTCCGGTGCGGAAGCGCCCGACATGCTCGACCAACGCGTCACGTTCAAGCGGCCAGACGAAGAACCCGTCGGCGCCGGCATCGATCGCGGCCCGAAGCGCCGCCACCGACTCGCGCGATGCGACCGTCAGGCACGGCGCGCCGTCGGCGTGCGGCGGCGGCCAGCCTCGGCTCCGCGATCACGAGGTCGGGCTCGAGCTGCCGAGTCGCTTCTGCCACCTGTCGTGGGTCGGCGGCGGTCGCAACCACTCTGCGCCACGCCGCTTCGGTCGAGCGCATGCACGATCTCGTCGCACACGTCCGGTGCGTCGATCGCGAGCACCACGCGTGGTCGGGTGCTGCATGCTCGTTCCTCTCGCATCTCGACGGCGCGAGACATCGCGCGACGCCGTAGCACGCCACGGGGAAGAGCGAGGGGGTTGCCGGGGTGGGGTCGCCCGCGACAGGACGAACGGTAGCGGCAGATACCACCGTCGTTGTTGATCCCCGAAGCGGCCTATCTCGCGATCTTGTCGGGGGATGTGCGTGTGCGGTCCGTCACACGTGCGTCACCGTCCCGCGCTCGGTAGCCTGGTCGGGATGGATCCGCCGAGGTCGCGCCGCCGCCGCATGTTCCTCATCATCGTCGCGACGCTGCGGCTGATCGGCGTCGGGATCGTGGCCTTCAACGGCGGATCCAGGCGGCGGACGCCGCGGCGCCCGCTTCTGCACCCTCGAAACCGGCGCGACCGCCAACCGACGAGCGTCGCCTCGCCGACCGGACGCGCGATGCCGCCGGCATGGCTCGCGTGGATCTCCGGGTCGCTCCCCGCAGGGTTCGCCGACCGAGGTCGCGGCACACGCCCGCGCTCGGCACGACCGTCGTCGTGGCCGGCGACACCCGCTGGCTCCGCGCTCCCACGACGCCGACGGCGCGGTCGTCGACCACCCGACGCCGCCCTACGAGATCCCGATCGACGCGTTCTCCGTGGACCCGAGCGCATACACGCCGTTCATCCCCGAGGCCGACCGCGACAGGTCTCCGCCGCGCTCGGCACGGCGAAGGCGTGCTCGGCGCCTCGAGCGCCGAGCTCCGCCGCTCGGACGTGGGCGGCACGCTCGAGTTCGACGGCGCACGACGTCGAGGTCGGGGCGGTCGTTCCCGACGATGTCGCCGGGTGGAGCGAAATGCTCGTGTCGCGCGCCACCGGCGAGCACGCTCGGCATCGTCGACGACCGCTACCTGCTGTCGATGCCGGCCGGCCGGCATGACCGGGCACCGATTCGCGCAGATCCTGCGCCGGATTGATCCCGGACGATCCGGTCCGCACCCTGCCACCCGGCGGCTCGACGTACATGCGCATCGCCTCGGGCGTGAACCCACCGGTCGTGATGAAGCAGGCGTTCGGCGAGTTCGCCGCCTACCCGCAGACGCCGACCCAGCGTACCTCAACATGTCGCCCGCTGTGGTACGACGCGCACATCGAGACGAGACCGTGCCGCTGCTCGGCGACGGTCACCTGCAACGAGACGCTGTTCCCGCATGCTGATCGGCGCGCTCAGCGATGTCGGCGGCGGGGCTCGGCGGCGAGATCCACACGTACTCGGGCTGCTACGCGGCGCGGACGGTCGCCCGGAGCGCCACCGCGCCGCCCGTCGCAGCACGCCTACGGGGCGGCGATCGACATCAACGCGCCCGAGAACCCCTACGGGTCCACGCCCACGATGGACCCGACGCATCGTGAAGATCTTCGAGCGATGGGGGTTCCTCTGGGGCGGGCGACTACCTCACGCCCGACGGGATGCATTTCGAATACGGCTGAGGCCCCGGCCAGCGGCGCCACGTAGCCCGTGTCGGTGCGCCGGGATAGGCTGAGGGCATGCCGGTCGTCGCGCTTCGCGCCCCGCTGAAGGATCTCGCCGGCGGGAACCGCCGTCTCGAGGTTGACGGGCGCGACCGTGGGCGAAGCGCTCCGCTCGCTCGAGCGGGCGTGGCCGAAGACGTCCGGGTGGATCCTCGACGAACACGGCGCCGTCCGGCGCCACGTCAACGTATTCCTGAACGGAGAGCGGGTCGACGCGCCGCCGCGATGGGCGACGACGACCTGATTGCAAGTGTTGCCGTCAATCACCGGGGGGACGTGATGCACGAGCTACTCGTCGGAACAAAGAAGGGGCTGTTCGTCCTGCAGGGGCGAAGGCCGGGTCCGTTCGAGATCGCCGTCGCGCGCGTTCGCGGGCGACGTCGGTCGAGTATGCGATGCGCGATCCGCGCACCGGCCGCTACTTCGCCTCGGTCACATCGGGCTTCTACGGACCGCGGCTGATGTACACCGACGATCTCGCCGGCGAGTGGTCGCAGACCTCCGGCATCGCACTTCGCCGAGGGCGACGACGTCTCGATCGAGCGGATCTGGGTGGTGAAGCCGGGAGAGGCCGACGGGCAACTGTGGGCGGGCAGCGACCCGGCCGCGCTGTGGGAATCGCGCGACGGCGGCGTAACCTGGTCGCGCAACGAGGCGCTGTGGAAGGAGCGAATCGCCGGAGACTGGCAGCCGGGCCTCGGCGGACTCGCCCTGCATTCGATCTGTCCGTGGCCGGGGGAGCCCATGAAGCTCGCCATCGCCGTGTCCGCCGCCGGCGTCTGGCTGACCGACGACGGCGGCGAGTCGTGGCGAACCGGCTACACGGGGCTCGTCCCCGAGTACATGCCGGAAGAGGTCACGTGCAACGACCAACGCGCTCTGCGTGCACAACATGCACCGCGCGCCGCAGCGGCCCGAGCGCCTGTTCATGCAGTTCCACGGTGGCGTCTACCGAAGCGACGATGCGGGTCGACCTGGACCGACATCCGGGAAGGACTCCCCTCGCCGTTCGGGTTCCCGTTCGTGATCGATCCCGGCGACCCCGACAGCGCGTTCGTGATCCCGATGGTCGGGCGCCGAGGACCGCGTGGTGCCGGGCGGCATAGCTCGCCATCTACGCCACGCGCGACGCCGGAATGTCGTGGTCGGCCAAGGATGCCGGGCTGCCGTCGACCGACGCGTATCGTCACGATTCTGCGACAGGCGTTCGACCGCGACGGCGAAGGCGAGGGCATGGGGCTGTGGTTCGGAGCGACCTCCGGCGAGGTGTTCGGCTCGGTCGACGCAGGCGCCACGCTGGTTCACGGTCGCCCCGCGATTAGCACCTGTGACGAGCGTGCGCGTAGCGTAAGGATCGTGCAGGAACCTCCCGAGGCCGAGATCAGCCGTGTCAGACCCCGGCGGTACGGTGGTGTATATGGGAGAGATCATCTCGATCGACGACTACCGCGACGGCGTCGCGCGGCCTCGCGAGCTGCATCGCTCGGCTCGACGACGCGGTCGAGCAAGCTCGATCCGTTGATCCGGGCCCGCGCCACCTCGCTCTCGCCGACGGTCGAGCGTGAGCTCCAGGCCATCGCGATCGCCGTCAACGCCGGCCGGCCGCGCCAGGCCGCCCGGCGTGCCGAGCGGCTCGCCGGGCTCCTGCAGCACCCGGCCTCCGGCTAGCGCACCTCCCGGCCCGGCCCGGGCCCGGCCGTAGACTCGCCGCGATGGACGAGCTGCACCGAGAGCGCTGCTCATCCGCGGGCTCTTCACGTTCCTGTGCGTCGCAGTCGCGGGCTCGCTCCTGGTCTGGGCTCGCGCGGTGGCGAGAACGAGGTTGCAGCAACGCCGATCGACTCGGCCCCACGCCAGCGCTCCACCGCGCCACCCGCGCCGCTCGGGTGGCTCACGTGGGTGCCGGGCGGACTTCCGACGGGCTACGGCGATCTCTCGCGACGGTGCCAGACGTCGTCGCCACCACAACGGCCGCGGCGGACATCGCGTGGATGACGGCCTCGTTCGACGAAGAACGGTGACGGGGTCGACCAGCCCGAGCCGCCGATGATGATCCCGATCGACATCACCGCCGTCGACCCGACGTTCACGGCGTTCGTCCCCGAGCCCGAACGCCAGCTCGTGCAGAACCTTCGGGCGGACGAGGCGATGCTCTCCGAATCCGAGGCGAAGCTCCGCGGCCTCGGTCGCGGGCGCAACCTTGCTGTTCGACGGTGGGCAGCGGCTCCCGTCATCGGCACGTTGCCCGACGCGTTGATGGGCGGCTACGAGGTGCTGGTCACTCGCGACACGGGCCGCCGGATCGGGGTCGCGCAGGATCGGTACGTCTTGTTCCACATTCGGCCGAACGCCGACGTCACCGCCGACCAGTTGGTGACTCGTTCCGCGAGCTGCTGCCGGCGGACACGCCCTACCCGGCGGTCGAGGTGCGCGCACCCGGTGAGACCCCGTTCTTGCGCGCCAACGACCGACAACTCCCACCCCTGGTGTTGAAGGAGGAGTTCGGCGAGTTCCTCGCACACCCTGACCCACAGGACCCGGGCGCGATCGTGATCGACCCGACCTGGGTCCAAGACCACATCTCTTCGGCCACGCTGCCGACACTCGGCACCATCACGTGTCACGACGACGTCATCGCGGCGCTGCGTCGGACGCTCGGCACGACGACCGGGGCGATGGCCGCGATCACCGACGTCGGGGCCTGCTTCGATCCGACGACCGACGCGAGCGGTCCCGATGGGCCTCTGCCCCCGGCCGCATGGGGCGCCTCGATCGAGCTGAACCCTGCGGCGAACACACCGGGTGACGCGCCCCAGCAGGTGCCGGCCTTGCTGAGGGCGATGCGGAAGGCGGGCTTCAGGTGGGCGGGGGATGACGCGTACCCGCAGGGTGCGCTCTTCAGGCTGACGCGGAGCTCGGGACCGAAGGACTAGGGGCGAGAGCGAGGGGAGCAGGTATCAAGCGCTGTCCGCACGTGTCCTGGGAGCCGGGTTCATACGCCCCGGGTCCTGGGACATGCCTCCCGCGGCATGACTCGCGCGTGGGTTCTGCTCCCCTCGCGGGTGACCTTTCGGCCTCCCAGGCCAACGTACACCCGCGGACGCCGGCGCGGCTAGTCCACCATCGCGGCAACGGCGCGGCGCTCGCGAGTGCGGACCGACACCCAGACGAGCACGCCGGCGACGGCCGCAGCGCCGAGCACCGCCGCGGCCGCGCCGGCCCGCTTTGGGGGCACCGCCTCGGCCAGCCGGGAGCGCAGCCGCACCGGGTTCCGGAAGTTGCGGATGTCCCAACCGCGCTCCTCAGCCTCGTGGCGGAGCTCCCGGTCCGGGTTCACGACGACGGGATTGCCGACCGCCTCGAGCATCGGAAGATCCGTGATCGAGTCGGTATACGCGAAGGAACCGCGACAGGTCGAGCCTGGATCGGCGCGCGATCTCGCGCATCGCCTCTGCCTTCTGCTCACCGTACGCGTAGAACTCGAGCTCGCCGGTGTACCGATTGTCGGGGCCGACCTGCGCTCGCGTCGCGATCACGCCGGCGACGCCGAAATGTCGAGCCAGCGGTCGCACGACCTCCTCGGGCGAACTCGACACGATGTACAGGCGCCGCCCGGCGGCCTGGTGCTCGGCGAGCAGGTCAAGGGCCTCTTGGTAGACATATGGGTCGATCACGTCGAGCATCACGTCCTGCACGAGCCGCTCGACCTGGCCGCGGTCCCAGCCCTTCGTCAGCTGCAGCATGCCCTCCTTGAGACGCTCCATCCGCTGTTCGTCGGCACCGACCAGCAGATACACGAGTTGCGCGTACGCACCGCGCATGAGTTGTCCGCGCGACACCATGCCGGCCCGATAGAGGGGTCGCCCGAGGGCGAGCGACGACGACCGGCTGATGATCGTCTTGTCGAGGTCGAAGAAGGCCGCTTCCACGCCACCTATCGTAGGCCACACAGAGGACGCGCCAGGGAATGCGCTCCCGCGGACACGTGCGTCGTACCGAACCCCGAGTAGCCTGTCGCGCGGAGGCGTCTGGGTTCCTGGTGGGCCCCGCGGTCTTCAAAACCGTAGAGGGAGCGACGAGCTCCCTGGCGGGTTCGATTCCCGTCCGCCTCCGCCAAGAGCGAGAGCGTCGTCCTCGAGGCTACCCCGTCAGGGTCAGGACGCCGTGAGTCGCTTCTCGAACCAATGGTGCGCGTATGGCTCGTCGTTGAAGGCCGCGACCTCGACGTACCCGGCGTGGCGATACAGAGACATCGCCTCGGCGAGCGAGCGATTGGTTTCGAGGTGCACGACACTGACCCCGTCGTCGATCGCCTCCGATTCGAGCGCGGCGAGGAGGCGCCGCCCGATGCCCAACCCGCGCACGGACGCGTCAACCCACATGCGCTTGAGCTCCGCCGGCCCATCGTCGTGGAACTTGAGCGCTCCGCAGCCCACGGGCTCGCCGTGCAGTACCCCGACGAGCAGGAGACCGGCCGGCGGTCGAAGCTCGTCGTCTGCGGCGGAGATGCTCGCGCCCGGATCGAAACCGGTGTCGAATCGGGCGTCCAGCTCGGCGAAGTACGCCGCAAGGCACCGACGGGCGTCCGAGTGCGCGGGATCCGTCCGTCTGATCTCGACCGCCGAAGCGGTTATCAGACGCTCAACCACATGCATCGCCTCAACGAGCGTTTCGCGCGCCGCACCGTCGAGCGGGGCGAGCATCGAGTCGGCGAGGTCGTCGCTTCGCCGATCGAGCACGGCCCATTCTTCGAGGCCCGCATCGGTAAGCCGGGCGGTTCGCACCCTGCGATCGCCCTCGGCAGGAACGACCGCCACAAAGCCCGCCTGCTCAAGCGAGCGCAAGAGGCGGCTCAGATAGCCGGAGTCGAGGCCGAGTCGAGACCGGAGCCGGCGGACATCGCAGCCGGTGGGGCCGATCTCCCACAGCACTCGCGATGCACCGAGCGGGCGATCCCGGTCGAGGAACCGATCGTCGAGGGCACCAACTCGCTGGGTGATCGCCCTGTTGAACCTGCGCACATGCTCGATCTGTGTCGCATCCATCCTCTGACTGTAGTCAGATACTGACGAGTGAGTCTGATGCTGGGCGACGGTAGCCTGTTTGATAGCGATCCCGTCCTGACTAGACACATGGACTACGTCGAGGAGAACGACCGAGAACGTGCGCGGCTCGCATCGCTGGTCGCCCGTCTAGATGCGAACGACCTGGCACGTCCCGTGAACGAAGAGTGGACCGTGGCGGGGGTGCTCGCACATGTGGCGTTCTGGGATGGGCGCAACCTCGTCCTGGCGCACAAACTCGAGCGAGGTGAGGCGTTCTCGCCTTCGGACGAGGAACCTGAGGACGTGACGTGGATCAACGACGCCGCTCGGCCGCTGCTGCACGCGATCGCCCCACGAGAGGCCGCCCGCCTCGCCCTGCAGATCGCCGAAGAGACCGACGCGATGCTGGCGTCGCTGCCGGCCGAACGGATGTACCCGCTCGACCCCACGAGTCTGGTCAACCCGTTCCGGGCACCGCACCGAGCTGAACACCTCGATGAGATCGAGCCGATGTTCGGCGACTGAGCCGTCGGTGCTCAGCCGCTCGAGATCGAATCGGCGATCGTCGCAGCCCAGCGGTCGACGTCGTCCCAGTCGCGGTAGTCGCCTTCGGCCACGTGGAGCGCCCGCACGACGGCCCGCTCCGGAAGCGACAGGGCGCCCCGGTCGATCTTGCCGGTGAAGATGTGGTGCTCGAGCGCACCGCTCGCCTGCCGGAGCTCCTCGGCGTCCGCGGGACCGTCGGCAGGCAGTGCGGGATCGCCGACGGGACCGCTCGAGAACAGCCACACAGGCCGATTCGCGAACACGCCGTTGCCGCGCTGGACGAGCTCCTTGGCTTCCTTCTGCCAGTGGCCCGCATAGACGGCCGAGCCAACCACGATCACGTCGTAGCGATCGAGTTCCTTCACCTCGGTGGGAGATCGCACGTCGACCTCGTGGCCCCGAGCACCGATCACCGAGCCGATCCGAGCGCCGATCTCCTGGGTCGCGCCGTGCTTGCTTGCGGTGGTCACGAGCACACGCATGGCGGTCGCCTCCTTCGCGTCCACTGTGGCGCGAAAACCCTCCACCGCAGCGGGCCGAACGGCCGCAGACAGAGGGGCCGAGTGGCCCGCTGGTCCTGAATCGCGATCAGCCGCAACGGGCTACCGCCGGACCTCGCACGGAGGGTACGCTCGCGCGACCGACCCGCCGCCAGGAGGCCCCACCACATGTCAGATGCGATCCGCTCGTTCTCCCGCGCTTCGACGTACAAGGTGCTCACCCCGGAGCAGGAGAAGAAGATGCACGAGTCTTGCCTGCGGGTGCTGGAGCGCACCGGCGTCAGCACCACGAACAAACGACTGCTTCAGGTGATGGCGGATCACGGCCAGCAGGTCGACTTCGACGAGATGCGGATCCGGTTCGACCCGGACTTCATCGAGCAGCAGCGGGCGAAAGCACCCCGCACCTACACGCTGCACGCCCGCAACCCGGCCTTCGACCTGCCCCTCGGCGGCGATCGCGGATGGCTGTCCACCGACGGCTGCCCGGCCCACGTGATGGACATCTGGACGGGCGAGCGGCGCTATTCGAACAAGAACGACATCACGCAGTTCACGACGATCGCCGACGCATTGCCGCAGGTCGGCATCCAATGGCAGTGCTGCTCGGCGAACGACAAGCCGGTGGTGGTGCGCCCGATGCACGAGACCCACGCGCAGTGGCACGCGACCAGCAAGCACATCATGCAGATGACCGCGATCGACCCGCTCAACGCGCGCGGGTCTCGTCGAGATGTGCCGCGTGCTCGCCGGCGGGGCTGATGAGTTGCGCGAGCGACCGATCATGTCGAACTTCCAGTGCTCGATCTCGCCGTTGCACTGGGACGACCCGACGATCGACGCGATGCAGATCTTCGCCGAGGCGGGGATCCCGGTCGGCATGTGCGCCATGCCGCTGGCGGGCGCGAGCGCTCCCCTGATCGGTCGCGGGTCTCATGACCATCGCGAACGCCGAGATCCTGTCGGGGATCACGATCATCGAGACGCTCGTGCCCGGCGCGAAGACGTTCCACGTCGAGCTACAACACGACGATCGACATGAACACCGGCGAGCTCAACCCGGCGTGGGGCGCCAACGACATCTTCGCCGAGATGGGCTCCGCGCAGATGGGCGAGTACTTCGGCGTCCCGACCTGCCACGGCGCGTACGGGACCGGCTCGAAGGCGAGCGACTGGCAGTCCGGCGCGCAGGCGGGCCTCGCCGCGATGGGAGCGATGGTGGTGCCCGGCGACATGCTGACGGGCATCGGATCGCTCTACGGCGACTCCGTCTCGTCGATCACCGAACTGATGCTCGGAGCCGAAATCTTCGAGATCGCGGCAGGATGGTCCGACGGATTCTCGTTCGACGATGAGGCGTTCGCCCTGGATTCGATCGACGCCGTCGGCCCTGCAGGGCATTTCCTCGACCAGGAACACACGCTGTTGCACATGCGCGAGTTCTGGCGCGAGACGACCATGAACCGGCTGACGTGGGACGCGTGGGAAGCGGCGGGCAGGCCCGATCCGACGGTCGCAGCCAACGAGAAGGCCAAGCACATCCTCGAGACGCACGAGGTACTGCCGCTGCCCGACGGGATGCAGGACGAGCTCGACTGCGATCATGGACGCGTACGAGGCGGACGCGCTCGCGGCCGAACAGGCAAGCTAGCTGGCAAAGCGGCTCGCCGAGTGACCCGCTAGCACGCGCCCCACAAGCCTCGGTTGGCCGACTTCGCCGCACGCTGGGCCGCCTCGAACCGCTCGACGTACTTGGTGTCAGGCGGATACGTCGCCACCGTGGCGAAGCCATGTCGTACCAGCGCCTGGTTGAACATCGTTCCGTCGGGCATCCACACGTAGGCGAGGGTTCGCCCGTAGGGGTCGATCCGCTCAACGTCGAACTCCAGCCGAACCCGCTCGCCGGTCAACGCCCGCGTCGCGAACCGCGAGGCTTCAGGTCCGAAGCACTCGATCGGCTGCCCGGGCGCGACCGTCTCGGGCGTGTCGACCCCGATGAACCGGATCGTGACGTCACGGCCGTGCAGCGACACATGCATCGTGTCGCCGTCGACGACCCTCGTGACCGTCGTTTCGCGCCCGTGGCCGCCCGCAGCGGTCGGCGACGCGCCGAACGAACCCGTCGATGGCGTGATGGTGACCGTCGACGTCGTCACAGCGGTGCATGCCGTGAGCAGCACCGCGAGCGACGCGAGGGGGCCGGCGCGCATGAGAGCAGCATCCCACCCGAGTCTGACGCTCCACGCGACGAGTACGGGCGCGCGATACCCTGCGCGCCATGACGGTCCGGATATTCATCTCCGTGGACATGGAGGGCATCGGCGGGATCACCACCGTGCGCCAGGTCACACGCGGTACCGACGATTACCAGTGGGCCCGCCTGCTGATGACCCAGGAGACGAACGCCGCGATCGCCGGTGCCACCGACGCGGGGGCCCTCAAGATCGTCGTGTCGGATGCCCACGGCGACATGGCGAACATCCTGCCACACGAGCTCGACCCCCGCGCCGAACTCGTGCAGGGCACGCCGAAACTGCCGTGGAGCATGATGACCGGGATCGAAGAAGGCTTCACCGGATGCGTGTTTCTCGGCTACCACGCGGCATCGGGCACGGCGAGCGCGATCCTCGACCACACGTACGTTGGCTGGTTCGCAGACATCCGCGTCAACGGCCTGTCGTGGAACGAGACGCACCTCAACGCAGCGCTTGCCGGGACGTTTCACGTGCCATTGCTCTTCGTGAGCGGCGATGAGGAATGCTGCAACCAGGCCACAGCGGCACTGCCGTGGGTCAAGGCGTTCGCGACGAAGACCGGCTACGCGGCCATGTCCGGCCGCACGAAGTCGCCCAAGACCGTGCAGGACGCCACCCGCCGACTCGTCGCCGAGTCCGTGAAGCACGCCGACCGCGCGCAGGTGTGGAAACCGGACCCGCCGTTCGAACTCGAGGCCCTGCTGACGACGAGCGCCCTCGCGGACATGCTTGCGATCGCCCCCGGGGCCGAACGCACGAGTCCGCGGTCGGTCAAGTTCGACGCGCCGGACATCCGCACGATGTACCGGATGCTGCTGACCTGGATGAACCTCGGCCGCCGCGTCGGTCCGAGCGCCCCGGTCGAGTAGCGCGCACGTCGCGAAACGATCGGCCGGGAGCACGAGCGAGACGGGGACCCACGAACGTCCCCCGGTCAATCCGGCCGATGCGCGGCCTCCTGCCGCAGGCGAGCAGCGGCCGCGCCGCTCGTCCGCAGGCCCCCTCGTTCCAGCGCCAGCAGCGCGGCGCCGACGACCGGCCGCTCCACGAGGATCTGCAGCTTCGCGCGGGACACGGTGCGGCGAACCCCGAGCTCGAGCACGTCCATGAGGTACCGGTTCGGCGTCCCGAACAGACCGCCGGCCAGCACCACCTCGACGTCGAGGTTCGTGAGGTTCAGCCGTCGGGCGACCAGCGACGCCGCCTCGCCGAGCTCGTGGCCGATCCGTTCGAGCACGGAGCGCGCGACGAGGTCCCCGGCCTCGGTGGCCGCGAGCACCATCGGGGCCAGGTTGTGCAGTTCGGGCGCATGCAGCGTCGGGTCGTTACGCGCCAAATGCTCGAGCAACGCTTCCACTGTGGGCTGTCCGAGTCGATCGCAAAGCATCTCGCTCAACATCGTGGCGGGACCCCGTCCGGTGTAGGCGTCCGCAACCGCACGCACCGCGAGCTGCGAGACGTCGAGTTCGTCGCCGAAATCGCCGAAGGTCGGACCCTCGCCGATCGTGCGGAACGAGTCTCCGGCCGGGTCCCGCCCCACCGCAACGGTGCCGTACCCGGCGATCACGGCGATCCCCCAGGCCTCAGAGGTGCCGGCGCGAAGGACCGCGAAGGCGTCGTTCACCACGGTGATGTCCTTGATCGACAGGAACGGAGAGATCGTCGCGCGCACGCGGTCGACGTCGGACGGCCAATCGACACCGGCGAGCGCGAACGTTGCGGCAGCCAGATCGCCCGCGTGCAGGTCGGCATCGCGCAACGCGGCGCCGGCGGCATCGGCGAGCGACGCGGCCGCAACCTCGGCCCCGGCCGTCTCGAAATTCGCCGGTCCGCCCACGCCCCGCCCGAGGATGCCGCCCTCCTCGTCAACGACCAGCGCCTGGGTCACCCGATCGATGCACAGCACAGCGAGCGCGGGCGCCATCAGCAGGCTTTCGCCGACGCGTACGCCTGCTCAACGACGTCCATCACGACGCGGCCGTCCGCGCCGTCGGGCTTCGGCGACCGCCCTTCCTCGATCGCACCCAGGAACTCCCCAATCTGGGCCGTGTACATCGGCTGCGTGCAGTGTTCGTAGTCCTCGCTCGGCTCCTCCCGCGGGAAGATCCGCGCGTAGCCGCCGGTGCCGTACACCTCGGTCTCCGCCTCGAGCCCCTCTTTGTGGGGATGCCACCAGCCCGACTCGACGATCGAATTGGTGCCCTGGGCCCACGAGATCAGCAGGATGCCGTCGTCGTCGACGTCGTAGGTCCCATACCGAGTCCCGATCGTCGCGCACACGCGCGTGGGCAGGGGATCGCCGAGCAGATACCGGACCGTGTCGATCGCGTGTACGCCCATGTCCGGCAGCGCCCCGCCGCCTGCGAGGGCTTTCTCGGCGAACCACCCCGACGGGCCCCAGCCCGCATGCACGCCGTACCCGCGGGTCTTCACGATCTCGCCGAGATCGCCGGCGTCGATCCGCGCTCGCATCGCCTGGACATCCGGATGGAACCGCCAGCAATGCGCCACCATCAACGAGGCCCCCGAGCCCTCCGCGGCCGCGATCATCGCGTCGCATTCTGCAACCGACGTCGCCATCGGCTTCTCGACGAGCACGTGTTTCCCGCGCTCGAGCGCTCGGATCGATTGCGGCGCGTGCAGGGCATTGGGCGTCGCAACGACAACGGCGTCCACCGCCGGATCGGCTGCGAGTGCCTCCCAGTCCGTGGTCACACGGGGGATGTCATGCCGCTCGGCGAACACACGGGCAGTTTCCTCGCGGTGGTTGCCCACGGCGACCAGATCGTGGCCGCACGCGCGAACCCCCCGCGCGTGGAAGTCCTGGATCCAGCCGCAGCCGAACAACGCCACCCGCATCACGTCACCTCTCCCGTTGCGAATACCTCGCGGTGCCAGTGGCCGAAGTCTTTCACCGTGCGGACTAGGGTGTCGAAGTCACCGGCGCCCGGCCACGTTCACTCTTTCGACCCCGTCAGGGTGACGCCTTCGATGAAGACCCGTTGCGCGAGGAAGAACAAGATGATCACCGGGATCATGAACATGATCGAGGCCGCCATGATCAGGTTGAACTCGACGTGGTGCTGGCCCCTGAACTCGTTCAGCCCGATCGCGAGGGTCCACAACTTCGGGTTATCCCCTGCATACAAGAGCGGTGCGAAGAAGTCGTTCCACGCATAGAGGAAGTTGAACAACGCGATCGCCGCGATGGCCGCCTTCGACAGCGGCACCATGATCCTCGTCATGATCTGCCAGTGGCTCGCACCGTCGACGCGCGCTGCGTCGGCGAGATCCTCCGGCACCGACATGAAGAACTGCCGCAAAAGGAAGATCGAGAAGGCGTCGCCGAGGAAGTTCGGCACGATGAGCGGCTTGAACGACGGGATCCAGCCGATCTTCGAGAACCACACATACAGCGGCACGACCGTCACCTGATACGGCAGCATCAAGGTCGACAGGACGAGGACGAACACGACCTGGCGGCCTTTCCAACGCATCCGCGCGAGCGCGTAGGCAACCGGGATCGATGAGACCACGATCCCCACGGTTGACAGCACGGCGATCTGCACCGTGTTCCAGCCGTATTGGAACAACGGGATCGTGTGCCACACGGTCGGGTAGTTGCTCCACTGGAACGGACGCGGCCAGAAGTCCGCCGAGAGCACTTGGTCGTTGGTCATCAACGAACCGAGCAGCACGAACACGACGGGGAGCATGAACACGAGCGCGAAACCGATCATCAGCACGTGCGCGGTGCCTGTGCGCCTCGCGCGGCGCCGACGTTCCTTCGGCGGCAGGAGGCGAGGCTCAACCTCCTCGACGTTCGAGTGAATGGTCGCCGGTGCGAACGCAACGCCCGCTTTCCACGCCACGGGGTTCGGCTGCGACGGAGGGCCCGTGACAGTCATTTGAGGAACCCGCCGCCCTGGTAGTGCACCCATCGTCGCGACCCTCGCAAGACCGCCACCGTGCAGAGCAGGGAGATGACGAGGAGCACCCATGCCATGGCCGAGGCGTAGCCCATCTTGAAGTAGATGAAGCCCTCCTGATAGAGGTGCACCGAGTAGAAGAGCAGCGAGTTCTGTGGACCGCCGATCGACTGGTCCTGCGATGTGTTGAATGCAGCGACGTAGGCCTGCGCGAAGTACTGGAACCCGAAGATGATCCCGGTGACCACCTCGAAGAAGACCACCGGCGATACCATCGGCAGGCTGACGTGCCAGAACTTGGCCCAGCCACTCGCACCCTCGATGTCGGCGGCCTCATAGAGGTGCTTCGGGACATCGAGGAACCCCGCCAGGAAGATGATCATCGCGTCACCCACACCCCAGAGTGCGAGCAGCACCAGCGCGGGCTTCGCCCATTGAGGCGAATAGAGCCACAGCGGCGGATCTTGCACGCCCACTTTGCGGAGCACTACGTTGACGGGGCCGTAGCTCGGGTTCAGCAGGTATGCAAACGCGAGTGTTGCCGCGACGATCGGCGCCATCGTCGGCAAGAAGTAGGTCGTGCGATACACGTTGACGCCTCGCCGCTTGCGAGTCAGCAGCAGCGCCGTGACGACCCCTAAGAGGATCCGCAAGGGGAGCCCCACAACGATGATCCAGATCGTGTTGCGAACCGCCAGCCAGAAGTTCGGGTCCTTCGTAAACATGAACTGGTAGTTCAGCGTACCGATCCACTTCGGCTCACCGGGAAGCTGGTACTTCGTGAACGACCAATACAGGCTGGCCACCATGGGGGCAAGCGTGAAGATCACGAAGCCGATCAGCCACGGCGAGAGATACACGACGACCGCGCCTCGTTCACGCCAGCGCCGAGGACGGCGGCGGCGAGAAACCGCCGCCGCCGTCTCATAAACCGGCGCCGTGTATGAAGCCGTCGAGCCCTCCCTCAGATCTGCGCCTGTGCGAGTGCGTCGTTCGTCTCATCCTGAGCCGTTTGGAGACCGCCCTGCAAATCGGTCGTGTCGCCCTTCTCCCACTTCTGTGCGAACTGGCCGATCGACTGTTGGACCTCGAGACCGATCGCCGTGGTCGGCACCCAACCGGAGTTCGGGTTCTCGAAGACGTCCATGAACGTCTGGAACTGCGGCGGCAGATCCAGATTCGGTGACGTGAGCGATGCCTCTGTGGTTGGCACATTGTTGATGCGGTTGGCAACGTCAACCAACACGTCGGTGTCGGTCGCCAGCCACTTCAGTAGGAGCCAGGCCTCGGCCGGATGCGGCGAGCCCTTCGGGAGAGCGAGCACCGTGCCGCCCGCAGCGCCTCCGCCATAGCGATCCTCCGTTCCCGGTGCCACCGGCATCGGTGCGCTGTCGTAGTTCAGGTCGCCTGGCACGAAGGCGTTGCGCCACTCGCCGTCGACCGTCATCGCGACGCGTCCGGTCCCGAGGTCCTGCTGCGCGTTCCACTCGTTGCCGGCGCCCGAGATGAACTCGGTGAGCTTGTCGGACCCCGTCTGGAAGTCCCCGTCGCCGTACACCTCCGCGATGAAGTCGTGCTGCCATTGGAACGCGGCAGCCCACTGAGGATCGGTCGCGAACGCCGCCTGACCGCTCTCATCCAGCCACTTGGCGTTGAACATGTAGGCGAGGTTCGTCATCGTCATGGCGCAGCAGTAATACGTCGAGTCCGGAACGAACCCGGCGACCTTGATCGATCCGTCCGGGTTGAACTGGGTCAGCTTCTTCGCGTAGTCCACCAGATCGTCGGTCGTCTTCGGCGGCTCGGTCAACCCGGCGGCCTCGAACATGTCGGTGTTGTAGTACATACCGAACGTGTCGGTCATGAACGGCAGCGCGCACTGCTCGTCGTTGAACTGCGTGTACGTCAGCGCTGCCGCGGGGAACTGGCTCATGTCGATACCGTCGCCACCCGTGATGTAGGGGTTCAGGTCCTCCCACGCGCCCGAGTTGCAGAACGATCCGACGTTGTCCACGCCGAACGACTGTGCGACGTCCGGGGCGTTGCCCGCGTTGATCTGCTTGATCATCTTGTCGTCGTTCACGTTGCAGATCGGGTTGACGGTTGCCCACGGATAGGCCTCGGTGAACGCCGGGAAGATCTCCTTCCATTTGGCGCACTCCACGCCGGTCCACTCGCCCGTGATCGACAGCGTGACCGGCTCATGCGACGCCGTATTCACTGCCGAGGCGGTGGACGAATCGCTGCCCGAACTACATGCCGCCCCCACGACGACCAACATCGCCGCGGCGATCGCCACCATCCGTCGCATCTGCTCCTCCTTCGTTCCGGCCGGTCGTATCCATCTACGCAACTCACTCCCGGGGGGTTTCACGCCTCAGACCGCGATCGCTCCTTTCGTGTCCGCCCGAGCGAAGAGACGCTCCTCGGCATGGGTCAGGGCGAACGCGACCGCCCCCATCACCTCTGCGTCCGCGCCCAGCTCTGCGATCTCGACTCGCGGGCGGATCGGTGAGACCGACTCGAGTTCTCGCCGGACGGGCTCGAGCAGCAGATCGCCGTTCCTGCCGACCCATCCGCCCAAGATCACGAGCGACGGGTCGAGCACCGTTGCGATCGCGGCGATGGCCTGCCCCAGGCGCACGGCGAGCTGATCGACGACGCCGGCGGCGCGCGCGTCCCCCGAACGGGCCCGGTCCATCACATCGGTCGTCGAGGTGATGCCGCGCATACCCGCCGCTTTGGCCGCGCGGATGATCGCGGTGGCCCCGATCGCCGATTCGAGCGCCCCCCGCCGTCGCGCCGAGCGCTCGTGCGGGTCGCCCGCCAAGACCGGAAGGTAGCCGACTTCTCCGGCAGCGCCGGTGGCGCCGCGATACAGCGAGCCTCCGAGCACGATGCCCATCCCGACGCCGGTGCCGACGTGCAGGTACACGAACGTATCGACGCCGCGCCCGGCGCCATACCTGGCCTCCCCAAGCGCAGCGAGGTTCACGTCGTTGTCGAACCGCACCGCAGTGCCGAGCTCGGCCCGCACCGCATCGAGCACACCGGCACGGTTCCAGCCTGGGAGGTTGTGCGCGAGCGTCGGATGGTCTCCATCGGCATCGAACACACCGGGACTCGCCACAACGGTCACGGTGACCCGCGACCATCGGAGATCGGCCTGCGTCGCCACCTGACGGGCAACCGATCCGATCTGCCCGATCAGCGCCTTCGCACTGCGAACCCTCGCCGTCTGATCCACTCGCGCGAGTACCGTGCCGCTGAGGTCCGCGATCGCGGCTCGGACCCGCTCCCGCCCGACGTCGACGCCGACGACGTAGCCCGCCGCCGGGTTCAACTCGTACAGCACGGCGGTCGGTCCTTTCGACCCGGAGGTTCGGCCCGCCTCGCGCACCAGCCCTGCCCGTTCGAGCACCGCAAGCGCTTGGGACACGGTCGGCTTCGACACCCCCGACACGCGGGCGATCTCCGCACGCGACGCGGGGCCGGCGACACGGAGGCACTCCAAGACGGTCCGCTCGTTGATGGCCCGCAACAGGCTCGGGGTCCCCGGAGAGAACGCGCGTGCCGCCGTGTGGCCACCCCCATCCTGAGTCAGTCAGGAAACTTTCCTAACGAACAGCCCGGATGCTAGCCTGCGGGGAAGGAGGCGGTCAAGGAGACCGCCCGATGCGAAGGAGTCGGCCATGGCAGCGCTCGCGATCAACGGCGGCACCCCGGTGCGCGAGGCGCCGTACCCCGACTGGCCCCCCACGAACGACGAGGAGTACGTTGCGGCGGTTGCGGACGTGGTTCGCAGCGGCGCCTGGGGTGGGTTCCCCGAGCCCGGTGTGCACGGGGGCGCGTTCGAAGCGTCCTTCGCTGCCTACCAAGGGGCCCAACACGGCGTCTTGATGATGAACGGCACCGTGACGATGGAGGTGGCGTGCAAGGCGCTCGGGATCGGGTGGGGCGACGAGGTGATCGTGCCCGCCCTCACGTTCGCCGCGACCGCCTATGCGCCGATGGCGGCGGGCGCGCTCCCGGTGTTCGTCGACGTCACCCCTGACACCTGGTGCATCGATCCCGATCTGGTGGAGGCGGCGATCACGGAGCGAACCCGCGCCATCATGCCCGTGCATCTCGGTCATCAGATGGCGGACATGGACCGGATCATGGACATCGCTCGCCGTCACGAGCTCGCGGTGATCGAGGACTGCGCGCACGCGCACGGGCAGCAATGGAACGGCCGCGGCGCCGGGTGCATCGGTGACTTCGGCTCGTTCAGCCACCAGTCCTCGAAGATCCTGACGAGCGGCGAAGGTGGCACGCTCCTGACGAACGACGACGCGCTCGCCCGGAGAGCTCACTCTGTCATCGACTGTGGCCGAGCGAAAGACGAGGACGACAAGGAGTACACCTTCGGCGCCAACTACCGGCTGTCGGAGTTGAACGCCGCACTCCTCGAGGTCGCGATGCGGCGTTTCCCCGCCCAGCAGGCCGAGCGCGCGATCTCGGGAAAGGCGCTCGAGGCGATGGCCGCGGAGATCCCCGGCGTTCGCGTCATGCCGCACGACGACCGCATCACGCGGTGGAGCTTCTACAACTACATCCTGGCGATCGATCCCGACGCGTTCGCCGGCCGCACCAACGAGGTCGTCTGCGCCGCGATGGAAGCGGAAGGGATCCCAGCCGAGGTGCAGTATCCGTCGATGAACCGCTATGAGCTCTTCCAGCCGAGCCTCTCGCGCATGCCGGTCGCGGTCGAGTACGCCGCCAGGCTCGACCCGGCGACGATGTCGTTCCCGGTGGCCGAGGCCGCCGGCCAGCGCGAGTCCGTGTACTTCATGGAGAACACGTTCCGCGCCGGCGAGGAGGGCGTTCGCCAGGCCGCCGAGGCGCTCGCGAAGATCCAAGCGAACGCTGCCGAGCTGCCCGCACCGTAGGCGCGCAGCGACCTGTCAGCCGCTCGGCCAGAATCGGGGCAGGTGCGGGCGGTTGACTTCGAGCAACGCGTCCAGCAGGGGGACGGCGGTATCCCAGTCGGGGATCAGCGGGTTGGCCATGAGGGCCTTGAGCGCATCCGAACGCGAGCCGCTCAGTGCTGCTCCGATCGTCAGCTTCTCGTAGTCCTTCGCGTGCGCCACCAGCCCGTGCATCTCCGGAGCGAGCGGGTCGACGACGAGCGGGTGTGCGCCAAGCGCATCGACGGTGCAGGTGACCTCGACGATGTCATCGGCGGCGAGGTTGGGTATCGCGCCGTCGTTGCGGACGTTGACGACCTGGGTGTCGCCGGTATCGGCGTGCAACGAGGCGACGAGGGCTGCGGCGGCGTCGCTGTAGAACGCGCCACCTCGTTCTTCGAGGAGCTTCGGTTTGGTATCCAGGGTCGGATCCTTGTAGAGCTCGAGGAGGCCGGCCTCGATCTCCATCACCTCTTCCGCGCGGGTCTTGCTCGTCTGTTGGTGCGCGAGGACCGCGGAGGTTCGGTAGTAGTAGTGCAGGTAGTAACTCGGGATCGCGCCGAGCTCGCGGATGAACCCGATCGGCATCCCCTCGAACTCGTCCTCACCGGGCTCGAGCGGCGGATCGGACAGCAGCTCGGGGAGTCGATCCACACCGTCCACGAGCACCTTGCGTTCCCACGTGAGGTGGTTCAATCCGACGTGCTCGAGCTGCACCCGCTCCGGCTCGACCCCGAAGTGGCGAGCGAACTCCCGCTGGAACCCGATCGCGACGTTGCAGAGGCCGAGCGCCCGGTGCCCGTGATCGAGCAGCGCCTGCGTCACGAGGCCCGTCGGGTTCGTGAAGTCGACGAACCACGCCCCCGGCGCGCCGATCTCGGCAGTCAGTTCGGCAAGTTCGAGCACGACGGGCACCGTGCGCAGCGCCTTGGCGAAGCCACCGGCGCCCGTCGTTTCCTGACCGATGCACTCGAACTCCAGCGGGATCGTCTCGTCTTTGAAGCGCGCCTTGTTCCCGCCGACGCGCAGCTGCACGATGACGAAATCCGCGCCCTCGATCGCCTCCCGGCGATCGCCCGACAATCGGAGTGTTCCGTCCCACCCCACCCGGCGGAGCTGGCGCTGCGCCAGCCCGCCGACGATCGCAAGGCGCTCCGGATCGATGTCGAGCAAGACCAACTCATCCACTGGCAGCCGGTCTCCACGGGTGACGAAGCCCTCCACGAGCTCGGGTGTGTAGGTGCTCCCGCCACCCACCACCGCCACCTTCACACCCATGACGCCGCATCGTACACTCCGGACCGTGAAATCGTTAGGAAACTTTCCTGACCCATTCATCGCCGAGATCTCGGGCCAACCGGACGCGCTGCGACGTGCGGCGGCAGGCCTCGCCAACCAAGCGACCGCGCTGAGCGCCATCGCGGCTCGTCGCGATCGCGGCACGCTCGCGTGGGCGGGAATGGGCAGCTCCTACGACGCCTGCTACCCCGCGGTGACGGCGCTCGCTCGAGCCGGCGTGGCCTCGTTCCAGCTCGACGCCGCCGAATTGCTGCACTTCCGGCTCGCGATGCTGCGCGGCAACGACACACTCGTGCTGGTGAGCCAGTCCGGCGAGAGTGCGGAGACGGTCCGGGCTGCAGAACTCCTTCGCGAGCGCGGCGACGCACCGTTCATCGTCGCCGTCACGAACGATCCCGCGAGCTCGCTCGCGCGGCTCGCCGATGTCGCGGTGCTGACGTTCGCAGGGGAAGAGACGGGCCCGAGCACGATGACCTTCGCCGCAGCGCTCGTGGTGGTGGGCAGCGTCGGACTCGCGCTGGAGGGCGTCGCGCCGGCGGCCATCGCAGACGCGCTTCGCGGCAGACGCCGGACTGGCTGCGGCCGCGATCGACGAGCTGCTCGGTCGCGGACAACTCGCCGATGACCTCGTGACCTGGCACGGCGGCCGCGCGACGACCGTCTTGCTCGCTCGCGGCGGCGCTCGCGCGGCCGCCGAGATGGGAGCTTTGACCTTGAAGGAGGCGGTCGGGATGCCGGTCGAGTCCTTCCAGACCGCCCAGTTCAGACACGGCCCGTTGGAGCTCGCCGGTCCACAGATGGCGGCCATGGTGTTCGCAACGGAGCCCGAGACCGAGGACCTGGATCTCTCGATCGCCGACGAGCTCCGTGCGCTCGGCGCCGCCGTGTGGACCGTGACGGCGGGGGTCGAGGCGCCCGGCGCGACGGACATCGGACCGCTCGGACGTCTGGTCTCCCCGGCGGCGGCGATCGTGCCGGCGCAGCTGCTGGCCTGGCGACTCGCCATCCTCGCCGGGCGCGAGCCCGGCGCCTACGTGCACGCCGCGAAGGTCACGACGCGTGAGTGACGCGTTCCGGGTCGCGTTGACGTTCGATGCAGAGCATCCCGACCGTCCCTGGTGTCCGCCGGGCACTGCCGAACGGATCCTCGATACCCTGCGCGACGAGGCCGTGCGTGCAACGATCTTCGTGCAGGGGCGCTGGGCGGAGGCGTACCCCGCGACCGCGCGCCGGATCGCAGACGAGGGCCATCTGGTCGGACACCACTCCCACTATCACGCGCGGATGCCGCTCTTGTTGGGCGGCGGACTGCCCGACGACATCGCCGACGGGGCGGCAGCGATCAAGGCCGCGACCGGCCGCGATCCGCGGCCGTGGTTCCGGTGCCCGTTCGGCGCCGGTCATGACGACCCGCAGGTGCTGGGCCAGCTCGAGGCGATCGGCTACCGCAACGTGCATTGGCACGTGGAGCTCGAGGATTGGGAGCCGTGGCGAACCGGCGATGCGATCGCCGCCGACGGCGTCGCCGGAGCGCGCACGCACGGCGACGGTGCCGTCGTCCTGCTCCACACCTGGCCCGGCGGCACCGGCGACGCGGTCGGCCCGCTGGTCGTCGGCCTCCGCGACGCCGGCGCCTCGTTCGTGACCGTGGACGAACTGGCGAGCATCCCGTGAGGCGGCCTGCGCTGCTCGCCGTCGACGGCGGCGGATCGAAGGTGGATGCGGCGCTCCTGCGCCGGGATGGGAGCGTGGTCGGTGCGGCACGGGTCGATGCGGGCGACTATCACCTGACCGGCGACGAGGCCTTCTTGGACCAACTGGGACGGGCGATCGACGCCGCCTGTCGCGACGCGGGCTTCGACCCCGCCCGGCGGCCGGTCGCGGAGCGCGGGGTCTTCTGTCTCGCGGGGGCAGACCTGCCGTTGGACGACCGGCGCATCGGGCGCGGGCTCACCCGCCGCGGATGGGTCACCAGCTTCGTCTTGCGCAACGACACGTTCGCGGTCCTGCGGGCCGGGACCGACCGGCGGTTCGGCGTCGGCATCGTCTGCGGATTCGGCACGAACTGCTCCGGCGTATCGCCGACCGGCAAGATCTATCGTCTCCCGGCGATCGGACCTGTCAGCGGCGACTGGGGAGGCGCGAGCGAGCTCGGTGGTTCGGCGCTGTGGCTGGCAGTCCGCGCGGGCGATGGCCGAGGACGACGAACCTCGCTGCAACGTGCGGTGCCGGATCACTTCGACATGCGTTCGGCGAGACAAGTGACGGAAGCTCTTTACGTCGGCTCGCTGGAGGAGGATCGGCTCGCCGAGCTGGCGCCCGTGGTGTTCGCGGCGGCGGCCTGCGGCGATGCCGTGGCTGGCGAACTGGTAGCCCGGCAAGCCGACGAGATCGCAACGATGGCGACCGCAGCGATCCGCAAGCTCGGCATGCGCGCGCTCGAACTCGATGTCGTGCTCGGTGGCGGGGTCTTTCGGAACGACTGGGAACCGTTCTTCGAACGGATCGCAGCAGGGATCCATGCGGTGGCGCCCGGGGCGTCGATCGTCCGCTTGGTCGCCCCACCGATTGTCGGTGCGGCCATGCTCGGACTGGACCTCGTCGGCGCCTCACGCGCCGCACACGGGCGCGCGCGAGCCGGTTTGACCCACGAACGCCTCGCCGCGCACACTCACCCCCGGAAGGAGCGTTGATGGCCGAGATCGTGTTGGACCGGATCACGAAGGTGTTCGGGGACGTCATCGCGGTGAACAGCGTGTCGCTCACCGTGGCCGACGGCGAGTTCATGGTCCTCGTCGGCCCGTCCGGTTGCGGGAAGTCGACGATCCTGCGGATGCTCGCCGGGCTCGAGGAGGTCACCGCCGGCGAGATCTCGATCGACGACGCCCAGGTCACGGATCTCGAGCCCAAGCTGCGCGATATCGCGATGGTCTTCCAGAACTACGCGCTGTACCCGCACATGTCGGTGGAAGCCAACCTTGGCTTCGGGCTCAAACTGCGCCACATGCCGAAGGCCGAGCGCACGAAGCGTGTCCACGACGTCGCGCAAACCCTCGGGCTCGAGGGCCTGCTCCATCGGAAGCCGTCCGAATTATCAGGCGGTCAGCGTCAGCGCGTGGCGATCGGTCGTGCGATGGTGCGCGAGCCCAAGGCGTTCTTGATGGACGAGCCCCTGTCGAACCTTGACGCGAAGCTCCGGGTTCACATGCGTGCCGAGTTGCAGCGCCTGCATGAGCGGCTGGGCACCACGACCGTCTACGTCACGCACGACCAGGTCGAGGCGATGACGCTCGGCGATCGGGTCGCGGTGTTGCGCGACGGGATCCTCCAGCAGGTCGACACCCCGCAGAACCTCTACCGTCATCCAGCGAACCTGTTCGTTGCCGCCTTCATCGGCTCGCCACCGATGAACCTCGTGGAAGCCGAGGTGCGCGACGGCCACGTGACGTTCGCCGGGTTCGATATCGCGATCGGTACCGACACCCTCGCCGCCTACGAGGGGCGCAGTGTGATCCTCGGGATCCGGCCATCCGACATCGAGGATCAGGCCTTGTGGCGAGGCGACGATCTCCCCACGATCCAGGTTACGGCCGATGTCACCGAGGAACTCGGGTCGGAAGTCAACGTGATCTTCAGGATCGATGCGCCCCCGGTCGCGGCTGAAGAATTGCGCGCGGCAGCCGACGAAGAGGGCGAGGAGATCCTGCTGATCGCCGAAGATCGAGAGCGCTGCTTGTTCTGCGCACGCGTCGACGCCCGGACCTCCTGCACCGCAGGCTCGACGATCCGCCTCACGCTCGATCCGTCGAGGTTCCACTATTTCGACCCGGCCACGGGCGTCGCGATCGAGCCGGCGCTGGCGGCGACGGGCTAGGTCGGCAGCCCCAACGCGGGTCCAGGATCAGCGACGAACACGTCGGCCGGCAACCAGCTCTCAACGATCGTGCCCGCACCTGGAGCGCTTGTCACCCGCACCCACCCACCGGCGAGCTCAGCGCGTTCGAGCATCGTCGACAGACCAAGATGCCCCGGTTCGGGTGTTGCCAGCGGCTCGTACGTGAACCCCACGCCGTCGTCGACGATCCGTACCAACACCCCGTCCGCGGCATCGGTCAGCTCCACGGACACCGTCGAGGCCACCGCGTGCTTCCGCGCGTTGACGACGGCCTCCTGCGCGATCCGGAACAGGATCGCCGCGACGTCCGCCAACGGCTCCCGATCGAGACGGTCCACGAGGTCGACGGTCCACCCAGTCGTCGTCGCCGTGTGCTCGAGGTAGACGCGAAGGGTCTCGGCCAACCCCGCACGATCCAGCGAGGCCGGGCGCAGCTCGAACAGGACCGATCGGAGGCGCTCGATCGCGATCGCGACATCGGCCTCGATCGATGCGATCGCCTCGGGGGTTACAGAGGCCGGGAATTGCTGGAGCATCTGGAGCCGCATGTCGACCGCACTCATCACCTGGATCGGATCGTCGTGTAGGTCGGCGGCGATGCGCCGGCGCTCCTCTTCCTGAGCATGTTCCAGGCGAACGGCGAGCGCGCGCCGTTGTTGGACGGTCCGCCGAAGCACGTCGAGGCTCCAGCGGAGCTTCTCCTCGGCTTCCTTCCGATCGGTGATGTCGAGCATGACGCCTCGCCAGAACAGGATCGCGTCGTCCTCCGCGAGGACGGGCCACGCCTCGTCGCGGATCCACATCGTCCGGCCGTCCTTCGTGCGGATCCGGTATTCGTCCAGATACTGGCTCGCCGTCTCGTTCGAACGGCGGTGTGTCGCCACCACCCGGTCGACGTCGTCAGGGTGCACCTGGTTCCGCCACAAGAGCGGATCGTCCCGCCACTCCTCGGTCGTGAAGCCGAGGATCCGTTCGATCTGCGGACTCGTGTAGAGGTTGGTCGAGGGCTCGTCCGGGCGGTCGATGTACAGGATCGCGGGGACGCCCTCCACCAGCGTCTTGAACGCCTCGGGGTGCAGATCGTCGACCCAGGTTGACTCGCTCACGGCAGGCCGATCAGCGCCGCCACGAGCGCGGTTCGGGGGACGATGCTGTCGAGGTCGATCCACTCCCCCGGCGCGTGATCGTCGCCGCCGACGGGTCCGAGACCGTCGATCACGGCCGTCCCCGTTGCTGCGATCGTGTTGGCGTCCGACGCGCCGCCGGTCGCGGCATCATGCAACTCGAGCCCGAGTTCGGCGCCGAAGGCAACAGCGCGTGCCACCTGCGCCGCGACGGCAGGGGTCTTCTCCATCGGACGATGCCAGCTGTCGCGCCGCACGTCGACCGCGATGTCGGGCATCCCCGGCGTTGCGCAGATCCGCTCGATCTCCGCCTCGGCCGCCTCGAGCGTGACGACCTCGGGCGAACGGAGATCGACCTCGACAACACACATCGCCGGCACGACGTTCGTACGGGTTCCACCCCGGATCGTGCCGACGTTCACGCTGACCCCCGGCCACCGATCATGCAGCGCCTGGATCGCATCGACCAGGAGTGCGGCCTGGACGATCGCGTTGCGGCCCTTGTGCGGCTCCACACCGGCGTGTGCCGCACGGCCACGGACCGTGATCTCGTAATCGGTCACGCCCTTGCGCGCCGAGACGAAGTCGCCGTTCTCGCGGCCACCCTCGAGCACGAACGCAACGTCGTGCTCACCCGCGAGCGCGCGGATCACCGGGCCCGAGAACGTCGATCCGATCTCCTCGTCGGGATTGCAGACGTACGTGATGTGCGCGAACGCGTCCACACCGGTGTCCTGCAAGGCGTGCGTCGCGAAGAAACCGGCGAGCAAGCCGCTCTTCATGTCCGAGACACCGGGGCCGAACGCGCGACGCCCCTCGACGCGGAATGGACGCTCGGAGACGGTGCCTTCGTCGAACACGGTGTCGGTGTGTCCAACGAGGAGCACACGAGGACCGCCGGCACCGCGGAGCGTTCCGATCACGAGGTCGCCGAGCTGCCGCTCGCCATCGCCCGGCACGTGTGGGCGGCGATCCACGTCCCAGCCGAACTCCCGGAACCGCCGTTCGCACCGATCCGCGATCGCGTTCACGCCCGCGGGCGTGTACGAACCGCAATCGACATTGACCATCGCCTCTAACTCGGCGAGGAGCTCGCCTTCGCGGGCCGCCACGGCGCCACGCAGCGTCTGAACGTTCATCGCGCGGACGCTAGCATGCCCCCACATCGCCGGACCACGGAAGGGATCCAGGATGCGAACCGCGCACGGGGTCGTCGTTCGAGCTCGCGGTGCGGCTCCCAAGATCGAGCCGATCCTCGTCGACGAGCCCGGTTCGGGCGAGGTGCTGGTGCGGGTCGTCGCCAACGGCGTCTGCCACTCCGACGTCTGGGCGATCGAGCACGGCAACTGGGGTTCGCCGTTCCCGATGCTCCTCGGCCATGAAGGAGCGGGCGTCGTCGAAGCCGTCGGCGACGGAGTCGACCATGTCGCCGAGGGCGACAACGTGCTGCTCGCGTGGGCAGTTCCGTGCGGCGTCTGCGCCTCGTGCGTGCGCGGACGCCCACGCCGCTGCGACCACGCGTGGGTGCAACCCCTTCGCCTGCGAACGACAGACGGGATCGCACTGACGGGGACCTTGTCCATCGGCTCGCTCGCCACCCACACCGTGCTCCGTGCGCCCCAAGTGATCCCCGTGCCCGCCGGACTCGACCTGGTCGCCGCGTGTCTGCTCGGATGCGGCGCCTCTACGGGGATCGGTGCAGCCGTGAACACGGCTCCGGTCCTCGCCGGCGACACGGTGGCGGTGATCGGGCTCGGCGGGATCGGGCTCGCAGCGTTGCAGGGAGCACGGCTCGCGGGAGCCAGCAGGCTGATCGCGATCGATCGAGTGGCAGCCAAGCTCGGCGCGGCACGAGCCCTCGGTGCCACCGACGTGATCGACGCCGCCGTCGACGACCCGGTCACGGCGGTTCTCGCCCTCACCGACGGCGGCGTCGACGTCGCCTTCGAAGCGACGGGGAACGCGTCGGTCGTCGCCCAAGCGGTCGCGATGCTCGCGCACGCCGGCACGGCCGTCGCGATCGGCGTCCCGGCGCCCGACAGCACCGTCACCTTGGAGTGGGGGGAAGCCACCCGGGGCGCGGCGTACCCCACGAAGGCGACCCTGAAGGTGACCGACGGCGGCGATCCGCTGCTCGAGGATTTCCACGAGTGGTTGGCCGCCGCGACCGATGGTCGCATCGATCTCGGTGCCATGGTGACGCGCGAAGCACCGTTCACTGACGACGCGCTGGCGGAAGCGTTCCGCGCGATGCTGGCCGGCGAGGTGACCCGCACGGTGATCCGGTTCGACTCACCGACGATTGGAAGCGACGAGGACTAGCATCCGCCCGTGACCGCAGGCGAGCTCAACCCGTGGTGGCGCGTTGGACTGCGCGTGGTAACCCCGATCGTGCACCTCCTGTTCCGGGTCACGGTTGACGGCATCGAGCACGTGCCCGCCCGCGGCGCGGTGATCGTGGCGTTCAACCACGTGAGCGCGCTCGACGGGCCGGCGCTCGCGACCGAGATGAGCCGCCGCATCCGGCGCGAGACACGCTTCCTCGTGGCAGCCGAGTTCTTCCGCAAGCCGTTCTTCGGCTGGGTGCTGCGCACGTTCGACCAGATCCCGATCCGACGCGGGGAAGGCGACGCGCACGCGCTGGACGCGGCGCTCGAAACCTTGCGCGCCGGCGCCGTCCTCGCAATCGCACCCGAGGGCGGCGTCACCCGTGCGCCGGACGGCGAGCTCCAGCGGATCCGCAGCGGGTTCGCGCGTCTTGCCTTGCCGACCGGCGCCCCGATCGTTCCCGTCGGCCTCTGGGGCACCCAGCGACGCTGGCCCCGCGGGGGGATCCTGTGGAGTCGCCCGTGGCGGCCTCGCCTGGCGATCGTATTCGGTCCGCCGATCCTGCCCGATGGGGACCCCGCCCAGGACGTCGACATCGAGGATCTCCGTGAGCGCATGCGTGTCCGGCTCGCCGAACAGGTCGCCGCCGCGCGAACGGTTGCCGAGGGATGACCGAGCGCGACAGCCGCTACCGACGGAAGCTTCTCGTTCTCCTTTCGTCGGCGACCTTCTTCGAGGGGTACGACACGTTCGTCCTCGCGTTCGCGCTCGCGCTCGTCCTGGGGGACCTGGGCGGAAGCGAAGCGGACGCCGGCTGGATCCGTGCCATCACGTCGCTCGGCGCGGTCCTGGCGTTCCTGCTGGCCGGACAAGCCGACCGGATCGGGCGCAAGCGCCTTCTGCTGTTCACGATCCTCGGGTACACGGCGATGACCGCCCTGACCGCGATCAGCCCCGGTCTCCTCTGGCTCACCGCGGCGCAGTTCGGTGCCCAGGTATTCCTTGGCGCGGAGTGGGCGGTGGCGATCACCATCGTGGTGGAGGAGTTCCCGCGCGAGCACCGGGGCAAGACCCTCGGGATCGTCGCCTCGATGAACACCCTCGGTGGGATCTTCGTGGGCATCCTCGCCTTCATCGGGATCCAGGACCTCGCGCCGGGCTGGCGCACGTTCTTCCTCGTGGGTCTCATCCCGCTCGTCGTGATCGCGTACGGCCGCCGATCGATGCTCGAGACGGCTCGCTACGAGGCGGTGCGCGCCGACGAGCGGAGTGCGCATCTCGACCACACCTCGATCTGGGAACCGTGGAAACCCGCGTACCGCACGACGGTCCTCGCGGTCGGACTGGTGACCTTCTTCCGGTACTTCGTGATCTCGGCGGGTGCGTTCTGGTGGGCCTACTACGCACAGCAGGAGATCGGGCTCAGCGTCGCAACGTCAGGCCTGTACCTCGCGGCCGCCGGCCTCGCCGGCGCGTCCGGATTCCTCGTCTCGGGCAGGCTGATGGACCGCTACGGCCGCAAACCCCTGTTCCAGGTCTACATGGCCGGCGCGCTGGTGTTCGGCGTTGCCACCTTCCAGACGCTGGACGCAGGTATCGAATTGCCGGCGCTCTGCCTAGCCATCTTCTTCGGACTCGGATCGGTGTCGATGACCTCGGCCTTCGCCACCGAGCCCTTCCCCACCTACGTGCGTTCCCGAGCCGCCGCCTGGTGCCGCAACGCCTTCGAGATCGTCGGCGGCGTTCTGGGTGCCCTCGTCGTGGGCGTCCTCGGCGACCACGTCACCGGAGCCGTGGGTTCGATCGGGGATGCGATGGCGCTCGTCACGATCGCGATGCTGCCACCGGCGATGGTGGTGGCGTGGCGATTCGTGCCGGAGACGAATGCCGAGGACATGGTCGCGATGGACGAGGCCGTGCAAGCATGAAACGCCCTCTCGTGGTGTTCGCGGTTCTACTGGCGATGGCCTCCTGCACCCGCGAAGCGCGTCCAACCGGCATCGTGGAGAACTGGCTGCGCTCGCTCAACCAGGGCCCCGCGGGGGCACCGGAGCGCTTCGCCGACGACGACGTCTCCGAGCAGGTCGTTCCCGGATGGCACGACCTGGATCCGGGGCACCTCGACGTGATCGAGGTGGGCAACGCACGAACCACGGAGACGGGAGCCGAGGTCTCGTTCCGGCTCCTCGACATCGAAGGGGTCGAAACACACGGCGTGGCACACCTCGTTGCTGTCGGTGATGCTTGGCGCGTGGCGAGCGTCTCGATCGACCCTGCGAGCCAATCGCCACCGATCGAGGATGCACGTCCCGCCGGAATCCCAGTCGGCTGGCCGCTCGCGGCCGCGTTCGCCGTTGTGGCGAGCGTGGCCGGCGTGTGGGTCCTCACCGTGGTTCGGCGTCGGGCCGATCCGTCCGCCTGATGCGGAAGAGCCGGCCCGAGAGCCGGCTCTTCCTGTGAAGCCAGGTACGTGGCGGGGGCGAGGGTTGGAGACCAGCTCCCGCCGCCGAGGGGGATGGGCGTGTCCTGGCGTTGTACCCGTCCTATCGAAGGTGGGGCGCCGGATGCACGCGGGTTTGCCGGAATACAGGGCGATTAGTGCTTCGCTTGGCCCGGGGGGGCCGTGCCCTCGGGGCCATCGTTGCCCCCGCCGTGGTCGTTGTGGGTGCCGTCGTTGCCCTTCCCCTGGTCACGATCGTTCGGATCGTCGGGGGCGCCGTCCTCGTGCTGCCCGTGCGTCTGCGACGACGAAGCTCCTGAGCCGTCGCCCGACCTCTGGGATCCAGATCCTTTCGCGCCGTTACGCCCCGGCGTGCCGGTGGTCGAGCCGGCGCTCGCGGGTGGACCGCCGAACACCGGATGTAGGTGCGGACCGGTGGCTGGAACGCTCGACTCGACCGTGCTGGCAGGCGCGACGTGCCCCGGGGTCTCGCCACGTGCGAGGACGGCGGCCAAGGCACTGCCGGTGACCAGCAGCGCCGCGGCTGCAACCAGCAGAACGACCCGGCCACGCGACCGACGCGGCAGCGGCACGACCTGCGCGAGGGGGGGCGCCAAAGCGGCGGCCACAGCCGACCAACCGGCCTCGATGTCGGGTCCCGTCATCGACGAAGCCATGCGCTCCAAACGCTCGTGCACCGCGAGCAGCCTCGGTTCGAGGGTCATGGCCGTTCCTCCAGGACATCGGCGAGCATCTTCAGCGCTCGCCACTGCTTCGCGTTGACCGCGCCGGCGGACGTGCCCATCGCGGCGGCCACCTCGGCGTTCGACATACCAACCAAGTACTTGAGTTCGATCACCTGGCGCTGCTCGGTCGGCAGCTGCTCGATCGCGTCGTGCAGCGTCAGCATCTCGGCGATCATCGGATCGACGCCCCTGTCCGGCAGTTCCGCACGGACCTCTGTCCGGCCGGCGACCCGCACCAGGTCGATCGCCACGTGGCGCGCGATCCCGTAGAGCCATGCGGCGAAGGGCGCCCCGGTGTCCCGATAGGTCGCGAGACCTCGCCACGCCCGCAGGAAGACTTCTGAGACGGCGTCCTCGTCGTCACGGCCGAGGCGAAAGCGAACCACGCGACTGACCGCGCCGACGTGAGCCCGGTACAGCGCCCCGAACGCATCTCGATCACCGCCTTTCGCGCGCGTCACCAGCGCACGCTCCTGCGCGCGCTCGTCGTGCTCCTCGACGTTCCCATCGGTGACGACGGGCGAGATGTTCGCGGCGGTTGCCTGGAAGGCGGAAACGTCCATCCCGTCTCGGTCATCGGCAGGACGGGGGGTCGTTCTGAAAGGGGACTCAGCGCTCGCGCGCGGTTTCCCCCGGCAGCCAGAACCATCGGAGGCGCTCGAACGCGTCGCCGGTCGGCCCCATCGGTGGCTCAAGGGCCGGCGGCTCGGGCACATCCGCGAACAACGCGTGGGCCTCATCCAGATAGCCCTCGAGTGCCGTCTCCCGCTCATGATGCCGGTGCGTCTCGGCGTGTACCCCATCCGTATCGAACCGCAACGAGTCCAGACTCATCGGCGGCTCCGGCACGCCGTCGACGTGTCGCCACAGGCCACTCGCCGCATCGAACCGGTACCACGGCAACAGCTTCCACCCTTCGTTCGCGATCAGGTCGACCGCGTCGAGCACGAATGCGAACAGCACCTCAGACAGGAAGTAGGTGAAGTTCACGCGGACCCACCCCGGTTTGATCCCCTCACACCCGAGCGCGATCTGCTGCTGAAACTCGTGCGACGTCGTGATGTCGATCCCGAGCAAGCGGTGTCCGTACGGCCCCGCGCACGAGCATCCGCCACGAGCCTGGATGCCGAACAAGTCGTTCAGCAACGCGACCACGAAGTTGTGGTGCAGGTACCTGCCCTCGCGCTTCACCACGAACGATACGATCGACAGCCGAGGCAGGTCGTGGCTGCCGAGCACCTCGATGTTCGGATTCTCCTCCCACCGGTGCAGCGCCCGGTCGGTGAACGACTCCTCACGCTCACGGATCGTGTCGGTCCCCACCGACTGCTTGAGCCCGAACACGAGCCCCGCGCGGATCGACCCAACGATGTCCGGCGTGCCACCCTCCTCGCGTCGCTCGATGTCCTGCAGGTACACGTGCTCGAGCGGGTTCACGTATTCGACGGTGCCACCCCCTGGGACGCTCGGAACGGCGTTGTGGAACAGATCCCGGCGCGCGATCAGCACGCCAGGGGTGCCGGGGCCGCCGATGAACTTGTGCGGCGAGATGAACACCGCGTCCTTGTAGTCGAGTTCCGAGCCGTCGCCTGGCCGGTTGGGAGCCATCTCGACATCGATGTACGGCGCCGCAGCCGCGAAGTCCCAGAACGACAGCGCGCCGTGGCGATGCAGCAGCACTGAGATGGCGCGGGTGTCAGACAGGATCCCGGTGACGTTCGACGCCGCCGAGAAGCTGCCGATCTTCGTCGGGCGATCGTCATGGTCGAGGAGCGCCCGTTCGAGGGCGACCAGATCGATTCGACCGTCCTGGTCTTCGGGGATCTCCACGACGTCCGCGATCGATTCTCGCCACGCGAGTTCGTTGGAGTGGTGCTCGTACGGGCCGATGAAGACGACTGGCCGCTCCTCTGCCGGGATACGATCGCGCAGCCGGTATCTCGCGTCGAGATCGTTCGGGATCCGAAGGTTCAAGCAGGCGACCAGCTTGTCGATCGCTCCCGTCGTCCCCGATCCGGCGAACAGCACAACGTGGTCGCCGGGGTGACCGCCACACGCGTCCAAGATCAGCCGGCGCGACTCCTCGCGGAACCGCGATGTTTGGATCCCCGTCCCGGACGACTCGCTGTGTGTATTCGCATACAGCGGGAGCACCGCATCACGGATGTAGTCCTCGATCGGCGCGAGCGAGCGGCCGGACGCCGTGTAGTCGGCGTAGGTCACCCGCCGCAGCCCGTAAGGGCCCATCACCGCCTCGTCGGCGCCGATCACGGAGTTGCGGATCCAGTCGAGCATGGTTTCGTCGGGCACGAATGCATCGTACCGACCTCCCGGCAGCCGTTTGGACCTAGGACACAGCACGCTCGAGAACATGGGCGGCGGCGCCTGGGACGCCCTCACGTCTACACGCGGGCCACCCGAAACGCCGAAGGCGGCCCCATCGGGGCCGCCTTCGGGCAATCAGGCGATCGGTCAGTTGCCCAGCGCCACCGCGTTGATCAGGTTCGAGTCACGCAGCTTGCGCAGCGCCTCCCGCTCGATGAGGCGGACGCGCTCGCCCGAGAGACCGAGCACCTTGCCGGTCTCGCGCAGGCTGAGCGGCTGGCCGTTCTCCAGCCCGTAGCGCAGGGCGACCACGTGCCGCTCGCGCTCGTCGAGCACCTGGTCGACGGCGTCGCCGATCTCCTCGCGGAGGAGTTGGTCCTCGACCTCGTTGAACCCGGCGTCGGAATCGATCTCCTCGATCAGGTCGCCGAGCTCTGTGTCCTCGCCCACGGGCGACTGCAAAGACAGGGGCTCGCGCCGACCCATCTCGGTCAGATCGTCGATCTCGTCCACCGTGGTGTCGAGGGCCTTGGCGAGCTCCTCGCGAGTCGGCTCACGCCCGACGGTCTGCGCGAACTGGAACCGCGTGCGGTTCAGCTTGCGCAGCCGGTCGTGGATGTGCACTGGCAGGCGGATCGAACGCGAACGATCAGCGATCGCACGCGTGATGCCCTGACGGATCCACCACGTGGCATACGTGGAGAACTTGAAGCCGCGACGCCAGTCGAACAGCTCGACCGCGCGCATGAGGCCGATGTTGCCCTCCTGGATCAGGTCGAGCAGCGGCAGCCCTTGGCCCTGGTACTTGCGGGCCACGGACACCACCAGTCGAAGGTTGGCCATGATGAAGCGCTGGCGCGCAGCCTCGGCCTTGCGCACATCGGCACGAGCTTTGGCGATGGACTTCTCCGAGCGCAGGCGGCCACCGCGGAGGCGCTCCTCGGCCTCCTTGCCGCCCTCGATGGTCATGGCGAGTTCGACCTCTTCCTCCTTGGTCAGCAGCGGCTCTCGGGCCGCCGCCTCGAGGTAGAGGCGCAGGTCATCAGCGTCGTCGGTCCCTAGGGGACGAGCCGGATCCGGCACTTCGTATCAGCCTCCTCCTCGAAGCCGCGTCACTGCAGCGGGCAGCGACGCCGGTCTTCGGGAACTTGTGTCCGTTCCTTCGTTCGTTCCGAACGGGGCGTGGGTTCGCAGGTCTCCGTTGCGCAACGCCCCCCACGTTCTGAAGCCATGGTATGGGCGACCCCCGGAAAAGTAAAGCTCAGGGCATGTGAAGGTCTTGTGACGCGCTTCACGAGCGCTGCCAAACAGTGTTTCTCGGACCATCGACTAGGGCGACGGTAGGCTGACCGGGTGACACGCGATCTCCCCCCGCTCGAGACCCTTGATGTCGACGGTCCCCTTGCCTACCGCGCCTGGGACGGCCCCGACGAGATGCCGTTCGTGCTCGTGCACGGGCTGGGTGGCTCGCACCTGAGCTGGCTGCAGGTGGCTCCCGGGCTGGCCGGCCTCGGCAAGGTGCTGGCTCCCGATCTGCCGGGGTTCGGGCGATCGCCACGCGCGGGACGCGGGACGCGGCTGATGGACTCTCGGCGATGGGTCTCCCGTTTCCTGGACGAAACCACGGGTGGCCCGGTCGTGCTCGCGGGGAACTCGATGGGTGGGGCCGTGGCGCTCCTGGTGGCCGCGATGGAGCCGGAGCGCGTCGCCGGGGTTGTGCTCACGTCCTCGGTCTTCCCGTACGCGAGGGGCGGGTGGCCGCATCCGCTGGTGCTGGCGTCGTTCGCCGCATACGACGTGCCGAAGATCGGCGAAACGGTCGTCCGCACACGGCGGGCCGCAGTCGACCCGGACACCTTCGTCCGCCTTGGCCTGCGGATGCTGACCGTCGATCCGAGCACCGTGCCCGAGGACGTGATCGGTCTGAACGCCGAACTCGTTGCTGATCTCCGATCCCAGCCGGAGGCGGCTGAGGCGTTCTTGGACGCCGCGCGGTCGATCAACGCGTACGTGCGAAGCCCCGACGCCGGCCACCGCGCGATGAGCAACGTGCACTGCCCGGTGCTCGTGATCCACGGACGGCGCGACCGGTTCGTGCCGGTCGCCTACGCGGAGGCGGCCCTCACGCGGTACCCCTCCTGGCGCGGGCGCCTGCTGGCGGGTGTCGGCCACGTCCCACAGATGGAGGCGCCGGCACGTTGGCTCGCCGAAGTGGCGGACTGGTACGCCGCTTCCCTGCGCTGACCTCGTGCTAGCGTCCGCGCCGATGATTCGACGGGCGGTCGCGGTCGCGATGGTGCTGGTGCCGCTCCTCGTGACGGCGCCGGCGCATGCCGGATCGTATGGCGCCACCGTGCGCGCCCTCGACAACGTGTTCGCACCCCAGATCGTGCGGATCGAGGTTGGCGCGTCCGTGGAGTGGTCGAACGACGGGCGGGCGGCGCACACGGTGACCGCCGACGATGGCTCATGGGAGTCCGGGAACCTCGACCCCGGCCAGCACTTCGACCGAGCCTTCGACGAGCCGGGCGTCTACACCTACTACTGCCGCTACCACGGGAGCCCCGGCGCCGGGATGATCGGCACGGTCCTCGTCGGCGATGTGCCGCTGCCCGGCGGCGAGGGAACGGAGGTAGGCCCCGGCCGCGAACAGACGCCGACCGGCTACGCCGACACCGTCCATGTGCCGGCGGACTATCCGACGATCCAGGCAGGCGTCGACCACGTCGAGCCGGGTGGGATGGTGCTGGTCGCGCCCGGCGTCTACGAGGAGCAGGTCACGGTCACCACGCCGTACATCACGATCCGCGGCGAAGATCGCAACCGGACGATCGTCGACGGCGGGTTCGAGCGCGCGAACGGCATCCAGGTGGTCGAGGCCGACGGCGTCGTGGTCCAGAACATGACGGCGCGCAACGCGCTCCTCAACGGCTTCTACTGGAACCGCGTCCACGGCTTCTGGGGCTCATACCTGACCGCGTACAACAACGGCGATTACGGGATCTTCGCCTACGACTCCGACTACGGACAGTTCGATCATTCCCTCGCGAGCGGCTCGCCCGACTCGGGCTTCTACATCGGGCAGTGCGATCCATGCCACTCCGTGATCACCGATGTGATCGCGACGAACAACGCCGCCGGCTTCTCGGGAACAAACGCGAGCGGCGATCTCGCGATCGTGAACAGCGAGTGGTACGGCAACCTCGCCGGGATCGTGCCGAACACCCTGGACTCCGAGCTGCTTGCCCCGCAGCACGATGCCGTGATCGCCGGCAACTACGTCCACGACAACGGGAACCCGGACGCGCCGACGCTCGCGCTGACGTACCCCGCGTTCGGCACCGGCATCCTCGTCACTGGCGGCCGCGACAACCTCGTCACGAACAACCTCGTGGAGGACTCGCCCACGTACGGCATCCTGGTGATGCCCATCGTCGATGCGAAGCTGTGGGTCACCGAGGATAACGTCGTCCGCGACAACGTCGTACGCCGCAGCGGGCTCGCGGATCTCGGGCTTGGGGCGCCGTCCGCCGGCGGCGACTGCTTCGTGAACAACGACTTCGACACGAGTCACCCGCCCGCGATCGAGTTGCTGTACCCGTGCGCGGGTTTGCGGCCATTCCCGGGAGGCGGCGGTTGGATGTCGCCCACCATCGACTCGCTCGCGCGCTACATCGCCGTGCTTGGGGGAACGGCGCCGGGCGGCGATTGGCGAACGCAGCCCGCACCACCGAACCAACCGCAGATGGCGGGCAACCCCAACGACGCACCGCCGGTCATCGCGATCGGCGGCGAGAACGTGCCACAGCCGTTCACCGTCCGCGAGCCCGGTTCGATCCGCTCGGTGGACGGTCCGACCGTCGCGAAGGAGATCCTGTTCATGGGTGTACCGCTCGCAACCTCATGGGGAGGGCTGTTGATCGGCCTGTACGGCTCGGTCCTGCCCTTCGCGCTCTACGTGACATGGCTCGCCGTGGCGATGTGGGACCTGATCCGACAGGAGTCGGCATCGATGCCCCATCGCACTCGATGGATGTTCATCGTGCTGCTCGTACCGTTCTTCGGACCGCTGTTGTACTTCGGGTTCGGGCGCTCGCCGATCCCTCGCCAGCTTCGCCTCGTGCTCACGGTCGGCGGGATCGCCGTCTGCTTGCTGTTCGCCACGCTGGGAGCGTTCCTCAGCTGAGTGCGGGAGCGGGTACCTGCTGCGTGATGCAGTGTGGACCGCCGCCACCCTCGTGCAGGATCCGCGCGGGCACCTGCACGACCTCGCGGCCCGGAAGGGCGGCCGCCACCTGCGCGCGGATCACATCATCTGCGGGCGTGCCGCCCGGGACGATCGCAGCGCCGTTCGCCAGATAGATGTTGGCATACGGGATGTCGACGACGGCGCCCGGATCGAGCGAGAGGACGTCGATCGTGCGCCCCCTCGCGTCCGGGGTCGCTGCGAGCACTTGGCGGTTCGCCGCCGCGCCCGCCGCATCGCGGTCACGGGCGTCGGCGGGATCCAGGAGCAGCACCTCGCCGGGACGAGCGAACATCGCGATGCCGTCGATGTGGCCGTCGGTGTCGCGCGTCTGTGACCAGCCGTTCGCGAACCACACGACGACCTCGACGCCGAGGTAGTTGCGGAGCACCTCGTCGACCGCCTTGCGCGCGACGCCCGGGTTCCGGTTCTCGTTGAGCAGGCACGACGCCGTCGTGAGCAAGGTGCCCTCGCCGTCGACGGTGATGGCGCCCCCCTCGAGGACGAGCGGAGCCTCGTATCGCGGCAGCCCGAAGTGCGCCGCGAGCGCCGCGGGCAGCGCGTCATCGAGATCGAAGGAATACCGGCCGCCCCAGCCGTTGAAGCGGAAGTCGACCAGCGCACGCCTACCAGCGTCATCGACGACGAAGATGGGCCCGCTGTCTCGGATCCACGAGTCGTCGATCGGGACCGGTACCAACGCAACGTTGGCAGTCAGGAACGCACGGGCCTCGCCCTCCTGCGAAGGGTCAACGACCATGAGCACCGGCTCGAACGCTGCGATCGCGTTGGCGACGGTGGCGTACTCCCGTTGTGCATCGTCGAACAACTCGCCCCACAGCTCCGATCGCGAGTGCGTCGGCCACGCGATCAACGTCGCCTCGTGCGGCGCCCATTCAGCGGGCATCCGGAACCCGTCCGCCGCCGGCGTGCGATCGGTGACGAGCGTCATACGTCGCCTAGCTGGATCCGCATGCGCTTGTTCGCGCGGCCTTTCGACTCGGTCTTCACCACGCGGACAAGGCCGACCTCGAGTGTCGACCGGACGTGTGTGCCGCCGTCGGCCTGCTTGTCGATGCCCTCGATGTCGATGATCCGGATCGGGTCCACGTGCTCGGGGATCAGGTTCGCCTTCGTCCGGATCAGATCCGGGTCGGCGAGCGCCTCGGCCCGCGGCAGGAACAGCACGTTCACTGCGTGGGAATCGGCGAGTGCCACGTTCAGCCGTTCTTCGACCTCCTGGCCGAATTCCTGGCTGATCGCGTCGAGTTCGAAGTCCATGCGCGCGGTCCCACCGGGCTCCATGTTGCCGCCGGTCACTTTCGCACCGAAGTGTGTGAAGACGATGCCCGACAGCGCGTGTAGTGCCGTGTGGGTCCGCATGATCGTTCGGCGGCGATCGGCGTCGATCGCGACGCGAACGGGGGCACCTTCCGCCAGCGGCGCCGTTCCCTCCGCCAGCTGATGGATCAACGCCCGCGACGCTCGGTCGTAGAACGTGTCAGCGATCGCGAGTTCGCCGACATCGGTGATGAGGACGCCGGTGTCGCCGGGCTGGCCGCCGCCGCGCGCGTACGCGACCGTTCGGTCGAGCACCACACCGAGCGGCGTCACGGCGACCACACGCGCGTCGCACATCGTGAGATACGAATCCGTCGAGTACAGCGTCTCGGTCATGCGCGAACGCTACTAGAGGTCGGGCTCGCGGATATGCGGTCGGCCGGTGACGGTCGCCAGCACGCCGGCGCCGAGGATCAATGCGCCGCCGAGTACCACTGACACGGTGATCGGTTCGGCCAGGAACGCCGCCGCGAGTACCGCGACGGTGAGCGGTTCCAACACGCCGATGATGCCGTTGCGGACGGCCCCGATCCGTTGGAGGCTCGCCATCATGCAGACGAACGCCCCCGCGGTGAACACCCCCATCGCGACCACGCGGATCGGCGCCATCGAGCCGCTCGGCAGGATCCACGACCCGCTTACAAGGGCGAATGTCAGGTTCGCGAGCGATGCGCCGGCGGCGACCCACAGGCCGGTGGTCAGCGGAGCGCTCCGTCTCGCGATCCGGTCGGCGGCCGTCAGGTATGCCGTGTAGGCGAACGAACAGAGCACGGCGAGGACGACACCGATCGCGGCGATCTCCACTCCAGCGCCGCCGAGGATCACGATCGCGCCGCCGCCAAGTGCCATCACGAGGGCGAGGACGAGCACCCGTGCCGGCACGCGCCGGTCAAGCAGACCCGCGACGAGCATGACCCAGACGGGATACAGATAGAACAGCAGGGTCACGGTCGCGGCGCTGCCATGGTTGAGTGCGCCGAAATACAGCGCCGACTCGGTGCCGTAGCCGAGCAGCCCGGCGAGCGCGAGGCCGAGTCGCTCACCGGGTTCCGGCACCAACGGCCGGTGGGTGACGACGGCGACCACGCCGAGCAAGAGAGCCGTCACCGCGAACCGAAAGAACAGCAAGGTGAACGGCGGTTCGCCGTGCAACAGGTTCTTGCCGAAGATCACGACGAACGCGAAGAGCACACCCATCGCGACCGCCAGGGCCGAGCCGATCAGATCGTTGCGTGTGGTCGCGGGCTCGCTCACGCGGGCTCCGCGAGGAACGTCGCCACCCGTCCGACGAGCTCCGGCAACCGTTGGAAGAGCTCATCCTCGGAGCCGATGACGATCAGCTCGGCGTGAGGCAGCAGATCGACGAGGATCTCTCCGAGCGCGAGCGGATGCAGCTCGTCGCCCTCCTGGCACAAGATCAGCGTCGGGGCCTCCACCCTGCGTAAGAGCGCACGTTCGGCGATCGCCACGTCGCGCGTCACGTCACGGATCGCACGCGCCACGCCGGTCGCGTTCAGGTCTTGCCACAGGAACAGGTCGAGCTCGCGGAGCCACGGCTTCTCCGCGTACTGATCGACATGGCCCGACCCGGCGACGATCTGCGCGATCGCCTCGTCGCGAGGCAGCGCCTCCAGCAGGTCGGCAACCGCGTCGAAGCGCGCGTGATCCGACAGCGGCACGTCGAGCGCCGCCGGCAGGATGAAGACGATCCGCTCGAAGCGATCGGGCGTCTCGCCGAGCAGATGAGTGATCGCGCCGGCCCCGAGCGAGGTCCCCACGGCCCGTGTCGCGCCGTAGTGCGTGGCGACCGCGTCGACGTCGTCGGCGAAGTCAGCGAACCGGTAGTTGCCTGGCTCGGGAGTGCCCGAGTGGGCGTGTCCCCGGAAGCAGAACCGCACTCGCGTTCCCGGCAGCATCGGCGTGAACGCGGCGAGCTCGACGCAGGAGTTCGTGAGGCCGTGTGCGAACACGGTGACCGGCTCTCCCGTGCCTTCGACCACGGTATGCAACCGCGTGCCGTCGCGAGACAGAACGTCAGTCATCGCCACCTCGCCAGAGATCGACCCGAGCGACCACCATCACCGCCCAAGGGTACGAGCGACCCCGCCGGACGGCGGGCGCGGATCGATCTGGCTCAGCCGCCGACGCCGGGCTCGACCAGATCGTCCTGTGGCGCGAATTCGTCGCGAACGTTTCTCGCCCACAGGGCGATCAAGGCAGTGACCGCCAGGAACAGGAGCCCCGACGCGATCAGGATCACGCGGGTGCGCGAGGCGCTGCCTTCGACCCAGAGGATGGACAACAGGATCGCCGGCACGATGAAGCCGAGGTTGTAGGCGATGTCGTACAGCGCGAACGCTCGGCCACGGAAGTCGTCGGGCATCGCCTGCTGCGTGATCGTGTCCGACGCGATCTTGCCCAAGAAGAACGCGAAGAATCCGCAGAACAGCATCAGCCCGAAGCCGACGACCGACACCATCGGCCCGAACACCACGGTTGCGCCGCCCAGCAGGAACATCGCGAACAGCAACACCCTGATCGGCGGAACCTTGTCCTTGATCTTCTGCGCCACGACCAGACCGAGCGCTCCGCCGACGAGACCGCCGAGGCCCGAGAGGACGAGCGACAGTGTGTCTGCCTTGTCGGCGCCACCCTGGACGAGGTTCTTCGCGTAGAGCGCGAACACGAACAGCCCGAAACCCCAGAACTGGAATCGCAGCATCTGGAACGACGACAGGCCGATGGCCGCCGGGGCGCGGCCCGCGACCTCCTTGAACCCCGACCAGATCGACCCCAGGATCCGACTCGCCTCCTGCGCGAAGGTGCTCGCGTGCGCCGACGCCTCGACGTGTTCCATCTGCATCGCGACGAACGCGCCGATCACGAGCACACCGGCACCGAACACCACGCCGACCCAGGCGGCGATCAGACCGCCGAACGCGACCCCGAAGACGATCCCGACGATCTGTGCGAGCGCCCCTCCGGCTTGCGAAAGACCATTGCCCTGCAGGAGGTCCTTTCCGACCAACACGTCAGGCATCGCTGCGGACTTCACGGCCAGCGCGATCCGGGCGACGGCCTGCGCGGCGATCAGGGCGAGGATCAGCCCGACCGTTGCCATCGTCTTTCCCTCCGACGAGTCGGACCCGAGTGGCAGGACCACGACCAGTGCGATCACCGCAACGATCGCCGCGACGACGAGGTTCGCCCACCACATCACGCGCCGACGCGGGAATCGGTCGATGAAGACGCCGATGAACGGGGAGATGATCGTGTACGGCAGGTACAGCCACAGGACGACCTTCAGCAGGTAGTCGGCGGAGGGCACGTTCTGGATGTCGAAGCCTTTCTGGCCGCCGAACCCGATCGACTTGCCGATGGCGCCCTGCACGACGCCCTGGCCCGCTTGCGCGAGGAACTGGACCCCGATCAGCACGGCGAACGCGCGGCGCGCGAAGGGCGAGAACAGCTTGTTGACGAACCCGCCGGCGCTCTCGAGCGGCGATCGGAGCCACGCGTCCGCATACCGAAGTGCGGCTCCGACGCCGATCGCCATCGCGACCACCACCCAGCCTTTCGCGGTCGTGAGCGATCCGCGCCACACCGCGAGCACGGCGATGCCGGACAGCATCAGCATCACGACGGACATCCCCGGGATAAGCCCAACGCGATCCATCGTCGAGCGGAACCCGAACCACCCGGCCGCCAGCCATCCAGGGACGATCAACAGCATCGCCAGGATCGCGATCACCAGCAGCGTGTGCGGCAGGTTCGCGAAGATGCCCGGGGGGTCCTGCAGCTCTTGTTGCTTGGTCGCGGCCGCCGCCTGCGCCTGCTGCACGATCTCGCTCGACGGCGACCACAGGGGTTCGCCGTCGAGCGTGCCTTGTAGCACCGAGACGTCGGGGCCGATCGTAACGCCCTGGGCGAACGCCTGGTCCAGCAGCTGCTGACGCTGCTCCTCGGTGCAGCCCTCGATCCCGTTGCAGAGCCCCTGCTCGTAGTACTGGCCGATCACCAGCACCAACGGCGCCTCGGGGAACTCCTCGAATCGCGGGACGAAGTTTGCTGTCTTCTTCTCACCGGGTTGCAAACACGCTTGGTCCGACGGCCAGAACGCCTCGCAGAAATGCTGCCGGGACGCGTCGTCGTAGCCCTCGCTGCCGGCGCTCGACGTCGACGGCCGTTCTGCGAGGAAGTTCTCGATCGTGCCGAGGTAGGTCACGGAGCGTTCGGCGGCGTCGCCCGGAAGCCCCGTGCGGAAAACGTTGGACCACGTCTTCGCCCAGCCGTACGCCGTGTTCGTGTCGGTGGCGGGGTCGTCCGTGTCGAGGTAGTTGGCGATGAGCACGATGGGTCGTTCCCCGGCGGCCACCACGACTTCGTGCACAGCTGCGAGCGACGTCCGCACGTCCTGGTTGGCCCACTGGTTGGTCTCGGAGACCCACCGGTGCTGTAGCCCGTCGACAAGGATCCACCCCAGCGACGCCACGATCAGGACGGAGACGAGCGAACCGGCGAGCACCTTCGGCAGCACGTCGCCCGCGAAACCCCGGAGGGCAACCAAGGCCCCGATCAGCAGCAGGGACGTGAAGATCCAAACCGGCGCGTTCACCGACACGAGATCCGGCGCCATCCAGGCGAAGATCGCCCAAGCGATGAGCGCCACCCCGCCCCACCCGATCCACTTCGACGGGGCGCGATCCGTGAAGAACCACCGGATCATCGCGTACGAGCCGAGCCCGAGGAGCGCCATGGGCGCCGCGGAGGCGTTCATGAACCGGTAGTACGGGATCACCTTGCCGGTCACGACCGTGAGCGCGCCGAGGAACGCCACGAGCCACCAGATCGAGACTTGATCCTCGGTCCGCGCGGGCGCTCGATGGCGCCGTGCCCACAGGATCGTCGACGCGATCGCGACGACGATGAAGGGCACGATCACGGCGGGCTGCAGGGAAAGCGTCCACTCCTGCAGGCGTGCCGCGAAGAACTCGGCGGTATAGGGGGGAGGCAGCGCGGCTTCGGCGAGGCTGGCGCTGGCGCCCCAGATGCCCACCACCCAACAGGCGAGCCCCGTGAACATGCCGAGCCCGACCGAGAACAGCAGCGGACCGTCGGCGCGAAGCGCAGCGCCGAGCGAGAAGCGGCTGGTGAGGAAGTGCCACCCGAACACCGACAGCAAGATCCCGCCGAAGATCACGCACGTGGTCGGATGCGTGAACGCCGCGGCGACCCCGATCAGGAACAGGGCCGTCCGCGCGCCCCACGAGGTCCGCGCCTCGTTGGCGAACGGGATCATGAGCGACAGCAGGAACAAGACGGTGATGTTGTCGAGGTAGCCCACGTAGGGCGTCGCGAGGAACATCGCCACCGTCGCCAGCAGCGTCATGTGGATCACGAGCGGATGCCGACGGCTCCGGAAGAACGCGGCGGCGAGCGCCATCCCGGTGAGCAACGGGACCGCGATCATGAAGAGCGTGCTGAAGGTGTAGCGATCGATCCCGACGACGCGCTGCAGCAGCGCGCCGGCGACCGGGACACTCACGCGATAGCCTCCGGCGAACAATCCGTGGGGGCCCCACTCCTGGACCACACGCACGGGGTTCGCGTCCAAGATGACCTGCGAGCGCCACGTGTACCAGGCGGGGTCGCGCGTTGGCGCCGACAGGCTCGGGTCCGACAAGAAGGGCCACGCCAAAGCGAGCCCCAGGATCGCGACCGCTGCGAGGATCGCCCACCACGATCCCAAGACGCCCGCGCGGCCTTCGGGCTCGCCGGGCTGGGCGTCGCTGATCGTCACGATCTCATCGGTGGCCATGCGAGTTGCGAAAACCTTCCTTCGGCGGGACCGAGCGGCCCCGAGAACCCCCGAAGGATACGAGACCCGCTCGCGACTGCTGTAGGAGCCTCACGAGCCCGAGCGGGCGCACCCGGCGCACAATCCGACGAGATCCAGGCGGTGTTCGATCCGCGCGAACCCGGCGCTCGTCGCGATGCGATCCAACGCGTCGTCCAGCGTGGCCTCGATCGTGCCCGGCACCTCGACGTCGCGCATCGTGCCGCACGACGCACAGACCAGGTGGTGGTGGTGCCCGATCAGCGACTCAGCGAGCTCGTAGCGGCCGTATTCCTCATCGGTGGGCACCCGGCGCACGACGTCGGCGTGCTCGAGGGCGGCGAGGTTGCGGTAGACGGAGCTCTGTTTGAGGTGAGCGTCGGTCGCGAGGATCTCCGGGATCGACCGCGGCCGGCCGGCCCGCACGAGCTGCCTGATCAACGCTCGGCGCTGCGGCGTGTAGCGCTGCCCGACGCGGCGCAACTTGGTTTCCACCGTCACATCCAGGTCGGCGCTCACGAGGCGCCCCCGACGGCCGCCGGTACCGACCGGCGTGTCAGCGCCGCCACCGTGAAGACGGCGGCGGCGACCAACACGATCGTTCCACTGATCGACAGATCGAACGCCAGACCGATCGCGAGTCCGCTGACCGCGCTCGCCGCGCCGATCACGGCCGCCAACGCGACGGTCCGCCGGAACGAGCGCGCTATGAGCTGCGCACTCGCAACCGGCAGCACCATCAGCGCAGCGACAAGGAGCAGTCCGACCACCTTCATCCCCGCCACGATCACGGCAGCGGTGAGGCCGGCCAGCGCGATGCTGAGGGAATCGACCGGCAGCCCTTCGACCCTGGACCAGTCCTCGTCGGTGACGATCGCGAACAGTACCCGCCGAAGCGACCAGACGGCAGTCGCGACCGCCGCGCCGATCACGAGAACGGCCGACAAGCCCGAGGGCGAGATCGCGAGCGGATCGCCGAAGAGGTACGGCAGCGTCTCGAAATCGAGGTCGCCCGCCTTCGCCGCAAACACCGCGCCGAGCGCGATGCCGGCGTAGAAGAACAGCGCGAGTGCGAGGTCGCCACCCGCCTTCTTCCTCGCGCGAAGGTACTCCACGCCCACCGCACCGATCACCGCGAACGCGAGGGCGGTCCAGACGGGCCACACCCCGACCAGCAGGCCGAGGCCCACGCCCGCGAACGCAACGTGGCCGACCCCGTCGCCGACGAGCGAAAGGCGACGCTGCACCAAGAAGGCGCCGATCGTCGGCGCGAACGCGCCGACCGCGACGCAGGCCACGAGCGCGCGGTAGACCTGCTCGGCGGGGACCCCCGCGAACGCGGTCGCCATCACGACAGATCCTCCAGCCACAGCGGCAGGTCGTCGGGGTGGATGCCCAGCGACACGCCCGACGACGAGAGCTCCGCCGGTGAGCCATCGAACACGATCGTGCGACGCAGCACGATCACCCGGTCGATCACGTCGGCGACCGCGGACAGCTCGTGCGAGACGAGCAGCACACCCGCGCCGTGTTCACGCTGCAGGTGCAGGAGCGAGGCACGGAAGCGGCGCTGCGACGCGCGGTCGATCCCGGCGATCGGCTCATCGAGCACGAGCAGGTCGGGTTCGCTCGCGAACGCCCTGGCGATGAACGCCCGCTGCTGCTGGCCGACCGAGAGTTCGTTGAGTGGACTGTCGGCGACCTCGGCGAGCCCGACCGATTCGATCGCGTGGTCGATCGCTGCCCGATCGCCCTCCTGAAGGCGCCGCCACCACCCCCGCTGACGCAGGCGGCCCGACGTGACGATCTCCTCGACGGTCGCGGGCACCTCGCTTTCCGAGGATCGGACGCTGTGGCACGTAGCCGAGGCGCCACCGTGCGTGGAACCGCTCCGGCTCCTCGCCGAACAGACGAACGGACCCGGCGGCCGGCGCTTGGACGCCTAGCAGGATCCGCAAGAGGGTCGACTTCCCCGACCCGTTGGGTCCCACCAAGGCCACGAACTCCCCGCGCCGGATGGCGAGCGAAACGTCCTGCAGGATCGTCGTGCGCCCGTACGCGGCGCTGAGCCCTTCTGCGGCGATGAGGGTCTGCGTTGCAACGTCCGTCGCGGGCTCAGCCATACGACCTTCCGCTTCCTGTTATGAGAATGATTCCCATGACCGGTAGAAACTAGCCCGGCCGGACGATGTCTGTCAATCGCCCGCGAGCCGGACCGCTCGACCGCGGCGTCGGACGACGCCGTCGCGGACCAAGCCGTCGATCGCCTCCGTCACCCGCTGGGCAGGCAGCCCCAGCAGACGCCCAAGCCGCAGCTCGCCGATGCCATCCGAAGCCCGAAGGAGCTCGACGACCTGCCCGCGGACCTGCCGCATCGAGCCCTCGAACGGCGGCTGCCGTGTCGTCGAGGGAGGCGGCACGGCGGCGCCCGAGCGACGCCACCGGCACACCGACTCGAGCGGACACCCGTCGCAGCGTGGCCGCGCTCGGCAGTGCTCGCGGCCCAGATCCATCAGCGCTTGGTTCCACGCGCCCGGATCCTCGCGATCGACCCACCGGGCGGCGGTTGCGTCGACGGCGACGACCGACGTCGTTGCAGCATCCGACCCGTATGCGACCCGCGCGATGACGCGACGCACGTTCACATCGATCGCGGCGATGGGTACACCGCCCGCGATCGAGGCGACCGCCGCCGCCGTGTACGGCCCCACGCCGGGCAACGACCGCAGCGCCGCCGGGTCGGTCGGCACCCGGCCGCCGTGGTCACTGACGACGGCTTGCGCGGCGCGATGCAGCGCCACCGCCCGGCGGTTGTAGCCGAGGCCCGCCCACGCGCGCACCACGTCGGCCAGGTCGGCCGCCGCGAGCGAACGGACGGTTGGGAACCGGCCGACGAAGGCCCGGAACGACCGTTCGACGCGGCTCGCCTGCGTCTGTTGCAGCATCAGCTCGGAGACGAGCGTGCGGTACGCGCTCGGTCGGCCTCGTCGCCACGGATACGCCCTGGCGCGCGGCGCGTACCAGGCTCGCACGGCTTCCCTGGCCGCGGGGCGCAGACTAGGCTGACGAACGGTCATGTCGACGCTCCGAGACCTCATGCGAACCGAGCTCGTCACGGTGGACCCGGGGGCAACCGTCGCCGAGGCCGCGGAGGCGATGAGCATCCATCGGGTCGGTGCGGCTCTCGTTGTGCGTGACGATGCGCTGGTCGGCATCTTCACTGAGCGCGACATCGTACGGGCGCTCGTTGCCGAACACGACGCAGCCGCTCATGCGATCACGAGTTGGATGACCACCGACCCCGCCACGCTGCCACCCGAGGCCACCGCGGAGGAGGCACTGCACCACATGCTTTCCGGCGGGTTTCGCCATATCCCGGTGACCGAGGACGGGCGGCTCGTCGGCATCGTGTCGATCCGGGATCTGTCGAGCGGGCTCCTCTAGAAGCCCGCCGGTGTCGAGGCGACGATCTCGTCGACCACCTCGCGCAACGCCTTGTGGACCTCGCGGAAGATGTCAGCCACTTGCGTCGCGGAGACCTCTTCCGCGGTCCCGCGGGCGGCCATCGCGGTGATCTCGCAGGCCTTGTCGAACACGTGCCAATCGGTGTCGCGGGACATGTGGCGCCTCCTCGTGCGGTCGGGTGCGATAGCGTCACCAGGCTAGCGCGAACGCGCACAACGGTGTCGGGATCGCCACCACCCATTCGTCGACAGGGTGGGACCGTCCCAGAACCGAAGGAGGCAGCCGATGAAGTACCTGGTGCTGATCTACAGCGACGAGCAAGCGTTCGAGACCGGGAGCCCCGAGGAGCGGGCAGCTGTGTACGCCGAGTACGAGGCGCTCGCCGCCGATCTCGGCGCCAAGGGGCAGATGCTCGGCGGCGACGAGCTGGCGCCCACCACGAGCGCGACGACCGTGCGGGTGCGCGACGGCGAACGCCTCGTCACCGACGGTCCGTACGCCGAGACGAAGGAGCAGCTCGGCGGGTACTTCCTGATCGATGTGGAGGATCTCGACACCGCGATCGACATCGCGGGGCGGATCCCGAGCGTGCGATCGGGCTCGATCGAGGTGCGTCCGCTCCACGACGACGGATGACCACCGCCGGCGAGGTCGTCGACCGAGCGTTCCGGGACGACACGGGCCGCGCCGTCGCGACCCTGATCCGTGTGACGCGGGATTTCGAACTCGCCGAGGAAGTCTGGCAGGAGGCCTGCGAGCAGGCCCTGCGCACCTGGCCCGAGCGCGGCATCCCGCGCGAACCGACCGCGTGGCTCTTCGCGACGGCTCGCAACCGCGCGATCGATCGCTTGCGACGCGAGCGGATCGGACGCGACAAGGCGGCGGCCGCCGTACAGATCGCCGAGCTCCGTTCGATGGGGGACGACGTGCACGAGATCCCGGATGACCGACTGCGCTTGTTGTTCACCTGCTGTCACCCGGCGCTCGCGCTCGAAGCGCGCGTCGCACTGACCCTGCGCACGGTCGCCGGGCTGAGCACCCGTCAGATCGCACGCGCGTTCCTGCTGCCGGAAACGACGCTCGGCCAGCGGCTCACGCGGGCGAAGCGCAAGATCCGCGAGGCGGGGATCCCCTATCGGGTCCCGCCGCGCGAGCAGCTGCCCGATCGCCTCGACGGGGTTCGGGCGGTGATCTACCTCGTGTTCAACGAGGGGTATGCCGCGACCGACGGCGAGCTGCTGCGAGCGGAACTCTGCGACGAGAGCATTCGGCTCGCTCGGCTCCTCGATCACCTGATCCCCGGCGAACCGGAGACGAGAGGACTCCTCGCGCTGCTGCTGCTGCAGCACGCACGTCGCGCTGCCCGAACCGACGAAGCGGGCGACCTCGTCACCCTCGAGGACCAGGATCGCGCCCGGTGGGACCACACGATGATCGACGACGGGCTCGCTCTGCTGAACGACGATGCCCCGAGCGGCCCGTATCGGGTGCAGGCCGAGATCGCGGCGTGCCACTGCGCGGCGCCGCGAGCCGAGGACACCGACTGGCCGCGGATCGCGTCGCTGTACGCAACGCTCGCCTCGCTGCGACCCTCGCCCGTGGTGGAGCTGAATCGGGCTGTCGCCGTCGCGATGGCCGACGGGCCCGACGCCGGGCTCCGGCTGCTGGAGCCCCTGGCCGACGACCTCGATCGCTACCACCTCTACCATGCCGCTCGGGCCGATCTGTTGCGGCGGGCGGGCAGGCCGGACGCGGCAGATGCCTATGCGCTCGCGATCCAACGCACCACCAACGAGGCCGAGCGTCGCTATCTGCAGCGCCGTCTCGCCGAGGTCGCGACCTAGCCGCGTACGCCTGCACACGAACGCCGCATCCGTGCCCTAGCATCGTGCGGGCATGCTCTTCCCTACCGTCGATTTCGCGCTGTTCTTCTGCGTGGTCTTCCTCGGCCACTGGGTGCTGAACCACAACGCACGCACCTGGAAGTGGTTCATGATCGTGGCCAGCTACGTCTTCTACGGCTGGTGGGACCCGCGCTACATCCCTCTGCTGGCCGGGGTGACCGTCATCGCCCAGCTCGCGGCGATCGTGGTGTCGCGTCAAGACGACCCACGGCGTCGTGTGTGGGCCATGGGCGTGGGTGTCGCGCTCACGATCGCACCCTTGCTGTTCTTCAAGTATTACGGGTTCTTCACGGTGAACGTGACCAACACGGCGGCAGCGCTCAGCCTGCCGTTCAGCCCGCCGCTGATCCAAGTGATCCTCCCGATCGGTGTGTCGTTCTACACGTTCATGGCGATCAGCTACGTCGTCGACGTCTACCACGGGAAGTTCGCCGTCTCGTCATGGACCGACGTGACGCTGTACCTGTCGTTCTTCCCGCACTTGGTGGCGGGCCCGATCGTGCGACCCGACGAGTTGATCCCGCAGTTGGACGTACGGCGAGACGCGCGCCACGTCGACGTCGTGGGTGCGGGGTGGCTGATCCTGGGCGGACTGTTCAAGAAGGTGGTCATCGCGAACTTCCTGGCGACGGCGATCGTGGACGAAGTGTTCGGCGATCCGCTCCGCCACGGCTGGCTCGAGATCGGCGTCGGGATCGTGGCGTACGCCGTGCAGATCTACTGCGACTTCTCTGGGTATACCGATATCGCGATCGGTATCGCGAAGCTCCTCGGATTCCGCTTCCCGCAGAACTTCGACCGCCCCTACAGCGCACGATCGATCCAGGAGTTCTGGCGTCGCTGGCACATGACGCTGTCCCGGTGGTTGCGCGACTACCTGTACATCCCGCTCGGCGGCAACCGCAAGGGCACCGGGCGCACGTACCTGAATCTGATGATCACGATGCTCCTCGGCGGTCTGTGGCACGGTGCTGCGTGGCATTTCGTCGTGTGGGGCGGGCTGCACGGCGTCTTCCTGGTGGTCGGGCATTGGAAACGATCGATGCGCGATCGCGGCGTCCTGGCGGAGGTCCCCGACACCGCGTGGGCGGCGAGCCTGCAGTGGCTCGCGGCCTTCGCGTTGGTGTGCGGCGCATGGGTCTTCTTCCGTGCCGATTCGGTTGCCACCGCGCTTGCGATGCTCGGGCGACTGCTGACCTTCGCGAACGGCCCCACCGAGCTCGTCACGTGGCGAGTCGTGCTGGCGATCGGCATCGGGTTGGCGACACAGTTCATCCCTCACGCGCCGGCTGAGCGGCTGCAGGTGGCGATCTCGCAGCTGCGGCCGGTACCGATGGGTCTCGCCGCCGCCGTGGCGCTGTTCGCGATCACGACGCTTGGACCACGCGGTGTGGCCCCCTTCATCTACTTCCAATTCTGATGACGACCGACGACTACACGATCAAGAACAGTCGCAGGCGCAGAGCCATGCCCGCCGGGCGGGCGTTCGTCGTCATCCTCGTGGCGCTCCTCGCGTGGACGCTGCTCTACGCGCCGGAGCTTCGGCGCTCGGCACAGGCGGCCCCGACCGGCACGCGACGCAGCATCTCGCTCTCGCTGTTGGCACCGCTCGCCTGGGTGAGCGACCACGTCGGGCTGACAACCGTGACAGACGCGGCCGCGAGCGCTGCCGGCCGCGACCCCAACGGGGCCGTCGGCGACGTGGACGCGGGGACCGACGAGCTCCCGCCCGCGCCGTCGGTGTCGCCCAAACCCACGAAGCCCATCGTGAAGGACACAGCGATCCGCAACCCAACGCCCAACCGCCAGCTGAGGATCGCGGTTGTCGGCGATTCGCTGGCACAGGGCGTCGGGTTCGGCACCGAAGACGTCTTCCGGCCGTTCTGGACCGAGGTGTTCAAACAGGGCCGCATCTCGACCGGGCTCGCCCGCCTCGACTACTTCGATTGGATGACGCAGATGCAGGCGGTCGTCGATCGGGCCAACCCGGATCTGGTGATCGTGATGGTCGGCGAGAACGACAACCAGGGCCTCATTGCGCCGAACGGCTCCCTCGAGCAGGACATCGGCACCTACCCCTGGCCCGCCGCCTACGAAGCTCGCGTGGAGCGGTTCGCGAAGATCGCCACGAGCCGCGGCGGACACGTCGTGTGGGTCGGCCTTCCCAACCAACGGGACCGCAGTCGTTGGGGCTTCGTCCAGCGGCAGAACGACATCTTCCGTGCGGTGGCCGACCGGCTGCCGAACGTCGACTACTTCGACACCTGGAACACCTTCGCCGCCCCCGACGGCGGCTACACCGCCTTCTGGCACGAGGGGAGCCGGGTCGAAGAGATCCGCGCCCCCGACGGGCTGCACTTCAACGCCGATGGCTACGAACTGCTCATGCGCAAGGTGGCCGAGTTCGCCACCGGGGAGTTCGACCTCGATCCGAAGACCTACGGCGGCTGAGCCTCAGGCGATCGGCGGCACGTCGGGCAGTTCTGCCAGCGCGCTCTCCTCGGCCGACGGATCGAACTCGAACTCCGGCAGCCGACCGTGCAGGTAATCGTCGTACGCCTGCATGTCGTACGCGCCATGCCCCGACAGGTTGAAAAGGATCACGCGTTCCTCGTTCGCGTCGCGGGCGGCGATCGCCTCGTCGATCGCGCCCTTGATCGCGTGCGCGGACTCCGGCGCGGACACGATGCCCTGCGTCTTGGCGAATCTGATCGCCGCCTCGAAGACCTGGTTCTGCGTGTACGCGACCGCGTCCATGTGTCCTTCGTGCACGAGCAGCGACAGCGACGGCGCGTCGCCGTGGTACCGAAGTCCCCCCGCGTGCACCGGCGCCGGCACGAAGGTGTGGCCGAGCGTGTACATCGGCACGAGCGGGGTCATCCCGGCCGTGTCGCCGAAGTCGTAGGCGAACCTGCCTTTGGTGAGGGTCGGACACGCAGCCGGCTCCGTCGCGACGAACCGCATCGACGGCGTGACACCCGCGAGCTTGTCCACCATGAACGGGTAGGCAAGACCCGCATAGTTCGACCCGCCGCCCACGCAGCCGATCACCACGTCGGGGTCGCGCTCGCCCGCCTTCTCGAGCTGCAACTTCGTTTCGAGGCCGATGATCGTTTGGTGCAAGAGGACGTGGTTGAGCACGGAGCCAAGTGCATACTTGATCGTTCCGCCACTGGTCGCGGCCACCTCGACGGCTTCGCTGATCGCGATCCCGAGCGAACCGGTCGAGTCGGGGTTGGCCTCCAGGATCGCCTTACCCGCTTGCGTGACGGGCGACGGCGACGCGACCACCTCCGTGCCGAACGTCTCCATGAACATCCGACGGTAGGGCTTCTGCTCGAAGGAGGCCTTCACCATGAAGACCTGACAGTCGATCCCGAAGAACGCGCACGCCATCGCGAGCGCCGAGCCCCATTGTCCGGCGCCGGTCTCCGTTGAGATCCGCTTCGTGCCTGCCTTCTTGTTGTAGTACGCCTGGGCCACCGCGGTGTTCGGTTTGTGGCTGCCCGCGGGCGAGACGCCCTCGTATTTGAAGTAGATCCGCGCCGGGGTCTGCAGCGCGTGCTCGAGCCGCGTCGCGCGGTGCAGCGGCGTGGGACGCCAGAGCCGGTAGATGTCGAGCACCTCGCCGGGGATGTCGATCAACGGGTCGGTGCTGACCTCCTGCAGGATCAACGCCTCCGGGAACAGCGGCTCCAGGTCCGCGGGCCCGACCGGCTCCTTCGTTCCCGGGTGCAGCGGCGGCAGCGGCTGCATCCCCGCCTGCACGATCGCCGGCATGATGTTGCACCAGGCGGTGGGCATCTCGTCCTGGGACAGATCGAAGCGGGTCTGCTCGTGCATCGCGAGGTCTCCTCCAGTGTTGGGGGCGTGAGCCTAACGCGGCCTCGCCGCACGCGGGAAGCCTCAGCCGGCGGGCCGCACCGAGACCTCGAGCCAGCCGTCGTCCTCGCGCGCAGCGAAGAGCGGAAGAGGATCGCGGGCCGGCCCGTCGACCGGCTCGCCCGTCTCCAGGTCGAACACACTGTCGCATTCCCGGCACGTGAGAGACGCCGACCGATCGTCGAACGAGGCCTCCGCCAGCGCGCAGCCGGCCCCCGGGCAGGTTTCGGCGAAGGCGAAGAGCCGCCGCTCGTCGTGAGCCACCCCGACGCGGACCGTCGGCAGGTCGAACGCACGCACCTCTCCCTCGGGGATCTCCGCGATCGTCCCGACCCGGACGAACTCCGCGCTCATGCCCCGCGCACCGCCAGGTAGGAGCGTTGCAGAACCGTCGCCGTCCCGAGGGCGGCGAGCAAGATCAGCACCGGGAGCATCATCCCGGGGATCAGCAACCCGACCGCGAGCGCGAGCACCCGCTCGAGCCGCTGGAAGAGCCCCTCGCTCAACACCACCTTCGCGGCCTCGGCCTCGGCGCGGACGTGGCTCACGCCGACCGACACCACCAGCGTGATCAGCGCCAGCACCGCCTCGACGGTTTCGCCGGTGCTCGCCAACCGCCAGAACAAGCACGAGAACAAGATCATGTCGGCGACCCGATCGAACACCGAGTCCATGAACGCGCCGGAGCGGCGCACCTCGCCGCGGTGGCGAGCCACCGAGCCGTCCATCACGTCGCAGATGCCCCCGAGGATCAGCGCGAGGCCCGCCCACCCCCATTGCCCGGCCACGATCAACGCGCCACACACGACGTTGCATCCGAGCGCGAGCCAGGTCAGCTGGTTGGGACTCACGCCCGTCCATAGCAGGAACGCGAGGATCCCTCGGTAGGGCCAGGCGAACAGATGCTGCGCCGCGCCGCCCGCCGCGCCTTCGCTCTTCCGCGGCGCCGGCATGTCGCGCACGCGCGGCGCTTCGTGTGTTCGCTTTCGTTCGTCGGCGCCCATCGCGCGCGTCAGCCGGCGAACGGCTCGAACGACACGATCCGATAACGGAACGTGCCACCGGGCGCCTCGTAGGCCACCTCGTCGCCTACGGCGCCGCCCACCAGCGCCGAGCCCATCGGCGACGAGGGGGTCACGGTCCGCGCGCCCGGTGCCCGCTCTTCGGCGTGTTCGGCCACGAGGTAGGTCTCGTCGTCCTCGTCGTCGAAATCGAGCGAGCGCACCGTGACCAGCATGCCCGACGAGACCTCGTCGGCGTGCGGCGGCGCCTCGACGATGTCGGGATCGCGCAGCATGTGCTGGATCTTGCGGATCCTCGACTCCATCAGGCCTTGCTGGTCCTTGGCCGCGTGGTACTCGGCGTTCTCCTTCAGGTCGCCGTGCTCTCGCGCGACCCGGATCTTGTCGGTGATCTCCTCGCGTCCGGTGGTGGTGAGCTCCTCGAGCTCGGCCTTCAGGCGCAGGTAGGCGTCGAGCGTCAGGATCGCGGTGGGCTCCTGATCCGCCGGACGCGGCGGCCTGGTGCGGAGCTCCTCGGGGAGTTCGGGCATGCGCCGAGTCTAACGAGACGGTCGATACGCGCCCTTGAGCGCCCGGCACGCACGAAGAGTCACCCATTTGCTCGGCATGCGGGGGGGATCGAGATCGACCCAGAGCTTGCCTCGATAGCCGCTCTCGTTCCGCCAGCGTCCCTGCTCGTTCTGCTTCCCGAGCACGAGGTCCACGGTCGGCGCGAGCCGCGGGTCCTTGCCGTGCCCCAGCTCAACCAACACCTCGAGCCCCTGGAGTGCATCGGCCACGTACCCCGACGGGAAACCGAACTGCGCCCACTTCGGGCTCACGTCGGAATCCGTCGGGAACCCGCCCGATGACAGGTCGTGATCGAGCAGGAACGCAGCGCCCTGCGTCAGGGCGCGACGCACGATCGCCGAGCGGCGTCGGGGTGGGATCGCCGCAAGCCCTCGGAGGGCCTTGATCGCTCCCCACCCGCACGGGAGCGTGCCGTTGATGCCACAGCCGAAGCCGGGGCCACTCGTGGCCCATCGATACCACCGATCGACATCCTCACCGGTGATGGACCGCGCTTCCCACGCGATCGATGCCTGCACCCGCGCGTCGTCGAGACGACCGAACACGATCAGCGCTCGTACGAGGTTTCCGTTCAGGCAGTGCACGACCGAGCTGTTGGTCGAACGCCAGCCGAACCCCCCGTTCGGCGCTTGGGTGTGTTGGAGGACGTAGTCGCACGCGTGCTCGATCCGTCGATCGCGGGGGTCGGCACCCATCTGCTCCAGGAACATCAGGGACCACACGGTGCCGGTGTACTTGGGGCCGTACCCGGGTCCCGGCTTCACCCACCAACCGTCGTCGGCTTGCGATCCGAGGATCGCGGCGATCGGATCCGTGCGCATCGCCGCGTTGCGCGCACGCCGCACTGCGGGCTCGTCCGAAGACTCGTCGAGAAGCTCGGTGAGCGCCAGATGGCGGATGGCGGGGTCGGCGGGGTCGAGCAACCACGGGAGTGGGTCACCGCGCAGCGCCGAACGCCACGCCTGCACGAGACCTCACACCTCGCTGAAGTAGACGTTCTTGACCTCGGTGTAGAGCGCCGCCGCATGCATCCCCATCTCGCGGCCCATCCCGCTGTGCTTGAACCCGCCGAACGGGGCCTCGGTGTGCACGGAACTCGCCGAGTTCACGCTGAGGTTGCCGGTCCGGATGCCTTTGGCGACCCGGATCGCGCGGCCGAGATCGCGCGTCCAGATCGAGCCCGACAGGCCGTAGGGCGAGTCGTTCGCCATCCGGATCGCGTCCTCCTCCGTGTCGAACGGGATCATGCACACGACCGGCCCGAAGATCTCCTCTTGGGCGACCCGCCAGCCGTTGTCGACGTCGGCGAGCACCGCGGGGCGCAGGAAGAAGCCGGGATCATCCGGCCGCTCGCCGCCCGAGACGTGCCGGGCTCCCTCATCGACGCCGAGCTGCAGATAGTCGAGCGACGTCTGTCGTTGCCCGTCGGAGATCATCGGCCCCATCTGGGTCGCGTCGTCCAGCGGCTCGCCGACGACGATCGCATCGCTCGCCGCCGCGAATCGCTCGACGTACTCGTCGTAGATGCCGCGTTGCACGAGCTGCCGTGAGCGGGAGCAGCAATCCTGGCCCGAGTTATCGAAGACCGACCACATCGACGGCACGATCGCCGCATCAAGATCTGCGTCGTCGAACACCACGTTCGCGGACTTGCCGCCGAGTTCGAGCGAGACGCGCGTGATGTTCGCGGCGGCGGCCTGCATGACCGTCGTGCCGACCTCGGTCGAGCCGGTGAACGAGATCTTGGCGACGCGCGGGTCGGTCACGAGCGCCATCGCCGTCGTGGCGCCCGGGCCCGGCACGACGCTCAGCGTGCCGTCGGGCAAACCAGCCTCCATCAAGAGGTCGGCGAGCGCGAGCGCGGTGAGCGGCGTCTGGGACGCGGGTTTGACAACCGCGGTGTTCCCGCAAGCGAGTGCCGGCGCGATCTTCCAGCTGGCGATCACTGCCGGAAAGTTCCACGGGGTGATCAGCGCGCAGACGCCCACCGGTTCGCGAAGGGTGACGTCGATGCCCGGCGGCACGATCGGGATCGTCTCGCCGGCGATCTTGTTCGCGGCCCCACCCCAATACTCGAAGACGTTGGCGACGATATCGATCTCGGCGCGCGCGTTGCCGATCGGCTTGCCGCCGTTGCGCGCCTCCAGCCGTGCGAGCTCCTCCTGCCGCTCGCGCACGAGGAACGACGCTCTCGTCAAGATGCGGCCGCGCTCGCGGGCGCTCATGCGGCGCCACGACCCTTCGTCGAACGCAGCCGCGGCGATGTCGACGGCGCGGCGTGCGTCTTCCGGGGAACCCTGCGCCACCTGCCAGCCAGGGGCGCCCGTCGCGGGCTCGATCACGTCGGCGGTCATGCCCTCGATGGCCGCTACCCGATCACCACCGAGCACCAACAACAGGTCGGTCATGTCACTACCCCTTCCCCACATACCCCAATGCAGCCGCAACCAGATCGGACCAGCCAGCCTCGTGCGCGAACGGCACCTGCGCCCATTCCTTCATCGCGCGGCCCGCCATCGGCTCGAAATGCTCCACCCCTGCGAGCGCGAGCGTGGGCTCGAGGACATCGGGCGGAAGCTTCACGGCCAGGTCGTCCCCCCACACACTGCACAGGAGCTTGCCGCCGGCTTTGAGCGACGGCACGCCGAACATCTTGCCCGGCATCACGCCGTGGTGCGCAAGGTCCTCGCCGATCTCGGTCATCCGTGCAAGCGCCCGGGCGGTCGCCGAGGGCATCTTCGGGGAGGACGACGGCATGACCGCATCGTAATCAGGTGTGACAGCATCCGCTGATGCGTCTGGGACTCGGCGATATCTCCGACCTGGCCGAGGGCTGTGCCGTGCTGGGGAGTGGCGGCGGCGGCGACGTCGAGATAGCAGTGCTGCAAGCGACCGCCGCGATCGAGGCGCACGGGCCGGTCGAGGTGGTCGACCTCGCCGCGTTGGACGACACCGCGCTGCTGCTGCCGGTCGCCGGCTGGGGCGCGCCCACCGTCGGGATCGAGAAGCTCGGCTCGGGCCGTGAGGGAGCGCAACTCGCGGCCGCCGTCGAGCGGTGGTTCGGCACGCCGGTCGCCGCCGTGATGGCGGGTGAGATCGGAGGCGGCAACGGCGTCACACCGGTGGCCATCGCCGCCGAGCTCGGCGTACCGCTGGTCGACGCCGACGGGATGGGCCGAGCGTTTCCGGAAGGACAGCAGGTCTCGATGCACGTCGCCGGGTTGTCCCCCGCGCCGGTGTTCCTCGCCGACGAGCACAGCAACCTCGTCACGATCGAACCGGTGGACGCCGGCTGGTACGAGCGGATCGTTCGCGCGGTGACGGTGGCGTTCGGCGGTATCGCGATGGGCGCTGACTTCGTGATGACGGCGGCTGAGGCTCGTGGTGCCACGGTGGAAGGAACGGTCGGGCTCGCCCTGCGCCTGGGCCGCGCGGTCCGCACGGGCGGGCGGGCGAGGCTGCTCGAGGCCGCGAACGGCATCCTGCTGGCCACGGGCACCGTGACCGACGTCGACAGGCGCACGACCGGCGGGTTCGCTCGGGGCACCGTGACGCTCTCGGACGGTGGGGCGGAGCCGCTCGTCGTGCACGTCCAGAACGAGAATCTGTTGGTGGAGCGCGGCGGCCGCCCGCTGGCGGTGGTCCCAGACCTGATCGTCCTCCTCGACGACGCGACCGGGCGTGCCGTCCCGACGGAACGCGTCCGGTTCGGTCAGCGACTCGCGGTCATCGGCATCCCGTGCGCACCCATCTGGCGGACGCCAGCGGGACTGGCTGTCGCCGGTCCGGATGCGTTCGGCTACGTCCACCCGTACGTCCCCGTCGAGGAGCTGACGCGTGGCTGAGGCGCTGACCATCGGGATCGATGTCGGCGGCACGAACACCGACGCCGTCGCGGTGACCGCTGGGGGCGAGGTCCACGCCCGGACGAAGATCCCGACCACGCTCGACCCGGCCGACGGCATCGCCGCCGCGCTCGCCGCCGTTGCACCCGCCGGAGCGATCCTGCGGATCGCCCTCGGCACGACCCACGCCACGAACGCGATCGTCCAGCGCCGCGGGCTTCGGCGGGTGGCGGTCCTTCGACTCGGCTCCCCGGGCACGCTCGCGGTGCCGCCCTTCGCCGGCTGGCCCAGCGACCTGCGCGAGTCGGTCGCCGGGCCGATCCTCATCGCGCGTGGCGGCGTGGAGGTCGACGGCCGAACGGTACCGCTGGATCTCGACGAGATCCGCCGGTTCGGCGCGTCGCTCGGCGACGCGGCGGGCGCGATCTCGGTGACCGGCACGTTCTCACCGCTGGACGACGCCCAGGAGCGAGAGGCGGCTGCTCTGCTCTCGGCGGAGACCGACCTGCCGGTCACCCGCGGCCACGAGATCGGCGGGCTCGGGCTGTTGGAGCGGGAGAACGCGGCGATCATCAACGCGGCGCTCGGTGACGTGATGACGGCCGTGGTCGACGGCCTCCTCACGGCGTCGGCGCGACTCGGCGACGACGTCCCCGCCTACCTGACACAGAACGACGGCACGCTGATGACCCCCGCCTTCGCTCGCCGGCTGCCTGTGCTCACGATCGGCTCCGGACCCTCGAACAGCTTGCGGGGTGCAGCTGTGCTCACCGGTCGAGCCGACTGCCTGGTGGTCGACGTGGGCGGGACGACCACGGATGTGGGCGCACTGCGTCAAGGATTCCCACGCGAGTCCGCCGTCGGGGTGTCGGTCGGGGGTGCGCGGACCAACTTCCGGATGCCGGATCTCGTCTCGGTCGCGGTGGGAGGCGGCACGATCGTCGACGATGGCCGGCTCACACCTGTCTCGGTCGGCGCGGATCTCGGCACGCAGGCGCGCGTGTTCGGGGGCGAGACGGTGACCCTGACGGACGTTGCCGTCGCGGCCGGCCGGACCACGATCGGTACGGACCCGGCACGGGCCCGACGCGACGATGCCGCGCTCGCCGAGGCGGACGTGGCCGTCGCCGACGCCATCCAACGGATGCGCACCTCTGCCGATCCGATCGATGTCGTCGTGATCGGCGGTGGCGGCGTTCTGCTCGCGCCGGATCTGCCGGGTGCGCGCGCGACGATCCGTCCCGAGCACGCAGACGTCGCCAACGCGATCGGGGCTGCATCGGCGCCCGTCGGCGGGGAGGCGGACCTCGTGGCCGATGTTGACGGCGCACGGCGAGCGACGGCGATCGAGCGCTGTTTGGATGCCGCGCGGCAGCGCGCGACCGAGGCCGGTGCCGACCCCGCCACCCTGGAGACCGTCTGGGTGGACGAGATCCCGCTCGCCTATCTGGACCGGCCCATGTCGAGGATCCGCGCGAAGGTCGCGGGTCCGCCTGCCTAGCGCTCCCCCATCGGCGGGATGTCGTCTCCGACGAAGACCGCGCCGTTCCAGTACGCCTCCACACGACGCTTGGGGAACCGCTTCATCGCCAGATGGAGTTCCTCGGGTTCGCCGAACATCCCGTACGCGAGGTGCACCGTGTATCCGTCGTGCTCGTAGGCATGGAAGCGGTGCGGCCGGCGGGCTGATCGGAGGCGGCGCGTCGCCTTCGTGGTGCCCGGGCGCTCGGTCGCACACGCAAGGTAGGTGTAGACCGAACCGCCGACCCACGTGTGCGGATCGAGCCACACCCAGAGGTCGCCGCCGTGGTCACGGATGAACACGGCAACGTCGTCCTTCGCGATGATCTTCACGGGTGCGCACCGTACCGTACGCTTCATCGATCGGCTCATGGGCTCTGCGGGAGGACTACATGCGGTTGGACAACAAGGTGGCGCTGATCACCGGTGCTGGTAGCGGGATGGGCAAGGTTGCCGCGGAACTATTCGCGACCGAGGGAGCGAAGGTCGTGCTGACGGATGTCAACGACGAGGCCGGAGAAACGGTGGCGACCGGGATCGGCGACCACGCCTTCTACGTGCACGCCGACGTCTCGAAGGACGCCGACGCCGAGGCCATGGTGGCGGCGACCCTCGACCGATTCGGACGGCTCGACGTGCTCTACAACAATGCAGGCATCATGCCGCTGGACGACGGATCGATCACTGACGCCGATGGATCGATCTGGGACGCGGTCCTCGCGGTGAACGTCAAGGGTGTCGCGTTCGGCTGCAAGTACGGCATCCCCGCGATGCTGGCGAACGGCGGTGGGTCCATCATCAACGTCGCGTCCTTCGTCGCGTGGCTCGGGGCCGCCACCTCCCAGACCGCGTACACGGCTTCGAAGGGGGCCGTGCTGGCCATGACCCGAGAGATCGCGGTCGAATACGCGCGGCAAGGGATCCGGTGCAACGCTTTATGCCCGGGGCCGATCGAAACCCCGCTCCTGCTCGCCCTCCTGTCGGACGAGGAGAAGAAACAGCGGCGATTCGTGCACATCCCGATGGGCCGCCTCGGCCACGCGGAGGAACTGGCCAAGGCGGCCCTGTTCCTCGCCTCGGACGATGCGAGCTATATGACCGGAGCCAGCCTGATCGTCGACGGCGGCATCACGGCCGCGTACGTGACGCCGGAGGACTCGTCCACCTCGGTTTGACAGCACCGCCTCTGCAGGGTGAAGTACGCCCGATCACACCCAAGTAGAGGGGGTTGGGTATGGACGACGCCGCGAACGCGTCAGGAGCGCCCGCGGGCGCGAAATCCGACGTCGAACGGCTCCACGAGCTCGGCTACGCCCAGGAGCTCAAGCGCGGGATGAGCGGGTTCACGAACTTCGCCGTCTCGTTCACGATCATCTCGATCCTGTCGGGGTGCCTCACCCTGTTCGGGTTCGGGATGGCGATCGGCGGGCCCATCAGCTCGACATACGGCTGGCTTCTCGTGGGAGTCATGGTCACCTTCGTCGGCCTCGCGATGGGCGAGGTCTGCTCGAGCTATCCGACGGCGGGCGGCTTGTACTACTGGTCGGCAAAGCTCGCCAAGCGCAACGGTCCGGCGTGGGCCTGGTTCACGGGCTGGTTCAACATGCTCGGACAGGTGGCGATCACGGCCGGTATCGACTTCGGCCTGGCCGCGATCTTCAGCGGGTTCCTGAACGTCGCCTTCGGGATCGACACGACGAAGATCATCTTGCTCGAGATCTACACCGTCGTGCTGATCCTGCACGGGCTGCTGAACACGTTCGGGGTTCGTCTCGTCGCGATGTTCAACAACATCAGTGTCTGGTGGCACGTGTTCGGCGTCCTGGTCGTGATGCTCATCTTGGTGTTCATCCCGAAGGAGCACACGAGCTTCTCGTCGCTGTTCAGCTGGACGGATTCCACGCAAGCACTCACGGTCGACGGCACGGCCGCAACCGGCGGGTTCGTCAACTACTCGGGATTCACCACGAGTCCGGTGTCGTTCCTCGGTATCACGGCGTACATCTTCTTGATCGGATTGCTGCTTGCGCAGTACACGCTCACCGGGTACGACGCCTCGGCGCACATGACCGAGGAGACCCAGCGGGCGGATATCGCCGGACCCAAGGGGATCTGGAAGTCGATCGTGATCTCCGTGATCTTCGGCTACATCCTGCTCCTGGCGGTGAACTACGCGGTCCCCCCGGAGGGGGGCTACCTCGCGGCGCTGAGCTTCCAGTATCCGATCACCGCGAACCTCGCGGCGCCGGTCTCGATCTTCCAGCAATCGCTCGGGGATAACTGGGCGATCTTCGTGTTGGTGATCGTGGTGGTCGCGCAGTTCTTCTGTGGGATGGCCTCGGTCACGGCCAACTCGCGGATGATCTACGCCTTCAGTCGCGACGGCGCGGTTCCCGGTCACAAGTGGTGGCACACGATCAACAAGCGGACACGCACACCGACCAACGCGATCTGGCTGGCCGCGGTGCTCGCCTGGTTGCTGGTCGCGCCCGCCTACTGGTTCGGGTCGATCGTCGCGTACTACGCGGTCACCGCGATCGGCGTGATCGGGTTGTACATCGCCTATGTCGTGCCGACGTTCCTGCGCCTCCGGGCGAAGGACGCCTTCAAGCCCGGTCCGTGGACCCTCGGCGCGAAGGGCAGGATCATCGGCTGGATCGCCGTTATCTGGGTCGCGTTCGTCTGCATCATCCTGTGTCTGCCGCAGTTCAACTGGGGCGACCTCGACAACGACGCCGAGACCGCGTCGGTCAAGTTCATCGACGTGTTCAACTACACCCCGGTCGTCGTTGGAGGCTTGTTCCTGATCATCGGTCTGTGGTGGGTGCTCTCCGCGCGGAAGTGGTTCACCGGGCCGGTCGTCCAAGGATCTCCCGAGGAGCTGGCCGCGATCGAGGCAGAGCTCGAAGCCGTTTAAGAAGCAAGGTGCGCCGTCGAGAGGCGCGGTCCCGCGAGGACCGCGCCTCTCGCGTCTGACGAGGAGGTTCGATGCAGACCCAGGGCATGCTGACGGTCGACGAGCTGGCCGAGCTCGCCCATACCGGCGAGATCGACACCGTGCTCTGCATGTTCACCGACCTGCAGGGCAGATTCATGGGCAAGCGCATCCTGCCCGACTTCTTCCTGGAAGAGGTGCTCGGCGCCGAAGGGTTGCACGCCTGCCTGTACCTGCTGGCAGTGGACATGGAGATGGAGCCCCTTCCCGGCTATCAGTACGCGAGTTGGGAGACGGGCTACGGGGACTTCCGGATGGTCCCGGACCTCACGACCTTGCGGCGATGCCCGTGGATCGAGAAGACCGCCATGGTGGTCTGCGACATCGCCGACGAGGAGACGAACTCGCCGACCGCGGTCGCCCCACGCCAGATCCTGAAGGATCAGATCGCAGCGGCCGCCGCCATGGGCTATCTCGTGAAGACCGGCTCCGAGCTCGAGTTCTATCTGTTCAAGGACTCGTTCGACGCGCTTGCCGAGCGCGACTACCGCGAGGCCCGGCCGAGCTCGAGCTACATCATGGACTACCACATGTTGCAGACCACCAAGGACGAGTGGTTCATCCGCCAGGTGCGCAACGGCATGCGCGGAGCGGGCATCCCCGTGGAATTCAGCAAGGGCGAGTTCGGCAAGGGCCAGCACGAGATCAACATCACCTATTCCGACGCGCTCTCCAACGCCGACAACCACGCGCTGTACAAGCACGGCGCCAAGGAGATCGCGGCACTCAACGATGTTGCGATCACGTTCATGGCGAAATGGACGATGGCCGAGGCGGGCTCGAGCTGCCATCTGCACTCGAGCGTGTGGAGCGCCGACGGCACCGCCAGCTTGATGTGGGCCGACGACGGCCAGCACCACATGAGCGACACCTATCGCTGGTACCTCGGGGGACTGATGGCGACCGCGCGCGAGATGACGTGGCTGTACGCGCCGTTCGTCAACTCCTACAAGCGCTACCAGCTCGCCTCCTGGGCACCGACCGCCATCGTGTGGTCACGCGACAACCGAACGGCGGGCTACCGCACCGTGGGCGAGCACAAGAGCGCGCGGGTCGAGTGCCGGCTGCCCGGGGCCGACGCGAACCCGTACCTGGCCTTCGCGGCGACGATCGCGAGCGGGATGTGGGGCATCCGCAACCGCATCGAGCCACCGGCGATGTTCCAGGGCAACGCCTACGAGGCGAAGGATGTCCCACGGGTGCCGACGAGTCTGCACGAGGCGATCGACGCGTTCCGCGGATCGGCCGTCGCGCGCGAGGCCTTCGGCGACTTCGTCTACGAGCACCTCCTGAACACCGCTGAGCAGGAGCAGGTGATCTTCGACAACCAGGTCGTGACCGACTGGGAGCTCGCCCGCTACTTCGAACGCGGATGAGCGACGACGCCGTTTGGGCGATCGCCCGTTCGGTTCCCGGGTGGGCGGCCGGCGACCTCGAGATCGAGCCGCTCGCGGGCGGCATCACGAATCGTAACTTCGTCGTGACGCGCGACGGCGCGCGCTACGTGCTCCGCGTTCCCGGACGCGACACCGAGTTGCTCGGGATCGATCGGGCGAACGAGGCGCGAGCCGCGCAGCTGGCGGCCGACGCCGGCGTCGGCCCGCCGGTCGTGGCGTTCCTTCCCGAATCCGGCTGCTTCGTCGCGCGTTTCGTTGACGGCACCCATATCCCGACGGCTGACCTCCGTCGCGACGATGTCCTCGGCTCCGTGATGCGGTCCCTGCGTGCGTTCCACGCGAGCCCCCCGATCCCGTCGTCGTTCAACGTGTTCCGCATCGTCGAGGGCTACGCGGAAACGGCCGAGGCGCGCGGGGTGACCCGACCCGCGACGTTCGACGACGCGCACGCGATCGCCGACCGTATCGAGGCTGCGTTCGGGGTCAACCCCCCGCCGCTGACGACGTGCCACAACGATCTGCTGAACGCGAACTTCCTGCGCGACGGCGATCACACCTGGATCGTCGACTATGAGTACGCGGGCATGGGCGACCCGTTCTTCGATCTCGGGAACCTCTCGGTCAACAACGATCTGGACGGCGCGGCCGACGAGCTCCTACTCGCCCGCGCTTACGGTGAGGTGCGGGATCGCCACCGGGCGCGCCTCGCGCTTATGCGGGTGATGTCCGACTTCCGCGAGGCGATGTGGGGAGTCGTGCAGCAGGCGATCTCGTCGCTGGACGAGGACTTCGAGGCCTACGCGACGAAGCACTTCGATCGGTTGTTGACGACCGCGGCTGGGCTGCCCATGGACGACCTCCTCGCCGCCTCGCGCGAGCCGACCTGAACCGGTGAACGACCACCGCGTCATCGTGATCGGCGGCGGTGTCGCCGGCGCGTCGATCGCCTACCACCTCGCCGAGCGCGGTTGGGGCACGGGAACACTCCTCGTCGATCGCGACGACCTGACGAGCGGCTCGACGTTCCACTCCGCGGGGCTCGTGGGGCAGCTGCGCTCGAGCGTGTCGCTGACGCGGATGATGATGTACTCGTCCGCGCTCTACCGGCGGCTCACCGTCGAGACCGGCGTCGACATCGGGTGGCGCGAGGTCGGCTCACTCCGGCTCGCCGGCTCGCCCGAACGGATGCAGGAGCTCGAACGCCTCGCGGGCAGCGGCCAGACCTTCGGGCTACCGCTCGAGATCGTCTCGACCGAGGCCGCGCTCGAGCGCTGGCCGCTGTTCGACCCGATGGGCATCCTCGGCGCTGCGTGGCTCCCGACCGACGGCCAGCTCGACCCGTCGAACCTGACCTTCGCGCTCGCTGAGGGTGCACGCCGCGGCGGCGTCGAGATCCGCACGCACACGCGCGTGACCGGCGTGCGCATCGAACGCGGGCGCGTACGCGGCGTCGAGACCGACCAGCACGGGTTCCTAGCGGCCGACGTCGTCGTGAACGCCGGTGGGATCTACGCGTGGCAGATCGGGCAACTCGCCGGCGTCGACATATCCGTCGTGCCGTTCGAGCACATGTACGTGCTGACCGAGCCGATCGCCGGCGTGCCCGCCGACCTGCCGACGATGCGCGACCCAGACCGGCTGATCTATTTCCGCGGCGAGGCCGGCGGCGGCCTGGTGATGGGCGGCTACGAGCGGAACCCGAAACCGTGGCGCGTCCACGACGGCCCGCCCGCCGACTTCAACCATCAGCTGCTGCCCGACGACTGGGAGCGATTCGGGCCGATCGCCGAAGCCGCCGCCTCCCTCGTGCCGACGATGGCGAGCGCAGGCATCGCGAGCTCGATCAACGGACCCGAGGCGTTCAGTCCCGACGGTGAGTTCCTTCTCGGGGAGACCGACCTTGCGGGCTACTACGTTGCGGCGGGCTTCGGTGCACACGGGATCGCTGGCGCCGGTGGGATCGGCAAGGTGATGGCCGAGTGGATCGTCGACGGCGAGCCCACGTGGGACCTCTGGAAGATGGACATCCGCCGGTTCGGCCCCCACTACCGGTCGCGCGGCTACGCCGAGGTCCGCGCCTACGAGATCTACGCGACGAACTACGACATCCACTACCCGGGCGAGGAACGCCTCGCCGGGCGGCCCTTGAAGATGGCGCCGACCTACGCGCGCCTCGCCGATCTCGGCGCGTCGTTCGGCGAGAAGGCCGGCTGGGAACGCGCGAACTGGTTCGCCTCGAACGAGGACCCGACCTACGAGGACCGCCGGCCGATCGGCTGGGCGGGTGAGCACTGGTCGACCGCGATCGTCGCCGAGCATCTCGCGTGCCGCGAACGGGTCGCCCTGTTCGACGAGTCGTCGTTCGCCAAGATCGAGGTGGGTGGGTCCGGCGCAGGGTCGTTCCTACTGCGGGTCTGCGCGGGTCGGGTAGACCGGCCTCCCGGCTCGATCACCTACACCCAGCTGCTGAACGAGCGGGGCGGCATCGAGTGCGACCTCACGGTCACGCGGCTCGAGGACGACCGGTTCCTGCTCGTGACCGGGACCGCGTTCGGGGCGCACGACCTCGCATGGCTGCGTCGCCAGCGCGGCGACCACGAGGACGTCGTGCTGCGCGATGTCACGTCCTCGATGGCGTGCTTCGGCTTGTGGGGGCCCCGTGCGCGCGACGTGCTCGCGGGCGCGTGCGCCGACGACCTGACGTTCGGGTTCATGCAGGCTCGCTCGATCACCGTTGGCGACGCCCCGTGTCGGGCGCTGCGCGTCACGTACGTCGGCGAGTTCGGGTGGGAGCTCTATCCCCCAGCCGAGTACGCGGTGCACGTCTGGGACACGCTGATGACGGCCGGTGCGCCGCACGGCATCGCGCCCGCCGGCTACCGCGCGATCGACTCACTGCGGATCGAGAAGGGCTACCGGGCCTGGGGCTCGGACATCACCCCGGAGGACGACCCCGCGTCGTCGGGCCTCGCGTGGGCGATGCGCGACGGCGGCGGATTCCTCGGCGCGGACGCGGCCACGGCTCGCACTGCGTCGAGCGAGCGCACGCTCGCCTGTCTCGCGCTCGCGGATCCGCGAGCGATGGTCATCGGCAACGAGCCGGTGTTCGAGGGCGACCGGGTGATCAGTCGCGTGACGAGTGGTGGCATCGGCTACGCGGTCGGCCGTTCGATCGCGTTCGCGTCGCTGCCGGTCGATCGAGCGACCGCAGGCACCGGCGTGTCCATCCGTGTCTTCGACCGGATCGTCCTTGCCGAGGTGGTCGACGCTCCTCTCTACGACCCCGCTGGCGCCCGATTGCGAGGCTGAAAACTGGCGGGAAAGCGTCTCAGCCGGACGTGAACATCGCGCGCGAGATGATCAGGCGCTGGATGTCGCTCGTGCCCTCGTAGATCTCCTCGAGCTTTGCGTCCCGCAGCCACTTCTCCACCGGGTACTCGCGCGAGTAGCCATAGGAGCCGAGGGTCATCACCGCCGCGTTCGTCGCTTGCCACGCCGCCTCCGAGGCCGCGAGCTTGGCCATCGAGGCTTCGGTCGCAAAGGGCTCCCCCGCGTCGGCGAGATCTGCCGCGTGCAACATCATCAACCGCGCCTGGTCTATGGCCATCCTTGCGTCGACCAACCGGAAGCTGACCGCCTGGAACTCGTAGATCTTCTTGCCGAAAGCCTTGCGCTGCTTGGCGTACTCGACGGCGTACTCGATCGCCGCGCGCCCGATCCCGATCGAGTTCGCTGCGAGCGTCACGCGAGACGCATCGAACGCTCGCATCACCCCGTAGAACCCCTGGCCCTCCCCGCCGATCCGCCGGTCGTCCCCGACGAAGCAGTCCGTGAAGAACAACTCGCCCGTCGGATAGCAGCGCGAGCCGAGCTTCGGGAGCTTCTCGCCACGCGTGAACCCTTCGTCATCCGACTCCACGATGAACGAGGTGATGCCCTTCGCGCGCGTGCCGGGTGCGACCGTCGCGTAGACGAGGTAGTACGCGGCGACAGGGGCGCCGCTCGCCCACGTCTTCTGGCCGTTCAGGAGATAGCCGCCGCCGTCCACCTTCGTGGCGGTCGTCTCGATGGCGGCGGCGTCCGAGCCCGCACCCGGTTCGGTGATCGCGAGCGCGGTCATCGGAGGATCGTCGGTACACAAGGGCGGGATCCAACGCCGTCGCTGCTCC